>CP075368.1:1266694-2533388 GCA_019454185.1 Phycisphaeraceae bacterium
TCCAGCGGCTGGGTGGCAACGATCGTGCTTCCACGGGGTGGATGTCATGCCCGGTCCGGGTGATCGCTGCGTGTCTCTGGGATATGCCGCCGGGTTCTCGGCGCTGGGATTTGCCTTCGCTCGGCGGCGGCCTATGCTTGCATGATGACGCAAGTAAGCAGACAACGCCCACGTTCGCCGAAGCAGGCCGCATCACGGCGGGGGGCGATTGATGCCCTGCTCGATCCGGAGTTGTTCAAGGCGTTGTGCGATCCGACGCGGGTGTTGCTGCTCGGGTGTCTTGCCAAGTGCGGCAGGGCGTGCACGGTGAGCGAGGTTGCGGCGTGCTGCTCGGTTGATCTCTCGGTCGTTTCGCGGCATCTGCGGCAGCTTGAGCGTGCCGGGGTTTTGCGGTCTTCCAAAGAGGGACGAACGGTCTTCTATGCCGTGAGGTATCAGGACCTGAGCAAGGCGCTGAGGGACCTTGCGGATGCGATCCATGCGTGCTGCCCGGAGGGAGTCGATGAGACGAGCGGAGGATGCTGCTGTGCCTAGCCAGAGCCGCCGGATCCGCGTGTTGTTTCTGTGTACGGGGAACTCGTGCCGCAGCCAGATGGCCGAGGGGTGGGCGCGGGCACTGAAGGGTGGAGAGATCGAGGCCTTTTCCGCGGGGACGTCGCCTCATGGGGTTCACCCGCTGGCGGTTCGCGCGATGATGGAGGCGGGGATCGATATCTCAGGCCACGCTTCCAAGCGGCCTGAAGAGATCGGCGTGAGCTTTGACATTGTGGTGACCGTGTGCGACTCGGCGCATGAGTCGTGTCCGATCTTTCCGGGTGCCCGGGTTGTTCACGTCGGCTTCGATGATCCGCCGCGGCTTGCGATGGGCGCGCGATCGGATGACGAGGCGATGCCGCACTTTCGGCGTGTGCGCGATGAGATCCGTGCGTTTGTTGAGTCGTTGCCCGGCGCGATCGCGCCGTGTGTAGCCACTTCGGCGTTATCCACCACCAACACCCCCCACCACCACCACCAATGGAGAGTTACCGATGAGCAAGAATGATCAGGCCTGTTGCGGACCCGGATGCTGCGATGGCACGAAGGCGGCGGCGGATGTTTCGGTGCAGGATGAGGTTCGGAGCCAGGTGCGAGAGGGGTATTCGAGCATCGCGCGGAGCGGCTCTTGGAATGGCGGGGATGCTGCAACGGGAGGGTGTTGCGCGGGCACGGTGCAGTCCGGCGGGTGTTGCGGGCCTTCGACGTTTTCGCCGGGGCAGCTGGCCGCGGCGATCGGGTATTCGCGGGGTGAGCTCGCGTCGATGCCTGAGGGCGCGAACATGGGTCTCTCGTGCGGGAACCCGACGGCGATTGCCTCTCTCAAGCCGGGGGAGGTGGTGCTTGATCTGGGCTCCGGCGGGGGATTCGACTGCTTTATTGCCGGTCCGAAGGTCGGTGCGAGCGGGCGTGTGATCGGCGTGGACATGACGCCGGAGATGCTGAGCAAGGCGAGGCGGAACATTGCGTCGTACACGAGCCAGACGGGGCTATCGAATGTGGAGTTCAGACTCGGGGAGATCGAGCACCTGCCGGTGGCGGATGCGAGCGTTGATGTGGTGCTCTCGAACTGCGTGCTGAATCTGTCGCCGGATAAGGGGCGTGTGTGGCGCGAGATCGCGCGTGTGTTGAAGCCGGGCGGACGAGTGGCGGCATCGGACCTTGCGCTGCTGCTGCCGTTGCCGCAGCGAGTCGTGAGCGATGTCGAGGCGTTGATCGGATGTGTCGCGGGCGCGGTGCTCGTCGAGGAGACGCGGCGGCAGGCGGCGGATGCGGGGCTTCGTGAGATCGTGCTGACACCGAAGCCGGCGTATATCGAGGCGATGACGAACTGGGAGGACCCGTTGTTTCGCAAGATCATGGATGCGTTGCCCGCGGGCTCGAAGCCGAGCGATTACATCACGAGTCTTGATATCGCGGCGCGGAAACCGGGTTGAGGCGCGGGGACACTCGCAGGAGAAGGGCTCAGAGCGGATACCGGAGTAAGCGGAGAGGGAGGGATGTGCTTCGCAGCGCCGACAGCGTCGGCGTCGAACCGGCTTGACTCAATCGAGTGTTCGAATCCTGGCCCAATCAGGCCGGGGGGTAGTGAGTGGAGACCGGAGCAAGCGGCGTGAGGACCGGCCCTTCAACCGGGCTCTGGGTCGCTGGAGCCCGCCCAAAGTGGCACAATCTGGCAGCTCATGGCAGGTTCCGAGGTGGCAGCGGGAGTGCTTACGGGGTCGCAGATCGTCGATGCGGATCTCACAAAATGTCCAGAAATGTCGGGATCGGTGGGGTTGAGGATGGCAGATTTGTCAGTGGCGGCCGTCCTAAAAGCGGATGCAAGCCATTGCTATAAATAGTGATATGCACGACGGCGAGAACAAGGTGTGACAGGGCATCTGACCGATCACACGTCCTGCGCTCCAAGCATCGATCTGGTCGATGGTGAGGCACAGCTCAATGCGATCTCGGCAGTGGAGTTCGCCGCGATGGCTTGTTGCGAGCAGACACACCGGCATTCATCCGTCTCGCGCTCAGCGGAGACGAGTCCGCAGATGAAGGGCAAGATCGCTTCTGGACACCTACTGTGGGTGATCAACTACCCGGCGTCGACCAATAGCGGCGCACGCATAAGGACGTCGGCTTCTATGGGGAGTCCTTCGCCTTCAACGCCCAAAGCCAGCTGCCATTGACACGGGTTTGCAGCATGCGACGAGCCCATGCTCCGACATTGGCGCGCGGTGTGAATAAACCCGTGCCAACTCGCTCCATCATTCACAGAATGGTTGGCCAGATCATCGGAGTTCGGAATCTCGATTTTGGAGCGTGGCGTTTGCCCCCGTTGATATGCGAGCAGACTCAGATCTGCTCCACTCGAAGAACTCATACTGCCGGTTGAGGTTGACGAGCCTACACGGAACGATGGGCACAGTGCGAGTGTTTCCGCTCAGAAGCATGTCACCGAGTCGGAAATCACCTGAGGCGAGTCTTGTGTAAAGCTCTCCGATAGCCGCTTGCGTGTAGATGCCGGCACAGGGATGGATGCGATCTGAGCGTGCGACAACGACAGTTGCCTCACGATCGATTTCAGCCAGAGCGGCGATCTCGCGAACGGAATGGGCATCAAACGCGGGCATATCACCCGCAAGGACGAAGATGGGGCCGCCCCACCTGCGCAGAGCCGACAGAACTCCGCCCATAGGCCCGCTCCCAGGGTAGTCGTCGACGATAACCCCATCCGCCATGGACACCATGCTCGGATGACACTGCCCGACGAGTTTGACACGTTGGCCGAAGACGGCCCGGAGGGCGCTGATCGGGCGCTGGACCAACAGTTCGCCATCGCATTCGATGGGTTCACGGAGCTTGTCGCGGCCAAAGCGGGTGCTCTTGCCGCCGACGAGCACGGTCGGTTGGATGCTGGCCAGGAACTCCTGCGATGGGGTCGTATGGCTACCGCTCATGACGAATCACCTTACCCGTGACGGCCTGGGCATCGGGGCGGCCGTCGTCCTGTACTTCGCCGCGCACGGTCTCGATGGCGTGCGGCAGGATGTCGAGCAGGGCCTCGAGATTCTCGGTCGCGCCGCGGAGGGAACCGGGGAGAGTAAGGATGAGCGTTCGGCCGATCGTGCCCGAGACACCACGCGAGAGAAACGTCCGTGGCGTCTTGCTCATGCAGCGCAGGCGCGCGAGTTCCATGAGGCCGCTGTGTTCGCGTTCGAAGACGCTCTTGGCAGCCTCGGGTGTGACGTCGCGCGGGGCGAGGCCGGTTCCGCCCGTGCTCACGACAAGATCGATGGCGGCATGGCCTCGTTCATCGAGGCGGCCCCACTCGACAAAGCACGCGGCAAGTTGGTCGCGATCATCGGGCAGGCAGCGCGTCGCAACGATCTGCGCGTTCACGCGTTCGTGCAGCATGGCGCACAGGGCAGGCCCGGACGTGTCGGTCGCCTCGCCACGAGAGCAGCGGTCGCTAACGGTGAGCACGGCGGCGCGGATGGGCTGGTTGGGCATCACTGCCGGCCCCCAGCAACAGTCTCGGAAGTTGCACCGGGCGCGACGTATGACCCGTAGCGACCGCCGTGCTTCTCAAGCACGCGCACGCCCTCGATGACCATCGCTTTGTCGATCGCCTTGCCCATATCGATCACCGTCAGGCATGCAACGCAGACCGCGGTGAGGGCCTCCATCTCAACGCCGGTGCGTGATCGCGTTCTGACGGCCGCCACGACGCGCACACGGCGCGGCGTGTTCGTCGTCGTTGCTGGCTCCAAGGCAGTCGATACGTCCACTGCATCCAACGGGAGCATATGGCAGAGCGGGATCAGTTCGTCCGTGCGCTTGGCAGCGAGGATCCCTGCGAGTCGAGAGACCTCGAGCACGGATCCCTTGCTGATTGCGTTTGCCTCAATCGCCGCTGCGAGTTCGTGGCTGACTCGGACGAAACCCTCAGCCGTCGCTGAACGCTGGGTCACCGGCTTGTCGCCAACATCCACCATACGAGCCGCGCCGTCATCGGTGACGTGGGAGAGAGCGGGAGTTGGTGCGTGCGGTGGGTTCGTAGGCATGGGTGGGTCTCTCTGTTCGATTGTTCGCGGGTTGGCGAGCGATTGGCAACAATCGCTCTCCCATGCTGGTTACGCGGGCCATGGGTAGAAGGGGACCAGCGTTTCAGCCATGGCGCTGTTGGACGGGCCTGTCGCCGGGGGCAGTTCGACAAAGCCATCGCTGCGAGCGGCAGAGATGATGTCGCCCGAGCCGCGAGTGTCCTCGAGTTGGGCGACGGCGTTGCAGTGTTCAAGTGTGCGCAGCGACGACGGGCGATGCCACCAGAGGGCGACTCGCTTTCCATCGTCTCCGACAAGGTGAACGAAGCGAGGCAAGAGCGCCGCTGGGGTTCGGGGCGCACCCGCACACGCGGCCAGAACGGGCAGCACGATTCGCGTGCACGTGACCATCGCCGACACGGGGTTGCCCGGGAGGCCGATGATCGGCACGGCTCGCCGATCGGGCGGGTGAAGCACCGCCCCGAGCATGGGCTTGCCGGGGCGCTGGGGAAGGCCGTGGAAGACGATCTCCGCGCCGATCGACTCGACAGCGGAACGCACCGGGTCCCGGTGCCCCATCGACACGCCACCGGTGAGCAACACGGCCTCAGCGGCGATTGCGGGTGCGGTTACGTCGCGAAGTACAGCGGCGAGGTCGGCATCGTCGTTGATGTGCGACACATGCACGACGTCGATCCACGCCTGCGAAGACAGGATCGCGGTGATCGCGGCGGCGTTCGAGTTGCGGATCTGGAACGGACCTGGAGTCTGGTCGGGAGCGACAAGTTCATCACCGGTCGTGATGAACGCGATGCGCAAGGGTGCGAAGACTTGCGGCGCGACGCCGCCCATGGCGGCTAGCGCGCCCAGCGACGCGGCCGTGAGTACTTCCCCCGGCGCGAGGATGACCTCACCCGCCCTTGCGTTCTCACCGCGGCTCCGAATGTGGTCGCCGCGGGCGACGCGCTCGGCCGTTTCCAGCGCGAGCGTTACGGCGCGCACGCCCCCACTCGCCAAGCCCGATTCGTCTGCATGTTCGATAACGTCCTCACGCTTGATGATCGCGTCGGCGTCGCAATCGCCCATCGGGAGAGCGGCGCCGGTGGCGATGCGGATCGCAACGGCGTGCGGGGCAACCGCGCTGGCATTCCGTCGGAGTGATGGCGGCGCGGCGCCGATCCTCGACTCACCCATCACGGCCAGCGTAACTGCGGGCAGCCCCCTCATTCGCGCGTTGGCAGCCGCATCGAGCACATCAGATGCGTGTACGGCATATCCATCCATCGCGGAATAGTCGAAGGCGGGGCTGTCGCGATCAAAGGCGGTTGGCCGGGCGAGGATCCGCCCTCTGGCCGCGTGCAGGCAGACAACCTCAGTCCTTCGCGAAGGGGGTGACCCAACGTGTACGCCGGCCACACGCGCGATGAGCCCGGCCACAGCCGCAGCGGGAGACTCGAACGCGAAATCCCGACCTTGAAAGCCCATTCACACTCCTAAAGAAGTGGTACCCGCTAAACCATACACTGCGAGTATGAAGGTTGAAGTGCTGATCTTCGGCGGGGCGGCGCTCGTAACCAAGACCGACCGCGTGACGGTCGAAGTAGGCCCCGCGCCGACGGTGCGCGATGTGCTTCTGGCTCTGCACGCGCAGCACCCGTCGCTCAGGTTCGCCCTGCCACCCCCGGAGACGGGTCGCCTGGCAGTCAACCAGGCCTTCGCCAAGGGAGACGACCCGATCAAGCCCGGCCCGGTGGACCGGGGTGGCGACGAGGTCGCGCTCGTCACTCTGGTTGGTGGCGGCTGATGGACGCACTTCATCCTGCAACACCTCGGGCTCGTGTGCTGGCGGCAGTTCTCGACGGCCCTCTGACGCCCGACCGTGAGATGGCGGTCCTCGACTCGCACGGCTGGACGCCCGCACGCGACACCGCGGTCGACGCGTCTGTGCCGCTCTGTGGCCTCGTTGGTGCAACGCTCAGATTCGAGGGAGTCGTCCGCCGCAAGGAGCCCATCACAACAGCCCCAGCGACGCACGAAGAGAAGTGTGCCGGCTTGGCCGATGGCTCGGCGGTTGAACGCGATCTGCAGGCTCTGAACTACCAGACTTACGACCCGATGGCTGAGCGGGGACTGCTTGCCTTGTCGCTTGATGTTGCCGAGCGGCACGGCCTGATCGCACTCGCTGCCCTGCACAGCCGCGGACGCGTGATAGTGGGCGAGGTCTCGTTCGTTCTGATCATCGAGAGCTCGCACCGAGCGGAGGCGATTGCGGCGATGTCCGAGTTCATCGACCGTCTGAAGCAGGATGTGCCGATCTGGAAAGTACCGGTTTGGCGATGATGTTCTGTGGATGATCATACCAGCACCAGTTTCGCGCCCGCAATCAGGAGGACCGCGGCGAGCGTGATGTTCAGCGCGCGGGGTGTGGCTCGGCGGCTGCCAAGGGTTGCGCCGATCAGGCCACCCAAGACGGCGCATGCGGCCAGCGGCCACAGGTGCGCCGGCGGCGACCAGCCGCTCCCGACCAGACCCGCAACGCCCGCAGTGGAGTTGACGAGGATGAACAGCGACACCGTCGCAGCAGTGCGTTTGGCGTCGGCCCAGCCCATGAGCAGCAGCACGGGGCTCAGGAAGATCCCACCGCCCGTGCCCGTGAGCCCCGCGACCAAACCCACGCCGCCGCCGACGGCGAGCATCAACGCCGGACGCGGCTGGCGCGACTCGCGCAGCGCTGAAGGGGGCCGCCACGCGACGGAGGCCATCCGCACAGCGGTGAGTGCAAGCACGATGCCGATGGCGACCTTGAGCGTGTGGGCGGGGAGGTGGACCATGCCGCCGACGAATGCGGCGGGGATGGACGCCGCGGCGAAGGGCCAGAAGAGCGACCAACAAAAGTGCCCAGCGCGGGCGAACTGAACGAAGGCGATCGTCGCGACCAAGATGTTGATCGAGAGCGCGGTGGGGCGCATCATTGTGGCTTCGACGCTCATGATCGCCATAACCGCGAGGTAGCCCGATGCTCCCGCGTGGCCGACGGCGGCGTAGAGAGCGCCGACGAGCAGGAACAGGGCGGCGAGGATGGGGATCGCTTCGGCGGGCATGGTGGGCAGCGTCAGGGTCTTGGGGATTGCCTAGCCGCCGATCGCCGACATCGGACGCTCGGGCTGGCGGAACTCTGGCGACGCGATGCCGTGCCCCTGCTGCTTCGTCCACGTCGCGTCAATGAGAAAGTCTGCGAGGTGTTCGTCGGTCGCCCCGGCTCGCATGAGCGAGCGGAGGTCCCACTCGGTCGTACTGAAGAGGCACGGGCGGAGCTTGCCGTCGGCGGTGAGTCGCAAGCGACTGCATGCGCCGCAGAAGGGGCTGCTCACCGGGGCGATAAAGCCGATGCGACCGGGCGAGCCATCGGCGAAGGCAAACGTGCGGGCGGTGCTCGACGCATCTTCGCTCTCGAACGCGACGAGCGGAAAGCGGCCTTCGATGGCGGATCGGGTCTCCGCGGCGCTGACCCATTTTGACGAGTCCCATGCGTGGGCAGAATCGAGAGGCATGTACTCGATGAAGCGCATCTCGACGTCGTAGCGCCGGGCAAGGTCGGCCAGATCCGTTGCTTCGTCGTCGTTGAACCCTCGGATCAGTACGGCGTTGAGTTTCAGCGGCTTCAGCCCCTCGGCGATGACGTTCTCTACGCCCGCGAGAACGTCGGCGGGCGATGATGTGGAGCGTGTGAGTCGGGCGAAGCGGTCGGCTCGCAGTGAGTCGATGCTGATTGTCACGCGTGCCAGCCCCGCAGCCTTCCATTCCCCAAGTGCTTCGCGTGAAAGATGCGACGCATTCGTGATCATGGCAATCTCGACGTTGGTAGCGGCGCGAATGCCGGCGATGATCGTGGTGAGGTCGGGGTGCAACGTCGGCTCGCCGCCGGTCAGGCGGATCTTGCGGACGCCGAGCGGCTCGGCGACGCGAGCGACGCGGACGATCTCGTCGGAGGTGAGCAGTGTCTCGCGCGGCGCAAAGCGGACATCGGGATCCATGCAGTAGAGGCATCGGAAGTTGCAGCGGTCGGTGATGCTGAGCCTCAGGTCCCGGATGGTCCGCCCATGAGAATCTGTCATGCGGCGTGCGGCGCGGATGTATGCCGGTGCTGGACGAGGAACTGAAGGGCAGTAAGTCGTCCTAGCGTTCGTGAGTTGGGCGAGCGCAAGGCGGCGATCAGCGTGGGCAATGACAGGCGCGTGCTTCTGTGTGATGGCTGAGTAGATGATCGACACACTGATTCTCCGAAGATGCTCCTGTTGCGCACCTTATTTCAATCGCCACGGGCGAACTGCTCGCTGGCCCAGCTCCATGCCGCAACCGCGCGAGGGAACCCGACGGTGTTCATGCCGAGCAGAATCGCCTGTTCGACCTCTGCGTGTGTCGCGCCGTGCTTTAGCGCCCGCCGGACGTGACTGCGCAGCGCGGACTCAAGCCCCGCCCCGATGCAGATCCCGATCTTGATGAGGGCGAGCGTCTTGGCGTCGAGCGGGCCGGCCTTTTCGACGGCCTGTGCCACGCTCTCGTGCGCCTTTCCAAGCTCCGGGAATCGCGAGATGAAGGCCTTGAACGTGCCGGGGACATCGCTTGCGGCCTTCGAAACTTGTTCACGCATAATTCACGTCTCCTCGACTTACGTGCTGGCGTACGCGGCGGTTCGGATCGATATCCTGCGTGGTGGATAAGCGTGCTGTTCCAACGGGCCTTGCCACTGAACTAGAACGAGAAAGTGGTCTCCAGCCAGACGCGAGCGATGTCCGGCTGGCCATTGTGTCCATCGAAGTAGGCTGCTTTGAAGAGGACGGTCCAGTTCGGGCGCAGCTTCTTGCTGAGCACTCCATCGAGTTCGTATCCGAGGTCGTCTCCGCCTTCGTCGCTCCAGAACTGGTGGATGGTGAACTCTGACTTGATGCCTCCCGGTAGGTCGGCGAAGACTCCGACGTACGCGTCATGGAGACCGAACGGCGGCGTGGTGACAAACTGATCTGCATACCCCTGGAACTTGTGATTGGTGCCCAAAGGGAAGCGGAAGGCCGTTACGCCGTCATCGCTGCCGAGCAGCTGATACCCCGCTTGGATCGCGCCAAAGCCGGCCTTGTTGAAGCGAAGCTGGGCCGCGAAGAACTTGGCCGCGAAGTCCGTCGGATTGCGGCCGGCATCGACCTGATACGCGTACACGAGCTCGTAGTCGAAGTAGGACTGGTTGGCGTCCTTTCCTGCCGATCCGCGTCCCAGATCGCCGGTGAGTCGCACGCCGTATGTATCCACGCTATCGGCCGGAGCATCGGTATCGAAGTCGAGGAGATAGGCGAACGGGGTCACGCGGAGTTCCGGGGCGACGGCGTAGCTCGAGCGGATGAGATGCGACTGTGACTCGTAGTTGGGTCCATCGGGCCCGAAGATGCGCTGCACGTGCCATACGTATGCGTACTGCACGGTCAGCCCTTTGATGCCAAGGTCGGATTCGACGGACGCGGCGTCAAAGGTCTGCTCGAACTGTCGCCAGCCGACGTTTCCGATGAATCGTTCGTCGTCGAGCTTCACCCGCTGGCGTCCGACTCGGACGTCGAGCGACGGTCCCGACTCACCGATCGATGCGGTCTGGAAGCGACCGAGTCCCTGGTTGAGTTCGGTGCCCTCCGGATCGGAGATGGTCGTGCGCGTCGGATCGCCTTGCCCGGTGGCTGGAACCCAGTACCAGTTGTCATTGGCGGCGGTGACGTTCTCCATCTCGGCATAGAAGCTCAAGCCGTGGAATGGTTTGCTGCCATAGCCCAGGCGGAGTCGGTTCGTGAGCGCGTTCGAGGGACGACGCCCGGTGGTCTCGGCCCACTCATATCTCGCGCGGTTGTCAAGATTCACCTTGCCCTCGACCAACGACGCGAAGAAGGAAGAAGCGGGGACGCTCGGGTCCGAGAGATTCCCGAAGGGGTAGTGTCTGGCAGCGCCGAGAGTCTCCGCTGCGACGGCTGGGGAGCTGGGGCCACCCGCTGTCACCGGCGTCGCGGCATCTGACTTCGGTGACTCCTGCGCGAACGCGGATATGGACGTGAAGGAAGCGAGGGCGGCCGACAGAGCAAGACGAGAAGAGACTAAGCCACGAGTGAGCATGATCATGGGTGCGATCTCCATGGTATTGAGTCCGCAACAGAGCACAAAACCGCGTAATATTTCTCGACCTCGATGCCCACGAGCGTGGCTCCGAAGAGCTCCGCCTCGACGTGGGACGCAACCTCGCCGTAGTTCACCGACGGGATGTAGTACGCAATGAGCAGCGGCAGCAGGTCGTCCACACTCTCGAACATCGGATGGATGAACAGGCAGAAGCCGTCCCTCGGGTGCTCGCCCAGACTCTCCAGGCACGCGAACTCGCCGGGCTGGAGCGGCTCGGCGTCAAAGCGAACACCCACTGGATACCGGACGACCGCGCGGTCCTCGAGCAGTCGCATCATCTCAGCCCGATCGATTCGGCCGCCACGACGCAATCGGGCATCCATCGCCTTGGTCACGACATGATCGCGGAGCGATTGCTGCGCCTCCTCGGTGGTTGGGTGGGGATTCACGAGTGAGCCTCCGGGGTTGCTGCGACGCCGGGCGAACGCATGTCTGTCGCAGCTGAGAACTCCTGGTCATGCGTCAATCGCCCGGTCAGAACCGGCACGGTCACTCGCACCAAGATCGTGTAAATGAGCAGCCCGCCAGCCCAGATGCCTAGGGTGACCAGAGTCTCGTTGAGCGTGGGCAGGTACTCGACGATCTCGCCGAGGGGCGTGGGGATGAACGCGGGCACGATCATGCCCATCCCCTTCTCGATCCAGATGCCGACGATGAGCATGGCGCACGCGGCTTGGAGCACCGGCAGTTTGCGACTGATGGGAAGGTAAAGGAGCAGCATCGCCAGGAGGTTGAGCGCGATCGCCGACCAGATCCAGGGCACCAACGCATGGCGGCCGTGCAGGCCAAAGAACAGGTACTTCGCGGATGCCCCGTGCGCCGAGTCGGTGTAGAACTCTGTGAACGCCTCCGACCCGAGGAGAAACATGTTGATTGAGAGCGCGATCGTCACGATGTTTCTGAGAGTCATGAAGGCCTTCTCGGGAACCTGGTAGGTCGTGAACCTCGCGAGCACCGAGAGCAACAGAATGAGGAACGCGGGGCCCGCCGCGAACGCCGAGGCCAAGAACCGTGGTGCAACGACCGCAGAGTTCCAGAAGGGGCGCCCGCCAAGCCCGCTGTAGAGAAACGCGGTAACGGTGTGGATGCTGATGGCCCAGGCGATGGCCACGAAGACGAACGGGATGTAGAAGACCTTGCTTGGCTGGCGGCGGCGGTAGGCGCAGTACACGAGATAGCCGCAGATATGCAGGTTGAGCAGCAGGTATCCGTTGAGCACCAAGACATCCCAGGTGAGCATCGATACCGGGAAGTTGAATCGCAATAACAAGTGATGGAACCGATCGGGGCGTCCGAGGTCCACTGTCACGAAGAGCATCGCCATGACTATCGCTGCGACGGCGAAGAGCTCGCCGAAGATGACAAGGTCGTGGAGTTCGCGGTTCTTGTAGATGTACACGGGGATGACCAGCATCACCGCCGCGGCCGCCATACCCACCAAGAAGGTGAAGTTGGCGATGTAGAAGCCCCAAGAGACCTGGTCGGTCATGCCGGTGGTTGCAAGTCCGTGCACGAGCTGCTTGCAATAGGCATTGATACCAAGCAGCACGAAGACTGTGAGCAGGAACATCCAGGCGTAATAGCGTGCATCGCCGACGAAGCTCAGGCGGAAACAACGGATCAGAAACGTCAAATAGGTTCTCATGCCCGGGCTCCATCCCACCACTCGGGCTTGCTTGCCTCCACGAAGTCCTTCCGAGGGCCGGCCGCGCCGGGCAGGCATCCGTACTGCTCACCCTCTTCGGCCCTGAGGCGTTCGGAGATCTCCAGGGCCTCAGGGTCCAGTGTGTTGGGGTACCTCTCGTCAAAGTAGTAGAAGAACCGAGGGAGTGTTCCTACTTCCTCCTTGAGAACGAAGACACGCTTGGTCTTGAGGATCTCTGACACCTCGGAATGTGGGTCGAGGACGTTTCCGAACTTGCGGGCGCCGGTCGGACAGATCTCCACGCACGCCGGCATACGTCCTTCGCGCGTCCGGTGCAGGCAGAAGTGGCACTTCTCCATCACCCCTTTCTCGCGAGGGCGATTGGAGAGGTAGCTCATGTTCGTATTGAGCTGATCTTTGGGCAGATTGGGCTTGGCGAAGTTGAACCGACGAGCCCAGTACGGGCACGCCGCTTCGCAGTAGCGGCATCCGATGCACCAGTCGTAGTCGATCACCGTGATGCCGTCGGACTCCTGCCACGTCGCCTCGACGGGGCACACCTTGACGCAGGGCGGATTGGCGCATTGGTGGCATTGGACGGGCATGTAGAAGTGGCTTGCGTCCGGCACCTTCGGATGGTCGTAGTGGTGGTTGCCTTTCTCTAGATTCAGAGTTCCCCGTGGCATTTCGATCACTCGGATGTACTGGATCTCGGGGCTGCGAGACTGGTTGTTCTCGGCGACGCACGCGTGGACGCACTTGCGGCACCCGATGCAACGCGAGAGATTGAGCGCGTAGACGAACTCGACGCCTTCCATCGGCTTCACGTCGCGAAGATGGGGGCGCACCGCAAACCGCTCTTCCACTTTCGCACGGATGCGTTCCAGAGCCAGCTCCATCTCCTCCGGCGTCAACTCCTTGTAGTGCTTTTGAAGGAACTCATCGAAGCTCGGTATGTCGTCAGAAGTCATCTCGCGCAGTGGGCTCAAAGCGGCCGCAAGAGCAGCCATGCCGCCCACCGCCGCAGCACCCGTGCGGAGGAAGCTCCGCCTTGTGAGTTCCGGCTCTTGTCCACGAGGCGGTTTGGAAGGACCATCCCAGATGCGAATATCGCTCATTGGTGGCCTCCCTTGCTGGCTGGGCCATTCGGACTCGCATCGTCCAGTTTCCCGAGCCACCGCTGCAACGGGCTGAGTTCTTCGCCGTGATCGTGCGAAGGACTCGAGTGCTGCGTTCCCATTCGGAGCGTGTTGGGTCCGGGCAGCGGCTCGAAGGGCTCGAACTTTGGGGCGTGTGGGTTGTGGCATTCGTTACAGCTCAGACGTCGCAGCTCGGCAGAGCCGGTTATCCAAGAGCCGAGTGTCTTTCCATGCGTCCCCCGCTCCCAGTCGCGATAGACCGTGCCGTGGCACTGCGCACACAACTGCGGCGTCTCCGCGATCGAGACGGTGGCACCGTCCCGAAGGGTCAGACGCTCGCGATTCTGAGGGTCGTGACAGTTGATGCAGCGGTTGTTTAGCCCGTGCCGAAGCCGAATGTCCGCGTGATAGCTCAGGTTCGCACCCGCCGGTGAACTGGACTCAAAGATCTGATGGCAACCGTTGCAGTTCTGCGGGACTCCATCGACAAGAATGTGTGCAGGGTCCGACATCGCCATCCGCACCGGACCAACGATGAGTAAACCCGGATCAACCACGGCTGCCGGCGCAGGAGCCACTGGGCCATGGCGTCGTACGGCAAAGAGCCCCGCTGCCAGCACTACGAACCCGGTCGGCAACAACCAACCGAGCCAGACGGCCGTGCTTCGCCGGTTGGCAGAAACGCGTCCGCCGGTTGGTGAGTCTTGCTTTCGAGATGGCTGCACGTGTCTTGCTCCGCTACTTGCTCAGGGTCGTGCGCTCCGCTACATTTATGGAGTAGTATATCCAGATATGTAGTGGACGCCAGTAGGGTGCCGCGCGGACACGACGAATAAACAGCGACGGAGATCGGTAATGGCGATCAGTGGACTCGTCGTGACACTCGCAGAAGACCCCGTCGGGGTGTCGGCGCTGACGGCTTTAGCCGCAGATTCGCGGCTGACTCTGGGCGATCGCTATGGTCAGCGCATCGCGCTGGTCGCCGAGACGCCCAGCGCCCGTGACGACCACGATCTCTTCGACCAACTCCGGCAACGGCCCGGCATCGTCCAGGTTGACGTGACCTTCGTCCATCTCGATGCAAGCCCCGAGTATTGCGATTGCGCTCCCCAAAGCCAATCCGCGGAGGACTCCCATGCTCACCATTGACCGTCGCACATTCGTCAAGGCCTCTGCAATGGCCGCCGCCACAGCCGCGGCGTCCGGCTCGGCTCGGGCCGTTTCGCTCAATGTGTTGAACAACCAGCCGGGGGGGTCCCCCCTCAAGTGGCAGAAGGCACCCTGCAGGTTCTGCGGCACAGGCTGCCATGTCATGGTGGGCACTGAGAACGGTCGCGTCGTCGCTATCCAGGGCGATCAGAAGGCCGATGTCAACAAAGGCCTGCTCTGCGTGAAGGGATACCACGTGGGGCTGGCACTCTACGGCAATGACCGCCTCACCACGCCGATGATGCGCAAGGATGGGAGGATGGTTGCCATCTCGTGGGAAGAGGCCATCGATCTTGTCGCTTCCAAGATCAAGGCGAATCCGACGGGATTCGCGCTCTACGGCTCCGGGCAGTGGACGATTGGGGAGGGCTTTGCTGGCAACAAGTTCATGAAAGCGGGGCTCGGCAGCAACCAGATTGATGGCAACCCGCGTCTTTGCATGTCTTCCGCCGTCACCGGGTTCCTCTCCACCTTCGGCGTCGACGAGCCGCCGGGCGTCTACGACGATCTCGACAAGTGCGACGTCGCGATCATGTGGGGGAACAACATGGCCGAGATGCACCCGGTGCTGTTCTCTCGTCTTGTTGATCGGCGCACACGCGGCGAGAAGGTCACGATCATCGACTTTACGACGCGGCGGACCCGCACCAGCGATCTGGCAGACCACGTCCTGCTCTTCAAGCCCCACGGCGACCTTGCCATCGCCAATGGAATCGCCCACCTCCTCATCAAGAACAACTCCTACGACAAGGCCTTCGTCGAGAAGCACTGCAACTTCCGGCAGCTCGGAGCAATGCCCGACGAGAAGACACCGCCCGACATGCTGGGCGTGCCCATGACCTTCGATGAGTTCGCCAAGGCCGTCGAGCCCTACACCCCCGAGAAGGTCGAGGAGCTCTCCGGTGTCCCGGCCGACAAGATCCGCATGCTCGGCGAGATCTTCGGTCGGCGGGACCTTGCCATCAACAGCCTCTGGTGCATGGGCATGAACCAGCACACACGGGGCACGGCCATCAACTGCCTTGTACACGGCATCCACCTGCTCAGTGGGCACTTCGGCAAGCCGGGCGACGCTGCGACGAGTCTCACAGGTCAGCCGTCCGCCTGCGGCACGGTGCGAGAAGTCGGCACGCTTTGTCACCTTCTCCCAGGCGGGCGACTGGTCGCCAATGCCGAGCACCGCAAGGAAGCAGAAGAGCTCTGGAATGTCCCCGAGGGCCGTATCGGCGCAAAGCCCGGCTACCACACCGTCGAAATGTTCAAGCGGTTCAACACACCGACCGACCAAGGCGGCGATATCACCACGCTTTGGGTCCAGGTCACCAACCCGGGCCAGACTCTCCCGAACCTTCAGCGGAACTTCCGAGAGAAGAAAAACCTCGCGGACAAGTTCCTTATCGTCTCCGACGTCTATCCGACCGCCACGACCGAACTTGCCGATCTCATCCTTCCCAGCGCGATGTGGGTTGAGAAGAACGGGATGTACGGCAACAGCGAACGCCGCACGCAGCACTGGTTCAAGATGGTCGAGCCGCCCGGTGACGCCCGCGATGACTGCTGGCAGCTCATCGCCGTTTCCCGAAAGCTCTTGGAGATGGGAATCGAGGGCATGAAGGGGAAGGACGGGAAGTGGATCTTCCACACCTCCGACAAGTCCGGCAAGGAAGTCCCAATCTGGGAATGGCCGCACTACTACGACGTCAACGTCGATGAACGCCTCTTCGAGGAGTACCGCCCCTTCACCACCAAGAAGCACAAGAACCTCGCGCCGTATTCGGAGTATGTGAAATCCCGCGGCTTGCGCTGGCCCGTGGTTCAGCAGCCCGACGGCACCTGGCGGGAAACCCGTTGGCGCTTCAGCGAGTTCGATGATCCCTTCGTCGCCAAGGGGAAGGAGTTCCAGTTCTATCACTCCGTCAGCAAGGACGATAAGGCCCTCATCTGGTTCCGCCCGCACGAGTTCCCGCCCGAGATGCCCGACACGGACTACCCCTTCTGGCTCTGCACCGGGCGCGTACTCGAGCATTGGCACTCAGGCTCCATGACCCGCCGCATCCCGCAGCTGCACCGCGCCATGCCCAAGGCCTACGTCGAAATGCACAAGGATGACGCGAGCCGGTTGGGAATCCGAAACTCCGAGATCGTTACCGTCAAGAGCAGACGCGGCGAGATTAACTTACCCGTCTGGATCGGCGGACGCGGCAACCCCAAGCCCGGCGAGGTGTTCGTCCCCTTCTTCGACGAAGGCAAGCTGATCAACCTTGTCACGCTCGACGAGTACGACCCATACTCCAGGCAACCCGACTACAAGAAGTGCGCAGTGACCATCGTCCGCAAGGCATAGGAGCAGCCATGTTCAACGCGCACTCAATGCGATGGATCTCGCCTGAACTGGTATGGATCAGTGTGCTGCTTGCGGCATGCGTGACCCTCGCTGCTGTGGGGCTGGGCACCGCATCTCAGCTCAGCTCCGTCGCGGGACCGCGCGACACCCCGAGCACGACGGGTGGTTCTCGTCAGGAGTCGGTCGCGTGGCGACTGAACAACCCTGCGCCGCACATCGTCCCCGAGTCGAAAGCACACCCAACGGCTGTTGCCGACAAGCTCGCGTCGAGGGTTCGCTCGATGGAGCATCGGGCGTCGCTGCGTGCATATGAGGGTGCGCCGCCTGTCATCCCACACGCCATCGCCGACCTGAACATCCAGACTTGCCGCGCGTGCCATGCCGAGGGGCTCAATGCCGGCGACAAGGTCGCGAAGATGGTCTCGCACACCTATCTCACTAACTGCACGCAGTGCCATGTCGAAGCCCAGCCCACGAGCAACGACCCCGCCGATCTGTCTATCGGCAATCTCTTCGTCGGGCTCCGTCCGAGCGGATACGGCGGAACACGAGCGTGGGGAGGGGCACCGCCGGTCATGCCGCACACCACCTTCATGCGAACAAACTGCATCAGTTGCCACGGCGAGCACGGATACGACGGCTGGCGACCGGACCACCTCTCCCGCACCAACTGCGTCCAGTGCCATGTACCGGCCGCGCAGTTCGAACAACTCGCACCCACCTTTGGCTTTCCCGACATTGCCGACGGTCAGCAAGCGGATGCGCGGCCTTAGGATCATGCACGATGCCCGAGGATCCACTTCTCACGCGGCGTGACCTCCTGCGAGGCCGGATTCTCGGCCGACGCGCTCAGACCGCTACGGGGAACGCCCATGACGAGAAGGCGGGCGAGAGTCCCGCCGGAACTCAGGCCAAGCCCGTCGATGCTCGTCCATCCGCCTCGGGCGCGATGGGGCGCCGATTCGCCCTCCCGATCCACCGCCCTCCAGGTGCGATTGACGAAGTCTCGTTCCTCTCCGGATGCACGCGATGCAACAAGTGCATTACCGCATGCCCGGTGAGTGCGATCGTTTACGCCCCGGCCAAGTTCCGCGCCGCGGCGGGTACGCCCATGATCGCCCCGTATGCCGCGGCGTGCATCATGTGCGAGGACACACCGTGTATCACGGCGTGCGAGCCCGGGGTGCTCAGGGCGGATCAGCCGCGGATAATGGGCGTGGCGTGGATTCAAACGATGGCATGCCTCGCGCACGCTGGTTCTTTCTGCACCGTTTGTTCGGAGCGATGCCCGGTGGCGCACGCGATCGATGTCGACGCGGGCAGGCCGACAATCCGAGCCGATGTGTGTACTGGGTGCGGCGTCTGTGCGAGTGTCTGCCCGGCACCGTCGAACGCGATCGTGGTCATGCCGCTCGCAGATAGGCCCGCGATCGGCCGACCACACGATACCGGGTGATGCGTCCTCTTGGATCCTCAGGTGGCCAGTTCAGTCGCTGGATCTGTGGATCGGAACGAGTTGCTTGATCGGAGCCAGCGCAGGAAAGAGGGGCCTATCGGGACAGAGAGTGGCACGATTCTGCAGTAACGGCTTGGCAGGAACTGTCCAGAGTAATCGTCGTATTCCTGTCGATCTGTCGGGGTGGACACTCTCACTGTCGATCTTCACATCTGTACATTCAGAGGCAGCGAGACCTGCTCCGCAAGAGGTACGACAGAGCGAGATGATGTGGCTGACGGTGGTGGACGGGTGGCGGGTGCATGATGCTCTCTGACTGGGCTGAAGCCGGTTGAGATGATCTAGGGCGGTGCAAGTTCAAGTGTTTCTGGGACGAAACTAACCCCTGACGTTTGTTCAGCGTTCTTGGCGGCTCACGGGCTTAGTTCATCGAGGCACCAAGATCCGTGCTCTGGCGTTGATCGCCATCTCAGGCGTTGGTGAAGTCGCCCCTCACACGCGGTCCAGAGTTCCACTGCATCGGCGTGGAGTCGATAGCCGCCCCAATGGGACGGGCGCCTGACAGCATGTTCGATACACGAGACCGCAGCGACTTTCGCTGCCTCGCGGAGGAGTACGGCTCTCGAGGCGATTGGTTTGCTCTGTCGGCTGGCGTGTGCGCCGATGCGGGAGAGCAGCGGCCTGGTGCTGAAGTACTCGTCGTTCTCGGCATCGCCCAGCCGCTCGACCTGACCCTCTATGCGTGCCTGGCGTCCGGCGTGAGGCCAGTAGAAGACAACAGACGCTACAGGGTTCGCTGCGAGTTCAATGCCCTTGCGACTCTCGTAGTTGGTAAAGAAGGTGAGTGCGTGCCGCGCGGGCTCGATTGCTTTGCAAAGGACGATTCGAACGGATGGTCTTCCGTCGAGCGTTGAAGTTGCTAGGGACATCGCGTTGGCATCGGGGTATGCCCGGCTCTCAGTTGCTTCGTTCAGCCACTGTACGAGCAGAGGGAACGGATCATCCGGGAACGGCTCGGGGACGCCGGTTGGAACGATCAGTCGGTCAATGAGGGAATCGAGCATGGCTCCGGTCTCTTGGATGCTTTCGCGATCATCTGTCCTTCTTGCGCTGGGAAGGACGGCCGAGTTCATGGCAGATAGAAGCGCGTCGAGTTGATTTCTGGAGATCTTCCAGACTTGTGTCCTTGAACTGTCGTTCGATGGTCTCTAATGCATCGTCGAGGCGCTTGTGAAGCGGGCACAAATGTATGTGCTCGGGGTTGCCCAACGGACACTGGGTGATCCTGGCGATCGGGTCGACCGCGTTGATCACGTCGAGGATTGAGATCTTGCCGGCATCGCGGGAGAGCACGAACCCACCGTTTGGTCCGCGTTGAGAGTCGATGAGCCCCGCCACCACGAGGTCTCGGAGAATCTTCGAGAGGTAGCCGCGTGGAACCCGCGTGTGCTCTGCGATGGTCTCGCTGTTTGCCGAGCGGTCGGCATCCAGCGAGGCGAGATGTGCCATGGCACGCAACGCGTATTCGATGGTCTGTGAGATCATGGCTTGCTGCACCTGCTTCGTGGTCGTAGGACGAATCAGTCTGGAGAGTGTACGGACGTCTGCACGCCGCAGGCTGGGCGATCGGCAAGTCCCGCCCTTGTCTGACGTTCGGCTTCGGCGCTCATTCCTGCCGGGAAGAGCGCGTTGTTCTCCTTGTGGATATGAACTCTTGTGTCCTCGTCGAGTTCGCGGAGCGCCGTGACCAAGGCCGCGTAACTGGCGCACGCGTCCGCGGGGGTCGTGTAGCCCGAGAGAGCGTCGCGGATGCGTGCGAGCGCGGCGGCGGCATCGTCGTGGTCGTGCAGCATGCACGAGATCGGGCGCGAGACGCTCCATGGCGGTCCGATGTGGACGGCGCCGGGCGTCTGAAGCCGGCGGAGCCACGGGAAGAGCACACGCTCCTCGCGGATCATGTGGTCGAAGAGTTCCTCACGGAACCGCGCAAACGTCTCGGCAACGGCGCGGAGCTCGGGGTGAGCGTCACCGTGGGCGCCGAGCACACGGGGCAACAACGCGTCGATGCGGGCGATGAGGTCGCGGGCGCGGACGTGGTGCACGCGCTCGATGTGGTCGGCCAGGTCGGTCATTCCCATCGAGTGCCAGTCTTCTCTTTCCCCATCCCCGACGCGGTTCGTCGCATCGCGGATCTCGGCGAGGATCGCGTCGGGGTCCATGCCCGCGGCCTCGCACGCCTGCTGCAGGGTGCGCCGCCCGCCGCAGCAGAAGTCCAGGCCGTGACGAGCAAAGACGGAGACGGACTCCGGTCTGGACACGGCGATGGAGCCGATGGTCTCACGGATCGCGCTGTTCTTCATCGGTGGTCTCCTCGGGCTGAGCTGGGGTGTGGAGGGAGGCACGCCACGCGCGTCGCGCAGCGGCGAGGCCGTCGAAGTCGGCGGCGCGTCCTCCGATCGTGGTCATGGCGTGGTCGGCGTCATTCTGCTTTGCGAAGGCGATGTAGCCGGAACCCATGGGTGTCATGAGACGGGCCGTGTCGGCGAGAACGAAGCGGGCGTCATTCACGTCGAGCCATGTGCCGTCGCCGTGGTCGACTGCAAACGCGCGGAGTTCCTTCATATCGGCGTGGCCCTGATCGCGGAAGTCGATCAGGCAGCCAAGGTCGTCGAAGAGCCGGTGCTCGCGTCGTCCGGCGATCTCGACGAGCACGGCGGCACAGGCCCGATCGTCCATGATGATCATGCCGCACTCGGCGCACTCGTCTCGCCCGGCTCGAAGATCCGGCGGACCGTCGAGCGGGGGCCCGCCGCACGCGCCTGGGAGGGCGAGTGCCAGCAGGGCGAGGACGCGGAGGGGAACGGCGTTCATGAGGCGCCCTTTCGCGAGAAGAGAACGCAGGCGAGCGCGAGCGGAAGGAGGATCCACAGGCCCAGGCAGAGCGCGAACAGGCCGTGCAGCCCGTTGCCGTGCTCCTCAACCGCATACAGCGCGGCGGGGCCCAGCACGTCGAGGGTCGAGTCGATGGCGTGCAGCGACCACATCTTGAAGACCTGCAGCGGGTTGATCAGACTGAGTGCGAAGAGCTCCTCGATGCGGAGGCGGAACGTGAGCGTGCCCGCCATCAGCGCAAGGTCCGTGCCGAACACGAGCGCAAGCCACAGGAACACCGCCGTACCGGTTGCGACGGAGGCGCGCCGGGTGACAACCGAGATCAGCATGCCCGTGGCGAGCATCCCGAGTGCGAGCAGGAGCGAGAGTCCCGCCAGCCAGATGATGCTCGAAGCGTCCAGCGAGCCGCCCCTGGAGCCGACCACGATGCCGCACAGGCCCAGCCCGAGCAGGATGCACGAGAGCAACGCGACCGCGAGGCCAAGGTACTTCCCGAGCAGCAGCTCGGTCCGTGACACCGGCTGCGCCAGAAGATACGCGAGCATTCCCCGCTCCCGGTCCGACGCGATCGACGACGCGCCGGCCGAGAGCGCCATCAGCGGGACCACGAGCAGCACGAGATTGATCAGGCCGGCGCTGGTGCGGCCGAAACTGGAGAGGCCCTGGCCTCCCGAGCCGGCGGCCGAGACGAACGAGACGCCAAGCCCGAGCGCGGCGAACGCGAGCGTGTAGAGCGCGAACCATCGCGTGCCCACGGCGTCCCGAAGCTCTCGCACGCCGACCCAGGCGATCGTGGCGAGTGTGCACGGCGGGTGCGGGATACCGGTGATGCTGGGTCTGGTGTGTGCCATGGCGTCTCTCATGGGCGAGCGGAAGCGTGCGCATCCGCCGCGGCGCGAGTGATGATCTCCATGTCCTCGACGGTGATGCTCGCGCGGGCGAGCAGCGAAACGGGCGCGGCCTTCTGGTCCGTCCTGACCGGCACGATGATGCCGATGCCGTTCAGCCGGGGCTCGAAGCCGTTGCTCGCGAGCACGTCCATGGCCCGAGGCCGGTTGGGTGGTGAGAGCATCAGGTGGACGAACGCTCCCGCCCCGTGGGTCGAGGCAAAGGCCGACACGTCCGTGACCGCGACCAGGCGTCCGGCTTCCATGATCGCCACGCGCTGAGCGAGCGCCGCGATCTCGTCCACTCGGTGGGAGGCGAAGAGCATGGTCCGACCCGACCCGGAGAGACGGCTCAGGAAAGTCATGAACTCCTCGCGCCCGCACGCGTCGAGACTGGCGGTGACCTCGTCGAGCACGAGCACGGGCGGATCGCCGAGGAGCGCGATGGCGAGGGCGAGCCGCTGCTTCATGCCGCCGGAAAGGTCTCGCACCCGCTTGCCCTGCTGTCCCTTCAGTCCGACGGCTTGAAGTGTCTGCCCGATGTCCACTCGCCGGATGCCGCGCAGACGGGCGAAGTGCCGGAGTGCCTCACCGACGACCAGGTCGTCGTAGAAGCCGATCTCCTGGGGGACGTATCCGATGGAGGCGCGGGCGAGCTTGCCGCGCTTGCGAGTATCGTGCCCGTTGACGGTGATGACGCCCTTGTGCCTGTGCAGGCCGAGGAGACAGCGGATCAGCGTGCTCTTGCCAGCGCCGTTCGGACCCCAGACGGCGACGCTGTCGCCGGGAGCGAGTTCGAGCGAGACATCGTCGACCGCCGCGTTCCGTCCGAACCTCTTGGTCACGTTCCGGATGGTGATCATGTGGCTTCTCCAGCGGTCGTTCGTGGCGAGCGACGGGATGCAAGACGCGTCGTCAGCGCGACGAGCGGGCACAATCTGCCCGCGCCGAGCACCACGCCGGCGCCGGCGATACCCATCACGAGACCGACCACGCCGATGTGTGAGTTGGTGGAACCCGCGCGCGAGGGGATGTCGATCAAGACCGGGGACATCAGCGGCACCTCGTCGACGAACTTGGGCTCGGGCCGCACGGCGGGCAGAGCGCGACCGACGAACTCGATCGCCTGCTGGGCCGGGCTGAACAGGAAGAGCCGGAGTTTCGGCTCCTTGTCCATCATGTTCTCGAAGAGCGTCTGGGACTCGTGGACGAAGTCGCCGATGCCGTCGCCGTTCTGGTCGTAGCCGGTGTAGTCGCTCCAGAAGTTCCCTCGCTCGCCCTTCCAGAAGCGGTTGGCATCGAGCGACCCGCGCCCGGCGATGGCGACCTGGTCGATGTTGTCGATGAAGTTGTTGTCCGTGAGCTCGTTGCCCCGGGCCGAGGGGAGGAACGTGAACCCCACGTCGTTGTACGCGATGGTGTTGCGGGTGAACTCACCGGGCCTCTTGTCGGTGAAGGGAGAGCCGTCGATGTAGACCCCGGATCGATTCCCGACGATCGCGTTGTCGCGAACGGAGAACTGGTCCGTCTCCTTCAGGCCGATGCCGTACCCGCTCGGGCCTCGGTTTCGGATCAGCCGGTTGCCAGTGATCTCCACGCCCGTGCTGTACATGAGGTAGATCCCGACCGAGTTGCGTGAGAACTCGTTGCCGGTGATCGTCACGTCGTCGCTGAACATCAGGTGGAGGCCGTAGCGACAGTCGTAACCGACGTTGTTCCTGACCACGATCCCCTTGGAGTACCAGAGGATCGCGTCGCGACCGTCGTGGATGGTGTTCGACTCGATCACGCTCCGGTCCGACCTCCAGAGCCGCAGGCCGTCGCCGCGCCGGGCGATGTCGAGGCGCTTGCCGCCGACGCGGTTGAAGGCGACGCGGCTGTCGGGGGCCTCGCGGAGGTCGATGCCGAAGAGGATGTCCTCGAGCGTGTTGTGCTCGATGACGGCCCGAGGGGCGGTGATACGGATCGCCGCGTTCTCCTTGTCGAGATCGATGCCGGTGTTTCGGATGACGAAACCGCGGATCGTCACGTCGGGAGCCGTGATCTCGACGATGTCTCCGCTGCCGCCACCGTCGATCACGGCGCCCGCCTCAGCGATCAGGGCGACTGGCTTGTCGACCAGGAGATGCTCACGGTAGATGCCAGCGGGGACGATGACCGTATCGCCGGGGCTTGCGGCAGCGATGCGTCTGCCGATCTCCCCCGGCTCGTGGCGAGCCGAGGGGCCGGCGTTTGCGGGCGTGCGAGAAGCGGGGGCCGCGTGGTCGACGGCTTGGTCGGCCAGCTGGTGGAACGCCCACACGCCCCGTGGGGCCGCCATCGTGGCGACGATCACGCTGGCCCTTGCGAGGCACGCGAGGCGTGGCAGTCGTGCGATCTCTGGTGTGGTGCGGCGTGTCATGGGAGGGTTCCGCTCCGACGGAGTCCGAGGGGTCGGTTGCGTCTCGTGTATCAGGCGACGGCGGCACGCACGGCCAGTGGTCGATACGCGCGTCGGTGGAAGTAGAAGCCGACGATGACGAGCGCGGCACAACCGACCGCGAGCCAGTAGCCGGTCCCCCAGGCCGCGTACGTCTTGAACTGGCCGATGCCGCCCTCGCCGATGACGGTCGGAACAAAGGGCTTGACCGAGTTCGAGAGGGGCGCCTCGGGATCGAGGTTCAGTCCGAACGTTCGCATCCAGTAGACCAGATCGGCATAGAACCCGATCGGGAATGTCACAGCGGGCACGGCGAGCAGCACGGCCCATTTGCTGTGAACAAACGCGGCGCCCTCGACGAGCAGGAACATGGCGATGATCGACCACACGGCCGCGGCACGCTCGAACGTCGCGGCCTCGCCGAGCGGGCGCATGCCGATGTAGTGATTGAGTCCGTCGATCTCGCGCACGTCGCCGGTGAGATGGTTGACGTACGCCGTGAGGAACAGCCCATCCGGATACTGCGGCGCCTCGAGCTCCATGTGCCAGTACGGGAAGAAGATCGACACAAGCAGCAGGACCCGTGCGAGCATGAAGATGAACGTCGGCGTGAGGTAGCGCACCGGATGGGACCGCAGCTCCTCGACGGGGACACGGGGACCGATCAGCGTGGAGAGGATGCGCGACATGCCGGACTCCGTGTGTGCGACGGGGCGAGGCCCGTCGCGTGCGTGCGAATCGCCCATCGGGGGCGTGAGCCCCCGACGGGCAAGGAGGGTCATTCGGCTTTGCCGCCCGCCTGCGCGGTGGCCTTGGGCTTGATGTGGAGATAGCCCATCATCTCAAGGTGGAGCGCCGAGCAGAACTCGGTGCAGTAGAAGGGGTAGGTGCCGGCCTTGTCGGCCTTGAACTTGAACTCGACGTACTCGCCCGGCTCGAGCGAGAGGTTGACGTTGTACCCGCCGATGCAGAAGCCGTGCGTCGCATCCTGCGCGGTCTCGATGGCGGTGATCCGCCACGTGACCTCATCGCCTTCCATAATCTCGACGTGCTCGGGGAAGAAGTGGCTGCGAACCGCGGTCATGTTGACCGTGACCTTGTTCCCGTCGCGAACGACGCCCTCGGAACCCTTCTTGGGCGCGTTCGGGTCGAGCCGCTGGGTGTGCGGGTTCCAGCCGACCTCGGGATACACCTTCCAGGTCTTGAGCTTGTCGGCCTTGATCATCTGGCAGTAGTGGGGCTCACCGACGCCGATCGGGCTGTCGTAGATGACTGGCATGGTCGTGCCCGGCTGCACGATGTCCAGGAGCTGGAAGTTCTGCGGGAGCAGCGGGCCCGTCGGCAGGAAGCGATCGACCGACCACTTGGACATCGAGATCAGGTAGTTGCCGTCCGGGCTGACCGTGTCGCCCTCCGCGGCACACAGGTGGCCGATGTTGTACTGGACAGGCGTCTTCTGCACCAGTTTCCACGGCTGATCGGCGTTCAGCGCGTCGTACTCGCCCCCGAGCGTCCAGCGCGCGACGGCCGAGTCGAGAAAGAGCGAGGTGTAGGCATAGCCCTTGTCATCGAACTGCGTGTGGAGCGGCCCGAGCCCCAACTCGACCTGCGCCTCTTTCACGGCGTCGAAGTCGAGCACCGGCACGCCGTACTCGTCCGTGCCCGAGTAGGTCTTCTCCGCGATCGCCTTCTTGATCCGGTCGATCGAGTACACTGTCACGTGCGGGTCGAGCTTGCCCGCGACGATCATGTACTGGCCGTTCGGCGTCACGTCGACGCCGTGCGGACTCTTGGGCTCCGGCGCGAAGTGCAGGATGCCCTCGCTGATGCTCGTCTCGATCTTGATCACGGGGAACCCGTTGATCTTCTCGAACTTGCCCGCCTTGAACGCGGCCTCGGCCTTCTTCCAGTCGATGATGTGGAGGTAGTCCATGTCGCGCTTGCTGGCGCCCGCCTCGAAGGGGGGCTGGCCCTTCTCGACGCCGCCGGTCGCCATCTCCGCGTTGAACGAGTTGATGAAGAAGAACCCGTCGCTGGCGTTCTTGCCCGCGTCCGCCAGGTCCTGCCAGTACGGGGGCAGCTCCAGGGCGAAGGACTGGGACTCGTCGATCCGGCCCTTCATCCGGTCGAACTTCCACATCGTGACCATGCCGCGGTAGGAGTCCTTGTACTCGGAAGGCGGCGCGTAGCCGTAGCCGAGCACGGTGGCGTACTGCCCGCCCTCGATGATGTAGTCGGTGTTCGGCGTCACGAAGGCGGCGCCGTGGTCGCTGATCGTGAGCGGGTTCTTGACGATCTGCTTTGTTTCCCAGTCGCGCAGATCGATCACAGCCACCCGCGCGTTGGCCTTGTCACCGATGAACAGGAACTCGCCGTCGTAGTCGCCCTTGGTCTCGGAGAGAGCCGGATGGTGCGTGTCGCCCCAGGCCACGACCTTCCCATTGATCTTCAGCGACTCGATCACGTGATCGTTCTCGCCGGCAAAGCCGTATCCCTGCCACGACTCGGGCGTGAAGACCGCGATCGAGCGCAGGAGACGCATGCTCGGCACGCCGATCGCGAAGACCTGCCCGCTCTGCCCGCCGGATGAGAACAGCACGTACTCGTCGTGCCGCCCGCTCGGCATGAACGTCTTCGCCGCCGCCAGCAGGTCGTCCACGTTCAGCTTGCGGTCGTTGGCGACCTTCGTGAGCTGGGCGACCTGCGCCGGCGTCAGTTCGACCGGCTTGGCCTCGGCGTCGCCGCCCCGGCGCCTGCGCCCCTCCTGCTGCGCAATCGCGTCGGGCGCGAGGCAGGAGAGCAGAACTCCGGCGGCAGTCGCCAACAGGAGCGAGATCGGAAGTCGGTTTGTTGCTCTTCTCATGGCAAACTCCAGAAGAAGCGGGTGCGCCGGCTCGGCCACGAGCGACCGCCCCGCGAGGTGCTGCTGTTGCGACTACTTGCTCCCGGCGGCGGACGGCTGCAGCGTCCGCAGATACGCGATCACGTCCAGAATGTCGTCCTCGGACATCGCGGGGTTCCCGCCCTTGGGCGGCATCTGAATCCCGGTCGTGTTGAGCGGGTCCGTCGGCGAGCGTCCCTTGCTGAGGAACTCGAAGAGACCGTCCTCGTCCAGTGACTGGACGAAGGCGTTGTTCGCCAGGGCCTTCCCGTTGCCGGCCACACCGACGCCCTCCTTGCCGTGGCACGCCACACAAGTAGTGTGGAAGATCGCATTGCCGCTGGCGATGTACCCGGCGAGTTCTGCGTCACCTGCCGCGGCTTCGAGCGCGGCCGCCTTGTCACCCTCCGACGGCGCGACCGTCAGCACCAGCGGCGGCAACTCGGGCATGCGACGAGGATCCTGCAGGCCTCTCATGAAAGCCACGATCCGAACGATGTCCTCGTCCGTCAGGTCGGGGCGTCCCGCCCTCGGCGGCATCGGCATCGGCTTGGCGTCCGGCCTGCCGGCGATGATGTACGCGTGGAGTTCGGCGTCGCTCCGGAGCGCGACAAAGTCGCTCTCGACCAAGTTCAGCCCAAGACCGGGCACGCCGGTCCCGCTCTGGCCGTGGCACGCGACACATGTTGTCGCGAACAACTCGCGCCCGCGGACAAGCTCGTTAAGCGGGAGCATTGGCTTTGGACCCGCGGCTATGAGCAATTCGTATGCCTGAGCTGCATGCTCGGTCTCGGCGGCGGCTTTCTCGCGCGCTCGCGCTTGGCCGAAAACAGATGCCATGCCGAGCAGGAGGATCAGAGCTGTTGCCGCGATGCCAGAGATGATCGCGATTCCTGCTTCACGGAAGTTGCTCCCGGGAGTGACTGCCCAAGTGCTGGAGTTTTCTCGGTGACGTACTGCGGGGGTGTTGGCCAAGCGATCCATAGCAAAAGACCTCGGTGACGCACATAGAAATCGATATCCGTATCCATATATCAGCCTTTCTGTGCCAAAGTCAATCTATGTCTTTCAGAATTCTCTGGAAATACATGGAACGAACATGTGGACCAGCAGCGATAGGTTCATGTTCGTACGGACGTTTTACTAATCATGCGTCTCCTGATGCTCATGTCGGGCCAGGGGCGAGCCGCGAGACCTGTACGTCTACCGAGCGTGTCGAGACTCCCCGGCTGCTCGCATGGGTCATACTTCTGTTGTGCTAGAAGTGAGGGAACACGGAGCGTGTTGGTCGCAAGGGAGCTCTCTTTGGGTTTTTCTCTTGCGACCCATTCGGATTCTGGACCTGTGACGGGTGACTAAGTGACGCCGCCTGCAGAGGAGGGACCCGAGCTCTCACGGAGCAATGGCTGGCCTTGGGATGCACCGGCATCTTGGCGGCTCCAGCAGGGCGAGCGGACGATGCGTCTAGCGACAAACAAGGTACTGGAGTCCTCGGACGCGGTTGAAGTTGCGATCAGTTGGCTCTCAGGCGATGTCGGCGGCATGCTTTGCGATAGTGAACCGTTGACACTGCCAGATCGGCTCCCGCCTACGAACGAAGTCGCGCTTGTAGACTTGATCGATCCGTTCGACAACGATCGGTTCACAGGGTCACTCCTACATTTTACAGACGCGGAGCAGTACACCATGGTTGCCAACATCTTTGAATGGGGAGCGAATCAGAAGTGGTGGGAACGCGTCAGTGCCGTATCGGCGGTCGCTTCTGTGATCAAGGGCGAGGTGTTCGCGTTCGCAGCAAGGTTCGTCGCACCGGAATGGGCAGAGGCATGCTGAGGGCCGCCGTGAGGGTCTTGGCGTCGTTGAGACTCACCGTTATGCTGCTGGCGGTGTCGATGGCGATCATTTTCATTGGAACGCTCGCGCAGGTCCGTGTCGGTGTGTGGGAGGCGGTTCACACCTATTTCCGCGCTCCTATCGCATGGGTCGATCCCAGCCTCTTCATCCCATCGTCTGCGGGAACACTCCCCTTCCGCGTGCCGCTTCCCGGCGGGGCAACCATCGGCTTGCTCCTGCTGCTGAATCTCCTCGCGGCCCACGCCTCCAGATTCAAGCTCACGGCCCGACGAGCGGGGGTTATGGTGCTGCACGCGGGACTGGTGGTGCTGCTGATAGGCGAGTTCGCTACGGCGATGCTCGCCGACGAAGGACTGATGTCGATCGACGAGGGGAGCACGGTTTCGTACGTCGAGGATGTCAGATCGTCCGAGTTGGCCATCATCGACAACTCAGATACGAGCTTTGATCGCATCGTTACTGTGCCTCAGGCGATGCTTGTTCGTGCAGCGGCTACGGGTAACCCGATCTCAGATGTTCGCTTTCCCTTCGAGATACACGTAGAGGCGTGGATGCCGAACGCTCGGCTGATGAGAGCGGTCGGCGATCGGCTCGCTGATCGTGGCGTGGGCATCGATGCGATAGCCGAACCACTACCGGTGGCGAGAGGCGTCGATGGTGCGCAGACTGACGCTCCTGCAGCGTACGTCAGACTGACCCATCACGGTGAGTCACTCGGCACATGGCTTGTCTGGTCAAACCTCTTGGCGGCCCAGCGTGTGGAGTGCGGCGAATCATCGTTCGATCTCGCGCTGAGATACAAACGGACATACAAGCCATACTCGTTGACGCTGTTGGACTTCCGACACGACAAGTTCGTCGGAACAGAGATCGCAAAGAACTTCTCGAGCCATGTGCGACTGGTTGATGCCAAACGCAGAGTGGATCGTGAAACGACGATCTGGATGAACAACCCGCTGCGATATCGTGGAGACACATTTTACCAGGCATCCTACAAGCCCGATGGGACCGGCACAGTTCTGCAGGTGGTACGGAATCCTGGAGCGACGCTCCCATACGTCGCGTGCGGGCTTGTGAGCGTTGGGCTGCTGATTCACTTCGGAGCAGTATTGTGGGGATTTCTTCGACGTAGACATGAGCGCGAACGCAGTTTGTTGGTTTCCGGTCGTCCGAAGTGGGCGGCTCCAATTGCGATGGTCGGCGCGACCGTCGGCATCGTGGTTGCGTCTGTTGGGCTCTTTCGTACGCCTAACTTTGCGGGATATGACCTCGATGCCTTGGCGAGAATACCGGTGTCGTCGGGTGGTCGCGTCAAGCCGTTCGACACCGCGGCTCGTCACGTGATGATGGTCGCGGGTGGGAGGCAGTCGATACGAGCCGAGGGCTGGTCTCTCGAAGCCGTTGAGTACCTTGCCGGGCTGATCGCGCGGCCAGAGGCGATCGCTGATGCGCCGGTCGTCCGAGTCGATCACCCTGAGGTGCTGGCGATGCTCGCCCTTCCGCCCGATGCAGTGGGTCGTCTGGGCATGAGCGGGATTGAGCCGCACTGGGCGAAGATTGTGGGCGAAGCGGAGCATGCGTTCGAGGTCGAGCCGAAGCAACGTGATGCGTACCAGCGAGCACTCGTTCGCACCTATCACTCCGTGAGCACGCTCCTTGCTCATGCACGCATGCGCGAGCCGTACACGGTTGCTCCGCTGGGTGATGGGACAGACTGGAGGAGCTTTCACGATGCGTTCCTCGAGACCCGAGCCGCGGCACTCGACGGAGACATTTCTGAGCAGGAGGCGATCGAGCGCATGCCACCATCGGTCGCTTACTGGATCGCGATGATGACCGCGTATGCCGAGTCAGATATCCAAGGGTTTAATCGCGCGGTCGCCTCGTACCATGGGTTGCTGGAGGGAGTGATCCCAGCCACCATGAGACGCATGGATCTCGAGGTCCGTTTCAACCGTGCAGGGTTGTTCGTCGGAGCGACTTGCGCGTATATCGTGGCGTCGTTGCTGATCATGCTCTCGATGCTGCTTCGGGCAAAGGATCCGGCCAAGGCGACCGCGAGGCCGCCACTCGCCGATGTGATCAGATCTCTTGGTATCGGCGTGGCATGGGGGGCACTATTCGTGCACACGATCGGGATCGTTGCACGCGTCTACCTTCAGGATCGTCCGCCGGTGACTAACCTGTACTCATCGGCGATTTTCGTCGGATGGGCCGCTGTCTTGTTCGGTATGGTGATCGAGCGTTGGCACCCGATCGGCATTGCGGCACTTGGCTCTGCAGCGATCGGCTTCGGAACCCTGATCGTTGCCCACAACCTAGGCAACGACGGGGACACGATGCAGATGATGCAGGCAGTCCTCGACAGCAACTTCTGGCTTGCGACGCACGTGATCACGATCACGCTCGGGTACTCCGCTACCTTCCTTGCAGGCACGCTCGCTGCTGCTGCGATCCTGCTCGGCGTGTTCACTGTGACTCTGACTCCAGAGCGTGCCTGGACGCTCGCTCGCATGGTGTATGGCACGGTGTGCTTTGCCCTGCTGCTTAGTTTCGTAGGGACAGTGCTGGGTGGTATCTGGGCAGATCAGTCGTGGGGGCGGTTCTGGGGTTGGGACCCCAAAGAGAACGGCGCTGCCCTGGTCGTGCTGAACGCGGCACTGATCCTACACGCTCGATGGGGAGGATTTATCCGCAAGCGAGGGCTCTTTGTGCTCGCTGTGGGCGGGAGCATAGTGACGGCATGGAGCTGGTTCGGCACGAACATGCTCGGCGTGGGTCTGCACTCATACGGATTCATGGATACAGCCGCGATGTGGCTGCTGGGATTCGTGGTCTCACAGTTTGCATTGATGGCGGTCGGGCTGCTCCCTCTTTCACGCTGGCGCAGCGCGGGTGGGCTTTGCGGGGCTCTGTGAGAGCGGGCGGCAATCACCCCTGCGATGACCAGTTGGTGAGCGGGAAGTGAGCGAAGCGGTTTGAACTCTGGCGTGTATGTCTCTACTCTGAACCGGCATCGTTGGCTTTCATGGCGAGTGAGGCACTTGGTGTGAATGAGCGTGTGACCGAACCTGAGTCGGCGGAGTCTGCGGCGAGCAGGCACGGTCGGCGTGGGCTGATCGCTCGAATCGGCTTTCTGCCGCTTGTCGCGACCGTGCTGATGGGTATGCTGGTCGGCATGGGGGCCTTCACCTTCGGCTATGGAAAGGGCGCGGCGTATCTCTCGAATAATCCCGCAGCGTGTACGAACTGTCACGTCATGCAGGACCACTTCGATGCGTGGCAGAACTCGAGCCACAAGAACGTGGCCACCTGCAACGACTGCCATCTCTCGCACCACCCTATCGGGAAGTGGATCGTGAAGGGCGACAACGGCTTCTTCCATTCACTCGCGTTCACTACGGGGAACTACCCCGACCCGATCCGTATTAAAGAGCGGAACCGGCGAGTGACGCAGAACGCGTGCCTTTCCTGCCATGAAGACTTCGTCCACAACATGCTCCCCGAGAATCCCGCGGGCGACATGCTCAACTGTGTCCACTGTCACAGTGGGGTCGGGCACGCTCACAGATGATCAGTCCCGATCTCTCTCGCCACTTGCTCTCTCTCAGGGTGAACCATGAACGACAGCTCTTCGCAACGTCAAGGCGGACAACCGAGCAGCAGGCGCATCTCGCTTCTATTGCTGGGTGTGCTGGCGGCTGCTGCGGGCGGCACGGCGATCGTTACATACACCCTTGTACAGATGTTCGAGCACAAGCAGGATGCACGCTCGCCGTACCTGCGGATCGTTGATCTGAATGAGACGAGCACGGACCCAGTGCCGTGGGGCATGAATTGGCCTCACCACTTCGAGCAGTACAAGCAGACGGCGGGCGACAGGTTCTACGGCGGGTCGAGCGCGATGCCGCAGAGCAAGCTCGACTCCAGCCCGTGGCTCAAGCGTTTGTATGCCGGCTATGCCTTCAGCATCGACTATCGCGAGGCGAGAGGCCACGCGTACATGCTTTACGACCAGGTTGTCACGGAGCGAGTCAACCAGCGTGCGCAGGCTGGTGCGTGCCTCCATTGCCACGCCTCGACAACGGTCCTCTATCGAAAGGCCGGGCTTGAGGCTCTGGGTATGCCGGCCGACCACTCGGCTCTGGCTTCGGCGTTCGACATGCCGGCGGTCATCAAGGGCTTTGAAGCGCTCAGTACCAAGCCGTATCACGAGGTGCTGGAGATGCTCACTCAGGTTCCTGACGGCACGGGCGCCGATGGCAAACCGATCTTCGACTCTCCCCCCGTCGGCGGCTTTACACCAGGGAAGGTTCCGGAGGGCCACTTCGCCATGGGCGAAGCACATCCGGTCAGCTGCATCGACTGCCACGATCCCTCGACGATGAAGGTCCGCATCACCCGACCGGGATTCATGCTGGGCATGCAAGCCCTTGCCGAGAGCAGCGAGCCGCTCCCGCACATGCCAAGCGTGGAGAAATGGCGGAAGGGCGACCGTGCGCTGCCGTACGACCCGAACACCTTGGCCACGCGCCAGGAGATGCGATCGTTCGCGTGCGGCCAGTGTCACGTGGAGTATTACTGCGCGACCAAGGACACCCTGACGTTCCCATGGGGGAACGGTCTCAAGGCCGAGCAGATCGAGTCCATCTGGGAGGCAAAGAAGTTCCCCGACGGATCGAAGTTCATGGACTACAAGCACGCCGAGACAGGCGCGCCGCTCTTCAAAGCCCAGCATCCGGAGTTTGAGCTGTGGAGCCAGGGGATCCATGCACGATCAGGCGTGAGTTGCGCCGATTGCCACATGCCATACGAGCGAGTGGGCGCGATGAAGCTCAGCAGCCACAACGTTCGCAGCCCGATGGAGAACATCGACAATGCGTGCCGTACATGCCACCATGTGCCAGCGGAAGAACTGCGTGCGCGAGTGGAGATGATCCAGGATCGGACGGTTCATCTGATGGAGAGGACGGCTCACGCCATGACCGAGATGCTCGATGCGATCATGGAAGCCAAGGCGTCCGGCGTGTCGGAGGAGGCCCTCGGGCCCGTCTACGAACTCCAGCGCAAGGCGATGTGGCGTCTTGACTACATCAGCAGCGAGAACTCGAAGGGGTTCCATGCGGATCAAGAGGCCGCGAGAATTCTCGGCGAATCGATCGATTTCAGCCGCCAGGCCCAGGCGATGGCGCTGCGACTCCTCTCGCGCGAAGGCGCTGGCCACGAGCCACCTACGAGTTGAATCGAAAAGCGGCGTTACTCCGGCGAGTAACACCCGGTCTGGCGACGCTGGCGTTAAACGCGCAAGCGGGCACCCGCCCACTTGCGCGTGACATGCCCACTGCTTGCCCACATTCTGGACGCTGATCGCGGATTCCTCGCGACATGGGCCGGATCGCCTTGCCTGTGCGCGATGATCTTGCCCTGATGTCTCTGACGCGAGCGGCACTTTCACGGAGCTGCCGCCGCTCGCGAAGGAGAACGCCATGACGCACGCGAACCAGATCTCGCCGTTCCACCAACTCAAGGCCGCCGCGAGGGCGGCGCACGAGCGTCTCGGGCTTCGCCACCAACCGGTGGTGGTCCGCAGCGAGGAGAGCGCCTTCAGCATCGCCGACCGCACCAGCGCGGGGACGGTGGTGCTGGGCGAGGGCGCGTACTGGGTGGTCTGCCTCGCCGACGCCGAGCGGCTGGTGAACGCCGGGTACGAGTACGCCCCGAGGCCGACGAACCGCTGAACCAACGACCAACGCACTACACACCGACGGAGACGATTCATGACGAACCCCCACGACCCCCACGACACCCATCTCAACCGCACGCCCTCGCTCGACGCGCTGGCCAAGCGCCACGACCTCGACGAGGAACTCGAATGGGCCAAGGCGGAACTGCTGCTGGAGACCTTGGAGACTCGCGGCCGCGACGCGCTCGACTTCCACGAGATCCCCGTCAGCGCGATCCGCGACGTCGTGCGGCACGCCTTCGAGAGCGGGTACAGATCCGGACTGCACACCGGCTACCGCCAAGGCAGGTCGGACGCCTGCGACGAGGCACGCGGCAAGGAGGCCCGAACCCAGCCCCGCAACCCCGACCTCGTAGACCGATCCAGAACCGACCCGACGACCTGAAGCCCGCGATCTGCGGGCTTCGCTGCTTTTGGACCCGACGCGATCAGACGCAACGCCGCGCAACCCACCACAGACAGGAGCACCACCATGCACGACACCGACCTTCAGGACACCCTGCTCAACGCCATCCAGAACATCCTCGACGCCAGAGACGAGGTCGAGGGCGAGGACGACGACATCGCGCTGGCCGAGATCGCCCGCGACATGGTCAGCGACCTCGACGACCTCGCGAGCGTCACCACCTTCGAGCGGGCCGGATTGATGACCACCAACGCCGGGATCGTGCTGCGCTTCGGCGACGGCTCGGTCTTCCAGATCTCGATCGTGCAGAGCAGATGACCGCCACGGCCCGCTCATCCACGCGCCGCTCCGGGAGACCGGTGCCAGCGCGATTCCCCGGAGCAACGTGCGCCGGGTTCCATCCCAACGACGGAGACCACCATGTCCAAGAAGACCCCCACGACGAAGTCCAATCCCGCCAGCAAGGCCACCAGGAGGCCCGCGCCACACGCGGCCGCGAACGACAAGGCCCGCGCTGAGGCGCTCGCCAAGTTGAACGCCAAGCCCGACGCGACGGCCAAGGACGCCAGCAAGCGCGGCACAATGGCGTCCACGTCGTCGGCACCGAAGCCCGCAACCAAGACCACCGCCAGGCTCAAACCCAAGCGCCTCTCGGCGCTCGACGCCGCGGCTCAGGTGCTTCAGGCCTTGCCCGCGAAGGAAGCTCGGCTCGGACTCTCTGCATCCGAGCTCATCGAGCGCATGGCGGCCGCAGGCCTCTGGACCAGCCCGGGCGGCAAGACACCCGCCGCGACGCTTTACGCCGCGATGATGCGTGAGATCTTGGCCAAGGGCGATGCCGCTCGCTTCGTGCGCCTCGAAGCCACTGATGGTGGGAAGCGCGGCCGTTTCACCGCATCTTCCGTCACGGCAACGGTTACGCGCCAAGACCACACGTCCAAGGTGCGGACGCAGAAGACCCCGAAGCCCCTGTCGCGGAAGGGGGCCGCATGAGCAGCGAACGGATTCAGACAAGACCAAAGGGACGTGCGGCTGCACGCAACGCGCGCAACGCGGTTGATCTCGCGCGGCTTGAGTCCATGTCTCTTGCCGAGATCCGTGACCTCTGGCGTGTTCTCGGGTGTCGCAGAAGCCGCAGGGGCGGTGCAACTGGTGCTGGTGGCGAGGCCGGTGGTGGAGTGGTGCCGCGGCGCGTCATGATCCGCGACATCGCCTTTCGAGCCCAGATCCGTCGCTTGGGCGGTCTGGACCGGACGACGGAGCGCCTGCTCAAGTATGCAATCAAGGACGCGATCGCCAATGCGCGGATCTCCGAACTCTCGGTGAACGCTCCGAATCTCACGGCCCAAGACGATGCCACCGGTCATGAACCAACAGTCCCCTCCAAGGGCGTGCGGCGGCCGCGCACGACAAGCCCCGCTCTTCCCGCCGGAGCCAAGCTCATCCGCATCTGGCGGGGTCGCACGCACGAGGTCACTGTCGTGCAGGGAGGCAAGGCCTTCGTCTATCAGGGCAAGACCTACCGATCCCTCTCCAGCATCGCCACAGAGATCACCGGCGTGGTCTGGTCAGGCCCGCAGTTCTTCGGGGTCGTGAGCCGCAAGGGCAAGCGAACCACGCGCGGATCCACTGCGGGCAAGGAGGGGGGATCGATATGAGTCGCCCTTCTTCGTCTCTCTCGGGCGGCATGGGTGTCCCCGGTCGCACGGGTGATATGGTTGGCTCGGTCCGATGTGCCATCTACACGCGCAAGTCCAGCGAGGAAGGCCTGGACATGCTCTTCAACTCCCTGGATGCCCAGCGCGAGGCCGGGATGGACTACATCAAGAGCCAGCGCAGCCAGGGGTGGGTCGCTGTCCCGACCCTCTATGACGACGGAGGCTTCTCCGGTGGCAACACCGAGCGGCCCGGCCTGCAACGCCTCCTGGCCGACATCAAGGCACAGCGCATCGACATTGTGGTGGTGTACAAGGTCGATCGCCTCAGCAGGTCGCTCAGCGACTTCGCACGACTCATGCAGGTCTTTGACGAGCATCGGGTCTCCTTCGTATCCGTCACCCAGCAGTTCAACACGACGACGTCGATGGGGCGGCTCACGCTCAACATGCTCCTCTCCTTTGCGCAGTTCGAGAGGGAGGTGACGGGCGAACGCATCAGGGACAAGATCGCCGCCACCATGCGCAGAGGGATCTTTACGGTGGGGCGGCCGCCCTTCGGATACCGCAGGCCGGTGCCGAGCGACCCGGACCCCGGCAACCGCGTGATCCGGATCGTGCCCGAGGAGGCGGACATCGTCCGTCGCGTGTACGCGCTCTATCTGGAGCACCGCTCGCCGCTCGCCGTCATCGAGGCGCTCAGAGCCGAGGGGATCCATCGTCGCCTCCGGCAGTGCGACACTGGCCTGAATGTCGGCAAGCTCGTGTGGAGCACCGGCCACATCCATTCCATGCTGACGAACGCGACCTACGCGGGCAAGATCGTCCACACGCGTGGGGCCAACCTGCCCGAGGGCAAGGGCAGGTGCCCGACCGACATCTGGCCCGGGCTCCACGAGCCGATCATTGATCCTGAGCTATGGGACAGGGTGCAGGCGCTGATCAACCGGCGCGAACGAGCACCGGCGACGCGCTGGTCCCACACCCACCTGCTCAAGGGCAAGCTGCGGACAAACGAGGGTTCGACGATGACCCCGTCAAACTCCATGAAGCGGCTGGCGGATGGGGGGTGCCGCCGGGTGCCGTATTACGTGAGCATGAAGGCGTGCACACAGGGGCGTGGGTCCTGCCCCGTCCGCAGAGTCAACGCGGGCGTGCTCGACACCCTCGTGCGTGCGCTGGTGCTGGATCGCCTGGAATCGGCTCACGGGGTGCACCTGGGCCATGTCGAACTTGAGGTCCGCGATCTCTGGATCCGCGAGGTGATCGAAGGGGTCGTGGTGGGCATCGATTGTCTCAGGGTCACTCTAAACGTCCGACGCATCCGGGCGTGTCGAGAGTCACTCGGAGACGGGTCGAGGTCATCGTCCACACCCACGCCCACACCGGTGCCGCGGTGCCGCTATGTCCCGGAGGTGACTCAGGAGCCGACGGGTGTCCAGTTGTCTGAGGTCGAGCGCGAGACACTGGCGTTGCAGATCCAGATCAAGCGTCACGACGGTCGCCACGTCCTGCTGCACCCCGAGGGGCAGGACCTCATCTGCAAGCTGGACTCGCGGGGCCGCCCCGAGCCCTCGCCGCACATCGTCCGCGCCATCGGCCAGGCCTACGCGATGCACGGTGAAGTGCTTCGAACGGGCAAGCCCATGGAAGAGGTCGCCCGAGCGCTCGGAATGGACCCCGCGCGGGGCAGGCAGTTGCACGTACTCACGCATCTGAGCCCGACGATCCTGAGGGCGGCGTTGACCGGAACCCTGTCGCCCCAGGTCTCACTGCTTGACCTGCGGGCGGCGGCCAGTGAACTGGACTGGACGCTGCAGGCGTCCCGCCTCGGCATGCGATAGACGGCGGCTGGTTGCACCACGCCCCAGCGACCCCGTTCGGATCACATCGAACTCCAAAGCGGATCGCCGAAATCGCCGACTCAGAATGGGGCCGCCAGATCGCCGAATCTTGTGCTCTGAGAAGCTCAGAGCGATCGGGTCTCCAAACGGAACTCGCGGAAATCCGCGGGAAATCGGCCCTATCGCCGAGAACGCAAAGCGTCCCCAGGACGAGTCGAAAGCGAAAGCGGAGAGGGAGGGATTCGAACCCTCGATACGGAGTGATACCCCGTATAACGGTTTAGCAAACCGCCGCCTTCAGCCACTCGGCCACCTCTCCGGCGACGACGGCAAGCATAGCACACAAGGGCGACCGGTTTCTTTCCGGCCGCCCTTGGCTCTCTCCGCGATAGTGTGGTCAGACCGATCAGTCCTGTTCGCCGGGCTGGCTCTTGTTCTCGAGCAGTTTCCGGAGGTACTGGTTCTCGCGGCGTGTGGCTTCGAGGTCGAAGACGAGGTACTTGATGCTGAGTCGGAGGTAGTCGAGGGAGTCCTGGAGGTCGTTGATCGTCTTCTTCATCTTGTCGTGGCGGTCTTTGGTCTCGCTGGCGAGTGCTTCGAGCGCGGGGCGCTCGGTCTCGGGGAGTTTGCCGATCTGGCTGATGAGTTCGCCGAGTTTGGCCTGGAAGTCCTGCTCGTTCATGGCTCTTCTCCTCGTGTCTTCTTTGGCTCTCCCCGGTGTGGCCCGGGACGAGAGAAGAAGGAACAAGGGGCGGGCCATTGCGGCACGTTCGGCGTGCCAGAGCGGTTGGTCCGGGAATGGTGGACGTGGGGCGACCTGAGCGCGGTGCGGCCCGGGCTCGGGGCGATAACGGCTCGGTGTTCGGCGGTGGGCTGTGAGGCGCGTTGAGCCGGCTCAACGCCAGTTGTCGGCTCGCTTCAGCGCCTGTTGACCCGCGGGGGGCGCGGAGGACATGGCAGCGGCGATGGACTCGGGCTCTTTCTTGCGGGCATCCTGGACCAGACGCCTCAGATGCTGCTCCAGGTTCATCTTGAAACGGTCGAAGGCCAGTTCGAGTTCGTGGCGGCTGAAGCGGCTGAGCGGATCTGAGAGCCCGGTCTGAGCGGTCGCCCAGTCGAGGAGGGAGCCCCCACTTCCGGTAAAGCGATAGAGCTTGAGCGTGTTGGTCAGCCGGGCCTTGAAGCTGATGAAGGGATCTGTGGCATCGTCCGGGAGTTCGCCGAGGACCTGGGCGGCTTTGAGGTGATCCGGGCCGTCGAGGCCCGCGGCGTCTGAGAGCTTACGGTCCAGTGAGGGCGCGGCGTCGGGGTGTCTGAGATCGGCGAAGGCGGTTGAGATCGTTTTCGGGCCGGCCCTCTCGAAGCGGATTCCCAGACGCTGGCAGGGATGGCCGTTGTGGACGGCGGCTTCGACGCTGGTGACCGATCCGGTTCCCCATTCGGGACGGCCCGCGTGGACAACCCGATCGCCGACCTTCCAACCCGACGTGCTCATGAGCATTGTCTCAACATCCTGTGCAGCGACATTCCTCGGCCATTCCGTGGGGCGAGGGGACCAGATCCGAACTGAGGGGGCGGGCTGACGGGAATTCCGTCGTCCGCGGCCTTGCGTGGCCGCGAGGCGGCGCGTGGCAAGGAGTCCTTTGTACGCCTAGTGTATCACCCCGCACAAGCCCAGGCGCGAAGGTCGGTCGGAGTCGCTATCCCCGACGCTGTGGTTGCCTGAGGCCAGAGAGAAAGTCTCGATGATCGAAGCACTGAAGGACGACCTGATTGTGAACAAGTGCGGCGGCCGGTTCAAACTGACCGCGCTCATCCAGCGGCGTCTCGTGCAACTGATGGATGGGGCTCGCCCCCTCGTTGAGCGCGACGGCCGCACCGACCTTGAGGTCGTGATCCAGGAGATCCTGGAGGACAAGATCGCGTACGATCTTCCGGTCGGCGGAAGTGATGCTGGGGAAGAAGAGCCCCTGCTCTGATGATGCCGGCCATTGTGACGCTGGCGACGCTCGCATGAGCACACGTTCGGGCGACAACTCGGGTCTGCAGGTCTTCCGGGACCGACGCATCCTCGTCGGCATCACAGGGGGGATTGCTGCGTACAAGACGGCGATGCTTGTCAGCCGCCTCGCGCAGGCGGGGGCGCAGGTGACTGTCGCGATGACCGAGAGCGCGACCCGATTTGTGACGCCTCTGACGTTTCAGGCGCTGTCGGCCCGGCCCGTGTACACGAGTGCGTGGGAGCATGTGGAGTCGAAGGACCCGCAGCACATCTCGCTGGCGTCGTCGGCGGATGCGGCGATTGTTGCCCCGTGCACGATGGACACGATGGCGAAACTGGCGAGCGGGATTACCGAGGATGTGGTGTGTCTGATCCTGTCGGCGATCGACAGGGGGAAGACGCCGGTGCTGCTCGCGCCTGCGATGAACAGCGTGATGTGGAGCCAGCAGGCGACGCAGCGGAATGCCGCGACGCTGCGGGGTGATGGGTACACGCTCGTCGGTCCTGACGAGGGGTGGCAGGCGTGCCGGCAGGTGGGTCCGGGGCGGATGGCTGAGCCGGAGGAATTGCTTCAGCGGCTTGCCGAGGCGATCACGGCCCGATCGCCGTGATCGGTGTCGGAGGGGGTCAGGACTTGGACTTTCCGTCGCCCGCGATGGACTGACGCATATCGGTGTCGGCGACGACGTTGCGCATCTTGTAGTAGTCCATGATTCCGAGGTGGCCGGAGCGGAATGCCTCGGACATGGCCTTGGGGATCTCTGCTTCTGCCAGGACGACGATGGCGCGGTTCTTCTGCTCCATCGCCTTGAACTCCTGCTCTTCAGCGACGGCGGCGGCGCGGCGGCTTTCGGCCTGTGCCTGTGCTCGCTGCTTGTCGGCGTTGGCCTGGTCGAGCTGGAGTTTCGCGCCGATGTTGTCGCCGACGTCGATATCCGCGATGTCGATCGAGAGGATCTCGAAGGCGGTGCCCGCGTCGAGGCCGGACTCCATGACCTTGCGGGAGATGTCGTCGGGATTCTCGAGCACCTGCTTGTGGTCAACCGCGGAGCCGATGGTGGAGACGATGCCCTGGCCGACGCGGGCGATGATGGTCTCTTCGGTCGCACCGCCGACGAGACGGGCGATGTTGGTGCGGACCGTGACGCGTGCCTTGGCCTTCAACTGGATGCCGTCCTTGGCGACGGCGTCGATGGTCGGGCGGGGGCTGGACTGGGCGGGGCAATCGATGACCTTGGGATTGACGGATGTCTGCACGGCGTCGAGGATGTCGCGGCCAGCGAGGTCGATCGCGGTCGCGATGTTCCAGGGGAGTTCGATCCTCGCGCTGCGTGCGGCGATCATCGCGCTGATGACGTTGGGGACGCGGCCGCCGGCGAGGTAGTGGGTTTCGAGCGCGTTGGTCGGGATATCGAGGCCCGCCTTCACGGCGCGGATGCGGCTGAAGACGATCGTGCGGATGTCGACCTTTCGGAGCTTCATCCCGATGATCTCGAGCAGCCCGACTCGGGCGTTCGAGAGCAATGCCTGGATATAGAGGTTGATGAACTGCCCGATCACGAAGATCAAGATGATCAGGAACAGGCCGACGACGGCCAACGCGACGTAGAGAAAGTTATTCATCTGGAGATCGCCTCTTGGAAACCGGACCCATGTGCGACGAGTCACTCGTCGGGACGCCCCCAGTATAGATGCGTCGTGAGCGAAGCGTCAGCGAGAAGATGGGCGGCGACCTTTCGATCAGGAACGGATCTTCAATCCTGCGCGAACCCGGTTCGGGCTCTGTGGCCGGTTCCGCCCGGTGGTTCCGCTGCTACGGGCGGGCGTGTCGTCGTCGAGGATCACGCGGAGTGAGGGCGTGTCGAGATCGTCGAACTGGCCTTGCCTTGCGGCCCAGATGAAGCCGAGCAGCGCGACAGCGGCGAGGAGGAAGGCGATCGGCATGACGATGTAGAGGACGGACATGGTTCAGTCTCCAAAGGTCCTGACCCGGAGCGAACTGGCCAGCACCGTCAGCGAGCTGGCGGGCATCAGGATCGCGGCGATCAGAGGGTTGAGGATGCCGGTCATGGCCAGCGCGGCGGCGAAGATGTTGTACGAGAGCGAGAAGAGGAGATTGCGTCGGATGACCTTCATGGTCCGGCGTGATGCCCCGAGCAGGTCGAGGATCGGCATGAGGCCGGGAGACCCGAGGTAGACATCCGCTGCGGAGAGACTCGCTTCTGCGCCGCCGTGGACTGCGATGCCGACCGTGGCCGAGGCGAGCGCGGCGGCGTCGTTGACGCCATCACCGACCATGACGACCGGTTCTTCCCCGATCAGTTGTTCGACGATCCGCTGTTTGTGCTCGGGGTCGCAGCCGCCGTAGATGTGCTGCGGATCGATCCCGAGCTTTCTTCCGACTGCTGCGACGGCTCCGGGATGGTCGCCGGACAGGATGCCGATCCGCCACCCGAGCGATCTCAGCCCCTCGATCGCGGCGGAGGCATCCGCACGGATTGCATCGCCGATGACCGCGACAGCGACGACTTTGCCATCGACCGCGATGAGGACCGGGGTGTGTCCGTCTTCTGTTGATGATCGCTCGATCTCGGCGATCCTTGGCTCTTCGGCGACGTCACATGCTCGAACGTGGCGTGCCGACCCCACGATGACTCGGCGTCCAGCGACAGTGCCGCTCGCGCCGGATGATGCGAAGACCACGCCGTCTGCAACGGTCTGTTCGGTGTTGCCGATTCCATCGACGATGGCTCGGGCGATCGGGTGTGATGAGGAACGCTCGATCGCGCAGACGAGTTGCTTTGCCGAGGCGTCGCCGTGCCACGCGAGCAGACGCATGCGACCTTCGGTGATCGTGCCGGTTTTGTCCAGCAGGAGGATGCCGCGACGATCGAGGGCCTGCAGCGACTCTCCGCCTTTGAGGAGCATGCCGCGTCGGGCGGCACGTCCGATCGCGACGCTGACCGCCAGGGGCGTCGCGAGTCCGAGGGCGCACGGGCATGTGACGATAAGCAAAGCCGCGGCGTGTTCGATCGCTTTGCCCGGATCTGTCGGCCACCAGAGGAGGACTGTGATTGTCGCGAGGCAGATCATCGCGAGGACGAAGCGTCCTGCTATCGCGTCGGCGAGGCGGACAATGGGAGCCCGTCGCTGTGCAGCGTCTTCGACCAGACGCATCAGCTTTCCTACGCGCGTGCCCTCGCCGGTGGCGCTGACACGCACGAGTATCTCCGAGGAGACGTTCAGTGCTCCGGCGGCGACTTCATGCCAGCACATCACATGTATGGGCATGCTCTCACCCGTGAGGAGCGCCTGGTCGACCGTGGTCTGGCCTTTGATGATGACCCCGTCGACCGGCAAGCATTCGCCCGCGAGCACCTGAACGACATCGCCGGGCTTTATCGCTTCGATGGGAACATCACGGGTTGTTCCGTTCTCCCAGACTCGGGCGGAGGAGGGGGTCAGGGCGTAGAGCATCTCCAGCGAGTCGGAGGCCCATCGCTGCTGGCGCTGCTGGACGAAGCGGCCGACGAGCAGTGCGAAGACGAGGACGCTGAGCGAGTCGAAGTAGACCTCGCCGATGCCGCGGAACGTGCTGACGACGCTCCAGATCAGACCGGCGACGAGGCCGAGGGCGATGGGGACGTCGAGTTGGATGACTCTTGCCCGGAGCGCGGCGATCGCACCCCGGATGAAGACGCTTCCCGGCCAGAGAACAGAGACCGCGCTGATGAGCATGCTGGTCCAGCGGAAGAGCTTGAGATACTCGGGCTCGATGCGGTCGAAGAGGCCCGCGTAGAGCGCGAGGGCGAGGAGCATGACGTTGCCTGCGCACGCGCCGGCGATGCCGATTCTGATCAGCGCTGCGCGGTCCTCGATACGGCGAGATTCGCGTTGGTTTCTGTCGCGTGCGACGTGCGGCGGATAGCCGAGTCGATCGAGCGTGCGAGCGATCTTCGAGAGGGTGACGCGGCGCGGATCCCACGTGAGTGTCACCATCGCGCGGCGCATCTCCAGGCGGGCTTCGACGACGCCGGGGACAACTCGGGGGAGGCGTTCAACGAGCCACACGCACGCGGCGCAGTGCACGCCCTCGACGAATAGCTCGACGGCACGCGTGCCACCGGGGAGTTCACGGACGTACAGGGCACTGAAGGTGTCGTCGTCGAACTCCGCGTATCGGGCGCCGGTTCCCTTTGAGCGTGTGTTGCCTGAGGGGTCGGCATCGCGGAGGTCGTAGTATCGCTGGAGATCGCACGAGCTGATGATCTCATAGGCGGCGCGGCACCCATGGCAACAGAACTGATGGGCGGCACCCTCTTCCACGAGGCCTCGGGGCACGGAGAGCCCGCAGTGGTCGCAGAGCACGTCCACGTGCGAGGAGCCGATCGTGACGCGATCGATGTTTCCTGCGATCGCGCTCATGGTCTCTCCCCCACTGCCGACTGCTCATCTTCATCGGCTCCGGGACCGGCGCAGCACGCGGGCGTCTCGTCGGCGAGCGTGCTCAGTCGCTCGATCGAGGCATCGGCCTTCCCGTGTGTAGCCATGGCGGGCACCGCGAGGCGATCCATCGCGGTGAAGGCACCGATGGCGATGAGAGCGAGCGATGTCGCGAGCGGCATTCTGCGTTTGAGGAGGCCGGAAGCACGCGATAATCCCATGCCGAGCGTCACAAGAACCGGGAGCGTGCCGACCCAGAAGACCGCCATGGTGATCGCGCCGGTATCGGCGCGGCCCGTGCCGGCGGCGGTGATGGCGAACGCGTAGAGCCAGCCGCACGGGAGGAGTGTTGTGAGCAGTCCGATCGAGGCGGATCGGACGAGCGGCGGCTTGTTCATGACCATGCGATGCCCGCGTGCGACCGCGGTCTGGAGGACGCGAGGCACGCGAGCCGGGGCGATTCGGATGCCGTAGTGACGCATGATCGCGATCGCACCGAAGCCGATCATCATGACTCCGGCTCCGACAGCCGCGATTCGTCCGATTCCGGCGGCCTCACCGGCGAGGTCGACGGCGGAGCCGAGAAGGCCCGCAACGGCTCCGAGGGCCGAGTATGTGAGAAGGCGGCCTCCGTGGTAGGCGAGTTGGAGCAGCGCGGGGGAGACCGCTCGCTCGCCCTGCGTGACCGCGATGGCGAGGAATGCGCCGCACATGCCGGCGCAGTGCATGCTTCCCAGCACGGATGCGGTGAAGACGGCGATCACAAGCGGCCAGATCTCGATCTGCACTCGTCACCCTTTCAGTCGGCCCGCTTCCAGTCCTGCCTGACGGAAGTCACGAAGTGTTCGTCGTCGCGGGATGCGATCAGTCGCACCTCGTGAAGTCCCGCATCGCGGAGCGGGACCTCGCCCTGGTAGATTCCCGCGCCTCTTTCGACCATGACGGCTTCGAAGCGTGCGGCCGCGGACCCGTGATGGAACGCGACGACATCGATGTTCGCGCCGGTGATCGGTTGTCCATCTCGATCGGTGAGTCGGATCGTGAGGGTCCGGTTGCCGGACGCCGAGCGTGCGTCTGGCACGTCGAGGGCTGCGTTCCAGCCGAGGGCGGCCGAGCGTGCCAGCTCGGCTTTGGATGCGTCCCATTCGACGGCGCGCTGGTAGTAGTCGGGCTCGACGGCAAAGTGTGTGTCGCGAGAGACGAGGTAGATCGTGACGCCGACGACCGTGAAGTTCATCGCGAGCAGTCCGAAGACCAGCCAGAGTGCGCCGGGCACGGCTCGCAGGCCGCGCGGCCGTTGGCGGGCGGGAGTGTTTTCAGTCGCCTGCATCGTGCTTCTCCTTGTCGCTGTCGGCTGAGCCGCTCTGCGTGTGATCGCGCGGGGCGGCGGTGGTGTCTCCCGAAGAAAGACCGAGAGAGCCGGGTCCCATGAGGAGGAAGCGAACGTCTTTGGTGTACGCTCCATCCTTCCCTGAGACGCGGATGACTGACTCGATCCGGCCACGCGTGAACGCCGAGAACGGCACGCCGATCGTTACGGGCACCACCTTCGAGCTTTCCGGGTCGACGGCGAGCGATTCTTCGTGGGTGATGGTTGCGCCCGGGATCCCGACGACGGAGAGCGAGAACTCGATCGGTGACTCGGTGCGGTTTGTCAGTTTGATGCTGGCGCGATTCGTGATCATGCCGCCGGCAGTTTCGGTGAAGGGAGCACCGCGGCCTCGCACGATGATCACCGACGCTGTGGACTTGGTTGAGAGGGCGTACACGAAGAGCGAGGCGAGGAGCGTCATGATTGCCGCGTAGATCACGACGCGAGGGCGGATGACGTGGCGTGCCGAACCCTCGACGGCGTTCTGCGACGAGTAGCGGATCAGGCCCGTTGCGCGGCCGAGCTTTGTCATGACGGCATCGCAGGCGTCGATGCACTGGGCGCAGTTGATGCACTCCATCTGCAACCCGTTGCGGATGTCGATGCCTGTGGGGCAGGTTGTGACGCAGAGATGGCAATCTACGCAATCGCCGATCTTCTCTTCGCCTGTCGATGATACGTCGTTGGATAGGACCTTGAGGGAGAGATCTGTCGGCTGGGGCTTTGCGGGTCGCTTCTTGCCCCGGGGCTCACCCCGAGTTCTGTCGTAGGTGACGATGAGCGAATCGCGGTCGAGCATCACGCTCTGGAAGCGCCCGTAAGGGCACGCGACGATGCAGGTCTGCTCGCGAAAGTATGAGAAATCGAACATCATCGCGGCGGTCACGCCGAGCATGACGAGAAAGGAGGTCGGGTGTTCGGTCGGGGAGCGGCGGACCCACTCGGCGAGTTTCTCGACGCCGACGAAGTAGGCCAGGAACGTGTGGGCCAGATACATCGAGATCAGGAGGTAGATCAGGTACTTCAGTGGGTTTGCGAACCCGCTGCGGGCGATCCAGTTCTTGCGGGTTGCGCCCGGCTTTCCGTTGAGGAGGCGTTCGATCGGCCTGAAGACGAACTCCATGTAGACAGTCTGGGGGCATGCCCATCCGCACCAGACGCGCCCGAAGAGTGAGGTGGCGAGGAATATCCCCACGAAGACGAGAACCAGAAGGAGAGCGAGGAGGACTGTGTCGTTCGGGAGGAAGGTCGTCCCGAAGAGCGTGAAGCGTCTGGACGCGACATCGAGGAGGACCAGCGGGCGCCCATTCATGCGGAGATAGGGGACCAGCGTGAAGATCGCGATGAGGACGATCGCGACGGCACGGCGAGCTGTCAGGTAGCGTCCCTTGGATAGCTTGGGGCAGATCCATTTGCGCTTCCCTTCGCGTGTGAGCGTTGAGAGCACTTCCGGAGGCCCGCCAGCCCGATCTGTACCCGAGGCCTGCATGTGCTCACTCCGGCTCGGGCTTCGCCGAGCGCATGTGCGTTTACTCGGTCGGCCACGCCGGGATGACTTCGCCTTCCGCGGGGCGAGCCGTGCCGGGCTTCGTGCCGCGGAGTGAGGCGACGTATGACGCGAGGATGACCCTCTCGTTCTTTGAGATCATGTTCTCCCATGCGGGCATCGCGCCGTTGGCGGCACCGCGGGTGATGACGTTGAAGATGTCCGGGAGCGTCTTGACGATCTTGTAGTGATCGTCGGTGAGATTGACGCCGTTGATGCCGCCTCCGTCTTTGGCGTGGCATGCGGCGCAGTTGCCCTGGAAGATCCCCTGAGCGACGGCCATCATCCGCTCGTCGTTCATCATCTTGATGATTGTGGGAGTATCCGGCTCGAGGTCTCCGATCTCGCCGAAGATCCTCGCGAACTCTTCGACTTCAGAGGCCCGCCACTTGTCCCAGATTGAGGAGGACAAGGGGCTGACGTGGTACCACGCCGTGTAACAGATCGAGAAGAAGACGGAGGCCAGGAACAGCGCGTGCCACCACCCCGGCGTGGGATTGTCGTACTCGCGGATCCCGTCGTACTCGTGCTCCATCAGCGATGCCTGGCCTGATGGGTTCTGCGCACCATGGTTCTGGGTTGAGTTCATCGCTCTGCGCTCCCTTCAGAGGCGTGCATCGTCTCGTTGGTCACGCGTGCGGGCTCTGAGATCGGCAGAGACGCGTGCTGCTTCCATTCGTGTGCGTGCCGCTTCGAGAAGATCCTGGCGACGACGCCCGCGAAGACGGCGAGGAAGATCACAAGCCCGATCTGGGGATACACGGAGAGATCCATGTTTCCCATGATGTCCGAGAGACTCATCGCTTCTCCTCCTTCGCGGGAGTTTCGCCGCTGCCGGAGGCATCGGCGGTTGCGGTTTCTTCTTCGCCCCCGACGGGTGCGTGGATATCGGTTCCGAGCCGCTGGAGATACGCCACCATCGCGATGACCTTCTTCCCCGAGAGGCCGGGGTATCCGCCTTGTGCTTCGAGTTCGGAGGCGATGCGTTCTGCCTGTGCTCTTGCCAGTCGTTCGGCACCGCCCTGGCGGACCGCTTCTGCGTATGGGACGCCAAGCATCGCCATTGCATCGACGCGGGCCTGGATCGACGCGAAGTTCAGATCCTGCTTGAGCAGGTGCGGGTATGCGGGCATCAGCGACTGCGGGATCAACTGACGCGGATCTTCGAGGTGGCGCACCTGCCAGTCGTGCGACTGCTTGCCGCCGACTCGCGCGAGATCGGGGCCGATGCGTCGGCTTCCCCACTGGAAGGGATGGTCGTAGACAAACTCGCCGGGCTTGCTGTATTCGCCGTAGCGCTTCGTCTCTGCCCAGATCGGCCTGATCATCTGCGAGTGGCAGTTGTAGCAACCCTCGGCGATGTAGATGTCGCGCCCGGCCAGTTCGAGCGGTGTGTACGGCTTCACGGACTCGATGGTCGGGACGTTCGATCTGATCAGGAAGGTGGGGATGATCTCGAAGAGCGAGGCGACGGCGACCGCGATGAAGACCCAGACCGTGAACTTCATCGGGCGGCGTTCCCAGACGCGGTGCCACCAGCCCTGGATGAAGGTGTCGGCCTTGTGTCCGAGCCCGACGTTCGCTTCGAGTCGTGATCCGGGGCGGGGCGGATCGACGTAGACCTTTGAGAGCGCGGGCGCCTCATACACGGGCTCGTCGTATGTCTTCGGGCGTCTGGCCCAAGTCATGCCGATGTTGAGGCCGCACATCAGCATGCCGACGAGGTAGAGCGAGCCGCCCACGACGCGGACCCAGTACATCGGGACCAGCGCGGTGACGGTCTCCACGAAGTCGGGGTAGGCGAGGCGGCCGGACTCATCGAACGCCCGCCACATCAGGCCCTGCGTGAGCCCCGCGGCGTAGATCGAGAGGACGTAGAGCACGATGCCGATGGTGCCCAGCCAGAAGTGGGCCGCCATCATTTTGCGGCTCCAGAGGGGCGTCTGGAAGAGGCGCGGGGCGAGCCAGTAGAGCATGCCGAACGTCATGAAGCCGTTCCAGCCGAGAGCTCCGCCATGGACGTGCGCGATCGTCCAGTCCGTGTAATGCGTCAGGGCGTTGATGCTCTTGATCGAGAGCATCGGCCCCTCGAAGGTGGACATGCCGTAGAAGGTGATGCCGACAACGAAGAACTTCAGGATCGGATCGCTGGCGACCTTGTTCCATGCGCCGCGGAGGGTCAGAAGTCCGTTGATCATGCCGCCCCAGGACGGCATCCAGAGCATGAGCGAGAAGAGCATGCCGAGCGTGCTGGCCCACGCGGGGAGAGCGGTGTAGTGAAGGTGGTGCGGTCCAGCCCAGATGTAGATGAAGACCAGCGACCAGAAGTGGACGATCGAGAGCCGGTACGAATAGACGGGTTTCTCAGCGGCTTTCGGCAGGAAGTAGTACATGAGGCCGAGGAAGGGCGTCGTCAGGAAGAACGCGACGGCGTTGTGGCCGTACCACCACTGCATGAACGCGTCCTGCACGCCCGCGTAGACGGGCCATGACTTGGCGATGTCGGCCCCGGTGACGCTCTGGCCGTTGATCGCGCCCGCGATCACCATGGGCAGGGTGAGATTGTTGAAGACATGGAGCATCGCGACGGTCACGATGGTCGCGATGTAGAACCAGAGGGCGACGTACATATGGCGTTCGCGACGCTTGACGAGGGTTCCGAAGAAGTTGACGCCGAAGAAGCCGACCCAGACCACCGCGATCGCGAGGTCGATCGGCCACTCGAGTTCGGCGTACTCCTTCGACTGGGTGATGCCCAGGGGGAGTGTCAGTGCCGCGGAGACGATGATCGCCTGCCATCCCCAGAAGTGCAGGCGACCGAGGATGTCGCTGAACATCCGGGCCTTGCATAGACGCTGGGTCGAGTAGTAGATGGCCGCGAAGATCGCGTTGCCCGCGAACGCGAAGATCGCGGCGTTCGTGTGCAGGGGGCGGAGGCGGCCGAAACTGATCCACTCGGTGTCCACGATGAGCGTGAGCCAACCGAACCCGGACTTGTTCAGGAGCTGAGGTACTGCCAGCTGCAAGGCGACGATCAGGCCGACGAGCATCGCGACGACGCCCCAGAGGATCGTGGCGCCGACGAACATGCGCACGATCCTGTCGTCGTAACTGAACCTCTCCATCGCGCCCGAATCACCCTGCGCCCCGGACAGGGCTCCTGCCTCGCTCGTCGCTTGCACGCTCATAGGTCATGCTCCCAAGGGCCAACGCCGGTGAAGACGCCGCCTGCATGCGGACAACCGGATCTATTGCTCTTTTTATCGTCAATAGACCTTTGGAGTCAAGCACAAGAGCATGTAAAGATGTAGAAATCGCCTGATTTGAGAGAAGTAAGGCGTGATACAGGTGGGTCGGACATGAGTCCCCGGATCGGGAATCAAGCCATTTGATCGGATTTCGGTGGACTTCGAACTCCTTTTGTCCGTAATATGGGCATGCAGATCCTAAGGGTGCGCCCATGCTGAGCCAGGCGACGGGTTACGCGACAACCGCGATGGGGCATATTGCTGCGGCGGGCGGCAAGCCCGTTCTCGTGAAAGAGATCGCCGATGCCGCGGGCATCCCCCCCGCTTATCTCGCGAAGATCGTGCAGGCCCTCGCTCGCAAGGGGCTTGTCAGCACGCAGCGCGGCGTGGGAGGAGGCGTGACGCTCGTGAGGGCGCCGTCACAGATCTCGCTGTTCGACATCTGCGAGGCACTCGACGACCCCGCCGTTGAGCAGCGGTGCATGCTCGGCGTCAGCGCGTGCTCTGAGGAGAGGGCGTGTCCATGCCATCAGTTCTGGACATCGCACCGGAGCGCGCAGCAGGAGTTCCTCCGCACCACCACGATCGCGGACATCGCGGCGTTCGAGACACGACGCATGTGGAAGAATGAGTCTGCGAGGCGCACTCGGGGCGATGTCGGCTGAGCGGAACGCCGCAGATGCGTCACGTCTTGTCGACTCGGTTCATTGGTCGCGGCGTTTCTGGACCCGGCTCCATGCGTCGGTGACGGCAGGGCGGATGACGGCTTTCCATGCGGCGTATCCCTTCTCGTTCAGATGGAGTCCATCTTCGAGAAAGAGCGACGGATCGGGCACTCCTTCCGGCGTCAGCATCGGGGTCGCGATATCGAGGAACGTGCTGCCGCGTGTCTGCTCGCAGTGGTCGCGCACGATGCTGTTGGCGCGGCGCATCGCCTCCCAGTTCCGCCAGCGTGCGATGCTCGGCTTGATCGCGATGTACATCACCTCGACATCGGGCCACGCTTCACGTGCCAGACGCTCGAACGAGAGGAATCCCTCTGCCGCGGCTTCGGCGTCGGGCTTGTCGCCGCTAAGGTCGTTGTCTCCGCAGTAATACACGATGATGCTCGGGGCGTAGGGGCGGACAATGCGATCAAAGACCGCCAGGACGTCGGGGGTTGTCGAGCCGCCGAAGCCGCGTTTGAGCACCGGCGCGGGCGCCATGTCCTCCGCCAGCGACTTCCACATGCGGATGCTGGAACTGCCGATGAACAGCACCTGGCCGGGGTCGGGGGGTGAAGCCCTGTCGGCTGCCTCAAAGGCGCGGATCTCGGGCTCGTACCAGGCGTCGGGCGTGGGTGTTGGTTGCGGCTGATGCGCGATGGTCGCGACGTGTTCGGCGGAGAGAGCCCGCGAGGACGCGGCGTACATGGAGCCAGACGCGATGAGGGCAGTCGAGGAGCACGCGAAGATGAAGGCGGCGATGCGGTGGTGCATGGCGGGAGCGTATCGCGCGATCGGGCTCAGGAAAGGGATGAGGGTCATTTCAGCCAACCGACGACCGTGCGCAGGCCGATGAACGCGAGCGCGATCCCGACGAGAAAGAAGATGGCGCATCCCAGCGGGTAGAGGTTATCTGTCAACGTGCTTCGCGATGGCTGTTCGCCGCGAGTGGGAAGATGCTTGAAGCCGATCTTCTGGAGCCGCTCACCGACTGAGGGCGTCCAGTCCTGCAGCGGTTTGTGCTGGATGCCACGCGGGAGTTGCGAGAGGATCTGTGCGGGTCGGTGCGCGTGAGCCGCGCGGAACGTCTCGATGCACGGGGCCGATTCGGCATCGACCGAGTCACACAGGAAGTACCAGCGACCAGCCTCGGTGGGGTCCTGCATGCGGACGCATATGCGGGCGATCTGCTCGCAGATGTGAGGTTCGAAGCGGGTGGTGACGACGTGCGAGCAAAGACGGTTCTTTGCCGACGCGAGGTCGCCTTTCGCCTCGTCCTGTCGCACTCGATCGAAGACGTTCATGCGGCATCGCCTCTGTTGCATGCGATGGCTGGCTACTTCTTCGCGGCTTTCTTGACGGCCTTCTTGGGGGCGGCTTTCTTTGGGGCCGTTTTCTGCGTCGCGGCTTTCTGGGCGCGGACCTCGCGGGCCTTCTCAGTCAGGTGAGAGGGCTCGACGCGGCTGCCCTTGCCGGAGGGCGTGGTTGGGGTGCGGGTCTTCCGGCCGCTGGCGCTGGTGGTATTGGTGCGCTGGCCGCCCTTCTTGTTGCCCTTGGTGCCTGAAACTGCCATGGTGAGGAGTCCTGTTGAAGTGTGCTGGGTGGTACGAGAGAGAGTGTACTCAGAGTGCGAAGTCTGTGGGTGTGCGGTTGGTAGGGCGCGGGCCGCAGCTCGGGCGGACGCTTCAGTCGCATCGGGCTGCGCCCGACTGCGACTCAAAGGCGTTCAAAGGATGCCGCTGCGCGGCACCTGTTTCCCAGGGTTACGCGGTCGCTTCGCGACACGCTCACCCTGGGCTCTGGCTAGAGCGGCCCGTTGGGCCTTCAAGTCACTCGTTGTGGGCCAACGGTGCGGTCGCGGATGTGAGAATGCTGAAGCAGAAGCCCCAACGGGGCGCTCCAACCAGAGCCCGGGGCAAGGGAGCCGCGAAGCGGCGACCTACGCCCCGGGAACGAGCGGGCCCCGCTCCATTCATTCTCAGTTCAGCGAGCCCTGAAGGGGCGGCACACCATTGAGCGCATCAGTCCCACACATAGCGAGCGTCGTAATCCACGTCGTGCCGTTCGAGGAACGCGAGAAACTCGTCCTTGAAGGTTGTGGTTCGATGATGCTCACGCTGATCGGCGATGTAGGCGCGGACCGCATCAACGCTTGAGCATGAGACGCTGAACGCGCCGTAACCGGATTGCCACGCAAAGTCGGAGAGTCGCGCGGACTGGGACTTGAGCCAGCGCGAGGTGGACGTCTTGACCTCCTGAACCGCGTCGCTGACCGAGATCGTGCGCCCGAGTTCATGAAGGATGTGGATGTGATCATCGACGGAGTTGATCAGGACGGGTGGACACTCGATGTACTTAAGCACCGTCGCGGCGTACCGATGCAGTGATTCACGAACGTCGTCGTGAAGGATCGGAAGCCGGTGCTTGGTGGAGAAGATGGAATGGATGTAGATCTGCGCGAGTGATTGTGGCATAGAGGCATGGTATCGATTGTCAAAGATCGGTTGTGTCGCCCCTACAGGGCTTCGGTAGAAGAAGGAAGAGGATGGGAGGGTGGTCGTGTACCCAGGGCGTTGGTCGTGCCTTCGGCACTCCCGTGCCCTGGGCTCTGGCTAGGGCGGCCCGTTGGGCCTGTGGATCCAAACGGCGTCAGGTTTGGTTACGTAGCGTGCACGTCATCATTGCCTTCCACGAGATGTGCTTGAACAGGAGTTCGACAGAAGCCCAGTCGACCCACCTGCCCGGAAAGTACCTGGGTAAGGATGTCTTCAGCGAATCCAATAGCCACGCGCCAGCGTCGTCCGCGTCGGGATGGCAAGTGCCGAGCGACCAAATGCGGTAAGCAACCTCCCGGTATTCCAGTCGCGCTCGCTTCGTAAAGGCCCGAGCTGTGTGCTTATGGACATCGACCTCAATTTCTCCGTTGTCCAGATAGATAGCGAAGAAGCCGAATAATCGATCGGTACCCCACCTCTCAGTGAACTTGTGGCGAACGGACTCAGACGCTTCCGCCCTTGACTGGTCGTTCGACTCCCAGTTGAATGCCCTAGACATAAGTGCCAGCTCTGCCATTCGCTTCGATACTGCCTTCTCGAACTTGCGATCGTGAGACTTCGCAAATTGCTCCGGCGACTCTGCGTAAACAGAGACATTCATCAGATGATACCTGCTCACGTCTGCAACACCCCCGTCTTGAAGGGCTTGGTGTAGTCCCACCCTTGAGCGGCGGCGTTGAGGGCGGCGATGAGTTCGTCGCGGGTCTTGTGGGGCTCGATGATGCGATCGACCCATCCTCGCGCGGCGGCGTGGCGGATGTCGGCCTGCTCGGTGTACCCGGCGTGGACTGCGGCGAGGATCTGCTTGTGGGTCTCGTCGTCGATGGTCTCGCCCTTGCGTTTGCGGCTGGCTTCTTCGATGGTGGCGAGGACGCCGGTCGCCTGGTTCGCGCCCATGACGGCGCACTTGGCGCCCGGCCACGCGAAGGAGAGGAACTGGTCGAAGGCCCGGCCGCACATCGCGTAGTTGCCCGCGCCGTAGGAGCCGCCGAGGACGACGACGATCTTGGGGACGATGCAGTTGGACATGGCGTTGACCATCTTGGCGCCGGCGCGGATGATGCCGCCCTGCTCCGAGTCGCGTCCGACCATGAAGCCCGTGGTGTCGTGCAGGAAGATGATGGGGATCTTTCGCTGGTTGCAGTCCATGATGAAGCGTGCGGCCTTGTCGGCGGAGTCGTCGTAGATGACGCCGGGCATGTTCGTGAACTTGGAGGGGCCGGCCTTGCCTCCGGGCATCTGGCGCTGGGTGATCTTCTTCTGGTTGGCAACGATGCCGCAGGCGTGGCCGCCGATTTTCCCATAGCCGCATACGAGCGACTGGCCGTAATCGGCCTTGTACTCATCGAAGTCGGGGTTCCTGGTGGCTCCACTCTCCAGAGTGGAGGATGAATCACCGCTCTGGAGAGCGGTGCCACCAAAGGCCCGCGAGTCCACGAGGCAGCCGATGATCTCTTTGACGTCGTACTGCGTGCCGGGCTTATCGGTGAAGAGCGTGAAGAGGTCCTCGCCGCTCCGGGCCGTCGCGGTCACGCGTGGCTTAGCAACCTCGTGACTCCGTGACTCCGCGCCGTACTTGCCCACCAGTTCGCGCACCCGCCTGATGCACGCATCGTCATCGGGCTCCTTGAAGTCGATGGTGCCGCTGATGGAGGCGTGCATGGATGCGCCGCCGAGTTCCTCATCGGTGACCTGCTGTCCGATCGCGGCTTTCACGAGCGCGGGGCCGGCGAGGTACAGCCCCGAGCCCTCGGTCATGAGGAGGGTGTCGCAGAGGACGGGGAGGTAGCCGCCGCCCGCGACGCAATAGCCCATGATCGCGGCGATCTGGGGGATGCCATCGGCGGAGATGACGGCGTTGTTGCGGAAGATGCGGCCGAAGTCGTCGGTGTCGGGGAAGACATCCTCCTGCATGGGAAGGAAGACGCCGGCGGAGTCAACGAGGTAGATGAGGGGCAGCCGCGCCGCGTGGGCGATGGTCTGGGCGCGGATGATCTTCTTGCAGGTCATCGGGAAGAACGCGCCGGCCTTCACGGTCGCGTCGTTGGCGATGATCATGCAGAGACGGCCTTGCACGGAGCCGATGCCGGTGACGACGCCTGCCGCGGGCGCGCCGCCGTACTCGGCGTACATGTTGTGGGCGGCCCAGAGGCCGAGCTCTTGGAAGGAGGAGCCGGGGTCGATGAGCTTCTCGACGCGTTCGCGCGCGGTGAGGCGGCCTTTTTCGTGCTGGCGTTCGATGGCCTTTGTGCCGCCACCGAGCTTGATCTTGGCCTCCTCCTTGAGGTAGGCGGTGACGTGGTCTTTGAGGGTCTTGGCTGTGGTATCGGTTGGCGTGGTCATGCGGCCAGAGGGTAGGGAGTTCGCCCGGCTGAGGCATCGGATCGGGGATGTTGAGATGGTCGTCTGCGTGCTGAATCGGAGGTGCGGGCGTGTACGAAAGTGGCGGCATGGCACAGCAGACAGGCATTCCGTCGGTGGAGCGGTTTGTTGCTCGTTGGTTGATCGGGCGGTGGTGCCGTAGGAACCCTCCGGAGCGGACCTGCCAGATGCTTCGCGAGCAGGAGGGCGAGTTGCGTGCTCTCTTCGATGCGGCGGCGGATCGAGCCACGACGCGTGTGCAGATCAAACGGCTGCCCGGGCTTGAGAGCAGTTCGACGAACTACTCGCTCGCGATGGTTGCCGATCATCTGGCCCGGGTGAATAGCGACATCGCGATCACGCTCGGTTCGCTGGCGCGCAACGAGCGGGGGACGATTGAAGTGCGGACGGCGAACTACAAGCCGAGCCCCGATGCCGCGCCTGATGCGTCGCTGGCCGCGCTCGATCGTTCGATTGTTGCGCTGGAGTCTGTGCTGGCGGACACCGGCCCGATCCGTCGCAGCGGCGTGGGGCATGTGCATCCGTGGTTTGGGGAACTTCCTGCGACGACGTGGGCGTGCTTCCCGGCGTTTCATCAGGCGTTGCACATGAAGCAGGCGAGGTTGATCGCGGCGGGGTTGTAGGCGCGCGTCATGCGGGAATCGGCAAGTGCCGAGCCACAAGCGGAATGGAAAGACCCCGGGCTTGCGCCCGGGGCTCCCTTTTGTGCTTCGTGCCGCATCTTGGCACCCGAAGGCCACGCCCTCGCTCGCGCTCGGGCCTCATTTGAGCCGCCGGCTCAGACTTCGAGTTCGGCCTCGGATTCCTCGACGGCCTCGTTGCCGACGGGGGTGGTCACGCGGGGCGGGACCTTGGCCGCGAGGAGAGCGCGGCGGATCTCGTCGAGCAGGTCGGGGTTGTCCTTCAGGAACTGCTTGGAGTTCTCGCGGCCCTGACCGAGGCGGACCTCGCCCCGGCTGAACCACGCGCCGGACTTCTGGACGATCTCGGCCTCGATCGCCAGGTCGAGCACATCGCCGGTGACGGAGATGCCCTCGCTGAACATGATGTCGAACTCGGACTCTCTGAAGGGGGGCGCGACCTTGTTCTTGACGACGCGGGCGCGGACGCGGTTGCCGACGTTGGTGTCGCCATCCTTGATCGCGCTGATGCGCCGGATGTCGATGCGGACGGAGGAGTAGAACTTCAGAGCACGGCCGCCGGGCGTGGTCTCGGGCGAGCCGAACATCACGCCGATCTTCTCGCGTATCTGGTTGATGAAGATGACGGTGCAGTTGGAGCGTGCGATCACGCCGGTGAGCTTGCGCATCGCCTGCGACATCAGCCGTGCCTGGAGGCCGACGTGGCTGTCGCCCATCTCGCCCTCGATCTCGGCCTTGGGGATGAGAGCCGCGACGGAGTCCACGACGATCACATCGACTGCGTTGGAGCGGACGAGGAGTTCGCAGATCTCCAGGGCCTGCTCGCCGGTGTCGGGCTGTGAGACGAGGAGGTTGTCGATGTTGACGCCGATCTTGCGGGCCCAGGAGGGGTCGAGGGCGTGCTCGGCGTCGATGAAGGCCGCGACGCCCCCCTTCTTCTGCGCGTTGGCCGCGACGGTGAGGGCGAGCGTGGTCTTACCGGATGATTCCGGGCCGAAGATCTCAACGATGCGACCGCGCGGGATGCCCTTGCCACCGAGGGCGAGATCGAGGGAGAGCGCGCCGGTCGAGATACCGGGGATGTTGAGGTAGGCCTCTTCGTCGAGGCGCATGATGGAGCCCTTGCCGAAGTTGCGGTCGATCTGCTGGAGGGCGCGATCGAGTGCCGCGGCCTTCTCACGATCGACCGTGATGGGCTCGGGTCCCTTGGGCTTTGAATGGGCGTTTTGAGCGTCGCCTTTGGCGGACTTGCTCTTGGACTCGGACTTGCTTTCGATCTGGGCGGACGTAGACGAACTGCGAGCCATGCGGCACGCTCCTTTGCTGCCGTGCGGGGCCGCTTGTTCCCTGGACCGAGCGTCAGATCGCGAAGAAGCCGTTGACTCTTAGGTCTTGACTTTCGGATCTGCCGGGCGGGTGAGGGGTGCGGGCGCGACGGGTCCCGACGCGGGGCACGATCTGGATCAACACGATCCGGATTCGTTGATCAGGGGCGGCGTCGGACGCGGGCCTGACTGGTGAAGACGATACAACCACATCGGCGGCTCGTCAAAGCGAGCAGCAGTGTGGAGAAGCGCGTCACTGACAACTGTCTGTCAGTGAGACATGTCAAGCGGTGGGATGTCGCGGCGGAACGGCAGCGTGTAAGGGCAGTGTCAGCAAGTGCTTAGGCGACGTGGCCAAGCATTCAGCAGCCGCCGCCGAAGAGTTGGAAGAATCTCAGGAAATCGAGGATGTCGATGGTGCCGCTGCCGTCGAGGTCGAGGTTGAGGTCGGAGCATGGAGCCGGCTGGTTCTCGCAGAAGGAGAATGCGTCCATGAAATCAAGGAAATCGATGATGTCAATCTGGCCGTCGGCATTGAGGTCGGCGGGCGAGGGGAGGATGGTTGTCACGAGGGCGTGGGTGTCGCCGGAGAGGTGTAGAACGAGGGCGATCTGGCCGCCTGCGTCGGTCTGGGCGTGTCCCGCGCCGACGGGGTCTGTAGACCAGAGGATTGACTGGATGGTGCGTGTGTCGCCGGGGGCGATGTCGATGGTCTGACCGACAGAGGTGATGAGCCGGACATCGCCCGTGGGTGTGACGGCCAGCAGGGCTTGGCGGCCTGAGTTAGCGACCGTGGCATCAACTGCGTGAGCCATGACGACAACTGCACCTGAGTCCAAGAGGAGCGGATCGGCGAGCGCGGTGATGACATAGCCGGGGAGATCCGCGATCGAGTCGCCCTCACGGAGGAGCGAGGTGAGCGAGCCGTCGGAAGTGCTGAGGAAGATCGCGCCGTTGTTGGAAGGGTCGGTCGAGCTACCGGCGAGGGTGGCGTGGAAGGCGATGCTGCCGCAGGCATTGATGGCGGGAAGGGTTGAGAGCGTGTTGAAGGTGACTTCGCCGGGGAGTGCGGTGCAGGGGTCGCCCTGGCGAGCAACGATGGACTGAGATGACGCGGAGTCGAAGATAAGCGTCTGACGCTTGACGCCCGAGGCATCGAGCAGCGCGTGGAAGACGGTATCGCCGTGGATGTTGATGGCGGCACGGGATGCGGGGCGGCTGTAGAGCGAGACGCCATCGGGAGCGGGTGTGCCCGCAAGCGCGAGGGGGAGTGCGGAGCCGTTGCCATCGCGATCGAGCCAGAGCGCAGCGCGGGTGGGGAAGCGAGGATCGACTTCGGTGATTTGCGTGTGGAACGCGATCTGTCCGTCGGGGCCGAGGGTGTGGGGCGACAGGTGATTGATGATCTCAGAAGGTACGAGCCCGGGGAGGGTGATGCCGGGGATGTAGAGCGGCTCGGGTGATGATGCGCCCCCCCCACCCCCTCCACCCCCCACACTCGCGGACCAGATGACGCCCGGTGTGCCGGACCAGAAGGAGACCGTGCCGCCGTCGGTGATCGATGGAGCGGACATGTTGTTCCAGATGATCGACGGGAAGGGAACGGTGGGCTCGCCCTCGCGTGCGAGGGGCACGAGCGTGCCGGGTGAAGATTCGACGAAGACGCCCGCATTCTTGGCTTCAAGGGATGAGTTGGGAGGGAGGCCGGTGTCAGCGACGACCGCACCGAGGGCGATCTGGCCGCTGGAGTTGGTGGCGAGATTGAAGAGAGCGTTGAAGGTTGTGGCGGTGTACCAGGGGGCGACGGAGCCGGTCGCGTAGATGGGGGTGAGCGAGCCGCCACGGTTGCCGAAGATGACCGCGTTGTTGGTGGCGTCGATGCCGGGTCCCGCCACACGGGCCCAGAATGTCAATGTGGGCTGACTGGCAAACAAGGTGATACGGGGCTGGTCAAAGTGGGTAAAGGTGATGCCGGTGTCGTAACCGGGCGCCTGCTGATTGCTCGCGGCGATGAGTGTGAGGGGGAGGGGGTCTGCGAGGGCGTGCCCAAAGTCGAGGGAGAGGCCGAAAGCCACGAGGGAGAGGTGCTGGATCGCGGAGGTGGTGCTGCGCATCGAATCGCTCCTGCGGTAGCGGATCAGAAACGACGATCATGCCCGCAGAGGATCCACGGGGCGTGCCGCCACAGATTGCTACGAAGGACGCGGAGCGGCTGAGCGCCCGAAGAAAATAATTCTGGACGCCCCTACGCCAGCCACTTGTCGTCAATCGTCATGCCGCTGGGGAGGGGGGCGTCGGGACCGGTTTCGATCATGCCCGCGACGGGGTATGCGCAGTAGTCGACGCTGAACGCGCCCGCTGGGCGATGGTTGCCGGAGAGGCCGAGGCCTCCGAATGGCAGCTTTGAGGATGCGCCCGCGGTGCCTGTGTTGACGTTGATGCAGCCGGCGCGGGCTTCGAACAAGAAACGCTCGGCGGCGGATTGATCTTTCGTGAAGATGGACGCCGCGAGGCCGTAGCGGGTGGTGTTGGCCTGCTCGATGGCTTCATCGAGCGACTTGACGACGCAGATGCGGACGAAGGGGCCGAAGACCTCGGTATCGCATCCGGCATCGCGACCGGCGTGCAGGTCGGATTCGCCGGCGAGGGTGAATCGATCGACGCGGGCGATGCCGGGCGTGAGGTAGAAGCCGCGTTCGGGCGTGTCCATGGGCGTCGAAGGGACGAGGATCTCCGCGCCGGCTTTCTGGAGTGACCTTTGGAAGGCGAAGACGGCGTCGCGGGATTGCCCGTTGATGATCGGGCCCATGAAGACGGGGTGGGACGCGCGCGGGTCGCCGATGATGAGGTTGGATGCGGCCTTGCAGAATGCGGGGATGAACTTCTGTGCGATTAATTCGTGGACGATCACGCGGCGGGTGCAGGTGCAGCGTTGGCCGGTGGTCACGAAGCCGGAGCGGACGCACTCGACGAGGGCCTGCTTGAGGTCGGCGTCGGGCATGATGACGGCGGCGTTGTTGCCGCCCATTTCGAGGGCGAGGATGCGACCTGGGCGATCGAGGTTCGCTTCCATGATGCGGCGGCCGACTGGCCAGGAGCCGGTGAAGAGGATGCCGTCGATGTCGTTATGAGAAGAGAGAGCGGATGCGACATCCGCGCCGCCCTGCACGAGATTCACAACGCCGGGCGGCGCGTTCTCGGCGTCGAGCGCTTCCTGGAAGAGCTCGATCAGCAACTGGCCGGTTGCCGGGGCCTTGTCGGAGGGCTTGAGGACGATGGTGTTGCCGAGGGCAAGGGCGGGGACGATGTGGCCGTTGGGAAGGTGGGCCGGGAAGTTGAAGGGGCCGAGGACGGCCATGACGCCGTGGGGCCGGAACCACGACTTGCCCTGCTTGGTCAGGGTCATCGCAAACTCGACGCCGGTGACGCGGGCGAGTGCGCCGGTCGGCGTGGCGTCGAGCGTGATGTCCACTTTGTTCGTAAGAGCAGAGACCTCGCCCTTGCTGTCCCACATGGCCTTGCCGGTCTCGTCGCAGATCAGGTCGGCGATCTGCTGGGCGCGTGCGGTGACGAGCGACTTGAAACGTTGGAGCACTGCGAAGCGGCGTTCGCGAGACCAGGATGACCACGCGGGGAGCGCGGCTCGCGCGGCGGCGACGGCCTCGTGCAGGTGCGCGATGCTTGATGAAGAACTGAATACGACCTGATCGGGACGCGCGGGATTGAACGAGCGGACCGAGTCGCCCGGAGCCGGAATCCACCGTCCGCCGATGAGGTTTGATGGCTCGCGGGTGAGTGACGGGTGCTTCATGCGAATGCCTTCGCGACAGACTTGGAGGCGAGGCTCGTTTATGACCGGGCCTTGGATCGGGTGCGTCCCTTGCGTGCCGCGGGCTGGGACTTCGGTGGCGTGGCGGCGCGGAGCGTGTCGATCGGTGTGATGCCGACCGAGTCCTTCGGCTCGATCTTGAGCGCCTCGACCGCGTCATGCGGCATGCGGACTCGTCCCTGCTTGTCGATCGACATCGGGGTCTCGACAGCGCGGAAGTCGCCATCGCTCGTGAGGATGCTGGCGTAGCCGCTGATGGTGCACGCATCGGGCGCGATCGTGTCGGCGAGGACGGTTCGCATCGTCTTCTTGACGATCTCGATGTCGGACGTCTTTGCTTCGAGATGCGGTCCACCGTCGAACGGATCGATGCGGTTGTGGTACTTGAAGCCGAGTTTCTCGAGCATGCGCCTTGCGGGGACGGTCTCCGGGCTGACCTGACCGACCGCGCTCCTGGCCTCTGCGGGCAGCAGCGTCAGATAGATCTCTTCGCGCGGCAGGAGCGAGAGCATGAACTCTTTGCTGTGCTGGCAGAAGCGATCGGCTTCGGGATAGGAGAGGTTGATGAACCGTCGTCCGAAGTATTCCCAGAAGGGGTTCTGCCCGTCGTGAGAGATCGGGGCCATCATCTCCGCGAGCACGCGATCGGCGAACAGTTCGGGATACAGGCCGATGAAATGGAAGCGGATGTAGGAGAGAAAGCGGCCGAGGCGCTGCCTGTGCGAGCGCATGGACGGCTGGAGGATCAGCCCCCCCACCTCCGTCGGAGCAGACTCGTCGAGGTGGAGTTTCGCAACGACGTGCGTCGTTCCCACCTGCAGGTCAGAGGAGAACATCTCCTTGCGGGTCAACTGGTACGACAGGTTGGGATGGCCGGGGCCGCCCATTCGAGAGACGACCTGGCAGGTGCCGAGGGGTGTGCCGCTCTCCGTGTCTTCGAGCACGAACATGAAGAGCGGCGCCTTGCCCGTGATCGCGCGCAGCCCCGCGGAGATTGTTCCGTGGTGGCCCGCGCTCGGGTCGGTCCGCTTTCCGGCGGAGACCTTGCCGGCTCCCGTTTCGAGTTCGGACGCGAGGAGGAATGACTGACGCGACCACTGGACCTTCTCTCCGATGATGGTGTTGTCCGGAGGGAGGTTGATGAAGTAGACCATCCTCGCGAGTTTGAGGAGGGTCGGGACATCGTTCGGGATCGCGCGTCGGATGATGAACACGGGTTGGCTTTCGGGTGTGTGCGGTTTCTTCGATCAATCGCGCCGCTCTGGAGAGCGGTGCCACCAAGATGTATCTGTGGAGCAGGGAATCAGGACGCGGCGGCCTTCGCGAGGCCGCGTTCGAGGCACTCGATGACTCGGGGCCAGTCTTCCATCTTCATGACGCCGAGCGGGGGGAGCATCCGCACGTGGTACGGACCGTGCCCGCAGTAGAAGAGCAGGACGTGCTCATCGAAGCAGGCGCGGCATGCCTTCATGACTTTGTCCTTGTCGCCGCCGAACGGCGTGAATCGCATCATGCCGCCGCAGCCGGAGACCATCTCCTTGACTTTCGGGTTCGCGGGGAACCAGTCGGGGTGCTTGGCGATGAGGGCGTGCATCTGACGCCGGAACTCTGCGTGGTGGCGTTCGATCAGGCCGTCCGGGCCGTAGTAGCTTCCATCACGGAGCTTCTCGATGACGCGGGTGCCGACTTTGAAGTCGGCGGTCGCGCCGGTGAAGGTGCCGGAGAGCAGGCCGGGCTTGGGGTTGTATTGCTCGGTGTAGAGCGTTGCGCACGCCTGGGTCATCTTGCCGACGCAGAGCACGTCGACGTACTCGCCGAGGTTGAGGTGCTCGTAGGCGAACATTCGGGGTGTTCGCCCGAATGACTGGATCTCGTCGTCCCAGACCGCGATGTTGTGCGACTTGCACATTTCCATCAGGGCCTTGTGGAAGTCACGGGGCGCGACGTTGAAGCCGCCCTCGCCCTGGACCAGCTCAAAGATGAAGCACGCGTGCTGGCCGGGGTAGCGCTCGATGTATTGTCTGAGATGATCGAGGCACATGTCGATGAACCTCGTCTCGCCCATGCGATCGGCGAGGACGGGGTTGTAGAAGGGCATGTAATCGACCTGCGTCGAAAGCGGAATGCCGACACGTCCCGCGGCGGAGTCGCCGAGCTGCGACATCGTCACTGTCCGGCCCATGAAGCAATCCTGGAAGGCGAGGACGCGAGTTGCTCCCGGGGCGTGCTTCTGGTAGCAGACCTTGATCGCGTTCTCGTTGGCCATGGCGCCCGAGGTCGAGACGAAACAGTGCTTCAATCGCGAGTTCTTCTGGGCTTCGGTCAGCAGCGTCTCAGCAAACTCGAACGCGCTGTTCGATGTCTGGAGGTTGCCGTGCTTGAGTGTGTCCTCAACGCCGGCCTCGACGGCGGCGCGGATGAGATCCGGCTCCGAGTGGCCGAAGAAGTGGACGCCGATGCCGCAGATCATGTCCCACTTGACCGAGCCGTCCATGAGTTCGACGAGTGCTCCGTTCCCGACGCCGGAGGAGATGTAGGGGTAGAGCAGGCCACGACCTCGGACCGCCGCGGCGCGAGCCATCATCTCGTCGTATGACTTCACACAATCTGGCGAGGGACCCTTTGCATCGGTGATCAGAGCGGACTTGGCCCTTACCTCTGAAACGATCGCATCGACTGACGAGCGGATCGCGGGCGAGCTCATCAACTGACGCCCGACCGGCTGGGACGCCTGGGTGTTCTGGTTGTTGATCTTGTCTGCGGCGGGCGAAAGCGATGGGGTTGAAGAAGCCGGTGTCATGGATCCCTCTCAGGCGGCACGATCGCGTGGGCGCGGCTGCCGCGGTTCTCGGACGTTCTTTGTGCCTGTCTTGCTCGACTCACTCGCGTACAGGCCATTGTTGGATCGGTCAGACGCCGGTGCCGAAGCGAGCCCGATCGGAACTGGATAGGCGTGCGATGAGGATTGCAAGGAGTGAGCAACGCTCGACCTGACTCGACAGGTCGATCCACTCATCCGGCGTGTGCAACCCACCCCCACGAACACCGAGCGTGTCGATGCAGGGGATTCCCTCGTCCTGCAGGATATTGCCGTCGCAGACACCCGCCGTTTTCCCGAACGGCATCTTCTGGCCGAGGTCCTCAGCGACGCCTTTGGCCGAGTCCGCCAGGAACTGAACTCCGGGCGTGAGCGGCTTGGCTGGACGGTTGAAGGAACGCTTGATGACGATGCGTGGCAGTGTGTCGGGGGGCGCGTTCTCAGGCGTAGCGAGGGCGTCGACCTTTCGGGCGAGCTCCTCGCATCCCTCGGGATTCGGGAACCGCACGTTCCCCCATGCCTGTGCGAAGTCGGGTACAGCGTTCGTAACCTCGCCACCCTTGATGGGACCGACATTCACGATCATCCCGCGGGAGGGCTCGGGAAGTTCTGAGAGCGCGACGAGCGTGCGGGCCAGAGCCGTGACCGCGGAGACACCGGATGTGAAGTCTCGTCCCACGTGGGCCGACTTTCCGTAGGTCTCAACTTTGAATTGTCCGGATCCCGCTCGCTCGACCACGAGTGAGCCATCCGGCAGCGCGGGCTCGAGCGCGAGCGCGAGATCGTGATTGCGTGCGGCGTCGCGGATCGCTCGCTCGGAGTAGTAACTGCCCGTCTCCTCATCGGAGTTGAGGAGGAACGACCAGTTCGCGTGGAATCCGAGTTCGTGGAGGACTTCGAGTGCTGCAACAGCGATCACGATGCCGCCCTTCATGTCTACGCAACCGGGTCCTATCGCAGTCTTCCCATCCGCGTTGACCGTGAGTTTCTGGAATGGCCCGGCGGGATCGTGGACGGTGTCGAGGTGTCCCGCGATGAGGATGCGCGGCTGCGAAGAGTCGGATGCGATGCGAGACGCGATACCGGTCGGCGGAAGATAACCACCGGACGCGCCGAGCAGCCAGTCGGGCTTCGGATCGCCAGGGACAAGAGTCGTCGTCGCGCCGATGCGTGCGAGGCGATCGAGGAGGAGAGTTCGTGAGGCATCCAGGGCGACGGCGTTGTTGCCGCCCGTCGGCATCTCGACATGGTGCTTGAGGTCGGCAAAGAGTGCATCGCGGCGGGCCTGAACCGCGGCTGAGATCTCACGCTCGAGTTGGGTCAATGGCATAAGGGGCGAATGGTAGGGTGCGGCGTCAGTCGGGGTTCCAGTGAAGGACCATCAGTGCTAGCCGCACCGCGACTCCCGCGAGAACGCACGTGCCGACGACGGCGAACAGCCCCCACCGCAACCTGAAGATCAGATACGCCGCGAGGAATGCAAGCCCCGCAGACCAGAGGTCGAACGAGGCCCAAGTTGGGACGTCGAATCGCACGGGCCCGAAGCGAACTGGGATTGGCGAAGCGCGGAAGAAGACGTGGGTGGCGAACCAGAGTGCGAGGGCAAGGACGACGCCCACGACCGCCGCCGTCACGCAGGCGAGGGCCGACCCAAGTCGGCGGTTGTGGCGCAGCCGCTCCATGTATGGTGCTCCAAGGAAGATCCACATGAAGCAGGGCGCGAAGGTCATCCACGTCGCGAGGGTCGCGCCGACCAGCCCCGACCAGAACGGCGTGAGCGGCAGCATCGCGCCGTCGATCTCCATGGGCGGATGACGAAAGCACCCGAGATGTCCGACGAACTGGAGCACGAGGATCAGTGGACCGGGCGTCGTCTCCGCCAGACCCAGCCCGTCCAGCATCTCGCCCCTTGTGACCCATCCGACCTCGGGCGCGTGCTGCGCGACATATCCAAGCACGGCGTAGGCCCCGCCGAACGTGACCACGGCCGCCTTGCTGAAGAAGAGACCGGACGTCGTGATCACGCTTCGGGGACCGAACAAGGCGGCAGCGATGGCGAGCGGGGCAAACCAGATGACGAGCCACACAGCCGCGACGCGCATCGCACGGAGCGGAGATCGAGAGACCGGCAGCACGGCATCATCGGGCAGAAGCGGATGTGTGTCGGTGCCCATCGCCTTTCCCTTGTGCCCTGACAAGGGTTTGAAGGTCTCGGGCCACATCGCAGCGCCGATCAAACCGGTGAGGATCGCGCCGATCACCACAGCCGGGAAGGGCACGCGGAAGAAGAACAGGGCGGCGAACGATGCGCCGGCCACTGCGACCATCGCGGGACTCGGCAGGGCGCGTCCTCCGATCCTGATCACGGCCTGTACCACGATCGCCACCACGGCGGGTTTCACGCCGTAGAAGAGCAACTCGACAAGCCCGTACCGGCTTGAACTCGCGTATAGCACGCCGAGCGCGAGCATGCAGACGAAACCCGGAAGAATGAAGAGAAGGCCGGCAGCGAGCGCGCCGCGTGTGCGGTGCATCAGCCAGCCGATATAAGTCGCCAACTGCATCGCCTCCGGCCCGGGCAGGAGCATGCAGAAGTTGAGGGCGTGAAGGAAGCGTTGCTCGCCGATCCAGCGTTTCTCATCGACGACCACCCGGTGCATCACGGCGATCTGTGCCGCGGGCCCGCCGAACGATAGCAGACCGACGTACAACCACGTGCGAATCGCCTCACGAAACGAGACGCCGTGCTTCGGCCATTCCCCGGGAGGAGAGCCGTTGTCATGCTCTGGCGGTGTTTCTCCCGTTGCGATCATCGCCTCTGCCTCTGTGCCCATTCGCTGGCCAGGATCGCGTGGCAGCAGAGATCCAAGTAGAGATCCCCCTTCTTTCCGTGCTCGCGTTGCACGCCCTCATGGAGCATGCCGAGGTTGTCCATGACGCGCTCGCTCGCGGGATTCCACGTGAAGTGTCTGGCGAAGACGCGGTGCAGACCCAGGTCGCCGAATGCCCAGTCGAGCATCGCGGCACAGGCCTCGGTGGTGTATCCGGCCTTGCGATGGTCGCGTCTGGTTGAGTAGCCGAGTTCGGCGTTGTTGTCCTTGGCGTTGAGCATCAGACCGACGCCGCCGACGGGCTCGTTTGATCCCACGAGACACCATGCGCGGGTGATTCCGGAGCCGTCCGCCCCGGAGCGAGCGAACTTGGCTAACGCCTCCATCCCCTTCTCGCGCGTGTATGGCAGCGTCACGGATGTGGTGTTTCGTTCGATCTCGGGATCGTCGTTCAGGGCCACGATCGCTTCGAGATCAGACTCCTGCCAGGGGCGCAAAGCAAGACGCTCCGTGCGGAGCGTCCTGCCATCGTCTACAAAGTGTGGAGGCGGAGCGGTGTGCACGACTTGATCTTACTTCACGCCGTCCTTGGAGGCCATGAGCTTGATCAAGTCCACGCAACGGGCCGAGTAACCCGCCTCGTTGTCGTACCACGAGACGACCTTGAAGAACCGCTTGTTGAGCTCGATTCCTGCCTTCGCGTCGTAGATCGACGAGTGGTGGTCGCCGATGAAGTCGCTCGACACGACCTCTTCGTCCGTGTACGCGAGGACGCCCTTCATCGCGCCGCCCGCCGCGGACTTCATCGCGGCGTTGATATCGGCCAGCGATGCGTCCTTGGCGGTGCGGAAGGTCAGATCGACTGCAGACACGTCCGCCGTCGGCACGCGGAACGACATGCCGGTGAGCTTGCCCTTGAGGGCCGGGATCGCGAGCGTGACGGCCTTCGCGGCACCGGTGCTCGCCGGGATGATGTTCTGATAGCCGTTGCGCCCGCCTCGCCAATCCTTCTTCGAGGGGCCGTCCTGCGTCGGCTGCGTCGCCGTAACCGCGTGGATGGTGGTCATCAGGCCCTCTTCGAGCCCGAATGCGTCGTTGATGACCTTTGCGATGGGCGCGAGGCAGTTTGTCGTACACGACGCGTTGCTCACGACGGTGTGCTTCGAGGGGTCGTATGACTCCTGGTTGACACCGAGAACGAGTGTCGGCACCTGTGCCGGCTCGCTCTTGGTCGGCGCGGAGATCACGACACGCTTCGCGCCAGCAGCGACGTGTGCCGAGGCCTTCTCGAAGTCAGTGAAGAGGCCCGTGGATTCCAGAACGTAGTGAACACCGAGTTCCTTCCACGGGAGCTTGGAGGGGTCCTTCTCTGCGAAGGTCTTCGTGGTGCGTCCGTTGACGGTGAACGAGTTCTCGGTCGACTCGATCGAGGCGGGCTTGCCGCCGATCGTGAAGCGCCGGTGCATGGTGTCGTACTTGAGGAGGTAGGCGAGGTTGTCGGCGGGCACAAGGTCGTTGACGCCGACGATCTCAATGTCGGGGTTCGCCGATGCGATACGGTAAACGAGGCGACCGATGCGACCGAAACCGTTGATGCCGATGCGGATTGCCATGAGGACTCCCCTGATGTATGACCGGCGATATGCCGCCGGATAGCGAGTGAATGGCCGAACTGAACGCTAGGGGGTCGAAAGCAGCGTTTTCAATGTCTGCAAGCGAATCCGGCTCGTCTATCTCCGCTCGTGGCGGATCTGGCCCCCGACCATTGTCAGAACCACTCTTGCAGCGACTCGCCTTCCGAGGAACGGCGTGTTGCGGCTCTTTCCCGCGAGATCCTCCAGCCGGATCGTCCATTCCTGCTCCGGATCGATCACCGTCACATCCGCCGGCCCACCCATCGCGAGGGTGCCGAGCCCGATGCGATCGAGCCCGCAGAGCTTCGCGGGCTCAACCGTCATCATGGCGATCAATCTGGGCCAGTCGATCACGCCGGCCTTGACGAGCGACTCCACATACAGCGGGAGCGCGGTCTCTAGCCCGACAATCCCGAACGGGGCCTCTTCGAACGGGCGGGCTTTCTCCTCGACGCTGTGAGGCGCGTGGTCTGTCGCCAGAACGGTGATGGTTCCGTCCGCGATACCAGCTTTGATCGCAGCGATATCGCTCGCCTCGCGGAGAGGTGGATTCATCTTCGCGTTCGTGTCGTACGCGAAACCATCTGCGCCGCCGACCGCCTCGTGCGTCAGCAGCAGGTGGTGGGGCGAGGCCTCGGCCGTGACGGGTTGCCCCGAAGCTCGTGCACGCCTCACGATCTCAACGCTTCCCGAAGACGAGAGGTGCTGCACGTGGTAGCGGCAGCCGATCGCGGTATTGAGGCGTACGTCGCGCTCAATGATCAGTTCTTCGGCGATGCGGGGCCAGCCGCCCAGGCCGAGTCTTACCGATACTTCGCCTGCGTGCATCGACGCTCCGACGGTCAGTGTCGGATCCTGACAGTGTTGCATGAACGCCAGCCCGACCTGCTTGGTCATCGTGAGCACACGCGCCATCACTCCCGCCGACGCGATGGCGTCTCCATCATCGCTGATGCCGACCGCGCCCGCCCTGGCCAAGAGCGAGATCTCAGAGGGTTCTTCGCCCCGGCGCCCCTTCGTGCCCGCGGCAACCGTGTAGACGCGACAGTGGGCCGTCGAGCGGGAACGGCCATCCACGAATGTGACCATCTCGGGCGTGTCGAGCGCGGGAGTCGTGTTGGGCATGCAGCAGACGGTTGTGAACCCCCCCATCGCCGCCGCCAGCGTGCCCGAATCGATGGTCTCCTTGTGCTCGGCCCCCGGCTCTCTCAGGTGTACATGAGGATCGATCAGGCCCGGCACAACCAGTTTGCCCTTGGCATCGATGACGCGATCCGCGGCGGACTTGGCGAGCTTCACGCCGATCTCGACGATGCGATCATCTTCGATCGCAACATCCTGGACCATGTCCATGCCGGATGCGGGATCGATCACCCTTCCGCCGCTGATCAGCACTCGTGCCATGCGACCGAGCGTATGCAAGTGAAACCGATCTGTTGCACGGTCCTATTTGGATGCGGACCGGCCCTCACGCTACTCTGAGCCCGATGAACCACCCCGCTCACCCCGCAGATCCGGACCGGCTGGTCGCGTCGGCGGCGGCCAGTCTCCGCTCGGGAGATGCCAGGCAAGCCCTCCAGGTCGCGCTCAAGGCACTTCAGATCAGGCGAGGGCATCCCGGCGCGGCACAGATCGCGGCAGCGGCTCTGAACTACCAGCGAAACCACAACGAGGCCCGCGACCTGCTTTCTCCATTTCGATCCCAGATGGATCGGAACCCCGGCCTGATGTACGAATGGGCCTACGCGCTCGTCCACGCGGGACACCCGGACGAGGCCATGCCTCAGATCGATGCCCTTGATCGGATGGCGCCGGGGCGCGTTGAGATCGCGGTTCTTCGGGGCGTTGCCCACGCCATCGCCGGTCGGCATGAGAAGGCGATCGAACTGCTCTCGCCGCTGGTTGAGATCGGCCCGCCCCACGCGGTCATCCATCGGCTCGCGAACTCGCTCAGAAGGGTCGGCCGGTCGCCCGAGGCCATCGACCTCCTGACCCGCACACTCGAGAATCCGTCGCTACCACTGCCGGTTCGGCGCACGATGCTCTTTGCCCGGGCGGACATCTTCGACGGAGCCGGAGAGTACGACAGGGCATGGGCCGACCTCGCTGAAGCCAGACAATCGGAGAGCGGGAACGGGTACGACCCGGACGCAGTGAGCAAAGCGGTCGACGACGCGATCATGGCGTGGAGCAGCGACCGCATCGCGGCGTTGCATCTCGCGGACCGACCTCGTTCCCGAGGTCTCTTCGTCGTGGGGATGTGGCGTTCGGGAACGACACTCGTGCAGCAGGTGCTCTCGTCGCATCCGAGCGTCGCGAGCGCGGGCGAACTCAACACGTTCCAGTTCGCGACGGGACAGATCTGGCCGGACACACGAGTCGGTGGCGTTCCGTTCATCGGCGACCCGGCACGCATCGACCCCGCGGTCCTGCACGCCGCCGGTGCGGCGCATGCTCGCACGCTGAACCAGACCTCGCTGGACGCGACGTTTGTGATCGACAAGCTCCCGGTGAACATGCTGTACATGGGCCTGATCGGGCTCGCATGCCCGGGCACGCGCGTGATCAAGTGTGTGCGCGATCCGATCGATACGTGCCTCTCATGCTTGTTCCAACTCCGGGGGGCGCTCGCGCCGTACTGCGATCGGCCGGACTGGCTCGGGCGTTTCTATCGCGACGCCGCGAGACTCGATGATCACTGGTCGCGAGTCCTCGACATGCCACGCCTTGAGATTCGCTACGAGGAGCACGTCGAAGATGCCTCTGGCCACGCACGTCGCATGTGCGAGTTCCTCGGCTTGAAGTGGGACGAGAGGATGCTCCGGCACGAGTCGCAGAAGAAGGTCGCGATGACCCGCAGCATCGATCAGGTGCGGCTGCCGGTCTATCGGTCCGCTGTCGCACGCTGGCGGAATTACGAGAAATACCTCGGCCCGCTGATCGAGGCGATCGGGGCTCCCACACGGGGTCAATAAGCCCCGTACGCCGGTCGTGGCAGCACTTGGAAGGGCAACGCGTTCGGGCTATGCTTACGCCCTGTTCCCGTTCGGCCGCCCCCAGCGGCACACAGCGAGCGAGAATAGCTATTTGATGTTTGTCCGGGGTATAGCGCAGCTTGGTTAGCGCGCTTGACTGGGGGTCAAGAGGTCGGCGGTTCGAATCCGCCTACCCCGATTCAGTAGACCTGATGGCCCCAGCAAGTGCCGGGGCCATCGGTGTTTACGGACAAGTTCAATCCTGTCCTGTCATCCTGACTACAGCAGGCTTGGTTTGAACTGCGGACCAGAGCCAATCGCAAAACGAGCTGACGTGCCAGCGAGGATCAATCTTCCGCGACGGGAACGCGTGCATTCTTCAGCTGCTTCTCGATCAAAATCGTGCTTGCCTGGAACTCCGTCGCAAGTTCTCGGACTGTCTCGCCATCCGCCCAATGACCGGCACGCTCCTTCAACGCTTGCTGTGGCGCGATCAGTTCGGCGGCGAATGCTCGCGATGCTCGTTGGTTCCAAGTAAATGCGTCCGTCACAAGTCGTGGACCGCGGGCACTCCCGACTGCTATTTGAAACAGTCCGCGAGCGATTCGGAAACGGTCATCCTCTGGGCGCGACGCTCGTGGCCCAACCAACTGTGCAGTGCCGTCGTGGGATTTGCCAGCGATGAGCTTGACACTTCGACCACTCAAATGATTCTCGTCGACTGCCTGCAGCCGGACGCCAAGAACGGACTCGGCAAGGTCTTCGACCGAGTCCAACCTATGATCTACGGAAATAGAGGCTCGCGCCCGGAAGTCTCTCGCCAACTGATATCCGTACTTGTCAGCGCGCACGAAGGCGTTTTCGGGAGGGGGTGGCGCCACTGGAGGAAATCCGCTCAAGCGATGTGAGTTTTGCGCCCGCTCAACCCAACGCCACTGCTTGTCAATGCTGTCTGAAGATGCAGCGGTGGTTATGTCCTGCACAAGCGGGTCATCCGCGTCTGCAAACTGTTCAAGTACGCCCGCCAGCGAATCTGAGACTTCGTCCCTGTCGTACGGATTGAGACCCAATCGACCGGCCATTATGCAGAACTGTCTCTCTTCCATGTCAGCTTCTTGGATCGCCCTCCACGTGTCTCGAACGTCGCGCACACGAACGTCATCGATCCCATTTACTCTGGTGAGGATATTGGACACAAACTGAGCAAGCGTCTGCTCGGTTGGTTCTGTTTCGAGCGCCGCCCATCCAGAGTCAACGAAGAACGCGGGCATGTGAGGCAGAGCGTCTTCAGTATCTGCTCGCCATTCCGCGCGCAGCCCGCGTCCATCACTAAAAAGGTACAACGCCGGCAGTAGAAGATCCGATTCCGCTGCGCGAAGGCAATGACGCTTCGTCCAAGAGAAACTCGGTTCGTCTGAATCAGGCGGAGGCACGAACTCGCCTCTGCACGGTTCATTGAGCAACACCCACCAGTTGCTGACAATCCAGTCGCACACTGCGAACAATGGAACGTAAAGTAGCGATCGCTCATCGTTGAGCTTCTTGTCGAGCACACGGCTGACAGTGCGCGCGCCCACCCGGATGCGCAACGCCGACCATGTTGCCTTCTCTAGCGAGTCGGTTGCTGCGGGCTGAGCCACCGGATCAGATTCGATGTGGAGGAATCTCGACATTCGGTACTTCGTTCAAACGGGAAATAGGCAGAGGGTAATGGCGGGGATCATCAATGGGGAAGCCGTGGTACTCGTGGCTGTCATAACCGCTCTGCCGTGCCTCGTGCAGTACGCCATTGATGCGCACCCACGCTCGTTTGGGAAACCTACCGCGGAACTCGGCGACAGAACGAGAACGGATCGCCAAGCGGAGAGCATTTTGAAGGAGCGGCCATTGTTCAGGTGGGTAGAAGTCGCACTTGTAGTCATCCGCTTGGAACGCGCCTGGTCCGGCAGGACTCGTGTAGTCCTTGTGCTTGCGATGCCCGGTGTACGCCACCTGTTCCGACAACTCTCTCGGAGTGGAGGCGTCCGACGGCCAATCGGCGAATCGCCCAGGCTTGTTCTTTCGCTGATGACAGGACCTTCTAGCCATGCCGAAGTATATCGACCGAGACATGGGTAGCCCGGAGTTCCAGTTCCGGGGGGGAACAATCGACACACGCGCCTCGCAGGCATCGGCGGGTGATCGGATGGGAACTCCCAAGGGCCCTGCGGCTTCCATCACGCGGCCTTGCTCCGTACGAGCAGACTTCGCCTTATCGGAAGACCTCGCGGGTCGGAGGACGGTTGGATTGAGCAACCAGAACTGGGCTCAAGCCCCCAAGCCAAGCTCAGTCACGGCGTCACGACCAGTAACTCCCGGATTCCGGGCTTCCAGACCCTAACGCCCTCCAAGAAAAGTTCTATTGGTGTACTGTCACCCCGATTCAATGTACTGGGTGTATGTGCTGGTGAGCCAGGTCACGGGGCGTCGGTACACCGGCTCGTGTGCGGACATTGATGAACGGCTGAGGCGTCACAATGCGGGACATTCACTGGCGACACGGCATGGCGTGCCGTGGGTTGTTGTGTATCGAGAGTCGTTTCCGACCCGCGCCGAGGCCGCGCGTCGCGAGAGATACCTGAAGACCGGTCAGGGTCGGCGTTGGCTGGACGAGCAGCTTGGTGAGCGCGGCCGCCTGGGGCGGCAGGTCGGCGGTTCGAATCCGCCTACCCCGATTTTGCCGACTGGTAAGTGAAAGGTTGACCTCTGACGCCGCGGAGCGTCAGACCATAACGTCCACGCAGTGCCGACTTGCGCCAGGTGCTGCATCGTCTCTCGCGTCAGATGCCATCTTCTTGCGATCTCTCCCTCATGGCGAGCACGGCTGGTATGCTGCTGCTTGACACTCGGGAGGCACCCATGAAGTGGATCGTCACGCTGTTCACGTGCTCAATCATCTATTCGGCAATCCGCTACATTGCCTTCGCGCCGAAAAACCTTGAGAATCTGCCGGTCTTTGTGGTCAACAAGGGCGTCTCGATGGCCGCGGCGCTCTGCTTTCTCGCGGCATTTGTTCAGCAGTTTCGCAGGCAACGCGGCGCGACGATCGGTGTACAGCCATCGTCATGGTTCCGTGCAGGTGTCTTTGGAGCGATCTGGCACATCCCCATGTCGCTCGCGGTGCTGAGGCCCGCGTACTTCAAGGAATTCTTCATTCCCGCGACCGAATCCGCCGCGGCTTCTGGTCGCATGTCGTTTGGCGGCGAGATGGTCTTCTGCTTCGGGGGACTTGCCGCCGGGGGGTTGTATCTGCTCACACGCCAGCAGTGGACGCCTCTGCAACGCTGGTGGCTGTCTGTCGGTGCGATGGTGATGCTGCAGGTTCATGTGCTGGCCATGGGATACTGCCGAGGGCTGAATATCAACGCGAGCCACGCCTACATGCCTCCGATGTGGCTTCTCAGCGCGGTCGGGGTGTTTGTCGGTCTGGTCGTGCTCCTGGTGAGCCGCCCGAAGCCATCAGAGGACGTTGCTCAGACAGAGCGATGATGCATGCCCGAGTCTGATACGGCAGTTCGGATTGATGAGTCGTCAACTCACTCGCCGGGGATCAGCACGCCGCTGTTCCGCATGAGCGTCTTGAACGCTTCGCCGAAGACGAAGTTCCCCTCCGGGAACTCGATACCGGCCATGTTGTTCTCGAGAACGGAGAACATCAGGTCGATGTGGCCGATCGTTCGCGACTTGCCGGACCATACTTCCAGAAGATCCACCACACCCTTCGTCGAAGCCCCCTGCGGCCCGAACTGGTCGATGGTGATGGTGTATCTGAGCGTGTCGCCAGCGGTCGCGTCGTGATCGAGATCGACGCGAGTGACCTTGGCGAGAACTATCTTCTGCTCGAATGCGAGCGCGTGCCCAATCAGGATGCCGCCGGATTGGGCGACACCCTCGACAATCAGCGAGCCGGGCATGACCGGGAGCGAGGACCTGGCCTCGCTCGCGGCGAAGTGCTCGTGCATGTGCTCTTCGGCAAGAGAGATGTGCTTGATCGACACCAGCCGCTGACGCGGCTGGAGCTCAACAACACGATCGATCCACATCCATCGCACGCCGCACACCTCATCCGGGAACGGAAGCGAGCTTGTTCTGAACGAAGCGGACGAGCGCTTCAACCGTGAAGATATCGCCGATCTTTGAGACCTGCGGGTCCCTCTCGAACGCCGACAGGTCGACGTGGGGCAGCTTTTCTTTGATGGCGGCGATGCCGCGAGCAGTGACCTTGCCATCCTGAACAAAGTCGGCGTTCTGTGCCAGACTGTCCGGGAAGAGTTCCCCCTGCTGGATCTTGATGCCGAACGCCTGCTCCAGACGGAACACGATGTCGAGAAAGTCGATCGACTCCGCGCCAAGATCCCCACGCAGCGTGGCTTCGGGCGTGACGTCTCCCTCGTCAACGCCCATGGCGTCGGCGAGGATCTCCTTGACCTTGGCATAAATATCATCACGAGTCATGCGAATTCCCTGATTCCGGTCGAGTATGCACCCGCGAAGAGCGACACGCCCGACGCGACCATGCACGCTCCGGCCCGGAAGGCCTCCAGCGAGGGTCAGAGTTTAGCCGATCGGAGCCGGTTCGGGATGCCCAACGAGAATCGGAGCCGAAACCCGGACCCGTCTGAGAGAGAATCGCCCTGTGCAGGCCGTGAGCGTGTCCGCTCCGGGCGGGGCCGCGGGGTCGAGAAGCCGCACCACTCCCTTGAAGTCCAACTCCCCGTTGCCTGCTGCGGCACTCGGCCCCACGGATGAGACTGTCCGGTCGATTTCGACTCGGATTGCATATCCGGGACGGACGAATGTGCCGTACTTCAGAGCCCGCACGCGACCGAGCACAAAGGGGGGCGAAGCCGGATCCTCATCACGCGAGGCGAGGATCCGAGCCGCCTGCACCATCGATTCGAGCATGAACACGCCCGGCAGGACGGGATACGTCGTGAAATGGTCCAGCAGATACTCCTCCGCGCGTGTCACCTGTTTCAAGGTGACGATGCGATGATCGCTCTGCTCCAAGACCCGATCGACCAGCGAAAAGTGCATGGCGGATCGTAGCGTCGAGCCGCGCGAGGGCGATACGCTGCCGGAATGTCGGGCGTACTCGATCGCGGCATCTGCCTTCGCACCTGGGACTGGTCCGAGACCAGCCAGACGTGCCTCATCCTGTTCCGCCAGGTCGGCCTCCTCCGCGTGATCGCCAAGGGGTCGCGACGCGAAGGCAGCCACTTCTCAGGCGGCATGGAGGGCCTGACGGCGGCCGAGGCACGTCTCTTTCCGAAGCGTTCTGGCGGCTTGTCCACGCTCGCCTCTTGGGACCTGGAGGAACGATTTGCAGGCCCCCGTTTCTCATTTCAGGGCTTCCTGAACGGTTGCTATATGACCGAGGTCGTTTCTCGCATCATGACCGAGCTCGATCCGCACCCGGAGACCTTCGACGCTTTGGAGGACTCGCTCAGGGACATGGATCCCGGCGACGCCCCAGTCGTTCGCCTTCAGTGGGCCGCGCTCACGGAATGCGGCCATCAACCCGACCTCGACGGCACCCCGTATCGCCACGCACCATCGGGAGAGGGCGTCCATCGCTTCCTTCCCCAGTTCGGGCGCATGGCAGGCCACAACGAGCCCGTGACAACGGAGGCATGGCAGGTGCGTGAGGAGACCGTGCTGGCTCTCCGGTCTTTCGCATCCCTCGACGGGCTGGATGCTATTCGTCCGATAACGCTGCTCAGGGTTCGCCGCTTCCTCGATGCGTGTATCCGTTACGCGCTCGGAGGCGAGATCCGCTCCGGCGAAATGGCATTCCTGACTCGGGAATCCGCCTGACTCGTGTCCAAGGGTGAAGGTCGCCGCCCCTCATGCCGATCGGATTGGGCATCGGGCGACTGCTGGACAGCCCGAAACAAGTGAAGAATGACCATGCGCAAGGACGTGCTGGAAGAGATCCTGAGTTGCCCTTCGTTGCCATCGCTCCCGGCGGTGGCTGTCCGCGTGATCGAGCTCACGAGCGATCCGAACGTGAAGCTTGCGGACATCGGACGCGTGGTCGAGGCCGATCAGGGACTGACCACCAAGATCCTTCGGACCGTGAACTCCAGCTTCTACGGCCTCCGCCAGAAGTGCGGCAGCATCCAGAAGGCCCTCGTGATGCTGGGCCTCAATCCGGTCAAGTCCCTCGCATTGAGCTTCTCTCTCGTCAAGGCCGTTGAAGACGGCCACGAGGGTTGCACCTTCGATTTCACGTCGTACTGGCGCCGAGGTCTCTACACGGCGGTCGCAGCCCGAGTTCTTGGCGGCATCGTGCGACTTGATGACCCCGATGAGGCGTTCCTCGGAGGGCTCCTCCAGGACGTAGGCATGGTTGCCATGCACCGCGCTCTCGGCGCACGCTACGACGAGGTCCTACGCAGTGCATCCCACCATCGGGACCTTGTGCCGCTCGAACTCTCGGCGTTCGAGCTTCAGCACCCAGATGTCGGCGCGATGCTCGCTGAGCGATGGAAGCTCCCGGCTCAGATCGTGCTTCCTGTCCGGTATCACGAGCGGCCGACCGCCGCACCGGCAATCTGCATCCCGATGATCCGTTGCGTTGCCATCGGCAACATTGCGCACGACGTGCTCACCGATGCCGACCCCACCGACGCCATGCGGCGCCTCTATGCCAGGGGCGAGCAGTGGTTCGATCTCAAGCAGGAGCAGGTCGACGAGATCCTCCATCGGATCAGCGTCGGCGTGCGTGAGATGAGCTCGGTGCTCCGACTCTCAACCGGACAGGTCGCCGATGTCGATGAGGTCCTCAAGAAGGCGAACGAGCGGCTGGTTGAGCTCACCCGTGCCGACACCAATCGCGTGGTGAACGACGAGTCACGCCCGAAAATGGACCTTTACGAGAAAGACCCGACCACCGGTCTCGGCACGCCCGCAGCGTTCCAGACCGCCATGCGAGCCGCGTTCGACGCGGGCGAGCAGAAGGGCGAGGCGGTCAGCGTCATCCAGGTACGGGTCACGCAGACGAGTCCAACGGGAACGGGTTCAGACGCGACCGAAACGCTCCTCGGCGTCGCCACGCTGTTGATCAAGCACTTCCTGCCGCTCGGCGGCATCGTCTGTCGGACAGGCGACCTCACGTTCGGGATAGTCGTCATCGGCACGGGGCGTCTCCCCGCGCAGCGTGTCGCGGAGGAGTTCAGAATCGATCTCGAACAGACAGGGGCACGCTGGGCGAAGCACGGCGGCATGGCAGTCACGGCGAGCATCGGTGTCGTCGGCATCGAGCAGAACACCGATTCACCCTTCAGCCGACCCGAGCAACTCGCGGCGGCCACAACCCGCGCGATCCAGGCCTGCGAATCTGCCGGTGGCAACTGCGTGCGGGTCTTCGTGCCGAAGGCGGCCTGAGAGACGGATTGGCCGGGTCGCTCCTCTCACGCAATGATCCTGTGTGGATATCCGGCCTGAACACATCGACATCGCCACTCGCTACAAGCTCCTCATCGGCTCCATCGTTCCGAGGCCGATTGCCGTCGTCTCGACGCTGTCGCCGGATGGCAAGCCCAACCTCGCGCCATTCTCGTTCTTCAGCGGCGTCGGTTCCAATCCCCTGACGCTGCTCTTCTGCCCCGCGAACGACGCGAGCGGCAGAGAGAAGGACACTCTCCGAAACTGCAAGCCGCACGCCGAGGGCGGCACCGGCGAGTTCGTGGTGAACGTCGCCCCGACATCGATCATCCACAAGGTCGTCGCGGCCTCTGAACCGCTGCCGCACGGCGAGAGCGAGTTTGAGCTCGCCGGCCTGACACCCGTCCCCTCAAGCGTTGTCGGCCCGTCGAGAGTTCTTGAGTCCCCCGTCGCTTTCGAGTGCCGCACGCTTCAGATCATCCGCACCAATCCCGGTGCGCCGAGCGGCGGCAACATCGTGATCGGGCAAGTTGTGAGCGTCTTTGTTCGCGACGATGCGATCAACGAGCGCCATCACATCGATGCCGATGTCCTCGACCTTGCCGGACGAATGGGTGGAGCCGCCTACTGCACGACGCGTGAGAGGTATGATGTCCCGATGGGTCGAGATGCGATCGCGCATCCATTCACGCCTGATCGAGATCGGTGATAGGGTGATCGGGCCGCGCTCGGCGTCGATGAAAGAACAGCCGCGTGGAATCCCACGCGGCTGCTGGAGGAGTGCTTTCGATACTTCGTCCAGGGCTTACGCACGACGACGACGAGCCATGAGACCTGCGACGCCGACGAGTGCCAGTGCGCCCGGAGCGGGAATGATCTGGCCGTCGGCAGAGACCGTCTGGCCGGTGAACCCGCTCGCGAAGAAGCCGCCACCGAAACGGATGTACAACTGGCTGAACGCGCCAAGGTAGGGCGGGTTGCCCGGCATGTTCATGTCGAACGAGCCGTTGACACCGTTGAACATGCCGTCCGCAGCGCCATTGTCGTTGAAGTAGACGTTCGACATCAGGCCGCTGAAGAAGACGACGCCGAAGCCGGGCGACTGCCAGAGGCCATCGATATCGGCGGTGATCGTGTCGCCATCGACATCGGTGATGACGATCGTGCCCATACCGGTGCCTTCGAGCAGGCCGGTCTTGACGACGCTGAGCGTGATCTGCATGTCGGCCGAGGTGCCGAGGGACATAAAGCCGGTGTCGAACTGGGCCGTGCCGCCGGGCGCAGCCGTCCGGGAGACATCGCCACCCGTCTGGAACGAGGCGGTGTTCGCGGCCACAGCGCTAAACGTGCCGGTCATGGCGTTGATGGGTGTATAGCTGCCGTTCAGATCTGAGTAGCTGAACGTCGTGATCACGCTGGCGGACGCGCTGCCAGCGATAGCGAGGCCGGCAACGGCGCACAATGATGCAATCGAACGCATGTCTTCTCTCCCTGCTCGCGATCGGGGTCTCTCGTCCCGATGCTTGTCGACCCGACCCGGTGGGAAAACGACTCCCGGAAGCAACCGGATCTGGACGTGTCTCTCAGGAGAGAGTATGACGTCTCCCGGAATCAAAATCGAGGGGTTGGCAAGCGAACTTTCAGATTATTTTGGCTTGAGGACGTTTTTCTATCGGCCCTTGACCATAAAAGGCCCCCACTGGCCAGAATTCCCGCCCTCCGTCGCCCCGCCGAGCAATGAAAAGCCCCCGAGCATCCGTGAGGAAGCCCGGGGGCTGGGAGGCTCAGGACAGGCCGCGGAGGTCTCCCTTTCGGGTGGCGGCTCTGTCCTGGTGGTGGGTCCGTCCACCCCATGCCGTTTCGATCCTGAGACTGATCCCGGCCTTCATGCCGATGGCGAGTGACTCGCGTCTGAAATCCGCTCCGTGGCACGAGGCCCGATGGCCATTGCCGATTGCTCGTTCAGACGCGAAGCTTCAGAGAACAAGACTGTCCCTCTCCTGCTCTCCGGACCGGATCCATCCAGCCCGACTCTCGTCGCTCGCACTGAGTGAAGGTCTCAAGAATCTCCTCGACATCGAAACGGCGTTCGATCCACCCTGTGAACCGCCCGCGCGGGCCGGGCGGCGTGAACAACTCTCAACTGCACCCCATGCTGTTGCCGCAGTTCAGGCACTTGTGGCACGTTCCGCTGCGCACGGTGATGGTCCCGCAGATATCGCACGGCGGCGCATCGCTGGTGTTCTCCATCGCGGCGGTGAGCGTCCCGGTGTGGATCACCGTGGTCTCCTCGATCGTCACCCGGACCCGCCCCTCGCCCTTGTGCCCGGAGATGCCGGACTCGGGCGTGGTGTGCGACTCGCGGGTTGTGCGGCTCGATTCCGTGCGATGCCCGGCGGTGATCCAGGCGCGATCATCTCTGAGCCGCCCGGCCGAGCCATCCGAGGCCGTTCCATCCTCTCGCTTCGGAGCGTTGGCCTCGCGATATCCCTCGACGAACTGCATACCCATCCAGCGGAAGATGTAATCCACAAGGGACTTGGCGAAGGGGATATCGCGATTGGTGGTCATGCCCGCCGGCTCGAAGCGCTGGTGGGTGAACTTGTTGACCAGCGACTGGATCGGCACACCGTACTGGAGCGCGACGCTGGTCGCGGTGCCCAGTGAGTCCATCAGGCCGCCGATGGTGGATCCCTCCTTGGCCATCGTGATGAAGAGCTCGCCCGGCTGCCCGTCGTCGTAGAGCCCGACGGTCAGGTATCCCTCGTGACCGGCGATGTTGAACTTGTGCGTGAGCGAGCGCCGCGTGTCGGGCAGACGCCGACGCATCGGGCGGTGCAGCACCTCGACCTGCTTTGCCTCGGCGGCGGGCGCATCAGCCCGCGCAACCGCCTGTGCAACAGCCACCGTCGCCGTCGCGACCTCTTCCTTTGCCTCGGACTCCCCCATCTCATCGACCTCGCTCTCGAGATCGACATCGGCCTTCGCGTCCGACGTGGAGTTCAGGGGCTGGCTGAGCTTGCACCCGTCGCGATAGAGCGCGTTGGCCTTGAGGCCGAGCTGCCAGGAGAGCTTGTAGCACTCCTTTATGTCATCGACCGTTGCCTCGTTCGGCAGGTTGATGGTCTTTGAGATCGCGCCGGAGATGAACGGCTGGGCCGAGGCCATCATGCGGATGTGCCCGTGCGGATGGATGTATCGCTTGCCGGTCTTGCCGCAGGTGTTCGCGCAGTCGAAGACGGGCAGGTGGTCCTTCTTGAGGTGCGGAGCACCCTCGACGGTCTGCGTGCCGCAGATCACCCGATTCAGTTCGTCGATCTGCTTGTCGCTCAGGCCGAGCTTCTTGAGCACATTGAAGGACATGTCGGCGCGGGCCTTGGCGGGATCAGCACCGATGGCCTTGAGAACAGTGTCGGAGACAACCCACGTGCCGAAGGCGTGCCCGATCTCGAAGACACCCGGGAGCGACTGCTCGATCTTGGCCAGTTCCTCCGCGCTGAAGCCCTTGGTCTTCAGGAATGCAGCGAAGGTGCCGCCCGCTCCCCCACCGCTTCCCTTCGGCATCGGCACCTCGAGCGAGAGCGTGCCGAGCAGGTAGGTCATGATGTCCTTGACCTGGGGCGCGGTGTACCCGAGCGCATCCAGTGCGGGCTTGACGGACTCGTTGGCGATCTTGAAGTACCCGCCGCCGGCGAGCTTCTTGAACTTGACGAGCGCGAAGTCCGGCTCGATGCCGGTGGTGTCGCAGTCCATCAGCAGGCCGATCGTGCCTGTGGGCGCGATGACGGTCGTCTGGGCGTTGCGATACCCGTGCTTGGCGCCGAACTCGACCGCATCATCCCAGGCGCGGGTGGCCCGTTCGAGGATCGTCCGTGCGTTGGAGATGCGATCCGCGCGTCCGGCCTTCACGAGCGCGTGATCGATCGGCACGGGCGTGATGCTGAGCGACTCGTAGCGATCGCTGTCGCGGGGCTCGCCGTGAGCCGCGAGGCGATGGTTCCGCATCACGCGGAGCATGTTCTCCTTGTCGGCTTCATATCCGGGGAATGCCCCGAGCAGTTCCGCCATCTCCGCCGACTGGCGGTAGCTCCGACCCGTCAACACCGCCGACAGCATCGCGCAGATCGCCCGCGACTCGTCGCTGTCGTACGGAATGCCCGCCTGCATCAGCATCGCGCCGAGGTTGGCGTATCCGAGGCCCAGCGTGCGGTACCTGTAGCTGAGTTCCGCAATCTCGCGGCTCGGGAAGGCCGCCATCAGCACGCTCACCTCGAGCACGATCGTCCAGAGGTCGATGCCGTGCTCGAAACGCTCGATATCGAAGCTACGCGTCTCCGGGTCATAGAACTTCAGCACGTTCAGCGATGCAAGGTTGCACGCCGTGTTGTCGAGGAACATGTACTCCGAGCACGGATTGCTCGCGTTGATCCGCCCCGCGCTCGGGCACGTGTGCCACGCGTTGATCGTCGTGTCGAACTGCACGCCCGGATCGGCACACCGCCACGCGGCATACCCGATGTCGTTCCACAACTCCCGGGCCTTGAACGTCCGGGCCAGATCCCCGTTCGTCCGCCAGAACGTCTTCCACTCGCCGTCGCTCTCCACCGCCTCGAAGAACGAATCGGGGATGCGCACGGAGTTGTTCGAGTTCTGCCCGCTGACCGTCTGGTACGCCTCGCCGTTGAAGTCGTAGTCGAGCTTCAGCCCCATCTTGGAGGCCGTCTCCTGCTGCTCCTTCGAGAGCTTCTTCATTCCCTCGACGAGCGCGGCAACCTTGATCTCTTCGCGGACCTTCCAGTTCACAAAGGTCTGGATGTCCGGGTGGTCCATGTCGAGGCAGACCATCTTCGCGGCGCGGCGTGTCGTCCCGCCGGACTTGATCGCGCTCGCGGCACGGTCGCCGATCTTCAGCCAGGACATCAGGCCGCTGGACTTGCCGCCACCGGAGAGGGGTTCGCCCTCGCCGCGCAGGTGGCTGAAGTTGGTGCCGGTGCCGGAGCCGTACTTGAACAGCCGGGCCTCACGGACCCAGAGGTCCATGATGCCGCCGGGGTTGACGAGATCGTCCTCAACGCTCTGGATGAAGCATGCGTGGGGCTGCGGGTGGGTGTAGGCATCGCTCGCCAGCGAGACCTCCCCCGTCTTCGGATCGACAACGCAGTGTCCCTGGGCCGGGCCGGAGATGCCGTACGCCCAGTTCAGCCCCGTGTTGAACCACTGGGGCGAGTTGGGAGCACACATCTGGTGCACCATCATGTAGACGAGCTCGTCGTAGAACGCCTGAGCGTCAGCCGCGGCGTCGAAGTACCCGTGCGTCTCGCCCCAGTAACGCCAGCACCCGGCCAGCCGGTGGATCACCTGGCGCGCGGAGCGCTCGGGACCGGTGACGAGCTTGCCGTCCTTGTCCTTCTTGAATCTGCCGCCCGCCCCCGCGCCGGGGATCGCGCACGGGTCCTCCATCTGCGGCACGCCCGCCTTGCGGAAGTACTTGGAGACCATGATGTCGGTCGCGAGCTGCGACCAGGTCTCCGGCACCTCGGCATCCTTCATCTCGAAGACGACCGAGCCGTCGGGGTTCGAGATCTTCGACGACCGGCGCGTCCAGCGCACGCTGTCGAAGGGGTCCATTCCGTCCTTGGTGAACTTGCGGGTGATCTTCATCGTGCGACGCCTCGCTTCAAACTCGCCATTCGGCATTCGCCATCAGGCATTCGGTGTGACGCTCCGAATGAGCCCGGCCAACACCTTGCTTGTGTCGTTCCAATCCGAAGTCAGGCGGTCAAACTCTGTCTGCGGAATCAACTGAAGGTCTCGTGCAAACTGCAGCTGCGTATCCAACTCAAAGAGAGAAGCTCTTGCCATCTTCAAGAACCGAATGTAATCGTGAGTCGATCCCCGGCCGAACCCCTCCGCGATGTTGCTCGGCACGGAAATCGCCGACCGTCGAAGCTGTGAAACCAGTCCATATCGCTCCGTCGTCGGAAAGGTGCTCGTGACCCGGTACACCTGCAAGCCCAGCGCGTAGGCCAACTGCCACGCCCGGAGATCTCGATGTGACCGAATGTCTCCCACGCTCAAAGCTCACAGTCGGCCTGCCTTCCGCGAATGCCGAATGGCGAATGGCAAATGCCCCTCAATCCACCTTCGGCAACGTCAACCCACCCTGATCCTGATACTTCCCACCCTTGTCCGCGTACGAGGTCTGGCAGACCTGGTCCGCGACGAGGAAGACCAACTGCGCCACACCCTCGTTCGCGTACACCCGCGCCGGCAGAGGCGTCGTGTTGCTGATCTCCAGCGTCACCTTGCCGCGCCACTCCGGCTCCAGGGGCGTCACGTTCACAATCAAGCCGCAGCGCGCGTACGTGCTCTTCCCCACGCAGATCACCAGCACATCGCGCGGGATCTCGATGTACTCCACCGTTTCGCAGAGCGCGAAGGAGTTGGGCGGGATGATCACGTACTGCTGGCCTTCGGGCTTGTGCCCGACATCGACCTCGACCATCATGTCGTCGCTGAACAACTTCGGATCGACGACTGCGATGTCGCCGGACTTGGGCGTCGGCGTGAAGATCTTGAAGCGCGTGCCGACCCGAACGTCGTATCCATATGAGGAGACGCCGAAGGAGATCCGGCCCGGACGCTTCTGGGCGTCGGCAAAGGGCTCAATGCGAACCCGTTCCCGAATCTGCGTGTCGCTCAGCACACCCACTTCCAAATCCCTTTCAATACCCGAATATACGACCGAATGCAGACACCGACAAACGTCCCCGATGGGCGTTGTTCCTGGCTTTCCCTGCCGGTCTGGTCATCCCGCCAGAACTCAGCGGGGGCTCAGGATACCACTACAGATCGTGCTGGCAATGGGGTCAGACCACAAAATCCGGTAGGACTTTCCTGAATATCCTGTCACTTGCGCACAAATGACGCTCATCTTTGGACTTACGCGATTCGGATGTTCGGTGTCCGACCCTACGATTTCATCAAGAATGGGTTCAGCCACCCATCTTTGCGTGGTCGCCGAGGGCCTCAGATTGTGGATAGCTTTGCGATTCGTCCGGATTCCTCGTCTTGGGGTCCATACCCCCCATCTTGCGAGCAGGCGGAACGTCTCGCCCGCAACTCCCGTAAAGTTCACGCTTTCCATGTCCCCCTGCCCGGAGCTTTGCATGCCGCAGCTTGCTCGGTTCAGTCTCTTGTTTGCCACCCTCGCCCTTCTCGCGGCGTCCGTCTTGCCGCTCGGCGGGTGTGGCGGCTCGAAAAAGGAGCCGCCTCGTGCGAGAACCGTTGCGCCGGTCGTTCGCAACGTTCCGGCCTCGTTGCGAGGCACCATCGGCTCTGAGGTCACCATCAACGGCGTGCAGCCCGTGGTTGTCTCGGGGCTTGGGCTCGTCGTCGGCCTGAACGGGACGGGAGGGCTTGCGCTCGACTCGGGCGTCGCGGCCACGATGGAGCGTGAGCTTGGATTGCGCGGGATCAGCCAGGGCGGAAACACGACCGCAGGCACGAACGTCGCGGGCATGTCGCCCCGCGAACTGCTGGCCGATCCGAACACGGCGGTCGTGACTGTGTATGCCGCGATCCCGCCCGGTTCTCCGAAGGGCGCGACGTTCGATGTGTATCTCCGGGCATTGAACGCGACGTCGCTCGAGGGCGGCATGCTCTGGACCACGGACATGCGCATCGGCGACCCGACGGTGATCGGCGGCTACCGAACCCAGAAACTCGCTTCGGCACGAGGCCCTGTCTTTGTCAATCCCTTCGTCGATCCCGGCTCAGCGACCACCGGCGTGGGACAGGCCGTCGGGCGTGTGCTTGATGGCGGATTCGTTGACAGCCCGCTGAAGCTCGAGCTCCAGCTCGACAATGAGTCGGGCTCGCGGGCGAGATCGATCGTCGCGGCGATCAACTCTCGATTCCCCCCGGGATCGCACGGCCAGACCGCGCGGGGCCGCTCCGCCGGTTCGATCGCGCTCTCCGTCCCTCCTCAGTACGCGGAACGCCCGGCCGACTTCCTTGAATTGATCGCGCACCTTCCGATCGATCAGGCGAACCTCGACGCCTTCGCACAGAGCTACGTCCGCGTCATGAAGAACGAGCCGGCGATGGCCGAGGCCATGATGTGGTGTCTGCGCGCCATAGGCGAGCGATCGCTCCCGTTCGTGCGTGAGCTCTACGACGAGCCGGATATCGTGCCCAGAATGGCCGCACTGAACGTGGGCGCGTGGCTCGGCGATCCGAGGGTGGTTGAGCCCCTGCTTCGCCTCGCGAACACCGGCCCCACGCCGATCCGCATCGAGGCGATCGGCCTCCTGAAGACCGTCCAGGGCGGCCCGACCCTTGAACTCGCCCTGCGAGGGCTCCTCTCAGAGCGTGATCTCACGGTGCGTGTCGCGGCGTACGAGACGCTCGCGGCCCGTGCCGAGCGTGTCCAGCTCGCAAGAGTCACCGAGCGGAACCCCTCGCTGAAGGTCGTGACGGACGCCGGGACATTCGAGCCCACAGTCTCTCGCGTGCTCTCGGGCACGACCATCCACGGCGTCGAACGGCGCGTGATTGGCGAGAAGTTCGCTCTCGACCGCGTGCGAGGGGGCGAACCCCTTGTGTATGTGACGCAGCAGCGTGCGCCGCGTGTCGTTGTCTTCGGCGATGGCCCGGTCGTGACGGAGGGGGCGTTCGCGTCGATCTGGTCCGATCGCCTGATGCTTGTGAAGGACTCCCCCGCGAGCGATCCCCGGATCTATTACCAGGACTATCGCTCGACCCGAGTGGTGCAGACGACCGTGCCGACCGAACTCCCCGAACTCATCGAGTTCTTCGGGCGTCGCCCCTCCCCTCAGGACCCCCGGCCCGGCCTCGATCTGACGTACTCAGAGATCGTCGGCGCGTTGTACGGCCTGCAGACCGCCGGTGCCATCAACACGGCCTTCGCCACTGAACGCGACAAACTCATGGCTCAGTTGCTGGATGCCAACCAGAGAGCCCTGGTTGAGGAACGTCCAGAGACCGCCTCCGACGCCTCAGAGACCGTCTTCTTCGAGGCACCCCAGACCAGACCGGTCGACAGCGCCCCGTCCGGCCCGGCACCCGCGCCCAGGCCAATTCCCATCCAGACAACCCCTGCCAGGCCGAAGTAAGCCCCTCTCTCACCCTGTGACTCGACATCCGTGATCGAATTGGTATGCTCTGACCGATCCTAACCAGACCCGGGTGAACGCCCGGGCGCGATCTGGGCTGGGCGGATGGCCGGGTGGAACCCGGACCGCTGTCAGCCGTGCGGCGAGGCGTCGCCGACGGCCTCCCAACTCGCGTCAGCAGCACGGAGGTTGCGGCCTGATGCGCCTTGTGAAACTCACCGTTTCCGGTTTCAAGTCCTTCGCGGACCGCACCGAGTTCACCTTCGACCAGTCCATCACTGGCATCGTCGGCCCCAACGGCTGCGGCAAGTCCAACGTCGTGGACGCCGTCAAGTGGGTGCTCGGCGAACGTTCGAGCAAGTCTCTGCGCGGCAAAGAGATGCTCGACGTCATCTTCGCCGGCTCCGCCGGGCGGAAGCCCTCGGGCCTCGCGAGCGTCTCGCTCACGTTCGACAACCCGGTCATCAATCCCGAGGCCGAGCTGGTTGAACTCGATCTTGCAGGCAACGCCGACGACGACGATGATCCCCAGCATGTCCAGACGACCCCGATCGCGATGCGTCGGCGCATCCTCCCCATCGACTCCGACATTGTCGAGGTCGAACGGCGGCTCTATCGCGACGGCGGCTCCGAGTACCTGATCAACAGCAAGCGGGCCCGGCTCCGCGACATCCGCGACCTGTTTCTCGACACGGGCGTCGGCGCGGACGCGTACTCGATCATCGAGCAGGGCAAGGTCGATGCCATGCTGCTTGCCTCGCCCCAGGAACGCCGAACGATCTTCGAAGAAGCAGCGGGCATCGCCAAGTACAAGCAGCGCCGCATCGAATCGCAGCGCAAACTCGATCGAGCCCAGGCGAACCTCGCCCTGACGCGCGAGCAACTCGAATCGACCGAGCGGCGGCTGCGCCTTGTCCGTGGTCAGGCAACGAAGGCACGCCGATTCAAGGAACTCGATGCGGAGTTCAACGCGCTGCGACTCGCGGTCGCCTTCGACGTGTACGACGATCTTCGCCAGCGTCTCGACGGGCTGACATCCCGGCTTGCCGACCTCGACGTGCAGCGCAACGCCGCGATGGATTCCGTGCAGCAGGCCGAGGCCGCCAAGCAGGAGGCGGAGATCGCCCGCCACGAGGCGATGAACGCCCACAAGCAGATCCAGGAAGAACTGCTCGCGACTGAGCACGCCCACAACTCCGCGCTGCAACGTCGCCAGATGACTGCGCGTGCGCTCGACGATGCCCGGCGCCAAGCCGACACGGACGCACAGCGAATCGTGGAAGTGGACCAGCACCTCGAATCGCTCGGGCGAGCCGTCGCCGAGCAGTCTGAGGCGGTCGCGGCACTCTCAGAGCGTCTGGCCGAGGCCGAGCGTGCTCTCGCACGGGCCGCAGAGACACGGGCCGCCGTGCTCGAATCGCTCGGCGATCTGCAACGTGATGTCGCCCAGAAGCGGGCGGCTGCGTCCAGCATCGATCGTGAACGCTCCTCCCTTCTCGCGCACCTCCAGGCCGAGGGCAAGCGGATCGAATCGCTCGCGGAGCAGTTGAATCGGCTCGAATCGAAGGCCGGGGCAGCGGACACGGAGCACGCCTCGGTCGCCTCGGCTTCCCTGGATGTCTCACGAGCCGCCGAGTCGCGCGCGACTCGCGTCGCCGAGATCGAGTCCGCACTCAAGGCGCAGGATCAGGCGGCACAGGCCCTCTCTGCGGATCGACGCGATCTGGCCACGCGCGTCTCCGAGCTCGAACAACGATCGCTGCGCCTCGATGGCCGCAGAGCAACACTCCGCGAGATGGTCGATTCCCGCGAGGGATTCGCGGACGCCGTGAAGGATGTGCTGGAACGCAAATCGAACGGGCTCGGATTCGCCTCTGTCATCGCTCCACTGGCCGAACTCATTGAAACGGATGTCGCTCATGCCGCGGCCGTCGAGGCCGCCCTCGGGCAACTCCTCCAGGGGCTTGTGATCGAGTCTGTCGTCGCGGCTCCATCCCCTGATGAACTCGCTTCTCTGCGGGGTCGGGTGACATTCCTGCCCCTGAGCGCACTGCCGGTGCCCGAGCCCGCGCTGCCCGATCTGGCTTCGCTCGAGCCCAGGGTCACACGCCTCCGTGATGTGATCGCGCCATCGAGAGAGATCCCGATGATCGGGAATCTGCTCGATCGCCTGCTCGCAACGACGTACCTCGTTCCATCGATCGACGCCGCGATGCTGCTGGCGACCGGCCCCTTCTCGTCCGTGCCGACCGTTCGATTCGTCACGCTCGACGGAACGATCGTCGAGCCCGACGGGCGGATCACTGCGGGACCTGTCGCGGCCGTCGCCGAGGGGCTCCTCCAACGCCAGACCGAGCTCGCGGCCATCGAGGCGCAAGCCGCGTCAGTGGCGGTCGAACTCGATGCCGAACGCGCGTCCCTGCACGGGCTCGACGCCGAGGTCGCGGCACACACCGCTCGTCGGAACGAGCTCGCGGCCTCGCACGCCAATGAATCCCGCCAACTCGTCGCCGATCGCGCGAGGTTCGAGCGTCTGAACGCAGACGCCGAACGCCTCGCACGTGAGCGGAAGTCGCTCGAAGAAGAGATCACCCAGATCCGAGCACGCGACGCCCGGGCCAGGCAGGAGATGGACGAGCTCAGCGCGAAAGCCGAGGCACTCGCGCGTCTGCACACCGAACAGACCGAGGCCGCCGAGGCCGCCGAGCGCGAGGCCGCACGAGTGCGTCTCAGCGCGGATGCCTCGTCTGAACAGCTGACATCGGCGAAGGTGGATGCCGGTCGGCTCTCGGAGCAGCTGGGTTCGGCCCGCCGGGAGGTCAGCCGCCTCTCGCTCGAACGTGACAACGCCGAGCGTCAGCACAGGAATCTCGTTCAGCATCTTGAGCAGGCGCGTTCCAGGATCGGCGAGCACGAGCAGTCGATCGCCGAGGCCGACCGCCAGATCGCCGAGTCCGCTGCACACGCGATCTCCATGAGGAAGGAAGCCGACGCAGCCAACGAGTTGATCACTCGCGTCAACGCGACGGTTCAGGAGTACGCCGGGGAACTGGCCGAGGCCCGCCAGAGACTCGGTGTCTTTGAGCGTGACTGGAACTCGCTGGAGATCAGCCGCCGCGAGCTCGAAGTGAAACGGGAGAACCTCGAGGATCGCACGCAGGAAGATCTCGCTATCGATCTCGGGCGCGAGTATCCCGAGTACCGCCAGATGATGTCCGAGGGCGATGTTCGTCGCATCGATCAGCCCGAGTCGATCACAGCGATCGAGATCCTTCGCCAGGAGATCAAGAAGCTCGGCAACGTCAACCTCGACGCCATCGATGAAGAGACTCAACTCGAAGGCCAGAACGAGAACCTCGTCCGCCAGGTGGCCGACCTTGATCTCGCGTCCCAACGCCTCTCCGAGCTCATCGAGCGACTCAATCTCGTCAGCAAGGAGCAGTTCGGCGCGATCTTCGGCGCGATCCAGGAGCACTTCGGCAGCCAGGACGGCATGTTCCGGCGTCTCTTCGGCGGAGGCCGCGCCGAGGTGCGATTGATGCCGCTGATCAAGGAGATCAACGGCGAGAAGGTTGTCACCGACGAGATCGACCTCTTGGAGAGCGGCATCGAGGTCGTCGCGAAGCCGCCGGGCAAAGAGCCCCGCACCATCGACCAGCTCTCGGGCGGCGAGAAGACCTTGACCGCAGTCGCCCTGCTCATGTCGATCTTCCGCTCGAAGCCGTCGTGCTTCTGCGTTCTGGACGAGGTCGATGCAGCGCTGGACGAGGGCAACGTCGCTCGCTATTGTGCGATGATCCGCCAGTTTACGGATCGCTCACGCTTCATCGTGATCACGCACAACAAGAAGACCATGCAGGCCGCGGACCAGTTATACGGCGTGACCATGCAGGAGCGAGGCGTCTCTACACGCGTCAAGGTCCGTTTCGATCAGGTCGGCGCCCACGGCGAACTGCCGATGCCCGCGGCGCAGACCGATACCGAGAAGGCCACGAACAGCGTCAAGCGAAACCGCGGCACCCTGAAAGCCGCGCTCGCTTCCATGAGAGAGAACACGGAGCAAGAAGCGGTCGTCGCTGAAGAGTCGCACATGGCACGAGACGTGCCATGACGAGATACACACACGCCCTCCGATCGGTCCGTATGGCCGCTGCGGGAACCATTCTCGCGGCATCGCTTGTCAACCCCGCCTACAGCGTGTACGCGAATCTCGCTGAACCACCGGACGCGGGCTATGGCAACCCGGTCTTTCCCGGGTGGTACGCCGACCCGGAGGCCGCGATCTTCCGCGATCCCGATGGAAGCGTCCGCTACTGGATCTTCCCGACGTACTCCGCACGATACGACAACCAACTCCACTTCGACGCCTTCTCATCGACCGACCTGCGCACCTGGTGGAAGCACGAGAGGGTGCTCGAACGGGCGAGCGTGTCTTGGGCACGCCGCGCCATGTGGGCTCCGGCCACGGTCGAGCACGAGGGACGTTACTACCTCTTCTTCAGCGCGAACGACATCCAGAGCGACAACGAACTGGGCGGCATCGGCGTCGCTGTTTCCGATCGACCCGAAGGTCCATATCAGGATCACATCGGGAAGCCGCTGGTCGATCGTTTCCATAACTGTGCACAGCCGATCGACCAGTTTGTGTTCAGAGACGCCGACGGCCAGCACTACATGTTCTACGGTGGGTGGAGGCGTTGCAATGTCACGCGGCTTGCGCCGGACTTCAAGTCGCTCGTCCCCTTCGATGACGGAACGACATTCCGCGAAGTCACCCCCGAGGGCTACGTCGAAGGTCCCTTCATGTTCGTCCGCGATGGCAGGTACTACTTCATGTGGTCGGAGGGTGGCTGGACAGGGCCCGATTATTCGGTCGCGTACGCGATCGCAGACTCACCCCTCGGGCCGTTCCACCGCATCGGCAAGATTCTGCAGCAGGATCCCGAAGTGGCAACCGGCGCGGGGCACCACAGCGTGATCCATGTCCCGGGCAGCAACGAGTACTACATCGTCTACCACCGACGGCCGCTGGGCGAGACCGATCGTGACCACCGCGTAGTGTGCATCGATCGCATGGAGTTCGATGCCGAGGGTCTCATCAAGCCCGTGAAGATCACGTTCGAGGGCGTGCCTCCTCTGCATACGGCAAAGTAAAGAAGAACGCGAAGGCGCATGGCCTTCGCGTTCATCTCTCACGTCGTCCGCGAGACTCGATCGCCTCGCTCAGGTGCAACCCTGTCCGAAGGCGTCGAAGAAGTCGAGGAAGTCCTGGATGTCGATGAAGCCATCACCCGAGAAGTCGGGATTGCCGTAGTTGCCGCACGGCATGGCCTGACCCTCGCACTGGCCGAAGTCATCAAAGAAATCGAGGAAGTCGGCGATGTCAGAGATGCCGTCCTTGTTGTAGTCCGCGGCACACCTATCAAGGAAGAAAGTGTGGGTCAGCACCCGCGCGTTCCCGGATTCTTCCGTCGCGACAGCCGTCACCGTGTGGAAGCCGTGCGTGTTGAACACGCCAACCGTCCTGCGGTGCTCAAGTCTGTCGTGGCGGCTCGCGAGATTCGGCAGGCCGATCAGCGTCAAGGGATCCGTGCCGCTCGGCACATTCAGGAGCATGTACACGAAGTTGGTCGTGCGGTCGAGAGCCCGCACTCGGAACTCGTGGCTGGTCGTCGTCAGCATCGCGGGCGGATCGATGAACTCAATCGCCGGCGGCTCGCGATCGACATAGAAGACCTCGCGGAACTCACGGAACAACGGTGCCTCATCGGCATTCCGCTTGCGGAACGCTCGCACCGCGAGATAGTGCATCCCCTCTGCGAGGGCCGTCGCGTCGATGGACTGCTCATACAGGCCGTTGGCAGCCGCAGAGCCGAACAGGGGCTGATTCACGGTAAGGAACTGCTCGAATCCCGCGACCACACCCGTCGTGTGATCGAAGTCGACAGAGCCGTTGCCGTTCGCGTCGAAATAGCCGGCATCGATCCTGAAGAGGGCGTTGTCGTCGAAGTTCGTGTCGAGCGGATCCGTCTTGCTTGTCGTCAGCCGGATCGTGAACTGGTCGGCCGTGATCACGGGGACCGACGTCAGGCGGCGACGCTGCACAGGCGTGCTCGGCGCATCCGCCGGGATCGTGCTCGCGGTAGGTGTCAACTCAAGCACGCCCGTAGGGAGCGTCGGCACGTAGATCACGTACCCGCGGTTGTGCTCCCCCGCGCTGCTCACGTTGTGCGGCACACGGATGCTCACCACACCCCCGGAACCCACAACGATCGTCTCGGGAATGATGCCGCTCGGATCGACACTCGCGCTCGCGGCGTTGCCGGTGATCTCCTGCAGGCGCGTTCCCGCGGGGAACGTCGTCGTCACGTTGCCCACCGCGCTGCCCGACGCGTAGCTGTCGCTGGTTCCGACGAGCATGTTCGCGGCATACCCGCCCGGATACGACGCTCCGGCGAATCGGGGCGAGCTCAGCTCATAGATCAGCACATCGCTGATGTTCGCGTTGAGAGGGAAGAACTGGCCACGGCCGGCGAAGTTGCGGGCCTGCACCAGTCTTGTCATCAGGTCCGACATCGTGCCGCTCGATGGGTCATAGCCGAGCGCGATCGGCGTGCCCTCGTCGGGGAAGAACGACCCGGTGGGGCGTGTGACGCCTCGTGCGTTGTAGTACACAATCGGGATACCGGGCCGATTGATCACATACGCGTGCGCGAAGAGCCCCTGCTGCCTGAGCGTCGGGAGCGCGGGCAGCGACCCGGGGCCATCGACCGTGCCGTTGTCGTGGCTGAAGACATGGTTCACGCCCACCGTGCCGTTGTTAAAGCCATCGTCCGCAGTGTCAATGTGCGCCGAGAGCACGTTCCCCCAGTTGCCGAAACCCGAAGCGTTGATCAGGTCGCGCAACGAACCCGCGCCCGAGAGATCGAGCGCGTCGCGGTTCCCGAACGAGTCTCCGGGACGCGGCGGATTCCGCCCGTTCGGCTTCCTCACGTAGTTGTCGAACACAAAGCTGTTGCCCGCCGTGTTCTCGCCGAAAGAGAACGCCGTGACCTTGCGCCCGTCCGGTGTGGTGCGCCGGTTGTGCACCGCGGCATCGAAGTACTGGATCCAGAACCAGGACGGGGCATGCTTCGCCGCGTCGAGCCGGAAACCATCGATGCCCTGAACGTCGAGCATCCACTGCGTGTAACGCATCAAGAGCCCGGTGGCGTTCTCCGGGTACGGGTCTCCGGCGAGCGGCTCCGAGGTGTTGTACGGGTAGAGCGTGAAGTTCTGCGCGGGCTGCCCTTGGAACGCCGGATTCGTGAACGTCATCGGCGTCAGCGACTGGTCCGGATAGAACCGTGCGTTGTTCGGATCGGGCTTGTTGTGCACCGTGCCGGCCGGGATGTTCAGCGGGTTTCCCGGCTCGACCGGATGCCGAATGAACGAGTGATTGGACTCCTGCGCAATGTCGACGAGCGCGACAAGGTCGCCGAGAATCGTGTCGTACCACGCGCCCCCAGGATTCTCAGATTGCAGATAGAACGTCGCGCTCCCGGGGTTGTTGTGGAAATCGCCCCACGCGCTGTTCGCCTGCTTGTTCACCGGCGGCGTCGCTGGCGCCATCCAGAACCCCGGCCACCCCCCCGCCGCCTGGAAGGACGCGCTCGTCTGCCGCCCCGAGTTGTGGTTCAGGATCGAATCGACATAGACCTCGGCATTGGCTCGCTGCAGTTCGCGCACCATCACCTGGAACATGCTCTCGGTTCCGTAAGCGGTCTGCGCTCCGGGCCTGCCGAGATCAAACCGATCGAACACGTCATAGCCGACGCTGTTCGTGCTCGCGCCCTTCCCCGGAGGGGGCAGCCACACCGATCCGTACCCCGCCTTGAAGAAATCGGGGACACGACGCTCGAGATCCCGCCACGGCTGCTCGAACCAGTGCAGCATCACGGGACGATCATCGGCGGCACATGCGAGGCCACACGCCGCAGCGACAGCCAGCGCAAAGACAGGCCGGATTGACACACACTTGATACGGTCGGCGTTTGGCATCATGTCAACTCCAACGAATACAGCCACCCCACCTGCACGGAGGGTCTGGGCTATCGGGATTATGACGACTCACCTCCCGTGATGGAACCCACCACGCACCACTTTTCACGGGAATCTTGGCAGAAAGCCGCCCGTAGCCATGCATACCCGATCAAGGTGCTCGTTTGGCATGCGTCACCCACGCCCAACACGTTTCTTGCTACCCTCCGGGTCTCAAGACCACCATGCCATCAGTTCGACTCACGTCCCATATCACCAACCGCAGACGATCGGAGACTCCAGCACATGCCTCTGCCACGCCACCTTCATCGCAGGTCTCTCCCCGCATGCCTTGCCGCTGCCGCGCTGGCAACACTCGCCCCGCACGCACTCGCTCAGGTTTCAGCGATGCTGCCGACCGGCGCGACCCGTTGGGATGCATCAGAAGCAGCCGCAAAGAACGCTCTCCCATCCATGTCCTTCACCGACCCCGCGCTGAGAGAGCAACGCCAGCCGATCGCTAATCACGGCACCGCGAAGCCGGCGTTCAGCAAGGATGCCAGAGGGCGTCAAGTCGCGAGCATCGCGATCTCTCCCGGCACGAGTCTCTACGGCACCGGCGAGAATGCGGGCCCGCTCCTCCGAAACGGGCGCGTGGTTGAGGCGTGGAACACCGACGCGTACGGCTATCGCGAAGAGACCAAGTCACTCTACCAGTCTCATCCGTGGGTCCTCGCCGTCCGAGAAGACGGCTCGGCCTTCGGCGTGCTCGCCGACACCACATGGCGCTGCGAGATCGATCTGACGAACGCCATCACGTTCGCGGCCGACGGCCCCGAGTACCCACTGATCGTCATGGAGGGCCGCACGCCGCACGAGGTCATGATCCAACTCGCGGCTCATATCGGCACCATCGAATTGCCCCCCCTCTGGGCGCTCGGCTACCACCAGTGCCGCTATTCGTACTACCCCGAGTCCCGCGTCAAAGAGATCGCTGAGGGCTTCCGCTCGCGGTCGATCCCGTGCGATGTCATCTGGTTCGATATCGACTACATGCACGGCTACCGCGTCTTCACCTTTGACTCCTCCCACTTCCCCGACCCCGCACGAACCAACAGCGATCTCCACGCCATGGGTTACCGCACGATCTGGATGATCGATCCGGGCGTGAAGGCCGAACCCGGCTACAGCGTCTACGACTCCGGCACCGCGGGCGATCACTGGGTGAAGAAGGCCGACGGCTCGGTCTATCTCGGCGAGGTCTGGCCCGGCCAGTGCGTCTTCCCCGACTACACACGCCCCGAGACCATGCAATGGTGGGCCGGGCTCTACAAAGACTTCATGGCAACAGGCATCGACGGTGTCTGGAACGACATGAACGAGCCCGCCATTTTCAACGTACCCACCAAGACAATGCCCGAAGACAACGTCCACAGGGGTGGAGGGCCCCTCTCCGAAGGCCCCCACGCCCGCTACCACAACGTCTACGGCATGCTGATGACGCTCGGCACCAAGCAGGGGATCGAGGCCGCGAATCCCGACAAACGCCCCTTTGTTCTCACCCGTGCCAACTACATCGGCGGGCACCGCTACGCGGCGACCTGGACCGGCGACAACGCCGCGGAGTGGTACGACCTCGAGAACTCCATCCCCATGATCCTCAACCTCGGCCTCTCGGGACAACCCTTCAGCGGCCCCGACATCGGCGGCTTCATCGGCAACGGCGACGGCCAGCAGTTTGCCCGCTGGATGGGCATCGGCTCGCTCCTCCCCTTCTCTCGAGGGCACACCGGCAAGGGCAACCGCGACAAAGAGCCATGGGCATACGACGAGAACGTCGAACGATCGAGCCGCATGGCTCTTGAACGTCGGTATCGCCTCATCCCCTTCCTGTACACCGTCTTCGAGGAATCATCACGCAACGGCATGCCTGTCGCGCGGCCGACCTTCTTCGCCGATCCTGCCGACCCCGCGCTCCGATCAGAAGATGACTCGTTCCTGCTCGGATCCGATCTGCTCGTCGTCGCGAAGGTCACACCGCTCGGCGACCGCATGCCCGTGATGCCCCGCGGCAACTGGCGTCCCCTCAACCTCCACGATGGCGCGACCGATGCCGACCTGCCCGATCTCTACGTCCGCCCGGGCGCCATCCTTCCCGTCGGACCGATCGAGCAATACGTCGACGAGCGTCCGCTCGATCCGCTCACGCTCTATGTGTCGCTCGATGCGGCCGGAAAGGCCACGGGCACGCTGTATGAAGACGCCGGCGAGGGGTACGCGTACCGAAACGGCGAGTACCTTCGAACGACCTACACCGCAACACGTGTCGGCGACAAGGTCTCTGTAGAGATCGCAGGCACCCGTGGCTCGATGAGCCGTCCGAATCGGAACCTCGTCGTCCGGGTCATGCTCGACGACGGGCGCGAAGCCGCCGCGATCTCAACCGACGGCCAGACCGTCAGCGTCGATCTCACACAGGCCCGATTCCCTGGTCAGTGAACGCCGTCCGCTCTGAGCACACGCACCATCGCTCCCATCCTCCGCGCCCGAACGGATCCAGCATGACACGCACACACCTCTCGCTCGCATGGCTGATCTCCCTGCTGCTCGCGTCCGCGCTGCAACACGCGCACGCACAGGATGAACTCGTCCAACCCGAATCGCTCGATCAGGGCTTCGTTCTGCTGGTGACCGACAGAACGGGGCACGCCTCCACCGAGTCCCCGATCCTGCTCGCTTCGAATCACAACGGTTGGAACCCCAACGATCCCACCCAGGCCTTGACACGCCGTTCGGACGGCAAGTGGCAGATCGTCCGTTCCAAGCCCGCTCTGGATTCTCGTCTCAACTTCAAGTTCACACGTGGCTCTTGGGACACGGTCGAAGTCGATGCCCAGCTCCAGGAGATCGAGAACCGCCTGCTCCCTCGCCTCTCCCCTGCGAGTATCCGCCCCGGCGAGCCGCCTGTCATCGAACTCATCATCGAGAACTGGAAAGACCGACGCCCGCCCGAGCCAGATCTCAACCGAGTTGCTCCCTATCGCGAGCTTGAGGTCACGGGCGACGTGCGCCGCATCGAAGCCGTGATCCTCGGGCGCAACCGCGATCTCCTTGTCTGGCTCCCGCCCGGTCACAGCGACCCGGCCAACATCGGGCGTACCCATCCGATCGTGTGGATGCTCGACGGACAGGCCGCGTTCGAGTTCGTGCCCGCACTGGGCGGAGAGTGGAACGCCGACGAGTCCGCGACCACACTCTCAGATTCGGGCAAGATCATTGCGCCCATCATCATCTCGGTTCCCGGCCCTATCTCTCCGTCAGAGCGGCATGCCGAATACGGACTCGACGCATACGGCCCCGCGCTCATCCGCGATCTCGCACGCAACGCCCTTCCCAGGGTGCGGCGCGCCATCGGCGTCAACACACAACCCGGCATGATCGTCGGAGCAGGCATCGCGGGCACCCTGGCCACGTTCGCCTCAGAATCCGACCCCGAGTCCTTCGGAGTCCCCTTCGTCCCGACGGGGATCGAGCGACCAGAGAGCGAAGGCGTGCCCTTTGATCCATCATGGTCCGCGCAGCTCAAAGCCGCGATGCAATCGACGCTCGCGCCCGGCCGCCCATCCGGACAATCACAACCCAAGGTCATGAAGGAGCCCGAGTTGCTCCCCACGGGCTTCATGCTCGTCGTCACCGACAAATCAGGCAAGGCAAGCGAATCGCGTCCGCTGCACATCGGCTCCAACCATAACGGATGGAACCCCGGCGATCCGAATCGGCGCCTCACGCCGCGATCCGACAGCAAGTGGCAGATCGAACTCCCTCCATCTCCGGACGGGTCGCGGCTGGCCTTCAAGGTCACGCTCGGTTCGTGGGAGACCGTCGAGGTGACGGGCTCGATGGAGGACATCCCGAACCGCGAGCTCCCGCTGATCGACGCTGCCTCTCTACGTCCCGGCGAGCGCCCCGTCATCGAGATCACCGTCGAACAGTTCCGTGATCCTCCGCCGGATGTCGACGTCCGGCTTCGTACCGATCCCTACAGAGCCATCGATATCGCGGGCGGCACGCTCCGAAGGATCGAGGTCGCCGGAGGCCCGATCCCGGTCCGCAGAGACCTCCTGATCTGGCTCCCGCCGGGCTATGACGACCCTGAGAACGCCGCACGCCGTTATCCCATCCTCTACATGCACGACGGGCAGAACATCTTCGAGAAGCTCCCGCACGTTCCCGGCGAGTGGATGGCCGACGAAACCGCGACTCGCCTGATCGCCGAAGGAAAGATCGAGCCCCTCATCATCGTCGGCATCCCAAGCGTCGGCATGCGCCGCATCGAGGAGTATGTCCCGATCGAGGTGTACGACGGACTCCCCGCCCGAGGCAAGGCCCACGTCGAGTGGCTCGCACACGAGGTCATCCCTCGTGTCGAGCGTGTCGTCCGCGTTCGCCCAGGCAAACAGAACCGTGTGATCGGAGGATCTTCGCTCGGAGCCGTCATCTCTCTGTACGCCGCCACGGAACTCCCCGATCTCTTCGGCGCGGCCCTCCTCGAGAGCCCCGCGATGCTCGCGAAGGACCGGCTCCTGCTTCGCTACTTCGAGGAACGGAGCAACTTTCCTGAGCGTGCCTTCGTCGCTGTCGGCACACACGAAGTCGGGCGCGATCCATCGGATGCCACCCGCAACGCCGCATACGTGCAATGCGCCCGAGACCTCTACTCGCTTCTCGGCGCGAAGGGGATCTCCAGCGAAAACCGAGTCCTCGTCATCGGCGAAGGGGCGATCCACAACGAGGGAGCATGGGCAGAGCGCCTCCCCGACGCTCTCCGGTTCCTCTTTCCTCCACGCTGACCGACAGCACGTTCAGGGTGCCGCTGATAAAGACTTGTGCGATTCCATCGTCGCCAGGCGCAGGATGTTGGCCTGTGTCATCTGATCGCCGCTCAAATCTCCCGTGATGCGCCCCTCGCTCATCACAAGGACGCGATCCGAAAGATGCAGCAGCTCCGGCATCTCGCTCGACACGAGCAGCACGGCCACGCCGGACGCCGCCGCATCGCGGATCAACCTGTAAATCTCGGCCTTCGTACCGACATCGATCCCTCTCGTCGGCTCATCGAGCAGCAGAACCCTTGTCTGCTCCCCCATCCATCGCGCCAGCAGCAGCTTCTGCTGATTGCCGCCGGAAAGCGAGCCGGGCAGGGCAGCAGGAGAAGCGGCCTTCACCTGGAAGGATCGCATCCGCTCCCCCACCAGGCGGCCCTCTTCGCGGCGTCTGCGAATCCCGCCCGAGGATGCCAGGAGCCCCATCACCGGAGCAACGATGTTCTCATCAATCCCCAGCAAGAAGAACAATCCCTGGATCTTGCGATCCTCCGGGACGTAACCCATCCCCGCCTTGATCGACGCACGCGGGTTGTGGGGTTGCAGTGGAGAGCCCGCGACCTCGACAGCACCACGAGAAGCGGCATCAAGCCCGAAGATCGCGTCGAGCAGCTCGCTCCGACCCGCACCGACGAGCCCGCCGACGCCGACGATCTCTCCTGGCCGGACCGACAGCGATACACCATCCAACTTCCCGGGTGACGAGAGCGAAGAGACACGCAGGCCCGTCTCGGTCGCCACTCCGTGCTCGCCGCGGCCGTTGGTCGCGGCTCTCGAAGACGGTGTTGTCACACGCCGGCCGATCATCTGCTCAACGAGCGTCGGCTCGTCGATCTCGCTGACTCTCGATGTCGCGACGTACTTCCCGTCTCGGAGCACAGTCACCCGATCGCAGCACGCGAAGATCTCGCCCATCCGGTGAGAGACGTACAGGATCGTGAGCCCGCGAGCCGCAAGGTCGCGCACGATACGAAGCAGACGATCGACTTCCGCGATGGAGAGCGACGATGTCGGCTCGTCGAACACGATCACCCGCGGATCGCTCGCGTGCCCATCTCCGCGCCGCTCAAGCGCCGCCGCGATCTGGCAGATCTGACGCCACCCCGGCGACAACTCGCCGAGCGGACGCGTCACATCGATTCCCGGCTCGAGCATGTGGACCAATCGCGCCGCACGCTCGTTCATGGCCCGACGGTCAACCAGGCCGAACGCGCCGCGCGGCATGTCGTGCAGGCACAGGTTCTCCGCCACAGACAGATTCGGGCACTGGGCGAGCTCCTGATGGACGATCCTCACCCCGTGCGAGTATGCGTCGTCGATCGAGCCCGGCCGCAGCATGTACCCCCCGACCGCCACCGTTCCGCCGTCCTGCCTGTGCAACCCCGCGATCACCTTGCCGAGCGTGCTCTTCCCCGCGCCGTTCTCACCCATTAGGGCATGAACTTCCCCGGCAAGAAAGGACGCAGAAACATCGTCGAGCGCCTGCGTCACGCCGAATCGCTTCGAGACGCGATCAACGGTGACCAGAGGATGGGGTTCTGAATGCTCCATACGTACCGGAGAGCTCCCGACAAAGAAACCGGGCGGGATCTCTCCCGCCCGGCACTTGAATCAGAATGATCACTTCTTGCCGAGCCAGCGATTCCAGATGCCCGCATACTCGTCGACATTTTCGCTTGTCACCACGGAAAGCTCGAATGTGTTGATGACGTTCTCAGGGCTCTTGTTGAGGTGCGCACGCTCAAAGAGCATCTCCACCGTCCGGTACCCCCACCCGTAACAATCCTGCCCGACGAGCGCCTGAACCTGACCCGCCCGGACATAGTTCAACTGCTCGGGCAGATGATCTACGGAGACAACCTTTGCTTTCCCCGCGACCCCATCCAGCGCGTTCTCGGTAAAGAGCGGCCAGCCCCCCACCATCGCCCACCCTGTGATCTCAGGGTTGTTGATCTGAACGTCCTTCACCTTCGCCGCGGCGTCCGGAGCGGTCTCCGGGTGGTAGTACACGTCCTTGATCGTCACGCCGGGGTGCTTCGAGATCTCATCGCGCACGCCCCTCACCCGCGTCTGCAGGTTCGGCGCGCTCTGATTGCCCGCGAGGATCGCGACCACACCGGTCTCGCCCATCACCTTGATCAACTCGCGTGCAACCGCCCTGCCCGCCTCCTCGTCGTTGATCCCGTAGTACGCAAACCGCTTGCTGGCCGGCGCATCGGAATCGAACGTCGCGACGTACACGCCCTTGTTCACGGCGTCATCGATCGCGCCCGTCAGGATCGCGGCATCCGTGCACGAGACAGTGATCCCGTTTACACCCTGCGCAACCAACTGCTCGATGAACTGCGCCTGCTTCTGGGCATCCTCCGTGTTCGGCGTCCGCCAGTTTACCGTCACCTTGACCCCATGCTTCGCGGAGAGCTCCTTCGCCGCGTCCTCCGCGCCGGTCCTGGCCGCCTGGAAGACGGGATTCGCTTGGCTCTTGGCGATCACGCCGAAGACGTACTCCGACTTCCCACTCGATTTCGTCCCTCCAGTCGCGGGAGCGGATGCGCTCCCGCCCTCGGACTTCTTGCACCCGCCCAGCACACAGAGCATCAGGGCGGCCGCGCCCACGACATTCATCACACTTCGAGACATGGCTGTACCTCCGTCGAAGGCCGGAAACCGGCCGAGAGTGGCTCATCACTTCCTAGTCAAACGCCCGAACACGGCAAACGCCGCGGAAGGGTTGCTCTTCGCCTGATCGACCAGCACCGCGATCACGATCGCGGCTCCCATCACGATCTGGTTGTAGCTCTGATCGATCTGCAGAATGATCATCCCGTTGTCGATCAACTGGATCACGATTGCCCCGAGCGCGGCCCCGAGAGCCGAACCCCGCCCCCCGGAGAGCGACGCGCCGCCGATCACCGCCGCCGCGATCACACGGAGTTCATACCCCGTGCCGGCATCCGATGTCGCGGCACCGAAATACCCCGCGTACATGCACGCCGCCAGTCCCGCCAGCATCCCCGCGATCGTAAAGGCAATGATCTTCACCCTGCCGACCGGAATCCCCGCGTACCGCGCCGCGACCTCGTTCCCGCCGATCGCGTACACACGCCGCCCGAGAACCGTCCGCGACATCACAAACCAGCCGACCAGAGTCGTCACCACCATCAGCAGCGACGGCACCGGCTGCACGCCCCCGATCGTGAACTTGAAGAACCCTCGCTGCACGGACTCCGGAAAACCGCTCACGGTCTGCCCCCCGCTCATCACGAATGCAACGCCGCGATAGATCGCCATTGTCCCCAGTGTGATGATGAATGGATGCACGCGCAGCCCCACGACCATCGCCCCGTTCAGCATGCCCGCGATGGCACCCACACACATACAAACGCCCAGCCCGACTGGCAACGCCACCGCGAGCCCGGTCGAGCGTTCCAACTCGCGCATCGCGAACGCGCCACACAACGCGGCCAGTGCATAGATCGAACCGATCGAGAGGTCAATCCCCGCCAGCGCAATGATCGCCGTCATCCCCACCGCCATCACGGCGATGTACGATGCAGTATTCGCATTCTGTACGATGTTCTGCGTATCAAGAAACCGATTGACCTCGACGCGGATCGGCTGTCCCGTCTCCGGATCGAGCATCGCGGTGTTCGTCGCCGGATCCATCTTCGGGACCAGCTTCGTGCCGCCCAGCAGCGTCAGCGCCGCCGCCATCAGCACGATCACCAGCACCAAGCCCGACTCCTGGAACGCCAGCAGCCGCCTCAGCCATCCCTTCTTCGGTTGATTCACGGTGCCAGTCAGATCTTCACCCGTGTCGCTGCTCTCGAATTACCCGCCACGCACCAACCGGGGCGATGGCTTGCCCGCCTCCCGCGATCCGCACACCGCGAGGGGCCGGTAGGATAGCGTGAACGTCCCGTCTGTGCGTGCAACCGCCGGTCCCGGACCGTTTGCTAATCGATCGTCTGGACACGCTGACTTCGCGTTCGATCGATCGTGTTGATGCTCTGAGCGTTTGTCGAATCTCCGGTCTCGAAGAAGATCTCCTCGATACGCCCCCGTATCAGGTCGGCATGGCCATCCGTGAACACCCAGTTCCCGCCGCGGTCGCTGTGATTGTCAACCTTCCCGTAGTGCCCGGGCTGCGCTCTCGCGGGGATATGGTTGCTCTCCGACTTGTAGAACGAGTTCGTGCTGTAGTCCGGCCCGTTCGTGTCGTCCCCCCAGAGCGGCGCAGGATTCAGAATCACCGACTCGTACGTCTTGAAGCCGGCGATGTACATATACGAGATGTTGTACGACACCACATCCCGCTCGCTGTTCGGCATCTTCGGAACAACAGCCGCCGCAGACGAGTAGTTCGTCGCCGTCAGCGTCTTGCCGTAATACCTGTCCTCACGATCCGACGGGCAGAGCAACGCACCGTAACCGTCCAAATAGCCCGACATCAGCGGCGTGCTCACCGGCGGGCTCGATCCCGTGTAGATGGCCGAGCTCGGATCCCCCGAAGGACCGCTCGCCCCGCGATAGCCGTACCGATCAGTCCCCGTCACCACACCGTTCTCATCCTCGGCATCGCCGACCTGCCAGAGACTGAAGAGCCCCGCAACACCGCCGTACGAGTTCTGGCTCGTCAGGATCTTGCTCGTGCGCCACGCCGTCCGCTGCGCGCTGTTCATCAGGAACAGCGGATACCAGTCCTTGTTCTCGTTCGCGTAGTGCGTCAGCGACATCCCCATCGAACGCGTGTTTGCAAGGCACTTCGTCAGTGCCGCGGCTTTCCTCGCCTCGCCCAACGCGGGAAGCAGAATGCCGATCAGCAACGCAACGATCGCGATCACGACTAGCAGCTCGATAAGCGTGAACGCCTTACGACACGATGCTCCGACGTGCCCAACTTGCATGGATGACTCCTCGTCCGCGGACGGAATCGACCGAAGCGCGACAACCAGATGTTGCCGCGCCGCATACATCAAGGTAACGTCCGTGTCAGGTTCCCGTCAAGATCCTTGCGATTTCCACCTTCTTCACCGATCGCCGCACAAGACGGTGTCACCCAGAGGTCACATGAACGCAGCCACCAGCGATCGTTCGAGAAGAACGTCCCGTACCCCTCACGGATTCGCCCTCCTCACCACCATCACGCTCGCAGGCCCCCTCCACGCCCAACCAGCCATCCGCACCCTCTCCCCGTCCATTGGCCTCTTCGATCTGGAGAACCACGAGCTCGAGATCGGGGAACACCTTGCCCGAATCGGCACGGCGGGGGGCGAGCCGCTCCTCACAATCCAGATCAAAATCAGCGGCAATGACCACGCTGCAAGACCGATTCGGTTCTGGATAGGTGATACGCTCCCGCAACCCTTCCCGAACAACCTCACGCTCCAGATCGGCAATGCCCCAGCCCTTCCTCTGCCGCTCGCCATGGACAACAACCTCGAAGCACCCGGCTGGGCCATGGGAGCCGTCTGGTACCAGATCTTCCCCGAACGTTTCCGCAACGGCGACTCCGACAACGACCCGAGCGGGCCATCAGTGGCTCGCACCAAGTGGCAGTCAGACTTCAGCGACGTCACACTCGACGAGATCGAACTCGCCTGGTCGAGACAGCGTGCCGGCGATCCACGCTCTCTCGCAAGTTTCAACCGAAGAGGCGGCTCACGCAGATCCACGATCTTCGCACGGCGCTACGGCGGCGACCTCCTCGGCGTCTACGAGCAACTCGACCACATCAAGTCCCTCGGCGTCACCGCGATCTACTTCTGCCCTGTCTTTGCCTCATCCTCCCTCCACAAATACGACGCCGCCGACTTCCGACACATCGACCCGACCTTCGGCCCGCCCGCCCCGAAACATGAGTCCCTCGACACTTGGGACTGGACAACAGCCGACCAGTACTTCCTGCACACCCTGCTTCCCGCTGCCAAAGCCCGTGGCCTGCGCGTGATCATCGATGGCGTTTGGAACCACACCGGCACCGACCACTGGGCATTCAAAGATGTCGTCGAGCGAGGCCGCTCCTCCCCATACGCCGATTGGTTCCGAGCCCGTTTCAATGATGCCGGCAATCTCGTCGGGTGGACGGCGTGGGAAGGCCAGAACGGGAACCTCCCCGAGTTCACGCAGACACCGGATGGCGATCTCCACCCCGAAGTCTCTGATCACATTTTCGAGATCACCCGCCGCTGGATGGATCCCAACGGCGACGGCGATCCCTCCGACGGCATCGATGGCTGGCGTCTGGATGTCGCTCCCGAGATCGGCAATGCCTTCTGGTCACGCTGGCGGGCGCACGTCCGCTCTTTGAATCCCGATGCAATCCTTGTCGGTGAGATCTGGTTCGATGCCCAGCCCTGGTTCGATGGCGTCGCCTTTGACAGCCAGATGAACTATCCGTTTGCGATCGCCACCGTCGAGTGGGTCTCTGGAGCGCCAAGAACGTCAAGCCAGTCCCTCTCCGATCGCCTCAGCCGCGTCTTCTCGCACGCGCCGCACACCGAACTCGTGCAGATGAATCTTCTCGGCTCGCACGACACGCCCCGCCTCCTCACCATGATCTCGCGCCCAGACGCGCCTTATGACGACGGTGCAACCATCGTCGAACTCGGCAGAGATGCGGCTCGCCGAAGACCCTCTGCCGACGCCCACCGCCGTGCGATGCTCGCCGTCGCGATTCAGGCAACCGCGCTCGGTTCGCCCATGGTGTACGCCGGCGATGAACTCGGGGTCTTCGGGCCCGACGACCCCGACAATCGAAAGCCGATCCCCTGGCCCGACCTCGACACGCCGGACAACCCGGACGATGCGCCCGATCTGAACATGCTCGCTGCATACCAGGAGTGGTTCACAATCCGACAGCACCCGGACTATGGCCCCATATTCCGTTATGGGACGATACGGTTCCTCGAATCAGACAACCCCGATCTGCTCGTGTTCGAACGCGAGCTCAACGGGAGGCAAGTGCTCATCGCCGTCAATCGAGGCGGTTCCGACGCTCCGTTGGCCACACTTGATCATCCCTTCATACACGATTTGCCAGATAGTCGGGTGCCGCCCCTTTCCGCTCGCTTCTACACGAACGAGTGAGATCAGAATCGTGAATCGTGGACGAGATCTCAAAGACGCAGGTCGTTGCAAAAGAACCCGCGAAACGCCGACAAATCTCTCGCAATCCGCCGATCACCTTTCTATATTCGAGGAGTTTGGGTACGCCCCGTTGCGCTCGCGCGTAGACGGGGCTTCGCCCGTCGCGGCGTGCGCACGCCGCGGTTTCGGACCCGTTATGAGGGAGATCTGAAGTATGAAGGTTCACACTGTGCTCTCGGCGGCCGCTCTCGCAGCACTCGCCGGTCAAGCGTTCGCTCAGCCCGCCGTCGATGGCAAGCTCACGGGTGACGAATCTTTCTACGGTGCCATCAAGTGGGTGCAGAATGTTCCCACCGGCTTCGGCGACAACCACCCTTCCAACGTGCCGCCCTCAGGCGACGCCGCCGCAGCAGTCACTGGTGTCGAGTTCGCTATCCCCCTCTCCGCGATCGGTGGCTCGGCTGCGAACCTCCGCCTCGCCGGCTGGATCAACTCCGGCGACCGCACCTTCATGTCGAACCAGGTCATCGGCGGGCTGCCGAATCTCGGCAATCTCGGCGGCACCGGCGGCATCAACTTCGGCTCCATCGCCGGGGATCAATACATCACACTCAACCCCGCCACCGTCGGCACCGCCCCCACACTCGACGGCACGAAGGACTCAATCTACGGCGCGCCCCAGGCCGGATGGCTCCAGAACAACTTCACCGGCTTCGGTGACAACGGCACCGCAACTCCCGCAGGCGGCGGCGGCTCAGAGATCAACGCCGTCTACGCCGTCGTCAACGGCGGCACCCTCTATGTCATGATCACCGGCAACGTCGAGTCCAACGGCAACGGTCTCGATCTCTTCTTCGATTCGAGCGCGGTCAGCGGCGGACAGAATGTCCTCGCCAACGGCCTCGGTGGTGGCGCGGGCACCCGCCTCAACACCATGAACAACCTCACGTTCGACGCCGCGTTCAGTGCCGACTACTACCTCACCTTCGACGGCAACGGCACCACGAACAACGTCCACTTCGCCGATCTCAACGGCGCGACCGGCTACTTCGTCGGCAATGGCGGATACGCCACCCTCGGAGGCGCACTCTCCGGTGGCGACAGCGGCGCACCCGCCATGTTCGCCACGATCGACAACTCAAACACCACCGGCGTGACCGGCAGCCCACCCATCACGATCCCCTCTGCTGACGCCGCAGTCGGTTCAGAGATCAACGGCGTCTACGGCTACGTCGATACCGCCAACGGTGACCTCTACGTTCTGATCACCGGAAACATCGAGAGCAACTTCAACAAGCTGCACCTCTTCATCGACGCCAACGCCACCGATGGCCAGAACGTCATGCGCAGCGACAACGTCCCCGCTCTCTTCAACCAGATCAACCGCTTCGGACCCGGCACCGAGGGCACCGGACTCGTGTGGGACGCAGACTTCGCCCCCGACTACTGGATGGCCATCAACATGGGCGGCTTCCCTGTCACCCAGTACGCCGACGCAGCGACCCTCCGCGCCGGCGGCCCCATCCTCGGCTTCAACGATGAGCCGTACGACTACCGCGCCTTCCGTGGTTCCCTGAATGCCGCTACAAATACCATGCTCTTCGATGGCCCCATCATCGACATCCAGGATGGCGGCGACACAGACATCGAGACCAACTTCGCCCCGCGTCTCGCCGGCAACTCCCTCCTTCTCGATCCCTTCAATCCCGTCGGCACGCCCGACGCGATCACCGTCGCAACCGACAACTCCAACATCGCAGGCGTCACGTCATCCTCTGCCGCAGGTGCAGCAGCGGTCACGACGGGCGTTGAACTCCGCATCCGCCTGACCGAGATCGGCTGGGACGGTTCGTCCGACATCAAGATCGGCGGCTTCATGACCAACGGCGACTCCGGCTTCGTCTCCAATCAGGTCATGGGCGGTCTGCCGGACGGCTCATCGAACCTCGGTGAGGCCCGCGCCATCGACTTCACGCTGATCGCCGGAAACCAGTTCGTCAACCTCAGCCAGCCCGGTGGCGGCGATCCCTGCGACCCCGCCGACTACAACGGGGACACCATCGTCGACATCCAGGACTTCCTCGACTTCTTCGGCGACTACGGCCCCTGTGAGTTCCAGGTCACACCCTGCCCTGATGCCCTCTTCGATGTTGACCGCTACAACCCGGACAACTTCGTCGACATCCAGGATTTCCTCGGATTCTTCGACATCTTCGGCCAGTGCTCCTGATCGAGATCGCACCTCGTTCCATCTGCAACCCAGAGGCCCTCACGCAACGCGTGGGGGCCTCTTTCGTTCCCGGCATGAACAACCGATCGGCACCACCGAACATATCCTCACGCATGCACGCACTCGTCATCACGAAGCAAGGCAATCCCGTCGCACCCAGCATCCGCTATCAGACCGACTGGCCCGATCTCCCGCCGCCGCCCCCCGATTGGGCGAACATCCGAACCCTCGCCAGCGCGTTCAACCACATGGACCTGTGGGTCGGCAAAGGCGTCCCAGGGCTCAACCTCACCTATCCGCGCGTCAGCGGCTGCGACGCGTGCGGCATCGTCGAGGCCGTGGGTCCCGGAGTTGATCCCGCATGGATCGGCAAGCGAGTGATCGTCAACGCCGCGACCGTGCTGCCCGAGCCGAGCCGCCCCGGCGATCCCCCCGCGACAACACTCGCGCCGCTCTACGAACTGATCGGCGAGCATCACAACGGCATGCACGCCCAGCGATTCGCCATCCCCGCAGCGAACATGGCCGATGTCGGCGAGGCGAACCCCATCCAAGCCGCGGGCTTCGGGCTCTGTGCCCTCACCGCGTACTCAATGATCATCACCAAGGGCGGACTCAAGCCCGGACAGAGCGTGCTCATCACGGGCATCGGAGGCGGCGTCGCAACCAGTGCGCTCGCAATCGCTCGCCACCTGGGTTGTCCCATCGCAGTCACCAGCCGCCACCAGTGGAAACTCGACAAAGCCAGAGAACTCGGCGCGGCGCTCTGCATACTCGACCAGGGACAAGACTGGTCGAAAGACGTGCGGAAGTGGACCGAAAAGAGAGGCGTCGACATGGCGGTCGACTCCGCGGGCAAGGCCACGCACCTGAACTGCATCAAGTCCCTCGCGCGAGGCGGCACGTACGTCACGCCCGGATGCACCAGCGGACCCGATGCAACCACCGACCTCGCAAGAATCTTCTGGAACCAACTCAGGATCCTCGGCTCCACCATGGGCAGCAACCACGAGTTCAAAGAGATCGTCGCCCTCTTCAACAGCGGGGCGCTCCGCCCGGCGATCGATCAGGTCTTCGACGCCCGCGACGGCATCAGGGCATACGAGCGGATCGAGGCCGGCGAGCAGTTCGGCAAAATCGTGCTGCGTTGGGAGTAACCATGCATCCCCCTCGCATCACCATGCACGAGGCGCCCGGTGCCATCCGGCGGCTCATCTCAGCACTCAACCGGAATCCGCATGTGATCGGAATCTCCGGGCCGGTCGGGTCAGGCAAGACGACGCTCGCCTCAAAGCTCTCGGGATGCATCATCCCGACCGACGCCTACCTGCCGGACTACGACAAGGTACCGCCGTCGGAGCGTGACAACCCCGAACATGCCGACCTCGCACGCCTCGTAGACGACATCCGCTCCCTCCGCGATATGGGACAAGCCAGCATCCCGGTCTGGTCGTTCCACTCTCACAAACGCGAGGGGCAGCGCAGCGTGGTTCTCAGCCACCAGACGATCGTCGTCGAGGGGATCCACGCGCTCGACGAGCGAGTGGTGCCAATGCTTGATCTGGCCATCCTCATGGACGCGAGCCCCAGCACCAGATGGGCTCGCTGGGAGGCCATCGAATCCGCGGGTGAGCGCGGCTGGGGCGTCGAGCGAGCCCGCGACTACTTCACGCAGGTCGCCGACCCCGCATACACCGCCCGTCACGCAACATACCTCTCTCGAGCGACTCTGGTCGTCATCAACGAGTAAGCAGCCGGTGATCCCGCCACGCCGGGAACCTCGCCCGCCACTCCCGCACCGCACCGGGATCGATCTCGACCGAGAGGCACGCCTCTTCATCGCGCAGCTCGGCCACGATCTCTCCCTTCGGGTCGATCACGACCGACCCGCCTGCATACACCATGCTCGGGTCGCGGCCCGTCCGGTTCACGCAGAGCACATACGCCTGGTTCTCGATGGCCCTGGCGATCAGCAACGCACGCAGGTGGCCCGCCCTCACGCTCGGCCAGTTCGTGGTGACGATGAAGACCTCGGCCCCCAGCAGCAGACCCTTCCTGAACAGTTCCGGAAACCGCAGGTCGTAGCAGATGACGGGGCATACACGAAGGGTCGAGCCGCCCGGTGTGGACCAGTCGTAGGTCTTGACCTCCGAGCCGCCCGGGAAGTGGTCGGCCTCACGCTCGCCCGGCGGCCCGAGCCCGAAGGGATGGACCTTCTCGTACTCGCAGAGCGCCTCACCGTCTGGGCCGTACACGCTCGCGAGGTTCATGGCCCGCCCGGCCCCGTCGATGGCGGTGCGGGAGCCGTGAAGGTAGATGCGATGCCGGGCAGCCGTGGCTGAGAGGAAGCGTGAGGTCTCGCCGTCGGTGTCGGCGGTCTGTTTCACGTGAAACGAGAAGCCGGTGTCGAACATCTCGGGCAGAATGGCAAGATCGGAAGGAGAGAGGGATGTCTGTTGAATCAGAGAACCCGCCTTGGCGCGATTCCCCAGTTTGTCTTCCCAGAGCATGTCAAGTTGGAGGAGATGCGCTTTCATGTGCTGCTACTCGATAAGGGGTATCTGCCCGATCTGTCGGGCGGTCAATCGGAAGACGCTCGCCGACATGCCCGTGCCTTGTGCGATGATGGACGCTGTGAGACTCGCCTGGGGCGAACAGAGTGAGTGCATGATCCGCGCGAGCGGGACGCCCTCTCTGGGATAGACCGAGATCACGGGCGTGACCGGGAGCCAGCGACCTGATTCATCGGCAACGCACTCGATGCTTCTGGTCTGCGTCGCGACGAGGATCTTTGGAACGAGTCGTTTCCGAGCCCATGCGGCCATCGTCTCGTCGGCCTGGAGGGCGTGCAGATCGATTCGCGGTCGGAGCCAGAATCGCTTGAAGATGCGGCACTGTTTGATTCCCCAGAGGGTTCGCCCCGGCTCGATCATGCCGCTGGTGATGAGGCGAGGGAAGCGTGAATCGTCGAGGGCTCCGCTCTCGTCTTCCAAGATGAACGGCGCGAGCCCGTAGTAGGCGTCGCGGAAGTCGGCTGTTGCGGAGCAGATCGAGGATAGAGTCGGAGCGGAATCGAGCGTGCGTCGGTCGATCGTGGCGACATCGTTCATCGACCAGATGCCGGACGCGTTCGCATCGGCCAAGACCTTCTCTTCTGTGTCGCACCGCCGGAGAAGCAGGACGCAGGGTTGCACACCCGCATCGAACGCGACATCGTCGATCGGCTCGATGCCGAGTACTTTGGCGTGTTCCCCGACAAAGCGTCGCAGCGGCGCGGCATCGCGTGAGGCGAGCAGCGAGCGGGGCACGATGATCGCGATGATGCCCTGGGGTCGGCAGAGCATGACGGCTCTCCAGACGAACGCCGCGGCGGAATCGGCGTAGCCCGTGATAACCCCTCTCGATGCATGCCTCAAGTATTGTGCAAGGGAACGCGATCGCGCTGTCCCTCGGGCGAGTTGGCCGAGGAAGGGTGGATTGCCGATCACGATATCATGTCGGTCGGCCCACTGGAGCGGCGTGTTCGCGGCCGCGCTCGCCCGTTCCGGATCGTGCTCGCATCCATCGAGTACGCCGACGAGCGAGTCGCCGCACCGTACTTTGATCGCATCCTGAGGGCAGACGCGTTCCATCATGAGCGCGGACCGCGCGATCCAGCATGCGATCGGGTCGATGTCGCACCCCTCGACACAGAACTCGCAGCCGGCAGCGGAGAGCTTGGCACTCATGCGCGTGAGGAAGTTGCCGGAACCGCACGCGGGATCGCAGACGCGGATGATGCCACTGGGTGTGCCTCTGGAATCAGACAAGGCACCGAGCGCGAGATCGGCCACACGATCGACGAGATGCAGAGGCGTGTAGAACGCGCCGACCGCGCGGCGTTCACGCCGTCCGATGCGGAGCGGCTCCAGATCGGGACCAACGGTCCATTCCATGAGCTGCTGGTACATCCTGCCCATGCGGAAGGCGAGCGGTTCTTCAGCATCGCGCTGGGCGAGCAGACTTGCCTCTGCCAGAGAGAGCAACTCGTCGCTCAGAGATTCCGGCAGGTCTGTGAGATGCCGCGGGATCGAGAGATCGGACTCGTATGAATCTCCGAGCGTCTTCAGAGCGGCACGGAGCACCATGAAGCGGGCAGCATCTGAGCCGGGCTCGGCTCTGTGGGCGTGTAACAAGCGCGAGGCGCAGGCCAATGCACCACGCAGCGAGGCACGGGTGCGAGATGGTGGCGTTGCGGTATCCATAGGCAGCTTCAGGTGCGAAGCACGGTGAGCCCGCGCACGTCGATTTCTACGTCTGCAAATCGTGATTCGGCGTTGAGCGGATTCCTTCTGAGATAGTTGCGGATGCGATGTTCGGCATCGGCATCGCGGGCGATCATAAAGAGGTATCCCCCGCCTCCGGCACCGGGGAGTTCCCATGCGGCCAGATGGTCTCTCAGCGTGTGTGTGATCGATTCAACACTTGGGAGCGATGCGCCGGAATCGGCGGCTCTCTTGAGGGACCAGTACTCGGCGAGGCGGACGGTAATCTCCGATTGATTTCCGGCTTTGACGGCATCGGCCATGGCGATCGCACCGTCTTTGAGTGCGACCACAGCATGAAGCATGCGAGGATCACGAGCGAGGTAACGGCCGACGACGCCACGCAGGATTCCTCTCGCCATGCGACGCTCGCCTGTGAAGTAGAGGAGCATCCGAGGGCCGTCGGGATCGCTGAAGAGCCGATCGGAGAGCGTCGAGACGCGGGGGACCTGATCGAAACCAGGAGATGTGGTGAGCAGCTTGACGCCGGGCGTCAGGCCGCCGGCTTGATCCTGCCAGCCGCCGCCGGTTCCGAGCATCTGCTCGAGGCGGAGCGTCTGCGCAAAGAGTCGCTCGACGGACATTCGGCGGCCGCATGCATCCGCCAGTGCGGCCAGGAGCGTCGCGCCGAGAATCGAGCTGGTGCCAAGACCGGAGCCCTTGGGGAGCGTGGAGTATGTCGTCACATGGAGCCCGCCCGGTCCATCCCACATTCTCCGGCAGACCTCGTCGACGCTACGCGGCGGAGAGTCCGATTCGGCGTTCAGGGCGATGGCTGCGCACGCAAGGGATGCCCAGCGTGTGGGATCGAACGGGAGGCGAAGCTCCGTGATAGCTCGGATACTTGTGGTCCGGCCGAGATCCGTGCTCGTGATGGTGATGCCGGGGCGTTCGGTCCGCATCACGATGGCATGGACCGCGGCGTGGCCACCCACCCTGACTGCTGCGTTCACAACTGTTCCGCCGAGTTCGTGGCAGATCGGTGGCGTGTCCGACCAGCCCCCCGCGAGATCGATGCGGGCCGGGGACGATGCCCAAGACGCCTGACTGGGCAGGATGGGCTCCGCACGTGTGGGCTTTCGATCGACGCGTTGTGCGTGTGCCGCGGAGCGTTCGACTGCTTCGGCAACGCATGCCATCGCGCGGTCTCGAAGCGGCGCGGGATCGCGCCCGGCGAGACGAGCGAGATCAGAGGCGATCCAGAGCGTGGAGGCCCGGGCGGTCGGCTCTGTCTGTTTCTTCGCTCGCTCTGAGCAGGCGGCGAGCGCGCCGGCTGCGTCGCGGGGCAAGAGGTCTTGGAATGCTGCCGGAGGTCCATCTGGCATGGTGCCGCGCGTGATCGCCTCCGCCGCGTCCTGGCTTGCGAGTGTGCATCGATGTTCGATCATCGAGGCATGGTCGCAGGTGCGCACGGCTTCGGCGACTGAGATACGCGGTGCGCGCAGCCATGCGGATGATGGCAATGCATGTGCGCTCCACATCCACTCGATGGACCTGAGGGCATCCTTGCGAGTTTTGGCGACGGGCCAGAGGGGTGCGTCATAGAGCGAGCACTCTCGATCTGTGATCGACACGCGCTCCACACGCCGGACCTGCTCGATCAGTGGCTTGCCGCCGAGGGTTCCTCCGTGATCGATGGGCGTCTTGAAGTCGTCGGACTTGCCGAACGCGATGCTTGCGAAGCCGCCGCCGGTGAGGGGGAGGATGACAACACCCCACCCGTGCGGCATGCTGAATGGACGATCGGTCTCGAGGCCGACGGCGACGTTGTCCCCTTGGAATCTCGCCGCTTTCTGAAAGGAGCAGGCGTCGATCCAGCAGTTCGCGTCCGCCGAGATCCGTGACCGACCAACGGTCGCCAGAACAACAGGTCCCGGCGCGGCGTTTCTTGTGTCCCGCAGCCGTCGGTCGCTGATTGCCAACGAGAGCAACTCCGCTGTCGTGCCGACGTGGAGAAAGTCGCACGAGGGGATGATCCGCACATTGAAGTGGACCGACCGAAGCATCTTGGTTAGCATCGGGAAGTCCGAAGACTCACCGGCAGCGGCGAGCAGCACGTCAGCGTACAAGTCCATCGGCGGCGACGAGGCGTCGATGATGCGAGCGAAAGGCGGCTTGAAGCGGAGCCGTTCGCGTCCTGCATCGAGTGTGAGCCCGAACGACCGGACGAGACGCAGGACTGTCGGCTTATCGATTACCACGATGCCTGAATCGACGAGTGCGTGGCCATCACGAGTCAGTGCCCCTTCACGCCTCATCGCCTCATGGTCCGGCTTCTGGAGAAACGTTGTGACGCGGCCCGAGGCGTCGTGCACGTACACGCCGTGACGCATCGCGGTTTCGACTGGTGCGGGGAAGGCGACGCCCGTGATGCCGGGGCTCGTCAGATCGATCGTGTGCGCGGATGCGTTGAGCAGCACATCGCCCGATGCGATGAGAGTGGAGCCGGGATTCGTGCCGCGGAGATGGACGTTGACAAGATCGCGGAGAATGAGATCGAACATCGAGAGGGGCGTTCCGCTCGGATCTCGGCGATCGAGTGGCAGGAAGAGCTTCCCGCACGCTGCGTAAGCGGGGAGCCGGCGGCTATCGCCACCGGAGTGGATGATGAGAAGTCGCTGTCCTTCAAGGATCGCATCGAGAGAGGATGGCCGCTTGCGCTCGCGACGGAGTTCGGCGAGTCTTGCAGCGAGGACGCGGGCGATTGCCACCAGCGTGGCGTTGCCGGATCCGGCACGCTTGTCGTGCGGATCGGGAACGACGAGCCAGCGACGGACCGAGGCCATCGCGCCGCGTGAGGCGCGCTCTCGGAGGTTTCGGCGGTACCCTGCCGCCTGAGCGCGTGAGGATGCGGTGATGACGAGCCAGTCGATCTGGTTGCTCTCTCGTCGGCGGGGCATCGTTCAGATCCCCTCCGCGTCTGTTGCGACGCTCCGCGAGCGGAAACGATCGATGATCACGGCGGCGATGATGATGTGGCCGGTGATGATCTCCTGGATGTAGTTGGGCCAGCCGAGCACATCGGATCGGTTGGAGAGGAATGACATCAGCAGCACGCCCGCGACGGTGCCCGATATCGAGACGCGTCCGCCCCGGAGGGAGCCCCCGCCGATCACGACGGCCGCGATCATGCGGAGTTCTTCGCCGGACGCGACGGTCGGATCGCCGACGGTGAGGCGTGCGAACTGGATGACGCCCGCGATGCCGACGAATACGCCGCAGAGGGTGTAGGCGGCTGCGCGTGTGCGTCGCACGGGGATGCCACACCTTCTGGCGGCTTCGGCGTTCGAGCCGACGGCGACGAATCTTCGACCCGCGACGGTTCTTGCGAGAAAGAGGGCGACAGTGATCGCGAGCAGGAGCCAGATGAATGACGCGGGCGAGAGTTGCCACCACGGACCCGCGTGGCGGAGGCGGACGAGCGAGCCGAGGCCGCCATCTGTGGACGGAACGACGGTTGTGCTTCCTGAGATCCACTTGGCGACGCCCCTCCAGAGCCCCATGGCGCCGAGGGTCACGATGAACGCGGGGAGACGAAACGCAGCGGTGAGGAGCCCGGTGTATGAGCCAGCAAGCGTTGCGACCGAGATTGCGAGCAACGCGGCGACGGGGCCGCTCGCTCCTTCCTTGAGCGCGAGCGCGGTCGCGACGCACGAGACGGCGACGACCGAACCGACGGCAAGATCGATGCCGCCGGTGACGATGACGATCGCGACACCGAGCGCACCGATCCCGGTGATGGAGGATTGGAGCGTGATGTTGCGAATGTCCGCGCTCGTGACGGGGTGGCCGGGTGCCAGGACGATGAACGCGAGAACCACAACACCGAGGCCGAGGATCGGCCCGAGCACGCGGAGCAGGGCGAGAGCGTTCGACCGTGTCGGGATGATCATGGCGATCCGGGAGCCGATGGTGTGCCCCCGCTCGGTGCGAGCGTTGGGCGGATGATGCCGACGATCTCAGGAGAATCGAGATTCTCAAGCGAGACAATGGCGACACCGGTATCGATCACCGGCTCTACGGGAGTGCCTCGGAGGTGATCGACGGCTGCGCGTAGAGCGAGTTCACCCATACGCATGGGGTTCTGGACGACGAACGACTGCATGTGCCCTTCGCGGAGGGCGTCGATGAATGTCTCGCTGGAGTCGAAGCCGACAAACTTGACCTTGCCGGCGAGTCCGCGCGAGCGGAGGGCGAGGAGCATGCCGAAGGTTGACGACTCGTTCGAGCAGAAGACGCCGTCGATATCCGGGTGGGCGTTGAGCAGGTTCTCGGCGGCTTCCTGCGCTGTTGCGCGGGTGGCTCCGGCGTATCGGCGCGGATCGACGAGGGTCATGCCCTCGTGAGCCGAGATTGCATCTATGAATCCCTGCTCGCGGAGGAGCGTGCTTGCCGAACCCTCGGCGTAGCGAAGCAGCAGCACCTTGCCGGTGTTGCCCATCGCGGCGGCGAGCGCATCGCCGGCAAGTCGACCACCCTGCTTGTTGTCGGTCGCGACGAAGCAGACAAAGTCGGAGCCGGGGCGAACGATCGATTCATCCAGACCCGAATCGAAGATCACAACAGGCACGCCTGCGGCGGTCGCTTCACGCACCGGAGCGACTAGGGCGCGGTCGTCGAGCGGGGCGAGCACGATCGCGTCGTACCTGCGTGAGCCGATGAGGTTCTGGACCAGCGAGATCTGCTGGGCCCTGTCGTCTTCCCTCTCCGGGCCGCGAAAGACCATCTCAACACCGAGATCAGCGGCTGCACGGGACGCGCCTGCGTGAACAGTGCGCCAGAACTCGTGAGTGGTGCCCTTGGGCACGACTGCGATACGCAGTGGCTTTGGTTGGTCGGCGTTCGAGCCGGGGGGCTGCTTGCGATCGCAGGCCGAGAGCACGAACGCAGCGGCGACGACGATGCAGCCGATGGCAAGTAGACCGCGAGCGTGACGCGGCGGTCGGAGGCGAAGGAGACTGAGCACGTGGATTGACTCCTGAACAATCGGTTCCGGGACTCAGAATCGAGTATAACGGGCACAAAGGGAGCACGTGCATGGCCATGTTCGCGCAAACGATCGACCTTGTCGATGATCCGGCGATGATCGAGGAGTATGAGCGGCGTCACATGGCCGTGTGGCCTGAGGTTGAGGGCTCGCTCAGGGAGATCGGGATCCGCGAGATGCGGATCTTTCGGCTGGGGAGTCGCTTGTTCATGGTGTTCGAGACGAGCGACGGCTTTGACCCGGCGAGGGATTACCAGCGGTATGCGGCTGATCCGCGATGCCGCGAGTGGGACGAGTTGATGCGCCAATTCCAGCGACCTGCTCCGGGCGCGGGGCCGGGGGAATGGTGGGCGTCGATGAGGCAGATCTACGAGTTGAGGCGGGAGTGAAGGCGGGTCATCTCGCTTCGGAGAAGATTTGGATGAACTCAAGAATGTCAAGGATGTCGAGATCGCCGTCGGGGACGAGGTCGCAGCGTGGGTCTTGTGCATCGAAGTCAGCGATGAAGTCGAGAAGATCGACGATGTCGTGCGAGCAGTCACGGTTCCAGTCGGCGATGAAGCGGTAGCGATCGATCATCGCCTCGGCTTGGAAGAGGGTGGCGGGGAGTGTTTCTTGTGCGCAGAGAAGAATCTCTGAGGGAGGCGGCGCGAAGTTCGGCCCGCGGAGCTCGTAACTCATGGAGAGAATGCCGCTTCTTGTGCCGTAGAACCAGTCGACGCTGCTGCCCGAGACGGGGTAGATCACGGTATAGATCGGGCCGTAGGTGTACGTCTTTCCATGTACGGCGTTGATGCGTGCGTTCATCTCCTGGCCGATGTCGTTCCACTCCGGGGCGTTGAAGATCGGCGTGGGGCTCCACCCCCAGGACCAGAGGATCATCTGGCCGTATGAGTGGATGTCGTTGTGGGCTTTGATCTCAGGATGCGTGAGCACGAAATCTCTGATGCGCTGGGTCTCGGGCTCGGAGAATGGGCCGGTTCCCCAGTAGACGTCGCTGGAGCCGAAGGGGCTGCCGCCCGCGCCGCCTGGGAGAGAGAGCCCCCACTGGTAGCCCCAGTTTCGATTGAGATCGACGCCGAACGAGCCGCCGGGATTGGGTCGGCGGTTCTTTCGCCAAAAGCGGTTGACCGTCCATGTGTGGACGTAGCCGTCAGGGTTCATGATGGGCACGATGTAGAAGACCGCGTGGTCGGTGAGGAAGCGGACATAGGCGTCGTCGTCGTAGTTCCTAACGAGGTGGTCCGCGACGAACATGGCGTTCATGACGGTGATCCACTCTCGGGCGTGCTGGATGCTGTTGAGCAGAATCGCGGGCTTGCAGCGTCCGAGGTCTACGGCGTCGTTGCTGATGCGAAGGCCCTTGATCGGACGTCCTTCGAGAGAGATGCCGAGGTCGATCTGGGTGACGAGATCCGGCCTGAGGGCCGCGAGTTGGGCCATGTAGTCCTCGACCGCGCTGAGGTTCTTGTAGTCCTGGAACCAGGACGCATCACGGGCAATCGGAGCCGAGAGCCGCGCACGCTCGGCATCGATGAGCGGCTGCAGATCGTGGATCGTGACCACGTGGGGCATGCCTGTCGCGACCAGTGCATCGAACCGATCAGGGGGGACGAGAAAGTCATTGGCGTGATCGTGACGGACCTCGCAACCGAACGGCTCGATGCCGATCGACTCGAGCGTGCGGACATCTCGGAAGTCCCGAATGACAATGCTGACGACGCGGTAGCCGTCATAGCGGACCACGGGCTCGCCCGGGCGTGCATCGGGCTGGGCGAAGGATCGCATTGCGAAAAGGGTCATGATCAGGACCACGGTAAGGCACGACACACGCATCGCTACGTCTCCGGTTCGGCTCATGGCCGAACAGGAGCAGTGTCGCAGAATGACGCCTATGTGTCCAGATCCACAGCCAGGAATCAGCGGGCGACTTCGATGGCTCGGGTCTCACGGAGGACCGTTACCTTGATCTCTCCGGGGAAGGTCATCTCGTCGCTGACACGCCGGGCGATCTGGTGGGCGATCAGGAAGGCCTCGTCATCGCCGACCTTCGCGGCGTCGAGCATCACCCGGACCTCGCGGCCGGCCTGGATCGCGTACGCCTCGGTCACGCCCTTGAAGCCCAGAGCGATGTCCTGCAATTGGGTGAGTCGCTGAACGTACCGCTCCATGCTCTCGCGGCGTGCGCCCGGGCGTGCGGAGGAGACGGCGTCGGCCGCCATGATGATGGGTGTGTAGAACGTGGTCGAGGGGATGTCGCCGTGGTGGCCTCCGATGACGTTGAGCACCGGCTCCTTCTCGCCGTACTGCTTGGCGAAGTCCATGCCGATCTTGGGGTGGCCACCCTCCATCTCGTGGTCCATCGCCTTGCCGATGTCGTGGAGGAAGCCGCAGCGTCGGGCCAGTGCGCCGTCGAGCCCGAGTTGCTCGGCGATGATCTGCGAGAGGAAGGCGACCTCAACGGAGTGACGGAGGACGTTCTGGCCGTACGAGGTTCGATAGTGGAGCTTGCCCATCGCCTCGATGATCTTGGGGTGAACGCCCCGCAGATTGGTCTCGACGATTGAGTCCTTGCCGAACTTGACGATGCTCTCGTTGATCTCTTTCTTGACCTTCTCGATGATCTCTTCGATGCGAGCGGGGTGCATGCGCCCGTCTGCGACGAGGCGTTCAAGGGCCTCTACGGCGATCGCCTGACGCACCTTGTCGAAGCAGGAGACGACGATCACGCCGGGGGTGTCGTCAACGATGATGTTCACGCCTGCGGCCTGTTCGAAGGCGCGGATGTTGCGGCCCTCGCGCCCGATGATCCGCCCCTTCATGTCATCCGAGGGAATCGCGACCGTCCGCACAGTCGACTCGGAGGTGTGCTCCGTGGCGTACCGCTGGATCGCCATCAGCGTGATCTCTCTGGCCTGCTTGGCGGCGTCTTCCTCGGCCTGCTCGGTGATCCGGCGTGTGAGCTTCGCGACATCCTGGCGGCAGTCCTGCTCGATGCGGAGCAGAAGCTCTTCCCTCGCTTGGTCTCGGGAGAGGTCGGCGATCTGGTGCAGTTTCTGGGTCTGCTGCTCGACCAGTGCTGCAATCTGGGCCTCCTTGGCGCCGAGTTTCTCTTCCCTGGCTCGGAGGGTCTCCGCCTGCTTCGAGTTCGATGAGTCGCGTTGTGCCAGCGTCTCTTCCTTGCGGTCGAGCAGATCCTCTCGCTTGGCAAGACGTCGCTCGACCTCACGGAGCTCGGCACGGGCGGATTCGGTCTCACGCTCGAACTGCTCTTTGCGCGCGAGGGTCTGGCGTTCGGCTTCCAGACGGACAGACTCTGCCTGGGTCCGGGCTTCGGCAGCTGCACGCTCGACGATCTGTGCGGCTTCAGCTTTGGCGCGAGAGAGCGACTTGCCTGCGAGTCTCTGGCACAACAGGAAACCAAGACCAACTCCGGCGATTGCAGCGATCACACCCGCGAGTACTACATGGGTGACGCCGATTTCGGCGAGAAGCAGCGTTTGAGTCAGCATGGAACAGCCCTTCCCCCCGGTTGCGGCTACAACCGGGACGATCAAGGCCGATGTGCGGCACCTCAGGTGTGTCTCATGCGCCAAGACTGCGTGCCCAATGGCAACGCATCAGAACGAACGCTCACGAACCTCCCTCACGCTGCGGCTCTTACCGCACGATCTCTCCCCGAACCCCATACAGACTTCGTGATCGCACATCCATGTCCTGACACTGTCGCGATTCCTCATCGCGTTCGAATCGCTCGCTTCGCAAGGTACATGGCCAAACGCCACACCCCGCTCGGCGAACGGAGACTCAGCCAATAGGCACACGCGGCACAGCGGCCGGAGTGTTTACACCGCCCGGGAACATCCCCGGACCTGCCACATGATATGGGAATTACCGAACCCTTTACAAGCGGCAGTCAGGCCGCTTTCGGGCTCGCCACTCGCCCTTTGGCGGTCACGCCGTTGACGTACCGGGTCAGTTGCTCCAGCACATACTCACGATGACCCTGACTGAAACCAAACTCAAAGGCGACGCCGACATAGATGCGTCCCGAACTGTCGGCATGGGTATGGGCCACTTTCGCGACCATACCGATCGGGGCGACGAGTTCCGGCCGGAGGTCGATTCGGAGCCAGAGGTATCGCGACCGATCCAACGGGCCTGAGTCATCGCGATCGATCAGGAGGCCCGCGCCACCTCCGCCCAGGTTTGCAAGCTGGCCGATGAAACCAGGGCCGACATCCGGAAGGACCGGCGTGAATGTCTCGCTGGAATCGATCCCGCCGCAACGCTCAATCTCGTGGGCCGACGCCCGGTCCGCGACTTCCGCAGCAACGGCGGATGTGGGATCGAGGATCGGCCAGACCTCGACCTTCGGCAGCTCGACGCTTCCCAGCGGCACACGGTAGAAGGACCGGCGCGAGCAACGCTCGACGTGGTCCGGAGCGGTGATCCTGAGCATCGACGGCCCACGCCCTGAGACGCCCGACGAGGCAACCGCCTTCGTCTTGAACATCCAACGGTTCTGCCCGATCGTCATGGCACCAATGAGCTGTGTCCCCGGCGGGAGGTCGATCGGCGCGTGGAGTGATGTCGGATGCTCTGTCACGAGCTCGGTATCTGAAACAGAGACCAGGCGAACGCGCCAGACGATGTCTGGCCTCCGGTCGTCGGCATCGATCGGCCCGCGATCGACCGAAAGCTCGATACCGCCGCCTCGCTGAGAGATCTCAGCCAGGCACTCTTTCCATCGCTCTGTACGTGATCGATTGGCGGGCACGGCGGATCCTCGGTAGACGCAGCAGGAGCGGATCGACCTCCGAGCCGGAGATCGACCCGATCGAACCTCGCCTTGAGCCGACCCCGCGGAATCACCGGCGACATCAGGTCCGTCGGGATTTCTTTCGGCGAGGGGGCCGCTTCAACAGCCGCGAGATCTCATCGACGGTGGCGTTCGCCTGCCCGAGTTCTTCGCGGGTGATTGCGTGTCTGCCGAAGCGAGCCCGGTAGTAGAGCCGAACAAGCCCCTGAAGCGGGACTGGCTCGGGGTTGCGGCTCTCAACGTCGGCGGCGTGCTCCAACGCACCGGCCCAGACCGGGCGTCCGTGGCCTCGCCGTGCGAGCAGCGATTGCAGATCCGCAAAGAACTCTGCCCCTTGGAGCGAACTGACGAGTTCCGGCTCGGCCAGAGCCGCGGCCCTGAGCATCCGGCGCAGCGCCCGCCTTGCCTGCATCGTTCGGATGATGATGAGCAGTCCGGACCCGAGGAGCGCGAGTCCGACACTTACGACAAGCCCGTTTCTGATTGCTCGCAGAACGAGCGAGACGCCTCCGGCGCTCACTCGCATGTTGAGATCGGCCATGCGATCTTCCACCCGTCCCGGATTGATCGGTTGCGCACCGACCATGTCGGCACGCCGCTTCTCGTCGAAGCCGACGATGCCGTCGATCCAAGCCAGTTCGATGGCGTCGATGAACCTGCGGAACTTCGCGAGCGTTCCGAGCGTGGGTGAGTGGATGCGCGTCAGGTCGGCGGGAGGCGTCGCGTCGAGCGTCACCCATCGACCGCCCGCTGTCTGCGCTTCGACCCATGCGTGCGCGTTGCTCTCGCGGACGATGTAACGACCGACACCCTCGTTGAACTCTGCGGCGACGTAGCCGGTGACCACTCGGGCACGGATGCCGACCGAGCGGCACATCGCGGCGAGGGCGGAAGCGAAGTACTCGCAATGTCCCTGCTGGGAATCGAACAGGAAGAACTCGATCGGATCGCGTCCGGGCCGGGGCGCGAGAATGTCGAGCGTGTACCCGTATGTGATCCTCAGATAGCTCTCGATGGCTTGGGCCGCCAGCAGATCCAGTTCGATCGGACGCAGGCCGGGATCGGACTCGATACCTGCATCCCGCAGGATCTCTTCCGCGAGATCCGAGGCACGCTCCGAGATGATCTCTCTGGACCGATCCTGCTGCTGCTCGCGTGCGCGAAAGCCCGCGTCGACGATCGAGTGTGCGATGTAATCGAACCTGCCGGGCGGGGTCTCACGACGCAGCACTCCGGACGCGCCGATCTCGAGCACGCCTCGGGTGCCGACATATGTGATCCGCGAGGGTTGCCAGAGCGTGAAGAGGTAGCCGCTCCGATCGGAGGCGTTCCGCAGCGTGACCCGGGCGATGTGCGTCACGTCGCTGGGATTGCCGCCGACGGGATAGGCACGGTCGGGATCGATCGGATGGCGCGTCGCCCGATCATCGGGCGAAGTCGTCCAGCGGCCTCGGTCGTAGCGTTCGAGCGCGGCGCCTCTGAGATAGAAGATCCGTTCGACACCTCCGAGGTTCCGCCCGAATCGATCGGTGATCTCGACGTCCAGCACTTCCGCCTGCGACTCGGTGATGAGCCCGCCGACCCCGAGCGTGACCGAGTCTGTGAACGACGTGGTCTGTCCGAGATTGGCATTGCCCCACTCACCGAGGCGCTGGGTGCCGAGGCCGCGCGGGATGAAGAGGAACGCGGCGGCTCCGCCCACGTATGCGCCGACGGCACAGATGACGGACACGGCGAGAATGTCTCTGGTTGCTCGTCGCCCTCTGGCGACTCCCCCACGCTCCGGGCTCGATGCCTCTCGCGCCGAGACAACCTGGAGCAGGCCGGCGCACAACGCTGCCAACGGAATGAACGCGAGCATGATCACGCCGACGAAGAGCGCGTTGCTCGTCAGCACCGAGCCGATCAGCTGGAAGATCGCGAGCGAGAGCAGCTGCGCAAAGTCTCGGGCGCGGCGACGATCGAAGAGCTTGATGACCTGCAGATAGGTCACGAACTCAGAGAACGCCGAGACCGAGAGTCGGCCCGACACGGTGGCCCACGCGGCGTTCGCCAGCGCGATCGCGACCAGAGCAAGAACCACCGCACGGGGCAGTGGACGGCCGTTCCGAGACTCTGTCAGCCAGATCCCGATAAGACCGAGCCCGACCATGATCAGCCCGAAGAATGGGCGGCCATCAGCGAGCGCGTAGCAGAGGATCGCCAGCAGCGCGAGACCGAACGAAAGGGGCTTGAAGGCACGCGTCATGTGGCGGCCCTTCCACCAGAGTCGGAGAGCCCCAGGAACCCGGCCAACGCGCGGCGCAGGCGGCTCGGGGGAATGGGAGGGGGCTCGGGCAGCGACTCTTCCGGAGCAAGAATCGAACTCGCCTCGCTCACGGAGAGAAGCAGCGAGCCCGAGGGAACCGGCTCGCGATCGGCCGCGATGACGACGACGGCGTCACGCGGGCGTATCGACGGCGCGACGGCGTGCGAGTCTGCGGAGATGCGGAGTCTGGCGAGGAGATCGAGCACCGTCTCGATGTGCCTTTTGCCGGGCTTGGGCAGCACGAGCGACCCGAATCCGACGACGCCGACAGCGTACCCCTTCGAGTCGGCGAGCTTCGAGATAGATGCAGCGATAGAGACTGCGATCTCCTGCTCGTGGGGCGAGAGCCCGGAGAGCGAGGGGCGAAGATCGATCCAGATTCGCGCGGGTGCGGGCAGGGCGTTCTGGCGGACCACGAGCGATCCGGCGCGTGCGGAGGCACGCCACGCGATCGATCGCATCGAGTCTCCGGGGGCATATGCCCTGATCCCGAAGATCTCTTCTCCATGGCCCGCGATGTTCCTCGCGCTGCTCAGGCGTGCTTGCCCGCCATCCAGACGATCGAGGATGCCCGAGCGAAGCCGGAGGGTGCGGGGCCTGATGATGAGCGTCGCACGCTGCGAGAGTTCGACGGATTTGCGAGTCAGACCGAGCGGAAACGTCGTCGAGATCGAGAAACGCTCCAGCGTGACAAGCCCCCGATGGCGGGGCACGACCGCGATGGTTGCGCGGACCTCTTCACGCGCGCCGACATGTTGCACGCAGGATGCCACGGTGCCGAGAGAGCGATCCGGCGATGCGCCGTCCGAACGCTCCGCGATGCTCAGCCCGAACGCCGGCCAGAAGCGGCTGCGGTTCCTGACTGTGTAGCGGATACGGATCTCTCGTCCGACCTCGCCGTGCGCGGGGATGTCGCGCCGTGCCCTCACGCCCATCAGTGCCGGGCCGCTCACGAAGCCGGAGACGACCATCGCCCCCGCAGCGATGCCGAACGCAAAGAAGAGCAGGTTGTTCTGGCTGTTGATCGCGCCGATCGCGAGAAAGACCGTGGTGAGAACGTAGAGCAGACTGCCTGCGCTGGCGTGGTACCGGCGGCGGACGATCGCTGCCGCGTCATCGTTCGATGCGAGTCTCACCTTGCGTTGCTCGGGTTCTTGGTGACATTGACCAGCACCCGACCTCCGTCCCTTGGGAGATAGAGCGAAGTCTCAGAAGCCCGAACAGCGGCACCGGACGCTCGCACGGTCACGGCTCGAGTCGGCGCGTTCGTGACGGGCACCGAGATGCCGAACTCGCCCTTGCTGCCCGATGTGGCCGAGCCGATTCGATTGCCCTTGTCGTCGAGGAACTCGACGAGCGTCCCAGGGACACCCTCGCTCGTCGTCAGACGCGGATCTTCGGCGGGCACGACAACCGCGATGTCGGCCGGACCCACGACGACGCGCCCGGAGTAACCCACGCTGCCACACCCGGTGAGGCAAACTGCCCCGACAAGGCCCAAGAGCATGATCGCGATACGACCGAGTGATCCGGCGTTGAAGCTTTGATTCATGGGTTGGCTCCAGCATCGACGGCCGGAAGATCCTTCAACGATCCGAGGCCGAACTGGTCAAGAAACTCACGCGTGGTGCCGTACAGCATCGGGCGCCCGGGCTCTTCGGCGCGTCCGACGATGGCGACCATGCGGCGATCCATCAGCGACCGCAGAACCTCGCCGCACGCCACACCACGGATCGATTCGAGATCCGCACGTGCGATCGGCTGCTTGTAGGCGATGATGGCGAGCGTTTCGATCGCCGCGCGGCTGAGCTTTGCCTGGACCTGTTGGAGTCGAATCGAGGCGAGAACCGGCGCGAACTCCGAGCGTGTCATGAGGCGATAGCCGCCCGCGACGCGCTCGATGCGTGCCGCACGGCCGGTCGAGTCGAGCGATTCGTTGATGCGAGCGATGGCGGCTTCCACCTGTCCTGCTTCGGTCACTTTGCCGGTTCCTGCGATCGCAGCGGAAATCGCGGATGCAGAGATCGGGCGGGGCGAGGCGAGGAGCACCGCCTCGACCTGGGCATCCAGTTCTGAAACCCCTGTGGACAGCGGCTCCGCCGACATCTGATCGTGTGTTTCCTGCATGGGACCATGCTACCCGAGCCGGGCCGAGGAGGCGATCTGGGGGTTGCCGAGACGGTCCAGATAATCGCGTCCCCTCCCAGACCGCACAGTCTGAACGGGGGTGGCACCGCCAGTGCCTGTCCGGAGTGAAGAGACTCGCACCGAGACCCGATGATCGGACACGCGCCCCTCCGATCCCCTTCCGAACAAGAGAGTGACCGTGAGCACCACGAAACGCATCCTGATCGCAGATGACGAGATGCACGTGACCCATGTGGTCGGTTCCAAACTTCGGAAGGCCGGTTTCGATGTCGTGGTCGCGAACGATGGCGAAGAGGCCCTGCGGGCTGCGCTCGACTGCAAGCCCGACATGCTCATCACCGATCTGCAGATGCCCTACCTGAGCGGGTTCGAGCTCGCGATGCGGCTGAAGTCTGAGCCGCCGACCTCGCAGACACCGGTTCTGCTTCTGACCGCTCGGGGATATGTTGTCGATTCCTCCGAGCTTGCGCTCACAAACATCCGCCAGATCATGGCCAAGCCGTTCAGCGCGCTCGCGTTGCTCGAGGTTGTCCACGGCATGATCGGGGGCTCAGCGGAGGAGCGGAAGGCCGCATGATCGACGACACCCGCACAGAGCAAGATCTGGCTCCTGAGGATCGCATCCGCGTCCGGTGCCGCGCGATGGGAATTCCCAGCTGGCAGGTGGACCGAGCGGGGCTTGTCATCCAGGAGCCGGACGAGCACGGACTCGTCGGGCTCTTTCTGCGTTCCCAGCCCATGACGGACCTGGTTGCCGCTGCTGTCGGCGCGTGGAACGAGCAGGAGGAACCCGTGCCGGCCGAGATCTTCCCGGGGTGCTGGGTCGTCCCGATGGTGATCACACGCAGGAGGCGCCGGAGCGGGTATGTGGTCGGGATCCTTGTCGGACAGGTCGGGCTCCACGGCAGCGATTTCGAGCGTATCTGTCTCGCAACCCCCGCCGATCCGTCCGCCGCACGCAACGCCATCTCGAAGCATGCGCACTGGACATCCGAGAGTGCCAACGCAATCGGCGCGTCTCTCCGGATGATGCAGGCCGATCTCGCGAGTTCGAGCGAGCAGGAGCGAACGATCAGCGGCTTCACGACGCACCTGACCGAGGCGTATGAGACCGTCGAGCTGCTCTACGAACTCGGACGTTCGATGAGCACGCTCAGGCAGCCATCACAGTTCGGTGTCATGACGATCGAGCGGCTCCACCGCATCACCGATTTCGGCTGGATCGCGGCATCGTTCCCGAGCGATGGGACCGAGCATCCGCTCGCATCTACGCCGGTGATCTGGTGTGGCGGGCGACTCTGCGACGACGAGGCCGTCATCGAAGCCGCTCGGAAGTACCTCGCTCAGAACCTGCCGAGCTGTGCACCCGTGATCGCCGGGTATGTGGACGGGCTGCCGCCCGCTGCGGGGCCTCAGGTTGTGCTCCAACCCATCACGAGGAAGGGACGCCCGGTCGGGCTCCTGATGGCGGGTGCCAAGGGCGGGGACGATCCGCAGGTGAGTTCCTACGACACGCGATTGCTGGAATCAGCGTCGGGATACCTCTCGGCGTTTCTCGAGAACGCGGCTCTGTACGCCGAACAGAACTCCACATTCATCGGCACCTTGCGGGCGATGACGGCAGCGATCGACGCGAAGGACAGGTACACATGCGGTCATTCCGAGCGCGTCGCGCTGCTGGCTCGTCAACTCGCGATCGCATCGGGGTTTGATGAGGCGAGGGCCGACCGAGTCCATATCGCCGGGCTGGTCCATGACGTGGGCAAGATCGGCGTGCCGGAATCCGTGCTGACAAAGGCCGGTCGGCTCACGGATGATGAGTTCGGGATGATCAAGCTCCACCCGGAGATCGGCCAGAACATCCTGAAGGACATCCCACTCTTTCAGGATGTCCTTCCCGGCGTGATGTACCACCACGAGCGCTGGGACGGCAAGGGCTACCCCCACTGCCTGGCTGGCGAAGACATCCCGCTGATCGCTCGCTTCATCGGCATTGCTGACACGTTCGACGCCATGAGCTCCACACGCGCATACCGCCCCGCTCTTCCGAGAGAGCACACGCTCGCCGAGATCAGGAAGTGCGCTGGAGCTCAGTTTGATCCGGAACTGGCGGAGAGATTCCTCACACTGGATCTCAGCGAGTACGACCAGATGCTCGCCATGCACACGCCGCAGGCACCGAGCGAGGAGCCCCGTCTCGCGGCTTAACGTTCGATGTGCGCCACGAAAGAGGCCGTCCCCGCACGCGGAGACGGCCCTCGGATGCGACACGCGAGTCTGCTCACTTCACTGAGCGAACGGCGTCGAGCGCGGCTGCTCAGACTCTTCCATGCCCAGCGCCCAGGAAATGAATCCGAGGATGTCGGAACGCTCCTCGATGATCATCGCCGTCGGCTTGCCTGCGCCGTGGCCTCCCCGCGTCTCGATGCGGATCAGCACTGGCGCATCGCCGCCCTGCGCGTTCTGGAGTGCGGCGGCGAACTTGAACGAGTGGGCGGGGACGACCCGGTCATCGTGATCCCCGGTTGTGATCAGGGTCGCCGGGTATGAGGTGCCGGGCTTCGTGTTGTGGTACGGCGAGTACGCGAGCATGGCGTGGAACTCGTCTTCGTTCTTCACCGAGCCGAAGTCGCTCGTCCATGCCCAGCCGATCGTGAACGACTCGAACCGGAGCATGTCGAGCACGCCGACCTGCGGGATGCACGCGCCGAAGAGGTCGGGCCGCTGCGTCATGCACGCGCCGACGAGCAGGCCGCCGTTGCTCCCGCCCTGGATCGCCAGACGCTTCGGGCTGGTGTACTTCTGATCGACGAGGTACTCGGCGGCGGCGATGAAGTCGTCGAAGACGTTCTGCTTCTTGAGCTTGATGCCGGCCTCGTGCCACTCCTTGCCGTACTCGCCTCCGCCCCGGATGTTGGCGACGGCGTAGATGCCGCCCATCTCGAGCCAGACAACCGTCGCGGGAGAGAATCCGGGCGTCAGCGGGATGTTGAAGCCGCCGTAGCCGTAGAGGAGTGTCGGGTTGTTTCCGTCGAGCTTCAGGCCCTTCTTCGAGGTGATGAACATCGGGACGCGTGTGCCGTCCTTGCTGGTGTAGAAGACCTGGCGGGTCTCGTAGCCGGATAGATCGGCGTTGAACTTCGGCTGGCGGAAGACCTCGCTCGCGCCGCTCTTGACGTCGTAGCGATAGACCGCGCCCGGATTGGTGTAGCTTGTGAACGCGTAGAACGTCTCGGGATCGCCGGGCTTGCCGCCGAACCCGCCCGCGCTGCCGATACCGGGCAGTGAGACCTCTCGGGCGAAGCGGCCCGCGACATCGTGGACACGCACGAGGGTCTTTGCGTCCTTGAGGTACTGTGCCAGGAAATGCCCCCCGACGTACGAGACGCCTCGAAGGTTCTCGGGTTGCTGGGGGATGATCTCTCTCCACGCATCCCGCGAAGGACGAGTGGTATCAATCGCGATGAGACGGCCCCGAGGTGCGTCGAGTGTCGTCACGAAGTAGAACTCGGGTCCATCGTTGCCGACAAACGTGTACGATGCATCGAAGCCAGTCAGGAGTTCCACAACCGATGAGGCGGGATCAGCAAGATCCTGGTAGAAGAAGTTGTTCTCCTGGCGAGTCCCCCACCAGACACTGATCGCCAGATATCTCCCGTCATCGGTGACGCCGGAGGCGAATCCCCACTCGGGCTGGTCGTCACGCTTGTAGACAAGGCGGTCTCGCGACTGGTCTTCACCGATGGTGTGCAGGTAGACCTTCGGGAACTGGTTGACATCCGTCAGATCGTTGCCCGTGGGCTCGTCGTACCGGGTGTAGTAGAAGCCGCTCCCGTCCTTGCGCCAGGAGGCCGATGAGAACTTGACCCACCGGACCACATCCTCAAGATCCTGGCCGGTCGCGATATCGCGGACCCGCCACGTCTGCCAGTCGGAGCCACCTTCGGAGACGCCGTACGCGATGTACCGACCGTCCTCGCTCACGGAATACCCGGAGAGCGCGACGGTGCCGTCAGCGGAGAAGGTGTTGGGATCGAGGAGCACTCGCGGCTCCGACGTGAGTGAGTCCGCGACGTAGAGCACGGACTGGGGCTGGAGCCCATCGTTACGGGAGTAGAAGTACCGCCCGCCCTCCTTGAAGGGCACACCGAATCGCTCGTAGTTCCAGAGCTCGGTCATGCGCGACTTGATGCGGTCGCGTGAGGCGATGCCGTTCAGAACACCGAATGTGACCTCGTTCTGGGCGTTGATCCACCTGCGGGACTCGGGGGTATCGGGATCCTCCAGCCACTTGTAAGGGTCGGGGATCTGTTTCCCGTGGTACGTGTCCACGTGGTCGACGCGGGCCGAGTCGGGATAGACCACCTGCGACATGGCGGTGCTGACAACCAGGCACGAGGCCGAGAAGACCGCCGCGAGATGCAACGCAAACGTTCTGTGTGACATGTGAACGCTCCACCCCTCCGTTTTGCTACCACGGCACGCGGGGCACGTGCCGGGCGAGAAGTGTACCGCGACAGGCCGCGAGGGTTCCGTCCCGAAGCGTCTCGCGTCACTGCACCAACCCCTTGGTCAGGCGCATGAACGCCGTCTCGAGGTTGACTGCCTCTTCCGTGAACATGCTGACGCGGAACCCCCCGTTGACCAGCACGCTCGGGATATCCGCGTAGTTCCTGCCCGCCCCGGCCGAACCGTCCTCGTAGGTCACGTGCAGCACCGGCCCGTTGCGTGCCCCCGTGTCGAGGTTCGTGATCGCCACCTTCTGCACGCCGGGCATCTTTCTCAAGAGCGAGGCGGCCTCCTCGTGACGATCCACCACGTTCACATGCACCACATGCCCCAGACGCGCCTTCTGCAGGATCTCCGCGACTGTACCCGAGAACAGCAGCGTGCCTCGCTCGATGATGCCGACCACGTTGCACAACTCCGAGAGTTCCGGCAGGATGTGAGAACTGATGAGGATCGTCTTCCCCATCCGCTTGAGTTCCTTCAAGAGTTCGCGGATCTCGATGCGGGCCCGCGGATCGAGCCCCGACGCGGGCTCGTCCATCAGCAGCACCTTCGGATCGTGCAGTAGCACCCGCGCGATGCTCAGCCGCTGCTGCATGCCCCGCGACAGAGAGTTCACCTCCGCCGTCGCCTTGTACCCGAGATCCGTCAGTTCGAGAACATCGTGAACGATCTTCTTCCGCTGGGGGCCGTTGATGTTGTACGCCGCGGCGAAGAACTCCAGATACTCCTGGACCACCATGTCCTCGTACGCGCCCATGAAATCGGGCACATAGCCGATGAGGGGGCGGATCTGTCGATTCTGATAGCCGACAGTGAGCCCCGCGACCTGGGCCTGCCCGCTCGAGGGCTTCAGAAGCGTCGAGAGGATCTTGATCGTTGTAGTCTTGCCCGCGCCGTTCGGGCCGATGAAGCCGAAGCAATCGCCCTCGTTGATCGTGAGGTTGAGGTTATTGAGCGCGATGAGATCGCCGTATCGCTTGGTTAGGTTGACGGTCTCGATCATCGCCATGGACGGGTGGCTCCGCGGGGCTCGGGGTCGTCAGTCTCAGTCGCGCTCGGTGATGCTGGCCGGCTGTCGGGGCGGTCGGTCGGGCAAAGGATACACCCAGCGAACGACCGTGCGTCCCTGCGCGGCGATGGCCCGCCCATCGACCGAGAGCGGAACGGGGGTCGGCGCATCACGGGTCGTCGCGCCCATCTGCCCGAGGACGATCACGCACGGCTGCGTGAACCAGATCCCGAGGTCCCACCCGTGGGTCGCGCCACGCCGGGCGAGCTCCTGGGTCTGCGTCGTGATTCCGGTGGTGAACTCGGGCGGCGCGAGCATGGGGAACAACGCCTGGGCCACCTGTCGGTCCCAGATCGCCTCCGGGGCCATGCGATACCCCGCTGCTGAGACCTGGTTCTTCAGCAGATCACGGATGAACTCCGACGCGCCGACCGAGATCGTTGCCCCCTCGGATGTCACACGCTCAAGATCGAGCGGCTGCCCCGGAGCCCACGGCGATGTGAGCCGGAAGGCATACGCATTGCCGACCATGAACGGGCCCGGGGTCGTGCCACCCGGCTGCACCAGTGCCTCTTGCCCGGCGACGTAGATCACGACCACGTTCTCAAGCGAGGCGGGGAGCTCATGCACGAGCGTTCCCACCACGATGTCCCTGCCTCGCGCTCCCGCGGCTCCCTGGATGAACGAGGGAGAGAGCCGCGCCGACTCGGGGGCCGCACCCTCGGGCGCGACCGGGCGAGGCATCCCCCACTTGGGTCCGCCCGACCATTCGGCCTGGAACTGCTTGATCGTCGCACGCGACGGAACCGCCATCTGCGAGGGCTGGCGAGACTCGACGGCGTACGAGCTCGAATCCGGGAACGTGAACGAGAGCCCGGTGTCAACCGATCTCGCCTCCCACGGCAGGATGGTGTTCCGCGACTGGCCGGGCAGATTCCCAACGCTCGGCTCTGCAACGCTCACGAGCGCTCGCCCATACTCGGGCAGCAACACGCTCATCCACGACCGAGCCCGCTGCACGGGCTGTCCGTAGACGTGATCGACCAGCGTCAGATGCGTCGCAGAGACTTCTCTCGGTCTCAGGAATGTCGCGCCGCCCCAGGCGATGCCCGTGAAAAGCACCCCAACCCCGAAGAAACCGAGCCAGGCGTGCTGCTGCATGCCGTATCGCTTCATCAGCGCGAACCCGAGCGGCCCCGCGACGATCCAGTACGAGACAAAGACCAAGAACCCGAGCAGCACGCCCGCGGTCGCGCGGCCGCGCCGCGCGATGATCGTCGGGATGTCCTCGTCAACCCACACCGGCGAACGCTGACGCACCGATGACCCGCCGACATCGACCAGACGCTGCAACTCTGCGGAACTCGGCCGCAGACCTCGCATGCCGAGGATCCGATGCCAGAACCGCTCGGGCTGAGGCAGCCCCGCGCCGCGCAGAGCGACATGATTGACATCGAGCCCGATCACCGTGACCGCGCCCGTTCCGACCAGCCGCCTCGCGACCACGCACTCTCCATCCGGACCGGAGAGCACACGGATCGCCTCAGCGACCGAGGCGTCCGCGAGGGGTGTGAACTCGTGCAGGACAGTTGAAGTCGGCAACTGAATCGTCGCTGAGTCCGTCAGCATGGGGCGATACGGCTCCATCGCCACACCCTCGCGCCGAGTGATTCTGGCGCGGGGGAGCAATTCCGCGAAGCCCGATCCCTCGCGTGAGACCCACGACTGGCCCGCCGTGGGGAGCACGATCACGAGGTGGCCGCCGCGAGACACCCATTCGCGAAGCGCGGCGGCTGCATCGGGCGAGAGGTCGGCGGGTGAGCCGTCGAGCCAGACCATCCAGCCCATGGTGAGCAATCCGAACCATCGATCGGGGATCTCGCTCGGCGTGAGCATGACCTGAGAGGCACGCTCATGGGCCATCGGGGCCCACTCTTCGCCGATGCCCCCGCCGCTTGCAGTGGTGCCGTACAGCGAGAGACTCGGGCTTGGCTGGCGAGCGACGACGCCGATGAACGCCTCGTAGGGCTCCGCGAGACGGGCCGGCATCGCGATAGGCACCCGGGCGACAACACGCCCGGGCCGAACGCCGCGCCCCGCCGGATCGACCTCGGCCGGCGCGGCAGGATCCTCCTCCGCCTCATAGACCACGACGGTCAGCGGATCGCCGCCCCGTGCCCATGAGGGCACTCTCGCGTACATCCAGACACGCTGCTCGATACCCGGATTTCCCGCGAGCACGGCCTGGTACTGAGGGCTGTCGCCGTCAGAATCTCGAAACTCCAGACGCACAAGCAACTCGCGCTGGCGCGTGCCGAGATCCGTGATCACCATGCGGAGGGCGGCCATCTCGCCCCGGCGAATCGCCCCGCCCGCGCCCCAGCGATCAATCGAGACGGATACCTCCGACGGCCCCTGAGCCGACGCAAAGAGCGGCAGAAGGACGAGCCCGAGAATCAGTGCCAGCAGCGATCGGGGAAGCAGGTGGACGGCTCCTGTCTGTGGCGATAACGCCGCCATGATTCTACCGGAACTCAACAGGGCGTGTTCGGCGTCCGATCTTGGTTCCATGATCGACTTCGCCACCGCCGGTTGGATGCTCCTGCTCACGATCGGCTCCGCCGGCATCCTGGGCATGCTCACCATCATGGCCTCCGCCCTGGACAACCACATCCGGATCGCAGAGCACACGCAGGAGTGCCGACGCATCCGTGCGGCGTACCTCGAATCCGTCGCCAAGGGGCGAGCCGGGGCAAACCACGCCCCGATCGACTCGGACGTGACACTCCTCTCGGCCCGTTGAGTGAGCGACGGTCAGCCCCCGATCAGTTCATGCAGGAGCACCGCGTGAGAGCGGGCACCGAGGCGGTAGCAATCGAGCTCGAACTTCTCGTTCGGGCTGTGGACCCGATCATCGTCCAGCCCGAAGCCCATGAAGATCGTGTCGATCCCGAGGCGCCCCTTCAGCATGCCCGCCACGGGGATCGAGCCGCCGCTCTTGATCAGGGCGGGTGACTTGCCCGTCGCCTTCTTGATCGCACGCTCGACGCGTTTCATCGTCGGCGACTCGATCGGCGTCGTCACGCCAAGCCCGCCGTGGTGGTCGATGAACTCCCACCGGCAGCCCGGCGGCGTGCGCTCCTTGCACCACTTGAAGAACGCCTTGGTGACCTTCACCGGGTCCTGGTTCGCAACCAGACGGAACGAGACCTTCGCGCTCGCGTGGCTGGGAATCACCGTCTTGGCCCCGGGGCCGGTGTACCCGCCGAGCATGCCGTTGATCTCCGCCGTCGGACGCCCCCACTCACGCTCCATCGCCGTGTAGCCCTGCTCGCCGATATCCGCAGCGGGCGGCAGGCCGATCTGCTTCAACGCGGCCCGCGCGTTGAACTTCAGTTTCTTCCAGTTCTCCCGCTCCTTCTTTGTCAGCGGGACCACGTCGTCATAGAAACCGGGGATCGTGACGCGCCGCTTCTTGTCGTGCAACTGCGCGAGCACGCGCGAGAGCTCGGTGATCGGATTCGGGCAACGCCCGCCCCACAACCCCGAGTGAAGATCCTGGTTCGATGCGTGCAGCACGACCTCGGTGTACGCCAGCCCCCTGACGCCGTAGGTGATCGCGGGCTTGCCTCGCCCCAGCATCCCCGTGTCAGAGATCAGGCAGATGTCGCACTTCTTGAGGTCGGAGGCGTTGGCCTTCACAAACGGCTCGAGCGAGACCGATCCCGATTCTTCCTCGCCCTCGATCAGGATCGTCATCCTCGCCCCGCCCGCGGGCTTGCCGGTGACCTCCTTCCAGGCACGCATCGCCTCGAGGAACATCATCACCTGCCCCTTGTCGTCCACAGCGCCGCGCGCGACGATGCGCTTTCCGCCCGGCTCGCCGGGCCTGGCGTCTCTGACGACGGGCTGGAACGGATCGCTCTCCCACAGATGGATCGGATCAACGGGCTGCACGTCATAGTGCCCGTAGAAAAGCACGTGAGGACCGGTGTACGAAGCATCGCCCTCAACGTGGGCGTAGACGATCGGGTGCCCGGGCTCCCCATCCTTGGTCGTCGTCTGGCGAACCTCGGCGTCGACGCCGGACTCACGCAGATGGGCGGCGCACCACTCCGCGGCTCGCCTCACATCGCCCGCGAACTTCGGATCGGTGCTGATGCTGGGAATGCGCAGCCAATCGCAGAGGCGATCGACTCCGGCCTGCTCGTTCGACTCAAGCCACGAAAGCACGCGATCAACGGACATGGCGACCTCCTGGATCCCTACGGGACCGACTGTGCGAGCGTAGGCCGCGCAAAGAACAACGCCCCGACAGATGCCGGGGCGTTGCGACGAATCAGATTGTCAGCGGCTCAGGCGGCCGCCATTCTCGAGACTCAGCGACGGCGACGGCCAGCGACGAGACCGCCGAGGCCGACGAGGGCGAGAGCGCCCGGAGCCGGGATGAGGGTGCCCTCGATGATGATGTTGTCAACGCGGCTGGTGCCGGCGGAGGCAACGGTGCCGCCGTTGGCGGAAACGTTGCTGCTCATCTGGATACGGAAGGTGACGTTGCCCTGGTTGTCAGCGAGAGCCGGAGCGGAGATCGGGGAGAAGGTGAACACAGGGTTGTAGGTGACGCCGCTCCACGGGGTGTTGGGGGCGCCGTTGACCAGAACAAGAGCGGAACCGATGTTGGTGAAGTTGACGCCGTCGTTGCTGACGAGGACGACGAAATCGCGGGGGCCGGTGCCGCTGGAGGTGTGGTCCCAGCCGAAGGTGATGCCGGTGTAGCCGACAGTGCTGGTGGTGAACTGGTAGTAGTCACCGACGCTCCAGCCATTGGAGCTGAAGGAGCGTGAGGAGCCGTTGCCGACGACGCTGCCGTAGGTCGAAGACGTGGCGTGGAACGCGGAGGCGTTGCCGGTGCCGACTTCCGCGGCGTGCGGGCCAGCGTTCAATGGGAGCGAAGTCTCGAACGTGAACTGCGCGAGAACATCAGCGTTGGCGACGGCAGCGATGCCGGCGAACGCAACCAGAGCAAGGGTCTTCTTCATGTCAATCTCTCCTATGGGTACAAAGTCTTGTCACACGCGGCTGCCGAACGAGCGGTGTATGAAGCCGCCGAACGACATACGCAACCAGTGTTGGGCCGTCTCTCTCTCGAACGTGCAAGGCCGACGGGTCAGGAACGGGTGATGCACGGTCGTACCGGTCTCGAACAGCCCATTCGAGCCGGTCCAAGATGATAGTGACACCCGCCCCGCCGGGAAACCGGAGAACGATGCGGATCGCGCGAAGTTTGGATGTGGGAAGATGGGTAATCCACGCCCAGATGGGCCAGACGTAGCCACCCTCTCAGCATGGCATGCTCTGACGATTCGAAGGCTCGGTCGAGGTCCGCACGCAGAGCGACCACGCACACATGCATGGGTGGCCGTGCAGACGCACAGGGTCAGGAGAGATCGAGCCGGAAGCGGGTCAGCGTTTGAGACTTTCCGCGGCCTTGAGCATCAGGTCCGTCGGCGGCATCGGATTATGAGCAACAACCTCGCGTCCGCAGTCCGGACAGATGGTCTTCTCGTCTTTGCCGATGATGCTGTTCAGCAGCACATGGGTCGGTTCGAGCTTCGCCTGGCCATCCGCGGTCCAGTAGCACTGCTCGGTCGGGTAGAGGGTCGCCCGTCCGGTCGAAGGGTGCTTCCACGGCCAGGTCTCGCCATCCTTGATGCGGAAATCCCTAAAGACCTTTCCGGTCTCGGCGTCGATCGCCACGCGAATACGAGATCCATCGCCGACACCGGCCGTGACGCTCGAGACCGCCCGCACAATCAGCACGATCGCGACAATGAAAATGATCGCACCGCCGACGGCCATGGCGATCGCTTTGGGATCACGGGAGGGCGAAGCGGACGCGCCGCTCGCCCGACGGCCTGCCGCGGGCGATGATTCGATCCCATCCAAGAGCGACGATGAACCGCCCGTTTGCATGCGAAACTCCCTCATTCCCCGCGTCGTTCAGAAACACCGCTCAAGGCACACGATAACCGCGCTTCACCTTGTCCGCGAAGTTCGTCTTGGTGTAGTTCCAGGTGCTCAGCGTCGCTTCGTTGAAGACTGTGCCGGTCGGGAACCAGAAATCCGGATTCGTCGCGTCGCCATCGGAGTACAGCTTCACCGACGCATCAAACGAAGCCATGTTGCCCTTCACCTGGTCGCCACCCTTCAGGCCCCTTCGTACATCGGTGGCCTTTGATCCATGGCGGAAAGCCCATCTCCTTGCATCAAAGTAGATGGGGATCGGGAAACCTCCCAACGCCTCACCGGGTGCGATCGCGCGATTCAGCTCCTTGTTGTCGCTGAACCACGGCCCCGTGCCTCCGAACATACCACCGAAGGATGCTGTCAGCTGATGATCGAAATCAGGCTCCGTGCCTTGATCGGCATACCGATGCCCTTCGAACACCGAGATCTTCATCGATGTAGAGCCGACGCGGAAGAGATACGGCGTGTACCCGCGTCGATTCTGTGCGCGGGGGCCGGTTCCGCCGAGGGCGGTCGCTTTCTCCGTGGATGTGAACTGCGTGGACATGTTGTACGAGATCATCCGTCCCTGCGACCAGAGGCCGCCGCCGGTGCTCGGCCACGGAACCGCCGTGATGTTGTTCTCGGGGCAGGTGAAGGCGGGGAACTCGCGGATCCAGTTGAATCGCTGGGCCCGGACCTCTTCCGGAATCAGATCGCTGGATGATGTCTCGCCCGGCCCCTGATAGCCGAGGAACGCCGCGAGCGGGCCGAGGAAGTCCCACTGCTGGACCGCGACGCCGTTGAATCGTGCCGGTGTGTCCTTGAAGCCGGGGCTGGCGGGGAGCGCGTCGTATCCGCTGGTGGTCGACCCGCCGACGATCGCCTCCTTGTAGTCGTTGGCGTAGGCGTTGATCCCCTTGGTGATCGAGCTCAGATTCGCGGCACAGAGCACCGTTCGCGCCACGCGGCGGGCCTGACCCAGCGACGGGAGCAGGATCCCGATCAGGAGCGCGATGATCGCGATCACCACCAGGAGTTCGATAAGCGTGAATGCGCGGCCCACGCGGCGAGACATTGCTGGAATAACACCGCAGTTCTTTGGCATGTTGCACCCGCCGTTGTGCCGAAACAGAGATGGAAGCCCGAGCCGTTCCGAGCGCCCTTCGGTTGAAACCAAACTCCCAACAGACCGGGGAGGATACCTCACCCGACCGTCACCCGTCTACTCGGGTGCCCGGACCTTCACGCCCTCTTCACCTTTGTCAGGTGTTCCCGAACCCCCCGCAAAGACATCCACAACGACCGGAAAGTGGTCCGAGGCGTATCCCGCGGGAGGGTCCACACTCCTGTAATCAGCCCCACGCGGGAGGACGATCGTTCCGAAGACGAACGGGGAGCCGGGCACGATCTTGGCCGCAAGCGCTTGATTGACAAGGACAAAGTCGATCGTCCGCTCGGAGGCGTGCGTGATGTGCTTCGCGCGGTCGGGGTCGGTGGTGGAGCGTCCCGCGAGGGTGTCGATCATCCCCTTCTCGCGGTAGATCTCCAGCACCTTGTCGGTCGGCACGGAATTGAAGTCCCCAAGCACGGCGATCGGCCGGCCGGGTGAGACCGAGGCAACCTCGCCCATCAGGGCGACTATTTTCGTCGCCTCCGCCTCGCGCCAGTAGCCACTCCCGGAACCGGATTTATGGTGAACCACGAACAGCGTCATCTCGAAGGGGGCGTCGATCGCGACCCCGCCGATCTCTGTGCCCGAGGGGATCGTGAGATCCACCGCGAGGGGTGACCGCCGGAACTCAAGGGGCTCACCGGCAAACCAGTTCGGCTGGCCCCGGGTTCCGTAGGTCGCCGGGTGGACACCGCCCAGCGGCGCGCCGGGCCACACCCGCGCGTTCGAGAGCGGATACCTCGACAGCACGCTGTTCTCAATGCCGCGCGAATCGCCGGCGTCGATCGATGCCACGTGCTCGTACCCCATATCCGAAAGGTAGAGATTGCGGAACCAGATGAGAGCGTCGTGTGACTCGACTTCCTGCAGCGCGATGACATCGGCATTGATCGCGCGAATCGCCGCGGCGAGCGCCTCGCGATGCTCGATCGGCTTGGTCATGGGCAGATCGTCCTGATCACCTGAGAGGGCAGGGTCGTCGTGCTCGTCAAAGAGATTCTCGACGTTGTATGTCGCCATGCGGAACGCGCCGGGCGTCCTCGCCGGTACCTCGGTGGTTCCGAACCGGATCTCACCGACAACCGGCTTGGCAGGGGGCAGAGCCGGGATCTCTCGGCGAGGGGGTGTCTCAGGGCGTTCCTGCGGGGGCTGAGATCGCGCCGGCTGATCCCGGAGCGAGGACTCTGCGAGCAATGCCGCGCCGCCGAGAACGGTGCCGATCCCGACCAGCCCTATGCCCAGGAGCCACGCCGCGTGCTTTCTCATTCATCGATCTCCAGTGAGAGTGGAAGCGTATGGCGGTTCGCGGAGGGGTGTCGCTCAGACAATGGCACCCCCTCTCCTACGATCCGCTCTGACATGCGATTGCTTCTCGCCAATCCGAGGGGGTTCTGCGCCGGGGTCCAGATGGCCGTGGAGGTCGTGGACCAGGTGCTGGATGTCTTTCCTGACGAGGCGATCTATGTCTACCACGAGATTGTTCACAACAAGCACGTCGTCGGGCGGTTCCGGTCGCGTGGCGTTCGGTTCGTGGAGACCATCGAGGAAATCCCGGCGGGCTCCATCGTGGTCTTCTCCGCGCACGGCATCTCGCCCGCGGTGCGTGAGCTGGCAAAGTCGCGCGGGCTGACCGCGATCGACGCGACGTGCCCGCTGGTCACAAAGGTGCACTCGGAGGCGATCCGCTACGCCAGACAGGGGTACCAGATCCTGCTCATCGGCCACGCCGACCACCAGGAGGTAATCGGGACGCGGGGCGAGGCGCCGGAGGCGATCCAGGTGGTGGAGACGCCCGAGGACATTCCGTCGCTGATGGTGCACGATCCGGAGCGGCTCGTCTATCTCACGCAGACCACGCTCAGCACGGACGATGCGAACATCATCATCGACGCGCTCAAGCGGGCGTTTCCGCAGATCAAGGAGCCGCCAAGCTCGGATATCTGCTACGCGACGACGAACCGCCAGCACGCGGTGCGGCAGATCGCGCCGGAGTGTGATCTTGTGCTGGTCGTGGGATCGAAGAACTCGTCGAACTCGGTGCGGCTGACAGAGATTGCGCAGAATGTGGGGACGCCGGGTCGATTGATCGATGATGCGTCGGGGCTGGATTTCGCGTGGTTTCCGAGGGGTGATGAGACGGTGCTGGTGACGGCGGGGGCGTCGGCGCCGGAGAACCTGGTGGCGGAGGTCTGCCGCGTGCTTTTGACGAGGTTCGGCGGGACGATCGAGCAGCGGGACGTGTTCGAGGAGGACATCGAGTTCGCACTCCCTGCGGCGCTGCGTCGGGTGATGACGGAGAAAGGAATCGACTCGAACCGCGCGATCAGGGTCGGCAAGCCGGAGGTGACGGCGGAGTTGTACGGCGCGGTGCCGCTGACGGTCTCGGCGGGCCAGCGGGAGCGCGGCGCGTGAAGCATCCGACGAATCACATCTTCGGGCACACACCCGAGACGCTGGGGACGTGGTGCGATGAACGGCGCCTGCCCGCGTTCCGGGCGAAGCAGATCCTCGACTGGGTGTACGCGAAGGGCGTCGTTGATCCCGAAGCGATGTCGAACCTCTCGAAGCGCGAGCGTGAGATGCTTCGGGAGGAGATGGTCTTTCTCTCGGGCGATGTGCTCGCGCACCAGCAAGCATCGGACGGGACCCAGAAGCTGCTCGTGCAGTGGACGGACGGGGATGCGAAACCGGTGTCGGGCGCGCCTGAGGCGGGGACGCTGGCGCTGCCGGTTCTCGGGTCGCACGTCGAGCCGGACATGAAGCGTCAGACCGAGTGCGTGATGATCCCGGCGGATGACCGGCGGACGGCGTGCATCTCGTCGCAGGTCGGATGCCCGGTGGGGTGCCGCTTCTGTGCATCGGGGCTCTCCGGGCTGGACGGGAACCTCTCGGCTGGGCGGATCGTGGAGCAGGTGTGGCGGCTGAGCCGGATCCTCCGCGGGACGGACGAGGTCGGGCGGGTCACGAATGTGGTGTTCATGGGGATGGGCGAGCCGCTGTCGAACTTGGGAGCGGTGGTGCCGGCGGTTCGGACGCTGGCGGCGCCGTGGGGGATGGGGATCTCCGCGCGGCGCATCACCATCTCCACCGTCGGACTTCCCAAGGCGATCGAGAAGCTGGCGGAGCAGCTCGACCTGCCGGTGACGCTGGCGCTCTCGCTGCACGCGCCGGACGACGCGATCCGGCGGCAGCTGATCCCGTGGGCGGAGTACACGACGATCGAGGAGCTGCTCGGCGCGTGCCAGAAGTGGTTCCAGAAGACGGGTCGCGAGATCACGCTGGAGTACACGCTGCTTCGAGGAGTGAACGACAGGCCTCAGCACGCCAAGCAGCTGGCGGAACTGGCCAAGACGCTGCGCGCGAACGTGAATCTGATCCGGTACAACGAGGTCGAGGGGCTGGAGTTCAAGCGGCCCCGGACGGATGACGTGCTGGCGTTCCAGCAGATCCTGGTGCAGGGACGGGTGAATGCGCACATTCGTGCGTCGCGCGGGCGGGACATTGCCGCGGCGTGCGGGCAGTTGCGTCACCAGCACCAGACGGCCTGATCCGTTCATTTCCACACGCATCCACCGATTCCACACGATGCTGAGCACCTTCGAGACCAATAGCCCGCTCCATATCGCGACCGCGGGACTGCTCTTTGTCTCGATGGGTGTCGCGTCCGTGCTCGGCAGACGATGGAAAGACACGCCTCGTGAACTCCTCTTCCGACGCGTCTGGGCGTGGTCCACCATCGCCTGGCAGATCGCATCGGTCGGGTTCTGGGCCTGGCCGACCCACTTCGACCTTGCAGAGAGTCTCCCCCTGCATCTCTGCGACATCGCTGCCTGGATCGCCCCTCTCGCCCTGTTGACGCAGAAACGCTGGCTCCGCTCTGTGCTTTACTTCTGGGCGATCGGTCTCTCGACACAAGCGTTCTTCACACCCGTGCTCGACGAGGGTCCGGCACACCCTCGGTTCTGGTTCTTCTGGATCGGACATACACAGATTGTCGGATCGGCGATCTACGACGTGGCGGCGCTCGGCTTCCGACCACGAGCCAAGGACTTTTTCTATGGCGTCCTGGCAAACGCGGCGTTCTTTGCGATCGTCATGCCCGTGAACCTGATATGGGGCGTGAACTACGGATTCGTCGGCAACGTGACCCCCGTGCACCCGACACTCATCGATAAACTCGGCCCCTGGCCCCTCCGGGTCGTCTGGATCTTCCTCCTGGTTCACTCAATCATGCTGGCGTTGTGGCTGGTCTGGCCGCTCGGCGAAGCAATCCGGCGGCGTCGCGCAGGTGGCCGGGCGGATTCCTCACTAAACTGACCAACGCATGACACCTCTCGTGCTGTCGCTCCTCGCGCCGGCCTTCGCCATTTCCCTCGTGCTCACAGCCGCACTCATCCGGCTCGGCCATCGACTCGGCACGTTCGATTCGGCGGGCGTGCCCGGCCAGATCAAGGCAGAGCGACGGCGGGTGCCGAACACAGGAGGCGTAGCGATTTTCTGGGGGACGGTGCTGCCGCTCGTGGCGGGGCTCGCCGCGATCTCGGTCGCGGGGGACGGCACGTGGGTGCCCGAGGCGATGAGGCCATACATCACGGGCGCGAAATCTCAGGTAGGAACCGCGAGTGTGTTGCTCGGATGCCTCGCGCTCCTGCACGCGATGGGCATGATCGATGATCGCAAGCCGCTCGGGCCATTCGGCAAACTGGTCGTGATGCTCGCGCCCGGCGTGGCAATCCCGCTCCTCACCGATACGCGCCTTCTCACGTTTCTTGAATCGCACGTCGGCGGCCCGTGGCTCTCGATCACCCTCACGGCCGTCTGGCTCGTCGCGGTCACGAACGCGATGAACTTCATCGACAACATGGATGGGCTCGCAGGCGGCATCGTCGTGATCGCCGGGGGCTGCTTTCTCGGCGCATCCCTCATCAACGGGCAGTGGTTCATCGCGTCCGTGCTCACGCTCCTGATCGGGGCGACGCTGGGATTCCTCGTCTTCAACCACCCCGCCCGCAATCCGGCCCGGATCTTCATGGGCGATGGCGGCTCTCTCGTCGTCGGCTTCCTCCTCGCATTCCTTGCCGTGCGGATCACGTATGTGGGCGATGCAGCGGACGTGCGGGGTGGGAACTGGTACGCGGCTCTCATGCCGCTCGTTGTTCTCGCAGTGCCCCTGTACGACCTTGTGAGCGTCACTTTGCTCCGACTCTCTCAAGGCAAGAGCCCATTTGTGGGCGACATGCAGCACCTCTCGCACCGCATCGCTTCGCGAGGGCTCTCCAAACGGCACACCGTCACGATCATTCACATCGCGACGGCATCGACCGCGATCACAGGCATCTTTCTGGCTCGGCTCGAACCCTGGCAGGCGGTGCTCGCCGGCGTGCAGGTGGCGCTTGTGCTCGGGCTCCTCGCGCTGCTGGAGTTCGCGCCGCACGTGCGCGGTCTTGGTGCAGAGAAGGGGAACGCATGAGCGGCAGCACCGTCGCGACAGCTGCTCCCGCGGCACCGCTGCCACCGGACTGTGAGAACGGCGTCCGGATCGGGCTGACGACGCCCCGCGTCATCGCCTTGCTGCTCATTCTCTTTCCAACACTGCTGCGCGTTCTTCTCATCAACGATCCGTTCCCGATCTGGGATGTGAGCCCATTCAAGTTTCCAGCACCATCAGTCGGTGTGCCGCCCACGCTGGCGATGACGCTCGACGTCATGGCGATCATCGGCGCGGCCCTCGCCCTCATCGTCTCCGGCGCTCGCGTGCGATTGATCGAGCCGCTGCTTCTTGCTGCTGGCGCGATCGCTGTTGCCCTGCACGCGCTGTTCATTGACGGCGGCTCGCTCGACAACCTCCGCATCGGTTCGTGCTGGGTCTCGGCTCTCGCCGCGGGAATCGGCATCCGCCACCTCGCCTCCGACCCGATCATCCGCCGCTGGGTCTTCACGCTCGTTCTCGGCGCATCCATGCCGCTCGCGGTTCATTCACTCGTGCAGGTCTTTGTCGAGCACCCCGCCACCGTCGCTTCCTATCGCGCGAACCCCTCGTCATTCCTCGACGCACGGGGCTGGACACCCGGCTCCGCGATGGCGAGAAACTACGAGCGGCGGCTGATGCAGCCGGAAGCGACTGGGTGGTTCGGAATGGCCAACGTCCACGCGACCTTCGCTGCGGCGTTCGTCATCGGATGGGTCGGAGTTGTCGTCGCGCCGGCGATCGAGAGGCGGCTCTCGGCAAGGAGCCAACCTAGAAACTCCGCTACGCGCACGAAGGGCAGTGCGGCCGGTGCGAGCCACGCGATCCGAGGCGAACCGATCCTGATCGGCCTTATGGTCATGCTGGCGATCGTCATGTTGCTGCTCACTCGGTCCAAGGGCGGGTTCGCCGCATGCGTGCTCGGGCTCGCGTTGCTCGGCATCGGGTGGGCTGTTGTGCCCCGCGTGCTCGCGCATTGGCGCGTGTGTGGGAGCGACCGCAAGTCGAGAGTGATCGAACTCATCCCCCCGCTGCTCGGGCCGGCGGTGGCGGCGGGCATGATCGGGTTGATCGCGCTGCGCGGCATGATCGGCACATCGATCGGCGAGCTGTCGCTCCTCTTCCGCTGGTTCTATATCTCCGCCGCGACGCGGATCTTCGGCGAGCAGCCGCTGCTCGGTGTCGGCCCCGCCGACTTTCGCCCGGCCTACGAACTCGCGAAGAACCCGCTCTCGCCCGAGGAAGTCACAAGCCCCCACTCGGTCGTGTTCGACTGGGCCTCAATGCTGGGCGTCGGCGGGATCGCGTGGACGGTGATCCTGTTGGGCTGGACGATGGCGCTGGGGTATGGGGTGTTCGCTGTTGCACGCTCGCGCGAGCCCGCAGCCCAAACCACGACGCAATCTGGACTGCGTGCCAGGTCGTCACTCGGGATGACCGGATGGGCATTCGCCATCATCGGCCTCTCATGCCTCACCGCCTTCATCATCGAACTCGGCGGTTACGCCGACGTGCTCCCCATGGGCACGCGCCTCTCAGACATGGCGATCGTGATCTCGCAGTCGCGTCTGCCCGGGATGATCCTGTGGCTTCTGGCGACGGCGTTGCTCATCGCTCGTCCCATTGACGACCTGCTGCTCAAACGCACACTGGGGTGCGTCGGGATCTCGCTGCTCGCTTCCGCCTGCATCGATGTTGCACCGGTGTGGCCCAACAGCGCGGCCCTCTTCTTCGTCATGCTCGGGCTCGCGGCGAGCGAGAATGTCGCGCCGGAGGACCGGCCCACGCGTCGCGAGCGGGCGACGGGGATGTTCGCTGCCAGCATCCTGCTTCTGACAGCGACGCCGATGGTGTGGGCCGGACCGCGGGTGATCGAGTGGGAGCGAGAGATCATCGATGCAGGAACGGACGCGAGGCACATCGGAATGCTCTCAATCCGACTCGATGCGATCAATAATCAGAGCCCATTGCGGGGCGATTCGCTCGAGCTCTGGCGGCTGGATGCCGACGATCCATCCTCGCCTGACAGGTCGAGGTCCAATCGAGAACTGCTCAATCGCAAAATCAACCGCTCTGCATCCGATGCAGCAGGCGTGCTGCTGAACTCCCACGCCCGACTCTCGGGTGACTTTGAGATTATTCCTGGTGCAGACTTTCCACTTGTCGGCGGACCAAGGAAGTTCACCCACGAACGCACGCTCAACGCGGCTTGCGAGACAGCACTCATCGCCGTCGAAGCAGCAATGCAAGCAAGGTCGATCACGCTCAGTACAGTGGACAAAGAGGCACTCGACCAAGGCGTTTCAAGGTCTGTCTTTATCGCAAAGGTCGCGGCCCACATCGAGCCCCCATCTTCCAGCTCCTACGGGTCTCTCGCAAGGGCTCATTTACGAGCTGCCACTATCCGCGGGCTCGATTCACCAGGTGGGAAAGAGGCCATGAGCGCCGCCATCTCTGCCTTCGAGCGTGCCGCCTCCCTCGACCCCCACGGCATCACCTATCCCCTGCAACTCTTTGAACTTGGCCGCCAGACGGGGGATCGGGACCTGGCCCGAAAGTGGGCCGAGGAACTCCTGCGCAGAAACGAAAACATGCGGCTCGACCCTGTTCGAGCCCTGACCCCCGAGCAGGTCTCGCGGGCCGAAGCCGCCCTCCGTCCAAGCCCCTGACAGGAACTCTTGATTCGGCAACGACCTGCGCTAGCATTCCGACTCGCCCGAAAGGGGTCAGACGTCCCCGGCGGCACGTGCCGCCCCGTGACCGGTCTCACCTCTCGCCGGGCTTGCGCAAGGCGACGACCGATGGACGAGGATCCCGACAACGAACCCGACTGACATTGGGTTCATCCACTCCCCCGTCGCGCCACATCATTCAATCAACGCCGCACACGCCCGAGACCTAGTTGGCCGGGCCTCGCGGTTCGACCAGTCCTGACAACATCACAGCCGCACCCCGGAGCTCCGCCCGCACTCACGCCGGCGACCCGCTCCTCAGATCGATCACGGAACACCCATGGGCACTGACCTTTCACATATCCGCAACATCGGCATCTGCGCTCACATCGACGCAGGCAAGACAACCGTTTCCGAGCGCATCCTGTACTACACAGGAAAGAATTACAAGATCGGCGAGGTGCATGAGGGCACCGCCACCATGGACTTCCTGCAGGACGAGCAGGAGCGCGGCATCACGATCCAGTCCGCCGCGACGACCTGCCCGTGGACCCACCAGGGACGCGAATACAAGATCAACCTGATCGACACCCCCGGCCACGTCGACTTCACGATCGAGGTCGAGCGTTCGCTCCGCGTGCTCGACGGCGCGGTCGCCGTCTTCGACGGCAAGGAGGGCGTCGAGGCCCAGTCCGAGACCGTCTGGCGTCAGGCCGATCGCTACCGCGTCCCCCGCCTCTGCTTCATCAACAAGATGGACAAGCTCGGCGCGTCCTTTGATTTCTCGTTTGGCACACTCAAGACCCGCCTCGGCGCCAACGCCATCGCGATCCAGTACCCGATCGGCCAGGGCAACGAGTTCCACGGCATCATCGATCTGATGCGCATGGTCGCGTACTACTTCGAGGGCGACAAGGGCGAGACGATGGTCGAGAAGCCCATCCCCGACGACTACAAAGAGACTGCTGAGAAGTGGCGTCACGAGATGGTCGAGAAGATCTGCGAGCTCGACGACTCCCTCATGGAGAAGTACCTCTCCGACCAGATCCCAACCGAGGCGGAACTGAAGGGCGCACTCCGCAAGGGCATCCGTGATCGCAAGTGCAACGGCGTGCTCTGCGGCGCGGCACTCCGCAACATGGGCGTCCAGGCGCTCCTCGACGCGGTCATCGACTATCTCCCCTCACCCACCGAGCGTGAGGACGTCCAAGGCACGAACCCCCGCGACAAGGATGAGGCGCTCAGCCGTCCCCACGACGACACGGCCCCCTTCTCCGCTCTGGTCTTCAAGGTCGTCTCGGACACCCACGGCGATCTCACCTATATCCGGATCTACTCAGGCAAACTCGCAAAGGGCACACGCCTGCTCAATCCCGGAAACAACAAGAAAGAGAACGCGAGCCGAATCTTCGAGATGCACGCCAACAACCGCATCCCGCTGGATGAAGTCGGCGCGGGCAACATCGTCGCTGTCGTCGGCATCAAGGACTCTTACACCGGCGACACGCTCTGCGACCCCGAGGATCCCATCATCCTCGAGCGCATGACCTTCCCCGAGCCGGTCATCTCCATGTCGATCGAGCCCAAGACGGCAGACGACAAGCGGCGCCTCTCCGAGGCCCTCATGACGATCCGACGTGAGGACCCGTCCTTCCGCTTCACCTACGACGAGGAGACCGCTCAGACAATCATCTCCGGCATGGGCGAGCTCCACCTCGATATCATCCGCACCAAGCTCGTCCGCGACATGAAGATCAGCGTCGAGGTCGGCAAGCCCCGCGTCGCCTACCGCGAGACTGTCACCAAGCGTGTCGAGTACGTGCGCGGCAAGTTCGTCAAGCAGACCGGCGGCCGCGGCCAGTTCGGCGACTGCCAGATCCACTTCGAGCCATACACCGCGGCCCAGGCCAAGGAAGAGGAGCTCGACTTCACCGAGAACGTCGCCGTTGAGATCAAGGTCGTGGGCGGCGCGATCCCCAAGGAGTACGTCCCCTCCGTCGAGCACGGTATCCGACAGACCTGCCTCTCAGGCGTCAAGTTCGGTTACCAGATGATCAACGTGAAGGCGACAATCGTCGACGGCTCGTACCACCCGGTCGACTCGTCTCAGGTCGCGTTCGAGCAGGCAGGACGCCTCGCCGTTCTCGAGGCCACCGAGAAGGCCGGCCCCGTGCTCCTTGAGCCGATCATGAAGGTCGTCATCACCGTTCCCAACGATTACCTCGGAAACGTCACGGGTGACGTCTCCTCGCGCAGAGGCATGATCATCGACACCGAAGACCGAGGCGTCGTCAAGATGGTCACGTGCGAGATCCCGCTCTCCGAACTCTTCGGCTACACGACAACCCTCCGAGGCATGTCCCAGGGCCGCGCTTCGGCGACGATGGAGTTCCTCGAGTACCGCCCGATGCCCGCTGGACTCATGAAGGAGCTCGTCGAGGGCGGCGCGAAGGGTAAGAAGTAACAGCCCACATTGTCCGCATTCAAGTTCAGGGGCCGATCCGAAAGGGTCGGCCCCTTTCATTGCGCTTCATTTGCGGGCCGCACCACGCTACACTGAGCATCTGGTTTGTTTTCGCTCGCGGGGAGGATCGTTCCACGATGGAACGAAGGAGCGAATGAGTGATCACTGAACATTCTTCGGGCCCTACACCGACACGCCTGATGTGCCCGAGTCGTTTCTCACCTCTGGATACGCGCGCCGACGTCGCCGCCGCGGCTCGTGACGACCGCCACCGCCTGCTCTGGTGCAACAACGCGTACGCGCTCACAATCGGCGCAGATCCCGACACCCTCAAGGGTTCCGACATCCGATCACTCTTCGGCACTGCGTTCGCTGACGAGCGCGCGGAGTTGATCGCCCCGACGATCGAATCCGGCTCATTGGTCAATTATGAGCAACTCGTCCGAGGCAGCCGCTACCTGACTCGCATCTTCCCCCTCGACACGAAGGCGTTCGGCCAGCGGGGGTACTTCGTCCTTGCCGAACCGTGCACCAACGCCTCACCACTCGGCGATGGCCACGATCTCATCTCAACGTTGCACGGCGATCTCGGCGAACTCTCCTCGCTGACGCGCCGTGAGCTCGAAGTGTTCCGCCTTCTTGCCGAAGGTCTGACCGGGGTCGAAATAGCCGGCATCCTCCACCGCTCCCCGAAGACGGTCGAGTTCCACACGGCCCGCATCCTCCACACGCTCTCGCTCCGCAGCCGAACCGAACTCGCCAGAATGGCTGCGGAGCGTGGGCTCCTCGGCTTTACCAGAGAGGCGTGGTTCCGGCTTGCCCATGGTTCTGCCCCAAAGTCGAGAAAGGCCCCCTTGAGTGCCCGCAACGGGGCCGAATAACCAGGTAGATCGTGTCTCGTGGAGGGGTTGCCATCGCGTCCGGGGCGGTTAATCTACTGGTCGAACCCCGGAGCATCCCATGCCGCACCGCTACCAAACCGTTCTACTTTTCGGAGCCCCCGGTGCGGGCAAGGGCACACAAGGCAAAATCCTCGGCCAGGTGCCCGGGTTCTATCACCTCTCGTGCGGCGAGGTCTTCCGCACACTCGACCTCACCTCAGAGATCGGCCGCACCTTCATGCAGTACTCGTCCAGGGGCGAGCTCGTCCCGGACGACGTGACGATCAAGATGTGGCAGCAGAACATGCACGCCCGCACCGTGCTGAGCGACTACAAGCCGACCCAGGATCTCCTGGTCCTCGACGGAATCCCGAGAAACGTCCATCAGGCCCAACTGATGGAGAAGCACATCAACGTGCTCCTCATCGTTCACCTCGTCTGCCCCGACAAGGAAGAGATGATCAAACGTCTCCGCCGACGAGCTCTGAAAGAGAACCGCGTCGATGATGCGAAGGAAGAGGTCATTCGCCGCAGATGGGACGTCTACGAGCGGGAGACCTATCCCGTCTTGCAGTACTACAAAGACGATATCGTCCGGGAGGTGAGCGCTGTCGGCTCGCCCGCTCGTGTGCTCCAGCACCTGCTCGAGCATGTCGTGCCCGTCCAGGAGTCACACTTCCGAAACTCCCTCGCGGACGAGGAAATGAAGCCCTGACCTCGGCGCAACAGCCGTCGAAGTGACCCCCGGTGCTCCTTTACTCAGCGTGAGCGTGTTCATACGCTCTCGCCCGATTCTCCATCGCCAGGAGCCCCGAATGACCCGCCGCCGAAACCTCCCACGTCTCGTGACCGCGACAACCCTGCTTCTCCTCGCCGGGTCGGCCGCGCACGCGAGCGACACCCTCATCCGGCTCGCCAGCGGTGAGACGCTCAGGGTCTCGATCATCGAACAGACGGAGACGCACATCCGCTGCTCCCACCCCGTCCTCGGCGAGTTCCTGATTCCGAAAGACCAGGCCACGATCCTCCCTTCGCCCGACGCGCCAACGCCGGAAGCTGCACAGCCCGACGTTCCCGCGCCAGCCGAGGCCCCAACCGAAGATTCAGGCGCACCCGCTGCTGATCCCGAGACAGCACCCGCGCCGAAGCTCTCGTTCTGGAGCGGCTGGAAACGATCGGTTGATCTCGGCGTGATCGGCTCCGACGGAAACTCCGAGACCTTCGGCGCCCGTGCCGCGCTCGGCGCACAGCGGAAGACTGACTACATGGAGACCACCGTCGGGCTCTCATACGTCTACAACACCGACAACGGCGAGAAAACCAAGAGCCGCGGCGAACTCACGGCACGCAACGACTGGCTCTTCGGCAAAGACTCGCGCTGGGGATTCTTCGCAGAGGGCAAGATCGAGTACGACGAGTTCCAGGATTGGGACTGGCGACTCTCCGGGTTCGTCGGCCCCTCGTACGCCTTCATCCGCAACGACAAGACACTCCTCAGAGGACGCGTCGGCGCCGGTGGTTCCTACGAACTCGGCGGCGAAGACAACGGCTTCGAGCCGGAACTCCTCATCGGCCTCGATTTCGAGCACGCCTTCAACGCCCGGAATCGCATCTTCGCCTCCGGCGAGTACCTCCCCAGTCTCTCAAACTTCCCAGACTATCGCGTGAACTCCAAGGCCGGATGGGAGATCATCGTCGACGAGAAGTCGGGCATGAATCTCAAACTCGGCGTTGTTGATCGCTACGACTCTGATCCCGGCGAGGGAATCAAGAAGAACGACATCGAGTACTTCATCACGCTCGGCTGGTCGTTCTGATTCGCAGCATCTCCGCTGCCTGTGCATGAGCACATCGCAGATAGGGCGATCGCCCGACTGCCTCCTCACGCCACTCCATCCGCTGTCACGGGTATACTGAACGAGAGGGCGGGGAGTGTGGGTTCACGGGCTCACGCCCGCCCGCGTGAGAGGATGACAGCCATGATTCGCCAAGCACACCCGAGCCAAACAATGGCCGACGCTGCCACTGCGCAGGATTTCTTCGCCACCCTCGAGCCGCGCACACTCTTCTCCACCGCCGCAGACTTCGCCGGCATCGGCCTCGCGTGGCAACGCACCGGAAGCAACTCACCGACATTCACGCCGTACATCATCGAGGGCACGGTCTCTCCGAACGACGCGGCGACCGGCTCATTCTGGAGAGCCGGAACCACCGGAAGAGTCTCCGACGGCGGCCTCTACTTCAACAGCATCCGACGACTCAACGATGGTCGATACGAGCGGCCCGGCGCGAGTGGCGTCCTGCGTGACTCCTTCGAAGAAACGAACGGCTCCCAGTTCCTCACCCGAGACGGGTTTCCGGTCGGATGGTGGTTCGGAGACTACGGCTCAAACCGAGGGCAAGAGGCCGAGTACCTCATCCAGAGACACGCGGACGGCGTCAATCCCGAAACGAAGCTCGACGGCTCGTGGCGTTTCTCCATGCTCGCCATCAACGGATCAAACGGTGAGACCTCGAACATCAGCGGCACACTCAACATCGACTCCGAGATCGATCGCATCACCTGGACCGGAAACGTCGGCACCGTGCCTCGCACACGCAGCGACATCGACTCGATCTCCAGCCGGGGCCTGATCGTCACAGACCAGGGCGAATACTTCTACCTTTCCGCCGATGCCAACACGCTCGTCTTCGCGGACATGCGCACCAGCGACAATCTCGTCTATATCGGCATCGCGATCAGAACACCCGCCGAGATCAGCACCAGCGACCTCCACGGCAACTACCTGCTCGCTTGGACCCTCGGCGGCAATGTCTCCTCGAACGGAAGCGTCCAGTACCTCCAGCGTGCGCTCACACTCGAACCCGACGGCGATTACAAGATCTACGATCTCGACGAATACGACGATGGAAAGCGCAACGTCCTCGAACGCGGGTTCTGGCGCATCGACAGCGGGAACCTCGTCCTCGAACGACGCGGCACAAGCACCACCTTCTACTACAGGTTCAGAATCGGAACCGGCGGTGACACCCTCATCGGGCTCTCGATCCTGAGCGGCACATCTCTCACCGCCATCGGCGGCATCGCCTCACGCGACACCTCAAACCTCCCGCCGCCTCCCACGCCCGTGATCTCCATCCCCAGCATGGACTCGCTCGGCCGCCCCGTCGTCTTCACCTCGCGCACCGACCAGGCCTGGTACGTCGCCGACATCGTTGCCAAGTCCGGAGGTCCGACACCGACGGGCGAACTCAAGGTCTGGATCGATCCGAAGAACAGCCGCCCATACGCCGCGGCAACCTCCGCAAGCGGCCTCGTCCTCTACAGCGAACTCTCAAACGGCCAGTGGACATACCGCCTGCTCGCAAACGATCTCTCGAACGGACCAGCGCTCACGCGGTCTCTGACGTACCTCATCACGCCTTCCGGACAGGTCAACCTCTTCGGCCTGAATGACCAGGGCCAGGTCATCCGCTACTGGCAGAACGGAAACACGAACAGTTCCGGCGCTTACCTCTATTCCGCGAGCAACCTCTCCGCGAATCAACTCGAACCCAGATCACTCCCAACACCGGCCTACACAGGCGGGCTCGAGGCATACACAACACCATGGGGCGGGCTCAACGTCGCAGGAATCGACACAACCGGACGCATCTGGACGGTCTGGTGGGCTCCGGGCCAGACACGCTGGTTTGTCTCCAATCTGAGCGCAATCGCCAAGACTGCCCCACTCTCGGGCGACATCACCGCCTTCGTCTCCCCGTGGAACGGAATCAACATCGTCGGCGTCAACTCGCTCGGCCAGCTGGTCTCGACGTGGTGGTCACCCGGCTCGGGCGGCACATGGAAGCGAGCAAACTTCACGAGCAGCACGCTCGGCCCCACTGTGAGCAACACAACGCTGAGCGGCTTCTACATCAGCCCCACGCAAGGACTCAACATCGCCGCCCTCGACGCCACAACCGGAGATGTCATCCTCTACTGGTGGAACGTCTCACGCACAGGTCTCGGGTGGACATACACAAACCTCACATCCGCGACCAACGCGACCGGTGCCGGGCGCATCGCCGATTCACTCCATGGCTTGGAGGGCTCGGACGGCTCCGTGAACGTCTTCGGTCGAAACGCCGGCGCATCGACGCTCCGCTACTCCGTCAACGGGTCGATCACCGGCTCATGGCAGATCCAGAACCTCAGCTCGATCTCGACCGTCGAGTAATCCCGAACGGATGCCCGCTCGACACACGGACGGTCATCGCTCGTCTTGTGCGGCTCCCGCGATATGGCCGATATGGTTGATCCTCAACGGGATGACCCGTTTCTCCCGTTGATCCCGAAAGGACCTTGACCATGCCCGGCCATGCTGAACCCCAGGAGCCAACCACCTCGTCACAGGGCTCAGCCACTGCCGGAGATGCACAAGACCGACGCCCGACGGCATCCGAAGCGATTCGACTCGGCGTCGGCGGCATGATGATGGGGCTCGCCAACCTCGTACCCGGTATCTCCGGTGGGACGATGCTCGTCGCAGTCGGCGTCTACCGAAACTTCATCGACGCCGTGGCGAGTGTCTCAAGAGGGCGGCTTACTCAGCGTGTCGTGTTGACGCTGGGCATCGTCGCAACGATGGCGATCATCTCGATCGGCGCATTCGCCTCGCTGATCGCGTTCAGTCTGAGCACCTTTCGCTGGGGCATGTACAGCATGTTCATAGGACTCACACTCGGCGGAGCGCCCCTGCTGATCAGACTCACACGCCCATGGAACACGGCCGCGTGGATAGGGCTCATCCTCGGCCTCACTTCCATGATCGCACTCGTGTGGATCCAGGCCGGGGAACCCGCAGCAAACGCATCAACATCCAGCGGCGTGCTCATGCTCGTGCTCGCCTCCGCGGCTGGCGCAAGCGCAATGATCCTCCCAGGCGTCAGCGGCGCGTACCTGCTCCTCCTGCTCGGTCAGTACGACCAGATCATCACGGCTGTCAAGGACTTCATCAGTGCGGGTCTGAAGGGCGACATCTCAGGCGTCATGGCGCAGATGAACGTCCTGATCCCGGTCGGCATCGGCGTGCTCTTCGGGATTGTTGCCGTCTCAAACATCTTGAAAATCCTGCTCGCCAAGGCCGAGCGTGCCACACTCGGATTCTTGCTCGGCCTGTTGCTCGCCGCCCCCGCCGGGCTCTACCCGTTCCAAGAGGGCGTGCCGCCGAAGGTCGGTGAAGTCTTCAAGGGCGAGGCCGTCACGGAAGCAAACGTCGAGACATTCGCAGCGCCCGCCTACGCCAAGAACTGGACACTTCGGACATTCAAGCCCGCACCCACGCAGATCACTGGCAGCGTCGCGCTGGTCGGCCTTGGCTTCGCGATGACCATGGCCCTGACGCTCCTCGACCGCAAGAAGCATTGACGTGCTTCGCGGCACGATCCAGCGCGCAACCAATGGGCGCAACAGGACTCGAAGAACCCCAAGATTCACGCGGAAAAGCGATGGCTCGGACGTCCGGCGGCGCAGAATCCGGCGCACTTGGACCCGATTCCGCCCCGTCCAGCCCCGAGAGACACCCCGACGCCCATCGTGCGGCACGCTCGACCGGCTCCACCCCGCACGCCCGAGACCACGCCCCAAGGATCCCCGCTGGCGCGTCCGACGCCCCCGCCCCAGCCGCTGACACCCTCCGCCAGTTCGACGCCCACCGGCCCGACTCCACGCTCGCCCCTTCAACCCCCACCGACCCGGACCTCGCCCGCGTGGTCGGAGCGTGGGCCGACCTCCCCCCCGCACTCCGCGCTGGCATCCTGGCGATGATCGAAGCGGCTCGCCTGAACTGAAGGGAATCCCTGCCCAATGTTCCAGTCTGATACTCGGGCAAGGCAGCGCTGCAACGCGCGCACACGCCCCACACCAGCGAGCTCGCGCGTTTGCGCTTGCGCAAGAAGCAGCACCCAATGCACGCACAGACCCAACGGGTCGCGACACCCTACCATCCAGTTGACTTGCTCTGGCCTGACTTCCACTCGGCTCCGTTTGGTGCGGTCTGATTATCGGCTAGACTGTCTTCCGGAGCATGCTGAAACGAACCCTTACCGAGACCGAGATCTGCGACCAGTTCATCACCCCCGCCCTCGTCAAGGCGGGCTGGGAACACGGGGTGCAGATCCGCCGCGAGTACACGTTCACCGATGGCCAGGTCATCGTCCGCGGCAAGCTGGCCAAACGCGGCGACCGCAAACGGGCCGACTACATCCTCCAACACCACGCCCGAATCCCCTTGGCCGTCATCGAAGCCAAGGACAACACCCACTCCGTCGGTTCGGGACTCCAGCAGGCCCTGGCCTACGCCAAGGCCCTCGACATCCCCTTCGCGTTTAGTTCCAACGGGGACGCTTTCGTCTTTCACGACCGAACCGGACTCTCCAACCCGGTCGAGCGCCAGATCTCCCTGAGCGAGTTCCCCACCCCCGACGAGTTGTGGGCGAGATACCGGGCTTGGAAGGGCATCACCGACGACGCCGAACGCCTCGTCCGCCACCCCTTCCACGACGACGGCACCGGCAAGGAGCCCCGGTACTACCAGCGCATCGCCATCCAGCGGACCATCGAAGCCATCGCGAACCAGAGCCGGCGCGTCCTCCTCGTCATGGCAACCGGCACCGGCAAGACCTACACCGCGTTCCAGATCATCTGGCGGCTCTGGAAGGCCGGACGGGTGAAGCGTGTCCTCTTCCTCGCGGACCGCAACATCCTCGTTGACCAGACCAAGACCAAGGACTTTAAGCCCTTCGGTCAGGTGATGACGAAGGTCCAGAATCGGACCATCGACAAGTCCTTCGAGATCTACCTCGCCCTCTACCAGGCCGTCAGCGGCACCGAAGAGGCCCAGAACGTCTACAAGGAGTTCTCGCGCGACTTCTTCGACCTCATCGTGATCGACGAGTGCCACCGCGGTTCCGCCCGCGAGGACTCCGCCTGGCGGGAGATCCTCGACTACTTCCACCCCGCCATCCATCTGGGACTGACAGCCACTCCCAAGGAGACCAACGAAGTCTCCACGCTCACCTACTTCGGAGAGCCCGTCTACACCTACTCGCTGAAGGAAGGCATCGCCGACGGCTTCCTCGCGCCGTACAAGGTCATCCGAATCGATCTTGACCGCGACCTTCAGGGCTGGCGCCCGCCCAAAGGCATGCTCGACGACACCGGCCAGTTGATCGAGGACCGGATCTACAACCTCAAGGACATGGACCGCGCCCTCGTCCTGAACGCCCGCACCCGCGTCGTCGCCCGAAAGATCTGTGACTACCTCGCCGAGACCGACCCCTACGGCAAGACCATTGTTTTCTGCGAGGACATCGACCACGCCGAGCGCATGCGCTCCGCCCTCGTCAACGAGATCGGCGAGCGAATGCCCGAGGAACGGGACAACCTCCATCGCTTCGTCATGCGCATCACCGGCGACAACGACGAGGGCAAGCGAGCCCTCGACGACTTCATCCACCCGGAGAAGCGCTACCCCGTCATCGCCACGACCTCGAAGCTCCTCACCACCGGCGTCGATGCCCAGACCTGTCGCCTCATCGTCATCGACCAGACCATCGAGTCCATGATCGAGTTCAAGCAGATCATCGGCCGCGGCACGCGCATCCACGAGGACACCAACAAGCTCTGGTTCACCATCATGGACTTCAAGAAGGCGACAGAGCTTTTCGCCGACCCGGACTTCGACGGTGATCCCATCGTCATCATCGACGAGAATGGCGAACGGCCCCCGCGCGGCCGCGGCCCCGGCTCGGACGAGGGCGAGCCCGGCGAAGACGAGGACCTCACCGATAGCGAACTCGATGGGGACGACGGTGAAGGCGAAGGCCGCGTGAAGTACATCGTCAGCGGCGTGGCGGTCGCTGTCCTGGCCGAGCGCGTCCAGTACTACGGCCCCGACGGCCGCCTCATCACCGAGTCCATCACCGACTACACACGCTCCGCCGTCAATCGCAACTTCGAGTCCATGCACGACTTCCTCAACCGCTGGACCAGCGCGGAGAAGAAGCAGGCGATCGTCGATGAACTCGCTGAGAAGGGCGTCCTGTTCCACGAGCTTCAGAAACTCGTGGGCGAGGGCTACGACCCCTTCGATCTGATCTGCCGCGTGGTCTACGACCGTCCCGCCCTGACCCGCAAGGAACGCGCTATGCAGGTCCGAAAGCGGGACGTCTTCACCAAGTACGGCGAGCAGGCCCGTGCCGTCCTCAACGCCCTGCTCGACAAGTACGCCGACGAGGGCGTCTTCCCCGAGGACATAGCGGTCCTCAGGAACATCCCGTTCAACGAGATCGGCACCCCGCTGGAGATCATCCAGCAGTTCGGCGGCAAGGACGGCTTCCTCGCCGCCATCAAGGAACTCGAGCGCGAGCTCTATCGCGACGCCGGATAGCCGGTCCTCCCGCCGGTCGCTCCCCTCCCCACTCCCCTCGCCACCACACCCCCCGGAAGCCCCATGTCCCTCAGCACCAGCATCAAGTCGATTCAAGACGCCATGCGAACCGACGTCGGCGTCGATGGCGACGCCCAGCGCATCGGCCAGTTGGTCTGGCTCTTGTTCCTCAAGATCTGGGACGATCGCGAGCGCGAATCCGAAGCCCTCGACAGCGACTTCGTCTCCCCTCTTCTCAAGGTCCGCTGGACGGACACGTCCGGCTCCACCCGCACCGCCCCCGATCTGCGCTGGCGCACCTGGGCCGCCGATCCCGAGGGCGAGACCGGCGACAAACTCCTCACCTTCGTCAACGAGACCCTCTTCCCTGCCCTCAAGAACCTGGACATCGGGCCAAACTCCAGCGATCCCGCCAAGGCCGCCCTCCGCCGCCGCCGCGCGCTCATCCGGTCCGTCTTCGAAGACGCCTACCAGTACATGAAGTCCGGCACCGTCCTTCGCCAGGTCGTCAACAAGGTCCACGAATCGGTGGACTTCAACAGCAGCAAGTCCCGCCACCTCTTCGGCGAGATCTACGAGCAGATACTGAAAGACCTTCAGGGCGCCGGCAACGCGGGCGAGTATTACACCCCTCGCGCCGTCACGCAGTTCGCCGTTGACATGGTCGATCCCAAGCTCGGCGAGATCATCCTCGACCCCGCCTGCGGCACGGGCGGCTTCCTCGCCTGCGCCATCGAGCACATCCGCTCGAAGCAGGTCCGCACGCCCGAGGACGAGGCGACGCTCCAGTCCTGCATCCGAGGAGTCGAGAAGAAACCACTCCCCCACCTTCTCTGCACCACGAACATGATCGTCCACGGCATCGATGTCCCAACGGGCATCCTTCGCGACAACACCCTCGAGCGTCCCCTCAGAGACATCACCCTCAAAGACCGCGTCGATGTCATCATCACCAATCCCCCCTTCGGCGGCATGGAAGAGCCCGGCATCGAGCAGAACTTCCCCGCCGACTTCCGCACCCGCGAGACCGCCGACCTCTTCCTGGTCCTCATCATGGAACTGCTCAAGGACGGGGGCCGGGCCGCAGTGGTCCTGCCCGACGGCACGCTGTTCGGCGAGGGCGTCAAGACGCGCCTGAAGGAACGCCTGCTCAAGGAGTGCGACCTGCACACCATCGTCCGCCTGCCCAAGGGCGTCTTCGCGCCCTACACCCCCATCAACACCAATGTGCTGTTCTTCACCAAGGGCCGCCCCACCAAGGCCGTGTGGTACTACGAACATCCTTACCCCGACGGATACAAGTCCTACTCCAAGACCAAGCCCATGCGGATCGAAGAGTTTGAGCCGGAGAAGGCGTGGTGGACCAAGCGGACCGAGACCGAGCGGGCCTGGAAGGTGTCGATCGAGGACATCAAGGCCCGCGGCTACAACCTGGACATCAAGAACCCCAACGCGCCCGAAGCAAGCCACGACGACCCGGACGAACTGCTGGCCCAGTACCACGCCGCCCGGGAGCAAGCCGACGCCATCCGGGAACGCCTGCGAAGCATCCTCGCAGAGTCGCTGGAGAAGTCTCTATGAATCGGGAGGCCCTACTTGAATCGCTAGCCATGATCGGAGAATCAACCGACGGAATTGCGCGACTCCGTAAACTCGCTATCAAACTTGCTGTTCAGGGTGTGCTTGTCCCTCAAGATCTCTCCGAAGGGCACGGCAATGATGTTCTCAAGACGGTTGATCCATCAAAAGATCGTAGACTTCGGCCAAAGCAAATCCGAGATCCTAAACCATTACCATCGCTGTCCACCGAGGAGATTCCTGACCGACTCCCACGCAACTGGGCCGTCACTCGACTCGGACTTGTGACCCAACTCCAGTATGGTGACGGCATAGACAAGTCTGAACGCGACGATAATGGCTCTGTCCCAGTGATGGGGTCTAATGGTGTCCTTGGGTATCACAGCGAAGCACTTGTTCCAGGACCAGTTATCGTTGTCGGTCGCAAAGGCTCTGCAGGGGCTCTAACGCTCCAAGAGACCGAATGCTGGCCGAGCGATGTAACCTATTTCGTTCATGCACCAGATGGTATAGAGATCAGATACTGGCTACTTACTCTCGAGAATCTAGATCTTCCTAGTCTCTCAAATGGCATCAAGCCCGGCCTGAATCGGGAAGCGGCTCACATGTTGCCGGTCGCAATCCCTCCCCTCGCCGAGCAGCGCCGCATCGTCGCGAAGGTGGACGAGTTGATGGGGCTGCTCGACGAGTTGGAGCGAGCGCGGGACTGGCGCGAGGCGCGGCGGGCGGCCTTCCGCGACTCGGCCCTCGCGGCCCTGCAGAACGCCGAGGACGCCCAAGCCGCCCACGCCGCGTGGACCCGCATCGCCACCAACCTGGCCGACTGCCTGACCGACCCCGCCGACATCGCCCCCCTCCGCCAGACCATCCTCCAACTGGCCGTCCGCGGCCGGCTGGTGCCGCAGGATCCCGGGGATGATCCCGTCGAGAACCTCACTGCTTCCGCTGCGAAAGAACTCAAAGCAATAAACGCTCAGAAGCGGACTAAGACGGTTGCCGATCGGCCCGAGTACGAACGCGATGATCCATTACCAAACGGCTGGGCTTGGGTTGCTCTCCAGCAGATTGCACAGTTCATCGACTATCGCGGGAAAACTCCGAAGAAGACGAAGTCCGGCGTCCGTCTCTACACCGCAAAGAATATTCGCCCAGGTCGGATAGTCTCTGAACCTGCTGAGTTTGTATCTCCAGCGACTTACAAGACTTGGATGACTCGCGGGTTTCCGATCCGCGGCGACGTCTTGTTTACCACAGAAGCACCCATGGGCAATGCGGCAGTGATTGACGAGACAGTCGAACCTGTTTTTGCACTTGCCCAGCGGACAATTTGCATTCATCCCGTTGGCGGCATGGACGGCAGGTACCTCATGAACATGATGCTGTCGCCCTGGTTCAGGGCTGAACTTGCCTCCCGGGCGACTGGGATGACCGCGACAGGAATCAAGGCAGCCAAACTCCGCTTAATTCGCGTACCAGTTCCACCCGTGGCCGAGCAACACCGCATCGTCGCCAAAGTTGATGAGTTGATGGCGGTCTGCGACGAACTCGAACAGCAACTGGCCGAGGCCAAGGCCCATCAGTCCGCCTTCGCTGCCGCGGCGGTGCATTACCTGGAGATCTGACCATGCCACGCATCCCAGCCGAGCGGGCAGGCGAGCCACTAAGCGTCAAGGGGGCCAAGGTCGAGTTCTCCTACTTCCCAACCGTGAACACCAGCCGGCGGGACAAACTCCAGACCAAAGTCTTCACCACCGACGCATGGTCGATCATCCATTCGACCGTGCGGCGGGTCCGCCCAATCAAACGGGCAAAGAGCGCCGTCGCGTTCGCCGAGCAGGCCGAAGAGTTCTACCAGGCCGCCACGGCCGCGACGACGACCCGGGCAAGGCCGCTACTGCTCTACTACGCATTCCTGAATCTGACCAAGGCTCTTTGCCTTGTCCAAGGGAATGAGTCGGTCATCGGCAGCGCTCAGCACGGCATATCGGAGAAGGCCAAGAACGGCGTCACAATCCGCAACGCCGCAATGTCGGCACACCCCACCAACGCCAAAGTCGTCAACATGATTGATGAGTTCCGGGCGGCTTTGGGACTGGACCGTCTCAAGGATGGCTCCAAGTACCGCGTGCGCGACCTGGCAGCGGGATCTCTTGTCGGCCACCGCCTCTGGTGCACGGCCGACGACCGCAACGACCGCTTCTTCCGACTCAATCCGGTCGAGTTCCGCCACGATGCCAAGAACAAGCAGATCTGGATGCGTGCCTGGATGAAGAAGAGTGCCGCCACCCACGCGGGCGCGACACTTGCCGAGGTGAGCAAGCGCGGTTTCAACGGCCAGTGGCGTCAGGTCAAACCCACCAATCTGTCCGAATCCGACGACACCGTGCTCTGGGAGCAGATCACTCCCACGACCTACACGGGCCGACCGACCGACGCACTGGCAGCCCTCGCTCAACAGGCCCGCTCGGTCCTCCACCGATCGATGCGGGTCTCGGAGCCGTTCCGGGTCTACTACGTCTATGTTCCCCCCAAGCGGTTCAAGGCCCATCATCAGATGGAAGCCCGCTACGCGCTCATCTACTACCTCGGATCCGTGACGCGGTATCACCCGGCCGACTTCGACGCCATGATGTCGAGCGAGTTCGGCCCGTTCCTGAGCGAGTTCTTGGCATCCGAACCGGGGCAGTTCCTGTTTGAGATGGCGTCGCTGTTCGCCGGTCGCGAGATCGTCAGCGTCGGCTTGGCATAACGGAAGTACTGGATGTCGTGGGCTACGCGGGGCAACTGGCCAACAACGTACACAGCCCCTGCTGCTGCAGTGCATCAGCGACCCGGCGAGCAACCATGAGGAAGGCGACATGTTTGAGGTAGTTCTCTCCATCCTCGCCGCGGCCTTTGCCGCTTGGGGTCTCCTGGGACCCAAGTACACGGAGAAGATCCGGGCGAAGATGCGCCTCCGCCCGGGCTGGCTCATTGCGCTCGGCCTTACGGCCCTGGGGCTGACCGTGGTTCATCCGTTCGTGCATGCCGCCATCGATCCCGCGTGCCAGTCTTGGCGAGACTGGGCGCTCGCCATGGGACAGCTTCTCGTCGTCGTGTGCTTTGGTCTGGCATCGTGGCTCGTTTGGCCCCTCGGTAAATGGACCGAGGCCGAGATTCAGTCGTTCCACCAGCGGGTGGAGTCGCTCATCCTCACCGGCCGGGCCGACATCGTGGTCGATGTCCTGGATGCGGCGTTTCCCGACCTCCCCCCACGCGCGGCCGAACACGATCCGGCGAGAACGCCAACCGAGTTCGAAGAGGCATACGACGCGGTGCTGGAGGACGCCCTCGTTCACGTCGAGTTCATCCGCGCCGCCGCCCGACACAAACGCTCCTTTCTGGCGCGGCTCTTCACCCATGAGTCCCGTGCCGGGCTGAACGCTTCCGCCCGAATCCTGCATGAGTTGATGTTCGGGCCGGATCGGCTATTGCCCCTCGAACTATCGGCCACCACCAACTTCTCCGATCGCGACGATCCACGACACCACTACTGGATTCCAGAGCGCTGCATCATCCTCCATGCACTGTTCGACAACATCATCGTCGCTGATCGGCTGAAGGCTTGGCAACCAATCGGCAACGGCGTCATGAATCACCTCGCATCCATGGCAGGCAAGAGCAGTGCCGATCCTGACCAGCGAACCTTCTCAGATCAGTACGAGGCGGTTCGCTGGACATCGCCTGTTGGTGCGGGCATCTGGTTCTTCCGTGTCATGGCTTCGAGTGCAGCGACTCAGAACCACATCGACCACATGTCGATCGAGTACCTCTCGCACTTTGTTGACGAGATCGAGCCAATGGTGGAGATTCCCGCGAAGTCGAACGCTAACGAGTTCGCCAATCCGTATTGCTACTGGATTTATGACTGCTTGCAATGCTGCTCCGACGTCGTCACCGCAAGCGCTCGTTTGGCCGACTCCCAGGCCGCACATACTGCACTTGATCCCGACGACGAAGAGACGCACACGACACTGAAGGGCGCGATCTACACCTTGGGGCTGTGCTTAGCGGCCGTCGTCAAGTCGAGCCGATTGCCGGAGCGATTGAAGATGGGATGCACAGGGGCACTCTGCATGCACTTCACGGCGTGGTGCAGCAAGAAGTATCCGAATGGCATGGAAGAGCTCGCGCTTCGGATACTGATCGCAGGCATGTCGCGCGAAGAGCGTGATCATGTTGCGCACTATGTCGGCAGAATCGCACTCGACAACCCGCATCTGCCATCGCATGAGCGGTTGCGTGCACATCTGGTGGGCGATGGTCCGGAATAGCCGCCATCGTGTCGATGTCCAATACGTCTCGTGCCATGCAGGAGATCGCCATGCCAGTCACGATCGATCGCGAGAAGCACGGATGGGCAATAGACATCATCAGCAAGCACTTCAGGTACGGGCTGGCAGAGATCTGCGGCACGAAGTTCCTCGCCGATCGCTACCGCGCGTTTGTTCGCCGCGAGGATCCGATCTATGCAACGCTTCTCAACGGGATGGACGACGAGCCACTGGCCCGAACGTTCGTCAGCTACTGGACAATCGCCCACACGATGGCGACACAGAGTCGTTTCTGGCTTGAGCGGGCGGTTGCAGAGATCCTGCTGCATCAGGTGCGTGAGAAGCAGCGCGACCTTTCCGCGCTGTACTCCCAGGCAATGCTGAGCCGTGGGGATCTGTCCAAGGGCGTGCCGATTGCGACCCTCGGCGAGGAGTACCTTGAGACGGCGGACAGTTCTCGTGCGTGGGTCGTGCAGCTCCAGCAATCCGCGTTGCGTGAGATCGACGTGATCATCGGCGAGCAGGAGCGAGACAGACGATGGAAAGAGCGAAGACCGCCCCAACCTCGTGATTGGGACAATCCCTCGATGCACACCGCCATCGAGTCCGATCATCTCTGCATGATGCGTATCTGCGAGTCCTTCAAGGGGCCACCCTTTCAGGATGTAGCTATCCAGTGCAATCTGCTCGTCATCGAGCCGGACACCCTCGACGGAGGCCCGCACGCATGGGCGTTCCGGTTCGTGAATCCCAAGACCATCGCGAGCCATGCGACGAGAAAGCAGGAGCGAGTGAACATGCTGCGCCTCTACGCCTATCTCGTACAAGAGAAGATCCTGCGCGACCCTTCATCGCTCCGAGTGGCGGTCGCTGCCCTCGTTCCGCGGAGTGCGGACTCAGGGTGGCAGGACCAGCATCCCGACTATTTCTCGACGGCGACCTACTGGTCAACGCAGCGTCTCTGGAAGTTTATCGGCGTGCCGTATGACGCTGTCACCACAGCGATCGAGAACATCGCGGGCGAGTTCAGAGATCAACTGCGAATGGGGCTTCGCGCCCTTTTGCCCGAGACAGATTCCAAGCAGACCTGAGGCATGCTCGACCAAGCCATTGCACACCGCTGACAGGGAGATCACACCATGGGAAAGGCCGAACGGACCGTCGAAGAGCTCGTGAGCATGATCGAGAGCAAGGAGCTCCGACTCCCCGAGATGCAACGCCGCTATGTCTGGAAGGCGACTCGCGTGCGCGACCTCCTGGACTCTCTTTACCGTGGCTATCCCTCTGGCGCCATTCTCGTCTGGGAGGCCGAGGGGCAGGTGCCCGAGCGTTCGTTCGCGGTTGAGCAGTCCAAGAACACCGTTCAGTCCGGCCTGCTCCTTCTCGACGGCCAGCAACGCCTGACGTCACTCTCGGCCGTGGTCCGAGGGGTTCCGGTGACCGTCCGCGGCCGCAGCCGCCCCATCGACATCCTCTTCAACCTCGACCATTCCGACAAGTTGACCTACGTCACCGAAGTCCACGAGGAGGACGACGACGAGTCCGAAGTCGACGATGAGTTCGGTGCCGACGCCACCGAGGACGACCTCCAGAAGCGATTGAGTGAGATGGCGTTCGTGGTGGAAACCCGCCAGCTCGCGGCTCGCCCGAACTGGGTGAGCGTCACGGATGTCTTCAAGACCGCGGACAACGCCTCATTCCTGAAACGCGCCGGCGTCAAGGACTTCGACGACCCGCGATTCACGCTCTACAACGATCGCCTGAACAAGCTCCGCGCCATCCGCAAATACATGTACCGCATCGACATCCTCGAGCGCTCCATGTCCTATGAGGAAGTGACCGAGATCTTCGTCCGCGTGAACTCACTCGGGGCGAAGCTCCGAAGCTCTGACCTGGCCATGGCACAGATCACGGCAAAGTGGCCCCAGTCTCTCAAGGTCCTTGAAGAGTTCCAGGAGTCCTGCGCAAAGGCCGGGTTCGAACTGGAACTCGGCATCGTCCTCAAGAACCTGGTCGCGTTCGCCACCGGTCAAAGCCGCTTCAAGGTCGTCGGCAACCTCTCGATCGATCGGATCAAGTCCGCGTGGAAGCCGAGCACTCAGGGAATGGAGTACGCCATCAACTTCAGCCGCAGCAACGCCGGGATCAGCGGCCACGCACTGCTCTCCTCGCCCTACCTTCTGATTGCGCTCGCCGTCTTCGCAGAGAAGTCGAAGTACCAACTCTCGCAGGCCGACGAGGCATCCCTCCGGTACTGGCTGCTCGCCGCGAACGCCAAGGGCCGATATTCCCGGGGCTCCTCCGAGACGATCCTCGACCAGGATCTCGCGACCATCGCGTCCGGACGCGGACCACTGGGGCTCATCGAGCGGGCCGAGTCTGCGTTCGGGCGCCTCAGCGTCCTGCCCACCGACCTCGCTGGCCGGAACCAACGAAGCGCCCTCTTCAAGACCATGTTTCTGGCTTTCCACGCCGCCGGCGCCATGGACTGGGAACAAGCGGTTCGCATCTCGCTCGCTCACCGGGGCAAGATGCAATGGCTCCAGTTTCACCACATCTTCCCGCGCGCGGTTCTGAAGGGCGTTTATAAACCCGTCGAGATCAACGACATCTGCAATCTGGCGTTCATAGGGGGCCGCACAAACCGGCGCATCAGCAGCAAGGAGCCTGCGGTGTATCTCGCCGCTCTGCTCGATAAGCACGGCCCGAAACAGCTCGAAGCGCAGTGCATCCCCACCGATCGGGCCCTCTACGCCATTGACCGCTTCCCGGAGTTCCTCGAAGCACGCCGCCAGCTCGTTGCGGCACGGCTCAACGACTTCCTTGAGAGTGCCAGAACACTGCGGTGATCGATACCGCAGAGGAGGGTTTGACGACCCATGGAGAGCATCACTCAGGCACTCTCGTCGTTGGCGTCTGATCTCGCGGCCAGGCGAGACGAGATCGACCCGCCAGCCGAGCGATTCTCGACGCATCCCGAACGATGTTGGTACTTCGAAAGGGGCCTCGGACATGAAGGAGACGATGAACCGCTGCCCCCGCTTCGCCCCGCGCTCGACGCTTGTCTCGCCACGCTTTCCGACAATTCATTCCAGAGACTGGCCGCAGGCATCGACGCGGCGCATTTGCAAGCCGTAACCGCCTCGCTGCGAGAGCACGAGACGAGACTTCGGAATCGATTCGATGCCGCTGTGGACGCGATCGAGTCGTGCAGATTGGCTGCGATCAGTGAGGCCAACAAGCTGGTCCTGCAGTGGCTTGGCGTCCGGTCGCGTCGCCGGCGCACATACCTTTTCACCGCCGAGTCCTTGCGAGTCGCACTCGATCCTGACGGTCCGATTGGTGGAACGCCGCAACGACGCCGCGCTCTCGCAAAGGCGATCGAATCGGGAGGACGAGTCTCCAGATACCAGACATCCATCGGCCCACCCAAACGTCCCAGATCGGCCAAGGAAGTGGCGTCCCGGTACTGGGTTGCTCTCACGGATGCCGATCGCGAGATCGCCGGGATTCGGGCACAACTGAGCGCGGATGTGAAGGCCGTCGTGGACTATCTCAACTCCGCCGCGGCACTCGTAGACGCGAGCCAGTGGATTCGCTCCGAGGACGCTGCAAGGCGCTCCGGGATAGCCGCCGACACCATCCTCAAGCGAAGCAAGCGCGAGGAATGGCCAACCAGAGGGGCGGGCAGAATGCGCTGCTATCGACTCTCGGACCTTGAGAATGCATGGCCAGGCAAGAACTTCAGGACGGACACAACACCGGGAATGAGAAAGCAAAAATTGTGCCCGGACAACTCCGGACATATGCGGAAAGGCCAACGCACCGGCTAGACCTGACATGAACTCGCGTCTGAAGTCTCGCACACGCGGCTGATCGCGTGCTGGAGACACAGAATGCGAAGCGATACCTCTGCACGTCCCTCCCCCACCGACCCAGCTCTGCTTGATCTGCACACGGCCGCGCAACGCCTCGGCCTGAGTCACCGGACGGTTTGGGAGATGGCTAAGAAGGGCACGCTCCCCACAGTTCGAATCGGCCGGCGCGTGCTCATAAACGCCCGAGCTCTCGACAAGTGGATCTCCGCCCGAACAAAGGGAGGCGCGGCATGAGGGAGCCCCCTATCAACGACGCGGCCCCGGCGGCAACCGGGGCAGGCGTCAGGATCGAAAACGTCTGTATCCAGTCTACGCCCCCAGCCCATGATTGGAGAACGATCGCCCTTCAATGCTGCATTCGTGATAGGGGCTACATCGAGGAGCGTGCGCCATGAGCCGCGGAAGCGGCGGCAACACGCAGCGCAAACTCACCGGCCCATTGCGACTGGACGCCGCGATCGGCAACGCCACACTCGCGCGAGGTGAGAAGGCGATCCTACACGCGATCGGTCGCAACGTGAACTTCGAAACTTGGACGTGCTTTCCCTCCATCGTGACCATCGCGAAGAGCGCGGGCTATTCAGAGCGACAGACTTCAGAGATTGTCCGCCGATTACACGAGAAGAACATCCTGCACTTCGATCGCAAGTCTCGGGGCGGGCGTGCTGGCGACGGGCGCGGCATCACGCACGTCTATCGGCTGGACATCGACATGTTGGAGTCGCTTATCAACCCCGAAGGGATTGCGGGGTTTACCTCGAAACGTGGGCGCGTGAACCCAGAACCGAACGAGAATGAACCCCGAGGTCAGTGCGAACAAACAGACCATCCATCACACCAGTCGAACAGACCATTCACCGCAGCACCCGAGCCCGGAAAGGAATCAGCTAGCGCGGCATGGATGGATGGGCATGACTCGCCCGATCTCCGGGCGGAGCTCATGAGGCAAGGCATCGCCGGTCCCAACCTCGACGCGCTCGTGGCCTCCGGGCGACTCACAGTCGCACAGGTACGAGCTGAGGCCACCAGCGTCGATGCTGCTCCCGGAGTGCGGAACAAGGCCGCCGTCTTGGCCAAGCGGCTTCTGAGAATCGCAGGCATCGAATCAGCCCGCCAACGCACGCTCGCTCGTGACATCGATCCTGTGGTGGGTCGGATCGAGCAGCTGCGCCGATCCAAAGTCCGCGATTCTTGATCGCACCCACTTGCGCCATCTCGCAAGACATGGCATAATGCACATACCGAAGGAGGGTGAATCAATGTCCAGCATCATCCGTGATCCCGAAGGCCGCAAGCGCATCACGTTCGGGCCCGTCGATGCACGCCGCACGATCCGACTCGGAAAGTGCGGCATCGGCGACGCCGAGAAGTTCCGAGTCCGCGTGGATGCGCTCATCTCGGCCCGCGCCCTGAACCAGTCCCCTGACGCTTCCACCGCCGAGTGGCTCCGGGGTCTCCCCGCCGCCATGCACGAGCGGCTTGTCCGCGTCGGGCTCGCCGATCCCCGCGTGGCCCCCGAATCGACCTCGCTCGGCTCGCTGCTCGATCGGTTCGTGAACGCGGGCGTGATCAAAGCATCGACCCGAGCGGCATACCGACAGGCGACGGAGAGTCTCCGCAAACATCTCGGTGCCGATACCCCCGTTGACGCGCTCACGCCCTCAGATGCCGACCGCTGGCGCAAGGCGATCGCGGACGAGGGGCTCGCCCCTGCCACTGTTGCGAAACGAGTGAACATCGCGAAAGCTATCTTCCGCAAGGCAGTTCGGTGGGAGATCATCGACGCGAGCCCCTTTGAAGACCTCCGCTCCGGCTCTCAATGCAACCCCGACCGGGCGTACTACGTCTCAACAGAGTGCATCCGCGCCGTCCTGGATGCCTGCCCCGATCATCACTGGCGAGCGATCATCGCACTGGCAAGGTTCGCGGGGCTCCGCTGTCCATCCGAGCACTTGGGATTGAAGTGGTCGGACGTGAACTGGGAGCGGGCTCGCCTCACGGTTCGGAGCCCGAAGACCGCAGCCCACGAGGGACACGCCCAGCGCGTGGTGCCGATCGCCCCGGAACTCTTTGGCATCCTCACCGCGCTCTTCGACGGTGCCGAGCCAGGCACCGACGCCATGCTTCCTCGCCTCCGCGAGCCGGGCGTGAACCTCCGCACGACGTTTCAGAAGATCATCGTTCGCGCGGGCGAACCCGTCTGGCCGCGGCTCTTCCACAATCTCCGGGCCTCATGCGCCACCGATTGGGTTGAACGGTTCCCCGCCCACGCCGTCGCCAAATGGCTCGGCCACTCCCCGATGATCGCGGCCCAGCACTACCTCCAGACCCGCGATGCACACTTCGACCTCGCGGCTGGACTCACGCCAAGCGGCGCAGAATCCGGCGCACCTGCGGCGCAAAACGAGGCGCAGCACCCACCGGCCCCGAATCGCAAGGACTCGAAGGAACGTCTGGAAGTCTCGGTTGAGAGTGGGTTTATGCGTGATCCTGCGATCAATCGCGAATCGACGCGAAACAAGAAAGTGGGCGCAACAGGACTCGAACCTGTGACCTCGGCTATGTGACAGCCGCGCTCTAGCCAACTGAGCTATGCGCCCGAACACGCCATCGGCGTGGCCTGAGGATAGGCCGCCACTTGCACCCTTTCCCCAGCCGGGGCGTCAACCGGTCGCACCAGCACGCATGCCTGAAACGTGCACCGTTCGGGCGTCACTGCCGCTCGAGCGCAACCACGAACGAGCGTCCGTCCGTGCCGTGTCGAATAGTCACCGTTCTCGCCGCGGCGTCAATCGCGTCCACACGCCAAGCTCCATCGACATCGCTGCCGGCCCTCAGCATCTTCCCGCCGATCAACGCGACGTCGCCCGACACACTCCGCATGATCCCCGTCAGTCTGATCACCGGTTCCGGATCCATCCTCTCCGGAGCAATCGCGATCACCGCCTCAGGCAGCGGCACGCTCGACACCGCAACCTCAGGGAATGGCGACCCGTCAATCGGCGCAGACTGACGCTCGTTCGCAAGCCCCCTCACCCAAGAATCATCCGGCAACACCAGCTTCTGTGCCTCGATGGACTTGTGTCCGGCCACGCTTGCCCTCGCGCTCGAAGGGCCGGGGGCCAGCGTATTCATGCAGAGCACGCAAGCCACCGGACACACAACAGCAGCTATTGCCACGAACTTTGCATGCCGTCGCACGCGTGTTGCTTCCATCACTCTTTCCCCTTGGCCGAGGCCTCGATCAGCGGCTTGGAGAGCCGATAGTGTGCGGTCTCGATCGTCGCGCGAACAGCATTCGGCCGAGTCAGATCGCGCCCAGGTAGCAGCTTGAAAGACACCACCTTCGACAGGCCCGTCCGCTCTTCGATCGACTCCACGAACGACGCAATAGAGCCGTACGCCCCCGAGACCTCGATGCTGTACCCCGCGCCGACCACAGTCGGGCTTGTCGGCTGCCCCTTCTCGGCCCTTGTGCCCTTTGCCACGCCCCCCTTCGAAGCTGTTGACGAAGCAATCGTGATCCGTTTCGGATCCATCCGATCGATCGAGAGCTCGTGCTCACGCGCCAACTCGCCGATCGTCTCATAGAGATGCCCGGTATCCGAGGACAGATCGCACATTCGCTGCAGACGCAATGCATGATCTGTTACTGTCGTCATGGCAAAGGCAGGGTCCACCGGATCGCTCTCAAGCACGGATGCCGCGCGATCTATCTGCGCCTGTGCCTTCGCAACCTCAGCCGTCGCCCTGTCGAGACGTGACTGCATCGGCCGTGCGACCAGCGTCCACGAAGCCGACAACAACAGCGCGACGCACCCGGCCTCGACCATTGGTGACATGAGACTCGTTCTGCCTTTCACATGCCACCTCCGGTCTCGCTCGCGTACGCCTCGCTCTGCTTCAGCTTCATCGAGATCGAGAACGTCCGCGACGGAGACCCCTGCAACTGCTGGAGCCGCGTCGACCCAAGCGTCACTCCATCGAAGACGGGCACGCCCGAGAGCCACGCCATCAACGCACGCAGAGAATCGCCGTGCTGCTCCGTGATGCTCGCCGATCCCCGCAGCGTCATCACCGGCTTGCCGTGCTCGTAGCCGCAGCTGATATCTGATACATGAATCCCCATCGACGCGACCTCGCTGATAGACGCGAGCGCGGCGTGCCACTCCGGTGTCTCGCCCAACGCGGCACGCAACCGCTGCTCGGTCTCGGTCACGATGCGCGACAACTGGATCGCACGCTCGCGATGCGCGACCAGCTCCGCCGATGAAGCGATCTGAGGCGAGATGGCTGCGAGCTCTGCTTCAACTCGTGCAAGCCCCCTCCCCTTGCTCCCGACATCCGCTACGACGAGGGCCGCCGCGATGCCCGCCCCCACGAGCGTCGCTCGCCTGATGAAACGTGTCGCCCCCTGGACGGCAACTCGCGCGGGCAGCAGGTTGACACCCTCAGGTATGCTGGCGAGCACGCGACGCACGATCTCCTCAGGTCCCCACACGCCTCCAGCCGGGCCATCGCGATCAACAGCCCGAACCAGAGAGTCCGCGTAGTCGCTCAAAAGGGCATCCAGAGACTTCACCCTCGCTCCAGGACCCGAGAGATACACGCGAAGTGGGCGGCTCTCCGTGTCCATCCCGAATCGCGCAGTCTGCTTGATCTCGATCGCCAGACGCTGCACGACGCTCTGCATCAGCGGCAGCACATCCTGCCCCTTGACCTCAGCCCAGCGGCCAATCTCTTCATTCCGAGTAGGCACGCCGTGCGACCAGACGCACGCCGCCGCATCTTCACGCCGCACGCCGTAACCGTCATCACCGATCTTGTGCCGAATCGCTCTCAGATACGCATCAGCAAGCTGATCCGTACCAATCGCCACCTGTCTCACAAGCCGTGGCACACCACCGATCATCCCACACAGTGTCGTGACCTGCTCATCAACGTCAACAAGAATCGCGTCCTTATCGTCGAGCGAGAGAGCCGAAGACCAGCACGAAGCCAGAGAGACCGCACGCAACGGCACAATCCGCTCAGTGACGAGCCCCGCACGGTCGAGCATCGCGCACACACTCGACACGGAAACCTCGGACTCTGCCGCCCACAAGCCGATCGATTGATCCGACGTGTCGCGTGCTCCCCACAACGGCTCATGCCCCAACGAGTACAAGTCCAGCGATGCTCCAACCAACTCACTCAACGCAAGCCGCATCGAGCCGGCAACCTCAGAGCCGCGTCCCGGAACCGCGATCGCCTCCACTGTCGTGAGCGGCGAGTCATAAACCACAGTTGTTCTGGCTCCCGGCTTCGAGCCGACGCCCCGCGCCACCTGCGCGACGGCCTCATCAATCTCCTCAAGGTCGCCCTCCCAGAAGCGTTCCGATTCGATCGCCGTCGCCTCGACTCGCGACGTGGCGATGATCTGACGCCCACGGACACGCGCGCCGTCAACCCTCCCCGAACCGATGACCAGGATGAGTCTGTCTGCCGCCACGATGCCTCCTTGCCGTTCAACGCCTCTGCTCAATCGGCCTGCCCCGCTTCCCGATTCACTCAGAGATATCAACCCGTACAGCAACCCGACGCCGCCCATAGCCCGATCGCCCATCTATCACCAGATCGAACCCCTCCTCGCTCCCACCGCCACCCGAGAGCGACACCGTTGCGTGTGGCAACAGGAGCGTCCTGTCCCCTCCCCACTCCCCATCCCCGGATAACTCGTTCATCGCGACGATGACTCCCGCATCGCACGCATATAAAGCCCGCAGCGTCTCAACCCTGAGCGCACCAACCGCCGCATCCACGCTCCCGGCCTTCAGCGAGCCGAACGCAAGGAAGTTCAGGAGCAGAAGCAGTACAACAACCGTTGCCACCGCAAACCCTCTGCGACCGTGTGCACTCGGCGTGCTCCTCAGTGAGCCCATCACTCACCCCCCAGTCCGATAGCCGAACGGGGGAACACCGCCGTGCGCATCGACATGCCGCTGGATGAGATCTCGAATCCGATGCGTCTCGTCAGACTAGGTGTCTCCATCGTCGAGCCGACTCCGCCAGACCCCAACGCAACGATCGTGAACGAGTCCACATCCTCGCACAGGACCGCCTTCCCCGCGCCCGTAGCGAGCACAAGCCGCTCGCCATCAAGCCACACGCCGGATCCGTCAACGAGCTGGATGGAACGCTCGTCGATCGATGCGATCGCAAGCCCCTCGCCGCCATCGCTCGCCGGAATCTCTCGCAGCACGCGCGAGATCCGGTCCGATGCAAACGACAGCCGCTCGACCGTCCGCCGCTGCGCAACCGACTCCGCAAACCCCGAGCCGACAGCATCGATAACGGGCATCACCGTCGCGCCCATGACGGCAAGCACCGTGACGCACGCGAGCGTCTCGACCAGCGTGATCCCGCGGGCTATCCGCTTCATCGGATGCATCACATGCCCCTCCCGACCATCAGTACCAGCGGCATCTCGACACGCCCCTTCGAACCGACGAACTCCGTCGTGATCATCACGCGCCGATAACGGTTCTCCGAGGCCGTCTCGGAAACCGCACCGCTCGCGTCCACGGGCTCACCGATCTCGACGCGAGACTCCACCCCTCGCCCGCGGTAATGACCCGTCAGCCACTCGATCCTCACCCAGAGCCCATGCTCCGGATGATCGAGATACGCCGCAGCGTCCTCGAACGCCGTCGGCCCGAGTCCGTCAGCGTCATCGAACGCATCCGCGAGAATGTGCTCCGCGATCCCCTGTGTGAGAGCCACCGCCTCTGCCACGCGCACCGACTCAAGACGCGCATCACCCGCATCACTCGACACGACCAGCATCGGTGGCAGGGTCAGCGCGAGCACGACCACAACGACGACGACCTCAATCAGCGTCACCGCTCGCAATCGCACATGCTGTCGAGCCGACGCACGCATCACTCAATCGCTCCGCTGTACGCATACACCCGAACTCGCGCCGCCTCGCCTATCTCGATCAACGCGTCGTGCTCAGCAATGCCGATCACAATTCCCGCCGCACCCGCCCGCCGCGGCACACCATCATGCCCGAACCAGATGTACTCGCGACCACCATCCGAAACCGCCCCACCCACCTCCGTCACCGCCGCACCGCCGTAGACCGACGAGAGCAGCACCGTTCCTGTCCCTGCACCACTCGCTGCTTCTATCGCATCGAGACCATGCTCAGCCTTTGCGCTCACGACGATCTCTATCACACCCTTTGAGCGATCGATGCTCACGCCGCACACATCACCAGTCGCCATCGCAAGAGCCCTCGCTGTGCGCAGCAACCCGGCCACATCCGCGCACGCCGCGGCTTCCTTCATCTCGGCCCGCGATGCCACCATCGGCACCGCAACAGCCGAGAGAATCGCGATGATCGCTACCACGACCATCGTCTCCAGAAGTGAGAAACCGGAACGAGGCATCCCGAGAACCTCCCGTACCACTTACAACCGATTCGCCGTCACGTATCCGCCCGACTCGTTCGGAACGCGAGTCTCGTCCTCACTATTCAGATAGAGAATCGCCCTCGGCGGCTCATCGTCGTTGTCCACGAAGTAGCACCACCCGTACAGCGCCGATGATGCAACGGCCCGCGCATCCGCCTCGGCACGCGAGACCGCACGGACACCACGAACCCCTGTATACGGATTCGCCGGAAGCCCCTGCTGCATCACAACGCCCTCGGTTGTCAATTCCACGAGCGTCGGGAACGGCGTCTCACCCGTCAGAATCCGCCTGGTGCGAAAGGCCGAGATCGACGTCCGAACACCCGAAACCGCCGACACCGCCGCCGAACTCCTCGCCTCTTCCGTGAGCCCGCCGAACCGCGGCACAACCACGGCCGCAAGGATCGCAATGATCGTCACAACGACCATCACCTCAAGCATCGTGAACCCGCGACGCACCGTGAACGCAACCATCTGACGCCTCACTTTCCGACCTGCATCATCTGCCACATCGGCAGGAATACGGACAACGCTACCACGAGCACGACCGCCGCCAACGCCAGCGTCAGCAGCGGCTCAATCAGCGTGCCGATCTGACCCGTGAGGTGACCCACCTCTCGGTCATACTGCTTCGAGACCACGGTGCACGCCCGCGACAGCTCCCGCGCATCCTCACCCGCCGTAAGCATCCGCCTCGCAAACGGCGTCAGGTACCGACTCTCAGAGATCGCCCCGGAGAGTTCATCGCCCCGTCCCAGACGCTCAGCAAAGCCCTCGCACTCCATCACAAACAGCGGCCTGCCGGTCGCCCGACCCGCCATGCGTATCGCCTCGATCATCCCCAGCCCCGATCCGACGCCCAGCCCGAGCACCCGCGTGAATCGCGACGTCGTCTCAGCCACGATCACCCGACGCACGAACGGCAGTCTCAGAAAGAGCCGCTCATAAAGCAGCCGCCCACTCGTCGTCTTCCACACCATCGAGCAGCATCCCGCGCCCGACGCCGCCAGAATCGCATAGACCCACCAGATCCCCCGCACATGCTCACCAAACGCCTGGATCGCGCGCGTCACGAGCGGCATCTGCACGTTCTGCGCCTGGAACGTCGCGCCGAACCGAGGCACCACAAAGACGATGATCACAGTCACCGCGACCGCAACCACGCCCATCACAATTGCCGGATACGACAACGCCTTGCGCATCTGCCGCCGCGTCTCCGCCTGCTTCAGCAGCAATTCCGACAGATGCTCCAGCACCTCTGCCATGTTCCCCGACTTCTGCGCCGCCTGCATCGTCTCGATGTAGATATCGCCCACAACCGCGCGATAGGGCTCGAACGCACTCGGAATCGACGCTCCCGACTCAATCGCCGAAGCAACAGACAGCAGCATCTCTCGCAACGCCGGCTTTCTCTCCTGCTCCGCGATGCTCATCAGCCCCGTTGCCAGCGGGATCTTCGACTGAACCAGAACCGACAACTCCTGTGTCAGATCCACGATGTCCTGCGACGTGATCTTCTGGAACGAGAACACGCCCGAAGCGGGCCTCGCCTCGGTCAGACGAATCGGCGTCATCCCGTCGCGTCGCAGCACGCCGCACGCCTCCGCCTCGTTCACGCCGCGCACCACGCCCTTCACACGCGTGCGGTCCTTGGCCAGAGCGACATATCTGAAGTTTTTGGCACTCATGCCGCGCACCTCAGTTCCGGCCCCGGCTCCTCGTCGGCGATCGGACGCAGCTTCGACAGCTCCCACACCGTCGTCAGACCGCGTCTGGCCTTGTCAAGCCCGTCCTGCCACATCAGTCGCATCCCCTCACGCTCCGCCGCCGTACGGATCTCCGCCGCCGTCGCCCGACTCTCGATCAGGTGCTGCACCTGCGGCGTCATCCTCAGCATCTCGTACACACCCAGACGCCCGCGATACCCGCTGCTCTTGCACGATGCGCATCCTTCACCGAACACAAACCGCGACATCTCCTCTGGCATGATCCCGAATCCGGATGGGGGGACCTTCTCCGGCTCCGGTCCCGCGCATGCCTCGCACACCCGACGCACCAGCCGCTGCGCGAGCACGCACAACAGCGACGCGTTGATCGCGAACAACGGCAGCTCAAAGTCACGAAGCCGCGGGATCGCACCCACCGCGTCATTGGTGTGCAGCGTCGAGAGCACAAGGTGCCCGGTCAAAGCCGCCTGCACGGCGATCCTCGCCGTCTCCGCATCGCGGATCTCACCCACCAGCACAACATCGGGGTCCTGCCGCAGGAACGACCGAAGCGCGGAGGCAAACGTCAATCCGACCTCGGAGTTCGCCTGCACCTGGCGGATCAGAGGCAGCCGGATCTCCACCGGATCCTCGATCGTCAGGATGTTCCGATCCGGAGAGTTGATCGCATTGATCGCGGTGTACAACGTGGTCGTCTTGCCCGACCCCGTCGGCCCGGTCACAAGAATCATCCCATGGGGTCGATGCACATACTGGTCGTACCACCGACCGACATCCTCCGACATCCCGAGCGAGGAGATCGGCCCGATCGACGACGCCGAACGCAACAGTCGCATCACCACGTTCTCGCCGTGGACCGTCGGAACCAGCGACAGCCGCACGTCGACATACTGCCCGCGATGGGTGTACCTGAACTTGCCGTCCTGGGGCTTGCGCGTCTGCGTCAGATCCAGCTTCGCCATCACCTTCAGACGCTGCACGATACCGGCATGCGCCGCCTTGGCAGGCCCCTGCTGAACCGCGAGCGCACCATCGATCCGATACCTCAGATGCAGGTCGTGCTCATCCGGCCCGATGTGAACATCCGACGCACCTGATTCGATCGCGCTCGCGAGAATCTGGTTCACCGCCGCGACAATCGGCTCATCGCCCGTCGTCAGATCCCGCTCTGTCGGCGCGTCGGCCGCGCTGCCGACGTCCTGCTTTGCCGTCGACAACGAGTACGCCCGCGCAATCAACGCCCGCAGCGGCTCGGGATCACAGATCACCGGATCAACATCGCACCGAAGCGCGTTCCGCACCTGATCTATCGCCTGCAGGTTCAGCGGATCAAGCATCGCAACCGTCGCCAGTCCGTCCAGAACAAACAGCGGGAACACGCCGTGCCGCTCCGCCACACCCCGGGGGAGCAGCGACGCGTTCGTGATATCCACCGTGAACGCCGCCAGATCGACGAACGGGTACTCCGTCAGTTTCGCGCGCGAGATCGACATCACCCGCGACGAGAGCAGCCCGAGCGAGACAATCGCCTCCGCAAGGCCAATACCGGCAGACTTCGCGTGTGCGCTCGCACGCTCCATGTCCGCCTGCTTCAGCAATCCGTCCTGAAGCAACAACCTCACCAGGAACTGGCTCGAGTCAAGCATGTGCATCACCCTCCTGCGCGTCGGCCCCGCCAAGCAACTCGAGCAGCCGCTCGATCTGCTCGACCTGCTCTTCAGAGGGAGACTCAAACGCCGCCCCGATCAGATACGCCGGACGACGATCCGTCATCACCACGCGCTGCACCCGCACCACGCCCGACAGCACCAGTTGCCGACGCTCGTTCTCGACTGTGAAGATCTCAACATCAAGCACGCACCGGCGCGGAATGAACACACCGCTCAGAACCCCGATGCCACCCGCGCTGAAGTCCACCACATCCACCGGCAGCCAGCCCTGCTTCACGCCCGCCCCGGCCGTCAGACTCACCATCCGCCCGTGCGCCTCCGACACGCGGATCCGCGATGGCAGCGAGAGATCAAACCTCGCCGACTTCCGAAAGATCAATCCAGAGTGGCTACCCATCGAGTTGCACCTCTCGGTCGAGCAGGGGATACTCCCGGGTTCTGTCTCGGTCGATTCGAACGCTTTGATGAGCCCGCGTCCGCAAACCGATGCCCCAACAGACCGATCCTGCGGCTTGCCGCTCCTCTTCACCCGCCTACTATTGAAGTCTCGGCCTGATCGGGGTCGGGTTTCGTTCGGCGTGCGCCGACGAAGCACTCAGGATGGAGCGCGACGTTCTCAGCCCAGCGCTCCTGGAAACACACAAGCGCCCTTGCGCGGAGCATCAGCGGGTCTTCACCCGCCGCCCGATCTGCCCGCCGGTGTCGCTGCCCCAGGAAAGGGGTCTGTCCATGGCTGACGCGAACTCGATCGTCAAAGACCTTATCGAATCAGGTATCCACTTCGGCCAGCGCACCGCGAACTGGAACCCGAAGATGGGTCCGTACATCTACGGCAAGCGCAACGGCATCCACATCATCGACATCAAGGAGACCGTCAAGGGTCTCCTCCTCGCCAAGCGCTACATCGCAAAGACCGTCGCCGAGGGCAAGGACGTCTGCTTCGTCGGCACCAAGCGCCAGGCAAAGGGCGTCCTCGAGACCCGCGTCCCCGACGTAAAGATGCACTACGTCACCGAGCGCTGGCTCGGCGGCACACTCACCAACTTCCGCACCATCCGCTCCCGCCTCAAGCGGCTCGAAGAGCTCGAGACCGTCGAGCGTGAGTCCAACTACGCCAGCTACTCCAAGAAGATGGAGAGCCAACTCCGGCGCGAGCAGGCCAAGATCAAGCGCAACCTCGACGGCATCCGCAACATGACCGACATGCCCGGAGCCCTCGTCATCGTCGACGTCCGCAAGGAGGTCACCGCGATCAACGAGGCCCGCAAGCTCGGCATCAAGACGATCTGCCTCCTCGACACCGACGGCGACCCCGACATGGCCGACATCGCCATCCCCGGCAACGACGACTCGATGCGCGCCATCGACGTTATCATCCGCGAGCTCTGCCTCGCCGTCGCCGAGGGCAAGCAGATGCGCGAGATGCGTCAGGCCGCCGGCTCCGCCGAGGGCTCCTCCTCCGACGGTGCACAGCGTCGCAGCCGTCGCGCTCAGTTCCGCCGTGACGGGAGCGACGACGAACGCGGCCCAGCCGCGGCCGATCCCGCCGCAGCTCAGGCCTGACCGAATCCACCGTGACGGCCCTCGCCGCACGCGAACCCCATCCCACTCGAAGGCCGGTTCAGTCGCCGGCCTTCTTTCAGCAACCACACCCGCCCCACCGCCATGACAAGGCGACCCAGGAGACGGAGCAATGTACGAGCCCAACGCGAAAGACGTGATGATGCTCCGGAATAAGACCGGACTCCCCATGATGGCCTGCAAGGCCGCACTCATCGAGGCCACTGGCGACCTCGAAAAGGCCGAAGAGATCCTCCGCAAGCAGCTCAAGGGCAAGATGGAAAGCCGCACCGATCGCGTCGCTGGCGAAGGCCGCGTCTCGATCTCCATCGGCAACGGCGCGGCGTCCATCATCGAGTTCCGTGCCGAGACAGACTTCACAGCCAAGAACGAGAAGTTCGTCGCCGCCGCCCAGAAAATGGCCGACGACGTCCTCAACGCCTCCGCAGCAGGACCAGTCGCCGAGTCGCCCGCGATCAAGGCACTCGTCGAGGACCTCAAGATCTCCACCGGCGAGAACTGCTCCTACGCACGCGGCGTCAAACTCACCGCCGCCGCCGGCGAGTCCTTCGGTTTCTACATCCACCACGACGGCAAGACCGGCGTCCTGATCAAGGCCTCCGGTTCGATCTCGCAGGAAACCCTCAAGCAGATCGGCATGCACGTCACGGCAGCCGTCCCCCGCCCCCAGGGAATCACCGCCGACGACATCCCCGCATCCATCGTCGACAAAGAGCGTGCCTTCCGCATCGCTCAGGCGATGGAGTCCGGAAAACCCAAAGAGATCGCCGAGAAGATGGTCGAGGGCGGCATGAAAAAGTTCTTCGCCGAGATCGCCCTCATGGAGCAGCCCTTCGTGGTCGACCCCACCAAGACCGTCAAGGACATTGTCGGATCCGGTGGCAAGGTCCTCCAGTTCCTCCGCTGGCAGGTCGGCGAGCAGATCTGATTCCGATCTGCTCCCCCCCTTCATCCTGAAAGAGAATGAACTGATCAGAAGCCCGGGACATCCCGGGCTTCTTTCTTTCCGCAAACCTGCACCCTCGTTCGCCGGTACCCTTCAGCATGAACACCAACCCCGCGCTCACGCGCCGTGACATCCTCACCTCGGCCGCAGCATTCGGAGGTCTCGCGGCCTTCTCAAGTGCCGCACTCGCTGGACAGCCCGTCACAGCTCACAACCGGGCCTCGCTGCTCACGCCGTCCGAGCTCGGCTGGGACTCCCAAACCGGCGAGTACACCCTTCCGAAACTCCCGTACGCCTACGACGCGCTCGAGCCCCACCTCGACGCGCAGACCATGGAGATCCATCACTCCCGGCACCACGCCGGGTACGTCCGAGGACTCAACACCGCCCTCGCCAAGCTCGCCGAGATCCGCGCCGGCTCCGGCGACGCGTCGCTCATCAAGCACTGGTCGCGCGAGGTCTCGTTCCATGGTGCAGGCCACATCAACCACTCCATCTTCTGGATCACCATGGCACCCGCTGCTGCAGGACCTGGCGAACCGGAAGGACCACTCGCCGATGCCATCGCGCGGGACTTCGGCTCCTTTGCCGCCTTCTCGACCCATTTCCAGGCCGCCGCCAACGCAGTTGAGGGCTCCGGCTGGGCATGGCTCGTGCACGAACCCACGGCTGGACGTCTGCTCGTGATCCAGGGTGAGAAGCAGCAGGACATGATGCTGACTGGCGTCACCCCCCTGCTTGGGGTTGATGTCTGGGAGCACGCCTACTACCTCCGCTACCAGAACCGCAGAGCGGATTACGTCAAGGCCTTCATGAACGTCGTGAACTGGGCTCGAGTCGCTCAGCATCTCGACTGGGCGACAGGAAAGTGATCCTTCCCACCCCCGAACCGGTTCCTATCTTGCTAATCCGCAAGCACTTACCAGAAATCATGCAGATTCTGAAGATTTCTTGTCCAAACAGCTGGCAAAACAGAGAACGTGTGGCATCTTTACCGTGTCTTGTCTCTCTCTCCTCCTATGACTCGGCAGCGGGCGGAAGCACCTGTTGCCGGGTTTTCTTTTTGGGCCGCCTGATCCAGATCACGCCAGAGTCGCAGTGATACCCAGGCCTCGCTTCCTCACCCACCACATCACTGATCAACGACCACGAACCGGCCATGCTGAAAAGCAAGCCGCCGCGTTGGTCACGCGGCGGCTTGTGCCTGAATCATCAATTGGTTGCCCGCTTATTCGCCGAGGAGGAGCGGGACGATGTCCCGGCTGCTGAGGCCGAGTGCCCCCATCAGACCAGCGGCGGCCGTCGCCTCGCTTCCCGAGGCAGATCTCGCCATCTGCAGGAGCCGCCCGACCTGACGCTCCTCGATGCGGTTCCCGTACCGGCGGGCCGACTCGGTCGCCTTACCCAGCAGCGCAACGCGCTGGCTACCCGATGCCGATACCGCGGCATCCATGATCGCGATCTGCGCCCGGGGCCTGTCGATCCTCGCGAGGACTTCGGCTAGCCGCAGTTGCAACTCACCGCTCGTGGATGAGAGCGCCTGTGAGAGCGGGGTCGTGGCATCGCCAACGTCAAAGACCGTGCTCCCTGCGACCGCAAGGTCGCGGAGTGCGGCGATCGAACGCGACGCGTACTGCTGCGCCTCGTCGGCCCGGATGGGGCTGCCCGATGCCTGCTCAACCAACTGCTCAACACTTGCCGTGATCGCCTGGTCCGCGATGCGTGCAGAGCGGATCGCGACCATCGTCTGACGTGAGTATTCCGCCTGGAGGTCCGTCACATCCTGTGGCTGGGCCAGACCGAGCACCGGAGTCGCGAGCAACTTCGGGTTTCCTCGTGAATCCGCGATCGTCTCCTTGATCGACGATGCGGACTGCATCGCCACGATCAGATCGACGGCGGCGGCCTCGGCGATCGCGTTGGCTGCCGCAGCCAATGTCCCCGCCGGCGGAGCAACCTGATAGCCCATTGTTTCGAGCATCGCGCGAAGACGCGGATACTCCTCGGCATCCCGAGTCAGAACGACGGCGTAACGCGTGCCTGCCTCGCGGATCGCACCGCCGAGGATCGGAACCACGCGATCGGATCCCGCAAAGCCGCTCCGGGGCTGCGCCGAAGCGAGCGCGAGCGCGGCCTCGAACTGCACCCGACGATTCGGGTACGACAACGCTTCAAGCAGCGGCTTCCGAGGTCCCTGCCCCGACCAGAGCGAATCCCCACCCGCGGTTCTCTCGATCGCAGCGATCGCCAGGCGAGCCAGCGGCGTGTCGCGATCATCCAGAGCTCTCGCGAGCACACGCTGAGAGGTGTCCGCGCCGGCCGCGACAGCGTAATACATCGCCTCGCGACGGTTGGCACCGTATGCCGGGTTGTCATAGCCGACAGGTCCGTCGATCTCACGAGAGAAGTTCGAGGCCACCCAGAGAGCGATGGCCTCAGGGTTGGCGGGATCGAGCGTCAGCGACCGCTCGGCCATCCGCATCGCCATGGCCTCGTGGAAGACCGGAGTCGCGATACCCGTCATCACGAGGCCCAGCCCCGGGTCGAATGACCAGAGCAACTGGATCTCCTCGCCGGGGAAACTCGTCAGCTCGCTGCGTTCCTGGTAGTACGCGTCGGCAAGCTCGGCGTACCCCTTCGCAGCAGAGCCGCCCCGCTCACCACCCAGCCGGGCGATCGCACGATCGCAGGCCGCCCGCACCGCAGGATTCGCGGTCTCCTTCCCGAGATCCTGCAGGAAAGGAATCGAGGTCCGGTAGTTGATCAGCCCCATCACGTCGACGACCCGCTCCTGAGCGCCGGCATCGAGTCCCGGCAGCGCGGTCGCAAGAGGGATGATCGCCTGCCTGCCGAGATCCACAACGATGCGGGAGACCTCTGCCTGCAGCGCGGGGTTCGAGCGGTCAAGCAGCGCGTCGAGCAACTGGGGCATCGCGTACTCGCCGGCCGTCAGCAGACGCTCGCGAGCCAGGATCTTGCCACGCGCCGTCGTGGTCAGCATCTGGATGTTCTTGGCGATCTCTTCGGCCAGCCGCGCACGCTCGAGCAGCCCTCGCTCGTACAGGTGCATGAGCCCCGCGGCAGTCGGCTCAAGCTCACCCATGCGGGTCCCCTTCGGGGCCGCCTGGGTGAACCGCTCGGTCTCGCCGCTCGTTTCGACGAGATCGACAAACTCCGGTCCGGAGAGCCCGATTGCGAGCAGATCATCGCCGACCGACTTCGCGAGATCGGCCCGATCGATCCTGATGTAATGGATGAAGTCCTTCAGAAGCTCCTGCTGCCTGAGTTCTTCGCGGCGTGTCTCCTGGGCCGAAGCGCTCAGCGTTGTGGGCGCAAGCAGTCCGAGAGGGCCGAGGGTGGTGACGGAGCAGGCAATGACAAGGGCGCGAGCGAGCGGCAGTTGACGCACGTGAGACTCCTGAGGACCCGCAGCGCGGGAAGACACAAGAAACCAAGCCACACCGGGCACCGACGGGGCCACACGGGCCATCGCCGAACGCATCGAACACAGGCCGCGCCGGCGGTCTGGCCAATACGTCCCGGTCCCTTCTCAGGATCCGAACGGACCCGTCGGAATGGGCCACCAATCTACACCCAGCCATGAAGCGGTGTCAATCCGACACGAACGGACACCCTCCCGCCCCTCCTGTTCGAACCCGTTCATCTGGCCCCCCATTGATAGGGCGATGACCCCTCCCTCCCACACCAAGCCCCTCGGGGAAGCCCCAGAGCCGGTGAATTCCCCCCAACCACGTCCCAAAACCGGAACTTCATGCCCCTCAGGACCCGCACGATCAACTCAGGCCCCGCGTGGGTCGATGGAATGCGGCGCGGGTGGCTTGCACTCGCGATCACCCAGGTTGTGAGAGAGGTGACGCATGATGGAAAAAGAAGTGCTGACCACGGGCGAGGTTGCCAAGATCTGCAACGTTGCGCCCCGAACGGTCTCGAAGTGGTTCGACACGGGCTCCCTCAAGGGGTATCGCATCCCCGGTTCCAAGGACCGCCGGATACCGGTCGGCGAGCTCGTCCGCTTCATGAAGTCGCACGGGATCCCGCTGGAAGGGCTTTCGAGCGGTCGCACCAGGGTGCTGGTCGTGGATGCCGACCGCGAGGTCACCGACACGCTGGCCCGGGTCCTTGCCGAGCAGACGAACTACGAGGCCCACTGCGCCAACACGGCGTTCGAGGCCGGCCTTGAGTGCGAGCGGTTCAAGCCGCATGTCCTGCTCCTTGACCTGCACCTCTCCGATGGCGATTCACGCAGGGTTGCCGATGCGGTCCGTACTTCCAGCAATCTCCAGATGACCCGCATCGTTGCGATGTCGGGCAAGCTGACGGACGGACAGGCCCACGCTCTCCGTTCGCAGGGGTTCGACGACTTCCTCAAGAAGCCGTTCCAGGTCCGGCAGGTTGTCGCTGCGATCGAGGCAGCGACCAACATCGTTCACTGATCACGATCGGCCTTGCGGCGCGGTGGCGACGCAGGGCCGGACAAGCCAGGGGCCGCAAGGTCCGACAGCCACCCCCACCCCATGCTCGCGGCCGCGTTCACTCGCGCCGCGAGCTTTTCATTGGGCGATCGGCTCTCACTTCGCTGCGCTCATATAGCGAGCCAGGATGTCCCGCGCGGCCTTGAGATCCGTCTTGTCGATCATCTCCGTGACGGTGTGGATGTAGCGCGTTCCGACGGTGATCCCGACGGCGCGCGCGCCGGCCGCCGCCTGCTGAGCGGCGGCCCCGTCCTGCCCGCCCGCTGCGAGGATGGATCGCTGGTACGGGATCTTGTGCTTCTTGGCCAGGGCCTCGATCTCCGCGACCAGTGCGTGATCGCTGATGAAAGAGCCATCCTTGATGTGCAGCGCGAAGCCCTTTCCGTGGATGGAGACCGCTTCGCGATCGGGCACCCCGGGCGTGTCGCACGCGAGCGTCACGTCGATGCCGAGGCCGACATCCGGTTCAACGGCGTGCGAGGCGGTCTTGGCGCCGCGGAGGCCGACCTCTTCCTGCACGGTGAACGCCACGACGATCTCGCAGGCGTGGCCGGTCCCCAGCCGGTCGAGTTCGCGGACGGACTCGATGCCGAGCCAGCACGCCACACGATTGTCCATCGCCTTGCTCACGAGCTTGTCCCCCACTTCCTCGAAGGGCTCGTGCATCACGACATAGTCGCCGATCTTGACCTGCTTCTTGACCTTGTCGGCGGGCAGACCGATGTCGACGAAGAACTCTTTGACATCCGGCACCTTCGTGCGTTCCTCCGGCGCTGAGATGTGGATGGGCCGCCCACCGGGGTTCATCACGCCGACCAGATCGCCGCCTTCGGTGCAGACGAGGACCCGGCGCGAGAAGAGGTTGCGTGGGTCGAACCCACCCGCGTTGTTCAGCCAGAGGAAGCCCTTGTCGTCGATGTGCGAGACGTAGAAGCCGATCTCGTCCATGTGGCAGAGTTGCATCACGCGCAGGGGTCGGGTCGCGCCGCTCTTGCCGGCGCCCTTGCCGCTCTTCGGTCCGCCCTTCTGACGCGGTCCACGCGTGCAGATCAGTGAGCCCATGGCATCGACCCGGACCTCGTCGAAGAGCCCCTTGACCTCGGACTGGATCAGGGCTCGGACACGCTCTTCGCGGCCGGGAACGCCGGGGGTCTGGCAGAGTCGCTTCAGAAGATTCGTGTTCAACACGTTCGCACCTCACATTGGCCGGCTCGGCGCACCCGTGCGCCGGATCGGGATCGCCACTGTAGCGATTCGGCGCAGAAAAAGTTGCACGCCCGGTCCTCAGCAACCGGGCGTGCGTCCCAAGACCGCGGGAAGTGGGCCGATCACCACTGCCCGGTGTTGATCTCCGGCCCGTCGAAATCTCGCCCGAGGATGCCGCCGCGGGTCCACATCAGCCGGTCGGTCATGTTCGGGTCTGTCAACTGACCGTTGAGAGGATCGGGATACCAGCGATTCCGGGGGTGCAGACTCATCGCGAAGGTGTACCAACTGACCGATTCGCCCCTGATCGTTGGACTGTTCGGGTCCCAGCCGATGTTGCCTTCGCCGTTGGTGCGGACGTTGACGGTTCCATCTGCGGCAAGCACGGGCACTCTGGCCTCGGCGTAGCCGTAGAAGGCCTGACGCTCGCCGTGATGGCGAGAGAACTCGTCAAAGAGCATGGCCTTCTGGGCGGGATAGCGGACATCGGACATGCGGGGTGCGCGGAGGTCCACGCCTGACGGCACAAAGTAGGAGTTGTGTGCGCCCCATTTCAGACGCTGCGTCGGTGATGTGCCCTGGTCAATGAAGCCAATGCTGAGGCGCCACGACGCCGAATACGGCCAGCGTTTGTCGTTGTTCGTGGCGGTCTCGCCCGCGAACGCCCGCGGCGAATACAAGCCCGCATCGTGCCCCGCAGGGTCATTCCGCCAGAGGATGCGATTCTGATCGCCGGAACTCACCGCGGCATGGTCGGCCAATGGAGAGCCCATGTAGTCCGTGAAGACGAGGTGTGAAAAGAGAATGTTGGGAATCCAACCCGTGATCCGCGTGATCTCAGGACGATTGGCACGATTGCGCAGAATCTGCACCGCTTGGTCGGCTTGGGCTTGAAGGTCAGAGCCGGCATTCGTGAGATCCGGATCCGCGCCGGGCGTATTACCCACCTTCCATGTGAGCCCCCAGAACAGATCCGAGTTGTCCGCGGCATAGGACATCGTTCCCATGCCGTAGTGGCGAAGACTCGCGAGGTCTTGCTCCAGGCGTGCGTTCCGGCGGGTATCGCCGAGCCAGATCAGCAGCGTTGCGGCAACGAGGAGCGTCGCGATGGTGACGATCATGAATTCGACGAGCGCGAAGCCGCGGCGGGTCGGCGGGTCATTGATGGCATGATCGTGGTGTTGAGCGGGCGTGGCGGTTGGCACGGGGATCTCCATGGGGAACTGGGCTCACTCCTTCCTACGGAGGGGGTGGGCGGGTTCAGCAGCCAGATGGAGATTTTTTGTGCCGGTCCGGCGGCAACCCACTCGGACTCTCTCGTTCTCTGGTTGGCGGATGGGCCGGCCATCACTGGAGGGCTGTGATCGTGGGCCTTGCGTTCGTGGGAGGGATCAGGTTCTACGATCATGCATGAACGCCTGGGTTGCTCCCAACAGCGAATATCCGCCACCGAAGGCGGGGGAACCGCCGCTCCACCGCGCGGCTCGGTTGGGTGACGGTGACACAATTCGTCGGCTCGTTGAGGAGGGCGCAGACCTCAACATGCTCTTCGACATCGGGCTTGATCCCGGTGCTTGCCCGCACCTCGCGACGCCGCTCATGGTGGCGGCAGGATCGGGCGACGGAGCATCCTCTGCCACTGTGTCGCTGCTGCTCGAATTGGGTGCGGACCCGAGACTCATCGCGGGAAACAGGTCTGCCGCCACGTTCGCCTGTGCGGGGCTGGGGTGGAACTACAAGCCGGGTGGCGATGGCGAGCGGCTGCGACTTCTCTTGGAAGCAGGCAGCCCCTTGCCCCCTGGCCCGGGAGCGTCCAACCGCCTCCTTTGCGACACAGCGGCGTCGGGAGATGCCGATCGGTTGGGGGTGCTGCTCTCGCGCGGTCTCGATGCGAGGGGGTACTTTGATCCTGAAGAAGCGAAGCAGCGGTATCACGCGATGATGAGGGATATGGCCGAGTATCACGCTGGTCAGCCCGATGTATTCGAGTCCATACCGGAGGAGCTTCGTGCCTCGGTGGCCGAGACCATGCGGAAGAGTGAAGAACAGAGGGCCGAGCAGGAAACCTCTGCTCCCTCATCCTTCGAGATTCCACTGTTCCGTGCCGCAGAGTCCGGAAACGCCGAGTGCCTCAAGTTGCTGCTCGATGCGGGAGCCGACCCCAAGACACGCGACAACTCGAAGCGCACTGCCATGTACTACACGAGCTCCGTCGGCGTGATCCGGGAGCTCATGAAGGCGGGACTCCCTTTGGAGGACTCTGACGAGTTTGGGTGGTCGCCGCTCTGCAATGCACTGAGTGACGGCGAGGAGCCGCTGCCACGCGTGCGTGCGCTGATCGAAGCGGGTGCGGACGTCAACGCGACGCACGACCACGGCTACACGATCTTCATGTCGGCGGTCGGATCGGGCAGGGTGCCCGATGTTCTCCGGCTCCTTGTGGCTTCCGGCGCGGACCCGCACGCGGCCTCCGACCGGGGGTACAACGCCTATCACGCTGCTATCGATGTCAACGGCGAAGCGAACGCCGAGGAATCCGTGCGCGATACGCTGTCATATCTCAAACAGCTTGGCGTGAACATCGAACACCGAAACAAGGCCGGCCAGACACCGCTGGCCCGCGCCATCCAGGAGGGCACGGGCATTGAGGTCAGGATTCTTTGCGAGCTCGGCGCGGATCCCAACGCCGTATGCCCCAAGCACGAGTGCGGCAGCGAAGAGTGCGCGCGGGTTGACGTGCCGCTGCTGTTCCATGCCGCCGATGGCATTGGTGTGCACAAGGACGTGAAAACGGAGGCGCTGCTCAGAGCCGGCGCCGACCCACTCATCAAGGATCCGGAGGGGCACATCGCGTTGGTGCGCGTTGTTGCATCGCTGTGCTCGGACGCGGCGGACTATGGCGAGTCCTTCAAGTCATTCTTCAAGGGGCTGGGCGAGCTTCGTCTCGAGGGGAAGCCGATGCCGAAGACTCGTGAGGAGTTCGTGACCGCGGCGATGCCTGCTTTCCGTAGTTATGTTGAGAGCTTTGCCGCCGACATTCCGGTCTCGGATGAGTGGAAGTATTCCGGGGAATGGCGGGCCGAGAAGGTCACGTGCATCGTGCTGCTGTGTGCGTATGAGGGATGGTCGCGTCACGAGCACCTGCGTCGTGTCTCTCCTTGAGTGCTTCGCAACTCAGGGGTTGCTCTCGCATGCATGACGATCTCCGACATGAGCTGCACAATGTTCGGAGAGGTTCCGTTGAAGTCTCGCCAGTATCTCGGGCTGATGGTCACGGCGAAGGGTTGGGTGTTTCCGATGCCGCGATCATCTGTTGTGCGACGAGGCGAAGGGCCATACGCCATTCGAGGATGGGCTGGGCATCGTCGGGCTCGGCGAGGACTTCCTGCATCGATTCGATCAGGAGGTCGATGACGAGGTCGTAGTGCTCGGGCTTTGCGCAGTATCTGACGTGGCGTCTGCCCAGATCGGCGAGCATGGCGGCGTTCTCTTGCGGGTGTTCCAGGTTTCGGACGACGGCGTCGAGCGCGGCCATGAGTTTCCGTGCCTGCGATTCCGGGTCGCTGCGGAACATGGCGAGGAGGTCCGGTGCCGCGGCGAAGAGTTTGTTGTAGAACGTCCGTGCGAGACGGAGATCGTGGGCGCGGACGCACGCGTATGTGGACTTGAGGCGGTCTGCGAGGCCGAGATCGAGGGGCATGCGGCTGAGGGGTGCGTGCGATGTTGAGGATGCGACGGGGTGTCTGCGTACGGGCATCGGTTTCACTCCGAGAGGGGTTGCTCCCATGTGCAGACGCGGATGGAACCGTGGAATCACGCCACGGGTTGCGCCGATTCGCTGCGGATGTGAGCCGCGCTGCGCGAGGGGATCAGCCGGAGGGTGTGGCTTGGGGTTCGCTGGGAGCGTCGGCTGGGGCGTTGGTGATGCCTGCGAGGAGATTCGCGGACTCGATGGTGTCGGGGTGCGACTCTCCGAGGGTGCTGCGTTGGAGATCGTGCGCTCGTGCGATGTGCTCGATCGCCTGGGCTTTGTCGCCTCGGGCGTTGAGGATCGCGCCGAGTGAAGCGAGAGCGCGGAGGGTGTCTGGATGCTCGGGGCCGAGGGTCGCGACTCGCCCTGCGTAGCACTCGCGTTGGAGCGTCTCAGCTCCCGGCAGATCGCCGGAGGCGATGAGCAAAGAGGCGAGCTGCGCGATCGCGACCAGTGTGTGTTTGTGCGTGTCGCCGTAGGTGCGGCGATCGGAGGCGAGTGCGTGCTCCATGAGTTCTCGGGCTTCGGAGAACTTGCCCTGATCCTGGAGCAGGACGCCGAGATTGCTCATCGCGCTGCGATACTCGGGGTGGTCTTCGCCGAGGGTGCGCCGGCGGCGTTCGAGCAGTTCGCGCCAGCACGCTTCGGCATCTTCGGGCCGGTTCTGCATCGCGAGGACGATGCCGACGTTGTTGAGGGTTCGCAGGGTGTCGGGGTGGTCGTCACCGAGGACGATACGCTGCGAGCGGAGCGTCTCGCTCCAGACGCGGTGGGCCTCATCGAGGTTGCCCAGTCTGCGATATGCGCCGCCGAGACTTGTGCCGGTTCGGAGCGTGAGCTGGTGATCGCGGCCGAAGAGAGCCGCACGGCGTGCGTGGGCGTCTTTGAGGATCTCGACGGCTTCGTCGTTGCGTCCGAGGGTGCTGAGCAATGAGCCGAGGGCGTGGAGCGATTGGAGTGTGTCGGGGTGGTTCTCGCCGAAGGTCTCGCGTCGGAGTTCGAGCGCGGTGCGGAGCGTCGGCTCTGCATCGTTGTAGAGCCCGAGCGTGTTCATGGTTTCGGCGAGTTGCTGGAGGAGACGTGCCCGTGTGTGGGGCTGTGCCGCGAACTGCGTGTCGATGGAGGCGGCGTATCGCGCGAGTATGCTCTCTCTGAGCGATCGAACGGCGATCGAGGTGAAGTTGACGGGATCGGTGAGTCGTGCGAACGCTGTGAGAGCGTCGTGGGGTGGTTGGCTGCTCGGGTCTGATTCTGGCGAGAGCCGGGCGAGTTCGGCGACACGCTCTGCGAGTGAGGCACGGAGGCGGTCGCCCATGTCTGCGACGTCGATGCCGCGGAGGAGCGAGCCCTGGAACTCAGTAATCGCTTCGAGTTCCTGCTCTCGCTGCAGGGCCTGGTCTCGGGCCTTGGTTGCGACGTATGCGAAGCGTGCGGAGACGGCGGTGCCTGCGATGAGCGCGATCGCGGCGAATCCGATGGCGCCGGCGAGAGGCGGATTGCGGCGGATGAACTTCCGGATCAGTTCGGCAGCGGTGGCGGGGCGGGCTTCGATGGGCTCGAAGGCGAGCCAGCGGCGGAGATCTGCGGCGAGTGCCGCGGCTCCGACGTATCTGTTCTCGCGATCTTTCTCCAATGCCTTTGCGATGATGGCGGAGAGATCGCCCCTGGCTTCGGGGCGGAACTTCCCTGCGTCGGGGACGGGCTCCTGGGTGATGATTCGGATGGCCTCTGGGATTGATCGCTTCGAGAGATCGTGGGGCAGCCGATCTGTGACAAGTTCGTAGAGGACGACGCCGAGTGAGTAGACATCTGAGCGGACGTCGATGCTGTCTGGAGAAGCGCACTGCTCGGGACTCATGGAGTTCAGCGTGCCGAGCAGACTGGTGCTGCGTGTCTGAGCGGTGATGCCGGGGTTTGGACCGGAAGCGGCTCCGGTCGTGCGTGCGATGCCGAAGTCGATGACCTTCGGGACTCCGTCGGGGCCGACGAGGATGTTGCCGGGCTTGATGTCGCGATGGATGACGCCGTGCTGGTGACCGTGAAGCACCGCGTCGCAGACCGAGGCGAACATGGCCACACGATCGCGGAGCGAGAGATTCCGGCTTCGGGCGTGCTCGGTGATGGTTGAGGCCTCGGGAACCAGTTCCATCGCGAAGAACGGGGAGGGCGTGGGTAGGCCGAGTTGAGCGGTGCCTGCCTCGTAGATCTGAGCGATGCCGGGGTGACGCAGGCGAGCGAGCGTCTCGGTCTCGATGCGGAAGCGCAGGTAGGCGTCGGTGTTCGTCATGCTCTGGTGCATGACCTTGAGCGCGACGCGCCGGTGCGGGTTCTCCTGGACGGCTTCGTAGACGGTTGCCATGCCGCCTGCACCCAGAACGCCCACGACGAGGTAGCTGCCGACGGCGTCGGGCACACGGGCGGCGATGTCGCTGTGCGAGGTGAGGGCGGGCCTATCCAGGAAGCCCGTGCTCATGTCTGAGGCGGCCAGGAGCTTGCGAACCTTTGATTCCAGCGCGGGATCGCCTTCGCACGCTGCGACGACCATCTGCTCACGCTCTGCGCGAGAGACGCCGAGTGCGGCGGTCAGAATGGCGTGGGCGCGTCTGGCGCGATCAGGGTCCATGCGGCGGGCCTCCACTGTCGCGTGGGGAGCCCTCGTCGTCGGAGAGTCTGACGAAGAGCCAAGCGCGGGCGGCCTGCCAGTCTCTATCGACGGTGCGTTTGCCGATGCCGAGGAGTTCGGCGATCTCTTCGACGGTACAGCCGCCGAAGTAGCGGAGTTCAACGATCCTTGCCTGCTGCTCGTCGAGGGCTGCGAGTTCCTGGAGTGCCTCGTCGAGGGCGATGAGGTCAACATCGCGCTCGGGAGAGGCGATATCGTGGTCTACGAGTCGGATGAGCGTGCGGTCTGCGCTGCCTGCGGCGTTTCGGCTGCCGGGGCCGCCACGCTTTTCGGCGTCGCGTGCGCGGGCGTGGTCGATGAGGATGCGCCTGATCACGCGGGAGGCGATGGCGAAGAAATGGAGCCTGTCTTTCCAGTCGGTGCTGCGTTGGTCGATGAGTTTCACGTAGGCTTCGTGGACGAGCGCGGTCGGGCTGAGTGTGTGATCGCGTCGCTCGCCGCTCATGTGTGATGCGGCGAGCCGTCGCATGTCCTGATAGATGGCGGCCATGAGCGCGTCGAGATCGTCCCGCTGCCCGGAAGAAGCGGCGTGGAGCAGCAGGGTGATTTCAGAGGGTGCTTTGTCCGCGGGTGTGTGGCTCATGGCATGGCTCGTTATGGTACAGGATCGTCCCGGGTGCGTGTCGTGGCTTCGCGTCCGGCGGCGATCGGCCGGGAAGGGGATGGGCGTATGGTGGAACGGTGTAAGGCCGGCGAACGCTTCGCCGGCCCTACTCTCCATGTTGGATTCACTCGCTCATTCGGGCTGTACGGGCGAGATGATCATGCGACGCACACCAGCGGCCTCGAATGTGTGCATGCCGAGCCCGAGTTGCTTGATGTTGGTGCTCGGGATCGGTCGCGACGAGCGGATGGCCAGGGTGTCGGCGATGATGGTGCGGCCGCTGGGGAGAACGATGAGCGCCGCGTCGCCACCGTTTCCGCTCGTGCTCCACGAGCTGATAAGGGCGTTTTCGAGGGTGTACGGGAGATAGGCCTTGGTGCGAACGTTCTCACCATTCGGCTTGACAGAGGCGGCGATCTCGTCGGGGATGCGGTCGATCAGAATCGGGGTGCCGTCGGCGTTCAGGTCGCCTGCGGCGACGACCACGCCACCGAGGAATGCGCCGTACTCGGCTGACGCGCCGCCCATGTCCGCGGCGAGGGCGTACATGTTCTGGTCGTCATTGTTCTGCCAAACGACTTTGGTGTAGTTCAGTGACAGTTCTTCCATCACGGCTCCTTGCACCTGAACCGTGGCGGTGAAGGAATCGGGACGGCCGTCGAAATCGATGATTGATGCCGACTCCCGCACCTGCTGCACAGCGGGGAGCAGCAATCCCATGAGGATCACGCCGGAGTTGTTCTCGGCGGTGATGATGCGACCGTCGACGATGACGTCGTCACTGACGGAGACGTTTGTGCCGTTTCCGGGCGCGGCGCGCCAGCGGCCGACACTGAGCGGATTGGCGAGCACCCACGCGCTGCCGCCGGTCGCCACGCCGGGAACAGACGAAGGCGTGAGCTTGTTCGGGTACACCGACATGGCGGTGGGATCTGCCTTGATCTCGACGAGCGCGGGCGCGTCAGACTTGGGCGTGAAGCGTCCGAACCAGATGCGATTCGGATTGGAAGGGTTGGCGTAGACGCCGACGTGCGGGGCGTGTGGCTGCGTGAAGGCCATGCCCGTGACGTCGCTCCCGGCGATGACGCCTGAGGAGACGGACGACCACATCGGCATGGTGGCGCGGACATCGAACTGGGCAGAGGCGAGGGCGTACATGCCGGTCGGGAAGTGAGCGATGACATCGACGGCCGCGCTCTGGCCGGTATAGACCACATTGGGCGTGGCGTGGATGGTGAGTTTGCAGTCTTGCGTGTGGGCCGGGCTGGATGCTGAGGCGAGCCCGACGGCTGCGGAGAGGGCCAAGATGGCAGCGGGCATGTTGGGGGTGGTGCGGCGTTCGGCGTGACGATTGATCGAGAGCATTGGATTCTCCTGTGTGACCGTTGTGGGTTTGGGTCTGACACAGGACGCGGAGGATGGGGCGGGATCGCGCCAGGGTGGAACGCGGCGGTGCTGTGGGGGTGTGCGGGGTCCGCTGACGAGCTGCGGATTAGGCCACATGCGGGACGTCAGTGCGGCTCGCGATGATGTGCAAGAACATGCACGCAAGTACTTTCGTGTTGATCGATTTCCTTCGGTCGCGATCTGGTCGCTCCGGCTCGCTCCCCCCACTCGCCGGAACTCGCGGAGTCCGCGAGGCCAGCGTCCCGGGGGGCAACGAAACGCCGCCGGTGTCGGGCCCCGTGTGGGTGACATCGGCGGCGGTCATTGGTCCACGAAAGCGGGCGACCGGGATCGAACCGGCGACATTCAGCTTGGGAAGCTGACGTTCTACCGCTGAACTACGCCCGCGGCGGGTGGAGTGTATGCCGGGTGGTGAGGAGCCGCAAAGGTGTGGGTGTATGGGTGGGTGGAACGAAAGGCACCGCCGAGCTTGCGAGCTTTTTGCGTCATCGCTTCATTGCCTGTGTGTGTCGATCAAGGATGATGATGGCTTGGATCCATCGACGGACCCGCTCGATGCCGCGCACGTGCGGCGGGATAAGCCCCACATGGTGGGTCATTTCCAGGCGTGCAAACACACGCTCGATCACGCGCCGGAGTGACAGCAGGCCCCTGCCGAAGCCCGTCATGCTCTGCTCCAGCATGTCGATGGCTCGACGGCGGTCCGGATGCGTTCCGGACCGCCGCACGCCGCGACCCACGCGGCAGTCCTTCCGCGGAACCACCAGTTGTCCGCCCTTGCACGCGCAGAGTTCATAGAGCTTCACGCTGTCGTAGTTCGAGTCGGCCAGCACATACCCGTTCAACTCCATGTCTCGCATCATCCGCTTGGCCATCACTGCTTCATGGCAGTGCATGGGCGTGAGACGCCAGGAGACGATCGAGCCCGCGAGATCGCAGATCGCATGGAGCTTGTAGCCGCGCAGTCCCCATGCGCCGAAGGTCGCGGTCCGGTCTCCGGAGTGCGAGGCGACGCGCAGGGCCTTGCCGTCAAGAGCCAGCACCAACGCTCCCGATGCAGAGACCAGATTCTCCGCCTCCGCCGCGGCAAGTAACGCCTGGACGCTGGTGGTTCTCAGCCGCCGGCTCATCCTGCTTGGCGAGGGCAATCGACCACGCCGCCACAACGGCCATGCATCGCGTCGGCACGCCCAGGAGGTGGGTCGTCGGTGCAAGACGGCCCAGAGAAAGGTCAGCACGATGTCCGCATCGGTGAAGGTGAAGCGACCGCCACGCGGGCTCCGATCCAGCTTCCGCACGCTCGCCGCCAACACCCTCCAACTCGCGTTGTCCATGCTCGGTCTCCTGTCTGGCAGCTCCACCAGTGGGACCGAGCATGGCATGAGCCATCAGATCGCGCAAGTCTCCACAATGGAAACACTTGGAACACATGGCGCAAAATGCTCTTGCGCTCGGGGCTCCCTTCGAGGCGGCACTGACCCAAGCGGGTTCGTGGCATGCGGGGACACGTGTCGACTCACAAGTACTCGGGGAGTTGACCCATGTCGGATCCCTTGCGCTTGACGAGGCCGAACCAGACGAGGAGGAAGAGCGGGTAGCCGAGCCCCATGGCGGCAGCGAAGGTCATGCCGAGCATGTTGCCCATGCGAGATTGCGGCGAGTTGAACTGCTGCGCGAACGGGTTGTTCGGATCGGCCTGAGCGGCCCACGCGATGTTCTCTTGCTGGAGTTTCCATTGGATGACGAGGCCGGTGATGGCGAGAGGGATGCCGATGCACGCGTAGACGAGGTGGAGCGGGCGGCCGACGGGCTTGCGGGCGACTGTCACGGCCCCGGCGATGAGGAGGAGGATCGCGTGGAGCAGTCCGAACCCTGCGTATGCCATGGTGCCGATGTTGGGCTGGTACGCCGGTGGGAGGTCCTGGCCCTCCGCCACGTTGCCCATGAGTTGGCCCATGAAGGGCATGACGGCGAGGCCGCAGCCGCCGCACACGAGCCCGAGGGTGCCGAAAACGATGCTGATGATGCCGATGACTTTCGGCCAGACAGGAGGGTCCGCGGGGAGGTCGATGAAGTCAGGGGATTGCGGGGCTGGCGTGCCTGGTGTGTGGCTCATTGAGTGACCCCCGTGTCTGCCGGCGAATCCTCTCTCGATGCGGGAGCGGCGGCTACAACTGGTTGAGGAACCGGATGTCGTTCTGGTAGAGCAGGCGGATATCCGGGATGCCGTATTTGCCCATGGCCAGCCGTTCGATGCCGAATCCGAAGGCGAAGCCCGTCCACTCTTCGGAATCGATGCCGCACGCTTGCAGGACGGCGGGATCGACCATGCCGCAGCCGCCGAGTTCCATCCATCGTTCGGGCTGGTCGGGTCGGAGGCGGATCTTCATGTCGAACTCGGCGGAGGGTTCGGTGAAGGGGAAGAAGGAGGGGCGGAGGCGGACGTCGGCGTTCGGCCCGAAGTAGGCGCGAGCGAAGTGCAGGAGCGTGGACTTGAGGTCCTGCATGGTGACGCCCCGGTCGATGTAGAGCCCTTCGATCTGGTGGAACATGAAGGAGTGGGTCGCGTCGACGGTGTCGGGGCGATAGACGCGTCCGGGTGAGACGATCTTGATGGGTGGACCGCTGCGTTCGGCGATCATGCGCTCCATCGTTCGGATCTGCACGGTCGAGGTCTGGGAGCGGAGCATGCGAGGGCGTGTCGTTGTGCGGGGATCGTCGACGTAGAAGTTGTCGATGGGCTCGCGGGCTGGGTGGTTCGGGGGGATGTTGAGCTTGATGAAGTTGTGCTCGTCGTCTTCGAGTTCCGGTCCGTCGGCGACCTGGAAGCCCATGCAGGCGAAGACATCGACGAGTTCGTCGCGGACGCGCGTGATGATGTGGCGGCGGGCGACTGTCTCTGAGCGGAGCAGGCCGGGCTCGCTGAGATCGATCATCGGGCCTGAGGCTGCGGCGGCTCCTGCGCCGAGCGCGGCCTTTCGCGAATCGAAGGCGGATTCGAGCGTGGACTTCAGCGCGTTGAGACGCTGTCCGACAGCGGGCTTGTCGGCCGGGGGCACGTCCTTCAGACGGGGCATGAGGGCCTTTAGTTTGCCCTTGGGGCCGATGTATGCCTGGCGCCAGGATTCGAGCGTGTCGGCGTCGGAGGCGGCGGCGAGCTCGGCGAGCGCGCCGGATTCGATCGACTCAATCTCTGCGAGCATGGGGTTGGTCTCTTGTGTCGCGCGAGCGGGGGGTGCGGCTCAGCGCGGCGCGGCGTTCGGGTTTGATGGGCGGGGGAGCGTCTGGGCCGTGGGACCGGCGGGCGCGTGCTCGATCTCGGGAGCATCATCGTCGGGGTTCATGGCTCGATCTGTCGGTGAGTAGGCGTGCGGATAGGTCTTGTAGCAGTTGTCCTTTGAGCGGCAGCCGACAAGCGAAGACGCGGAGAGGGCGATGCATCCGAGGATCACGCCGAAGGATCTTGCGGTCCGGGTGGACATGGTTGCGACCCCGGTCAAGTGCCGCGACAAGCGGCTGTTGGCGGCATTGTACGCGGAAGATGGAAAGCACAACGCCCGCACGGCGTGTGCGGGCGTTGGGGTGGACATGTGATTGCACTCGATCGCAAGATCAGGTGCCAGACCAGTCGCGGGATCAGGCGGAAGCGGCTTCCTTGCGGACCTTGGCGGCGTAGGCGGTGCGCTTGTCTGCGATGCGGCGGCGGGTGCTGGGCTTGCCGCCGATCTCCGGGCCTTGCTCGTTTCCGACGAGCTGGATGACGCAGAGTTCACCGGCATCGCCGAGGCGTGCGCGTCCGAGCTTGACGATGCGGGTGTAGCCACCCGCGCGATCCTGGTAGCGAGGTGCGATGTTGTCGAAGATGTGCTTGACGATCTTCGGTGCCTTGCGGAGCTCGCCGTAGCGGTTTCGCTCGACCTGGCTGGACTCGGGCAGGTTGAAGAACTGGCCGGAGAAGTCGCGGAGCTTTTCGACGTGCTCCTTCTCGGCGTCGGATGCGTTCTTGGGGAGGTAGAGCCACTCGAAGCCGCGACGGTCGCCACCGAGCTTGGCGATGACCATGCGTCGAGAGTGAAGGTCTCCACGCTTTGCGAGCGTGATGATCTTCTCGACGAAGGGCTGTACGGCCTTGGCGCGGGGGACGGTGGTGGTGACCTGTCCGTGCTCGAAGAGACCCGCGGCGATGTTGCGGAGGGTCGAGAGTCGGTGGGCTGTGGTACGGCCGAGCTTGTATCCGGCCTTGCGATGGCGCATCGGAGAGACTCCAGAGGTCGATCATGAAAGCCCGGCGGCGGGGCCGACGGGCCTTGATACTAGGCGTCGATCGGGCGAACGAGGAGTTGCCTCGGCCGCGTGGAAGGGGCGAACAGTTCCCTGCTTTGCCCACTGGGACTCGGGACGATTACTTCTGAGGCGGCGAGTACCCCTCGGGGAGGGCGATGCCGAGGTCCAGGCCGATGTCCTGGAGCTTGCGCTTGACCTCTCGGAGGGATGTTCTGCCGAAGGAGCGGAGTTTGAGGAGATCGGTGTCGGTCTGGGTAACGAGCTGTGCGACGTGCTCGATGCGTGCCGACTCGAGGCAGTTGGAGGCCCGGACGGAGAGGTCGAGCTCCGACACGGGGGTGTTGAGCTTGCGGATGAGTTCCTCGTCGACTCCGGCGGCTGCGGCGGCCTCGTCGGAGACGCGGTCGGAGCCGAGTTCGAAGTACTGGACGAAGGGGTTGAGGTGCTTTCTGAGGATCTTGGCGGCCTCGACCATGGCCATGTCGGAGGAGATGGTGCCGTTGGTCCAGATCTCGATCGTGAGCTTGTCGTAGTTGGTGCGCTGTCCGACGCGTGTGTCCTCGACCTTGTAGCGGACGCGCTGGACAGGGGAGTAGATCGCGTCGACGTGGATAAGGCCGATTTCCTGCTCGTCGGCCTTGCCGTACTGCTCGGTCGCGGGGACGTATCCGCGGCCCTTGGCGACGTGGAGTTCCATCTCGAAATCGACCTCGCTGGTGAGCGTGGCGATGACGAGGTCTTTGTTGACGATGGTGACGGAGGGGTCGCCCTCGATCAGGTCGGCGGTGACATCGCCGGGGCCCTGGGCCGCGAGGCGGAGGGTCTTGGGCTCGTCGGAGTCCATGCGGACGACGAGGTTCTTGACGTTGAGGATGATGTCGGTGACATCTTCCATGACGCCGGGGAGGGAGGTGAACTCGTGGGTTGCGCCCTTGATCTTGACGGCGGTGACGGCGGCACCTTCGAGCGAGGAGAGGAGGACGCGACGGAGTGAGTTTCCGATGGTTGTGCCGAAGCCGCGTTCGAACGGCTCGACCGTGAACCGGCCGTAGACCTCGCTGCGGAACTTGGAATCGGGAGCAACACGTGTGGGCAATTCAAGCCCGCGCCAACGAACCCGCATGGGTGTGACCTCTGCTATCCAGCGGACGCCTTGATGACGCGCGGTGTTCCGATTCTCGGCTCGTGACGGGCCCGCTGGAACCCGTTGTCCTTCTGCTCGGATGCCGCATGAACGAAGCGTTGGGCACGGCTCTCGTCGTGCCCGACGTGTGATGACGGATCAGACGCGGCGGCGCTTGCGAGGACGACAGCCGTTGTGGGGAACGGGCGTGCGGTCTTCGATGGCGGTGACGCGGAGGCCTGTGGAGACAAGGCCGTTGACGGCGGATTCGCGTCCGGCGCCTGCGCCGGTGATGCGGACCTCGACCTCGGTCATGCCGATCTTGCGGACCTTCTGGCCGCACTGCTCACCGGCACGCGTGGCTGCGAAGGGGGTGCTCTTGCGAGTGCCCTTGAATCCGATGGTTCCGGCGGAGTCCCACGCGAGGGCCTCGCCGTTCATGTCGGTGATGGTGACGATGGTGTTGTTCTGCGTCGCGCGAACGTGGGCGATGCCACGAACGACGTTCTTGCGAATCTTCTTGACCTTCTTGGCCATGACAACCTCTGTGTGCGGCGCACGCGTGCGGCGTGAGGGCGGGTGCGGATCGGATGATCAGGATTACTTGGCCTTGACGCTCTTCTTGCCGGCGACGGTCTTCTTGCGACCCTTGCGAGTGCGGGCGTTGGAGCGGGTGCGCTGGCCTCTGGCGGGAAGGCCCTTGCGGTGGCGCTCGCCTCGGTAGGACTTGATGTCCTTGAGGCGTTGCACGTTCTGCTGGACCTGGCGACGGAGGGCACCCTCGACGAGATAGCCGCCGTCGATGATCGCGTTGATCTGCGCGATGGCGGTCTCGGTGACCTCGTTGGCGCGCACGTCACCATCGACACCCGCTTCTGCGAGGATGTCTGCGGCGAACTTGGGGCCGATCCCGTGGATGTACTGGAGGGCGTAGAGGATCTTCTTGCGATCCGGAACGTCAATACCTGCGATACGGGGCACTCGTGCGCTCCTGCTAAAAGATCAGAGACTCAGCCCTGAACCTGCTTGTGCTTGGGTTCCGCCTTGCAGATGACCCGGACCTTGCCCTTGCGGCGAACGATCTGGCAGCTGCCACAGACTCTCTTGACACTCGACCGAACCTTCATGGCCCACCTCCGACACCGGCATGACGCCGTGTCCGACACGCCACGGGAAACTCTCGACACTTCTGGATCAACCCCGAAACGGGATCGATCCACCCCCACTGCTACGCCCGTGGGACGCAACAATAGGCCAATCCGATTGGCCGGGCTGGGATGTTAGACCTGGTCTGCCAGGAAGTCACGTCCAAGATTGGGGCCTGATCGGGCCTGTTCCCGGGGCGATGCCTGGCCGGCTCGCCAGCGGGGCTGGTGATCAGTGCCGGTACGTGATTCTGGCCTTGGAGAGGTCGTATGGGGTCATCTCGACGGTGACGCGGTCGCCGGGGAGGATGCGGATGTAGTTCATGCGCATCTTGCCGGAGACGTAGGCCAAGACCTCTGTCTTCTGCTCGTTGGGCAGCCGGACCTTGAACATGGCGTTTGGGAGCGCCTCGGTGACCACCGCATCAAATGTAAACTTGTCGTCCTGCTTTGACATACTTGCCCGTGTGCTCGGAAGAGTGAAGATCGATCGGCGAGTGCCGCATCAGATCGGCGCACCGGTGAGCATCCGATAGCCGCCTCGAACAATAGCCACCATTCGCTCCTCATGGCAGCCGACGGCGTTGTCAGCGGCGAGAACCGTCCATCCGTCGGAGCCGGTGATGGTCTTGGCGTTGCCACGGACGAGGATCGGCTCGACGGTAAGAACCATGCCTGGTCTGAGTATGAAGTCTTCGTTCGGGCTGAGGGGGGACCCGGCGTTCAGGAGCGGAGCACGCGGCGGCTCGTGCAGTGCCCTTCCGATGCCGTGTCCGGCGTATGGCTCGACGAGACGTGTGTCGGTCTCCCCCACTGCTTTCGCGACGGCTTGGACGATCGTCGACCACGCGATGCCGGGCTCCATCATTGTGATTGCCAGCTTGAGGATCTCGAGCGTGCGGGCGTGAAGCTCGCGGTGGTGATCCGGCACGGGGTCGATGAGGACTGTTCGTGCGGCATCTGCGCACCACCCGTCGAGGGTCAGGCCAAGATCGACCGAGACCACATCGCCGGGGCGCAGCAAACGCTCTCCTGGGATTCCGTGGACGAGTTCGTTGTTGATCGAGACGCAGAGGTGGCCGGGGAAGGGCGGGCGACCGTCGGGCCCTTTGTGGCCGAGGAAGAGCGGGGATGCACCCGCGCGTTTGATCTCTTCTCGCGCGATGGCGTCCAGATCGCGTGTGATGCAGCCGGGGACGCAGGCGGACGCGATGCGATCGAGCGCGGCCCAGCACGCGCGGCCTGCTCGCGCGAGCGCGTCGATCTCGCTGTCGGAGCGGAGGTGTATCGCCATGGCATGATGCGCGTCGGCGGCTTGCGTCAGGCGCGGGGGCCGCGGATTCGAGGCGCGTTGCCCGCGCTGTCTCCACCGAGGAAGCCAGCGTAGTTTCGCATCAGCAGGTTCGCTTCGATCCTCTGGAGGAGGTCGAGACTGACGGAGACCACGATGAGCAGGCCGGTGCCGCCGAGGAACTGTGCGACGGACCAGTCGATTCGCATTGAGGTTGCGATGACCTGCGGGAGGATGGCGATGATGACGAGCATGCCAGCACCGACGAAGGTGATGCGTTCCATCACGGATTCGAGGTATTCGGCGGTGCGGGGCCCGGGCCTCAGGCCTGGGATGAACGAGCCGTGCTCTTTGAGCTGCTTGCTCATCTCCTCGGGATTGAACTGGATGGTGATCCAGACATAACTGAAGAAGAAGATGAGGATCGCTTCGAGGACAACGAACAGGAACTGGCCGGCGGTGAGGTTTGCACCGAGCCACTGGAGCGTCTGGGTGAAGAAACCGATGTTGCCGGCAGCGCGGAGCTGTTCACCGAGTCCGGAGATGAGCACCTGGGGGAAGATCATGAGGGAGGAGGCGAAGATGACGGGCATGACGCCGCTGTGGTTGACGCGGAGCGGGAGATAGGAGCGTTGGCCTCCGAAGACGCGGCGGCCTCGCGTGTGCTTGGCCTGTTGGACGGGGATTCGTCGCTGTGCGACGGTCATGAGGACCGCGCCCATGATGACGCCGACAAACCCGAGCGCGAGCAGGATGATGCTCATCCAGTCGAGCTGATTCGGATCGGACGGATTGAAGTTCTCGATCAGCCACTTCACGGCGTTGGGCATGCCCGTGATGATGCCGGCGGTGATGATGAGCGAGACACCGTTGCCGATGCCGTGTCGGTCGATCTGTTCGCCGAGCCACATCAGGAACATGGTGCCGGCGGTGAGCATGGAGATTGCGGTGACCCACCACATGGGGTTTCGGACCCACATGGGATCGACGCCGCCGACGCCCGGGCGAGAGATGAACATCAGCCATCCGATGGCCTGGAAGACGCAGAGCACGAGGGTGGCGTACCTCGTCCACTCCATGATCTTCTGGCGGCCGGTGGGGCCTTCTTCCTGGATCTTCTTGAGCGCGGGCGAGACGGCCGTGAGGATCTGGAAGATGATCGACGCGGAGATATAGGGCATGATGCCCAGTCCGAAGATCGTGGACTGGGAGAGAGAGCCGCCCGCGAACATGGCGACGAAGGATGCGGCCTTCTTGGCTGCGGAGCTCTCGCCTCCCTGGGTGGCGAAGTACTCGCTCAGCGCGCCGGTTTCGATGCCCGGAAGCGGGACCCAGTACCCGATGCGGTAGACGGCGAGCATCGCGAGGGTGAACAGGATTTTGTTCCGCAGTTCCGGTATCGAGAAGATGTTTGCGATGATCTTGAACATCGTGATTCCGTGATGGATCTTCTGTTGGTCGTCCCTGACGCGTGCGAAACGTCCCTCTGACGGACAAGACGCCGACCCGGTGGGTCGGCGTCCGCCGGATGGGTCATGATGGTAGGCCCAGATCGCTGCCGATCCGTGGGCTCATTCCTGTGCTGCTTCCTGAGCGGCCACTGCGGCCTTGCCTCGCGAGTTCGCGCCTCGCTTGAGCTTCTTGGTGAGCTTCTTGGGCGACTTGTCCTCGGCGTTGCGATCAACGCCCCGGACATGATCACGGCGGGTGCCCGTTTCGTGGACCTTGCCACCTGCGCCCTCGATCAGGCGACGAGCGGACATGGAGACGCGGCTGGCGGTGACGTCGAGCTTGGACTTGAGTCCGTCCTCGCCGATCGAGCCGAGGATCTTGAGGTCTCTGGATGTATCGCGGACCAAACCGGCCTTGATGAGCGTGTCGATATCGACTTTGCCGCCCTTTGCGAAGGCGGGGTGACGGACAATATCGGCGAGGTTGACGATCCAGAACTCGGTCTTGAACTGGGCGTTGGTGAAGCCGAACTTCGCCAAGCGGCGGAAGTATGGCATCTGGCCACCCTCGAAGCCACGTTTGGCGGCGTCGCCGGAGCGTGAGCCCGCACCCTTGTGGCCACGACCGGCCTGCTTGCCCTGGCCGGAGCCGTGTCCGCGTCCGATGCGCTTGCGCTTCTTGCTCTTTCCGGCAAGTGAGGTGATGTCATGGATCATCATGGCCGGTCACTCCTTCGATCGTCTGTCTCTGCGATTGCTGTCTGTATGGGAAGGAAACGGAAGGGCTGTGGTATCGGTGTTCAGGCGTTCTCAGCGGGTGGCGCGGATGCGTCAGCTGCAGGAGCTGGGCTGTCGCTCTGCGGGCCGCGTCCACGGCCACCACGACCGCCGCCGGGTCCGCCACGACCGCCACGGCCGCCGCGGCGGTCCTGGCCGATGGTGTTGACGGGGCCGCGGGCTTTCTCGCCGGTGGATACGGGCATGAATCGCTTGCCCTTCTCGATCATGCTCTCGATGTGTGTGGTGTCGAGTTTGACGCCTCTGAGCGTGGCGATCTGCTCTGCGGTGCGAAGGCGACGGAGTGCGTCGAAGACGGCCTTGACGGTGTTGGTCTTGTTGGTGGAGCCGTAGCACTTGGTGAGGCAGTCGGTGATGCCCGCGATCTCGAGGATCGAGCGGACGGTGCCGCCTGCGACGACGCCGGTTCCGGGAGCGGCGGGGATGAGCCGCACTTTGGATGCGGAGAAGGTGCCCTCGACCTCGTGCGGGATGGTCGTTCCGACCATGGGGATCGTGACGAGAGCCCTCTTGGCGTACTTCTGGGCCTTCTCAACGGCGTTGGGTACTTCGTTGGACTTTCCATAGCCGAAGCCGACCTTGCCGCGCCGATCGCCGACGACAACGAGCGCACCGAAGGAGAATCGACGGCCGCCTTTGACAGTCGCTGAGGTGCGACCGACGGCGATCGTCGTGGAATCCATCTGGGAGGACTGCTCGAGAAGGTCTTGCATGGGGTCTGCTCTGCGAGGTGTGGATCTTCGTTTGGTGCGATACGTTGAGTGAACGGGCGGATCAGAACTTCAGGCCGGCCTCACGAGCGGCGTCGGCGAGTGCCTTGACGCGGCCGTGATACCGGAAGCCGTTGCGATCGAAGACAACCGCGGAGACGCCGGACTGCTTGGCCTTTGCGGCCAGGCGGGACCCGACATCGGCGGCGGACTTCGTGTTGCCAGGGGTGCCAGCGGCATCCTTGTCACGCGAGGACGCGGCGACGATGGTCGTGCCGTCCAGGTCGTTGATGAGCTGGGCGTAGATGTGGCCGAGCGAGCGATAGATCGAGAGGCGCGGACGCTCGGCGGTGCCGGCGACCCGCTTGCGGATGCCGATCTTTCGACGCGTGCGACGCTTTGCCTTGAGTACGTTCTTGTCCATGTGTCCGAACCTCTGGAGAGATCATCCGGCTCAAGCGCCGAACTGCTTGCCCTGCTTGCGACGGATTGTTTCGGTGGTGTACTTGATTCCCTTGCCGTTGTACGGCTCGGGCTTGCGCTGCGACCTGACTCGTGCGGCGAACTCGCCGACCATCTGACGATCAGCGCCGCTGACACGGATGATCTGCTTGTCGACGACGACATTGATGCCCTTGGGGATCTCGAGGAAGATCGGGCTGGCGAGACCGACCACGAGCTTGAGCTTGGTTCCCTGCATGGAGGGGGCCCAGCCGACGCCGTTGACCTCGAGCGTCTTCTCATAGCCGTTCGAGACACCCTCGATCATGTTCCTGAGGATGGCGCGGGTGGTGCCCCACTGCGCCTTGGCGACGCGATCAGCGGCATCCGCGACGGAGCAGACGATCGACTTCTCGCTCTCGGTCCAGGTGACCTTGACGAGCGGGTGGTGCTCGAAGACGAGGGTGCCCTTGGGGCCCGTGATCGAGACGCTGCGTCCTGAGATCGCGACCTTGACGTTCGCGGGGACGGGCACTGGCTTCTTTCCGATCCTTGACATGGCTTGAACTCCGAAACTCAGGCCCTTCTTTACTCAACAACGCAGAGCAGTTCGCCGCCGACACGCTCGGTGCGGCACTTGCGATCGCTCAGCACGCCGCGGCTGGTGGAGACAACGGCGATGCCGAGCCCCTGGAGCGGTCTTGGGATCTCATCGACGGCGGCGTACACACGGCACCCAGGCTTGCTGGAGCGGGTGATCCTGGAGATCAGGGCCTCACCGCTAGGTCCGTACTTCATATGAAGGCGGATGATGCCCTGGCGTCCGTCCTCGATGACATCGTATGAGGTGATGTAGCCCTCGTCGCGAAGGACGTCCGCGATGCCGCGGCAGACCTTGCTGTTCAGGCAGTTCACCGTCTTTGCGCGGTTCCGCAGGCCGTTGCGGATGCGGGTGAGCATGTCTGCGATGGGGTCGCTAATGGCCATGTTTCGTTCCAGACTCGCTGTTTGAAGAGCGTCGATTCGCGATTCGTTCTGCCGTCGCCCCGAGTGTGGGAGCGTCCGGATGACTGTGACTCACATTGGTTGACGTGTTACCAGCTCGCCTTGCGCATGCCGGGGATCTTTCCTTCGAGCGCGAGCTTTCGGAGCATGATCCTGCTGATGCGGAACTTGCGGTAGACGCCGCGGTCGCGCCCGGTGAGCTCGCACCGGCGCACCACGCGGGTGCTGAACTTGGGCTTTCTCTGAGACTTTGCGGTCTGCGCCTTGCTGGCCATGATTCACTCCGTCCGATGGTGTGGTCGGTGGTGTTGTTTAGTTCTCGCCGGCCTTCTTGAACGGCATTCCGAGCTGTTCGAGGACGAACCTGCTGAGCTCGGGAGATGAGTTGCGGAACGAGAAGTTGATGTTCATGCCGTGCGTGAACTGCACGTCGGCCATGTTGATCTCGGGGAAGACGCCCTGCTCGGTCAGGCCCATGGCGTAGTTGCCCTGCCTGTCGAAGGCCTTGTCGTTGAGGCCCCGGAAGTCCTTGATACGGGGCGTCGCGAGGTTGATGAGGCGATCGAGGAAGTGCCACATCCGGTCGCGGCGGATGGTGACCATCGCTGCGGTCTCGACGCCCTCGCGGACCTTGAAGTTCGAGACGGACTTCTTGGCCTTGAGGACGACGGGCTTCTGGCCGCTGATCGCGACGATGGTGTCGAGAACGGTCTGGCGGATGTGCGGCGGGATCTTGGTGCCCTCGATGTGGCGGCCCATGTTCACGTTGATCGTGATCTTGTCGAGCCGGGGCATGGCCATGGGGTTCTTGATGCCGAACTTCTCGGTTACGGCCTCACGGACCTTGGACTCGTACATGGTCTGGAGGCGCGGCTTGCCCGCGGGAGCGGAAGCGGTTGCCACTGCCTCTTCGGAGTGGCCCTTCTTCTTCCCGGTTCCTGATTTGCCGGCTGGCTTCGTGTCCTTGGCCATTGCTTCGTTCCTCGGCTTGGCTGTCGCCTTGCCATCTCTGTCGTTCGCTTCGAGCCACTGGCTTCGAGGCGTTCATGCTTATGCGGGAATGAACCTCAAGACTTCTTCGACGTCTTCCGGGGTCCCCGGACGGTGCCGAGAACCTTGCCGCCCCGAGCGGCGACGCGGACCTTTGATCCGTCGTCCTTGGTCTGGAAGCGGACGCGAGTCGGCTTGCCATCGACGACGGGATTGACCTTTGACCAATCGAGCGGGGCCTCACGAGTGACGACGCCGCCGTTGGGATTCGTGCGAGTGGGACGCATGTGGCGTGTGACCAGGTTGACGCCCTTGATCACGACGGTCTTGCTGTCGGGATCGACGCGGATGACCTCGCCGACCTGACCCTTGTGGCTTCCGGAGCGGACGACCACGGTGTCACCTTTGCGAACATGAGCCGGCATCACACCACCTCCGAAGCGAGTGAGACAATCTTCATGTAGTTGCGATCGCGCAGCTCGCGGGCGACCGGCCCGAAGATGCGTGTGCCCTTGGGATTGCCGTCGTCCTGGATGAGGACCACGGCGGATGAGTCGAAGCGGATGTACGAGCCGTCCGCACGGCGGCGGGGCTTGCTGGTCCGAACGACAACGGCCTTGCTCTTGTCGCCGGCCTTGATGTCGCCGCCGGGGAGGGCCTTCTTGATCGAGACGAGGACACGGTCGCCGACGCCCGCGGTGCGGCGTGTGAACGCGCCCGTTGCGGTGGAGCCGCCGTAGACACGGATGACGTAGGCGATCTTTGCGCCTGAGTTATCCGCGACCTCGCATCGTGATTCTTGCTGGAGCATGGGAACGATCCCTTGAACGGGTCCGGACGCTTGCGGCGATCGGACCGGAGTGAGACGTGGGTGCTTACTGCGAACGCTTCTCGACGACGCGGACGAGCCGCCAGCGCTTGGTCTTGCTGATGGGGCGGCACTCGGTGATCTCGACGATGTCGCCGTTCTTCGAGACATTCTCTTCGTCGTGGACGTGGAGGATGGTGCGCTTGCGGAGGAACTTGCCGTACTTGGGGTGCTTGGCAAGGAAGTTGATGACGACCTTGCGGGTCTTGCTGCGGGCGTCGGACTCGACGACCCCGACCCGGGTGACCTGCTTCTTCTCGGCCTTGGCTGCTGTGCTGGTGCTCATCTGGTCTTTCCGGTTCGGGTTCAGGAGGCGCTCTTGGTGGTCGCGACGATCTGACGGGCGCGGCGTTCGGTCAGGAGCCGAGCGATGTCACGCTTGGTCTTGCCGATCTGGCTGTTGTCTTCGATCTTCTGTGTGACGGCCTGCACGCGAAGGTTGTAGACCTTGTGGCGCAGGTCGGTGAGCTTGTCGTTCAGATCGTCGGCGGTCATGCTCTGTACTTCTTTGGACTTCATGGCACTGGCTCCGGGCTTACCCGCTGGCTCCAAACGGCCCTTTCGGGCCTTGACTCACACCGAGACGCGACGACCGACAAAGCGGCACCTGATCGGCATCTTCATGGCGACGCGGACGAGTGCGGCCTTCGCGGCGGCCTCGGGAACGCCGGCGATCTCGAAGAGCATGGTGCCGGGCTTCACGCGAGCGGCCCAGTAATCCACGTCGGCTTTGCCGGTGCCCATTCGGGTTTCGAGGGGCTTCTTCGAGATGGGCTTGTTGGGGAAGATACGGATGAAGAGCTTGCCCTCACGCTTGAGATAGTGGGCGAGCGCGACGCGCCCGGCCTCGATCTGTTGCGCGGTGACCCATGCCCCGTCGAGGGCCTGGAGTCCGTAGTCACCGAAGGCAACGTAGTTGCCCTTGGTGGCCTTGCGATCGCGGACGCGACGCATCTCTTTCCGGTACTTCACTCGCTTTGGCAGCATCGCCATGGCAAGGTTCCTTCGATCAAACCGACACTTCACTCACGTACAACTGATACACAAAGAAACTTCTGATCAGCGACGGCCTCTTGCACGCGCCTTGCCGCCCGCTGCGTTCGACTGGACTTCGTCCTGCACCTGCTCCTGGGTGTAGAGCCCCTTGTAGATCCAGACTTTGCAGCCGAGCGCACCATAGGTGGTGAACGCCTGGGCGAAGCCGTAGTCGATGTTGGCCTGGAGGGTTGAGAGCGGGAGAGAGCCGAGACGGACATCGAGGGTGCGGCTCATTTCCGCGCCGCCGAGGCGGCCGGAGATCTGGATGCGGACACCCTTGGCGCCGGCGGCCATCGTCGCCTCGGCGCGGCTTTTCACGACGCGACGGAACGCGGCCCGCTTGTTGAGCTGCTCACAGACCGCCTCGCCGACGAGCTGTGCATCAAGGTCGGGCTGCTTGATCTCGAGAATCGAGATCGAGACCTTGCGGCCCGTCATGAACTGCAGCTCCTCGGTCATGCGCTCGACTTCCGCGCCCTTCGGACCGATGACCAGGCCGGGGCGTGCGGTGCGGATGATGACCTTGAGCTCTTCGCGGGTGCGCTCGATGTGGATATCGGAGACCGCGGCGTTCGGGGGCCTGCGGTTGAGGCGCTTGTCGAGGTGCTGACGGATCTTCTCGTCTTCAACCAGAAGCTCGCCGTAGAGCGCCTTGGGGGCGTACCAGCGGCTGCGGTGGGCCTCTGTGATACCGACGCGGAGACCGAATGGATGGGTTTTCTGTCCCATTAGTTACGCTCCTCCACACCGACCGTGATGTGGGCGGTTCGCTTGAGAATTGGGTGGGCACGGCCGCGGTCTTTGGCCTTGAATCGCTTGATGTGCAACGCGCGATCGACGCGGCTTTCGGAGACGACGAGCAGTTCGACATCGGCCTGCTGGAGCTCCGCATCGGCACGCGCGGCGTTGAGCGCCTTGCGGACGTTGACAGCGGCCCGCTTGGTGTTAAAGCGGAGCAGGTTGTCGGCCTCGAGGAAGGTCTTGCCTCTGACGAGATCGACGAGCAGCTTGGCCTTGCGCTCGCTCCCCCTGTGGAAGCGGACCATGCTGACGAACCGGGAGATGTCCTTGACCTCGCAGCCGATTGTCTGCGCGAGGCGGCGGATGTCTTCGGCCCGGGCACGTGGGTGGTCCTTGCCTGCCATCCAGTTGTTGACGGCGGAGAGGGCGCGATCGCCCTTCAGACCGGTGCGCTCGATCGAGCGTGCGAGGTCCTGGCGGCTGACGCCATTGGCCTCGGCGAGTGTCTTGATTTTGTCGCCTCGCAGTTTCACGGCACGTTTCCTTCAGAAAGCGTGGGGAGTCGGGTACTCGTCGCTGTGGCTCGGCTTGCTTCTGCCGGCTTACTTCTTGGTATCGCCCGCGGCGATGCCTTCCTTCTTGTTGGTGTGGCCTCTGAACGTGCGAGTGATGCTGAACTCGCCGAGCTTGTGGCCGACCATGTCTTCGGTGACGAACACGTCAAGGAAGACGCGTCCGTTGTGGACCTTGAACGTGTGTCCGACGAACTCGGGCACGATCGTGCAGCGTCTTGCCCATGTCTTGATGGGCTCTCGCTTGTTTCGCTCGTTGAGCTTCTCGACCTTTCGGTAGAGCTTCTCATCGACGTAGGGGCCTTTCTTCAGACTGCGTCCCATGTGTGTGCTCCTGGCCCTTCAATCACTTCAACTGGCCGTAGCGGACCGAGCGCCTACGACGGATGATCAACTTCGTGCTGTGCTTCTTGCGATTACGCGTGCGTCCGCCCTTTGCGCCGACACCGGTCGGTCCGCACGGCGGGCGGTTGCCCTTGGAGCGTCCGGAGCCGCCGCCCAGCGGATGGGCGTGGTGGCTCTTGGCGACGCCACGGGTGATGGGGCGCCGACCGAGGTGGCGTGTGAGACCGGCCTTGCCGAGGCGACGGTTCTGGTGGTCGATGTTGCCGACCTGGCCGATGGTCGCCAGGCAGTTGACATGGACACGCCGGATCTCGCCGGAGGGCATGACCAAGGTGGCGTACTCGCCCTCTTTGTTCGAGAGCTTGGCGGTGCAACCGGCGGAGCGGCAGATCTGTGCGCCGCGACCGGGCTGCATCTCGATGCAGTGGACCTCAAGACCGAGGGGGATGAACTTGAGGGGCATGGCGTTGCCGGGGTTCGGATCGATCGCCTCGTCGATGCTGGTCATCACCTCGGCACCCGTGACGAGGCCGATGGGAGCGATGATGTACCGCTTCACGCCGTCTGCGTACTGGATCAGGGCGATGTGAGCGGAGCGATTGGGATCGTACTCAACACCCGCGACTTTGCCGACGATGCCGGCGCGGTCGCGACGCTTGAAGTCGATGCGACGATACTGACGCTTTGCACCGCCGCCACGGCCACGGACCGTGATCTTGCCGGAGTTGTTCCTGCCGCCCTTCTTTGGGAGGGGAGCGAGGAGGGACTTCTCCGGGGTCTTCTTCGTGACCTCGACGTGCATATTGACGGACGCGAATCTGCGTCCGGCACTGGTCTTTTTGTAAACGCGAATGGCCATGGATCTGTTCCTTCAGAGTCTTGGAGGATCGCGCCTCAGAGCAGTTCGATGACCTCACCGTCGCGAAGACGGACGATGGCACGCTTGGTCTCTGCGGTCGTGGTGTAGCCGGTCTTGATCCGCTTCACGCGTCCCTTGCGGACGAGCGTGTTCACCGAGACGACATGGACCTTGTAGAGTTCCTCGATGGCGCGCTTGACATCGGTCTTGGTGGCGCGGCGGTCGACCTCGAACGAGTACTGCGCACGCTCGTTCATGCCGAACGTGGACTTCTCGGTGAGGAGGGGGCGTCGGATGACGTGGATGGATTCCATTTACGCCTTCTCCTTCGTGGCAGCGCGGCGTGCGTCGGCACGGACGCGGCGGGCGTCGGGCTTCGCTGCGGCCTTGGGCTCGGGCGTATCGACGCGGCCCATCGGCGAGACCTTGGCGACCTTGCCGGTCTGAGAGGTCGGGCCGCTCAGCCAACCCTCAAGATCTTCTTTGGAGATGATGAGGTAGCGGCTGTTGAGCATGTTGAAGCAGGTGAGCTGATCGACTCTGCAGGTCGTGACGTCGTCAACATTGCGAGCCGAGAGGCGAGCGTTGGCGGCCTTGGACTCGTCCGATGAGAGGGCGAGAAGGGCCGTGCGGTCGATCTTCAACGCCTGGAGTAGCGTCGCGAAGTCCTTCGTCTTGGGTGACGAGAGAGCGAGCGTCTCAAGGATACGGACTTCGTTGTCAACAAGCTTGGCGAGGAGCGCGTTGCGATTTGCCTTGCGACGCATCTTCTTGGGCATGTCGAGGTGGAAGTCCTCGCGCGTGCGCTTCTTGCTGTGGGCGTGGCCGCCGCCTCGCATCTGAGCGACCTTGCGATCGCCGTGGCGTGCGTTGCCGGTGCCCTTCTGCTTGTAGATTTTCTTCGTGGATCCCTCGACCTGCGAGCGCTTCTTTGTACGCGCCGACCCCTGACGGGTGTTGGCGTGGTACATGACGTACGCCTGCTTGATGAGGGGAGCATTGATTGTGGACCCCAGGGCAGCCTCGTCGATGTTCATCGATCCGACTTCATTGCCCTGCAGGTTGTAGACGGGGACCTTCATGATTCACCTCGTCCGACGCCTTGTGTTCCCGAAGACCGTCTCCGGGAATCTTCCACAAACCGGGTGGTTTGCGGGTGCTTCGCCTATCCGTCTCGCCTCCTTCACATATGGGGCGGATCGGAATCGACTCGGCCGTCATCGCGGATCGTGACTCGCACGCCCGCGTCCACTCGTTGTCCTCGCCCGGCGGTATTCGTTGATCGAACCTACCGGGCTCACCGGGACGACTGGAGCGCCCGGTGACGTGTGCTGCGGGGATTGCCCGCGACTGGACTTGCTACGACTTACTTCTTCGCGGCCTGGACCTTCTTCGCCTTGCTGCGATAGAGACGGGTCGAGGTGCGAACGGAGACTGTAGACTGGTTGTGACCGGGAATCGGCCCCTTGACCAGCAAAAGATTCTGTTCGGGGACGATTCTGACCACATCGAGGGACCGAACGGTGACCCGCTCGGCACCCATATGGCCGGACATTTTCTTACCCTTCTTGAGACCGCCGCCGAAGCCGCGGTTCGAGCCGAGCGAACCGATGGAACCCGGGGCACGGTGCTTACGCTCGGTGCCGTGCGAGGCGCACATGCCCTTGAAGTTGTGACGCTTCATGGTTCCGGCGAAGCCCTTGCCCTTGCTGGTGCCGGCGACATCAACGTACATCGTGCCTTCGAGATCCTTCACGGTCAGGACCTGGCCGACGGTGTAGTTCGCGAGCTCAGAGGCATCGACGCGGAACTCGCTGTGGTGACGCTTGGGCGTGGTGCCCGCCTTGGCGTCGTGCCCGATCATGGGGATGGTTGAGCGGCGAGGCTTGATCTCGCCGAAACCGATCTGGACTGCGGTGTACTTGTCGGTCTCTGCGGTGCGGAGCTGCGTGACGACGCACGGGCCGCACTCGATAACCGTCACCGGAACCGAGACGCCCTCGGGCGTGAGGATCCGGGTCATGCCGAGTTTCTTTCCGAGAAGCGTGAAAGCCATCCGAATCGCCTTTCCACTCGGCGAGCCCCCGCGGGTCGCCCCCGGTTACGGCCGGGACCGCTTCGTGCCATGGTTCAGTCCGACGGAACCGTGCAGAGGAAGGTTTCTGGAATGAAGCAGAGGACGCAGCTTTCGCGGCGTCCTCTGGCAGATGTCATGCCTTGATCTTGACGAAGACGCCTGCGGGAACGACGAGGCGGTTGAGCGCTTCGACGGTGCGGGCGTTGGGCTCGATGATGTCGATGATGCGCTTGTGCGTGCGGATCTCGAACTGTTCGCGGCTCTTCTTGTCGATGAAGGGCGAGCGGAGAACTGTGTATCGCTCGATGCGTGTGGGCAGCGGAATGGGACCGGCGACCTTGGCGTTGGTCCGCTTCGCGTGATCAACGATCTCGCGAGCCGACGCGTCGAGCGCCAGGTGGTCATAGGCCTCCATCCGAATTCGAATCCGTGTCCCCGTCATGGCTCGTTCCTGACCTTTCGTCCGATCGCTCACACACTCTTGTCGTCGCCGATCGATCCGTCGCTCGGCACCCTTGATCGATCAGGGGGCGATTGATCCACCGAACTCGCCCCGGGCGAGTCCCTGTCTGATCAACTGCCGTCCTTCGGCGATGAGTGCGGTAAACCCTCGCACTCGGGGGTGCCGGGCTCCGCCCGGCATACGACACCACCCCGGATCGCTCCGAGATGAGCCCGTAAGAGTAGAGGGCTTCAACGCATTGTCAATGTCTCGTCAGGGTCCTCTCTGGATTCTCGTTGCAGGGACTATCGCGGCGCGGCCGACCTGAACGATGGAACCATTGAACCAGGTTGTTCGGAGCGATTGTCACTGGTCCAGCCACCCGTCCGCCGGAGAATACAGGCATGAAGGCCACGCACATGCTCGCAATGTCGGTCTTGTCCATGATGGCTTCGATGGGGATGCACGCTTCGGCCGCGACCCACCTCTCAGAAGGCACTGCGACGGTCCAGCCCAAACAAACACCTCCTCCATCGAACCAGGCAAAGCCGATGGCGACGGTCGAGTTTGCAGAGAGTCTTTACAGGATCGAATCGATCGGTCTTACCATGCAGTTGCCGGCGGGCTCGACGACGCAGTTGACCCGTGACGGGAGCAAGGTGACTGCACGGGTGCTCGCGCCTGATCAGACATGGATCATCAACATAGAGAGCCGCGAAACGACGAGCCAGCGTCCGCTCTCGACGGTCGTTGACGCGATCCGGGATCAGATTTTGGGCTCCGTGGGTGTGTTGAACTCTGACGGCACGGTCGCGAGAACGATGGGGCGCGTCATCGATCGCCAGCAGGGACTCTCGCTGAAGGGGGGGCCTGCCGAGCGTGTGTACGTTCAGGTGCCGGGCCCATCCGGCCCGGCCTCGGTGAAGGGTTACACGGTCTTCAATCCGCAACCCGAGCGATACATCACATTCGAGTTGCTCACGCCGGAGCCGGCCTTTGCGCAGGTGAGACCGCTGTACGAGACGGTCATCGCGACAGTGGCGTTTGAAGACCCAAGCCGCCTGAGTGCGGCGCGCCAAGCGGCTGTGGCGATGGGCGTCCAACTCATGTCGCAGATGACGCTTGACGACTATCGCGGCGTGATCGAGCGATATTCGCCGAAGGGGAAGCCGCGTTGGGACAGGTTATTTGCGCCATCTCCGGTCGGGTCGGATGATCAGGAGCTTGGGTATAAGCGAATCACGGCTTGGGTCGGCCAGCGCGGAGAGTTGGATTCGAGCCGCGAGAAGGCGCGCTGGCGGAGCGCGGATCGCCAGTCTGGCTACCTCCTGAAACTGGAGGCACGGGTTCTTGATGGGAGTGGTATTTACGATACGGTGAGCATGTTCTTCCTTTCGGAAGACAGGGCCTCAGAGGCGTGGCTGATCCGCAGTTCGAGGCGAGAAGGTGGCGTCGTCGCGACATGGACCGAGACTGGTGCTCGTGAGGGGTCGAGCATGACTGTGCGGATCGATCCGCCGGATGGGCAGAGCCAGACGATCAAGCCGAGCATCGAGGGCGAGGGATATCTGAGCCGTCTCGAGGCCGTGCTGCTGCCTGATCTTCTCATGAACAAGCGGATCCCCGCCGAGTACGGCTTCTACACATACCAGTCTGAGAGCGGCTCGATCAGACTCCGGCGTGATGTGCTGGAACAGCCGGAGGATCGGTCTGGGCTGTGGGTGCTGACGACGAGACTCAACGATGACAGCCCTGCACAGGTGACATCGATGAATGAACGAGGGGACCTGATTCGCTCGATGCTATCCGAGGGGCGTGTGTGGGAGCCGACGCAGCTGGACCGGCTTGTTTCGCTGTGGCGACGGGCAGGCCTCCCGATGGACTGAGTCCAGCCGGGCTTTGCAGGCGAGAAACCCCAGGGGTGGGACATCGGTATGCTGTCCACCCGGCCATACCGGCCCTACGCGGAGGTTCACGCCAACATGAAGCATCTTGCACGACGTCTGACCCCCACTCTTGCGATCGCACTGCTCGCCGGCCTGACGGCCTGTTCAGGGGGTGGTTCACAACGAACAGACACTGCCGCGGGCGCGCCAGCGGGCGTGAAGCCGCCGATGTCCCGGCCATATGCCGTGATTGATGGGAAACCGACCGAGGTTCCCAAGATCCCGATGGGCGACCAAGCGACCATCGCTCGGATCATCGATGAGGGGATGAACCGCAACCAGGTGATGGACCACCTGACGTATATGACGAAGACCATCGGCCCTCGCTTGACCGGCTCGACGAGCATGGAAGCGGCTAACCGCTGGACTGCAGATCAGTTCAGATCATGGGGCCTCACGAACGTCACGCTCGATCAGTGGGGCGAGGTGTCGATGCGGTTCGACCGAGGCCCATCCTCGGCGAGGGTGATGCTGAGGCGTGAGCGAGAGGTTCGACCAGAGGGGGGCTCGCCTCGTGTCGAAGTTGAGTACGACAGCGTGCGCGAGATGCAGTTCTCATGGCTCGCTTGGGCTCCGGGAACGAACGGGGCGGTCCGCGCACCGGTGGTTCGCCTGCCGAAGGATCAGGCCGAGTTTGATGCTGTGAAGGATCAGATCGCTGGCTCGTGGATTCTGATTCCGAGCAATCGTGAGACTCGACGGGGTATCCGGGGCGTCGGTGGCCAGATGGGCGACCGTCACCAGCTTTTCAAGGACATCCGTGCGAAGCAGGCGGGCGTTGTGACGGCTGATGCCGCGTCCGGCGACCGCTTTGAAGGGACGCTTTCGGGCGCGAATCTGCCCGAGGGCGGCGTTCCGATCAGCATCACCATCAACGGAACTGACGTGAGCGTGAGCGTGCGCCGGTTCCACACGGGCCCAGCGACCAACGTGACGGTCAGCGGCGACACGATCTCATTCGACTGGGTCTCTCCTTCGGGCACGTCGGCATACACGCTCACGCGCAGCGGGCTGAAACTCGCCGGCAAGGCGGCGAGCGCGGCCGGGGAGTCCGTAGTCGAGGCCTCGATGCCGGATCCGGCGGCGGCTCCGGACGTGCTTGAACAGGTGCTGGCACTGAACCCCGCCGGCTTCCTCGGCACCTCGCGTGACGAGCGTGTGTGGACGACTTCCGCGCGTGGCTGGCGCGAGCTCACGCTCGACAGGATCGGGCGCGACACGGAGTATGCGATCCGCCAGTCGGATTACGACTTCATCAACTCTCGCGTGTTCGACGGGATTCCGATCGAGGTCGAGATCAACGCCAAGGCGACGTTCACTCCTGGTCCGATCCCGGTGTACAACACGATCGCGGAGATTCGCGGGACGGAGTTCCCTGACGAGGTGGTGATCATCTCGGCGCACCTTGATTCATGGGACGGTCCGGGTTCTGAGGGAACGCTTGACAACGGAACCGGCTCGGCAGTCACGCTCGAGGCGGCGCGAATCCTGATGGCGGTCGGCGCCAAGCCGAAGCGGACCATCCGCTTCATTCTCTGGACGGGCGAGGAGCAGGGCCTGCTCGGCTCTCGCTCGTATGTCGATCGCATCAAGTACGAGTGGCCGAAGATCTCAGCAGTATTCGTCGACGACGGCGGCACGAACTACCAGGGTGGTGCCCCGGTTACCAACAGCATGGCTGACATGATGGCAGCGGCGACCGCGCCGACGAACGGGCTCTTCTACGACGATGTCGAGAAGAAGTGGATGGATGTGAACATCCGTCGCGTGGGGGACACGCTTCCCCGGGGCGGCGGCTCTGACCACGCGTCGTTCAACGCGGTCGGGATTCCCGGGTTCTTCTGGGACGAGGTCGGCCGCTCGGACTACCAGTACGGCTGGCACACACAGAACGACAAGCTCGACCTTGCGATTCCTGAGTACCTGGTGCAATCCGCGACCAATGCCGCGATAACGGCGTACAACCTCGCGTGCGCCCCGACGCTTCTGCCGCGGGTGCAGCAGGAGGGATCAAACTGAGCGATTTGGCGGCTGCGCGGCGCGATCTGTGAGTTTCACCGGCCCCGGCAGATTGCCGGGGCCGGTTTGCTTCCGGAGTTCGCTACACTGTGAAAGATTGGAGTAACACGCCTTGGCGACGGAACGCCTCATCTCGCCCCAAGAGTCCCGTCCCGACGAGGAGCAGGCGAACGTTGCGTTGCGCCCCCGCTCGATGGAGGAATACACCGGGCAGCAGGACCTGATCCGCCGGCTTCAGATCGCAATCAAGGCGGCACGGGGGCGGAACGAGCCGGCAGAGCACGTGCTGCTTCATGGTCCGCCCGGACTGGGCAAGACCACGCTCGCGCATGTGATCGCGAAAGAGATGGGGACCCGACTGACCGTGACATCCGGCCCTGCGCTTGCCAAGGGGACGGATCTCGTCGCGGCTCTGACCCGCCTCCAGCAGGGGGACGTGCTGTTCATCGACGAGATCCACCGGCTTCCGGTCGCGGTTGAGGAGTTCGTGTACCCGGCGATGGAGGACTATCGGATCGACGTGACGGTTGACTCGGGGATCAACGCCAGGACGGTCCAGATCTCTTGTAAGCCGTTCACGCTGATCGGGGCGACGACGCGTGCGGGGCTCCTGAGTTCGCCTTTGCGATCGCGGTTCGGCATCGTTCACCATTTGCAGTATTACAGCGTGGACGAGCTGCTGAGCATCCTGGCACGGTCGTGCCGCCTGCTGACGCTTCGGGTTGCGGAACCGGACGCGCTGTCGCTGATCGCATCCAGATCTCGCGGCACACCCCGTATCGCGAATCGGCTGCTTCGTCGGGTTCGTGATTACGCACAGGTCGAGGGGGACGGCACGATCACGGTGGGCAGCGTTGAGCGTGCACTGGCGATCGAGGCGATCGATCACCTCGGCCTGGACGAGTTGGATCGCTCTTTCCTGCGGACGATCGGCACGACCTATAGCGGCGGCCCTGTCGGACTGGAGACGATCGCGGCAACCATGAACGAGGATGCGGGCACGCTCGAGGATGTCGTTGAGCCGTACCTGCTTCAGATCGGCTTTCTGGCTCGCACGCGGCGGGGTCGTGCGCTGACGCGGGCGGCGGCGGAGCACCTTGGCCTGCCTCTGAGCGTGGCGGCCGCGACAGATCCGACGCTGTTCGGCGAGGGGACTCAGGGATCGCGGAGCTGAGCGACGCACGTGCCGGGGTGGACGATCAGCCGCCGCTGGGAATCGGGCTCCAGACGGCGTCTTCTGTGAGTCGCGTGAGGGTCAGCATTCTGGCTCGAAAGACGACATGCTCGCCCGGTCCGGGCTTCAGGCCGTCGTGATCGTGGTAGATGATGAGGGCTCCTCCGGGTGGAACGGCGATGATCTCGCCCTGGCGATTTCTCGTTGTTGCGGGCCACTTCCCGGTTTCTAGGTATATCCGAGAGCCACGATGCCCGATCATCGCTCCTTGCCAGATGTCGGGATTGCCCTCAGATTCCAGGTACGCGAAGAGCTCTGTCCACTGCGGATCGGGGGGGTTCTGGACTCTGATGGGCAGGAACGCGAAGATGCAAGCTGCCAGCGGCATCGCCCAGATGCCGTGCCGCTCTACGCCCTTCAAGAGTGAGCGAATCGCCGGGCGCGACCGGTACGCGAGCCACGCGCCGACCGGAATCGCGAGTGTGGGGTAGAGCACGAGCGCGTAGCGATCCCTCCGGTCTGGAAAGACGCTGAGGAGGGCGAGCCAGGCAAGGGTCCAGATCGCGGCGCAGATGAGCAGACGTGCATCGCCTCCGATCCGACGCCTGCGGATCGTTGCGCCGAAGCAGCAGGCGATGGGAATGAGCCAGGGCCAGTAGCCAGCGAGAATCTTCCCGAGATAGAACCACCACCGGCCAACGCCTCCTTCATTGACGACGGAGCCGCCCGAGGCGCGATCCGCGATCTCCGCGCCGAAGTACTGGGCAACGAACGCTTCGCCGTGGATGGCCTGCATGGCCAGATGCCAGGGGGCTGCGACGAGCAGGGCTGAGGCGAGGGTGAGGAGCAACCACGGGATCAGGCGGCCTTTGCGACAGAGAAGGAGCATGATCGCGAGCATCGGTATTGCCGCGAGACCAACAAGGGGCTTGCAGAGCAACGCGAGACCGATGGGGAGCCCCGAGAGAGCGATCGCAACAACTGCCCGCCTGCGGTGGGTGGTTGTGATTGCACCGACGAGGAAACGGAGCGCGATCAGCAAGAAGGCGGCCTGCCACATGTCGAGTGAGATCTCGCGTGTGCGCCGGAAGAACTCGTAGGTCAAGGAGAGCGTGAGCCCGGCCCAGAGCGCACCTCTCCGGGACATGCCCGTGCGTGCGATCGAAACCGTGAGCAGAACGCAGAGAGCGGCTGCGGCGATGGTGCCGAGACGCGCGGTCCACGCGTTCGGCCCCATGAGATGCATGGGAAGGCCGATGATCCAGAAGACGAGGGGGGGTTTGTTGAAATACGGCACACCCGGCTCTGCGCCGAGCGTGAGCAGTTCGCCAGTTCGCCATGCCTGCACTCCGATCGCGGCGTACCAACCGGAGTCGCTTCTCATCCAGTCGCCGTCGGAGAGGTGCGGGAGCGTGACGGCGAGCAGGGCCACGATGGGAAGCAGCCACACCCGTGCTCGCAGCCACCGATGAGCGGCACGCCAGCGGATGCGGGTTCGTTCCGGTGAGGACATCGAGCGTGCTCAGCGCTTCGCGGGCTGCATCGCGCTGGTCGCGGCCTCGTCCATGTAGAGGATGCACTGGCACGAGACGCAGCGCGTGATGGTGCCGTGTGTCATGAGCCGGTTCACGATCTCAACGGGGATGCTCATCATGCATGAGCCGCAGTTGAACTCGTGGCGTTTGCGATCCTGGACCTCAACCGGGGCCATCGACTCGTCCTCACGCCGGGCGTAGAGCGCCTGGTAGTCGCTCAGAACGGTTGTGGGAACCTCGGCAACGAGTGCCTCGCGCTCTTTCTTGAGCTGCTCGACTCGTTCGCGGATCTCGTCGGCACGCTTGGTGCGTTCGTCGTCTGCGACAGAGCGGACCTTCTGGCGATCCTCGCGGTTGGTGTCGATCTCGGCGAGCTGGCCTTTGAGACCGTCGATCTGGGCCATCTGCTCGAGTGCGACGGTCTCGATCTTGGAGCGGTCCGCCTTGATTGTGTTGATCTCGGTGAGGAAAGCCTTGTATTCGCGATTCGTCTGAGCGGAGTTCATCTGGCCACGCAGGTGCTCGATGCGGGCATCGAGGCGCGACATCTCGCCCTCGTGGTTGGCGACGGTTGCCGCCAGTTGCTTGATCTGCGCCTCGATCGTGGACTTTCGCGAGCCGAGCTGCGTGAGCTGCTTCTCCTGCTCGCCGAGGAAGCGCTCGGCCGCTCTCAGACGAGACGTAAGCCCGCTGAGTTGCTTGTCCACCAGAAAGACTCTTAGAAGCTTGGCCGTCTCGCTCATCGACTGCTCCGCTCTTCAACCACGATAGTCTATTCACTCGGGCGTCACGTGGTGTACGACCACGCGCAACCACCAATACGCCACTGGGGCAACCAGCAGCGGCGAATCGATCACATCCAGCATCCCCCCGAACCCCGGAAGGATCTTGCCGGCATCTTTGACGCCGGCATCACGCTTGAGAAGACTCGCCATCAGATCACCCATCTGGGCGACCAACGCGAACAAAACCCCTGCCAAGGCCCCCCACTGCCACGTCGGCATGGACGTATGTCCATATTCTCGAAGGACTTCCACTCCGAATGCCCCAACCGCGGCTGAGAAGATCACACCTCCGACCAGCCCTTCCCACGTCTTGCCGGGGCTGAGCCAGGGGATGAGCTTGTGCTTGCCGATCGCCTTTCCGGTGAAATAGGCACCGATGTCGCAGCTCTTGGCTGTCACGAGGATCCAGAGGAGGATCCACGCGCTATGCTCGCGCCGGATCGCCGGAATGAACCCGAACATGAGCCCGAGATAGACAAAGGCCAGGAGGGTGCCGCCGGTTGCTGCGATGACGCCCTCGAACTTCTGACGCCTCGAGTAAAAGGCGAGCGAGATCACGAGCACGAGTGCGGCGGCGGACGAGACGATTGTTGCGCTGTGCTCGCCCTTGAACTCGGTCGGAACGAGGCAGGAGACCGCCAATCCGATCATCGCGGAAGCGCAGCAGAGGCGCATCGAGGCCTCGATGCCCTTGTCTCGCAGGATTTTGACGAGTTCACGAGCCGCGACAAAGCTGAGGGCGAGGACCACGATGAACACGACGACGCCCGGTGGGTAATCGCGGTGGCCCGGGAAGATCTGTCCGAGCCAGTCGGGCATCCTCTGGCGATCAAGCCAGCCGTCGAGCCATATGCCCCCTACGAGGAGCAGGATCAGGACGGGTCCCAGAAGGAGTCGTTGCTTCAACAAGGTTCGCGTGTACTCGATGCGAGCGGGTCCGGCAGCCCTCCGAACTTTCGCTGGCGGCAAGCATAGTCCCGGATTGCCGTGTGAAGATCGGACTCAGCAAAGTCCGGCCAGAGAGTTCGTGTGACGTGGATCTCCGCGTAGCTGATCTGCCAGAGCAGGAAGTTGCTCACTCGCATCTCCCCCGCTGTCCGGACGAGCAGATCGGGATCGGGGATATCGGGGGCGAAGAGGCGCGACGCGAACACACGCTCATCGATCTCGCTGGAACGAACCAGGCCGGATTCCACGTCCTGAGCGAGGATGCGGGCGGCCCGGGCTATCTCTGCGCGTCCGGCGTAGTTGATGGCCAGCACAAGAGTTGGGCCGGTAACGTGTGCGGTTGCTTGCTCGACGTCTTCGAGAGCGTCTCTGACGGTGGACGGGAGCCCTTCTCGTTCACCGATCCAACGGACTCGGATGCCCTCTGCGACGAGGGAGTCTCGCTCTGCGCGGCAGTAGAGGACGCAGAGTTCCATCAGGGCGTCGATCTCTTCCTTCGGGCGGGTCCAGTTCTCTGCCGAGAACGAGTAGAGGGTCATGTATCGCACGCCAAGCGGCTTGCAGGCGGTGATGACCGCTCGAACAGACTTGGCTCCGGCGCGATGTCCCTCGGAGCGGGGCAGCCCACGTGCCTGTGCCCAGCGACCATTTCCGTCCATGATGATGGCTATGTGCCTCGGGATGCGATCCAGTGGAACACCGGGCAATGGTGACGGAAGGGGCTCGGGCGAGCGGTGCATCACCTGCGCTCCCGGACCAGTGTCTGCTCTCTGCCGGGGCCGACACCGACGATCGTGACCTGAGCCCCGACGAAACGCTCGACACACTCGATGTATGCGCGTGCGTTCTGCGGGAGGTCGTCGAAGGTGCGACAGGCCGCCAGCCCTTGCTCGATCGGTTGGAGATCCTGATAGACGGGCTCGACGGTGGCGAGTGACGCGCCGTCAGGAATGAACCGATCGGTCTTGGAGTCGCCGATCCTGTAGGCGGTGCAGACACGAGGCCGCTCCACGCCTGGAAGGACATCCAGGAGCGTCAGGGCGATCTCGTCCACTCCGTTGATCATCACGCTGTAACGAAGAGCGACAAGATCGAGCCAGCCGACTCTTCTCGGGCGGCCGGTTGTGGTGCCGAACTCGCGGCCACGAGTCCTGATGCCTTCGCCGACGGCATCGAAGAGCTCTGTCGGCATGGGACCGGCCCCGACGCGCGTCGAGTAGGCCTTTGCAACGCCGATGATGCGGGAGAGGCGGCTGGGCGGGACACCCGTGCCGGGACCTATCCCAGAAACCGCACAGCTTGAACTGGTGACAAATGGAAAGGTGCCGTGGTCGACGTCGAGCAGCGTGGCGTTCGCGCCTTCAAAGAGCAAACGCTTCCCTTCGCCGAGCAGGTCGTGAAGCAGGTAGGTGGTATCACGGATGCGAGGAGAGATGCGTTTGCCGCATTCGATGGCACGCTCGGCGATGTCGCTCGGGTTGAGAGGCGTGTAGGAACCGGAGATCCCCTGGAGCATCGCGTTCTTGACGCCGCACGCGAGCGCGATGCGCTCTCTGACGACGTCGGGCTTGAGCAGGTCGCCGATTCGCAGGGCGGTGGCACGGTTGATTTTTTCGGCATAGGCAGGGCCGATGCCTCGGCGGGTTGTGCCGATCTGACCCGGGCCGGAGTCTTTGCCGGAGGCGTTCTTCCCCTTCGCGGCGGCGAGAAGATCCTCTCGGAGCGCGTCTTCGATCTTGTGGTAATCGAGCACGACATGGGCTCGATTCGAGATCACGAGCCCAGAAACGTCGACGTTTCTTCTTTCGAGTCCGTCGATCTCTTCGATCAGTTTCTCGGGATCAACGACGACACCATTGCCGACAACGGCGAGCTTACCCTTGGCGAGGATTCCAGAGGGGATCAGGTGCAGGGCGTAGCGTTCGCCACCGACGACGACGGAATGGCCTGCGTTCGCTCCGCCGTTGTACCGGACAGTCGCGTCGTGGCCCTCGGCGAGGAGATCGACGACCTTGCCTTTCCCCTCATCTCCCCACTGCAGTCCGACGACGGCGGTGCATGATCCCGGGGAGCGAGTTTCGTTCGATTCTGGCATCGCCATCTCCATGGAGGACCGAGAACAATAGCCGAATAACTCGCGCATTCCGCGTGAGCCGCGAGAACCGCGCGTGAGAGGGAGAAAGATCGGACCTCGAGCTGGTGTCGGCTAAGCCCTGACGGGTGTGTGGCCGATCAGTGCGGTGATGGGAGACGCTCACGTCAAGATCATGTGCCCGAGTCTGACCTGCCGAAAGGTCTTGTCTGTCCCTGCGATCGCGAGGGGGAAAACCGTTCGCTGCAAGTCGTGCGGAACGGTCATCCGGATACCGGAGAAGCCGGCTGCACAAGCGAAGCCAGCGGCACCGAAGGACGCAGCGGTCGTGCCATCCGGCAAGTCCAAGGACAAAGCGGCCTGATCGACCGTTCGTTCGGAGCTGAGAGCTGCGTCTGTGATTGCATCGTCGTGGCTTCAGAGTTTCGGCTGGCTGTCGTCGTCGTCATCCAGATCGAAATCAAAGCCGAACTCGCTGCTTCCCTCGTTTGCTTCGATGGATGTGGCCGCGACGCCGGGTTTCGACGAGACGGTCTTTGCGTCAGCCCCGGAGGGCGTGCGCTGACCCGGCACCGGCGCGGCCCCGAGCTGGCCTGCGTTCGGATCGATCTCGTCCGGCTGGCCGTTGATGCGTACAACGAAGACGCACGGCCCTACGGCGAGAAGATCGCCGGGCTTCAACGCCTGTTCCACGATCTTCTGACGGTTCACGAATGTACCGTTCGAGGACCCGAGGTCCCTGACACTCAGGCGTGTTCCATCGTTCACCAGCTCGCAGTGTTGTCTGGAGACGCTGCTGAGAGGGATACGGATCTGGCAGTCGTCGCGGCGACCGATCACGCTTTTGGCGCGATTCAGGGGCACCTCTCGCTTCTGCGAACCCGGACGGACAAGAATCAGACTCGTTTCCACCAGTCCACCCCCCTCCACGATGGAGGCATAAGGGAACCAACGGGCTCACAATTCCGCCCAAGCCGCTTACGACCGGACGCACGACGATGCAGGACCATACCGAACTCAGGGTCATCCGGCAACGTCCGAGCGGGACTTCCCGCCCATTCTTAGGGTCTTCACCCCCCCTAGAACGTGCCGCGGCACGCTCGCTGTACATTCACATCCCGTTCTGCTCGCACAAGTGTCATTACTGCGATTTTTATTCGATCGTGGATACTCGGGACCGGCAGAGCCAGTTCACGAAGCGGTTGATACGCGAGTTGAGAGCGATTGCCCCGAACGCGGGGGGCCTTCCCCTCCGGACACTTTTCATAGGTGGCGGAACGCCCAGCTTGCTCGGACTGGATCACTGGCAGGACCTGCTCGAGACGCTGCGCGACGCTTTCGATCTTGAGAACATGCGGACAGGTTTGGGAGAGTTCACCGTCGAGTGCAACCCCGACACCGCGACGCCGGAGTTGCTGGGGCTTCTGCGATCTGGATATGTGAACCGGGTGAGCATGGGTGCGCAGTCGTTCCATGCGGCGCACCTGCGGACGCTGGAGCGGCATCATGATCCGGAATCGGTGCCGCGTGCGATCGAGTCGGCACGCGCTGCGGGAATCGGGCGTCAATCCCTTGACCTGATTTACGCGATCCCAGGCCAGACTCTGGCGGACCTAGACCGCGATCTTGATTCGGCGCTCGCGCTCGGGACGGAGCACCTCTCCGCGTACACGCTGACATATGAGCCGGGCACGGCCATGACCGCTCGCCTCTCGCGGGGGGAGTTTGTTCGCGCTGAGGAAGACCTTGAGGCGGACATGTTTGAGCATGTCGCGCAGCGGCTCTCTTCGGTCGGGCTCATCCGGTACGAGGTCTCGAACTTCGCGAGGCCGGGCGGAGAGTGCCGCCACAACATGGCGTACTGGCGTCAGGACCAGTGGCTCGCGGCGGGGCCTTCTGCGAGCGGGTATTTCGCGGGCCATCGCTGGAAGAACGTTCCACGACTGGATGAGTATCTGGAATCGGATGATGGGGGATTCGCGGCGATTGTCGAGCACGAGCCGCCCGATGCACGGCGCGCTCTCGGCGAGATGCTGATGACGGGCGTGCGGCTTGCAGAGGGGCTGGATCTGGACGCGGCTCTCGCGCGTGCGGATGAGATCTCGCCAGCGATTCGAGCAGATGTGTGGCGCGTGATCGAACGCTACACGAGCTCGTCGCACCTGATGCGGAGCGGGGCTCGGATTGCGCCGACCGAGCAAGGCTTTCTGCTTGTTGATCGGATCGCGAGAGACCTCTTGAGAGCATCGGAGGCCCGTTGACCGAGCATGACCAAGGGCTGGCACCGGGTTGATCGAGGCGCGACTAGCCCAAAGAATGGAGTGTGCGACACCACATCCGCCAGACTCTGTTCGCCTGTGCGACGATCGCGATCGTCGGAGCGGCATCGTGCTCCATGCCGGGTGCCCGTTCTGAACCTCGTCCTTCGAGTTATGCGGGTGCAGCGCAGCCCGTGGCGGTTTCGGCGTCGATGACGCTCCAGGATGCGAGGCGTGTGCAATCCGAGGTGATGGACTTCGCGGACGACATGACCATTCGCCTGGCGGAGGCGATCGACCAGCTCGAGGTTGCGCCATCATCGCTCGAGTCGCGAACGATCGCCCATCGGTTGAAGTTCACCGTGGCGCACGGCGCGACGATCATCGCAGCGGCCCAGAACCCTCGTATCGCGCTCGTTGACATGCTTGTGATGATCTCGCTGCAACGCGCGCTGATCGAACGCAACATCGTGCCGGGAAGATACGGGGCGGAGGCAGACAGACTTCGAGCGGTCTTTGAGTCCTCTGAGTCGCAGATCAGAGGGCTCGCCGAGCGTTCGCTGACGAAGGAGCAGCTCACGGAGATCGATCGGCTGATCCAGCAATGGCTGGATGAGAATCCGACACGCCGTTATGCGGCGTATGTGCGACTCTCGGACTTCGCGGATGCTCGCCAGGTCACGACCGGGCAGGCGGGTCCGAGCCGACCTTCCAACGTGCTCGGATTCCTGTTTCTTGACCCGCTCTCGGGACTGGACCCGACGACTCGCGAGATCGAACAGACACGGCTGTTTGCCGAGCGGGCGATGTTCTATCTCCAACGCGCGCCGATGCTGCTCAGTTGGCAGGCGGAGCTGCTCTATATCGACACGATCAGCGAACCGGAGGCACGCCAGATTCTCGCGAACGTGGCGTCGACGTCCGACGCGATCACGAAACTGTCGGATGAGTTCGCGGAACTTCGGCAGCAACTTCCCAACGTGCTCGCGACCGAGCGTCGCGCCATCATGGAGAGTCTCGACGGCACGATCGACACGCAGCGACGTGCGGCGATCGAGCAGGCGGCCGCGGCTCTTCGTGCGGAGCGGGAGGCGACAATCTCGCAACTCGCTTCGGAGCAGGAGCGTCTCGGCGCAGTCATTGCGGACTTGCATACGCTCGTTGGAGCGTCTACGACGCTGGCCGAGAGCGTCAGAGAAGCAGCGATGAGCGGGACAGAGTTGGCGCTGGCTCTCGGGCTTGACGAGCCATCCGAGCCGGGCTCGGCAACTGCGAAGCTGGCCGCTTATACCGAGGCCATGAGGCAGACCACGCTCGCGGCGGATCGGCTGGGCACTCTCGCAGAGGCACTGGTCTCGGCGACGAATCCGGACCTGGTCGAATCACGCCTCGCGGTGATCGAGCAACGGCTCGAGAACGCTGAGGATTCCGCGAACCGATTGCTCGATCGCGCGTTCAGGATGGGCGTGATGCTGATCGCGATGCTGGTCATCGGGCTGGCGGGCATCGTTGTGTTGGCATCGGTTCTCGGCGTGTTCAGAGCGAAGCGTGCGCAGCACTCGGCTGCGTGACGGCACGACGGCACGACGGGCGTTCAGGCGGTGGACTGTCTGAGCCGAACCAGCTTGCCCTTGCGTTTCACGATGTTCTTGTAGTCCCACTGGATCACGGCGGACTTGGCGAGCCAGCGTTTGAGGTCCTTGGCGACGATCTGGTCGGCGGAGGTGTACCTCACGCATGCGGTCTTGAAGCCGCCCTCTGGCTCAAGCCCCGGCTCATCGAACGACCGGCCGCTCCAGAACATGAGCCGGATGCAGTCCTTCAGCTTGCTGTACCCGACGATGGGGTTGCCGTCGAGGAACCAGACGGGGTGGCGGTGCCAGATCTTGCACTCGGCGCCCTTGAGGTGCTTGTCGATCGCCTTGCTGAGCGTGTCGCAGATGGGCTGGTCAGTCTCGGATTGCGACGCGTTGTAGGCGAGGATGTCCGGGTGGATGGCCATGGGTATTCCTGCTTTGGTCCTGGCAATGCCGGCCTTCTGGCGATTCAACTGCGGCTCAAGACGCTAGCGTCCGCGGTCCAGATCGATCTGCGCTTGTCACGGCTTTGATTTCTTGGGAATCGGCGCAGACAAAGACTTCTCGGCGTTGGCGATCAGCCGCTGCAGCAGACTCCATTGGCCACGAAGCTGAATGCGAATCCGCTGGTCGATGCTCGTATCACCGCCTATTTCGGCCACAGCGTCCGCGGCATGTGATGCGTAGTTCATGAAGGATCCTCTTGGACGCCGCTTGGGCGGCGTCTCTGGATGGGGTCGCAAGTGCGAATAACGCGCGTACAGGTCTCGCCTGTTGATCTTCGCAGGTCCCCCACGGCGCATTGACCTCAATGCCGCACGCCGAGCTCGGTCGACTGATCGACGCATACGCTTGCCAAACTTGACGAGCGTTTGAGGACGAATCAATACGTTCTGTCCATCAAATTCAAGCCCTAAATACTGCAATGCAACTCCCGCGTTCCCCTCTTGTCCGTGACTGTCCATTGAGACTGCCACAAGCGATCCGCTCGAACGCTTACGGAATCTCACCCGCGAAGTCTTGGAGTCCTGTACGGACAATGGCAGCAAAGCAAGCTGTTTCTTGAACACGGCTTCCAAATCCGCTGCTCGTCCACGCGGTGCGATGATCAGAATGTCGTCGCTGTAACGACGGTAACTACCTCCCTCTGCTGCCGCCGCCTTGACCATCACCTCATCGATCTCGAACATCACAATGTTTGCGAGCAAGCCACTAATGGGCAACCCTTGCGGAATCCCCATTTCAGCGCGATTGACATTGATCAGCCCTCGCTTGCGTATTTCTCGATCGAACTCTTCAGAAGTCATCGCGATACTTCGCTCTTTCGCGAAACGTCGCTTGCCGAGGCCGCGAGCTTTGCGAACTTGAGCAAGAGGAACCGTCGCAAACTCCGTGACGGCCTTGAACACTGCGTAGTCGTCTGCGGGCAGCGACGGCTTGTTCAGTAGCTTGGCCCAACTCCTCTTGAGGGCCGTATGCGGTATGCTGTCGAAGAACTTTTCAATGTCCATCGCCACTGCGTCGCACTCACCCGTCGTCACGATTGCCTTGAATGCCTCAGCCGCATGTTGAAAGCTGGCTTTGCCCTTGGCACCAAGCTCGCTACTCACGGGGATTTTTCGATACGCTAGCACAGATGGGGATAGGCATGTCAGTTCTAGTAGCCGTTCATAGGGCTCCCGGAGCTTCCACGAGTAGTAGGAGAAGATATGGGCGTCAGCGTGGGAGGCGTATGCGATCGGACGCGCTTTCACCTTCCACCTCTTCGTGTCCTTCTTCCAACGTCGCTAACGAATACTGAAGCTGATCAACGGCCAGAATGCCCTGTTGGCGATCGCTTCTGGATCGGTGGTCAGTGCAACAGCATCTGATACCGATAACGGTGCATCGAAGTGGATGTACTTGCGGGGCTTGTACCATTCCGGCTCAGAGTTCTTGGGCATAGGAATAGAATATTCCCAAAAAGCACAGTCCGGAGCACGGGGGCTTGCGGCGCCCGCTGTGTGCTCCGGACATTTACTCACGCCACCGAAGTGGGATGTTACTCTGCCTTAGCGTTGTGGTTTCGCTTCGGCGCGCCGCGCGTCTGAACGACGATAGCTATTATGGAGGAGTGGTTGTGAAGTTGCTAACCCTGGTCAGAGCTTTCGCTCCGAGGTGGTCGCTTCGAGTTGCGGGCCGAGTTGTTCTCGGTGGCCGGCTCGAAGTTGACAACTCGAACACTCTTCCCTGCGAGCGACTCCCCGCAGGCACCCGCGTCCTCTACGAACGCGACCTACTCGATAATAGGCTCAAGGATTCTCGCTGGCCAACGAGCCTCGCCGCAGCGCAAATCATTAGTTATCAACAGCTTATGCTCGCGATCGATAGGGTGTCATTGGCACCTCTCATTCTACTGTGAGGCGGAATTGGGGACGGTCATCCCGTTACTCCTCAACAGTCCGCGCAGGTCGCTCGGCCACTTCGACCGCACGTCGATCTTCTCGCCCGTGACCGGGTGGGTGAACGAGAGGCGATGGGCGTGGAGCGCAAGGCGGCGGGCGGCCTCGGCGACGGCACGGGGGGCGTATTCCTTGTCGCCGAGCACGGGGCATCCGATCGATTCCATGTGCACGCGGATCTGGTGGAGGCGGCCGGTGAGGGGGCGGCACTCAACGAGCGCCATGCCGACCACGCGCTGGAGCACGCGGTACGCCGTGATCGCGGGCTTGCCCTTCGGCGAGATGCGGGCGAGTTTCTGCTCGTCCTCGACCTCGAGGATCGGGCGTTTGATGAGGCCGCTGTCGTGGGCGGGTCCCTTGGCGACGACGGCCCAGTAGAACTTTTTGACCTGTCGCTTGGCGAAGGCGTCGCGCATCGCGTCGTAGGCGCGGGGGCGGAGCCCGACGAGGAGGAGGCCGCTGGTGGGTCGGTCGAGCCGGTGGAGGAGCCCGAAGTCGCGATCGCGCCCGAGGTTCTGGAGCTTGGCACCGAGTTCCTCGATCCCGAAGAGCCCGTTCAAGAGCGTGTCGCGTGTGTGGCCCTTGCCGGGCTGGGTCGGCATGCCGGTGGGTTTCTCGACGACCATGAGGTCGTCGTCGCGGTACGCGATGCGGAGCGTCACGCGAGGGTTGGGCTCGACGGAGAGGTTGCTCACTGTTCACCCGCCGCGCCGGCGGCGCTGCCGCTGTCGCCGGCCGTGTCCGGCGTCGGGCAGGCGGCCTCGTCGATGTACCAGCGCAGCTCGCCGCCGAGCGGTCGAACGCCGAGGATCGGCATCTGGCGCGGTCCGACCTGCCGAGCCGCGATCTTCGTGAGCGTCGCTCGCTTGCCCGATCCGGTGACCATGACGCCGATGAAGCGTGAGGCGTTGAGGAGCGTGTACGTCATCGTCACACGATCCGGCGGCGTCACGGTCGGCCCCGCGTTGATCGCAACGAGGCGATCGCGGGGGGCGTCGAGTGCGGGGGAGTTCGGGAAGAGACTTGCGGTGTGACCGTCTGAGCCCATGCCGAGGAGGACGTAATCAAGACGATCATGCCCCTTCTCACGCCACTCCAGCACTTCACGGAGCGCACGCTCGTACACCTCGTCGGCGTCTGGCTCGGTCGCCCGCATCGGGTGGACCTGCTCTGCCGGGATATCCGATTGCGCGACGATCGTCTCGCGGATCATCTTGAAGTTGGACTTGTCGTCCTCGAACGGGACGCGTCGTTCATCGACAATCCAGAGGTGGGTGCGTTTCCAGGGAAACTCGCGGCAGGCGGGGTCGTACATGAGCCGCCGGTAGAACGGCTCGGGTGTTGAGCCGCCGGAGAGGGCCAGATGAAAGTCCCCGAATGCACGCACACAGCCGTTGGCGTGCACGAGGAGGTCCGCGATCATGGCGTCGATCAGTTCGTCCACGCTCTCGCGCAGGACCACGCCGCCGGGGAGGTTCGGCATGGGCGGGCGTGGTACGACGTCGTAGATCTCGGACATCGGGCGTATTGTGGCGTGGCGCGGCGTCCGACGCCACCCCGTCAACGACTGATTCCGCGGCAATCGATTCGAGACGGGCTGCTAGCGCGTCTCGTGCTGGGCCGGGTTGTGCCAGGATCGGCCCTCGCGGGCGAGAATGGCATCCGAGCCGGGCGGCCCCCACGAACCCGGCGTGTAGGTCTCGATTCCCTTTCGAAGCGATTCGGACTCGATGATGGGTTGGCAGAGCCGCCAGCCGCCCTCGACCTCGTCGCGGTGCTTGTAGAGGGTGCGATCGCCACGCATGGCATCAAGGATGAGCGGGCCGTAGGCCTCGATCGGCTCGCCACCGAAGGTTTTGTGGTAGTCGAGATCGAGTTTCGCACTCTCGATGCGGAAGTTCGCGCCCGGCACCTTGCCGAGCACACGAAGGGAGATCCCCTCGGTCGGTGCGATGTTGATCACAAGACGGTTGGGGGCAAAGTCGGTCGCCGGCTGGCCGAAGCGCTCAAAGACGTTGATGGGCGGGCGTTTGAACTGAACGACGACCTCGGTGAGCTTGCGGGCCATTTTCTTGCCCGATCGAAGATAGAAGGGCACGCCTGCCCATCGCCAGTTGTCGAACTCCACTCGCATTGCGCCGAAGGTCTCGGTGCCGCGGGAGGGATCGACCCCGTCCTCGCCGACATAAGCGGGCTCGGAACCTGGGCCGGGTCCATACCTGCCCAGCGAGGCGTGGCGTTCGATCCCGTCATGCGGGATTGGCCTGGTGATGTTCAGGAGTTTGATCTTCTCCTGCATGATCGCCGTTCCGTCGTATGAACTCGGGGGCTCGATCGCGACAAGGGCGAGTACCTGCAGCAGGTGGCTCTGGATCATGTCACGGACGGCCCCAGCCTGGTCGTAGAAGTTCGCGGCTCGGGACCCGACACCAAGGGTTTCTGCGGCGGTCAACTGGACGTGGTCGACGTGGTTGCGGTTCCAGAGCGGCTCGAAGATCGCGTTGGCGAATCGCAGCACGATCAGATTCTGCACGAGTTCTTTGCCGAGGTAGTGGTCGATCCGGTAGATCGCATCCTCTTCGAAGACCCGCCCGAGGGCCATGTTCAGTGACTTGGCGGAGCGAAGGTCGTTGCCGAAGGGCTTCTCGACGATGATGCGCTGCCACGCCGTCTGCTCCGGCTGGAGCGAGCACCACCTCTTGCCTTCAGCAACGACGCCCGCGTCACCGATCGCGCCGATGATCGGCTCGTAGAGCGCGGGCGCGACGGAGAGGTAATAGAGAACGTTGGGCTGGCCGTCGGCTTTGGAGCTGCCGAAAGTCTGTGCGATGGTTGCCAGACGCGGGGTGAGCGTAGCGTAAAGCTCCCGTGTCGCGCCGTCGCCGGCGTGGTAGTGCAGCTTCCGAGCGAACGCCCCCCACTTTCCCTCGTCGAACCCCTTGGCGTTGTCCTTCACCCAAGGGTGCATCGATTCCCGGAAGGCCTCGTCCGACATGGCCGTGCGGCTGGTCCCGACGACAAAAGTGCCTTCGGGCAACTGGTTTCGTGTGTACAGCTCGTATAAGGCGGGGATCAGCTTGCGTTTCGTCAGATCGCCTGAGGCGCCGAAGATCACGATCGCACAGGGGTCGGCGGCGTGGGGGGCTGAGTGGGAGATGGCCATGGCACAATGCTATCGGACCGCCGCGCTACCGTTGTTGACGACCTGATCACCGAATCTGTAGTCCTCGGACGAGAAATGACCCTGACGAGCCCATGAACCCCCTCTACCGCATTCTGGACGCGAACGGCAACCGGGCCAGAGAGGGCCTGCGTGTGCTCGAGGACATTGCGCGATTCGCGCTGAACGATGGTGCTGCTTCTGAGGAGCTGAAACGCCTGCGCCACGCGTTGGTCGAGGCGATCGGCACGCTCACAGCCCAGAGCAACGACCCGCTCTTGCTGCTGGAGGCCCGGGACACACCGGGGGATGTCGGAACCTCGATCTCAACACCGAGCGAGACCGCCCGGACGGACCTTATCCATCTGGTACGTTCCAACGCTTCACGGCTGGGAGAAGCCCTTCGCTCGATGGAGGAAGCGGCCAAGGCCCTCAACAGCGAGAGCGGGCCCTTTGAGCGAGCCCGCTACAGCGTGTACACGGTTGAACGACTGCTCGTGCTCGCGCTCGCGAAGCCCGCGATTCCACGGGTGCGCCTGTGCGTGCTTCTTACCGGCTCGATGTGCGTCCTCCCGTGGCAGAGCGTGGCCGAGGCGTCGCTCGCCGGGGGATGCAACATGATCCAGGTACGAGAAAAGGAGATGAGCGACCGAGAGTTGCTCGCTCGTGTCCGATGCGTCATGGAGATCCGCGACCGATTGGCTCCTCCAGCGCTTGTCATCGTCAACGACAGGCCGGACATCGCGCGGCTCGCGGGGGCGGACGGCGTTCATGTCGGACAGGGGGATCTCACGCCCGCGGATGCTCGTACGGTCGTCGGCGAGCGAGCACTCGTCGGCGTATCGACGGGCACGATCGAAGAGGCGCGGGCCGCAGTGGCCATGGGCGCCGATCTCTGCGGAGTCGGACCGATGTTTGCGACATCGACAAAGGACAAGCCGGTCACGCACGGTCCCGAGTACCTCTCGGCGTACCTTGCGGATGCCGCGGCGTCCCGTGCACCACACTTGGCGATTGGGGGGATCACGCCGGAGAATCTGCCCCAACTGGTCGCGCGTGGTTGCAGGGGTATCGCGGTATCCTCGGTGGTGTGCCGCGACAAAGACCCGGAGGCGGTGTGTCGCCTGCTCTGGAACGCGTTGAACGCCGGCGAGTCCGATCCACACCGCTCTGAAGAGCGAGTCCACCACAAGAGCCGATAGAGTCACCCATGCCGATCACTTTTCACAAGCATGTTCTCCCGAACGGCCTGACGATCATCGCCGAGTGCGACCCGGACGCGCACACCTCGGCGTGCGGGTTTTTCGTCCGCACCGGCGCGCGTGATGAGTCGCCGACCGTCATGGGTGTGAGCCACTTCCTTGAGCACATGATGTTCAAGGGAACCGATACGCTCTCTGCGGACGATATCAATCGGGGATTTGACGAGCTCGGGGCCCGTAACAACGCGTTCACGAGCAACGAGATGACGTGCTTCTACGCGCATGTGCTCCCGGAGCATCTTGGAGCCGCGACGGAACTGCTGGGAAAGATGATGCGTCCTGCCCTGCGTGTCAGCGACTTTGACACGGAGAAGGGGGTCATCCTCGAAGAGATCGCGATGTACAAGGACAATCCCTTCTGGGTTCTGTATGAAGCGTGCGTGGAGCGGCACTATCCGAATCACCCGATGTCGCACCGCGTTCTCGGTACGAACGAGACGATCACCGCGCTCTCACGCGACCAGATGGCGGGGTATTTCAACCACCGATACTCCGCGGACACGACGACCGTCGCGTTCGCGGGGCGGGTGGACTTTGGCTCTGCCGTGAAGCAGATCGAATCTCTCTGTGCGTCGTGGCCCCGCACGGGAGCGCTGCGGGACTCGAAGTCGCCCCCGATCTGGGAGGGGTCGTTCGAGATACGAGACGAGAAAGTGAGCAGGGCGTACATGCTCGGTATGTCGCTCGCGCCGAGCGCGCAGGACCCGCGACGCTACGCAGCGGCGATGCTGGCGCAGATCCTGGGAGGGTCGGACAACAGCCGCCTGCACTGGGCGTTGATCGAGACAGGGCTCGCCGACGAGGCACAGGCGGCTCACGACCCGCACGATGGCACTGGTGAGTACTACGTCTACTGCTCGTGCGACCCGGACAGCGCGACAGAGTGCTGGTCGGTCGTCGAACGCGAGATCGCAAAACTCTCGGATTCTCTGACCGAAGACGACCTGATGCGTCTTCGGAACAAGCTCGCGACGGCTGTTACCCTCGGGGGCGAACGCCCGCACGATCGGATGCACCGGATCGGGCGGCTCTGGACGCTCCTGGGTGAGTATCGCACGCTTGAGGAGGAACTCGAGCGGATAAACTCCGTCACGCTTGCGGATCTGCGAGCGGTTGCCGCGGCGTACCCGATCTCGAGAATGACGGTCGGAAGACTCGAACCGGCCGCACCCGCCGGGGCTTAGGTTGGATTCCCTGCGTCCGGAGGCAACAGGTCCGGACGACGGTCGCGTGTGCGAGCCATCGCCTGATCGAGGCGCCATCGGGCTACTCTCGCGTGGTCGCCGCTGGTCAGAATCTCGGGAATCGGGCGTCCATCCCACTCGGCGGGTCGGGTGTAGTGCGGGTGGTCGAGGAGGCGCAGCCCGGCAGGGCCGACGGGGCTGAAGGAGTCCGCCACGGCGGATCCCTCATCGCCTAGCACACCGGGGATGAGCCGCGTGATGGCGTCGATCATGATCATGGCGGCGAGTTCGCCCTGGCTGAGGACGTAGTCGCCGACGCTGATCTCCAGGGGAGCCAGACGCTCGATGACCCGTTCGTCGATGCCCTCGTAGTGTCCGGCGATGATGAGCAGGCGGGGCTTGGTCGCGAGTTGTTCGACGAGGGGCTGATCGAGGCGGCGGCCCTGAGGTGTCATCAGGATCCGCGTGACTGGGCGTGGGTCGAGAGACTCGGCGGCCATGGCGGCGTCCCAGAGGGGCTGGCACATCATCACCATGCCCGGGCCGCCTCCGAACGGACGGTCGTCGGTTTTCCTGTGCTTGTTGTCCGCGAAGGCGCGGATGTCGGTGGCGTGCCAGTCTGCCAAGCCAGCACGACGGGCACGTCCCGGGATGCTGATGGCGAGCGCGGCAGGGGGCTCTGTGCCGAACATCTCCGGGAAGGTGGTGAGGATGTCAAAGCGGATCGGCATGACGTGTGTGATTGAATGCAGGCGGACGTCGGGATGGCAGCGGGCAAAAACGAAACGGCCCGCCAGGGGCGGGCCGCGGAAGCACGGATGGTTGCCTCGATGGCCGGGGCTTACTTCTTCTTCTCGGGCTCGGCGGGCTTCGCGGCACGTGCGGCCTCGACGCGAGCAACCTTGGCCTGATGCTCGGCCTTCCATGCGGCCTGGTCGATCAGATTGTGCTTGGCAAAGAAAGCCTTGACGGTGTCGCTGGGCTGCGCACCGACGCTGAGCCAGTACTTGACCCGCTCGCCGTTGAGCTCGATCTGCTTGGAGGCGTCAGTCTCGGTGGGGTTGTACCAGCCGAGTTGCTCGATCACGCGGCCATCGCGACGGGTGCGCGAATCGATCGCGGAGATGCGGTAGAAGGGGCGACGGTGGCGGCCAAAGCGCTGCATGCGGATTCGAACCACGGACGAGTCTCCAATGTCCTGAGAAGTCGATCTGTACGACCCGGGGCTGGCTCGCTGGGGCGCGAACGGGCTCCGAGCAGGGTCAAGAGTGTAGGCGTCGGATGGGACAGAGCAAGGGGGCGGGGGATACGCCGGGACTGGGGGATGATACGGAAGGGGTGGTCGGGTGCGAGAATCGGGGTTTGGCTGTATTCTGTGGCCAATCCGGGTCTTGCCAGCTAGAAGTGGTCGCGGGGCTGGGACAGGCTTGAGTACGCCTGGACAAACAGAGATCGCGGCATGTACAGCAGCGGACCGGACATGAGCAGGATCAGACGATGAGCATGATGAACGGCGGCGTGAATCCAGACCATTCCGAAGGCGGGACGATCCTCGGGCATCCGAAGGGGCTCTTCCTTCTGTTCTTGGTTGAGATGTGGGAACGATTCAGCTACTACGGCATGCGCGGCCTGCTGATGCTGTATCTGATCAGTGTGATGGCGGCTCACCAATCAAAGCCGGGGGTGCACACGAACACGATCGAATTCGCGGAGTTGAACGCCGCGGATATCAAGGTTGTTGACGCTTTGCAGGTCAGGCAGTTCTCGATCGTGGCAGGGCCGACGAGCGAGACACTCCCTGAGGCCATTCCCGGCGTTTCTTCGGGTACACCTTCTCTGGTTCTGCAGCGTCTGAAACCCGTCCCGAAGCCCGACAAGCCCAAAGAGATTGAGTGGGTTGTGGACGAGGAGCCGGATACCTGGCCGATTGTGATGGCGGGTGAATCCGGTAAAAAGGGTTCGTTCACCAATACCGAGGTTCGGTACAACATCATCAACAATGGATCGGCGACGGTCCGCTGCCGCGTGAGCGTGGCGAGAGATGGAAACAACTCGAGCTACTTCACGGTGAATCGAAGCCCGGGCGGCGTCACGACCGACGTGAAGCCCCAGTCCGAACTCGGCGCTGGCGCGGCTCCTACTCAGATCATCATCGCAGCGAACACGCACGATAGCGGACGGAACTGGCTGCAATCCGAGGCATCCGTTCTTTACGGCTGGTACACCGGGCTGGCGTACCTCTTCCCGATCCTCGGCGGCATCTTTGCCGACAAGCTGATCGGCACGCACCGCTCGATGCTGGTCGGCGGGCTTCTCATCGCGATCGGGCACATCATCCTGGGCATCTCGGGATTCGGCGAGATGGCGCACAGCCGCACGGGGATGAGTCTGTTCATCATGGGGCTGGCCGTGATCGTGCTCGGCACCGGCCATTTCAAGCCAACGGTCTCGGTGATGGTGGGCCAGCTGTACAAGCAGGGGGATCCGCGACGCGACGGCGCGTTCACGATCTTCTACATGGGTATCAATCTCGGCGCGTTCATCTGCGCGTTTGTCTGCGGCACACTCGGCGAGAAGGTGGGCTGGCACTGGGGATTCGGGTCTGCGGCGGTCGGCATGCTCGCCGGGCTTGCCCTCTATGTCATCGGAAAGCCGAAGTACCTACACGGCATCGGCGATGCGCCGAGCACCCGCACCGCGAGTCTCACGCCAATGTTCCTGATTGGTTCTCTCGTTGCGTCCGCGGCGTTCGCGGCGGCGTATCACTTCGGGGCGTTGGCGAGTCTGAACGAGGCGATGGGGGCGATCCGTAAGAACCAGATACTCTCTCTGGTTTTGATCGCGGTCGTCCTCGTCGGGATTCTGGGCTGGATCATCCACTTTACTCTCCGGAACGAGCCCGCGGACCGCGGTCCCGTCATCACGATCTTCATTTTCATGTTCTTCAATGCCTTCTTCTGGCTCGCGTTCGAGCAGGCGGGATCGAGCATCAATGTGTTCACCGAGCAGAACACCGACCGGAAGGTCGGAGGATTTGAGGTCCCGGCGACCTGGTTCCAGTCCGTGAACGCCGGACTGATCTTCATGCTCGCCCCGCTCTTTGCGGGGATCTGGACCACACTCGGCAAGAAGAAGATGAATCCGAGCCAGCCTGTCAAGATCGCACTGGGCCTCTTCTTCCTCGGATGCGGCTATCTGTTCATGCTTTGGGCAGGCGTGGTAGCCAAGGGAGGCGTAGCCAAGGCATCCATGATGCTGATATTCATGACCTACTTCTGGCACACGGTGGGCGAGCTCTGTCTGTCGCCGACGGGGCTTTCCTATGTCACGAAAGCAGCGCCAGCGCGGTTTGTGTCGCTGCTCATGGGCATCTGGTTCGTCTCGTCATTCATCGCGAATCTCGGAGGTGGCCTCATCGCGGCACAGGTTGAGAGGATCGAACGCGGCGAGCTTAAGATGCCGTGGAGCTTCGGCGGGCAGGCAGATTTCTTCATGCTGTTTGTCGTCTCCTCAATAGGAGCATCGCTTGTGATCTTCCTCCTCTCTCCGATACTCAAGAAACTGATCGGCGGTCGCGAATCCAGCGCAACGGATGCAGCGGCGCACTGATCGCTCTCTGCTAGAGCAACCACGCTCGGGCGCCCTCGCTCGGCGTGACGATGAAGGACCGGGGCGCGATGCCGAACCGGTCCTTTGTCGTTCTTTCGACTCGCTCGATGCACGCATCGATGGCGTGGGGCTCGACGAGGGCGACGGCGGAGCCGCCGAAGCCGCCCCCGGTCATGCGGCAGCCGAGGACTCCCGACGTGCCGCTCGATCCGTCGATCGCCGCTTCAACGATCGCATCGAGTTCGGGGCAGGACACGCGGTAGTTGTCGCGGAGTGAAGCGTGGGAGGCGAGCATGAGCGGGCCGAGCACGGCACGATCGCGTGCGGCAAGGGCGGTCACGAACGAGGTGACGCGTGCGTTCTCGGTCGCCACATGGCGAGCATAGCGAGTGAGCTCGTCACCGAGTGCTTCAGTATGGCTCGCGATGAGGACGAGCGACGCATCGCGGAGCGCTCGGACTCCGAGGATTCGAGCGGCCTCGGCGCAGCCATCTGCGCGGCGTTTGTACTCGCCCGAGACCAGAGCGTGCTTCACTGTCGAGTCGATCACGAGCACTCGGGCATCGCCGAGCGTACCAAGCGAGATCGGGGTGGTCTGTTCATCACGGCAATCGATCAGGAGTGCGTGATTCTGCCGAGCGACCGCGGAAACAAGTTGGTCCATGATGCCGCACGGGACGCCTGCATAGCCCCGCTCAGCGGCTCTGGCGACCCGTGCGAGGGCGGTCGGATCGAGATCGAGACCGCAGAGCTCCGAGATGATCGTTGCGAGTGAGACCTCGAATGCCGCACTGCTTGAGAGACCTGCGCCCAAGGGCACATCCCCCGCTACTGCGATGTCGAGGGACGGGAGAGGACGAGCGGCGAGATCGCGGATGCTCGCGATGACACCTGCGGCGTAAGCAGACCAGCCCCGGCCACGCCATGAGGATCCGGGACCGATGCTGTTCGCATCAAAGGTAAAGAGCGATTGCTCGTTCTCCGACCATATGCGGATCTTCGCGGAATCGGCGGGAGAGGGAACTGAAGCGACACGTCCCACGCAGTTGCAGCCCCGGTCGATCGCCATGGGCAGAACAAGCCCTTCTGAATAGTCGGTGTGCTCGCCGATCAGATTAACCCGGCCGGGCGCGCGGGCGGCGTGCGAGGGCGTGCCTCCAAAGCATCGGGAGTACGCGGCGACTGCGGTCGAGAACGTGTCTTCACCCATACTACGGAGGATATCGCGGAGCAAACTCGGCCAGTAAACGCTACAGTGCTTTCATGGCGAACTGCATACGAACTTCATGTGCCGCTTGGCCTTTCATGGCCGCGTGGCTCGTCGTGATCTGTACCTCATTCTCACCAATAGCCTGGGGAAGAGCGGAGCCCAGCGGGCGTCCTCTGGTTGAGTACATCGTGGAGATCTCGAAGCCGCAGACGCAGACGATCGTCATCACGATGGTGCTGCGCGGCGGGCGCGAAGTCTGGGGGAACGAGCTCGACGTCGCGATGCCGGTGTGGCGTCCGGGCCGTTACCAGATTCTGGATTTGGCGGGCGGGATTCAAGCCATCGAAGCGACCGACGGGAATGGAACGTCCCTTTCCATGCGGAAGTATGACCGAGCGACCTGGCGCGTTGCCAGCGCAGACGCGACAGAGGTTCATGTTCGCTATCGGCTGTACTGCAATTCGCTCGGGGACCGAACACGACACGTCGATGCCACGCACGCCTTTCTATCGGGGTCGGCGGTCTTTCTCTACTGCCCGAAGATGCGTCACATGCCGCTCAAGGTGACGGTGCATGCACCGGAACATTGGCGGGTGGCATGCGGGCTTCGAAGCGTCGAGGGCGAGCCACGCGTGCTGCTGGCGCCGGACTATGACGTGCTGGTGGATTCGCCGATCGAGATCGGCGAGATTGAGGTCATGTCTTTCGAGAGCGACGGGAAACCCCACGAGATCGCGATCTGGGCACAAGGTGCGGGGGGCGTGTCATACGACCCTGAGCGACTCAAGGATGATTTCAAGAAGATCGTTGATGAGTGCATCGCGATCTTCGGCGATACTCCGTATGAGCGGTACGTCTTCCTGATTCACATCGCACCCGGCGCGGGAGGCGGCACGGAGCACCTGAATAGCACGATCATGCAGGCGAGTCCCGCTGTTTTCGACTCTGCAAGGTCATACCGAGGATTCCTCGGCCTGACCGCGCACGAGTTCTTTCACACGTGGAATGTCAAGCAGCTACGACCCGAGGGACTCGTTCCGTATGACTACCAGCGTGAGAACTACACAGACCTGCTGTGGGTTGCGGAGGGAACGACCTCGTACTACGACGATCTGATTCCGGCACGCGTCGGACAGATCAAAGAGAGCGACTACCTCGAGATTCTGAATGGCCAGATCGGCACGTACATCGATACGCCGGGATCACGTGTGCAATCGCTCGAGATGTCTTCATTCGATTCGTGGATCAAGTTCAACAGGCCGTCGCCGGATGCGCCGAACTCGACCGTGAATTTCTACACGGTCGGCGCGGTTGCGAGCTTTGTGCTGGACATGGAGATCCGACGCCGCACCGACAACACGCAGGATCTGGACGAGATGATGCGGGAGATGTACCGCCGCTACCCGTTGTCGAACGGCGGCTTTTCGAGCGCGGACATGGTCGCGCTGATCGAGGAGCGGACTGGGCTGGAGTGGCAGCCGTGGTTTGATGCGCACATCTTCGGTACTGAGGCGATGGACATTTCTGGCGCTCTCGCAGTCGTTGGATTGGAACAGATGCACGAGCCGCCCAAGCCGGACACGGAGACTCCTAAGCCCGTACGCGTGCGTGAGATGAGGCCGTATGTGGGTATCCGAGTGGCTGATGCCTCCGGCATGGCCAGGGTCTCGAACGTCCTGACAGACGGCCCGGCGTTCGATGCCGGCATTATTCCCGGGGATGAGATCATCGCGATCAACGGCGTGCGGGTGAGGGCGTCGGACTTCGATTCACGGGTCGATCTTCTCGAACTCGGCACAGAAGCCAGAATCTCGCTGCTTCGCCGCGATGAGCTGATGGAGTTCAGGATCACGCCCGGAGAGAGGCCTGTAGGCACCCGCAAGATCAAGAAGGTCAAAGACCCATCCGACGCACAACAGGCGGCGTTCAACGCTTGGCTGAAGAAGCCAACGATATCGAAGAACGACACAGAGGAGACTGGCGCCGTGCCTGGCGCGAAGGAATCGGAGTGAACGCGATGCGTCAGATCGATCGGATCGTCAATGCGCGGCTGCGGGGGCGCGAGGGCCTCTTCGATATCGCGTTGGATGGCGCAGCGATATCTGACATCACTGCTTCAAATGGCGGCAGGAAAGAGCGTGCAGACGATGTGGAGGGCGGGGTAATCGATGCCTCGGGCGGCATCGTTTGTCCGTCATTCGTGGATCCACACCTGCACCTGGATCTGGCCTATTCGCTCGATATGGTGCCCGAGAACCGATCCGGCACGCTTGTGGAGGCGATCGGGCTCTGGTCGGAAGCGAAGCGAGCGGTCACGGCCGAGAATGTCCGCGATCGGGCCATCCGGGCGATCAACCAGGAAGTCTCTTTCGGCACGGGTTTCATCCGCACGCACGTGGATGTTGCGACAAACGCGGGCCTTCGACTTGTTGAGGGTGTTCTGGCTGCTCGAGAGGCGACAAAGCACTTGTGCGAGATCGAGATCGTTGTCTTTCCGCAGGACGGCATCCTGAGAGATCCGGGTGCTCGCGAGCAGATGGCTGCGGCTATGCGCATGGGGTGCGACGCGATCGGGGGCATCGCGCACAACGAGCGTACAACAACAGATTCTCGCCGGCACTGCGAGATCCTGTTCGAGTTGGCGAAGGAGTTTGATGCGCCGATCGACTGCCACATCGACGAGACAGACGCTCCGGAGTCGCGATGCGTGGAGGAGCTCGCGGCGTTGACGCTCGCGAATCCGGGATGGGCAGGACGAGTCACCGCTTCGCATGTGTGCTCGCTGGCGTCGCACTCCGACGTCCATGCGGCCAAGGTTATCTCGATGATCGCAGATGCGGGCATGCACGTCGTCTGCAACCTGTGCGTCAATATGCATCTGCAGGGGCGGTTTGACCGGTACCCGAAGCGGCGCGGCATGACCCGGGTTTCGGAGCTTCGGACGAGTGGGGTGACCGTCGGCGCTGGACAGGATTGCATCAAGGATCCGTTCTATCCGCTCGGAACGGGGCAGATGCTCGACATCGCGCACATGCTGGTCCATGTAGACCACCTCTCGCTGCCCAATGACATCGAGTACGCGTTCGATTGCGTAGGCGCGAATGCGGCACGGATCATGGGAATATCCGGCTACGGCGTCTCACCCGGCTGTGGTGCGAATCTTGTGGTGTTGCCTGTGGAGTCAGCTGCGGAAGCGGTCAGGACCAGGCCTCGCCCTCTCGCTGTGCTGAGGAACGGCTACGAAGTCGCAGCGTCCGACCCTGCGTAGCCCTATCGTGCAAGCAATACGCGTCCACGAATCGCTGATCGTGTGGCTCTTGCCAATAGCCAGACGATCGCGAGTATGCTGAGCGTGATCAATGTGAGACGAAGAATTCCGGCAACGGGGAGCGAGATCCCGAGACCTGTCAGCACCAGCACATACGCCGCGATACATGCCGGGCACTTGGGAACGAGCGCCAAGACGGCCAGTGGCAGCGCCCACACGAGAGCTGCGAAGAATCGAGACGGCAAGGAGCGTTGCTCCGGACCGGGTACCGATGATTCAGCGGCGGGTTCATTGGTCACGCTCTTCTCTGAACAGTCGCAACGGCCACACATCACGACCTCGCTTCAAAGAGATGGGCCGGTGATCCCCGGACGCTCCGCCCACGGATCGACGAAAGCCGATCCGTCGTATCGGTCATGGTGCCGAAGCCATCCCATGCCTCCCCCCTCTGCCTCATCGCGCCCCTTGGGTGTGATATCGATGTAGCGGTATGCTGTAAGGAAGTCCTCAAGTCCGCGCGCGAAGGTTGAGTAGGTGTGGTAGATGCTGCCGCGTGAGTCCTTCGTAAAGACCGAGACGCCCGGGAGCTCGCGAATCGGGTATGGCCTGGCGTTGTAGTTGTACAGACTGGTCGGATCGGCGAGTTCGCTGTCGGTGAAGGAGACACCGAAGTCTCGCCCGAAGCCGTTTCTCGCCTCGGAAACCCAGGGAAAGGACCATCCCATGCGTACGCGGAACGCTTCGATCATGTCGATCGGCGCCTTCGACACTGTGATGAATGAGATGTCTCTGTGTGCAAGGTGCACGACGATGCCGTTGTAGTGGTCGGCGACGAAAGAGCAGGACTTGCACCCTTGCGACCACGTCGGATCGAACATGAAGTGGTAGACGATGAGCTGCGACCTCGCACCAAACAGATCCGCGAGCGAGAGTCTGCTGCCCCATTCGGGTGTCGCGTCAAAGACGTACTGCTTATCCACTCGTACCCACGGCATCGATCGAACCCGAGCGGCGACCTTGTCGCGTCGGCGTGTCAGTTCCTTCTCTTCGGCAAGGAGTAACAGACGCTCCCGGAGCCACTCGTCACGCGACACCACCCGCTGGGACTTGAAACCGCTATCGGTGCTTGAAGAGGAATCGGCCTGCATCTGGTATCGCCTCCGGCTGCGCGATGATCGCACGAGCAGCGTCGGGCAGACTATATATTCTTGTTATGGCATATGTCAAGCCGCGGCTCTTCCCTTCACTGCACTGCGCTGATCGTGGCGATTTACCCCCCCATGCGCTTGATCATGCCCGTCGTGCTCTTGCCTTCGACAAGGTCGATCAGGACGACGCTCCCGCCCCAGGATTCCACATCGGAGCCCCCCACCACTTTGTCCTTGGTGTAGTCAGCGCCCTTCACGAGGATGTCTGGCTTGAGCCGCTTTATGAGGTCGATAGGCGTGTCTTCATCGAAGACGACAACGGCCCCGACACACCCGAGGCCACCGAGCACTCGGGCACGATCCTCCTCGGAATTGACCGGCCTTGCCGCCCCCTTCAGTCGCTTGACCGAGGCATCGCTGTTCAGCCCGACAATGAGAAAGTCACCATGCGTCGCGGCTTTGTCGAGCAGATCGACGTGGCCCGCGTGGAGCAGGTCGAAGCATCCGTTCGTAAAGACGATCTTCTGCCCGGATGCCCGTCTCGCCCGCACCTCGATCTCTGCCTGCTCGATGGTTCGGAGTTTGCCGCGTGTACGTGCGGCCTGCTCCAGGACCGCGTGGTGTACGCGCTCGATGGGAATGGGCTCTACGCCGAAGATCTCGACCTCAAGCCCTGCCGCTGCGTTCGCGAAGCGGACCGCATCGCTCCATGTGGAGCCGTTTGCGCGTGCCGCGGCCAGCCCCGCAAGAAACATATCGCCAGCGCCAGTGACGTCGTAGACCTTCCTCGCCACGGTAGGTATGGAAACGGGGTCGCCATCCCTCTCAAGGAGAAGGGCCCCGTGGCGATCGAGCGTCAGGACAACAGCGTCTAACTCGACGGCAGAAAGCAGCGTTCGGGCAAGGGTTGCGTTGTGCGCCACGTCTGCCTCGCCGTCTGTTCGCTGGCCGGTCGCGACCTCGGCCTCGGTCCGGTTCGGTGTGATCACCGTCGCGCCACGGTAACGCGAATAGGAGTCGAGCCGGGCAGGATCAACGAAGACGGGCTTTCCGAGACGCCGCGCCATCTCGATCACGCCCTGGCAGACTTGTTCTGTGCAGACTCCCTTGGCGTAATCCTCGATGCAGATAACCTCGGCCCAATCGAGCGAGTCTCGCACACGGGCGAGCAGTGACTCTGCGGCTGCCGCGGACAAGGGGTCTCGCGACTCAAAGTCCACGCGGAACATTTTCTGCGGATGCCTGGCCTGAGCAAGCCCGATGAGATTCTGCTTGACCGTTGTCGGCCGAGACGAGTCGGCGACGAGTCCGGACGCGTCGATACCTCGTTCGACAAGGGCATGCCTGAGGATGTCGCCGTGCTGGTCTGTGCCGATCACGCCGCACGCGCGGACAGTGCCTCGGAGAGCCGCGAGATCGAGGCAGACATTGGCCGCACCACCGGGGTTGCTCGTCTGTCGTCTCACATGGAGGATCGGTACAGGGGCATCGGCCGAGAGCCGCTCGGCATCGCCATAGAGGTGCTGGTCCAGCATGAAGTCGCCGACAACGAGTGCGTTGAAGGGCTTCCAGCGGTCGAGGTGCCCGAGCAGAAGATCCATGCGGGGTGATGTTAGGGACCACAAGCCCTCAGACGCCGCCCGCGACTTTCTCGGCCTCATCGATCGAGGTATGTCCCTCGCAGACCAGGCGATAGGCGGATTGCGCGAGGGTGGTGAAGTGTCCCGCCTCGATCGCCTTGCGCATGGCCTGTACGCCGGGTGCCTTGAGAACGATGTCCCTGAGTTCCGTGTTGAAATCCAGAAGCTCGAAGATGGCCCTTCGCCCCTTGAAGCCGGTCTTCAGGCACCTTGCGCACCCGACCGCGTGGAACGGCTTGGCGCCCTGGATATGCCCCTTTCCCATTCGGGTGATCTGGCCGGGCGTGAGGGGCACCGGCGTCTTGCAGTTGTCGCAGAGGACTCGCAACAGACGCTGAGCGAGGACAAGATCGAGCGCGTTTGCGACGAGATAGGGTTCGACGCCGAGATCGAGCAGCCGGAAGACGGCGGAGATCGTTTCCTTCGCGTGTACCGTGGAGAAGACGACGTGCCCGGTCATGGCCGCCTGCATCGCTGTGCGTGCCGTTTCTTCATCGCGGATCTCTCCGACGTAGATCACGTCAGGATCTTGCCGGAGCACGGAACGCAGCAACCCGTTGAACGAGTTGCCCCGATGCTCATCGATCGGGATCTGCGTGACGCCGTCGAGCCGGTACTCGACCGGATCCTCGATTGTCACGACGTTTCTGGTGTTGCGATCGATCTCTCGGATCGCGTTGTAGAGCGTGGTCGTCTTACCCGATCCGGTCGGCCCGCAGACCAGGAGCAACCCCGCATCCTGCATGCACGTCCGCCGGATGCGATCGAGCATGTAGGGAGCCATGCCAAGTTCGGCGATGGAACGCGGCATGTCGCGCAGGTCCAGAATTCGCAGCACGAGCTTCTGACCATGGATGCTCGGCGTGAACGATGCCCGATAGTCCACGCGCCGATCCGGATAGCGTGCCGAGAACGCGCCGTCGATCACGGCATCTCGTCCGAGCGTCTTCATCAGACACGCGGCCTTGATCACGCCCTGAACCAACTCGCCGATCCTGTTCGGCAACTCGACGACCCAGGTCATCTGGCCGTCGATCCGCATGCGAACGTGGAACGTCTCTCCCTTCGGCTCAAGGTGAATATCCGTAGCCCGCGCCCGACCTGAGAGCGTGAGCAGCAGCCGAACGGCCTTCGGCCCGTCCGCCTCCCCGAGAACGATGTCCGACGGCTTCCCGTCTGCTGATACAACCTGGATCGTCTCTTCAACAGGGAGATCCGGCGCAAGGTTCTTCACCATCTCACGGAGCGTTCGCTCCCACGCCGCGCCAGACCCGTCGTGAGAATCGGCAGATGCTGCGGCCTCCATCGACTCAATTCGGAACTCGTGCGTTCCGACCTTCACGATGTCCCCGGAGACGATTGTCGCCACGTCTACCCGGTCGCCGTTGACCTTCGTCCCGTTCCGGGAACCAAGGTCCCGTACCCGTAACGCACCGCCGCTCTCGGGTTCGATCACGCAGTGAAAGCGACTCGCTCGCTCGTCCTTAAGGGGAAACGTGTTATCGGGATGCCTGCCGATCGAGATCGGTTCAGCCCCGAGCGGCACGGGACGCCCCCGGGTCGTGAGGGGGCGGATCTGGAGTGTGTTCGCGGCCGGTGTTGGCATGGGTGCTGTCGGGGTCTCTGAGAGCATCCGGCGGATCGCCGCACGCTCACTCTCTTTCGCCGTGGGCTTGGTCTTCTGGGATCGCTGCATGCCAGTGTATACGAATGCCCCGGCCGTGTTCAGCGGGTCCTGCAGTACCCTGGAGTGAAATTCCTAGATGCTCCTCCCCCCGTCTACCATGACCGACCCATGATCGACCTGAAGCAACTCCGTGAGAATCCCGCCCACTATGCCTTGGGTGCCAAGGCCAAGAACGTTCTCATCGACATCGAGAGGATCGTCGAACTCGACGCACGCAAACGTGCTCTTCAGTCCGAGTTCGAGAAGCTCCGGGCCGAGCAGAACCGCCTGGCCAAAGAGATCGGGCCGCAGATCGGGAAGCTCAAGGGGTCGCTCAAGGGCAAGCACGGAGCCGAGGCGGACGCGATCCAGAAAGAGATCGACGCTCTCTCCGCCAAGCCCGTTGCTCTGAAGTCGGCATCGCACGCGATCGAGGCAGAGATCACGGCTCTCGATCCCGAACTCCAGAACCTCCTGCTCCAGGTTCCGCTGCCGCCGGATCCAGATGTCCCTGTCGGCAAGGGCAGCGAGGACAACATCGAACTACAGCGTTGGAGCCCTCCGGGATTCGACCTGAGCAAGTCGTTCGAGGCGAATAGGGGCTTTAAGCCGCTGACGCACCTGCAACTGATCGAGAAGCACAACCTCGTGTCGTTCGAGCGGGGCGTCAAGCTCGCGGGCACACGCTCGTACATTCTCACGGGGGCGGGGATGCTCCTGCACAATGCGATCCTCCGCTACGCCTTCGACACGATGGTCCACTCACACGGCTTCACCCCGATGAGTGTCCCCGTGCTCGTCCGTGAGGAAGCGATGATCGGCACCGGATTCTTCCCCGCCGGACGCGAGCAGGCCTATCTCGTCGACGAGAAGAACCGAGGCGGCTCAAGCGACTCGTACCTGACCGGTACCGGCGAGGTCGGGCTCATGGGCCTGCACATGGATGAGATTCTCGACGAGGCCTCGCTCCCGCTGCGATACGTCACCGTCAGCACATGCTTCAGACGCGAGGCAGGGGCAGCGGGCAAGGACACCGCAGGCCTCTATCGCATCCACCAGTTCGATAAGGTCGAGCAGGTCGTCATCTGCCGCGCCGACGAGGCCGAGAGCCGCGAATGGCACAAGAAGATGATCGGATACGTCGAGCAACTCCTGCAATCCCTCGGGCTCCCCTACCGCCTTCTCCAGTGCTGCACAGGCGATCTCGGTGTGAAGAACGCGGACATGGTTGATATTGAGTCTTGGATGCCCGGCAGAGGCGACGCCTCCGACGGCACGCCCTCGGGCGAGTTCGGAGAGACGCACTCGGCGAGCCGTCTCTACGACTTTCAGTGCCGTCGCCTCAACATGCGGTATCGCCCCGGCGGCTCAGCAGGCAAGGGCGACACCGTTGTCTGCCACTCGCTGAACAACACCGTCGCCGCGAGCCCTCGCATCCTCATTCCTCTCCTCGAGATGTACCAGAACGCAGATGGTTCGATCACGATTCCGGATGTTCTTCGCCCCTACATGAACGGCATGGCACGCATCGGTTGAGCGATCGCCCGAGCGCCTCATGGAGGAGGCCGACATGACCAACCCCATGCGCATCGCGTTCTTCGGTTCCGGTGAGTTCGGGCTGCCGACGCTCCGCGCACTCGCCAGAGAGCACACACTCGCAGGGGTCGTCACACAGCCCGACAAACCCGCAGGCCGCGGCACCTCACTCACGCCGACACCGATCGGCGCGGCTGCTTCGGCGGAACTCCCCAATGTACCCCTGCTGAAGCCCACCAAATGCAACGCGCCCGAAGTCGTTGCAGAGATCAGGAACTGGAACGCCGACGCATGGGTTGTGATCGCTTTCGGGCAGAAACTTGGCGCGGGCCTTCTCGACGGCATCTTCGCTATCAACCTGCACGCCTCTATTCTGCCTCGTTGGCGCGGAGCGGCCCCGATCAACGCGGCGATCCTTGCAGGTGACACACACTCGGGAAACAGCGTCATCACCCTCGCGGAACGCATGGATGCGGGCGAGGTCCTCGCCTCGTCTCGATCGGAGATCGGCTCCGCCGAAACTGCCGGCGAACTCCACGACCGGCTCAGCGCGGAAGGTCCCGAACTCGTGCTTCGCGTGCTTCGTGACTTTCGGAGCGGAAGACTCTCCCGCAAAGTCCAGGACGAGTCGCTTGTCACACTCGCTCCCAAGCTCTCTCGCGCCGATGGATACGTGGACTTTGCTCAAGATGCCGCCGTGTGTGCCCGCCGGATCAACGGGCTCAGCCCATGGCCGGGAGTCACCATGACGCTCCTCGGCCCTGAGGGCAAACCCATTGAATCACTCAAGCTCTGCCGAGCGTTGGTGCAATCAGATGCTTCTCGCTCCGAATCACGAGTTGTGACGCCTGTTGACCGCTGCGCAGTCGAACCCGGGTTGATTCTCGATCCCGAAACTGGCGTGGTCGCCTGCGGCAGCGGGTCCACCGTGCGTCTGATCGACGTGCAGCCCGCGGGGAAGCGGATCATGGCCTGGCCCGACTTCGCCCGCGGGCGCCGTCTCTCAGGGGCCGAACGCCTCACTCGCTCCAACATGGGGGCCGGATGATGGGGCGCATGTTCGAGACGCTCTGGGATCTGCTTGGGCTGACACAACCAGAGAAGCAGCGCAGAAAGCCAGCGTCTCGTACGCGTTCTGATGCGTCCTCGCCAGTGTCCAGGCAAGCACCGGCACACAATCGCGCGAAGCGCGAGACGAAGCCCGCGCCGGTCTCACGACGCGACACGATGCAATCCAAGTACGACGCGATGGTCGAGGCCAAGCTCTCGCATTACGGCGTGCGCGTTCGAAAGTGGCGCACCAGTATGTCCGGTATCGCATGGCAGATCGAGTATCGGGACGGCCGAGTCTCACGCCTGATCGAGGCCCCGCGCCCCAAAGGACCGATGTCCGCGGCGGTCTTCCTCCACGAGATCGGACACCACGCCATCGGCTTCAACGTGTACAAGCCCCGCTGCCTCGAGGAGTACCACGCGTGGGCCTACGCCATTCGAGAGATGGAGGCTCATGGCCTCAACGTCACCGAGAGCGTCCGTCGGCGCATGCACAACTCGCTGAAGTACGCCGTGGACAAAGCCAAGCGGCGAGGACTGAAGGCGTTGCCCGCTGAGCTTGAGCCGTATCAGCAGAGATACTCGCCGCAAAGCTCCATCGTCATCACCCCTTGACCACATTCGGCCCGGGATGATCCCGCATCGCATCACGCGTGTCCACGATCAGCGTCGCGTGCTTGGCGACAAGCCCATAATCAACAGCCGCGTGGTTCGTCACGATCATGACACAATCCGCGTGCGCCAGCATCTCTGCCGTCAGGGGCACGCTCGCTAGATCCAGCGTGTAGTTCCGCATCGAGGGGAACCTGGCGACATGCGGGTCGTGATACGAGACCACGGCGCCACGTTCTTGGAGCAGCGTGATGATTTCTGCGGCCGGAGTCTCACGGATATCGTCGATATCGGGCTTGTACGCGATCCCAAGCACCAGCACCCTTGAGCCCTTAACGGGCTTGCCGCGATCGTTCAAGGCGCGAGACGCCCGCTCGACAACCAGCCGAGGCATGCTGGAGTTGATCTCTCCCGCGAGTTCGATGAACCGCGTGACATGGCCCGCCGCCCGCGCCTTCCATGAGAGGTAGTAGGGATCGATGGGGATGCAGTGCCCCCCGAGCCCCGGGCCGGGGTAGAAGGGGTGGAAACCGAACGGCTTGGTGGAAGCGGCCCTGACGACGGACCAGATGTCGATCCCCATGTCCGTCAGCACGGGTTTGAGCTCGTTGACGAGCGCGATGTTCACGGCCCGATAGATGTTCTCAAGCAGTTTCGCGCTCTCCGCAACCTCCGCGCTCTCGACCGCGATCACGCGTTCCACGGCTGATGAGTACAGCGCGACGCCGACTCTGGTGGAAACCTCGTCGATCCCGCCCACGAGGCGCGGGATCTGGTGTGTCTCCATGTCTTTCCGTCCGGGATCCTCTCGCTCAGGGCTGAAGACAAGGAAGAAGTCCCGCCCGCATCGAAGCCCGCCCCGTTCAAGAATCGTCTGGCAGATCTCCCGGGTTGTGCCGGGATACGACGTTGATTCCAGCGAGACGAGCATGCCCTTCTGCAGCACGCTAGCGACCATCTCGGTCGATCGCTCGACATATGAAAGATCCGGCTCGCGATGCTCTCCCAGCGGCGTGGGCACACACAGGACGATCGCATCGCACCCCGCAAGATCTCCGGGACGCGAGGTCGGCATGAATCGATCCGAGGACGCCAGGATCTGAACCAACTCGTCGCCGAGATGCTTCAGATACGCCTGACCCTGACGGAGCATCCGCACCTTTGACTCATCGATATCGAACCCGACCACCCGGTGCCCGGCGCCGTGCATCGCTCTCACAAGAGGCAGACCCACATACCCCAGCCCGACAATGCCCACCGTCGCCTGCTTCGCGCTGAAGCGGGCGATCAGCCGCTCCGCCTCTGGCATGCCCGCTTGCGTTTCCATCTGCTGTGGCTCCGGTGGTTCCCGCGATGCAGCTCAGACATCCGATCTAGAGTGTAATGCGGGGACGCTCTCGCGGTGCAACCAATTGGACCATGGGCCTGTCACTTAGTCCTGAAGGGAGTCGAGGATTCCCGCCCATCGTTCGGGCGGCTGGCCGAAGAACGACGAGCCCGCGACAAGGACATCGCACCCGGAATCCCGCACAAGGCGGGCGGTGCCCGGCCCGATTCCCCCGTCCATCTCAACCCGCATGCCCGTCCCGTACCGCTCGCGCACAGCGCGTGTCTTTTCGAGTGTCTTGGCAATAAACGCCTGCCCACCTCGGCCGGGGTTCACGGACATGACCAGCGTCAGATCGAACGCATCGGCCACCGGCCACAACCGATCCACGGGAGTCGGCGGATTGATCGCAATCCCGGCCGTCGTCCCCATCGCACGAACGGCGTCGGCCAGAGCGCGGAGCTCGCCGGGCGGCGCAACCTCCACGTGGAACGTGATATGGTCAGCACCCGCCTTCGCGAATGGCTCCACGAATCGCTCCGGATTCGTAACCATCAGATGGACATCGAGAAACACCTGCGGCAGTTCTGCTCGCAGCGCCCTGACCATGTCCGGCCCCATCGTGAGATTGTCAACAAAGTGCCCATCCATCACATCGACGTGCAACACCTTCGCACCCGCCCCGACCGCTCGCCCGCACCACTCAGCCATACGTCCGAAGTCCGCCGCGAGAATCGACGGAGCCGCCAGCGTGCTTCCCGACGAGCGCGTGAGGAGATTTGTGACAGAGCCACGCCCGAAGGCACCCGTTTGTCCCGATGATGGCGGCTGTGGAGGCATCGCTCAGAGCGTATCTCCACCGGAGAAGCCGGGCCGTTGGTCCGGAACCGATCCCTCGAAATCGCTAGGATGAGCGTGGATCACCCCCCCCCCCCCCCCCCGTGGGAGAAACGGAGAGCCGCGACATGCCAGCCACCATTGCACTACCTGCTGAACTTGTCTCACGCATCGATCGGGTCGGTCAATCCCACATCCTCGCGGCGTATGACCGACTCTCCGATGCCGAGCGTGCCTCGCTCCTTGCCCAGCTTCTGTCACTCAATCTTGAGGAGATCCCCTCGCTGATTGAGAACTATGTGATGCACAAGCCATCATTCACACTTCCGGCCGATCTCCAACCCGCACCGTACTTTCCGAATAACACCACGGGCTCGGCGCGTCCCTGGGATCAGGCGGGCGCCCGGGCGCGCGGACTTGAGCTCATCAATTCAGGGGCGGTCGCCTGTTTCACCGTCGCAGGCGGCCAGGGGACACGTCTGGGATACGACGGACCCAAGGGTTGCTATCCGGCGGGTGGCGTGAGCCGCAAGCCCCTCTTCCAGCTCTTTGCGGAGCAGATTGCCGCGTGGTCGAAGCGATCCGGGCACGTCATCCCGTGGTACATCATGACCAGCCCGCTCAATCATGACGCGACGGTCGCGTTCTTCACTCGTCACAACTCCTTCGGTCTTCCGGCTGAGAGCGTCATGTGCTTCCAGCAGGGTGTCATGCCCTCATTCGACATGACCACCGGGCGTGTGCTGATGTCCTCCCCCTCTGAGATTGCCACGAACCCGGATGGCCACGGCGGCTCCATCACCGCTCTGCACAAGTCTGGAGCGATCGCCGATATGAAACGGCGGGGCATCACCACGCTGTCTTACTTCCAGGTAGACAACGCCACTGTCCGCGTGATCGATCCGGTCTTCATCGGGCTCCACTCATCGCCCGCCGACTCTTCTGCAGAGATGTCGAGCAAGATGATCCCGAAGGCCTATCCCGAGGAGAAGCTTGGGCTTTTCTGCTCGTCCGGGGGGCGCACCGAGGTGATCGAATACTCCGACCTCCCGATGGACCTTCAACGTGAGAGGATGCCCGACGGTTCGCTGCGATTCCTCGCGGGTTCGATCGCTGTTCACGTCATGGGAGTTGCATTCATCGAACGGCTGGCAACCGATCCGGCATTCTCGCTCCCGTTTCACCGCGCAGAGAAGAAAGTCCCTTGCATCGATCCGGCCACCGGCGCGAGAATCGATCCTGTATCCCCGAACGGCATCAAACTCGAGCGGTTCGTGTTCGACGCGCTACCCCTCTGCCGTGCCTCGATTGTCTATGAGACGGATCGCATCGAGGAGTTTGCGCCGATCAAGAACGCGAGCGGTGTCGACAGCCCCGAGAGTTGCACGAAACTCCAGACGCTCAGAGCAACACGTTGGCTCAGATCGGTCGGAATCGATGTCCCGCTCAACGACGCCGGTGAGCCGGACTGCACGATCGAGATATCCGCAAGCACCGCGCTCGAACCCTCCGATTTGAGTTCGGCACGTCTCCCCACGAAGATTGCGCGCGGCACTTCGCTTGTACTCTGAACTCCCTTCGTGCTGGCATCAGGAGTGCACCCTGTGCTGCCGCGCGCGGTTTACCGGCGTATCACGCCCTCGCCCGCGACGAGTATCTGCTCGATCCACCGATCGTCCCACGCGTAGAGCAGAGTACCCAATGGATCGACGGCTTCTTGCCACCGAACATCGGGCTTAACTACCAGCACATCGGCTTCGGCACCCGTTTCGAGCCGCGAGGTCCTCGGCCAGCCGATCGCATCCGCATTCCCGCATGTGATCATCCACCATGCCCGGCTCGGCGCGATCACACCACCTTTGCCCGTGCTCGCGGCAACACGCTTCGAAGTCTCGATCATCGCACGAGCTACACGCACCATCGATCGCTCGTTGCCCCCCGCGATATCCGACCCCACCGCCAGTCGAACGCCGGATCGTCCGAGCGCCCCCAGATTACAGTCTCCGGACTGAAGAAACATGTTTGCGGTCGGACAGTGCGCGATGATGGAGTGCGTCGCGGCAAGTATCGACCGCTCATCTACATCGAGCCATACCCCATGCGCCAGAATGGACCGGGGTCCGAGCAAACCGGCATCCTGATAGACACCGACATACGACCGCTCATCGAACAGGCGTGCGATCGCCTCACATTCTGGCACACTCTCGGAGAGGTGAGTCTGCATCGGTGCATCGAGTCGCCTTATCACCTCCCCGGCCCCCGTGAGCAACTGTGGCGTACACGAGATCGCGAACCGTGGATTGATCGAGTGCTCGACCCGCAACCCATTCGATGCCGCGAGACCGCGCGTCCACTCCGTCAACGATGCTGCCTCTCGCACCAACTGCGTCGCCCCGCGGCACAGCTCAGGCGGGGCGTTCCTATCCATGAGCACCTGTCCCACCATCGCCCGCATCCCGGTAGCAGCGACCGCCTCGATCGCGGCCTTGGTTCCGTCGTGGTGCACAGTTCCATAAGCACATACCGATGTGGTCCCGAACGACAGCAACGATTGTGCCGCACGTGTCGCGACCTCACCAGCGACATCTGGGTCCGCCCAAGCGCACTCTGCCGGGAAGATCGCCCGTTCCAGCCAGTCCAGCAGTGTGAACCCGTCGATACCGATCGAGTCGAACTGGGGCAGGTGCATGTGTGCATCAACGAAACCGGGCATGATGATCGCATGCTCACCGCCAAGATCAGGGCGCGGATCGACAACACCCTCGGAGACTCGCTGGATCAATCCGTCGGCGACTCGGAGCGTGCCGCGCGTGAGACGGACTCCCCCGCGTCCATCCTGCAGCATCAAGGTTCCGGAGATGGTACGGACTTCACTCATCAGGGTGCCGCCGCACGCGAGGCGATGAACGCGTTGAGCTCAGCACCGAACTTGACAATCAACCAGAGGCCCGCGTGCGTGACGCCGATCACGGTCAGCTCATGCCTGGGCAAGCGGAAGAGCCCCCACAGCGCGAGCGTGTATGCCGCAAGCCCGAGGACCCACTCGTCGATCTTTGTAGGGATCGGGATGTTTGAACTGACTACGGCGTACAGGAGCGAGACCGCAAAGAACATCCTCGCTGACGCAACCTTTGCTTCGCTGAATCGCCTCTCCGTAAACACAGCGGCAATCATGACGGCGACGATACCCGTTCCCGTGTGAACAGCGATGTCATAGAGCGTGGCAAGGCCACGTGCGATCGCGTGGGAGGGCGCAAAGTACCCAGCCATTCCGACCGCCCCGAGAGTCAGAACCCCTGCCGAGATAATGAGCGTGTTGGGCCCGGGGAAGCCGGGCCTGACAATTGGCGGGATCTCTGTCGTATCAGCCGGCGCAGTTGCCGCGGCGTTCGTTCCAACAGCCGCACCAGAAGCGTCGCCGACGTACCGCTCCTTCACAACCGTCGGCGTCCTCACCTCAACGCCTTGAGGCGCAGTCGCGACCGGCGGCGGCTTGATGCTGCCATGCTCCTCCGGATCGGCAAGGGGCACAAGTTCATCGCGCTCTTCGTGAGTGCCATCGCCAGTCGCACCGGACCCAATCTCGCTCTTCCTGATCTCGTCCACTGCTATACCTCAGGATGTGGTTCGTGTGCCGATCGGACGCACACGCGCCAGGCCGCCGTGCAGGAAGTACTCCATCAGGTCGTGGCCGTTCTCGATCTTCAGATCACTTGAAAGAGCCGCTGCCTCTGTGAAAGGCCTCGACACCGCCGATTTCACGTATGCGCCGGCGACAAGGAACGGCACGGGTGTCGCGTCGTGCTTTCGAGTGCTTACGAGCGTGTAATGGTCGGGCATGTAGAGGAGCCGCCAGCCCGGCGCACTCGGATCAACATCCGGATCGCCGAACGTCCGCAGGTGCTCGACGAGTGGCTTCATGATCTGCTCGTCGATCGCTTCCAGTGCAGCGACCTTCGACTGCCAGTCTCCCTGATGAGAGAGCTCGTCGGGCGATTCAACATGGCAGCAGACAACGTCGTACCGATCGAGTGCCTCGCAGGTCGCCTTCCCCTGTGCCGCATAATCAGTGTCGTGGTATGACGTGAGCCCCGGAACGTGCAGGCGATCCCATCCGATCAGTGCCGCGATACCTGCCAGCAGATCGACGGACGTGATCATCGCACCTCTGATCCCGAAACGTGACTCAAAGGAAGGAAGCGACGGAGCCGTACCCTGCCCCCAGATCCAGGCCATAGTCGCAGGCCTCTGGCCCTTCTCCCGCCTTGCCAGATTCACCCGATGTGTCGAGAGAAAATCGACCGAAGCCAACATCAGCCGCAACAACCGCCCCGACTCACTCCCACCGCGCGGCACGTGCTTTGCCCACGGCAGACGCGGGATCTCGTGTGGCGGGGTCGTCTCGACGCCCTTGTAGCTCCGCCCTGCATGATCAACCAGAACGTTCCTGTACGAGACACCCGGAGTCAGTGAAAGCCCTTCCACATCCAACGGTGCCACACGTCCCCAATGCTCCATCAGATCCGCTACGAGTGTCCTTGCCTCGGCATCACTGATCGCACCGGCCGAATGGTCCAGCATCAGCCCGGCGTCGCCGCTCCCCGGGTCGCCCGTCGTCACAAGGTTCAGTCTGAAGATCCAGTCTTTCTGCCCGAGATTGAGCCCCAACGCCGCAGCCTCGATCGGGGCGCGACCGGTGTGATACTTGTCGGGGTCGTACCCGAGCAAAGACATTGAGCAGACGTCGGACCCCGCCTCGAAGCGTGGCGGCGTTGTTGCTGCACACCCGACGCGTCCGGCCCGAGCCAGATCGGCGAGCACGGGCATGTGTGCCGCCTCAAAGGGCGTCTTGCCACCGAGCGAGTCGATCGGGAGGTCCGCGCCCCCATCCGGAATGACGATCACATACTTCACGCCGAGAGGATACGCTGAACCGATTCGCGAGACACCCGCCCACTCAAGTGCCCGACTGGAGCAACCCATGCACTTTGATCCCGACGCAGCGGCCAAACCCGGCTCCGGCATCTTCGGACTCCCCCACCTCTTTGATGATGCGGAGATCGTTCTCCTGCCTGTCCCTTTCGACGCGACCACGTCCTACGGCAACGGAACCGCCCACGGCCCGGAAGCGATCTTCGCCGCTTCATCGCAGGTCGATCTCTTCCATCGTCGCTTCGGGAAGATCTATGAGCGCGGGATCCACATGCTCCGTCCCGATGAGCGAATCGCGCGGCTCTCTGCCGAGGCACGCGAGATCGCGGTCCCCATCATCGAGAAGGGTGGCGCAGAGCCCGGGGATGAGCAGGATGTCGCACGCGTCAACATGGCGAGCGAGGAAATGAACGTATTTGTCTACAAGCAAGCCACATCGCTCCTCTCCGCAGGCAAGAAGATCGGTCTCATCGGTGGCGACCACTCCACGCCGTTCGGCATGATCAAGGCCCTGGCCGAGATGCACAAGGACATCGGCATCCTCCAATTGGATGCCCACATGGACCTTCGCGATGCGTTCGAGGGCTTCCAGTGGTCACACGCCTCGATCATGCACAACGTGCTCTCACGAATCCCCGGCGTCTCTCGACTTGTACAGGTCGGCATACGCGATTTCGGCCTCGGCGAGGTCGAGTTCGCCCGTGCCCACGGCTCCCGCTGCGCCGTCTTCTATGACGAAGCCATGTTCGAGGAACGAGCGGCCGGTACTCCCTTCGACGGGTTGTGCAAGCGCATCATCGATGCACTCCCGGAGAAGGTGCACGTGTCGTTCGACATCGACGGGCTCAGCCCCGCTTACTGCCCGCATACCGGCACGCCAGTGCCCGGCGGGCTCTCGTTCAATGAGGCAACCTACCTGCTCTGGAAACTCAAGGAATCCGGACGCAGGGTCGTCGGCTTTGACCTGGTCGAGGTCTGCCCCTCCCCCAGCCCAGACGAGCCGGAGTGGGACGCGAACGTCGGAGCGAGGATGCTCTATCCCATGTGCGGAATGCTTTAACCGAGCCGCTCCCGCAACGCGTTCGACTCACACCCGAAACGTGGGCAGATCCGCGTTCGGAAGCACAATCCCCATCGCGATGCCGATGGCCGCTCCGCCGATCGACGCGCCAAAGCCAACGACATACTTCGCGCCGAAGAAGAAGAGCAGCACAAACGCGAGCAGCCCGAACTGCGCTCCCCGTTCGGTGTCGAGCATCCTTCGAACGGGCGGAAAGACGCTCGCAGCAATGCGAAATCCGTCCAGCGGCGGCACCGGCAGCAGGTTGAACAGGCAGAGAATGACGTTCAGCACGACTGCGTACATCCAGAATCTCGCCGTGTTGGTGAACAGCGGCTCTTCGAATCTGAAACCCTGCACCCAATGCCCCTGACCGAAGCCGATCCACAGGCACAGCGCGACGATCGCTCCGAGCGCGATCAGCAGATTCATCAACGGCCCAGCCAGCGACACGATCGCGTCACCATACCGTCCGCGAAGCCGTGCAGAATTCACCGGCATCTGGCCCCAGGTGAAGCCGAACAAGGCAAAGAGCAGCCATGCCATCGGCGGAATGTGAACAAGGGGGTTGATCGTGAGATGCCCGCTGAGCCGGGGCGTGTCGTCCCCGAGCCGCGTCGCCACCCAGCCGTGCGCGAGCTCGTGCAGCACGATTGAGCCGATCACCACGACGACCCATGAGACCAGAGCAACGGGGTTGCTCTCCAGCATGCGCCCTGCCCACCACCAATCCATGCCGTGACCTCCGTGTCAGAAACGCCCCACGACCCAGCATAGCACGTGGTCAGGAATGACAAGACGCCCGGCATGTGCCGAGCGTCTTGGTCGATTCAGAAACCGATGAAATCCATCAGGACTTGGCAGGCACAGCCCGCGAGGCCTTGACCGCCTTCTCAACGATGGTGTCGAAGAGCTTGGGATCCTCGATCGCGATCTGGCTCAGCATCTTGCGGTTCAGGTTGATACCAGCCATTTTCAGGCCGTTGATGAAGAGCGAGTACCGGGTACCACGCATGCGGCAGGCCGCGGTGATACGCGTGATCCACAGCGAGCGCATGTCGCGCTTGCGGGCCCGACGATCGCGATACGCGTACACACCCGCACGCACGATCGCGTTCCGGGCGTGGTACAGGTGGTGGCTCTTGACTCCGTAGTACCCGCGGGCCTTCCGGAGAATCCGATTCCGCATCTTGGTCTTGGCCGAACCCTTGCGAACGCGAGGCATGCCGAAACTCCTCTTCTTTGTCCGACGGGGCGCCGACGAAAGCCGACGACTTGTGCCCGGCGGGCCGGTGTGAGTCACCGAAACCACGACAACAGCCCGACACGCTCGGGCTCATGCTGTTAGATCACTTCGCTTTGGATGCCTCAGCGGCCCGGGCTTCCTTCCTCGCCTTGCTCTCCGCGGGCGATGGGCTGCGACGCAGCGCCGCCCGGGGCTGTGTACGCCCACGCAGACGCCGGAAGAGCAGCTTCTCAAGCCGCTTGCTGTCGGCGCTCGCCATGAAGCTGCCCTTGCGCAGCTTGCGGAGACGCTTGCCCGACTTGTGAGAACGAAGGTGCTTGAAGTTCGCAGACTTGTGACGGATCTTCCCGGTCTTGGAGACCCGGATCCGCTTCAACAAGCCCTTATGGCTTTTGTTCTTGGACATGGCGCCAATCCTTCACCGGAGCAATGGCCCGGTTGTGCTTGCGACAAGACAACAATCCCTCCGGCGACCCGGGATGGGGAGGGGAAGGTTAGACACCCCAAGCCCGAACAGCAAGGCAACTTGATCAGACCGACCTCACACGACCCAACCGCTCACAGAGGACACCCGTGTCCTTTGAACGGCTCACGGCCCCAGAAAGACATCCATCGCATGGGATGGGAGCTCATTGCCGCGGATGGGCTCGATCGTGGAACGCCCGCGGATCGCTCGGATTCGATCCTCGATCGACCGGGGGAGCCAGATGTTGTCAACCGTCTCGGCGAGGACAGGAGATTTGGCCCAGGTCGCAGACCCGTCGCCACGAAGCAGGTGCTGCCCCCTGTCGTCGTGGTTCGGAGAATTTGCCTCAGGGTGCACCGGCTGGCCTCGAACAGCCATCAACACCACCGGCGACCGGTCGGCGAGAATGACCGAGCGGGGATCGTCGTGGACTCTTGGAGCCGCGCCGGCCGGAATCAGACGATACGAGTAAGAGACCTGCTCCAGACGACGCCAGTCAAATCCCGAGGTCTGGCCGGTTTCCGTCGGTGCTTCCGGATTCCCAGGGCATGACAAATCGCGGAGATCCACATATCCGGCTGCGACGAGCGAGAACAGATTCGCGGAATTCGACCTGTCCCTCCCCTTGCCGACATCCCACCAACTCCCGCCGCCAAATCCGGCATTGGCGATCGGCAACACATCGCGGTTGTCAGCGGCATAGGAAGAGAACGCCAGTGCTGTGGAACCAAGGTTGGCCTGACAGAGCGTCTGCTGCATGTGGGCACGGGTGCTCGACATCACGGGAATCGCAACTGCGGCCCCGATCAGCAGCATCGCGGCGACCGTCACCAGATCGTTGATCCTCAGCCGCCCACGACGCGGCGCGATATCGCTGCCGACACGGAGACGCCCGACACGCTGCGACTCGGCTCCCTGAACAGCGAGCAAGGTCCGCTCGATCAAAGAGGATGCATTCGTGCCCGCCGGAGCGGAATCAACAAGCAGCCGTCCGATCTTCTCATGCTGAGAAACGCGAGACCGGAGCGAGCCGGGAACCCGTGTCGAGTCATAGCCCGCGATCACCCACGCATCCATGGCCTCCTGATCTGCGGGGTGCAGCGTCGGAACCGAAGCGTCGGCATGCCCCTTCGCTCGCATGGCCCGGGCAAAGGCGACGTCCACCAGAATGTTGTCAGATCGCACTTTCGAGCACGAGAGGAAGCCGAGTGCCTGAGCGATTCTCGCGGCTCGTGTCCGCAGGACCGGATCGACTCGATCTGGCTCCCAGCCGGCTTCAACGAGGGCGTCGATCGCGAGCCGATCTGGCTCGCTCGGCAGTACGCCATCATGCGAATGCGTGTCGCTCATGCCGCTCAACATCCTTTAGGAATGCTCTTGATCTGATGCGCTCCGTGAGACCTGCCCGAACCTTTGCGCAAAGGACGCAACCGCCGCATGGAGTCTCGATTTGACCGTTCCAAGCGGGATCTGAAGGTCCTCAGCGATCTGTGCGTAGGAAAGACGCTGGAAATACGCAAGTAGCAGAATCTCTCGGAGCTGCGGCGACATGCTCTGTATTGCCTGCTGTACCATGGCGTCCCGCTCACTCGCCTGCATCGAAGCATCAGGAGGAGGTATATCCACCTCCAGAAGATCCACAAATGTCGCCGTCCCATCGCCGTCCTGACGAACCGGCGCCGACAGATCGACCGTCTGCCGCCGCCCCTTCTTACGGAGGTAGTCCCGCCCCTTGTTCGCGGCGATCGTAAAAAGCCATGGTCGGAATGTGCGTTCTCGGTCGAACGTATCCGCAGAGAGGTGGACCTGGACCCAGGCCTCCTGGAAGACATCCTCCGCGGCCTGCCGATCCCCCACTAACCTGAACAAAAACGCCAGTAAGTCGTCGTGATGCCGTTCGATGAGCGTCCGAAACGCCTGGGTGTCTCCACCCCGGTACCGCTCAAAGAGTGCTTCGTCGGTCGGTTGTGCGTTCAGATTGGGCACCGCGGCATGGTCCGGAAAGGTCTTTAGGGGTCTATCGCCGGGAACCCCGCCTCCCGGGCAACCCCAGCACGGTGAGTGTACGGGATCAAGACTGTTCGGGATCGAACCAAACCAAGGCAAGTTGCTCGGCAACGGCGCATCCCTCGCCGTTGACCACGTCGGGTGACGGTTTACCCCAGATCACCTCCTGAGCATGAGATCGGAAAGGGCCGGTGATCCGCGGTATCGGCTCCCAGCAGCGGGGTTCCAGATGCTGTACGCTGAGAAAATGAGTGATGCCGAGATGCGTGTGGTCGTGCCCCCGTTGACTATGCACTACCAGCCGGTTGTTGACCTGCAGACGGGGGCGGTCGCGGGTGCGGAGGCGTTGATGCGGTTCGTGGCTCCAGACGGCTCGCTCGTCTCGCCCGCTCAAGACGGCCTGATCGACCGCATCGAGAACGATCCGATCGCGGTTGTTGAGATGATGGAACGGCTGTTCGACTGCCTCGTGAAAGACGCTTCGCCTCTCTTCGACCGTGTGCCCGGCTTCTATATGAGCGTCAACGTGCCGCCCTCTGTGCTTGGAACAGGGCACATCGCCCGGATCATGGCCGCCTCTGGGATGGAGCGGCACAGGACACGCCTCGTCGCGGAGATCACCGAACGCCAGGCGCTGACCGATGTCGGCCGAGATGCGCTCGCGAGGTCGCGCGCAGCAGGTATCCGCGTGGCCGTTGATGACTTTGGAACGGGCCAGAGCGGTCTGGCTCAACTGATGGGACTTGAGTTCGACATTCTGAAGATCGATCGCTCTCAGGTGCAGCCGCTGCTGAAGAGCGTGACGGCGGAGCGGCTTCTTCGTGGCGTCGTCGCCCTGGCCGGACCGCTCAGGGTTCGGTTGACCGCCGAGGGTGTCGAGACGAAAGAACAAGCGTTCTTCCTCCGCGCCGCCGGCGTGGACTATGGGCAGGGGTGGTACTGGAGCAAGGCGACACCGATCGACGAGTTCGAGCGTGCGATGAGCATGGGGTACGCGAAGACACTGCAATTCGACGCATGACGACACACCGAAAGGCCCTGAGCGATCGCTCACACGATTCGCAACGCAACCTGGCGCGAACGATCTTTGGCCGTCGGCTGTTCGACGGTGCTCTTCGGCTGGGACTCGACCGGTTCCCAGAGACACCGCAGCCGGGCCCTGTAGACGCGCTCGAACAGCGCGGCCTTTCGCTCTGCGCCCCAAAGGTCTGTGGTCGGGCGTTCGCTCGCGATGGCCACCAGCGTTGCTTCGCGTGAGCCGTCGGCACCCGATCTCGTGCGGAGGGAGATATCGCTGATAAGCTGTGTGTGAGCGCGGTCGAGTCCGTCTGCGACACGGAGAATCGCCGCCAACGCCTTGACGATCCGACGATCAGGGCGCGAGAGCAACTTGTACGACCCATGACGTCCGGACGGTTCGGCCCGGCGGTGATACCGTGCGATGTTCGCGATGATGCCGATCTGCCTCTTCGTAAAGCCCGGAATCGCGCTGTTCAGAATCAGCCGCATGCTGTGCTTGTGGTGCCCTGCGTAATTGATCAGATAGCCGACATCGTGGAGCACGGCAGCCGCTTCCAGAAGCGTCCTGCACTCGTTCGTCGATACGCCTCGCGGAAGCAGATCCGCCCGCAGCAGATGATCGAACAGCCGCAGGGAGAGCATCGCCACATGCTCCGAGTGCTCCCGTTCGTAACGACACCCCTCGGCAAACCGCCTTGCTGCGGACATGGCACGCGAGCCGCTTGCCGGCACGGACGGGCGTTCCGTCTCGGAGATCATTTCGAGCATGATCCCATCGCGGATCCCCCGATCATGAACCCGAAGCCGATTCGCGTTGAGATGCCTCAGCACACCCTCGGCGATCGCCGCTCCTGCAACGATGATGTCCGCCCGCTCAGGGTTCAGACGCGGAACTCGCATGCGGTCGCGCAGCGACATATCACCGAGGCGGTCGAGCAGGTGCCGGACCTCGGATCGTCTCAATTCCGTTCCTTCGGCACCGGCGACAGACTCAGAACGCACACTCGCTATCGCAGCGAGAGAGGTGAAGGTCCCGCCGGTGCCTACGACCAGATTCGGCGCAAACGGCACCTCCGGCAGTGCGAGCTCAAGGGCTCGGCGCACATACCGGCGCATGCGACGCACCGTTTTCTCTCGATCGTGCGGTACAAACATCTCTGTCAGACGGACCGCTCCCATCCGGATCGAGCAGAGGTGCTCTATCGCCCCCTTGGTCGAGAGCACGATCTCCGTGCTCCCGCCCCCGATATCGACCACCGCAGTCGGGGTTTCACCGATGTCGAAGCCAGCCGCGACACTCCGATGAGCGGCCCTCGCCTCGTCCTCCTCGCTCAGCACTTCCAAGGAGACACCCGCCAGCTCTCGCACGAGCGCGAGAAACTCACGCTGGTTCGTCGCATCACGCGTCGCTGAAGTCCCGAAGACCCGCAGTCGAGAGACCCCGTACCCCTGCGCGATCCCCCTCATCCTCGCGATTGTCTCAGCCGTGCGAAGCATCGACTGCGCGGAGAGCATCCCCGTGGACATCAGCCCTTGTCCCAGACGGGTGCTCTCCTTCTCGTCGTCGAGCACGCGGTACGTTCCATCCGTGAGCAACTCGCCCACCAGCAAGCGGACACTGTTGCTCCCGACATCGATAACCGCGTATCGATCGGCCCGGGTCGGAACGAGCGCCACCGCGTTCGCCGCCGGATCTGCGTTCGCGAAAAGGGGTGTTCCACGGGCCTCATCCGCCCACGATTGCAGCTCCGAGACAAGTCGAGCAAGATTGCCCGACTCGATGCGTGCCAGTGCAGATTCAAGACTCGACTGCTCGGAAGCGACCAACCAGGCATCAAGTGCTTCAACACCCTCCGCGCACGAACGCTCCAGGCGATGACGACTCGCCGCGAGGGTTGCGCGTGCCGAAGAGAGATCCGCGAGGTGCCCGAGCGACTCGAGCTCGTCATCAAGCCCCGATGCCGCACGCTCGTAGAGATGCGCGGGAGTGCATGCGCGTGTGATCTCAAGCACATGACGCAGCCCTCGTGCAGCGATGCGGAGCGAGTGGATCGACTCAACACTCGCGCCGGTAACGCTCGCCAAATGCTCCTTCGCATCCTCGCTCCTGCGCGTGATCGCATTGACCGCTACATCGCTGTAAAGCCGCGACTCGCCATCGGGCTGGAATGCGTCTCTCTCCAGTCGCCCGATCAGCGATTCGATTCCGGCCAAACGGGCCTTGCCGATCGATTTTGCCGCGTTCTCTACCTTGCGAAGCCGTATGTGCTTGACCGCATCAACCAGTGCACGCCGCTCCTTCCGCTTCAGCACGCCGCCCTGACGCGCCGAAGCATTCACCGCGTCAAGAAAGATGTCCCAATCTCGGACCTTGCCGGCAGCCTTCCTGATCGCAACGACCTCGCGAGCCAGCCGCGGCAGAACCCGGTCATTCAGGCATGGAAGAAAGACGCTGGCCGCTTCATCCATCCTGCGGCACGCCGTGCGGAGTTCGTGCGTGGATCGTCTACCAAGCCGGTCGGCTTTCGCCTCACGCGCCGCCCCAATGACCGAAGTGCCGTGCGAGTTGATGATCGCGGCTGCCGCGATCTCAGCCGGGAATGCCGCACCGATCTGGACTGCCGGATGGCCGGGCTTCGTGGTCATGCACGCCTCGTTGTGAACAGTACATGCTACATGCCTGTGTGCATCTCTTGAAGAAACAGCGAAGGATCTTCACGGTTTGTTTGGGTAATGAACGCATTCGCATACGGGAGTGGAACAGAGCCCGCTACGATGCGAAGATAGTTCGGCGTGGTGTCATGCCGGCGCGTCCGAGGGGCGTGCGAGGCATGCCAGTGGGGACCGATGGAGACCATCCTGATGGACCTCGAAGGGCGACCGGGAATCCGGTGGCGATTGTGGACTCTGCCAGTCATTGCAGCCATGGGCTGTCTCGCGACGACGCGTGCCGCCCACCAACCCTCGGAAGAACTGCTCGGGCCGTTCCCAGCCATATCCCGCCCGTCGGACTTCCGTGAACTCGCCGTTGCCGTGCGCGGAAGAGTGGATCGGGTCTTGGTGAAGCCAGGTGACGAGGTCTCACCCGGAGACGAGCTGCTCATGCTCGAAGATGCCGTCCAGCGACGCACGATCGAGCTGGCAAGGATCGCATCAACCGACGATTCGAACGTCCGAAACGCGTCGCTCTTGCGCGATCACTGGGCGGAAGAGGTTCGCTTGACCACCGCTTCGAATCAACAGGGCGGCGCAAGTGAGAACGAGGTTCGAGACGCCAGACTCAAACTCGGACAGTCAGAGATCGCGCTCGACTCTGCGCGGCTCAGACTCACCGAGGCGAGCATCGAACTGGAACGGGAACTCGCACGACTCGACGAGATGCGAGTCGTTTCACCGATCAAAGGGGTCGTTCTTGAGGTTCACAAGCGAAAGGGTGAGACCGCCGACGAGCAGACCAAGGTCCTGACGATCGTGGCGACGGACCCGCTCTGGCTCGAAGTCAACGTGCCGACACGCGAGGCCATGCGCCTGAGGGTCGGCGACACCGCCCGTGTGCTCTGGCAGGATCTCGCCGAAGACGCCGAACAGACCGGACGCGTGATCTTCATCTCCCCTACCGGGCACGCGGGGGCGCGGCAGGTCCAGGTGAGGATCGAGATCGAGAACGACCGTGACCTTCCAAGCGGCCTGCACGGAAACGTGATGTTCCTTTCACCCTCTGGGGTAAGCGGAAAACGTGCTGGACCCTGAGAAGGCGATGTCTACTGTTCAGACCACCCCGGAGACAGATCTCGACTCGGCCGTGCGCCCTGTCGAGCTGCGAGCGGCGGCCTTGCTCACGCTGGCCCGAAGCACCGGACACAAACCGTTACGATCTCATCCACTCAGGAAAGGACAGTCCCATGTCAGAAGCCGGCAACGACCAGTCTCGTCAGATTCAGCTCCGGATCGACGAGTCCAAGATGAACACGACCTATGCGAACACGATCAGAACCTCGACAACTGCGGACGAGGTTGTGATGGACTTCGGCATGAACCTCCCCATGCAGGTCGCCGAGAACCAGCAGGCGATTATGTTCAACGTGGGCAGCCGCGTGATCATGAACTGGGCCGGCGCAAAGCGTCTGGCCATCAGTCTCGGGCAGGTCGTGCGCCAGTACGAAGACAGGAACGGCCAGATCCAGATTGGCCCTGTCAGCCGTCAGGATGGCGACGGCCCGAAGCTCTCTCAGTGAGCGAGAAGCGAGCTGGCGTGATATCAAACGACACTGGCAAGGAGCTCGCGCATGAGCGCTGAGACCCCGGCCGTCGGATCACCGGAGCGGAGCCATGCGGATGCCCCCCCTCGAGAGGCGTCCGATGTGGCTCCGCTCGTGTCGTTCCTGGATTCGCTGCTCAAACGCCAGATCGCGCTCGGACACGCAGACGCGGGGCTGATCTGGCTCTTCGCGACACCGAGCCGGCAGGCCGGCACTGTCGCGATACACCAAGACCCGGAGCGGCCGCTTCACCGCGCCTGGTCCCGGGCCGTCTCACACGTGATCGATCGGCACGCGCCTTCCATCGTCTCAATGGAGGAAGGCACGCCAAGAGTTCGGATCGAGCCAGTCAGCGTTGATCCAGATGATTCCGTCTACCGATCCGATCGCGGACATCTGGCCGTGCTCATCCCGCTGATCGCTGAGGGGGCTGTGGAGGGCGTCTCGGCGCTGGTCATCGCAGGCAGTGACAGACGGGCCGCCTCAGAGGCAGGCCTCAGGGCATCGCTCGCGGCGAGCGCGTTCGAAACCTACCTCTGGCGAGAGAATGCCCTGCGCGAAGCCGAGGGCAGAGCTCGCCTGCGAGAAACACTCGAACTCCTCGATGCTTCCATCCAGGGCCAGAGCACCAGTGCAGTCTGCGCGATCCTCTGCCACGAGCTGCGACGCCGATTCGGTTGCGTCAGGGTCTCCCTCGGACTCGTGCGTGGCGACTCCGTCCGCCTTGTCGGCATGAGCGGCACCGACACGATCGATCGAAAGGCCCCGGCAGCAGAGCCCATCGAGTCCGCGATGGAAGAGTGTGCGGCACAAGATGTCGAGCTCGAGTACCCGCAGCCCGAGCACGCGGAGCAGTCGCCCATGACGCGTCGGGTCGTTCGCTCGCACGAACTCCTCTCGATGAAGGCCGGTCCATCCGCGATCGTCAGTTTGCCTCTACGTATCGAGGGCGATCTCGTGGGCGTCTTGGTCCTGGAGCGTGCGAGCAACGATCCCTTCCCCGCTGGTGCGATCTCGCTCCTGCGACTGCTCGCAGAGTTCATCGGCCCGTGCGTTCACACAAGACGGTTGGCAGACCGGGGAGTCTTCGCGGTCGCAAGAGACCGGGTCGGTGATCTGGCACGAGCCGCCGTCGGCCCGAGACATACGGCCGCGAAAGCCGTCTGCCTGTTGCTCGCGCTCATTCTCGCCGGATTGGCGGCGATACCGATCCCAGACCGGGTCCGTTCAACCGCGGAGGTGCGAGCGGTCACAACGAGAACGATCCCGCCTCCGTTCTCCGGCTACCTCTCCGAGACCCTGGTACGCCCCGGCGACTTTGTCCAAGCGGGAGATGTCATCGGCCGGATGGACACCACGGAACTCTCCCTGCAACTTGAGCAGGAGATCGGTCGTCGCGAGACGCTCGCCACTGAGCGGGACAGCGCACACGCCACCGGCGACCTCGCAGCATGGCGCCGCGCATCCAAAGGCGTCGAAGAAACCGAGGCAAAGATCGGCCTGCTGCGGAGCTACCTCACTCGATCCGAGATACGCGCGCCGATCGCAGGACAGATCAGCAGAGGCGATCTTCGTGACTTTCTCGGGGCCCGCGTTGAGCCGACAACCGCTCTGTTTGAGATCGTCACGCCGGACCGTATGGTCGTGACACAGATCGACGAGCGCGACATCGGTCGGGTCAGACCGGGACAATCCGGATGGATGACAACCTCTGCCTCGCCCGGCACACGCATCCCTCTCCGCATCGTGCGAATCAACCCATCCGCAGAGCCCACCGAGGGCGCGAATATCTACACGGCCGAAGCGGATGTGCTCGAGCACGATCGCTTCCTTCAGCCGGGCATGCGTGGGCATGTGCGCCTCGAAAGCGGATGGACGACCGGCCTCACGATGCTGACTCGACCGATTGTCGATGAGATACGCCTACGGCTATGGTGGTGATTGGCCATGTTCGAGCGTCGGATCACACCAACGTTCTGTGACACCTGGTACCGGGTCGCGAAGAGCCGCCCCCGACTGAGCCCCCACGTCCATGTCACACGCCAGCGTTTCGGGCGAGGTATCGCGTACGTCCTCGAAGAACCCGCGACGGGCACATACCACAGAATGTCCGAGCCCGCGTACCGGTTCGCAGGCATGCTCGACGGGAACCGCACCGTCGATGACGCTTGGGAAGCGTGCGCTGCCCAACTCGGGGACGAATCCCCGACGCAGAAAGAGTGCATCGAGCTCCTCGCCCAGCTCGACAGCTCAGGGCTGCTGATCGGCGACGTTCCGATCTGGGCTGACATGCTCGAGCATCGACAGGCACGCGAAGTGCAGAACCGCAGGCGAAAGCGCCACGGAAACGGGCTCTTTGCTTGTATCCCCTTGATCAATCCCGACCGCTGGCTCGAACAGAGCCGCCACCTGTACGCGTGGGCATTTAGTTGGACAGGGCTCGGCCTCTGGTGCGCCCTCGCCGTCGCTGCGATCTGGTCGCTCGCCACGAATGTCGATCGATTCTCACGAGAGTTGCGCCTCGATTCCCTGCTCGACCCCGGCAACCTCGCAATCCTGGCCGGTGTCTTCATCGTGCTTCGCGCGGTCCACGAGCTCGGCCATGCCATGGCTTGCAAGGCGATGGGCGGCCGCTGCACCGAGATCGGGCTCATGCTCGTCGCATTGGTCCTTCCGCTTCCATATTGCGATGCAACCAGCTCGTGGCGGTTCACCGAGACGTGGCGCCGCATCCTCGTCGCAGCGGCCGGCGTCCTCTTCGAGAGCGTGATCGCCGCTGGAGCCGCAATCCTCTGGGCCAACTCTGAGCCCGGCGTGCTGAGCTCGATCTGCTATAACGTGATGATCGTCTCCGGCGTCTCAACGCTTCTGTTCAATCTGAATCCGCTGCTCAGATACGACGGTTACTACATTCTCAGCGACCTGCTCGGCATCCCCAACCTCGCCCAACGCGCCGTCGAGATGCTCAAGTACGTAGTCGTTCGATACGCCTTCAGCGTGCAGACCACAAAGCCACCAGCTGTCACCTCACCGGGCGAAGCCGCGATCGTTCTGGCATACGGCCTTCTGTCGCTTCCTTATCGAGTACTGATCGCTGCTTCCATCTGCCTGGCCGTGAGCACGCAGTACTCCTCCCTTGGATTGGTTCTGGCTGTCCTCGCCGCTTCGCTGATGCTTGTGTGGCCGGTCCTGAAGGGGATCGGCTACCTGCTATGGTCACCCGCATTGCTCGGACGGCGGGCCAGGGCGAATGGTGTGGTCATTGGAGTACTCGTGGTGGCAGCGGTCGCCGTGGGCATCATCCCGGTTCAGGATCGCATCTACGCCCCGGGATGGATCGTGCCAACCGAACACCGCGGCATACGCACCCTCGAAAGCGGATATGTCTCAGACATTCTGGTCCGTGTGGGCGACCATGTACGATCCGGCCAGCCGCTCCTGAGACTCGAGAACGCAGAGGTCGAAGCGGCCCGCACAATCGCTGCTGCTCAACTCGCGCAGGCCATCACTGCCCGCGACGAAGCGGCCATGAAATCGCCTTCGGAAGCAAGAACAGCCGACGCAAACGTTCGGGTCGCGACCGAGGCCCTCCGCCGAGCCGAGGAACGCGTCGCCTCGCTCACGCTCGTCGCACCGACGGATGGGATTGTCCTTGCGGCAGGCGCGAGCGGGGCGGACTGGGACGATCTCCTCGGCAGCTACATATCGAAGGGAACACTGCTCGCACATGTCTCCTCGCTGGATCAACTCCAGATACGGACACTGGTTGATGACCGCGAGTTCGGGCACGCTTTCGCTGCACAAGAACGCATCAATGCCTCCGTGAAGATCCGAGGCATGGCGTCCCATGTGGCGTCAGCGACGCTCCTCCGCGTCTCTCCGATCGGCTCGCGTGAGATCGAGAACCCCGCGGTCTCTTCCGCAGCAGGCGGTGAGATCGTTGCCACACGCAGCGGCGAGAACTCCATCGCGGCTCTTACCCCGCAGTTCTGGGTCGATCTCGCCTCCACAGACCTGCCCGACGGCGTGATGGCGGGCCAACGAGTCAGAGTCCGCTTCGGCGTAGGCGACTCGCCGCTGATGACCCAGTGGTTGCGACGCGCCACGCAGTTCTGGATGAGCAGGTTTGGTGCATGAGCATCGCGAACTTGCAGATCGAGCCGATTCGAGACGATCCACGCCTCTGGTCCGCGCTCTCTCGCCCTATCCGGCGGGACCCTCCGCCCAAGGGGTTCGACTCTGTCGGGGAGTGGGTAAGAGGTGGAATCGCCCGAATGAGAGCCGATCGCGGGCTTGCCGCCCGCGCGCAGCGTGTGCGCCTCGATGCCGAGTCCCTTCGCACACACTCCGACGCCGCTCTGCTCGCATTGCTCGAAGAGCGACGCGATGAAGTTCTGCGTCACTCGCGCTCAGCAGTGACGACCGATCGCGCAGCCGCTCCGATCGTCGAAACGATCCGCCGCCGTCTCGGGCTGACCCTCCACCCGGAGCAGATCATGGGTGGGCTCGCGATGTGTGCGGGCAACTGCGTGGAGATGGCCACCGGCGAGGGCAAGACCGTTACCGGGATCATTCCCGCCGCGATCCTCGCATGGCAAGGGCGCGGGGTCCACGTCGCGACCGTCAACGACTACCTCGCCAGACGAGACGCCGAGACTCTCAGCCCGGTCTTTGAATCGCTCGGTCTTGATGTCGGTGTGATTCAAGACGCCTCGAAAGAAGATGAGCGGCGAGATGCATACGCGAAGTCCGTCACCTATGTCGCAGACAAACAACTGATCTTTGACTATCTGCGAGACCGCCTGAAATCGCCCCACTCTCCCCGCATGGTGCCGCACCTTCTCGAGTCGCTCGGCGAGCACGCCTGCACAAGTGGCCCATGGAGCCGTTCCATCGTGCAACGCGGGCATTACGCCTGCATCGTCGATGAGGCGGACAGCATCCTGATCGACGAGGCAGTCACTCCCGCGATCATCGCCAGCGAGAGTCAGGACGTCCGCGCCTCACGCCAGGAGATCTACGAGGCCGCACGCCATATCGCGACCCAACTGAATGAGGGTTCCGACTTCATCGTCGATCGACGCTTGCGCCGCGTCACCATGCGACCCGAAGGCCGGACGCGACTTGACGAGCTCGCCCGAGACCTTCCGGAGTTCTGGCGAGGGCCCAGAAGGCGAGAGGAACTCGTCGTACAGGCACTCACCGCCCTCGCCCTCTTCCATCGCGACGACGATTACGTCGTGACCAATGGTGAGGTGCAGATCGTGGACCCGTCCACCGGACGCATCCTCCCGGGGCGGCAGTGGCAACTCGGACTCCATCAAGCTATCGAGGCCAAGGAGGGTATCGAGGTGACCGAGCCGCGGCGCACCACATCACGAGTCTCATACCACGGCTACTTCCGTCGTTACGCACGCCTGTGCGGGATGAGCGGCACCATGTGGGAGGTCCGGCACGAGATCTGGCGTGCATACCACCTTCCAATCGTTCGTATCCCGACCCATCGCCCTATCGCGAGAAAGGAATCGGCCGACCGCGTCTTCCTCGCCGAGCAAGCAAAGCTCGACGCTGTCGCTGATCATGCCATCGCTCTCAGACAGCGAGGCCAGCCCGTCCTCATCGGCACCAGAGCTGTCAAGACCTCGGATCAGCTCGCATCGATGCTCGCAGCCCGCGGCGTCGACTGCCGCGTTCTGAACGCGACCCGCGAAGCAGAGGAAGCAGACATCGTCGCTCTTGCCGGTATCTCAGGGACAATCACCGTCTCGACGAACATGGCAGGACGCGGCACCGACATCCGCCTCGACGAACGATCCCGCGAAGCCGGAGGACTGGCAGTCCTCGCGACAGAACGTCACGATGAACGACGCGTTGATCGACAGCTCTTCGGACGCTCCGGCCGACAGGGCGATCCGGGTTCCGCACAGGCCTTCGTCTGCCTCGAGGACCCTGTGATCAGACGGTTCGGGATTCGTCCTCTGGTCGCCATGACCCGTGCCGCACCGCCTCCCTTCCGTGACATCGCCGGGCGGCTCCTCTGGTGGCAGTCACAGTCGAGCGCGGCCAGCAGGTCCGCAACGATTCGGATGGAACTCGCAAAGTCAGAGGCGAACATGGACATGTCGCTCAAGGGACAGAACCGCTGACATATCCCCCGGACCGTCTGAGAAACTCTCCATCGCAATGGTGCATCCATCGCGACGGGAACCGGCAAGAATGTCATCACAAAGTCAGACGCCGAGCAGCGATTCCGCCCGGCTACGGTACCATTGGCGGCAGGAGGCCAGACGAATGGCGAACACGGTTGACCTCACACCTCAAATCGAAGCACATGCAACGACAATCCGGACCCTGACCGACGCCATATCCCAGGTCGTCGTCGGGCAGAAGACGATGGTCGAGCGCCTCTTCGTCGGGTTGCTATGCAATGGGCATGTGCTGCTTGAAGGCGTTCCGGGTCTGGCCAAGACCCTCACAGTGAGCACGCTGGCGAACGCGATCCACGCGAAGTTCAGCCGCATCCAGTTCACGCCCGATCTGCTGCCAGCGGACCTGGTGGGCACTCTCATCTACAACCCGCGGGACTCAACCTTCACGCCCCGCAAGGGTCCTGTCTTTGCCAACATCGTGCTGGCCGATGAGATCAACCGAGCCCCAGCCAAGGTCCAGAGTGCGCTGCTGGAAGCGATGCAGGAGCGACACGTCACCATCGGAGAAACGACATACCCGCTTCCCGATCCCTTCCTTGTGCTCGCGACGCAGAACCCGATCGAGCAAGAGGGCACCTACACCCTCCCCGAAGCGCAGGTCGATCGCTTCATGCTCAAGCTTCGAGTCGATTACCCGTCGAAACAAGACGAGCGACAGATCGTCGATCGCATGGCTTCCAGCGCGCCGAAGACCAAAGTTGAAGCAATGGTCACGACTGATCAGATCGCCGCCGCCCGGCGCCTTGTCGATCAGATCCACGTCGATGATCGCGTGAAGGAGTACATCGTCAGCATCGTCCATGCCTCACGCCGTCCGAAGGAGTACGGGCTGGACATCGCTCGCCTGATCTCCTTCGGCGCATCCCCCCGTGCCTCGATCTCGCTCACCATGGCGGCCCGCGCCCACGCGTTCCTCCAGGGCAGGCCGTACGCCACCCCCGCCGACGTGAAGTCGATCGGGATGGATGTACTCCGCCATCGAGTGATCGCAAGCTACGAGGCACAGGCCGAAGAGATCTCCTCCGAACAGATTGTCCAGCGGATCTTTGACCATGTTCCGCTCCCATAGACACCCGATCGATGCCGCCGAGCCCGCGCCGCTTCCCGCCGACCTGGCGAAGGAGGTTCGACGCCTCCACGTCATGACCCGGCGACGCGTCAGCGACCTGTTCACGGGCGAGTACCACTCGGCGTTCAAGGGGCACGGAATCGAATTTGCCGAGGTCAGAGAATACGAGCCGGGCGATGACGTCCGTTCGATCGACTGGAACGTCACCGCCAGAACCGGCAAGACCTTCATCAAGAGGTTCGTTGAAGAACGCCAGCTCACCGCCATGGTCTGCGTCGACCTCTCGCGATCAGGCATGTTCGGCACCACCGGAAAGACCAAACGCCGCCTCGAGATCGAGTCCGCCGCCATCCTCGCCATGGCCGCGAGCCAGAATCAGGACCGTGTCGGGCTGCTGCTCTTCACGGATCGCGTCGAGAAGTTCGTTCCTCCGAAGAAGGGCACGTCGCATTGCCAACGCCTCATGCGCGACCTCCTCGCGCACGCTCCCGCCGGCCGAGGCACGGACCTCCGTCCCGCGCTCGACCATCTCGCCCACATGCTGCGAAGGCGTAGCGTGATCTTCCTCATCTCCGATTTCGATTGTCCACCCTGCAACACCCAGCTCTCAGTGCTCGCAAGGCGACACGATGTTGTAGCAATCTCCGTCAACGATCCCCGCGAGTTCCAGTTCCCCTCGGTCGGTCTCGTCGATGTCGTCGATCCCGAAACTGGTGCAACACGAACGATCGATCTCGGCTCACGCGGCACGCGTGCATACGCCGCGCAACGCCTGGCGGACCGCGACAGACGCGAAGCCCATCTCGCTTCTTCGGGGGTCGATCGCGTCACGCTCTCTACGGAGAGATCCGCCGTCCCGGAACTCGCGGCGTACTTTCGTCGAAGGGAGCGACGCCGATGAGTGACGCTCGCCACTTCTTCGTTCACAGGACCCGTCTTTTTCCCGTCGCAATCGCCGCAATCTGTCTCTCCATGGCGCAGGCGTGCTCGCGCCCGACCGACACCGCCCAGCCAGCAACACCCACGCCACCGACACAGGTTGCTGAGGGCGACGGCATACTCCTTTCTACCACCATCGACAGACGCGAGGCATCGACGAGCGAGCTCCTTCAGCTCGATATCCGCACAACAGCCAAGGCGGGTCTGGTGCTCTCATCACCCGAACTCACAGGCCATCAGTCACTCGAAGTGCTCGAAGTGGTCCGTCTGCCCGCCATCAAACGCCTGGATGGCGTCGTTGAACAACGCTGGACCGCCATTCTTGAGCCTGGTCTACCCGGCTCCGCACTCGCTCCAGGAGTCAAACTCGCGATCCGTGACGCCAACGCCGGCACTCTGAGCTACGTCGCGACTGATCCGATCCCCGTCGCGATCAACTCCGTTCTACAGCCGGACGATCCCATCGCCGTCACGGAGCTTCGTGCCGCAGCAATGCCCCCGCCAGCGGGAGAACCGATCTGGCACCAGGTCCGACCGGCAGTTGCAGGTGCAGTCGCAGGCCTGATCGTGATCTTGGTGGTTGCCGGAGCTGCGGTCGTCATCATCCGCAAACGCCTCCGTGCGCCGAGGATCGCCGGCTCACGCAAGACAATCGCAACCCTCGTGCTCCAGGCGCCAAGCATGAGCCCAACCGAACGATCGCGGGCGATCGGCACATGTGCTCGTCTCCTCCGCCTCGGAATCTCAGAACGAACAGAGGTCCCCGCGCACGCCATGACAGAACTGGAACTGCTCGATCGCTGCCCACAGCTCTCGCAGATCCCGGGACTCATCGATCTCATGGCTGATATCGAACGCATGCTCTGCTCCGGCTCCGACATATCACACGCCGGAGTCACCGACGTTCTTTCACGAACTGACCGAGCTCTCGACGACCTCTCTACCTTTGTACCCACTCGATACCTCACCGAATCGGAGGTGGCCGCATGACCTCCATCTACCACTCACCCTGGGCGTTCGCCCTGATCCTGCTCGCAGCGGCCATCGTCGCGCTCCGTCCCTTCTCTCTCCCCCCACCCATCGTCATGCCGGGCGCGGCCGGGCTACGCGGCCTCGGCTCCCTTCGATCGTTCTTGCGTTGGGCACCGCTTGCTCTGCGCCTCGCTGCACTCTGCCTGATCGCTGTAGCGATCGCACGCCCACAGACGCTCACCGGCCGCATCGAGACATCAAAGGAAGGCGTAGCGATCCAACTCGTGATCGATCGCTCCGCCAGCATGGGCGCGCCCATGACCTTCGAAGGACGGTCCTACGAGCGGCTTGAAGTTGTCAAACGAGTCCTGAAAGACTTCATCCTCGGCGATGGCAAGCAGCTCAAGGGCCGTGCCGATGACCTGATCGGGCTGATCGTTTTCTCGGGATATGCTGACACGCTCGCCCCTCTGTCGCACAGCCACCAGATCGTTGTCGATCTGGCAAACAGCACCCAGCTCGCTCCGCCAGCCCTCCCCGAAGGCGGCACCGCCATCGGAGACGCTCTCGCCCTCGCCGCCTCGCGACTCAGATCAGCAGAGGAACAGATCAAAGCCCTCAGCGATGCGAACCGAAGCCCTGAGTTCCGAATCAAGAGCAAGATCATCGTCCTCCTGACAGACGGCGAGCACAACCGCGGCGAGATCCTCCCCGAGCCAGCGGCACGGCTCGCCGCCGAATGGGGGATCAAGATTTACTCCATCGGCATCGGCGGCACCGGGGGTGTCGTCTTCATCTCCGGAATGGACGGACGCCCTATTCCGATTCGAGACCACGTCGATGAGCGAACACTCACCACGATCTCGAACCGCACGGGCGGCCGATACTGGAACGCTAGAAACGCCGAGTCTCTCAGAGAGATCTACGAAGAGATCGACCGCCTTGAAAAGGTCTCGGTCACGTCCCAGAGACGCACGGTTTACGAAGAACGATTCCCTCCCCTTGTCAACGCCGCGCTCTGGCTCATCGGCATCGAGATCTTCCTCGCGAGCACACTTCTCAGGAGATTGCCATGACACCCATCGGCGCTCCGGAGCATCTGTCGCTCCTCATGCTCGTCCCTGCGATTGTGCTCCTCTACATCTGGGCCGCGTGGAGGCGCCACGCCGCTTTCCGGCGCATGGGCGATGTATCCCTGGTCAAACGCATCGTTCCGGCCGGCCTGAAACGCCGGCGACTCGCATCTCTCATCCTGGTCTCTAGCGCGGTGGCGTGTCTTGCGGTCGCGATGGCAAGGCCCCGAGGCGAGCCGATCGAGCAGGAAACAACCGCATCAGGAAAGGACATCGTCTTCGTGGTCGATGTCTCGCGGAGCATGCTCGCACAGGACCTGGCACCGAATCGTCTCGAACGCACCAAGCTGTGGATCAAGGACATGCTCGCCACCCTGCAGGGCGACCGTGTTGCGCTGGTCGCATTCGCCGGCAGCGCATCCGTCAAGTGCCCGCTCACGCTCGATCGCGCCTTCTTTCTCATGCAGCTCGAGGATCTCTCTCCTAGATCCGTTCCGCGCGGCGGATCACTGATCGGCGACGCGATCCGGAAGACCGTCAACGAAGTCTTCGTCGAGCAGTCCGGCCGTCACAAGGACATCCTGCTCTTCACCGACGGAGAGGACCAGGAGAGCTTCCCCATCCAGGCGGCAGAAGTCGCAGCCGCGAGAGGCATCCGGATCATCACCATCGGTATCGGCAGCGAGTCTGATGGAGCGCCCATCCCCTCCGAATCCGAACGTGGCAGCCCCGAATTCGTCACATACGGCGGACAGCGGGTGTATTCGCGCCTCATGCCGCGTCTGCTCGCCGACATCGCCTCGGCATCCGCGGGCGGGGTCTTCCTGAATGTCGGAACCGGTGATCTCCAACTCGATCGAGTCTACAGAGACCTCTCTCTGTCCGCCCGCAATCAAGAGATCGTTGCCGACAAGACCACCACATACGAAGAACTCTTCCAGATACCTCTCATCGCGGCGTTCCTGCTGCTCCTGCTGGAGGTGCTCATCCGTGATCGCTGAACGGTACATGCTGCTCGCAGTCTGGTTGATCGCCGCGTGCTGGCCCCCCACTCCAGCCGCCGCTGATCCTCCGTCGAGCTCGCGCGTTCGCTCAACGATCAAGAGCGCAAACCGCGCGTACGCGCGAAGGGACTTCGACGAGGCGGCACACACCTACTCAACTCTCCCCCCGACTCCGGACCGCCCCGCAGAGATCTGCTACAACGAGGCGTTGATCCACGTCGCGCTTGGCGATCTCGAACGTGCGAAACAGTCATTTCGTATGGCGGACATCAACGCAAAGTCTGACGAGATCAGGGCAAACGCCCGGTTCAACCTTGCGCGTCTGGCCTTTGACGACGCGATGGCGACAGCCGAGAGCGACCCACAAGCCGCGATCACGAAGCTCACACATGCCGCGCGGCTCTACAGGTCCGTCCTCGATGTACGCCCCGACGACGTCGAGGCCGCCAAGAACATCGAACGCTCCCGCCTCGCGGCCCTGCAACTGCGTCAACAGATCGAGCAGCAAGACCAGGAACGGCAGCAGCGCAACGAGCAGCTCCAAGAGCTCGCGCAGCGACTCAAAGATCTCGCAGACCGCCAGCGCGAGGCCTCGGAACGAAGCCGTGCCGCTGAAGAGCAGATGCAGCAGGACAGCTCGATTGGATCCGAAACGACTCGTCAGGCAAAGGACCAGCAGGAGCAGTTGTCAGAGGAAACTCGTGAGCTGCTCTCTGAACTCATGAACCAACTCGCACAAACGCCTCGGGATGATCCGGGCCAGACAGAGATGTCGGAAGCCATAGCCGATATCGAAGAGGCCATGCACAACCAGGGTGGTGCCCAGCGAGATCTTGAGCAGATAAGACCGGGGCGTGCCGCTCCGCGACAGGAGAATGCGGCCGATGAGCTGGAAGAGGCAGCCGAACGGCTCACGCAAGCGTCTTCTCAGGACGGCGAGGGATCCCAACAAGGCCGGCCACGCGAGCGTCAGTCAGAGCAGGGTGGCGAGCAGGGGAACGAGCCAGATGGACAGAGCGATCGCGAAGGACAGGACCAGCAACCCCAACCCACGCCGCCTCGCGAGGTCGATCGGCTCGGCGACCAGGATGGCGACCCGATTGCTCGCCGCTTGATCGAGAAGGAGATCCGTGACAGAGCGAATCGCGTCCGCCGCGGCCCGCCGCTCCCGACAGAGAAAGACTGGTGAGCACGATGACCCAGCAAACCATCTTCATCCTGATCGCTGCCCTCGCCTCGCTGCTCGCAACGAGTGCCCGTGCGCAAGAACCGAGCATCTCCGTGCAGGTCAATACCCAGTCGATCTTTCTCGACACTGCACTCACTGTCGTCATCAAGATCGAAAGACTCGGCGAGGCCTTTGAGGCCCGCACGCCCGAATTCGATCCGACCGACGAGTTTCTCATCGGCACACCATTCGCCTCTCGGGGCTCGTTCACCGAGCAAACGATCTCAAACGGAGTGATCCGCCGGGACGTGCGTCAACAGGCCTCATTCCAGTATCAGATGCAGCCGACTCGTACCGGCACCCTGACGGTGCCCTCAGCGAGCATCACGATAGGGAATGCACAGTACCGCACGAACCCTGTCCAGATCCTTGTTTCACCCCGGCCCACCGCAGACTTTGCGACGCTCCGGATCGAGCCACGCACTATCACAGCGTACGTCGGACAGGCGATTCCTCTCGATGTCATCTTCGAGAGCTCCCGAATGCCCGACACGGGCGAGTTCATCGGTGACTCACTCCCGCGTGGCATTATCGCGATTCCCGGAAAGCGCCGACCCACGCCGAACGACCGAACGATGTCTATACCGCTTCTCGGAGCGACCGGAACCGCCTTCAATCTGCCGGGCTACACGGGCCCCGGAATCGCCTTCACCATGCCGATGGAATTGATCGCCGAGAATGCAGGGACTTGGACCGTCGGCCCTATCACATTCATGCTCACGCTCGATCGCAGCCGACCACACGAGAGACTCGCCGTCGCATCCAATCCACTCAACCTCGAGATCCGCCCGCTCCCGGATGCAGGACGCCCATCAGGATTCAGCGGCATCGTCGGAGAGGGACGCATCGAAGCCTCACTCTCGACACCAACCGCACGCATAGGAGATCCGATCAATCTGACCATTCGTCTCAGCGGCGCACTCCCCGCTGATCGGCTTCACCCGCCCAGGATCGAACTCCAGCACGACATCGCGGAACAATTCAGGATCGGCAGAGAGGGCTGGGTCGACGGTGGCGTCAGCGGAGATTCCCGCACCTACAGCATCACGGTTCGCCCACAGTCCTCAGAGATCTCTGAGTTCCCGCCCATTCGGCTCCACTGGTTCGATCCCTCCAGCGCCACATACAAGATGAGTCTCAGCCGGGCGATCCCCTTGAAGATCGAGGCATCGCGTGAGGTCACTGCCGCAGACGCCGTCGGGCGTTTCACACCGGGAGCGAGAGAATCTCTGGGCGACGCGCCGCTCCGTCTGAACGCCAACCGCTCAAGCTCCGACCGACTCACCAACTACGACACCGACCTTGATGGCTTCCTGTCATCTCAGGCAGGACGAGCTCTCCTCATCGCCCCACCCTCGCTCTGGGCACTTCTCTGGGCGGGCACTGCCATCCATCGCCGAGAGAGCCCAGATGCCCGACGCAGGCGTCGCATGCTCTCAAAGTCGCTCTCACTGGCCAGACGAGCAGGATCCGACCCCGCCCGTGCGACAGACGCAGTTCGCATCTTCGTTGCTGCACACACCGGCATCGCACCAGAGGCAGTCACGAGCGCGGACCTCGCGGCTCTCGGAACCAGCAGTTCCACCCCTGAGCTGGCGCTTCTCACGGCGTGCATGAAGCAGGCCGAGGGCTTCGAGCACACCGGAAGAAGCGTCGAACCGACTCCCGGAATCCGGGAAGCGATGCAGACGCTCAGCCGCACGCTACGCAAAGGATCGGAGGCCGCATCATGAGCAGATTGATCGTTCTCATGCTGGCCTCGCTGCTGAGCTTCACGGCGCGGGCTCAGGGGCTCGATCAAGCCGAGCAACTGCTGCGAACCGCCGACGCACGATTCGAGACCGGGCTCCGCGAGCGAGAGGCAGCAAGTTCGATGGCCGGCGAGACCTTTCTCGATGCGGCACGAATCTACGAATCGATCGCGAATCTCGGGGTCAGCAATCCGAATCTCCTGATCGATGCAGGAAACTCCTACCTCCTCGGCGGCGACATCGGCCGCGCAGTGCTCTGCTTCCGCCGGGCCGATCTCCTCCGCCCCCATGATCACGCCGTGCGTTCGGGTCTGGCAGAAGCGAGGGAGCGGGTGCAGGTGCATGTCCCAGCATCCAACCGTTCCCGCATCACCGCCGCACTGACCTCGTGGCGTGCATTCGTCCCCGCATCCGTGATGCTGCTCTGCTTCGGCGGGTTCTACGTCGCTGCCTGGATCGTTGCTTGCTGGAACGTGATCAGACCCAACCAGATACTCAGACCGATTGGTGTCTCGCTCGGGCTGGTCGCCGGAGTCGTTGGCGGCCTCATCCTCTTGGAAAAGGGCACACACGACGGCAAACGCTCCGGCGTTGTGATTGTCGATGGTATCACCGCCAGAAACGGCCCGAGCGTGGTCGTCTATGAGCCGACGTTCTCAACACCCTTGCGCCCCGGAGTCGAACTGAACGTGCTGGAACAGCGCGACGGATGGATGCGGGTTCGTCTCGCCGACGGGCGCGAGACATGGCTGCCCTCATACGCCGTCGAACTCGTCAAGCCGCCACACCCGCCAGAGCGTTCGAGATCGCCCGAGATCCGTTCAGCCGGTTGACGATCAGATCGAGATGCTGCTGACATTCTGGATCAACCAGTTGTCCGGGTGCAGCGTCGGCTCCCAGAAGGTGCGGATCAGCGACCTGTCAGACGCTCGTCCGAAGATGTTCACCGATCCATCTGCAAGCACCTGCGCGCGAAGCTCGCCAGTCGGACGCGGTACAAGATCCGTGTCACCCTGCGTCAACTCCCGGATCTTCCACGTGTTGTCCGAGTTCGGCACCCACCAATAGAGCGTCACCTCGCCGTTGCTCTTGATGCCCGCGATGTTCAGGCCGCCGTCAGGTGTGTGGAACGCGACCACAGACTCTCCCGCGAGCAAGGGCCCCGTCGCGATCGTGGTCAGGTTCGATGTCGCCCAGAAACCCGCGAACCGAGGGATCCACCAGGTCGTGACGACCTGCCCGGTTTCGTTGACCCCGACGATGTTGATGCCGCTCCAGCGTGTCTGATACACCGTCAGACCGCCGGTGAACGGGGGGGCTCCTGTGATGTTGCTCAGGTTGGAGAGCACCCAGTACCCCTGAGTCCTCGCGCTGTTCCAGATCACTTCGATCTGCCCGCTCGCATTCAGACCCGCGATATTCTGGCCGTTCCATGGCGTCACATAACTGACCAGCCCGCCGACAAAGACCGGCATCTCTCGACCGAGCGGCCTCAGAAACTCGTCAGCAACATCGTTGAACGAATAGGCATAGTTCCCGCCTGTCGACGCGCCGGTCTGGCGGTACATCACAAGATCGCCATCCGCCGCCAGTCCGGCGATCGTCACCTGTCTCGCGTTGTCGCGAGAGACAAACTGCGTGATCCCGCTCAGGATCACCTGCGAGCCCGAGATCTCAGTCGTCAGGTTCCGCACCGTCCACTGCCGATCCGCACCCTCGCGGTAGAGATACAGACCGTCCAGCGTCGCGGAAGCGACATACTGCAGGCCGTCCTTCGGATCGGTCCACATCACGATCTGAGTACTCGGCTTCGTCTGAGGAACGTTCCCGCCCGACGCCGCAATCAGGTCAATCGCCCGCCACACCCCGTCTGTGCGGAGCACATACGCAAACGGACGCCCGCTGCCCGCCGCGATGATCGCATCACTCCCAAGGAGCGTCTGCGCGGGTGCCGATGCCGGCGCCGCACGCGTCGCCACGCCAGCCACGCGGCTCTGAACGCCCTGCTGGCTGATCATTGCAAACGGTGTCAAGGTCGATCCATTGAGAGCGACCGTGAACTGAACCTCCGCAGGCGAGCCGGTCAGTCTCAGGATAACCGTGCTGCCGCTCAGCGTCCATGTTCCCGCGACTCCCCCGCTCAAATCACCCGCGTCGTAGTCCGCAAGCCCGTAAACAACCGCCGTTCCGTTCCCGCGCAAATCGAGGAACTGTGCTCCAATACCGGCGGTGCCCGTATTGAAGAGCTGCTGAGCAGCGACGCTCGCCGCGGCTATCCCGAAGCGATACCCACCGGCGACCTCAGCAACTGTCGCGGTCGTATCGGCACGCGTAGCGATGCCGATGAACAGGTCGCCATCAGACTCACGCATATCCACCGTCAGCAAAACCGACTTGTCACCACTGAGATACACATGCTCGCCGCGGCTCGTCAGGAACCCGCCCTTGGAGTCCGACGTCGATATCTCTGTGGTTCGTGCGACCGGGGGGGCACCGATCGCCGTCGCGAACCAGACGATGAAGTTCCCTGAGATCGAGAGCGTTCCATTCAGAACCGTCGCAGCACCGGTCGTGGGATTCCATTGGAACGAGGTCCACGCCCAGTTCCCCGCGAGATCCGCCTGCGTCGCCGCCGTCGGCCTGGAGATCATGTACTGAAGCTGACCGACGCCGGGAGCCGTATCCACCCCGGCATACCACCCGGCCGAAAAGCCATTGGCAGACCAGAAGTTCGCCCCGATCTCGATATCACGGCCGTCGGTCCCGATCGTCGGGCGGAGAAAGAGCCCCCCCCCATCCCGTTGCTCCACCCATTCCCGCGTGAGGGCCGTCCCGGGTGAGCGTCCGGAGGTTCCGGATACAAAGAGCTGCCCCGTAGCAAGCCCGCTCGGGGTCGCATCACCCTCAACGATGATCGCATCAACAGTTGTGCCCGCACGGTCGAACCCGATGCCGACAAACCCCGCAAGCAGGCGGCGTGGCTCTAATCCCTCCACCCCGAATGTGGACTCGGCCCCACGACACCGTTCGTGCTTCGAAACCCCTGACATCTCGAACTCCCTGCTGCTTTCATCCAGCCGCCCGCACGCCACCCGATATCGGGCGAGATCCGATGCGCGCGTACAGGATGAGTTCCCCGGTCTCGTTGCGTACCCGCCCTCACAAGCCCCCATCATCATACCAGAATAAGCACGCCGAAGTAGCAAACGTTCGCAGACAAACCGCATTACGAGCTATCCCCCCTTAGAACGCCCGAGAATCAGAGCCGGATGCTCCCAGCCGAACAATCCCATCATCCGACAAGCCGACAGACGAAACTCAACCCCCGAACGGCATCCAACTTGACTCGGCAGCCGAATACAGGGAAGGATACAGAAGAGACGGGGGGACGTGCCGCTCGACAGGCGAGAGTGGCAGCTTGGTCGCCCCGGCGCGACGAGTCCCCAGCGTGATGACCGGAGGGAACGATGGCCCGCGATCTGATTCTGCGCGCGACGAAGAGCCGCATCGGCAACTTCTCCGACTCGCAAGCCAAAGCAAAAACACTCGAAACACTCGAGCAGCGCGTCGTGCTCGCCGCGCCGTTCGCCTTCGATCCGAACAACACGATCGTCGAACTCCAGACGACGATGGGCAGCATCCGCATCGAGCTCTTCGACACCATCGCGCCAGGCACCGTGCAGAACTTCCTGACGCTCGTCCAGAACGATCGATACGACCGGTCCTTCTTCCATCGCCACGCAACCAACTTCGTGATCCAGGGCGGCGGTTACTCATACACGGCCGAAGATGGTCTCGGCGATGTCGTCCACAACGGCAAGATCCAGAACGAGTACGGCCGCTCGAACCTCGCCCGCACGCTCGCCATGGCCAAGCAGGACGGCGACCCCAACTCCGCCACCAGCCAGTTCTTCTTCAACCTCTCAGACAACTCCTCCAATCTCAACAATCAGAACGGCGGCTTCACGGTCTTTGCCCAGGTCTACGACGACGACTCATGGGCAGTCGTCCAGGCGATCGCGGGCCTTCAGATCGTGAACTTCGGCAATCCCTTTACCACCACACCCGTCACCGAGAACTTTGATCCCCAAGCCGGTGCCGTCGACGAATCATGGTTTGTCTACATCAACGACGCGGTCGTGATCCACACCCCCCAGGGCGTCCTGACCTCCCTGCTCAACGCCGTTCCGAACGTATCGGCCGGCCCGAACGGGACCGCCGTCGTCGCCGTGCTCAACGAGTTCGGGCAGACCACGATCTACCAGCGTCTCAGCGGCTCATCCCAATGGGTCGCCGTCGATCCCGACCGCGACCAGACGCTCCCCACGCCCAGCAAGAACCTCGTCACATGGCGTGACCCCAAGGACAGCCGCTTCTACGCCGCCGTCCCGACATCGGGCGGCCTCCTCCTCTACACCAACACCGCCGCGGGCGTCTGGACAACCCGCAACCTCACATCAGAGATCTCCGGCGCGGGCATCATCGATTCCGAGATCACGCAGTGGAAAACCAACGCCACGCGCAACAACGTCTTCCGCATCGTCGGCGTCATGGCGAACGGCGATGTTGTTCAATACGAGCAGACCGTGACCGTTCTCTCCGGCGGCGGCTATCGCTGGAACTTCAAGAACCTCTCCGACGATCTCCGTGCGATCAATGCCACCACACCTGACTTCCAGGGCCGTCTCATCGCATACTCCACCGCGTGGGACGCCTGGCACATCGCCGGACTCGACTCCGCAGGCCAGATCCAGACCATCTGGCGCGGCCCTCGCATGAGCCAGTGGGTGCTCTCGAATCTCAGCACCATCACCGGTGCCCCCGCTCTCTCCGGCGGACTCTCCGTCTATCTCACGCCATGGAAGGGCATCAACCTCGCCGGCGTTGACTCTTCCGGAAACCTCCAGATCACCTGGTGGATTCCGCGCTTCGAAGGGACGTGGGTCGTCTCCAATCTGACCAGCTCGATCTCGGCACCCGCGGTCTTCGGCGAGTCGATCACATCCTTCAACACGCCATCCGGCGGCCTGAACATCGCTGCCCGAACCACCGACAACGACGTCGTCGTCTTCTGGTGGGTCCCGGGAGCACCCGGAAATCTCTGGCGGGTCCAGAACGTCACCACGATCGTCTCAACCTCCACAACGCCCCTGGCCCTCTCGGGCGAACTCAGCGCGACCGCCAGCGGCGACGGCATCACAAGCATCGTCGGCCGAGGACCCGGAGGCAAGGTCGTCCGCTACTTCGGATCCGTCACCGGACAGACATGGTCGATGGAGGACCTCTCCTCCATCGCGACTGTCGTCTGATCGCTTCAGCGAGAGCGGATCGCCACTCCGCCATCAGACTCCGATGAACGCTCAGGGCGTTCCGCCGGGCGGCTATCCCGCATCTCGATAATGAACTCGTACATCATCCGTCGGTAGAAATCGCCGAAGAGCCCGTGCCGGTATCCGGGCATCACCATCACGCGAAACTGCTTCTTCGCCTTCTGCAACGCGTCGATCAGGCGGATCGCGTGCTGCATGTGGACATTGTCATCCATCGTGCCGTGCGCGATGAGAAGACGCCCGCTCAGGTTCTTCGCACCCTCAACGACGCTCGTCTCCTTGTAGCCATCCGGGTTGGCTTGCGGCGTGAGCATGTACCGCTCGGTGTAGATGGTGTCGTACAGCGTCCAATCCGTCACCGGCGCGCCCGCGATTCCCGCTGCGAACAAGTCCGAGCGAGTCATGCAGTACGCGGTGAGATAGCCGCCGAACGAGTGCCCGTGCATCCCGATCCGAGACGCATCGACATACGGACGAGACTTGATCCATTCAATCGCTGTCCGCACATCTTCGAACTCAGCAGCACCCATGCGCTTGTACGTCGTCCACGCCGAGCGCGCCCCCTTACCGCTCGCCGAGTACGGATCGGCCCTGAACAGAATAAACCCCTCATGTGCCAGCACATGCTCCCACAACAAAGCACCCCACGCATCTCGCACCGTCGGAGCGTGAGGGCCGCCGTAAGTCTGGAACCAGACCGGATATACCTTCTCAGGATCAAACCCCGGCGGATACAGGATGCTCCCTTCCATCACATACGGCTCACGCCCTTCCCGCTCGACCGGGATCTGCACAAGCTCATACGCACCCCGCCTGTACTTCACGAGATCTCGCACGGGATTCGTGTCGAGCATCCGGACAATCTCCCCATCCATCCCTCGAAGGGCGACCCGCGCAGTCGTCGCATGCGTCGACCACGTGTCGATGAAGTACTCCCCTTTCGGCGCAACCGAGACGCTGTGATGACCCGGCTCCCGCGTGAGCCGCTCCATCCCCGTGCCATCGAACCGAACCCGGTAGAGATTCTCGGCGATGTGCGAATCGGCGGTGCCTGTGAAATACAGCCACCCCGATTCCTCATCAACGCGAGCGATCGAACGCACCTCCCAGTCCCCAGACGTCACCGGCTCGACCCGCTTGCCGTCGCGATCGGCCTTGTACACGTGCTTCCAACCAGTCCGCTCGCTTATCCACAGGAACGAACCATCCTTGAGGAAACGGGGCTCGCCCTGCCATTCAACCCACGCACCAGTCGTCTCTCTCCAAAGCGTCTCGGGACGGCCGCCCGTGTTCGAGCACGCAGTGACATCCATCCACGTCTGAAAGCGATCCTGGATGCACACAAGCAATCGCGAACCACCCTGCAGCCACGCCACACCAGGAACGATGTAGTTGCCTGCCTCATACGCGCTCAGATCCACCCAACGCGGCTCGCTTCCCGCAATCGTCACGATCCCCACCCTCACATCAGGATTCGGCTCGCCGACACGCGGATATCGCGTCCGCTCCACATTCTGCGGCTCAGGATTGTCATCCACAATGACAAACTCGGGCACGCGTGTGCTGTCCGTCTCAAGAAACGCGATGCGTGAAGAGTCAGGGCTCCACCAATACGCCTGCCAGTTCCTGTTGAACAACTCCTCGAAGTACACCCAGCCGGCCTTGCCGCACTCAACCAACCCCGCCCCTGTAGTCGTCAATTGCCGAGTCGTCTGCGTCTCGACATCGACCATCCACAGGTTCTTGTCGCGAACGAATGCCACAAAGCGTCCGTCAGGACTGAAAGTCGCCAGCTCCTCACGCTCAGGCGAACTCGTCAGCCGCACCGCAACGGATCCGTCCATCTTGCAGTAGTAAAGGTCGTTCTCGTGCTCGACAAAGAACGCGTCGCGTGACGCCGTGAATCGACGAGAGCCGCTGGTAGACAACCGGTCCGCGGTCCTCGCATCAAGAACAGGAATCTTGGCGAGCGCCCCCGCCATCACGCGATCCTCAGCATGCAACTCCATCCGCCCGGTCGCGGCATGAACCCGCCACGTCTTCCCATCCTTCCGCTGAAGAAAGTGCTCGCCATCATCCCGCCAGTTCAAGCCGCCCACCGGCGAACCCGCCAGGTCCGGAGCGGGACGCTTCTCATACACCGTCTCATAGGTGAGAGGCAGATCAGTCTGTTGATCCTCGGGCAACGCCGGTGCCCCCAGACTCAGGATCGGCGTCGCGCTCGCAACCCGCAGAACAGGATACTCGTTCCCCTCCTCCACTCCATCAACCAACCCCCACGCCGCAAGCCCATCCTCCGCCATCGGCTCAAGCAGGTACGCCGCGAGCGTACCGAGCGGCTGCGCAGTCGAGACCAGCCACCACCCCGCAGGCACACGCTGCATCCCCTCCGCCTCCACCGAGTCGATCGCCACCAGCGTCCGCCCCTGGAACGGCCTGGCTCCTTTGACGACCCGGTCCAGTCGCTGAACGATCACGTCGAGTTCGATATCTTCCCGTGTCTCCTCGACCCTGATTCCATGCCGCTGAAGCCGTTGCACCAACTCCGTCATCGCGGGCGGCAGCAGATACGCAGGCGCGCGCTGCGTCGTCAGCGTCGGCACCCAACGATCGATCCGTCGCACCTCATACTCCCGATGTGTATCCGTGCGCTCGCTGCGCCCGTCACGCATCTCTTCCACATATCCCAGGACGGTGACGGGCTCCTCGAATGCCTCCGCTGCCGCCCTCAGTACGATCTCCGATCCCGACTCGCCCGCCTTGATCGTCCGCTCATCCGCCTTCGCGATGAGATCTCGGATCTTGCGCTGATTCGACGAGGCAAACCGCAGAATCTCCTCGCAGAACGCCCTGGTACACAAGATCCGATCCTTGAACGGCGCATAGACATACGCCTCCGAGAGCAACGCGATGCGGTTCCGCATCCCGACATATCCCTCGTTGTAACGCGGAATCGCGGGGTATGACCGCCACTCCGTGTGCTCGTTCGCGAAATCGCCGTACCAGAACGTCTCATACCCGGTCGTCTCAAGCACACGCTGATCGACCGCAGGCAGCAGCACATCCGACGCATACGTGCGAATCCCCTCGTCCACAGCCGGGTGGCGAGGCGACGAATAGGTCAGCGTGTACCGATGGAACGAGCCGTTCGTGGTGTGGCAATCCACAACGATCGCCGGATCCCACTCGTTGAACACACGCACGAGCGCTCTCGTCTCTGGCGCATCCATTTTGACAAAGTCACGGTTGAGATCCAGCCCGAGCGCGTTCTCACGGATCCCGACCCCGCCCGGCGGCCCTGCCTGATGCGCCCTGTTCTTCGCATCGATTCGCTCGTTGCCGTCCGGGTTGTAGTTCGGAATAACGAGAACGACCAGATTCTCGAGCACACCCGGCTCTGTAGCGAGTGCAAGCTCGCGAGCGAGCATCAGCAGCGCCTCTTTACCCTCCACCTCTCCCGCGTGGATGTTGCCGAGAAGCAGCACAACAAGACGATTTGCCCCCTTCGCGCCCGCCGCGTCCGCTATCGGCTCCTTCCCCAGAACCAGCATCGGGATCTCGCGACCCTCTCCAGTCTCGCCGATCGTGATGACCGTCGCACGCTCTGATTGTTCAGCGATCGCACGCATCAACGCAAGCACATCATCATGCTTCGTCGTGCGCTCAAACCCGCTCCGCTCCGCCTCGGTGAGCAAGGCAGGATCCAGTCCCCCATCACTCTCGGCCTGGGCATATGCCTGGCACGCGAACAAGCCGAGGAAGACCGAAGCCGTAACCGCAGTGATTGTTCGAAGCATCGAGAAAGTCTCCGTCAGACGCCGACGTGAGCGTCGAGTGTGTAGAGGATACCGCCTGCCGAAGAATCCGTTGTGCTGACCATGGCCGCACATGTGATCGCGCCCACATCATGGACGCAGCAGTGAAGCCCCGCCCTGCTTCACGACCACACCCCCAACCATCACAAACCTGACGTCGAGAAGCGTGCGCACATCATCGAGCGGGCTCGTCGCCGTCGCGATCAGATCCGCCGCCATTCCCGGCCTGATCGCACCAACCACCCCGGTCAGCCCACACAGATCCGCGGCATTCACTGTCGCGCTCACGATCGCATCCGACGCCGACATCCCCGCCTCCGTCATGTAGAGAAACTCCCGGGCGTTGATCCCGTGAGCACACACACCGGCATCCGTCCCGAAAGCGATCCGCACACCCGCGCGATGGGCCCTCCCGAACGCCTCCTGGATGACGGGCCCCACCTGCCTCGCCTTCGCAGCGACGGCTGCTGGGTAATACCCTGGAACCGCGGCGTTCTCCTCCACAGTCTTGCCCGCGATGATCGTCGGCACGAGGTACGTGCCGCGCTCTCGCATCAGCTCCAACGCCTCATCATCCAAAAACGTCCCGTGCTCAATCGAGTCCACACCCGCCAGAACCGCCGCCTTGATCCCTCGCGTGCCATGCGCATGACACGCCACCCGCTTCCCGAGAAGATGCGCCGTCTCGACAATCGCACGCAACTCATCGGCAAAGAGCTGCTGTTCAGTGCCCGCGCCGATGTTCGATAGCACCCCTCCCGTCGCCGTCAGCTTGATGCAATCCGCACCCCGCTTCACCTGATGACGCACCGCCCTGCGGCACGCATCCACGCCATCCACAACCCCGTTCGCCGGAGTCGGCACCGGAAACAGGTCGTCTCTGAATCCATTCGTGTCATCGCCGTGTCCCCCAGTTGGCGTGATCCCCTCTCCAGAGACGAGCACACGGGGACCACTCACCTTCCCCGATTCAATCGCATCCCGAAGTGCAAAGACTGCATCACCAGACGAGCCGACGTCACGGACCGTCGTGAATCCGGCCAGCAGAGTCTTATGAGCATTCTCCAGCGCCCGAAAAGCTCGATCGGCATCGGATTCCTGCAGCATCCTCAAACGGATGTCAGCAGTGAACTCCGTCGAAAGATGCACGTGGCAGTCGATCAAGCCCGGCAGCACAAACTGATCGGCAAGATCGATAATCTGGGCAGTCTGGGGGATCGAATCCCCACCCCTCCCGACGTTCTCGATCAATCCACCCCGCACCACGACAACCGCATCTTTGATCGGTGGCTGGCCAGGTTCAGCCAGAAGCCAACCGCACCGTATCACAAGCACGTCTTGGTCCGCACCCTCAGCACGAGCACCCCCCCATGACCCGAACATGATCGATGCGAGTACCCCCACCAACCAACAGCCCACACTTCGTGACATTGACAGACTCCTTGCGTCCCTAGCCAGCATAACAGATCCGAGCCGGCTGCTGCCACCACTGCATAAACGTCCAGAATCACACCCTTCCAATCCTCATCTCTTTATCACACAACAGGTTGCTTTCTACGCCCTAAACCTGTACTTTCTCTGTTGAACACCCTCAGTCCGTGTCGGACGAGGGCAGACACCAATCGGAGAGAGTGACATGAAGAAGTGTGTGCTTGCTGCGGCTTCCATCGCCGCCATCGCCGGAGTTGCCTCCGCCGATGTGTACAACGACAACGTGGGGAACCATCTCGGTGGCGGAGACCTCCACAATTTCTTCGCCAGCCAGGGCTTCAACCACCTGGACATCGTCTCGGTCGAAGTCACCAACGACGCGACGGATCTGTTCTTTGACATCCGCCTTAACGCGGATCTCGATGCAACTTCATGGGGCAACTACATGGTCGCCATGAACACCGGAGCGGGCACCGCAACCGACAACCCCTGGGGACCACGCCCCATCAACTGGGGCACCACGATCAGCCACTGGGTCGGCACCTGGGCTAACGACGGCGGCTCCGGCATCGGTGGTCAGGTTTGGTCACACGATGGCTCTTCTTGGTCTCTGATCTCTGGCCTCTCCGGCTCTGACGACTCTCAGCACGCAGCCGGCCACCAACGCTTCTCCGTTTCCCTTGCAACCCTCGGTCTCGGCGTTGGCGATGTCGTTCTCTTCGATGTCGTTACTTCGGGTGGTGGCGGCGGCGACCCCGGCATCGACCACCTCTCACGCTCAGACTACGCCACCGACAACTGGGGCATGCCCTCAGCTTCCGGCGGTTTCCTCGCCTACACCATCGTCCCCGCCCCCGGCACCGCTATGCTCGCGGGCCTCTGCGGCATGCTCGCTGCACGCCGCCGTCGCTGATCGCCCAACGATCGGTAAACGAGAATGACACGACGAAGCGGCCCTCGGATCTCCGGGGGCCGTTTCTCTTTGCGAGAAACCGCGCTTGACCGTCAGAAATTCGGGGTCGGAGCCCTGAAGTCCGACATGCGGATCGAGCGGAAGTACTCGATCGTCCGCTTCAGGCCCTCTCGCAGCGACACACCGGGCTCCCAGCCGAGATGCTGCCTCGCGAGCGTGATATCCGGCTGCCTCTGGCGCGGGTCGTCCGCCGGAAGCGGCTTCAATTCAAGCTGCGATGAGGAACCCGTCAGCTCGATCACCATCTCCGCGAGCTGGCGGACCGTGAACTCGTGCGGGTTGCCGATGTTCACAGGCCCGACAAAGCTGTCCGGCCCGTTCATCATGCGGATCATCGCCTCAATCAGATCGTCTACGTAGCAGAACGATCGAGACTGCTGGCCATCGCCGAACAGCGTGATGCTCTCTCCGACAAGTGCTTGGCGGATGAAGTTCGAGACCACCCGCCCATCGAATGGATGCATCCTCGGGCCATATGTATTGAAGATCCTCACCACTCGGATGTTCACACGATTCGATCGGTGATAATCAAAGAACAGCGTCTCAGCCGCACGCTTCCCCTCGTCGTAGCACGCCCGAGGACCGATCGGATTCACATTCCCGCGATAACTCTCCGGCTGAGGATGAACGTCCGGATCGCCGTACACCTCGCTCGTAGACGCCTGGAGCACCTTTGCGCGGCACCGCTTTGCCATGCCCAGCACGTTGATCGCACCCATCACCGATGTCTTCATCGTCTTGATCGGGTTGTACTGGTAGTGACCGGGAGCCGCAGGGCAGGCGAGGTTGTAGATCTCGTCCACCTCCAGCCAGAGCGGATGCGTCACATCATGGCGGATCAGCTCGAAGTTCTTTCGCGGGAGCAGATGCTCCACGTTCGACTTCTGACTCGTGAAGAAGTTATCGATGCAGATCACATCGTGACCCTGATCGACCAGACGCTCGCAGAGATGCGAGCCGAGAAAGCCGGCACCGCCGGTCACGAGAATTCGTTTCAGACTCACTGGCGATCTCTCCAACGCCCATGCAGTACCGGGCGATGCGTGCCTCAGTTCCTTCGCGACGACGCGCACAACCAACGCGCGTACGCCTCGACTCCCTCGATCGGGTCGATGCTCGGAGTAAAACCGAGCCCCGATATCGTGGCCGACAGATCGGCACACGTGTAATCCTGATAAAAGGCCCGTATGTTCTCCGGCATGTCGAAGAATTCGACGGGCTGCTCATCCACACCGAGCCCGCAACCCCTCCGAACCGCCTCCGCAACGCTTCCAAACGCCGTCGCCGTTCCGGACCCCACGTTGTAGACGCCCGGCACAGGACGCTTCTTCTCGCCGAGCCCCGCCGCGGCGAGCGTGCAACCAACCACGTCATCAACATGAACCTGATCGCGCGCCTGCGTTCCGTCACGGAAGAGCCGAGGCCGCCCACCGGCATGGATCTGCGCCCACAGCTGGTACGCCATCGACGCCATCCGTCCCTTCCTCGCCTCGCCCGGCCCGAACACATTGAAGTACCGAAGGCCGACTACCCATGGAGATTGTCCGACCTCCTCGCGGTGTGTCTCCGCCCAGGCGCGGTGGTCACACTCCATCAACCACTTGCTGAATCCATACACGTTATTCGGGCAACCCGCGGCCTCGATCGGAAACGCCTTCCGCTCAGACGCCTCGTCCGGCGTGCCGTACGTCGCCGCGCTCGACGCGTACACCAATCGCGTCGCGGTCTGGAGACACGCACCAAGGATCGGGCGGAACGCCTCAGAGTTCTGCTCGATCATCCGACGCTCGTCCGCGACTGTCGTGTCCGTGATCGCCGCGAGATGAAAGACCGCCAACGGCGACGTGTCCTCGATCAGTGTCTCCCAATCGATCTCGTCGCACCCGGACGCGAGCACCTCGCCCGAGAACACACGCTGACCATGCCGGCGGCACATCTCCACGAGATTCGCGTAAGAACCCGACGAAAAATCATCCACGACCACCACGCGAGCTCCGGGCTCGTTCTGGAGCAGCCGAGCCACAAGATTGGAGCCGACAAAACCAGCCCCGCCTGTCACGATGTATGCACTCGCGTTGCCCATCGAACGATCCTAGAAGGCCCGAACCGTCGCGTCAGAGCGGCTGAGCCGGAAGAATGATCGTCTGCCCGGGCCTCAATGAGCGTTCATCCTTCAGACGATCACGATTCGCGTCAAGGATCACCTTCCATCGCGATGACGACCCGTAATGCCGTTGGGCAATGGCGGCAAGCGTGTCGCCCGGCTTCACGACATACTCAGTGCCCCCGCCCACAGCAGGAGCACGCGGCTCAGCCCGAACCTCTCTCCCCTGAATATTCGTAGGATCGAGTGGAATCTGGATCGTGATCCCCTCGCGCAGCCGAGTCGGGTCCTGAAGCGGGTTGGCCCTCGATAGTGCCGACGCATGATCACGCGAGCCCATCTGCCGCAACGCGATCGACTCCATCGTGTCGCCCCTGCGGACCGTGTAGGGCCGGAACCGAGGAGCTAGCACACCCTGCGTCGGCTCTACTCGCCGCTCGGGGGCGGGCTGTGCAACAACGGGCGGCGCAGGTGTCTGCTGAACCACGGGCAATCGCACCGGCTCCCCCGCAGACGGCGCGTCGGTCGGCCGCCCCTCGACAAGCTTCGCGGCACTCGCCTCAGGATCGAACGCGATCCTGCTCGACGAGGGCTGCCACCACCAATAGACAAGTATCCAGACCGCGACAAGAAAGCCGAACCCGATGCTCGCTCGCCGGATCGCGTCCATGCCGACCTCTCACGACTTGGTGCCGCTCAGACTCCTCTGGCTCAGACGCTCGGACTTCTTCGACCAGACAATCGGTGCGCCGACCGCGATCGATGAATACGTGCCGATCGCCACGCCGACAAGCATCGTGAACGCAAACGCTCGCACGCCTGGGCCGCCGAAAGCGTACAGAATCACGATCGCCATCAGCGTCGTGCCCGATGTGATCACCGTTCGGCTGATCGTCTGATTGATCGCGTTATTGATCGCGTCGCGGCTCGCAAACGCGACCTTTCCTCGATTCTCACGGATGCGGTCCATAATGATGATCGTGTCGTTCAGCGAGTACCCGATGATCGTCAACAGCGCGGCGATCAGGTTCAGGTCGATCTTGAACGGCATGATGCCCAGTGACTGCAGCGCGGGCTGAAGCGAGGGAATATCCCACAGGACCTCGGCGAGCGCGACAAATCCCACGCACGTCAGCACGTCATGGAAAAGGCACGCGACCGCAGCCGCAGAGTACAAAGCAGATCCGAATCGCACCCAGATATAGATCGCGATCAGCAGGATGCTCAGAAGGATCGACGCAACCGCCTTCGCCTTGAAATTCTCAGCGACCGCGGCGCTGAAACTCCGCACTTCCGCGAGAGTCGTCGGCGTTGTCAGCGACTCGACAACAAGCCGCCACTCGCGTGTCGCGACTGTCGTCCACCACTGGTCGGGGTTATCGAACGCGCTCGTCGCGGGATCATGCACAAGCACGACCGCCCCCGTCACAGCGTCGGGCGTTCCCGCCAGAACCAGCACATCGCGCTTCCGTGACGTCGTGTCCGAGAAGTCCGGCTGACCGCGGAGTGATTCCAGACGATCCTTGATGTCCTCAAGCGACTGAGGAGGGCTCAGGTTCTCAAGAACTATCGCAACGCCGCCGAGGAAGGGAGTGACGTCGTCGAGAAGACCCGGACGATCGATGCTGTCGCCCAACCTCGGGAACAGAACCTGATACACCGGCGCATCTCTGACGCCCGCGACCTCATCGCGATCAAACGAGAGAGAAGGACGCACGTCGAGCACATCCTGGAACGCCGTCGTCAGAGATTCAACAACGGAGTTCTGATCGGTCACGGTCGTTCGAACGATGAACGTGCTGGAGGTCACGCCGTCGTCTTCCGCATTGATCGGAAGCACCTCCGCGGATCGCATCTGCGCCAGAGAACTGCGTTCTCCCGCTCGCTCACCTATACCTCGCACACGCTCCTCGACCTCGCGCCGGGTCATCGTGTGACGTGTTGACACCTGCTCATCAGCGAGCCCGAACCGAAGCGTGACCTGCACGCCGCCCCTGAACTCGGTGTCGAGCATTCGCTCGCCTCGCACCGCGATCATGACGATCCCGAGCCCGACATACACAACTGAGAAGACGAGGAAAATACCCCGGAGGCGGATCCAGTCAATATTCGGGCTGAGTATCCGGCCGATCGGCTTGATCGCCATCGGCAACATGGATGTCGCCCGCCACCCGCCGTACGTGACCGCGGCATCAAAGATCGTCCGCGTGATCAACAACGCAGAGAAGAGCGTCGCCACAACGCCGATACCCAGCGTGATCGCGAACCCCTTGATCTCCGGCGTGCCCGTGTACGCCAGCACGACGCACACGATCAGGTTCGTCACGTTGCCGTCAAAGATCGAGCTGAACGCCTTGGCATGGCCGAGCTTCACAGCCGTACGCATGTCCTCGCCACGCTGCAGCTCCTCGCGGATACGCTCGAAGATCAGCACGTTCGCGTCGACCGCCATGCCGAACGTCAGGATCACGCCCGCGATACCGGGAAGCGTAAACGCCGCCCTGTTCAACGCCATCGCACCAACAACGATCACGGCCGTGCAGCAGAGACCAAAGACCGCGATACCGCCGCAGAAGAAGTAGTAGACGATCATGAACACGCCGATCGCAGCCAAAGCGATCCGTCCCGCGCTCACGCCCTGACGCAGATTGTCAGCGCCAAGCTCCGGACCAAGCGTGTTCTCGCTGATTGGCTCCGGCGAGAGGCGAGCCGTCAACGACCCAGCCGTCAGCACTCGCACGATATAGGTGATCTCCGCCTGGGAGAAATCACCCATGATGATCCCGGTCTTTGAGATCGGGTTGTTCAGAACCGGCGCGGTGTAGACCTCGTCGTCGAGAAGCACCGCCATCTTGTCGCCGACATGGTCTCGTGTCAGATCCCCGAGTCGCACCGCGCCCCGAGCGTCCATCACGAAACTGATCGCCGGCTTACCGATGTCATCCTGGCTCGCGTACGCGCTCGCCACGCCCCAGGGCCCATCCTCCTGCGTGAGGCGAGTCGTCCGCGTGTTCCAGCAGAGAACATAGACCTCGCCGTCGTACGCCTCCGCGACCATCCCCCGCTGAATCGCGAAGTACGACGCCGGGTCCTGCTCCATCGCACGCTGCTGCGCGATGTTCTGATACCAGTTCTCCAACTGGTTGATCTTGTACCAACCGGCATCGGGTGCCTTCGCGTTCCGAGGCCCGATCCTCCTCAACTCCTCACGCAGAGACTGCTCGGAGGGGTGCTCGCCGACATCGCACACGATGCGGAACGAGAGCACGCCCGCACCTCGAAGCAGACGCTTGAGATCACTCGAATCATCAAGGGTGCGCCGCTCAGATTCGAGCGTCGCGTAAGCCGCCAGAACCTCGTCCAGCTGCGACCCTGCTTCAGGGTGAAGCTCTCGAATCCGTGTCAGTGCACGCGCCCGAGGGCTCGGAAGCGTCACAAAGGTGCCATCCTCGCCCTGCAGCGTGCGAGTCCTGTTGCTCAGCGAGAGCGCCTGCCGGATGTCCTCCGCAGACAGATTCGCCCGCACCGTCTCCGCACGAGCCGACTCGTACTCTCGCTCGCCGGCCGCGACCCCTGCCGCGAGGTCATCCAACTCCGACTCCGGACGCCCCTCCGCCTCCGCACGCCGCAAGCTCTCCCGCGAAGTAGAAGCGGCGTCAAACGCCGCCGCCGCTCGCTCGAGTCTCGCCGCCTGCGCCGAATCCCCGGCAGAGAGTCTCGCGATCTCCGACGCTCGTTCAGTCGGTGCCAGCCGCGCAAGGCGATCAACATCCGCCGCCGTCACCATCCTCGCCCGCACCGCAGCGAGCTTCGCCTCATACGCCGCGGCCAGCTGCTTGACACGCTCGCCCGGCAGCGGCATCGTGACCTCGATGCGATCCCGCCCCTGGGCGGTCATCGAGATCTCCATCATGCCGTTCGGATCGACGCGGTTCTTCAGAACCTCAATCGTCCGATTCAGCACATCCCTGGCGTCGTCGCCGGGCCTGATCTGGACCGCGTAGACAAGACTCACGCCGCCGCGCAGGTCCTTGCCCAGACGGATGTTCTTATCAACCGGAAAGATCGCCGAAACGGCGATGACAAGGATGGCAAGAGAGAAGATCGCGTTGCGGAGAATGTGACGCATAGAGACCGCTCAGGTGTACAGGTATAGGGCCACACGGACCCCCTCAAGACCGGGCAGAAAGGATAGCCCACCGGCAACCGAACGCCCGGTGGCACGCGCTGTCAAACGGTCAGGCACCGGCCCCGGTCGCCTCACGCTGGAAGGCGTTGGGCTTCTCTTCTACAGCCCGATCCGTGCCCCCGGACGACTGAATCACACCCGTGATCGCCGCCTTCGCAAATCGCAGACGCACATTCGAGTTCTCGTCCACTCGGAGCACAACCTCGTCGTTTCTGACCTCGGCAACATGCCCGATGATCCCGCCCACGGTCTGCACCTTGTCGTTCTTCTTGAGCGAAGAGATCAGCTGCTCACGCCGCTTCCGGTCTTTCCGACCCGAGAAAACGGTCATCAATACCATCATGACCAGCATCAGGACGATCATGGTCATGAAGAACGAGCCGCCACCCTGCTGGGCCGCCCCGGTTCGGGGGCCGACTGGCTGCTGCTCCCCAGTGCCAGGAGCCGCCGTCGAAGGTGCCCAGCCCGGCCCAGCCGCTGCATCCTGCATCGCCATCGCCTGCGACGAACCGATCTGGCCAACCCAAGACATCGAGATCACATCGGACATGTGGAAGACCTTTCCTGCGGGATGAACTTCCGCAAGAGCGATGTTAGGGGCGATCAGTCGACCTTGGCGGCAGCCACAGGCCACCGAACGAAAAATCCCGCCCAGCCGCCCCCTGCGATGGCGAAGCGAATATCCGCCATCAAACGCTGGAAGTGCCTTAGGTTGTGGATGCTCACCAGCGTCGGCCCCAGCATCTCCCCCGCCATGAACAGATGCCGTATGTACGCGCGAGAAAATACGCCCCCTCCACCACCGACCGCTCCTGGCAGTGGCCAGCCATGCGCCCCGGGGCTGCACGCGTAGCAGTCACACCCATCCTCAATCGGCCCGTCATCCTCTGCGAACCGCTGGTTCCGGAGCCGGATCTGCCCGGCGCGCGTGAAGGCGTTTGCGTTCCGACCGTTCCGTGTCGGCAGCACACAATCGAACATGTCGATGCCCGCACGAACCGCCTCCACGATGTCCCGCTCATACCCCACACCCATCAGGTATCGAGGCCTCGACTCGGGCAAGAGCGGCGCGGTGTGCCGTACCACCCTCGCGATCTGATCCCCAGACTCGCCCACCGCCACGCCGCCGATCGCATAACCCGGAAGGTCGATCTGGGCGACTCGTTCGGCTGACCACGTCCGCCGATCAAGGTCCGTGCCCCCTTGAACAATGCCGAAGAGCGCTTGCTCAGATACACGCCCATGAGCCCTCGCGCATCTCTCAAGCCAACGGATCGTCCTCTCGTTGGCAGTATCCAGACGCGCCGCGTGGTCGTACGCCCGGCCCCGCTTCTTCCCACCCTGCGCTCGCTCATCCCGGCTCGTCGCCTGCAACAGACGCTCCTGCTCCGGCGCAGCCACCGCCGGATCGATCGAAGGCGGACAGTCATCGAACGCCATGATGATGTCCGCGCCCAACTCGTTCTGCACGTGGATCGCACGCTCCGGAGTCAGACGCACCTCGGAGCCGTCAACGATCGACTTGAACGTCACCCCGTCATCATCCACGCGATTCATCGCCGCCAGCGAGTACGCCTGATACCCGCCCGAATCCGTCAGGATCGGCGCGTTCCAGCCCATGAACCGGTGCACACCTCCACGCCGTGAGATCAGCTCCGAACCCGGACGCAGCATCAGGTGATACGTGTTGTTCAGCAAGATCTGAGCACCCGTCGCCGCGACCTGCTGAGGCAGCACGCCCTTCACCGATCCCCGCGTTCCGACGGGCATGAACGCCGGCGTATCGAACGCGCCGTTCAGCGTCTCAACCCGCCCCACACGCGCACGCGATTCAACGCAACGCGAGAGCACCTGAAATCGCAGCGGTCCGGAACTCACGCGTCAGCCCCGCGCCCGCGTGCAGTCGCCGATCGCAGCGTGCGTCGCTCAGCACCCGTCAGACTGTCCGCACCGGTCGCCCTCACCTTCGCAAGTATCCGATCGATCTCGCGCTCCGCGTCCACACCCGCCCCACCTCGCCCTCGCTGCCCCTGAGGCCTTCGCGAATCAGTGAACACATCGAAAAAATCCCTCAACAGGTGCGAATGGCGGATGAAGTAATACCCCGCGATCGCCCCACCGACATGCGCCGCATCGCCGCCCGCATTTTTCCCGCCCGACAGCAGATTCAGAATCGAGAACAGCACATACCCGTACGCGAACCACGGAAGCGGAATCCCGATCGGGATGAACAGCAACTGCACGCTCTCGCGGGGCTCAAGATACGCACACGCAACGATCACACCGAACACCCCAGCGGACGCTCCGACCAGCGGCATCATCGTCGCATGGAACAGCAGCCCGGGAATCTGGAACGGCAAGACGTTGCCCAGCACATTCAGCAAGAGATACGCCAAGCCGCCGAAAATACCGCACACCAGGTAGAACGCGGCGTACTTCTTGAACCCCAGATTCCTCTCGACCGTGCCACCGAAAAAGTATAACCCGAGCATGTTGAGCAGCAGGTGCGCGAAGTTCGCGTGCAGGAACTGGAACGTCACGAGACGCCAGACCTCCACCCGCTGAAACCCCTGATATGTTGAAAAGTGCCCGAATGCCGTCAGCGGATCCATCATCTGGTACAGCGCAGTCCCGACGATCTGATTCGTACCCTCGATCAGAATCGGACGCCGAAAGTACCCCGACGAAGGAACCGGCGTTCCCGGCGCAACCGGCTGCCCACCGGTCGTCAGCATCTGGTCGAGAATCACCAGTTTCGCCTTCGGCGGGGTGCTCGGATCGATACTCCGCTCGATCAGGACAGGCACGCCCCTCCCAGCAAGCAGGATCCCCAGCACGAAGATCGCGACATTCAGACCGATCAGCCACGCGTTGAAGGACAACAGTCTCAGCGACCCGACGCCAAGACGCATCCGGCCCGATGTCGAGCCGCGAGCCCTCCCCGGATGGCGTGCATAATCACGATCGCTGATGCCCATGCCGATCCCGACCTCCGTTCCGAATAGCAACCATGAGATGCGTCGGCCAATTGTTGACCGGGGTTCCGCATCGCGTGCCCTGACCTCAGCAGATATCGGCGATCGACCCTGATCCGACGTAGAACCCACGTTCAGGCCGAAACCTGTCCTACCTCTCGGCACCCGGCTTCGACGCACGCTCGAGCGTCTGCCGCTCCTTCTTCGTCAGACTCGCCATCCCCTCCCGCGAGATCTTCCCGAGGATCCGGTCGATCTCTTGCTGAAGCCGCGCCCGCTCTTCACGCTGGGCCGCCTGCTTCTTCGCAGCTCTGTCGAACGCCGCCTGCTCCCTACGGCTCGCCTCTGACCGGATCCCGGCCATCGCATATCCCCCCCCATCAGCCATGAATGCCATCCGCTTCCGCTCGACCCAGCATGTCATCCCACCGAACAGAGCGATCGCCATCAACGTGGTCTGGCCGCCCACCATCCCGAGCACAAACAAGCCCGCGGCTCCGACGAGCCCGATCCGCGTCGCGATATCCATCGAACGCTCGTACCCCATCCTCGCCCACAGCAGCGACTGAAGAATCCGCCCGCCATCCAGCGGGAAGACCGGGCACAGCACGTTGAACGCGAGCAGAATCAGATTTGTGTAGTACGCCCACCACAGCGCAACCATACCCCAACTGTCGAGAATCCCCAGCGGAACACGCGGCTGGAACGGGTTGAAGACCACGCTCCCCCACCCCTGACCAAACGCCAGCAGCAGGCCCCCAAGCACCGGCAGAAGCACCACATTCACCAGCGGCCCGCCCACGGCCGTCACCAGGTGCGCCCTCCAGTGGCGCGGCGGGTTACACGACGCAAGCCCGCCAAGTGGCCACATCAGAATCTCATCCGCCTCACCCTGAACCCAGCGGCACGCGAAGCAGTGCCCGAACTCATGCAGCAGAACCAACACAAACAGCAACCCCATACCCATCAGCATGTGGCCGACACCCATGGTCGCGCTCGAAGCCGACCAGATCAGCTTCATGATGATCAGCAGAATGAAGAGGACGTGGACCTTGACGCGGATCTGGAACGCCGTGAACAGCGGCACCGCCCACGAAAACGGATTCTCTCCGTCGCCAAAGACACGCCTCAGCCAGTTCCCCCGGCCAGAGCCGCCCCGCTGATAGTCCCGATCCTGCCAACCCATGGCTCGTTCCTACAGCATGCCCCGACGCGCCGCCGCCAGAAGACACACAATCGACTTCCCATCGGCCAGATCGCCGCTCTCGATCATCGCAAGCACACGCGCAACGGGCACGAGCTCAATCGTCATCCACTCATCCGGCTCCGGACGTGCGCCCACATGGACAAGTCCGTGCGCGGCGTAGGCCCACATGATCTCATCAGTCATCCCTGGCGTCGTGTAGAAGCGACAGATCGGCGCCAGATGCTGCGCCGAATAGCCGGTCTCCTCAACCAACTCCCTGTGCGCTGTCACCTCGACCGGCTCGCCCCGCTCAATCGTGCCAGCCGGCAACTCCCAGATCACCTTGCCGTGCTCACCCAGTAACGGGCGATAGTTGCGGATCATGACCACAACCCGACCGTCCTGCGTGTCCATGATCGGAAGCAGCACGACCGCGCCCGGATGCTTGATGCCAGCAACCTCATAGGTCGCGCTGCCACGCTCGACAGTGACAGATTCATACGAGAATTTGCGCGTCTGGTGGATGGTCTCCCGAGAGACAACCCGACCCGGCGAACCATCCATGCGTGCCGTGGATTCCATTGCCGGATTGTACCGAGACTCCGTCTCACGGTGCCGATCCACCCCGGGTATCAACCCCGCCGCCAGGTCCGGCTGCCGTACACCGCCTGATCCCCGAGGATCTCCGAAATCCGGATCAGCTGGTTGTACTTCGCATTCCTGTCCGAACGGCACGGAGCCCCGGTCTTGATCTGCCCGCAGTTCGTCGCGACGCAGATATCCGCGATCGTCGAATCCTCGGTTTCCCCCGATCGATGGCTGAGCACCGCCGAATAGCCGTTCCGCATCGCCAGATCTACGGCCGCGAACGTCTCGCTCAACGTTCCGATCTGGTTCACCTTGACGAGAATCGCGTTCGCGCATCCCTCGCGAAGCCCACGCTCGAGGAACTTCGGATTCGTCACAAACAAGTCGTCGCCGACCAATTGCGTCGTCTTGCCGAGCCGTTCCGTCAGCTTCTTCCATCCCGCCCAGTCGTTCTCCGCAAGCCCGTCCTCGATCGACCGGATCGGATACTTGCGGCACCACTCGGCCCACATATCCACCATCTGATCGCTGGTCAGGATCTCCTGGCTGCTCTTGAACAGCTTGTACCCCTGCTTGCCGTCCTTCGCCGCTTCGGTCCAGCACTCGCTCGCCGCCGGATCGAGCGCGACGAACACCTGCTCACCCCACTTATAGCCGGCCTTCCCCACCGCCTCCTCAATGATCTTCAACGCATCCTCGTTGGCCTTGAGATTCGGCGCGAATCCGCCCTCATCGCCGACCGCCGTCGAAAGCCCACGCCCGTGCAGAACCTTCTTCAGCGCGTGATAAATCTCGACACCCGCCCGCAGCCCCTCATCGAACGTCTCAAAGCCCCACGGCTGCACCATGAACTCCTGGAAATCCACCGTGTTGTCCGCGTGCTTCCCGCCGTTCAGAATGTTCAGCATCGGAACCGGCAACGTCCGCGCACCAGTCCCACCGAGATACCGGAACAGCGGCAAGTCCGAGGCATCCGCCGCGGCACGGGCGCACGCCATCGAAACCCCGAGCATCGCGTTCGCGCCAAGCTCCGATTTATTCGGCGTCCCGTCCATCTCGATCATCAACGCATCGATCCCCTCCTGATCGCGCGCATCCAGCCCCTCGACCGCCTCCGCGATCCGGTCGTTCACGTTCTCCACGGCCTTCAGCACACCCTTGCCGAGGTACACCCCAGCCACACCGTCACGCAGCTCGACCGCCTCGTTCTCGCCGGTCGACGCGCCGGACGGCACCGCGGCCCGACCGACCGTGCCGCCGCTCAACGCGACCTCGACCTCAACCGTCGGGTTTCCTCGAGAGTCGAGAATCTGGCGTGCGTGGACAAACTCGATGTCAAAGGGCATGTGAAAACCTCCAGATATGCCCGCGGCACAGAGCGGCACGCCGAGCGAGTGACAAGACTAGGTCGCTTCCTCGACTTCCGGTGCGCCCCGATCGCTCGCAAACGGGTAAGATCACGCTACAGAACACCCCTATGCCAACCACACCCGAAGGTTTCGCGAATCGGATCGACGGACTCCGCCAAGACCTTGCGGCACAGGCACGCCGCGTACAGGCATTGGTCGAGTGCGCGTTCGATTCGTTCTTCTCACGCGATCAACAGCGGGCCGCTTCCGTCCCCCGGCTCGACGACGAGATCGATCGCATCGATGTCGAGCTCGAGCGGGCATCGGTCTCGCTCCTCGCCGACGCGACAAGCCAGGGCGCACAGCTCGATCAACTCCAGCTCCGCCACGTTCTGACGATCGTGAAGGTCAACAACGAACTCGAACGTATCGCCGATGTCGGAGTCGCCATCGCCGAAGCCGTCTCCCGTGTGCCGGCCGCGATGCCGGTCTGCCCCCCGACACTGCGTGTGATGACCAACAGCGTCGTCGGCATCGTCCGAGATGTCGGGCTCGCCGTCGATCGCACCGACGCACGCCTCGCCAAGGTCGTGCTCCAGAGCGAGGACGCAGTCGCCGCGTTCAAGGCCGCGCTGCTCCGCAACGCCGAAGACCAGATCGCCTCTGGCAAGATGTCCGTTGACTTCGCGTTCGTGATCCACGAACTGGCAACCCGATGCGAAGACATCGCCGACCACTGCACCAACATCGCCGAGCAGGTCCTCTACCTCGCCACGGGCACGATCGTCCGCCACCAGGAAGGCCACTGGGTCGAGATCCCACCGGCATCAGACTGACCGCATCGCCCCGCCGATCATCTCACTGCTTCGGCGCCTTGTAGAAAGGCATCGGCACCAAACGGCCCTCAAGCACGCCCCGGCCAGTGTCGATCTGCACACCCGCACCATCGGCCACGGCGGCCGTTTCCAGGAAAGCCATCGCGATCGGCTTGCCGAGCGTCGGGCTCAGGCACGCGCTCGTCACCGTGCCCACGCCTCGTCCAGCAACGAGCACCGCGTTCCCCTGCCTCGCCGTTCGCCTTCCCTCGATCTCAATCCCGACCAGCTTGCTTCTCGGCCCCCCCTCGTCGCGCGTCCGCCGAAGGGCATCTTGGCCCACGAACGGCAGACCGCCCTCTTCCTTGTCCTTGTCCATCGCGATCGCAAAGTCAACGCCGCACGAGAGCGCGTTGATCTCCTCGCCCAGCTCGTGACCATACAGCGGCATCGAGGCCTCAAGACGCAGCGTGTCGCGAGCCCCGAGCCCCGCCGGCTTCACCCGCGCCTCCGCCTCCTTCATGTTCACGTCTTTCAGCAGCAGCTTCATCGCAAGCCCCACCATCCCCGCCGGCAGGATCACCTCTACGCCATCCTCTCCCGTGTACCCCGTGCGGCTCACAATCAGCTTCGCGATAACCAGGTTCTTGATCGCAAATCGATAACGCTTCAGCGTCGGAACCTCAGAACTGACCCGCGAGATCAGCTCCATCACCTTCGGACCCTGCAACGCGACCATCGCCGACGACAGTGTGTCATCTGAGACCTTCGCGACGAGATTGTCCGCAGCCCGAACCTTCTCCACGTGCCCGACAATCTTCTCGCGGTTCGCGCCGTTCACCACGACGAGAAAGTCATCCTCCTCGACCCGCATCACGATCACATCGTCACGGACACCGCCACTCTCGTTGCACATCAGCGAATAGCGGCACTGCCCCTGGCTCATGTCGCCGATCCGACGCGTACAAAGCCGCTCGAGAAGCCGCCTGGCGTGCCGTCCCGTAAACCGCAGCCGCCCCATGTGCGAGACGTCGAACAACCCGCCGGAGCTGCGCACCTGGTGGTGCTCCTCGTGGATGCCCGAGTAGTATATGGGCATCTCCCAGCCGGCGAAGTCGACCATCTTCGCGCCATACTCAACGTGAAAGTCATGCAATGGTGTCCGCTGCAAGGGCTCACTCCTGACGGTTTCGTACGGCAACGACCGAAGAACGCTCGACGCGTGGCCCACACGCTACACCGGCCGACCCCGCATCGCCACCCCCGCATGGATTCCGCATCAAGGGCCGGAAAGCCAGTCGCAGTTGTCGATCAGCCGCACCGCCCCCACCCTCGCCGCGATCAAGGCGCGTGAGCCGCCCGCCTCTCGCCTCTTCCAGGGCTCTTCGACCTTCAACGTCTCCGCCTCTCTGACGACAGCGTACTCAACCTCGACCCCTCGAGACCGAAGCACATCCTGCATCGCGTGCTCTGCGTCCCCGACCGACTCCGCTTGAGAGGCCGCAACGAGCGCCGCGTGCAGCGACAAGGCCTTGTCGCGATCCGCTCGATCGAGAAATCGATTCCGGCTGCTCATCGCGAGCCCGTCTGATTCCCTCACCGTAGGCGAAGGACGGATCTCAACATCCAAGCACTCCTGTGCAACCATCGCCCTCACGACCTGCAACTGCTGCCAATCCTTCTCCCCGAAGATCGCAACCGATGGACGCATCAATCCAAAGAACCGCTTCACGACCTGGCACACACCCGCGAAGTGCCCCGGCCTGAAGCGATCCTCAAGCCCCGGCTCTGTCGCCACAGCGGGAAGTGCCGGAATGTCTATCTCTACCCCGGGCGGATACACCACATCGGCGTCCGGAGCGAACACCGCCGACGCGCCGCAACGCTCGCTCAAACCGACATCACTCTCGAGCGTCCTCGGATACCTGTCAAGATCCGATCTGTCATTGAACTGCGTCGGGTTCACGAACACCCACACGACGCACCCCGCCCGTGTCCCACGCTCGCGCGCGATCGCCGCGCCACGCTCCACAAGACTCGCGTGCCCCAGGTGCAGCGCACCCATCGTCGGAACCACAACAGGACCACCCGACGACGCCCATCCGAGCCCGTCAAGCCAGCTCTCCATCTCACCCGCTGTACGGAGCACACGCATGCACACAAGAGTCCGGGGCCATCACCCCAGGAGTCAAGCCCCCATCCAAACTGGCCTGCATTCCTTACCGAGCAGCGCTCAGCCGCCGGATGATCGCGTCGAGCCAGTCGCGGATCGGCCGATCCTCCGGAACCTCAAGCAGATCCAGCTCCACGCGGCACAACCCATCGCCCTCGTACTCGCACGCCCGAACCCTGCCGAACAGAGGCACCGGCGTCGAATCGATCAGATGGACCGCCACAACAACCAGCCGCCCCGGATAGCACATCCGCCGAGACATGAAGGTAAGCACCGAGCGATCCAACTCACGCCCCCGGGCCCCCCACGTCGACACCGGGCGGCCTCGATCATCCAGTTCCGCGACATCCAGCTCCGCCTCGAACCGATGCCCCTTTCGAGAACGCGAAGGGCCACTCCCGGGCTTCTTCGATGCGACCTCCCCCTCAACCGAGCGCCTCCCCTCACTCGATGAAGGCGGCGGCGCAACCCACGACGAGACCGGCTCGTCGTCATCCAGGAAACTGACTTGCTTCTCAGAGTCCGCGGGCTTCATGGTGGATCACTCCCATGTATCACATATCGACACCGGCGGATCCGCAATGCTCCAAACCGCTCGATCAGCCATCGCACCCCGCCTCCCTACACTGCGCAGGCATGACCCGTGGCGGCGACAACGAAGTTACCGGACGACGAGGACCACAGGTACACCTCCTGATTGCCACGCACACAACACGCCACCTCGACACCTGCCTCGCGTCTCTCAGCATCCTCTCCCCGCTCCCGGACGCCGTCACAGTCACGTGCGATGTCTCCAGCACCGAGATCGAACAGCTCCTCGACCAGGTATGGCCGAGAGTCTGCGCGTCGATTGCCCGTTCAAATCGCCCCCCCCCGCCGCTCTTCCATGTCTCACGCCCCCACCAAGGCCGAGCTCGCCTGAACCAGGTGCGCAACAACGGGGTGCGCGCCATCCTCTCTCACGGAGGCCGATCCGAAGACCTCCTCATCGTCATCGACGGCGACATGGCCCTCGCCCCCGATGCGATCGAGTCCTACCAGCGGCACCTTGAGAACAAAGCCGACGTCGTTGTTCCCTACAGAATCAACCTCACCGAGGACGCAACCGGCTTACTTACCGCCGACCTCTTTCTGAACACACCCCAGGACGCCGCCGCCCTCCTGACGCCGAACAGTGAGCAGGCACAGTCACTCGTAGCCCGCGACGCCCGATACAAACGCCAACTCTGGCAGAAGCGTTGGCTGCCCCTGATCGGCAAGCGACACAAGCCCAAGCTCCTCGGTGGCCACCACGCCGTGCGCCTCGGCCCACTCATCGAGATCAACGGCTACGACGAGGAGTACACGGGGTACGGTTACGACGACGACGATCTCGCACGCCGCCTCCACCAGCGAGGCGGACTCAGATGGGCAATCGCCGTCGCATCGATCCCCGCCTTCCACCTCTGGCACCCGACCAGGGCACCCGCAAGCCCCACCCGCGCCGAGGGATACACAAGATTCAGTCGGCCCGATCTTCCTGTCCGAGCCGTTCGCGGGATCGAGAACCCGATCGATCAGCCCCAGCCGAGAATGCGGCGGGTCGCCGGACTCGAGACGGCCGCGTGTCACGAACCGCCCACCCGCTCCACAGACACCGCACGAGACTTCGCATCGCGAACAAAAGAGCCCAACTCGGCCTGAACCCCTCCATGCTCGCGAGCGATCGAGGCGGCCGCGCGTACAGATCACCCCCACAACACGGGCACTGATACGTTGCCCACCAGCGCCGCCGCTGGAGCCCCCTGCCCATGTCGCCACACATCACGCATCGCGCACGCGTGTAGCGTCTCCACCATTCAAGAACTCTCTCCACGGCGTCGTAATCTACCAGCACGCCCGCGCCGGCAAAAGACGACCGTACTGCGAACAGCCGAATCTTTGCAGAGACATACCCTCCACCCGTGAGCATCGATTTCAGAATCTGGGCTACACATCTCGAATCTCTGGCGAACCCCGTTGTTCCCGAACTCCCTCAATCGCCGGAGTCAACGCCGCATGCGCGCCTCGCGTTCGCCGTCTCCTTCCGAGACGAGAACCAGAGCCGACTTCCAACCGATCTCCCCTTGATTGCCCATCTTCTCGACATCCCCACCCCCTCAGACTCACCGGCCACGCTCACCCAGAACCTTGCCGAATCACTGTTTATTCGTCCGGATCTCACCATCTGGGAGTCCCTCGCTCGACCCGGCTCGCCGCTGCCTGCCGACCTCATCGACGCTGACGGGCCGTTCGCGCCGACATTCCGCGAGCAGGGAATCGAGGCATGGACCGAGGTCGAACTCTCATCACTCCACGCCCTCACCGCGTTCGCGGTCACGCGGAACGACGGGCAAGTGATGAACCGCTGCCTCTCATCGGTCCTCTGGCACCTCGACAACATGCAGCCCGACAACGGCACGAACCGCCCCTGGGCACTCCACGCCTTCGCCCTCTTCGCCGACCAGCACCCCGACGCTGCATTGCACGCACAGACACTCGTGCACAACGCCTGCGTGCAACGTGGCCGCCCGGACAAACGCTCCGCGCTCATCCTGCTGCACTGCGCCAAAGTCATGCGGCACGCCGATCGAGCACGCTGAGCCGCTCGCTCAGCACGCACCAACCCAGTATCCCGAACTCAGCTTCCCTGCAGCGACGAAGGCCCTTCACGCAACCAGCGGACGAGCTCGGGGGTCTTTCGGACCGCCCTCGACTCCGGCTGATCACCCATCTTCCTGCCGATCGCCGAAGCAACCAGACCCATGAAGAGCGGCTGAGGCGTCAGAGGCCTGCTCGTCAGTTCCGGGTGATACTGGGCGCCGATGAAGTATGGGTGCGTGTTCTGTTCCTGCCCCTGCGTGCTCGCCGTCCCCGGCTGCGCCAACTCAATGATCTGCATGATCGGCTGACTGGGGTGACGCCCCGAGAAGACCATGCCGTGCGCCTCAAGCCGCTCGATGTACTTCGGATCGACCTCGTACCGGTGCCGGAAACGCTCACGAACGCTCGTCTTCCCTCCGAAGAGGAACGACGCAAGCGTTCCGGGCATCACCTGCACGTCCTGCGCACCAAGACGCATCGTTCCCCCGAGACCCTCGATCTTCTTCTGGTCCGGCAACTCGCTGATCACCGCATTGTCGCTCGAAGGATCGAACTCCGTGCTCGTCGCATCCTTGAGCCCCAGCACGTTCCGCGTGTACTCGATCACCGCGACCTGGAATCCCAGGCAGATACCAAGATACGGGATCAGATTCTCGCGGCAGTGCCGCACACACGCGATCTTCCCCTCAACCCCCCTCGCGCCGAAACCGCCCGGCACGATCACACCGTCAAGACCCGCGAGCTGCGTCGCAACATTCGAAGGCGAGATCTCCGTCGTGTCGATCCACTTCTGCTCGATGTCGCACTTCAGGTGGGCGGAGCAATGCTCAAGCGCCTTGTCGATCGATGCGTACGCATCCCGAAGCGCCGCGTACTTGCCCGTGATACCGATCGTCACCTTGCGATCGTGCGACGCGGTCAGCGAGTGCGTGAACGCCGTCCACCTCGCTCGCGAACGATCCTCCTGCACCACATCAACCCGGTCGTGCATCTCGAGGATCGAGAGAATCTCACGGTCCAGCCCGTCCGCTCGCATCTCCTCGGGAATCGTGTAGATGCTCGGACGATCGTGCATCGAGAACACACGACGCATCGGCACGTTCGAGAACATCGCGATCTTCTCGCGAACCGTGTGCGTGACCTCGTTCGTTGCGCGGCACGCGATCATCTGCGGCTGGATCCCCGCTTCCATCAGCCGCTTGATGCCCAGCTGCGCCGCCTTGCTCTTCTGCTCGCCCAGCGCCTTCGGCTCGATCACGTACGTCAACGCGACAAAGCACGTCGAGCCCGGCCCCTCCTCAAACGCAAGCTCACGCAGCGCCTCGATGTAGAAACCGTTCTCATAGTCGCCGACCGTCCCGCCCACCTCAACAAGCACGACATCCGCCGGCTTCTTTCCATCCCCGCGCATCGCAAGCTCGCGCAGCTTCCGCTTCACCTCTCCGGTGACATGCGGGATCATCTGCACATCACGTCCAAGGTACACGCCCTGCCGCTCGCGATCGAGAATCTCCGAGTAGATCTGCCCAGACGTCGTGAAGTTCCACCGCGTCAGGTTCTGATCGAGCATCCGCTCATACGTGCCAAGGTCCATGTCGCACTCGGTGCCGTCATCAAGCACGAACACCTCGCCGTGCCGATACGGATTCAGCGTCCCCGAATCGATGTTCAGGTACCCCTCCATCTTGATCGGTGCGACCGTCAGCCCCTTGTCCTTCAGCATCTTCGCCACGCTCGACGCGAAGATCCCCTTGCCGAGACCGCTCATCACCGTGCCAAGCACCACCACGTACCGATGGCGCCCGCGCTGATACCCGTCCGGAACCGGTGAATACAGCTCCGTTGATGTGGTTGTCTCAGCCAGCGACGAGAGCAGGTCGCCCTTTCCGCCGGCGTTGCCACTCCGACGCGACGCGCCCCAGCCCTTCTCGGCAGGCGGCTCGGATCGACCCGATTCCCCCTGCCCCAAACCCTGTCCCTGCGACGAAGTGCTCATCCGCTCACGTCCGCTTGGCATAGGACATCGTAACGAACCGACTCAAGTCGTCCAGTCACGAATCCGGATCACTCTCCGCTTTCGACCACCACCGCCGCACAAATGCCTCGTACTGCTCCGGGGTGTCAATCCCCTGTGAGTGACACTCTCGGATCGCCACCCCGATCCGGTACCCGTGCTCAAGCACCCGCAACTGCTCTAGTTTCTCTGTCAGCTCAAGCGGCGTCGACGGAAGCGTCGCATACGTCCGGAGAAACCCCGCCCGATACGCATAGATCCCCACATGCTTCAGCGGACGGGCAGCACCCCCGTCATCAGCCACACCCAGGCCTGCATCGCGATCATGCGGCACCAATGCTCGCGAAAAATACAGCGCAAGCCCCGTACACCCCACAACCGCCTTCACAATGTTCGGGTTCGCGGGATCCTCATCAGGTCCGAGAGGCGATGCCACCGTGCCGACTTCCGCCCCAGTACCAACCAGCGCGTCCGCAGCCGCTTGAATAGTCTCCGGATCGATCTCCGGCTCATCCCCTTGGACATTCACGATCAGCGACTCATCAGGAAGCCCCAGCCGTGCCGCGGCCTCAGCCAGCCGGCTCGTCCCGTTGGGATGTTCACCCGTCAGCACCGTCTCGATGTCAAACGACCGAACAACCGCAGCCACCTGCTCGCTGTCCGTCGCCACAACCACCCTCGCGATACCCTGAACCCTCGCGGCCCTCGTCGCGACATGCCAGATCAGCGGCCTTCCGGTCTTGGACGCGAGCACCTTCCCTGGAAAGCGCGTCGACCCGAGCCGGGCAGGAATCAACACAACCGCACCCGCTCCCGATCCCATCACACCCTCCGCACATCACTCACCACCCGGCAGGGCGGCTCACAACTTCCCGCCGAGCTCGCTCACGAGTGCTTTCAACTGCTCGCGCCGGACTCTCACGTCGCGATAGCTGATCTGTTGGATCGCGATCGTAGACGCAAGCCGAAACCCCTCGACCGCCGAATCCGCGTCTCGCTCCTTCGTCGCCTTCTCCTGCAGAGCAATCACCAGACCATATCTCAGCTCAAGCAGGACGGTCGGCGAACCCATCTCACCCAGAACCTCGATCGCGCGCCGATATGTCTGGATCGCCTCATCCAGCCACTCGATCTTCAGGAAGCACTCCGCGAGCATGCCCAGAACCTGCCCGCGCAGCTTCGGATCGCTCTGCGCCTCCTGAAACAGCGCGATCGCCTCCTCATACTGCCCTGATTCAAAGTACTTCCGCCCGAGATCATACTTCAGGCCGAGATCCGTGGGGTATGACGCGACGCGGAGCTTGTACTCCTCGATCTCCATCTTGCGAAACTGGGTCCGCGCCTGACTCGCCTTCTCTACAAGCTCGGCGTTCTCGGGATTCGCCGCCGCCGCCTCCTCATGCTTTCTCAGCGCACGCGACGCCCTGCGCAGACGGATATCCCCCATCTCCTGGCGGAACCTGAACTGCTTCGTCTCGTCGAACGCCTTGCTCAGCACTCTGAACGCGGTCTCCTCATCCTCTGGACGACCACGCTCACGCAGACGCTTGGCGTACGTTCCGATCACCGCCAGATCACCCGGAGATTTTGCGTACGCCTCCTCCGAATCCGCGATCAGGCGATCGATCGTCTCCTCTGTCTTGACGATGCGGTCCGCATCCTCCAACTGACGCTGCTTGTCGAGATCCCTGATGTTCGCCCGGAATCCCCCCGCCTTCCCCGTCTGATCGAACCCACCCTTCGCCATCGTCGACTGCGCAGACATATTCCGCACACGTCCGGACAGATCTCCATCACCCGGATCGAGCCGTAGCGCAACATCACCCGCCTCGGCCGCTTTGTCGTACGCCCCAACCTTCGCGAACGCTTCCAGCAGCCGCGTGAAGTTCTCCTTCTTCGGCTTCGCCTCCCCCTTGCTCAGCACCAGCGCCTTCTCGCCGATCCAGAATGCCGTCTCCGCAAGCTCAAGCCCCGCCGCGGCCTCCGTCGACTTCACCGCCAACGACGCATCCTTGATCTTCATGGACCACGCCAGCACCGTCAATAGGAACTTCTCAACCGGGGACTTCCCGTCAAAGACCTTCGCCGTCTCCTTGCTGATCTTCCCCCCGGATTTCTCCGCGTGCAGCGTCGCCGACTGAAAGTACCCCTCCAGCCCCGACATGCTCCCAGGATCAAACCGCAACCCCTGCAGCCACAGCTGCATCGCGTACTCGTAGCTCCCGGTCTGATGGACCGTCTTGGCCCGATCAAAGAACCGCTGCGCCTTCTCCGGCTCAGGGTCCGTACCAGACCCAGCCGCAGCCCCCTCGGAGGCCGGCTTCGTGCCCGTCGCTGACGACGCCTGCGACGTCTCGTCCTTCTTCTTCCCAAACAAGCCCATGCTGTACGTCCAACGGCACCTGAGGCGCCAAACAAGGTATCGAGGCGTCCACGCCCGAAAGTCCGGCCCGGATTGTACAACGTATCCCTACCGGCGGATGGACCGCCTCTCGCTTCATACGATCGGCCGATGTCCCTTGATCCCGAAACACTCTCAATCGTCAACTACCCGGCAGACGTGCTGCGTCGCCGGGCCACCGAAATCACCTCCATTACCGACGAAGTCCGCCACGTCGCACGCAGGATGATCTCGCTCATGCACGAGGCCGAGGGGATCGGTCTCGCCGCGCCGCAGGTCGGGCTCTCCTGGCGCATGTTCGTCGCCCATGTACCAGAGGACCCCGAAGACGGACGCTCCGCCTCGGCCGCACCAGTCACCGCGACCCTAAGCCCCACGGTCTACATCAACCCCGTCCTCTCCGAGCCCGAGGGGATCGTCGAACCCTACGACGAGGGCTGCCTCTCCCTCCCGAATATCTCTGGCGAAGTCCTCCGCCCCCCCCGGATCACGATCACGGCACTCGATCTTGAGGGACGCCAGTTCTCTGTCCGGGCCGAAGGGCTCCTGGCACGCTGCTGGCAGCACGAAACCGACCACCTCGACGGCGTCCTGATCCTCGACCGGATGTCACAACTCTCACGGCTCCGCGCTCGCCGCGCCATCAAAGACCTCGAACGGGCCGCACACTGACCAGACCTACGCCTCGGCCTGACGCAAGAGCCGCACCCCGCTCCGCCCATCAAGGCGGAGCACCAGCATCCCGAGCGCGCTCGACACCGACCACTGACGGACAGAGTCCCGCTCCCCCCGCATCTGGAATCGACGACAATCGACTCCTCCCTCGCGCGATGCAAGCCCGATCCACACCGTCCCGACCGGCTTCTCCGCCGTCCCACCCCCAGGCCCGGCAACCCCGGTGATCGCCAGGCAATGATCCGCATCCGACCGAGACAGCCCACCAATCGCCATCTCACAAGCGACCTCGCGGCTGACCGCCCCGTGCCTCTCGATCACACCCCGATCGACCCCGACAAGCCGACTCTTCATCTCGTTGCTGTAAGTCACCCACCCCCCGACGTACACATCCGACGAGCCCGCGACCGCCGTCAGACTCTGGCCCAGCATCCCACCCGTGCAACTCTCAACCGTCGCCAGCCGACCACCCACGCGCCGCAGCTTCTCCAGAGCAATCTCGGCCAGTGAGCCCCCTCCCTCAGCAAAGACCAGATCTCCCACGGCGTCGCGAACCGCCGCCGACGTCTGATCGAGCAGCCGCGCCACTTCATCCTCGGTATCCCCACCCTCATACCTCACCCTGACGCTCACAATCCCGGCTGAAGCCGTCGTTCCAACCAGCGGATTGCGACCCCTGCTCATGAGCGGACCGAGCCGACCCGCCACATCCGACTCACCCACGCCGATGGTCTGAAACACCATCGTCCGGATCTTCCGGCCTTCAGGCGGCTGAATCTCCGTATCAACAACCCGCTCGAACATCGGGTGCATCTCTCCCGGTGGCCCCGGAAGACACCAGATCGTCGTCCCTTCAAACAAGACTCGCAGCCCGGGAGCTGTGCCATTCGGATTCGAGAGGTGAACGCCCGACTCAGGCCTCAGCGCCTGCACCCGGTTCCGCTCCGGCATCGTCCGCTTCGCCGCCGCGAACCACGCTCGGATCGCCTCCAGCGACTCAGAATCCTCTACCAACCGCTCACCGAGGAGCAAGCCCACCGCCTCCCTCGTCAGATCATCCTCTGTCGGACCGAGCCCCCCCGTGACCACGATCTTCGAGCACGTCTGCGTCAGACGCCTGAGGGTCGCGACCAGCCGCTCCAGGTCATCCGGCACAGTCACATGCTCAACAACCGTCAGTCCGCGTTCGGTCAGCTTCCCGCTCAACCACTTCGAGTTAGTGTCAAGCGACTGTCCGATCGCCAGTTCGTCGCCGATCGACACAATCGCCACGCTCTCTGATTTCACAGCCATGCACAAGCGTACTCGCACGCAGGCAAGCTGCAGATTCAATCTACACCATGCTCAAACTCACGCACGGAAACCGCTCGTCGGATCCCCGATCGTCATCACCGCCATCGAATCAACGACTCGCGCGACGCCCAGCGGCTTCCCCGCCATGAGAATCACCGAATCACCCGGCTTGACCCATCCGCGAGCCAGCAGGTCCTTCTCCACCAGCGTCGCCCAATCGCCGAGCCGCCCGGTCGGTGGCGGCTTGCACTCGATCGCCGTCACCCCACGGAGCAGCCCCATCCGTCTCGTCGATCGTCCGCTCGACGAGTACGCCAGAATCGGAACCGCAAACCCTGTCTGCGAAAGGTAACGCGCGCTCCCGCCGCTCTCAGACCAGCAGACGATCGCCTTCGCCTGGAGGTCACGGGCAAGGTACCAGGCGCCGTGCGCCAGCGCCGCCGTCCGATACCTCTGCTCGATCATCCGTGTCGGCGGCTTCGCATCGCGGAACTCGCTGAGAACCTGCTCCTCGGCCGCCTCGATGATCCTCCGCATCGTCTCGACAACCAGCACCGGATGCCTGCCCACCGCCGTCTCGCCAGACAGCATCACCGCATCCGCCCCGTCGAAGATCGCGTTCGCAACATCGCTCGCCTCAGCGCGAGTCGGCGAGGCGTTCTCTGTCATCGTCTCGAGCATCTGGGTCGCGACGATGCACGGCTTCCCCCACTGCCCGCACGCCGCGAGAATCCTGTGCTGAACCACCGGCACCTTCGCGATGTCCATCTCTACGCCGAGGTCACCTCTCGCGACCATCACCGCGTCCGCCGCCTGCACGATCGAATCGAGATTCGCGACCGCCTGCGGCTTCTCAATCTTTGCGATCACCGGGATCGAAGCCCCCTGCCCGGACTTGTCAACGTCGTACCGCACGGAGCACATGCCCGACAGCCGTTCCTTGAGTTCCAGAACCTCACTCGCCTCTCGCACGAACGACAGCGCGAGAAAGTCCAACCCGTTCTCGACCGCCCACTCCACACACACCCAGTCGCGCTCCGTGATCGCCGGCGCCTTGACATCGCTCTCCGGAAGATTGATCCCCTTCCCGCTCGTCACGAGCCCGCCATTCGTCACCCGTGCCCGCAACTCGCCACGACCGAGATCCGCCTCCACCGCGAGCATCCGAATCGCACCGTCATTGATCAGCACCCGCTGGCCCGGAGCCACCTCTCCCACCATCGCGGCATACGTCGTCGGCAACACGACAACGCCCTTCTCTACCGCCGCCTCTTTCATATCAACCCGGAACACGACATCCTGGCCCGCTTCCAGCATCAGCCCCGGAGCAGCGACCTTCCCGACACGTATCTTCGGCCCCTGCAGATCGCCCATCACCGCAGTCGGGCGCCCCAGCCGGTGCGCGACATTCCTCACTGTCTGAAGCCGCGCGAGATGTGCCGCAAACTCGCCATGCGAGAAGTTCAGCCGAAAGACCGTGATTCCCGCCAGGATGAGCTTCGCAACAACCTCCGACGACTCGCTCGCCGGACCGAGCGTGGCGACGATCCGCGCAGCGATTGGCCGAGCCCCCCCTTGGCGTGACTCCTGCGTAGCGTTCATAGTCAACTCCGCACCCTCCCACCCGCACTACCCCCCCGACACGCACACAGAAACTCAACGCCCATCGCCGACTCGCCCCGAAGTCCCCAACTCAACCACACGCCGATAGTTCGCAACGAACTGCCGACGATACGACAACTCCGAACGCTGCAGCCAACCCGGATGGTTCGGATCACGCCAACTCTCACGGATCGCTCTGTAATGCTCGGGAGCAAATGCAAGCACGCTGCCGTCCGGCATCTCATGGTCCGGCATCGCAAAGAACAACCTCTCCATCTCCGCGATCGTCTCAGGGGAAACCTCGCTCCCCTCGGACTTGGCCCGAGAGATCGCACGCCACGCCTCACGCTGCTCGCGGCTGGAGTCGATGCCGAACGCACCCATCATCACCGGAATCGCCGTCCTCCACCCCCTCGTCTCAACCGACGAGGCCGATTCAAACGGCGTCACACGATCAACGAACGAGTGGATGTGCTTCTCATACATCACGCGCCGGACAGGCATCCGACGCAGCTCGTACTGACGGGGCCCCATCGGTTCTCCGTTCCAGCCCGTGGGATTGGTCTTCCCGGCCGCGCTCCCCGTCGCGTGAAACTGCCAAAGCGCCTGCGCCTCTTCGGTCAGACAAAACTCGATGAACCTCCGGGCCATCTCCGGCTGCGGACCACCCCGCATCACCGACGCCGGATCCGCATCGATGTACACCGCTCCGGCCGGGTCGCTGAACCCGACGCGGCTCGTTTCCGATGTCTCCCCGGGACGCATCACCGCCTGTGCCTGCGATCTTCCGTAGAAATCAATCGCGAGCCCCGCCGCCGCCTCCCCCTGCGCAACATCGATCGGCGGCTTCGTGGACATGTTCGTGAATGACCTCGCATTCGCCGACATCGCCATCAGCACACGCCACCCACGCTCCCAGCCGTAATAGTTCAGAATCGCGTCAAGAGACGTCGTCATGCTCCCCGACTGACGCGGATCCGACAACGCGATCCACCCCGCCAGTCTCGGATCGCAGAGGTCCTCGAAACTCTGTGGCTCAGGCACACCCAACCGAGCAAGCACCTCTCGGTTGTACACGATGCCGAAACTGGAGAGCGCGGTCCCGATCCAGTACTGCTCCGGGTCGTACAGAAACCCCGAGCCGATCCGGTTCTCACCGAACCACTCATCGAGCCGCGCCTGCTCGAAGCCCACCGGCTCCGAGATCGGAACGATCACATCCTCACCGCCGCCGATCCGGACCTTGACCCCGCTCTTGAGCCGACCGTGGTCATAACTCCCGCCCCCGAACATCACATCGAAATCGATCGCCCCTCGCTCCACAACCGGAGAACCATCCTCACCGATCCTGATCTTCCCCGCGCGACCTGCGGCCACGAACTGGGCCTCGAGAATCTTCAGGATCTCGCTCGTCCCCCCAGGACGCCGCGTCTCGATTCGTGCACGTTGGCCGTACTTCTCCGTATGCCATTCGTCGAACAGCCGATCAAACTCCATCATGATCTGCTGCACGTGAGGCGTCACCACAATCAGGCGTGCGGCATCCTTGCGATCATCCGGCGCGTTCTTCGCACCAAAGCGAACCGCGATCGGCGTGCCGACAATCCCGAGAAACGCGAGGATGACAAGAATCCGGGCGAGCATATCGGGTGAAGTCTAAGGCGGAGCCAACGCGTAGGCACAATCACCCTTTCCAACCTCATGCAAAGCGAGCACCCATGTCCGAATCGTCATCCCCAGTCGCGATCGTCACCGGAGCCGGCTCAGGCATCGGACTCGCCACCGCCCGAATCCTCGCCGCTGCCGGCTGGACCATCGTTCTCGCCGGCAGACGCGAGCAGATGCTGACCGAAGCCCGCGACACCCTCACCCCCGGCCAGCACCACTGCGTGCCGACCGACGTGGGCGAACCTGAGTCCTGCGCCGCTCTTATCCGCCATGTCGCTGGTGCGACATCCAGAATCGACGCTCTCATCAACAACGCCGGTTACGCCCCGCTCACCCCCATCGCCAAGCACACACCTGACCTTGTCCGCCAGACCTTCGAGATCAACGCGATTGGCCCGGCCGACCTCATCCTCGCGGCATGGCCCCACATGGCCTCCCGAAAGTCGGGCAGGATCGTCAACGTGTCATCGATCGCAACGGTCGATCCCTTCCCCGGATTCTTCGCGTACGCCGCTGCAAAGGCGTCCGTTGAGTTGATGGTCAAGTCCATCGCAAAGGAGGGTGCGTCAGTCGGGATCAAGGCCTTCGCTGTGGCGCCCGGCGCGGTTGAGACCGACATGCTCCGCTCGATCATCCCTGAAAGATCGCTCCCTCGGGCCAAAGCCCTTGCGCCCGAAACGGTCGCGCAAGTCATCGCGGACTGCGTGCTGGGCACCCGCGACGCGGACAACGGCAGGACCATCCTGGTACCCAGCCCGTAATCGCCCTCGATCATCAAGACACGCAGATCCGGCCCTCAAGATACATCACGCAGTGTCCGCCGATCTTCACGCGGTCGCCGGCGACCTCACAGAAGAGCTCGCCGCCACGCCTGCTCACCTGATGACCCGTCACCTTCGACTTGCCGAGCCGCTTCGCCCAGTACGGCGCGAGCGTGCAATGGGCAGAGCCGGTCACGGGATCCTCGGGAATGCCTACACGAGGCGCAAAGACCCGGCTCACAAAGTCGTGTCCCGCGCCGGGCGCGGTGGCGATCAGGCAGACCGCGTCGAACGCGGCGACTCTCGCCATGTCCGGCACCATCTCGTGAACCTCACGCTTGGTATCAAAGACAGCCATGATGTCGCGGCTCTCGAAGGCCTCGATCGGACGACGCCCGAACGCCGCCGTGAGCTCGTCGGTCACGGGAATCGGCTCGCCGGGGCGTGAGGGGAAGTCGAGAACGGTCAGATCGCCCTCACGCCGAACGGGCAGCGGGCCGCTCTTGCTGTCAAAGACGATGCGGGGCGCACGCTCGCCAACGTGATGCCAGAGGACGTGTGCCGCGGCGAGGGTTGCGTGGCCGCAGAGTTCGACCTCAACCGAGGGCGTGAACCAACGGATGTGGTAGCGTGCCTCGCCGTTTCCGGGGCCGCCGGCGCGAACGACGAAGGCGGTCTCGGAGAGGTTGGCCTCCGCCGCGATCTGCTGCATGCGTTCATCCGGCAGCCAACTCTCCAGATGGACGACTCCGGCAGGGTTGCCGTGGAAGACGCGTCGGGTGAAGGAATCGACCTGAAAGAACTGCAGGTGCATCTGTTGCTCCTCAGGGCTGGTCGATGATGCTGGCCAGCGATCAGCCGTTCCATGTGCTCTTGACGTGCAATTCCTTCAACTGCTCATCCGTGACGCGGCTGGGGGCCTTGGTCATGAGGTCCTGGCCGGTCTGGGTCTTGGGGAAGGCGATGACATCGCGGATGTTGTCGGTGCCGACGAAGTTCATGATGAGCCGGTCGAGGCCGAACGCGATGCCGGCGTGCGGGGGCGCGCCGAACTGGAGGGCTTCGAGCAGGAAGCTGAACTTCTCCTTCGCGGACTCGGGCGAGAGTCCGAGCAATTGGAAGACCTTGCTCTGGACCTTCTGGTCGTGGATGCGGACGGAGCCGCCCGCGATCTCCTGGCCGTTGAGCACGATGTCGTAGCCGGCGGAGACGATCTGTGCGATCGTGTCCTCATCGTTGACGTCGGCCTTAACGAACGCTTCCAACTGGTCGTCGTTGGGGCTGGTGAAGGGGTGGTGCATCGCGACCCAGCGGCTCCCCCCCACCGACTCTTTGTCACGCTCGAACATGGGGAAGTCGATGACCCAGAGGAAGTTCCAGGGGCCGCCCTCCGCGCCTGGCTTGGGGACGATGCCGATGTCGCGGGCGACCTTCTGGCGGAGCTCGCCGAGTGCCTTGGTGGCCACGCTGTAAAGGTCGGAGACGAAGAGGACGGTGTCGCCGGGCTGGAGGCCGAGGGCGGCGAAGAGGTCGGCCTTGACGGGTTCGAGGAACTTGGCGATGCCGGTCTCGAACACGCCCTGGGCGTTGACCTTGACGACGGCGACGCCGCCCGCGCCGAAAGAGCGGGCGAACTCGTTGTAGCCGTCGGTCATCTTGCGGGTGAGCTTCTCGGCCCCCCCACCACCGCCGGGGACGCGGATCGCCTTCACGACGCCTCGGTGGGAGCTGTACTTGGGGCGGTCCGCGCCCTTGGCGAGGACATCCTTGAAGAAGCCGACATCGGTCTTGGCGGCGATGTCGGAGATGTCCGTGATCTCAAGCCCGTAGCGTGTGTCGGGGCGGTCGATGCCGAAACGCTCCAATGCCTCGCGATAGGTCATGCGCTGCATGGGGGGGATTTCGACGCCGGCGATCTCTTTCCAGAGGCGGCGGACGAAGCCCTCCATCATCTCCATGACGTGTTCGCGTCGGACGAAGGACATCTCCAAGTCGATCTGGGTGAACTCGGCCTGGCGGTCGGCGCGGGGGTCTTCGTCGCGGAAGCAGCGGCAGATCTGCATGTAGCGGTCGCAACCGGCGACCATGAGGATCTGCTTGAAGAGCTGGGGGCTCTGCGGGAGGGCGTACCAAGAGCCGGGAATGTGGCGGTTGGGGACGAGGAACTCGCGCGCGCCCTCGGGCGTGCTCTTGTAGAGGATCGGGGTTTCGACTTCGAGGAAGCCGTTCTCATCGAAGTAGCGGCGGGTGGTCTGATATACCTTGTGGCGGACACCGAGGATCTGCTGGGCGCGGGGGCGGCGGAGATCGATGTAGCGGTGCGTGAGGCGGAGTTCTTCGTTGGCCATTTTGCCGCCGGAGGTGCCGTCGTCGGGGAGGATGGGCGGGTTGGCGGTTTTGTTGAGGACTTCGAGGGATGTGACGACGACCTCGATCTTGCCGGTGATGAGTTTGGGGTTCTCGCCTCCGACGCGGATGCGGACTTTACCTTCGATCGCAACGACATCTTCGTTGCGAAGGTGGTCGGCGACCTCGAGCACGTCTTTGGGGAGGTCTTCGCCGTCGAAGACGACCTGGGTGAGTCCGTAGCGGTCTCGGAGGTCGATGAAGACGAGGCCGGTGCCGTGTCCCCGGTATCCGTTTACCCATCCGTTGAGACGGACGGTCTGGCCGACGTGTGATTCGCGGAGTTCGCCGCACGTGTGGGTTCGCCGGAGCATGTGTTGCCGATCGCCTTTCCGAGTGTTGCGCGGCGGTGTGTGTCGTCCCCATCCATGGGGGAACGCACTGTTTGCGCGCGGGCGAAAGTGTAGGACGGACGTGGGCCGTCACCGGCGATGGGATGTGAGGTTGTGCGTCGGGAGCGCGGGGCGCGTGTCTGGCGGGCGCGATCGGTAGGGATCGGCTTGGCGCGAGATCAGGAACCCATCGCCGCTACACGGACTCGGTGGTGATGGAGTGAATCAGCCAGCACTCGTTGCGACTGAGGGAGCGGTGCGGGGGGAGTGGTTCGGGGGTTTCGGGGTATGGCTGTCTGGGCGGGTGGCGTCGGAAGTGGATGTGGAGTTTGAAGCGGCGTTGTTTGGCGTTGACCGAGTATCGCTCGGTGTGCTGGACCGCCCCCGGCTCCGGGAGGGGGTCGCAGATCCACGGGCCGCTGTGCAGTGCGTCCGGTACATGTGCGATGGATGTGTCTTTCAGATCGATGCGGAGTTGATCGGGATTGGAAACCTCGACAACGCGGCCATCGAGGGAGATCCTGCGTTCGCAGAACTCTGCGAGGGTGGCATAGCCGGAGTTGGGATCGGGCGTGTTGACGCGTCGGAGGGATTCGACAACGGCGATGGCGGCGGCGCGGGGCTGGATCTCGGGGTGAGAGATGAGCACCGGACGGGGGCGGGGCTTTTCCGGGGCGGGCTCTTTGTCGCGCGGCTGCGCGGCGGCGAGGGGGACAAGGGGTGATGCGGTGGCGCGGAAGAGTGCGGAGGCAGCGCGGCGTTTCTCGACGAGGTCTTCGGCGTTCTTCGCGACCTCTTCGAGCGTGGCGATGGCGGTCTGGCGCGCCTCGGCAGCGCGGATGGTCAGGCCGAGGTGGGCGACCTTGGCGATGTCGGCGAGTTTGGACTGGGTTTCGGGCGCGGAGATGAAGGCGATGATCTCGTCTGAGGAGAAACGGGGATCGGCGAGGAGCGTTGCGATGTTGAAACGGGCCTCGATGAAGGCGTGGAGGAGGGCAGGCAATGGGGAAGAGGGGGATCCGGAAGAGGCAGAGGGAGAGAGCGCACTGATCCGAGGCGGGTCAGTAGCAAGAGGAGAGCCGGCATCATGATCGGGTGCTGTGGGCGATGCAGCATCGAAGTCCGGAGCGGACTTCGATGGCATGGGGGATGCGTGAGTTGTCGCGGTGTGGGCGACCATGCTTGGGAAGATACGAGCTGGGCGGCGTGATGCAAGGGGGTTGGTGAGAGAAATCTGTGAGTGAGGGTGTTTGGGTGCGCAGATGGCGTGAGTGCGCGTGATGTCACTGACAACAGTCTGTCAGTGAAGAAAGTCAAGGGGGAGAAATGAGCGAATAGACACGGGCCGAATAGGAGATGCACGCGCGGAGCCCCCACAACCCCTCCGCACCTCCTCGGGGAGGAAAGAGTTAAAGCATCAAAGGGCCAAATAGAAACAGAGCCGCGGCGTGCGCCGCTCCATGAAGGATGCCGCTGCGCGGCCTGCCTTCCAGGGGTTTGCTTGTCCCTTCGGGACTGCGCGGCACCCCTGGCTACCGCAGCACGCTGCTTCGCAGCGAGAGGGCGGATGTTCGTTATGGTGCGGAGATGCATCACCCCGGGCTCGCGAGCTTTTTGCGTCATCGCTTCATTGCCTGTGTGTGTCGATCAAGGATGATGATGGCTTGGATCCATCGACGGACCCGCTCGATGCCGCGCACGTGCGGCGGGATAAGCCCCACATGGTGGGTCATTTCCAGGCGTGCAAACACACGCTCGATCACGCGCCGGAGTGACAGCAGGCCCCTGCCGAAGCCCGTCATGCTCTGCTCCAGCATGTCGATGGCTCGACGGCGGTCCGGATGCGTTCCGGACCGCCGCACGCCGCGACCCACGCGGCAGTCCTTCCGCGGAACCACCAGTTGTCCGCCCTTGCACGCGCAGAGTTCATAGAGCTTCACGCTGTCGTAGTTCGAGTCGGCCAGCACATACCCGTTCAACTCCATGTCTCGCATCATCCGCTTGGCCATCACTGCTTCATGGCAGTGCATGGGCGTGAGACGCCAGGAGACGATCGAGCCCGCGAGATCGCAGATCGCATGGAGCTTGTAGCCGCGCAGTCCCCATGCGCCGAAGGTCGCGGTCCGGTCTCCGGAGTGCGAGGCGACGCGCAGGGCCTTGCCGTCAAGAGCCAGCACCAACGCTCCCGATGCAGAGACCAGATTCTCCGCCTCCGCCGCGGCAAGTAACGCCTGGACGCTGGTGGTTCTCAGCCGCCGGCTCATCCTGCTTGGCGAGGGCAATCGACCACGCCGCCACAACGGCCATGCATCGCGTCGGCACGCCCAGGAGGTGGGTCGTCGGTGCAAGACGGCCCAGAGAAAGGTCAGCACGATGTCCGCATCGGTGAAGGTGAAGCGACCGCCACGCGGGCTCCGATCCAGCTTCCGCACGCTCGCCGCCAACACCCTCCAACTCGCGTTGTCCATGCTCGGTCTCCTGTCTGGCAGCTCCACCAGTGGGACCGAGCATGGCATGAGCCATCAGATCGCGCAAGTCTCCACAATGGAAACACTTGGAACACATGGCGCAAAATGCTCTCGCGCCCGGGGCTCCCTTTTGAGGGCGTTGTTTTTGCTGAGTGGAAGGTGCCTGAAGCGGATGTTCGTTGTGGTGCTGAGACGCAGCACCCCGGGCTTGCGAGCATTTTGCGCCATGTGTTCCAAGTGTTTCCATTGTGGAGACTTGCGCGATCTGATGGCTCATGCCATGCTCGGTCCCACTGGTGGAGCTGCCAGACAGGAGACCGAGCATGGACAACGCGAGTTGGAGGGTGTTGGCGGCGAGCGTGCGGAAGCTGGATCGGAGCCCGCGTGGCGGTCGCTTCACCTTCACCGATGCGGACATCGTGCTGACCTTTCTCTGGGCCGTCTTGCACCGACGACCCACCTCCTGGGCGTGCCGACGCGATGCATGGCCGTTGTGGCGGCGTGGTCGATTGCCCTCGCCAAGCAGGATGAGCCGGCGGCTGAGAACCACCAGCGTCCAGGCGTTACTTGCCGCGGCGGAGGCGGAGAATCTGGTCTCTGCATCGGGAGCGTTGGTGCTGGCTCTTGACGGCAAGGCCCTGCGCGTCGCCTCGCACTCCGGAGACCGGACCGCGACCTTCGGCGCATGGGGACTGCGCGGCTACAAGCTCCATGCGATCTGCGATCTCGCGGGCTCGATCGTCTCCTGGCGTCTCACGCCCATGCACTGCCATGAAGCAGTGATGGCCAAGCGGATGATGCGAGACATGGAGTTGAACGGGTATGTGCTGGCCGACTCGAACTACGACAGCGTGAAGCTCTATGAACTCTGCGCGTGCAAGGGCGGACAACTGGTGGTTCCGCGGAAGGACTGCCGCGTGGGTCGCGGCGTGCGGCGGTCCGGAACGCATCCGGACCGCCGTCGAGCCATCGACATGCTGGAGCAGAGCATGACGGGCTTCGGCAGGGGCCTGCTGTCACTCCGGCGCGTGATCGAGCGTGTGTTTGCACGCCTGGAAATGACCCACCATGTGGGGCTTATCCCGCCGCACGTGCGCGGCATCGAGCGGGTCCGTCGATGGATCCAAGCCATCATCATCCTTGATCGACACACACAGGCAATGAAGCGATGACGCAAAAAGCTCTTGCGCCCGGGGCTCCCTTTTGAGGGCGTTGCTTTTGCTGAGTGGAAGGTGCTTGTAGGAGGTTGGTAGCAACGCGGGGAGAGGGGAAGAGCTCTGCGCGGGATGAGGCCGTTGCGGGACGGGTCAGACCTCAACGACCATGGCGACGGCGTTGCCACCACCGAGGCAGAGGGCGGCGACGCCGCGTTTCTTGCCGGTGCGGTGGAGTTGGTGGATGAGAGTGGTGAGGACGCGTGCGCCGGAGCCGCCGATGGGGTGTCCGAGGGCGATGCCGCCGCCGCAGATGTTGAGTTTGGACTCGTCGATCTTGAGTTCCTTGATGTTGCAGAGGACCTGCGCGGCGAAGGCCTCGTTGATCTCGAAGAGGTCGATGTCGGACATGTTGAGTCCGGCGCGATCGACAGCGCCCTTGATGCCGCCGATGGGGGCGGCGAAGATGTCCTTCGGGTCGACGCCGTGGGTGTGATATGAGAGGATCTTGGCGATGGGCTTGAGGCCCATTTCCTCAGCGGCGATAGCGGAGCAGACGGCGATGGCGGCGGCTCCGTCTGAGATCTGAGAGGCGTTTCCGGCGGTGACGGTGCCGTCCTTGGTGAAGACAGCGCGGAGTTTGGCGAGCCCGTCGGCGGTGGACTCGGCGCGGATGCCCTCATCAGCGGAGACGCCGGGGGACTTCTTGTCCATGCACTGCTCGCCGGTGAGGGCGACGATCTCGTTCTTGAACCAGCCCTCTTTGGTGGCGGCGGCGGCGCGTTGGTGGCTCTGGGCGCTGAAGCGGTCCTGGTCCTCGCGGGAGATGGCGTATTTCTGGGCGATGTGGTCGGCGGCGTTGCCCATGGCCCAGCCCTCGAAGGCGCAGGTCAGCCCGTCGAACTGCATGTGGTCTTTCATCTCGGCGTTGCCGAACTTGACGCCCTCGCGGACATTGGCGAAGTGGGGCGCGGCGGTCATGTTCTCAAAGCCGCCGGCGATGACGACGTTGTTGTCACCGGCCTTGATGGACTGTGCGGCGAGCATGACGGCCTGGAGGCCGGAGCCGCAGACTTTGTTGATGGTCTGGGCGCTGATGGTGGTCGGAAGGCCGGACTTTACGGCGGCCTGGCGTGCGGGGTTCTGGCCGAGCCCTGCCTGGAGGACGCAGCCCATGATGACCTCGTCGACTTTGTCTTTGAGGGCGGGGGTGGCGTCGAAGACGGCCTTGATCGCGTATGAGCCGAGGACGGGCGAGGGGACCTTGGAGAGCCCGCCGAAGAACTTGCCGATCGGGGTGCGCTTCGCGGCGACGATGACGGGCTGCCTGGACATTGCGGTTCTCCAACTCGATGGGAATCGACCGGCCGGGACCTGACGAACCATTCCGTCGTGGATACAAGAGATGTATGGCCGGCTTGACGTACTCTAGGCGGCTGCATCGGAGAGTTGTCCCCGCACGAATGCCGCACGATATGGAAAGAGAGCCGACAGAGAGTTTGATCGGGCGTGGCGTGTGGCGTCGCGCGGGGGAGTTGCCTCGCTGGGTGCTGGCGGCGGAGCTGGGACTGCTTTTTTTCGTGGGCCCGTTGGTGTACTTCTTCGCGGTGCGGAGCCCGGGGCTGCTGTTTCCGGCGTTGTGGGCGTTCTTTGCGTACACGCTTGCGGTGCTGCTTCTGGATCCGACGTTTGAGCGGCGGACGCTCCGGAACTTCGGCGCGATGAGGCGGGAGCTGGGCCGCTTGCTGGCGATTTTCGGTGTGCTGGGGGCGTTGCTGGCGGGCGCGGTGTATGCGTTCGACGTGGTGACGGATGGGGAGCCGATCTTTCTGTCGCTGCCACGGGAGCGTCCGACGCTGTGGCTGATCATCATGGTCTTCTATCCGCTGGTGAGCGTGTACCCGCAGGAGGTGATCTGGCGGGCGTTCATGTTCCATCGGTATCGCACGCTGTTTCGCGGGCGATGGGCGATGATCGGCGCGAGCGCGGTGGCGTTCGGGCACGCGCACGTTGTGTTCCACAACTGGCTTGCGGTGGGTTTGTGCGTGATCGGGGGCGTGTTGTTTGCGAGGACGTTTGATCGATCACGGTCGACGCTCGCGTCGTGGATCGATCACGCGCTGTATGGATGCCTGGTCTTCACGATCGGGATCGGGAGGTACTTCTACAGCGGGGCGGCGCACGGGTGATCAGGCGCGTGCTGCGTCTACGAGGCGGCGGAAGAGATCGTGGCCGAGGGGATCGCTTTCGGTGCGTTCGGGGTGCCACTGGACGCCGAGCATGAAGGGGCGGTTCGGATCGGCGATGGCTTCGATGAGTCCATCGTCGCTGGTCGCGATGACGCGCATGGATCCGGGGTCGGTGACGGCTTGTTTGTGGCGGCTGAGGACGCTACCTCGTGAGAGTGTTGCCCAGGGGGGGAGTTGGGAGGGGTCTGTCGGGATGATCTCGTGGGTGCCTTCCCAATGGCGTGAGGCGTCGGCGCGGGAGTCGGGGAGGTGTTGATCCATGGTGCCGCCTGCGAGGAGTGCGAGCATCTGCATGCCGAGGCAGACGCCGAGCACGGGGAGGCCGGGGTTTGTGTCTCGGATCGCGCGGATGAGGTCGCTTTCGAAGCGTTGACGAGCGGGGTGGAGGGGCGTGGCTTTGGGGTGGGTCTTGGCGCCGAAGGGCTCCATGGATGGATCGTCGCCACCGGTGAGGACGAGGCCGTCGAGCGAGTGGGTGTATGCCTCGACGAGTGTGTGGTCTGGGGCGAGCATGACGGGGGTTGCGCCGGCGCGGCGGATGGCGTGTGCGTATGCGATTGTTGCGATGCAGGTGTCGCGTCCGTTGCGGTCGATGAGATCGGTGGTGACGCCGATGAGGGGGCTTGGGCGAGTGTCGGCGGCGCGCATCGCGAGGGCTCCTGTCACGCGTTGTGACGCGAGGGTGGCGTGATTGTTGCGTGTGCGACGGCCCTTGGCGCGCGTGCACGGGGAGGGAGTCTTTGCGTACACTCCGCGCATGACGACTCGAGCGGCTGTGATCTGGTTGGTGCTGGCCGCGGTGTTCGCGTTGGGAGCGACGATCACGGATCGGCTTGCATCGGGGCGTGCGGTCGTCGCGCCTGAGACGGTGCGGCTGCTGGGCGGATCGCTGGATGAGATCGGGACGATCACGATCCGGAGTGCGGGGCGCCCGGAGTTGGTGCTGGGGGCGGATGCCGGGGTCTGGCGGTTGATGGAGGCGGGCTCTGCGCCGTGGCCGATCGAGCCGGGGCGGATTCCTGCGCTCTTGCGCGTGATGGCGGGAACGACGGGGGTTCGAGCCCCGAGCGGCGCGATTGGTGATGATGCGACGAGCATCGAGCTGCGGAACCGTGGGGGCAGTGTGGCGGCGGTGCTGCGGATCGAGACGGCATCGCTGGCGGGGCGATCGCTAGTGGAGGTTGAAGAGGGGAGCGAGCGGAGGCGGCTCTTGATCGACGATGCGCTGCGTCGGGCGTTGGCGGGCGCGGGACCGGCGGGGTGGCGGGATAAGCGGGTGTTTCCGGGGTTGGCTCCGGACCCGGTGGTGATCCGGATCGCGATGCCGACGCACACGATTGAGCTCGCACGGATCGGGAATCGCTGGGGGATGCGTTCGCCGATCCAGGCGCGGGCGGAGAGCGGGAGCATCGCGTCTGTGATCCGGGCGTTGCAGTCGATGGAAGCGGCACGGTTCATCGATTCGGCGGCGAGTGATCCGGGGGCGTTCCCGGAGCAGCCCCAGGTCGCGCTGACGATCGAGACGTCGGCGTTGGATCCGGAGACGGGTGAGCGGTCGCGGAGCGTGTGGTCGCTGGAACTGGGCGGGGCCGCGCCGCAGGGTGGATCGTTTATTGCGAAGATCGGGAGAGAGGCGATCGACGGCTCGGGAGGGAGGAGCGTGGTGCACGGGCCGGTGATCGTTGAGCTTCCGAATGAGCGGCTGGCGAGCGTTCCGGCGGCGGTTGAGGCGTACCTGGCGAGGACGCTGATCGACATTCCGAGTTCGGATGTCGGGGGGGTTGTGTTCTTTGCGGGGGGTTCGGGTGAGGGCGGGTTTGTGAGAGCCGCGTCGGGGTGGATGAGCACGCGATCGGAGGGCGGCGCGGATGCGCCCGCGACGGAGCGGGATCGGATCGGGGTTGAGTCGCTGGTTGAGCTGGCGTCGAGCGTGGTTGCCGACAAGACGACAGTTCTTGAGAGCGACGATGCGCTGCCGGGCGGGTTGCCGATGCGGCTGATCGGGCTTTCGGGGCAGACGATCGAGGAGTGCTTTGTGTTCCTTGAGAGGGGCGGGGAGCGGGCGCAGCTGGTGATGCGATCGGGGCGGGTCGCGCGGACGTACCTGATTCCTGAGGGGCTGGCTTCGTGGGTCGCGCAGATCCCGGCGACGGGGTCTTGAGTTTGCGGCGCGGCCGCGGGTGTATGCGGCTTTGCCGGGCTCGACCGATCAGAACTGGCTTGCTCTGAATCGTCTGCTGAGGCGGGCGCGGAGCCATATCGCGGCGAGGTTGAGTGTGACGATGATGAGGATGAGCAGGAGCGTGGTCGTGAAGACCATGGGCTTTGCGGCCTCGCTGTTCTGGCTCTGGAACCCGAGGTCGTAGATGTGGAAGCCGAGGTGCATGAAGCTGCGCTCGGGGTGGATGAAGGGGGAGACCCCGTCGATAGGGAGTTCGGGGGCGAGTTTGACTGCGCCGACGAGCATGAGTGGGGCGACCTCGCCCGCGCCGCGTGCCATCGCGAGGATGGCTCCGGTCATGATGCCGGGCATGGCTCGGGGGAGAACGATGCGCCAGATGGTCTGCCACTTGCTGGCACCGCAGCCGTAGGAGCCCTCGCGCATGGATCTGGGGACGGCGGCGAGGGCTTCTTCGGTGGCGACGATGACGACGGGGAGGGTGAGGAGGGCGAGGGTGAGCGAGGCCCACATGATGCCGCCCGTGCCGAAGGTGGGGCTTGGGAGGCGTTCTTTGTAGAAGAGGTTGTCGATGCCTCCGCCGACGAAGTAGCAGAAGAACCCGAGTCCGAAGACGCCGAAGACGATGCTGGGGACTCCGGCGAGGTTGTTGACTGCGATGCGGACCGCGCTGATGACGAGGCCGCCCCGGGCGTATTCGCGCATGTAGAGAGCGGCCATGATGCCGAAGGGGACGACGGCTACGGACATGAGCAGCGTCATGGTGACGGTGCCGAAGATTGCGGGGAAGACGCCTCCCTCGCTGTTTGCCTCTCGGGGCTCGTCGAAGAGGAACTCTTTCCATCGGGAGATGTAGATGCCGAGTTTGTCGGCGCGGTCGAGGCGGTTGGCGGGGTAGATGCGGACGATCTCGGAGAGTCGGAATGATTTTTCGGTTCCATCGGCGGTGCGGAGGATGAGGTCGAAGCGGGCATCCTCGGCCTTGATGGCGTCGATCTGGCTCTGGAAGGCGGCGTATTCGGGCGCGAGTGTTTCGGAGAGGGACTGCGCGCTCGCGAGGGCGGCGGTGTGCTGGGGAGAGCCGCTGCCGTGCTTTGATTCGATGCGGCGCGATTCGAGGCGGGCCGCCTCGAGTTGTCGGTTGAGTGCGCCGAGGGCGTGGCGTTCGATGTGGACCTGCTTGCGCCAGGCGTCGCGACGGGCGTCGTGATGTTCGCGGAAGGCACTCCAGACGCTCTCGGGCGTTTCGGCGACGGCGACACCGTCGATGAGCATGCGAGCGGGCTCGCCGTAGAAGCGGCCCCAGGAGAGACGCTCGACGACGAGCATCCACTCCGGCTTGGTTTCTTCTTTGATCTGGAACTGGCTGACCCAGTTGAAGTGGCTGCCTGAGACATCGAAATTGCCGGTTCTGAGAAGGCGGCGGCGGGACTCCCCTCCTGCTTCCTTGAGCGCGGCTTGAGCGGCGGGTGCGTGGTCGGATCCGAGGGCTTCGATCTCTGATTCGCGCGGCGTGTAGATCTCGTCTCGGGTGACCTCGCCCGCGAAGACACGGCCGTCGAGGAGGGAGAGTTGTGTGACGGGCGCGGGCCAGAATGTGGTCGATCCCTTCCAGATGATGAGGCCGACCAGGCAGATGATCATGGTGAGGGAGATGACGAAGCCTCCTCCGGTGAGCCAGACCATCATCTGGCCCTCGGCGATCAGCGAGAGGCCGTCTCGGCCTCCTCTTGCCAGGGGCGCGGGCGGTGTGGGGTTGTCGGCGGTGGTGCTCATAGCTGGAACGCCCTCTTGCGGAATCGCTGGCGCACGACTTCGGCGACGGTGTTGACCACGAAGGTCATGATGAAGAGGACGAGGGCGGCGAGGAAGAGCATGCGGTAGTGGGTGCTGCCTTGCACGGCTTCGGGGAGTTCGACGGCGATGTTCGCGGAGAGGGTTCTGAAGCCGTTGAAGATGTTCCACTCGATGATGGAGGTGTTTCCTGCGGCCATGAGGACGATCATGGTTTCACCGACGGCTCGTCCGAACCCGATCATGGTGGCGGAGAAGAGGCCGCTCATCGCGGTGGGGACGATGATGCGCCATGCGGTCTGCCAGGGCGTTGCGCCGGCGCCGAGTGAAGCGGCGCGGAGGTGTTCCGGGACGGCGTTGAGGGCGTCTTCGGCGACGGTGTAGATGATGGGGATGACGGCGAAGCCCATGACGAAGCCGACGATCATGGCGTTTCGCTGGACGTAGGTGCCGACGACGGAACCCCGGAGGTCGAAGCCGAGCGCGCCGACGACGCTTCCGAGGGCGTATGCGGCGAGGAGTCCGGCGACGATGGTGATGAAGAAGAGCGCGAAGTCCATGGCGGCAACGAGGCGGCGCGTGCGTGCGGCCCCGGGACGTCTTGCCCACGCTTCGAGGATCCGCCCCTTGAGGAGCAGGCCGCTCATGATGCAGAGGGGAGAGAGGAGGACGATCCAGCCGGGGGCGGGCGATCCGACGTTTCCTGTGAGCCACGCCTTGAGGTCGCCGGTGAAGAGGAGGCGTTCGACCAGCGGGCCGAGGCGGCTGGCGACTGCGATGGCCACAACTGCCATGGCGATCATGGCGAGTGGGCGTTTGGATGCGTGGCGGATTCCGATGGTTCTGGGGAGCATCTGCCAGAGGCATGCGCCGAGGACGAGGGAGATCGGGACGAGGATGAGCGCGGCGAGGGTGGCTGGTACGACGTCTTCGATGAAGGGGGCGAAGATGATCGCGGCGAGGAAGCCGAGCACGACGCTCGGGAGACTGGCCATCATCTCGATCATGGGCTTGACGGTTGCGCGAGTGCGTCGGGGCATGAACTCGCTGGTGTAGATGGCGGCGAGGATCGCGACGGGGAGGCCGAAGAGCATGCAGTAGACGGTGGCCTTGATGGTGCCGAAGACGAGCGGGACGAGGCCGAACTTCTCTTCGAAGTCGTCGGTGCCGCTGGAGGACTGCCAGATGTGCTGCGGCTCGTTGTAGCCCTCGTACCAGATCTTCCCAGCCATCGCGTCGACGGAGCTTTCGGGGTGCTTCGACTGGAAGGGCCAGACGCGGACTTCTTCGCCCGCCACTGCGACGACGGCATCGCCTTTGGGTGCGATGCCGACGGAGTCGTATCTGACGCCGGGTGTGGAGATGCGTGCGAGTTGCTTGCCGTTGGTGGAGAAGTATGCGGCGATCGTGCCGCCCTGGCTGGCAAAGGTGATGAGGCGCTTGCGTGCAGATGGCCCGATGGCGACGACGGGTGTGCCATCGCCATCGAAGTGCCTGGCGAGGCGGAGGATGACGCCGTCGATCGTGCCCGCATCGGCGGGCTTGGTGCGGAACCAGAGGGAGAGGCGTCCGGCGGAGTCGCCGACGAGGAGGGAGGAGCGTCCGAGCAGGAATGCGGCGGAGGTGACCTCTACGCCGGGGTCGGGTGTGAGATCGAGTCGCTCGGCGATCGCGGGCTTGTTGATGTCGCGTGTGTCGATGCGGAGTGTGGTTCCGTCCGACCAGATGAGGAAGACACAGTCGCCGTTGCCTGTGAGCATGAGGCGTTCGGGGGATCCCATGCCGGGTGGGAGTTCTATGGGAGTCTCTGCGCCGGTGAGCCGGGTCGTGACGACGCCGGTCATGAGATTGGTTCGTTTGGTCACGCTCTTGGTGACGAGGTCGCCGTTCTCTGTGAATGCGGCGATGACGTAGCCGCTGGGAATGTGGGCTTCGTCAATCAGGAGGATGCCGGACGATGCGGCTTTGGTGGGCTCTTCAAAGACGGCTTCGAATCGCTGGGCACGGACCTGTCCGCCGGCGACCATTTCATAGACCGCGCCGTCGGCGGCGATCCGATCGCCCTGTTTCAGAGCGCGGGCCTGATCGGGGATGGAGTCTCTGAAGAGGATCTGGGAGGCGAATCGGAACTGGGCCTGCCTGATGGTGCCGTCGGCGTAGCCGAAGACGGCGTCTGATCGCTCAACGTCGATAGAAGCGGCGGTGGGAATGGCGTCGGCGAAGGGCTCTATACGGTCGATCATTTCGCCGGTGTCGGGACGGAGGAGACGGACTGACCAGTCTTCGCCGAGGACCCAGGCGATGGCCATGTATTCATCGACGCGGACGGCGCGCGGATCGGAGCCGAGGCCCGGAACGACGAAGCGGCGCTCGCGCCCGACATCGCTGCTGCCAAAGAGGGGGATGGCGACAAGGGCGAGGAAGACGCAGACGAGGAGGACGGCGGCGATGACAAGGAAGCCGCCGATGCTGATGATGGAACCCGCTGCCCTGTCGATGAGCGGCACGCTCCAGTGCGTGCGTCTTCGGCTGTGGGGCCGGTTCCCGTTGTCATCAGGCATTGATCGCTCCGGGGAGGGCTCGTTCCTGCTGGAAAGAAGCGGGCGGCCCAGCGAGAGCCGCCCGCTCGATATGGTACATGATCTGTTCGTTCGCTTCAGCGACGGCGGTGCTGCCGCGGAGAGCGAGCGTCAGGATGTCTTACTTGAGCTTCTCGGCCTGCTGCTTGGCGAGGTTGGCGGTCAGGGGGTAGTAGCCGTCCTTGATGACGTCTGCCTGGCCTTCGGAGCTGAGGACGTAACGGAGGAACTCGCGACGGAGGGGATCGAGGGGCTCGGAGGGGTTCTTGTTGATGTAGAGGTAGAGGAAGCGTGCGAGGGGGTACTCGCCGGAGTACGCGTTCTCGGGAGAGGCCTCAACGGCGGGGGTGGAGGTATCCGGCGCGAGGGGGACGGCGCGGACGTCGGCGGTCATGTAACCGATGCCGCTGTAGCCGATGCCGAACTTGTCGCTGGCGACGCCCTGGACGACTGAGGAAGAACCGGGCTGCTCTTTGACGGAGGGCTTGTAGTCGCCCTTGAAGAGCGCGACTTCCTTGAAGTAGCCGTAGGTGCCGGAGGCGGAGTTGCGGCCGTAGAGGGAGATGGGCTTGTTTGCCCACTCGCCGGTGAGGCCGAGGTCGCCCCAGGTGACGATGTCGGTGGCGTAGCCACCCTTGCGGGTCGAGGAGAAGATGGCGTCGACCTGCTGCATGGTGAGGGACTTGATGGGGTTGTCCTTGTGGACGTAGACGGCGAGCATGTCGATGCTGGTCGCGATCTCGGTCGGCTTGTAGCCGAACTTGGACTCGAACTCATCGATCTCGCTGCTCTTCATGGCGCGGCTCATGGGGCCGAACTGGGCGGTGCCGGCGATGAGGGCGGCGGGCGCGGTGGAGGAGCCCTTGCCCTCGATCTCGACGTTGACGTTGGGGTAGTACTTCTTGAAGCCCTCGAGCCAGAGGGCCATCTCGTTGTTCATGGTGTCGGAGCCGATGCTCTTGGCGGTGCCCGAGACGCCATCAACCTTTGTGTACTTGGGGAGGGTGGGGTCGAGTTTGACGCCCTGTGCCGCGGCGATGCCGGCAACCATTCCCATGGCCGCGAACAGGCCTAACAGTTTCCTCATTGGTCGCACTCCTTGATCGCTTGGATCGAGTTTGTCGGCTCCGCCGGACACCCCGACGATGTGCCTTTGTTGACGGGCGAATGTTAAGAAGGTCGTCGCGGGGGTTGGTTAAGGACGCGCGAAGAACGCGCGATGTCCTTCACAAGGATGCGGGCAATTCAGCCCTCCCGGCCCCTCCGCTTCATCCATGTGGTCATCCGATCCCCGGTATGTGTGAGGCGAATGCCCAGAGCACGGCGGAGGCGATGAGTGCGGCGGCGATGGCGAGGCGCGTCCATGCGGCGTTGCGATGGATGCGGAGGGCTTCGGCGGGATCTGCGGGGATGGAGGCGAGGCGCGTGATGCGGGCTTCGATCGAGCCGTGGAGGAAGTCGCGTCGGGATGGGGAGATGCCGTTGAGTTCTGCGACGCGATGGAGTGCGGCGATCATTGCGGCGCAGGCGGCGTCGCGCGGGAGGCCCATGCGTTCGAGCGATTCGACGGCGAGGAGGTCGGCCTGGGCTTCGAAGCGTCGGCTCGTGAGACCGGCGACCGCGACGATGGCCATGATCGTGAAGGCGCCGATTCCCTCACCGATGATCCACTGCATGCACATCGAGGTCGCGAGGACCGCGCCGGCGAGCCAGGGGATGTGGCGTCGGCGGACGTGGCCGATTTCGTGACCGATGACGGCGGCGAGGAGGGGCTCTTGCATCCCTTCGATCAGGCGCTCTGAGACGAGCATGGCGCGTGAGCCGGGGATCATGCCCATCACCATTGCGTTTGCCTGGCCTGCGCTGGGACGCCAGAGGCGCAGCGGGATCGGGCGGACGCGGTGGATGCGGCAGATCTCTCGCACGAGTTCTACGAGGCGACCGGATCGAAGAGGAACGGTCGGCAGGATTCTGGCGAGCAGCATCGGAGCCATCGCGGCGAGCGCGATCGCGCCGGCGATCATGATGCCCTCTGCGAAGGGCGTGAGGGAGGGGGAGCCGACCTCAGAGGGGAGGAGCATCGAGCCGGGCCAGAGCTGATCGATGGCGAGCATGGCGGTGCCCGCGCCTTCGAGCCAGCCGAGGAAGAGGAGTCCGGGGAGGAAGCTGCAGAGCACGGCCTCGCGGAGCCGGATCACGATCCACGGGCCGAGCCCGACGAGGCGCGAGACGCTCTGGCCGGAGTCGAGTTCGCGGATCGTCGCGGCGACACGGAGACGGCGATCGACGGTGTATGAGGTGATGGCGAGGATCGCGGTCGCGAGAGCCCAGGGGGATGCGGCGATGATCTCGTCGAGGAGGATCCAGTCGCCGATCGAGGCGCGGATGACATCGAGCCAGCCGATCCAGGAGATGGCGGCGGCGGTGGCGATGCCGCACGCGGTTTGCGCGAGCCAGTGAGCCCTTGCGATGCGTGAGATGATGGCCCAGCTACCGGTGCGATCGAGGGTGCGTACCCAGAGCGCGGTCATGGCCGCGGCGAGGATGGAAGGTGTGATGATGAGTGCTATCGAGAGGAGGGCGGCGTTGGTGTCTCCGATGCGTTCGGAGAGGACCGGCGAACCCTGTCCCATGCGCGACATGATCGCGATCAGGACGAGGATGGGGATGAACATCATCATCGGGCGTGCGGGCGGCTACCGAGTCAGTTCGCCGAGATCAACGACATAGCCGCCGGGGAAGTACGCGTCGACGTTGAGGGTGTTCTCGTCGATGCTTGTCAGGACGATGCAGGCGCGGCCGAGGCGGGCGGCGTAGTCGAGGTCGCCCTCGCTGGGTCCGGCGTACTCGCGGTTCTGAGACCTCTGCACGTGGAAGTGGTAGTGGGCGAGGGCGCGGTCGCTGGCGGAGATAAGGTCTTCGGAGGCGACGAACTTGCGATCACCGAGGCGATTGCTGGGGCGGGGCGGGTACATCGTGACGAGGAACGCCTCGCTCGCTGCGACGGAGATCATGCCTCCGTACTCGGTGGTTGTGTCGGCTCTGTCCATGGCGATCTGGGAATAGAGAGCGTCGCGGACGGCGGTCTCACGGATGGCATCGTCGAGCACGAGGAGGACGAGGACATCTCCCCAGACGAGATTGGCTTCCTGGCGGTCGAGGCGTTCGGGGATCTGCTTGGTGTAATCGACGCCGACGGCGCGTTCGTAGATCTTGCGGCCCTGCAGGCGTGTGCGGAGTTCGGAGAGGAGTTCCTCTCGGGAGGCACGCAGCCAGTCGGGGCGTTTGGCGGCGGCCCAGCGGACGTGTTCGAGGTGCAGGAGCCGGAGCCCTTTTAACTGGTCATCACGGAGCGTTGAGACGGCGGAGCGTGCGCTCCCCCACCACGCGGCGTTTGCACGCTTGGCGGGATCGCGGAGATTGTCGAGCCAGCGGAGTTCCTCGCCGTTGCGGGGGACGACGCGCATCTCGGTGTAGCAGGCGCGGAGGTCGTTGAGGGTTCGATCGTCTTTCGGGAACTCGACGCCGGACTGGGCGGAGACGAGCGAGGCACGGAGGGAGCCGTCGGCATCGAGCCGCGCGAGGACATCCCACGCGGCGGCGCGGGTTCGGAGATCCCAGCGGAGTTTGTAGGGACCGGGATCGGTCTGCGGATTCATGAAGACATCGAAGGCGACACGGGCGGGATCGACGCCGGGGTGGAGTCGCTCGATGGCTCGGCGTTCGACGCGGGTTGGCTCGGGCTCTTCGGGCTGATCGGTTGCCCATTGGCGGATGATGGCTGGGGTCATATCGGTCCAGCCGCGTTCCGCGCTGAGGTTGCATAAATAGGTGGCGATCGGTCGGCTCTGCTCGTTGGGGAGGAGCAGTCTGGCCATGGCGCGGCTGTCTGCGAGGCCTTCCGGGTCGGTGTCATTCATCAACTGATCGATGACAGCCAGGCGGACAATCCACGGCACGTTCGAGGACCATGCGAGGTCTTTGAAGGACTTGCGGACGGCGTCTCGCTCAAGGCCGGTGCCGCTGGCGGGGTCGCTATCGGCCCATGCGAGGACGGCGGCGTCTGCGCGACGCTGCGGTGAGAGTTTGGGATCGCGGACGCGTGTGAGCGAGTCGTTCTCTTGCGCGGAGGAGGAGCATCCGCCGAGCGAGAGGGAGCCGACGAGGAGCATCGGTATGGCGAGGAACAGCATGAGGTTCGCGCATCGCTTCATGGTGGCGGAGTTTAGCAGCGTTGTGATGGAGTGATCGCGTTGGCGCCGGTCACGACCGGGGCGGGATCGGTCGCTGGTGCGGATCGAGGGGCGTGCTGGGCTCTGGGGGTTCGAGACGGACGCCACGCTCGGGATCGACGGCGTGTTCGAGGCGCATGGCGGCATCGTGGACGTGGTCGGGCGCGAAGCCGCCTCGTTCGACGAGGTAGGACTCCCAGAGTCGGTGGGTTCTGACGAGTTCTGTGGCGCTTCGGCGTCCTGTGTCGGTGAGGCGCAGGTTGCCGTTCTCGGATTTCAGCAGGCCGAGCCGCGTGGAGCGAGCCGTGGCGAGTTTCAGGGTCATGCCCGTTGAGCCGATGGTTTCGGCGGCCCGCTGGATGTTGGCGGGCCGGGCTCGCTCTTCCATGCGATAGACCCATGCGAGAAGGTCTTCTGAGGCGATGGTGATGGCGAGTCTTGCTCGTCTGCCCGATCGAGCGATCACACCATGGCGCGGACCGAGCAGCATGGCTGATGCCATCGCGACGCCCGAGACAACGGCGATCATGCCGGATGCACTGACGGAGCCGGATGCGCCGATCCAGCCCGGTCCGAACGCTGCGAGCGTGTAGCCGCCGACAGCGCAGCATGCGGCGATGAGCACGGAGGTGAGGACCTGTGAGCGGAGGCGATCGGTGAGCATCCGTGCTGCTGCGGGCGGACAGATCAGCATGGCTATCACGAGGATGGAGCCGACCGCCTCGAACGAGGCGACGGTCACGCACGCGACGAGGACCATGAAAGCGCCGTTGACAGCCGATGCGGGGAAGCCGAGCGAGGTCGCCAGTCCGGGATCGAAGCAGACGATGCGGAGTTCCTTGAAGAATGCCGCGACGAGGATGGAGACGACCGCTGCGACGATGGCGAGTGTCCAGACCTGGCGCGGGAGCGAGGCGATGGCGTTCCATGTGAGAACCTGGGACCACTGATCGGGCACGAACCAGATCATGGCTTCCAGCACGCCGTTGAGCACGCAGTCGGCATCGAGATCGACCTGTCTGCCGGCTCCGCGTTCGAGCATGAGCACGCCGAGGGCGAAGAGCACGCTGAAGACGACGCCCATCGCGGCACCGGGTTCGATGCGTGTGTATCTGCGCATCGCTTCGACGAGCCCGACGGTGAGGATTCCTGCGGCGGCGGCTCCGATGAACATCGCGAGGGGATCACGCGTGCCGGTGATCATGAACGCGAGCACGAGCCCGGGGAGGACGGCGTGCGAGATGGCATCGCCCATGAGACTGATTCGACGGAGGACGAGGAAGTTGCCGAGCAGAGCGCACGAGACGCAGGCGAACGTCGCGGCGAGGATCGGGCCGAGATCGATCGAGAGGAACTCGTGGAGGGCGGGGCTCATGTGTCCCTCCCCGGCCACTGGGTCGGCGGATCGAGCGCGTCTTCTGCGGCGATCTCGGCTTCGAGCCGGGCGAGAATAGCGGGGTCGACGACGTGCTCGACGGCGTCGGCGGTGAGATCGACGTGGGATGCGGCGATATCGGCGTGGCGGATGAGATAGAGGCGCCAGAGGCGTCTGCGCCGATCGGCGAGTCGTGCGGCGGCGAGCCCTGCGTCGGTGAGGGCGACCATGCGTTCATCGCGTCGGACAAGGCCCCTGCGCTGGAGCATGCCCCGCGCGAGGAGCCCGCTGAGACCGGGCGGAAGGGCCGCTTCGATGGGCATGGGGCCGACGGTTGCGAGGTGGAGCATGGCGTGATCGGCCTGGATGCGTGTGCGGACGCTGTGTTGTCGGATGAGTCCTGCGACGAGTCCACGGCTGGGCGCGAGCAGCATGCCGAGCACGAAGATCGCGCCGGCGACCAGGACAATCGCGGGCCCGGCCGGGACGCGCGTGAATGAGGCGGAGATGGCTGAGCCCACAAAGGCGGACGCGCCGCCGGCAGCGGCACTGAGCGCGGCGAGCGGGAGGAGGCGATCGGTCCAGAAGCGTGCGGCGGCGGCTGGGATGATGAGGAGCGCGACGATGAGCAGGAGTCCGACGGCCTGTAGACCGACGACGCAGACGGTGACGACCAGCGCCATCAGGGCGGCATCGATGAGGCCGACTCGCACACCGAGCGACCTTGCGTATGCCTCATCGAAGGCGACGACGCGCAGGCGTCTGAAGAGCAGGGCCACGACCGCGATGGAGGCGAAGGCGACGGCGCCCATCAGTCTGGCGTCTGTCGTGCTCATCGCGGCGGTCTGCCCGAAGATAAAGGTCTTCAATCCGCCCTGGTTGCCGACCTGCATGGTCTGGATCACGCTGAGCAGGACGACGCCCACGCCGAACCAGACGCTGAGCACCGCGCCGATGGCGGCATCTTCGGTGAGGCGTGTGGCCCGCACGATCCACTGGATCGCGAGGAGACCCGTGGCCGCGCCGATGGCTGCGCCCGGGAGCAGCACGGCCATGGATCGGCCGTCCATGCCGATCGCGTTTCCGATGATGAATGCGGTCGCGATGCCTGGGAGCGTGGCGTGTCCGACGGCGTCGGAGATGAGCGAGCGTCGCCTGAGCATCACGAAGACGCCGACCAGGCCGGCGGCGATTCCCAGCAGTGTCGCGCCGATGAGGACGAGGGTGGTGTTGTGGCCCGCGCGGAATGTGGCCGCTTCGATGATCGCGGCCCATGTGCCTGAGTTGTCGGGCCGGCTGATCACGTGCCTCGCTCCGCCCTTGCGACTGCCTCACTCGCTTCGGCGAGCAGGGTCAGCCGTCCCCCGTAGGTGCGTCGCAGGTTTTCGGGAGTGAAGGCGGCGGAGACGGCGCCACTGGCGACGATGCGCATGTTCATGAGTACGACGTGATCGAAGTATGCCTCGACGGTCTGGAGATCGTGGTGGACACAGATGACAGTGGTGCCGCGGGCTCGGAGGTCGTGGAGCAGCCGGACGATCGCTCTCTCTGTGGCGGCATCAACGCCGGCGAAGGGTTCGTCCATGAAGTAGAGATCGGCCTCCTGGGCGAGAGCGCGGGCGAGGAAGACGCGTTGCTGCTGTCCACCCGAAAGTTGGCTGATCTGACGCGACTCGAAGCCGGAGAGTCCGACGCGATCGATGCACTCGGACGCGGCCTGCCTGTCGGCACGCGAGATGGGTCTGAGCCAGCCGGCCCGACCGTAGCGCCCCATGCAGACGACATCCATGACAGTGACGGGAAAGTCCCAGTCAACGGCCTCGCGCTGCGGGACGTAGCCGACGCGTGATCGGGCGGCACGGTACGGGCTTCCCCAGAACTCGACGATGCCGGAGGCACGCTTGACGAGTCCGAGGCAGGCCTTGATGAATGTGCTCTTTCCGGCACCATTCGGTCCGATGATGGCGATCATCGAGCCCGGGGGCGCGTCGAAGTCGACATCCCAGAGGACCGGCTTCCGCTGGTAAGCGACGGTCATGGCATGGACCGAAAGAGGGCTGTCGGCCGAATGTTCGGGACGATCGAACAGGAGAGAGCCGGGTGAGTTTGATCGATACTCGTTGGCCATTGGGCTTGCTCGGGGCGCGTGGGAACGTTTGCTCGGCGGGTGATTGAAGTCAGTGGGGATCGTCGCTGCGTGGAGAGGGTTCGCCTGAGCCGCGGAGTCCGCCTTCCGGGACAGTGCCTCCGAGGGCTTCGGTAATGGTGCGGACGTTGTGATCGATCATGCCGATGTATGTCCCTTCCCAGGTGCCGGGCTTGCCCATGGCGTCGGAGAAGAGGGAGCCGCCGACGCGGACGGTGTGGCCACGTGCTCTTGCACCCGCGATGATGGCGTTGATGTTTCTTTCGGAGACGGTGGACTCGACGAAGATCGCTCGGATGCTCCGCGACGCGATGAGATCGACAAGGCGTTCGATGTCTCGCACGCCGGCTTCGGATTCGGTTGAGATGCCCTGCACGCCTCGGACTTCGAGCCCGTAGGCCCTGCCGAAATAGCCGAAGGCATCGTGAGCGGTGAGCAGGACGCGCGAGGCCTCCGGGATGGTTGCGATGGCACGCGCGGCGTAGGCGTCGAGCGCGGTGAGGCGCGAGGCGTATACGGCGGCTCGCTGTTCGTAGAGGAGGCGGCCTTCCGGATCGAGCGTGGAGAGGGTGTCGCGCACGGCGGGGATCGCCTCGGCCCAGAGGGCGGGATCCATCCAGACGTGCGGGTCGGGATGATCTTCTGCGCCGTCGGGCGAGAGGAGGCGTTCACGGGGCAGGGACTCGGCGACTGCGAGCACGGGCTTGCCGGATGAGGCGATTCGCTTGAGGGTGTCGGCGAGTTTGCCCTCCAGTTGCAGGCCGTTGGTGAAGATCGCATCGGCACGGGCGAGCGCGGCGATGTCGGTGCGGGTGGGCTTGTAGAGGTGGGGATCCACTCCCTCGCCGATGAGCACTGTGAGACGGATGCGGTCGCCACCGATCTCGCGGACCATGTCGCCGACCATGCCGGTCGTGGCGACGACCGTCGGCTGCGGCTCGGCGGCTTGGGCGGAAGCGAGTGCGGCGTTGGCGAGTGCGAGAAGGGATCCGACAAGAGCGAGAGTGATCGCGGGGAGAGGTATGTGGAGGAATCGTGGTGTCGAGTACATGGGCTGCTCCTACCTCTCGGATTGAGAGGAGCGGGCCACGAGCGGCCCGGAGCCCAATTGTAGCATTGGCTACGGTTGAGTGCAAGGAGCGATGGCCAGCGGCTCGGTCCGTGTTGGATTGGTTGGTCAGTCCTAAGGAGTCGGCGTGTCGTCAGCAGTGCGGAGAGTGGCCTGGAGTCGCTTGATGAATGCGTCGGCCTCTTCAGCGGCTGTTGCGATGGCTTTGAGCCGATCGCGTGTAAAGGAGGAGTTCGCGGCTTCATCGGCTTCGAGAAGGGTTGCCGCACCGAGCCGGATGACAAAGAGTCGGTTGTTCAGTTCGTGGAAGAGTTCCCGGGGGATCGCAACGCTCGATGCCTCGCCTTGATTGGATGCGGCTGTCATGGGTGATCATTCGCCGCTCGGGGCGTGGAAGTCTGTCGCGTGAGAAGATCTACCACGAGTGCCAACGGATTGGACCGGCAGAGTGTCGGTCGGGACGCTACAAATCTGCTGCGTGTCGGAGCACCTACGCCAACTTGAAGCCAACCTTGAACTCTGCACGAGGGCGGACAGGAGGCGTCTGGGCTTGAGATTGCGTCTGATTGAGCGCCCTGAGGGGGGACGCGGCAAGCGAGGGGAACAGAGACGAGGGGGGTCGCCGGGGCAGGCCAGGGATTCGATCGCATCGCTCGGGCACGAGATCGATCTGGCGATCGCACGACGCCAGGAACGGGCGAGGCGCCTCCCACGCCCTTCATTCGACATGGACCTGCCGGTGCTTGCAAAGCGAGAGGAGATCGCGGAGGCGATTTCGAGGCATCAGGTTGTGATCGTGTGCGGCGAGACGGGGTCGGGAAAGACGACGCAGTTGCCGAAGATCTGCCTGTCGCTGGGACGTGGGGTCGATGGGTATATCGGGCATACGCAGCCGCGCCGGATCGCGGCGCGGAGTGTTGCGGCGCGTCTTGCGGAGGAGTTGAACTCGGCTGTGGGATCGGATGTCGGGTACAAGGTTCGTTTCGGTGACAAGACATCTCCTCAGACGTATATCAAGGTGATGACCGACGGCATTCTGCTCGCGGAGACGCAGGGCGACCGGATGCTGGACAGGTACGACACGCTGATTATCGATGAGGCACACGAGCGGAGTCTGAATGTTGATTTTCTTCTCGGGTACCTTCGGCGGCTGCTGCCGCGGAGGCCGGACCTGAAGGTGATCATCACATCGGCGACGATCGATCCAGAGCGGTTTGCGATCCACTTCAAGGACGGGCAGGGGACGCCAGCACCGATCATCGAGGTTTCGGGCCGGACGTTCCCTGTTGAGATCCGGTATCGCCCGCTGGTCTCGGAGGCGCACGCAGATCTGGATGGAGCGCCGGTGCAGGAGGATCGTGACCTTGAGACGGGCGTGCTGCATGCGGTGCACGAGCTTGCGAAGGAGGGGCCGGGGGACATTCTGGTGTTTCTGAGCGGCGAGCGCGAGATCCGCGATCTGGCGGAGTCGCTGAGGAAGCACCATCCGCCGCAGACGGAGATCCTGCCGCTGTATGCGCGGCTGTCTGCGGACGAGCAGATGCGTGTCTTCAACCGTCACGGCGGGCGTCGGATCGTGCTCTCGACGAACGTCGCGGAGACTTCGCTGACGGTTCCGGGTATCCGGTATGTGGTGGATGCGGGAGAGGCGCGGATCAGCCGGTACAACGCGCGGTCGAAGGTGCAGCGTCTGCCGATTGAGGCGATTTCTCAGGCGTCTGCGAACCAGCGATCGGGACGGTGTGGGCGTGTGGCCGAGGGTGTGGCGATCCGGCTGTACAGCGAGCAGGACTTTCTCGGGCGCGACAGGTTCACGGACCCGGAGATCCAGCGTGCGAACCTTGCGAGCGTGATTCTTCAGATGAAGGCGCTCGGTCTCGGCTCGGTCGAGGCGTTTCCGTTCATCGATCCGCCGGATTCACGCCAGATTCGCGACGGATACGAGACGCTGAGAGAACTCGGAGCGACGGACGATCGCGGGGAGTTGACACAGATCGGCGTGCGGCTCTCGAAGATGCCGATCGATCCGCGCGTCGGACGGATGATCCTTGCGGCGGAGCACGAGGGGTGTCTGGAGGAGGCGCTTGTGATCGCTGCGGCTCTGTCAGTGCAGGACCCGCGCGAGCGTCCGATGGAACTGGCGGAGAAGGCGGACGCGGCGCACCTTGAGTTTCGCAATGAGGAGTCGGACTTTCTCGGCATCCTCGGGCTGTGGAGGTTTGCTCGCGAGCAGGAGCGGCACCTCTCGCACAGCAAGTTTCGCAAGATGTGCAAGGAGAAGTTCATCAGCTTCGTTCGCCTGCGCGAGTGGGAGGACATCCACAAGCAGCTGCGTTCGCTGGTGCTGGAGATGGGTGTGAGGGACAGTTCCGCGCCGGACAAGCCGGACCTGATCCACCGCGCGCTGCTGACGGGATTGCTGACGAGTGTGGGGAAGAAGGAGGAGGATCGGGAGTATGCGGGCTGCCGCGGGCTGAAGTTTGTGATACATCCGGGATCCGGGATCAGCAAGCGTCGTCCTGGGTGGATCATGGCTGCGGAGCTTGTGCAGACGACGCGGCTGTTCGCCCGGACGTGCGCGAGGATCAATCCTGAGTGGATCGAGGAACTCGGCGGGCACCTGCTCAAGCGGAGCCATAGCGACCCGATGTGGGATGGACGGAAGGGGCGTGTGCTCGCGAACGAGAAGGCGACGCTGTATGGGCTCGAGGTGGTGTCGGGACGGCGTGTGGACTTCGGCAAGATCGATGCACCAGAGGCAAGGGCGATCTTCATCCAGCAGGGTCTGGTGGAGGGTGAGGTTCGATCGGGCGTGCCGTTCATCCGCCGCAACCGCGCGTTGATCGAGGACGCCAAGGGGCTTGAGGCGAGGGCGCGCACGCGGGATCTATTGGTCGATGCGGGCACACTGTACGGGTTCTACAACGAGCGGCTGCCGGCGGCGGTGCATGATGTTCCGTCGCTCGAACGCTGGTGGGCACGGGGCGCGAGAGAGGATCAGAACCGGCTGTTCATGTCGCATGAGGATGTGCTGCGACGGGATGCCGGGAGCGTTGATGATGAGATGTACCCCGAGCGGCTGCCGGGAGAGGGGCTGGAGCTGCCACTGAGTTATGTGTACCAACCGGGGGACACGGAGGACGGGGTCACTGTGACTGTGCCGCTGGAGGCGCTTGGCGCATTGGATGAGGCGCGGCTGGAATGGCTCGTGCCGGGGATGGTTCGTGAGAAGGTTCTGGCGATCGTGAAGGCGCTTCCGAAGCAGTTGCGGCGGCTCTATGACGCGCCCGCGCTCGCGGAGCGTGTGCTCGCTTCGCCGGGGCGGGGGAAGCGACGGCTTGCGGATGTGGTGAGGGATGAGATGGCGAGGTTGGCGGAGTTTCCGGCGCCGTCGCTGGACGAGATCGAGCGGGCGTTGCCCGACTATCTTCGGATGAACGTCCGTGTGGTCGATGCGAACGGCGAGACGATCGGAGAGGGGCGTGATCCGGTCGCGCTCAAGCGTGGTTTGCAGGATCGGGTACGGAAGAGTCTGGCGTCGATGGCGTCGGGGAGCTTCAACAGAGATCGTGTGGAGCGTTGGGACATCGGCGATCTGCCTGATTCGGTGCGCGTGCAGCGAGGGGGCGTGGCGGCGGAGGCGTTCCCCGCGCTTGTGGATGAGGGGAAGAACGTTGCGCTGCGGGTGCTGCCGAGCGCGGACGCGGCCGCGGAGGCGATGCGCATCGCGCTCCCACGGCTGTACATGCTGGAGACGCCGGGCTCATTCTCGAACTTAAAGCGGCTGCTTCCGGGGTTGCAGACGCTCGCGCTTGCGTATGCGACGATCGGGAACGCGGAGGAGTTGAAGCGGGATCTGCTGTGGCTGATCGCGTATCGGGCGTTCATGCCGGCGGGCGACATCGCGCGGACAGAGCGGGATTTCCGGGAGCGTGTAGCGACTGGTTATTCGAGGGTGGACTCGGTCGCATCGGAGGTGGTCGAGACTGTCGGGGCGATCCTGAGGGCTCATCAGTCGCTCCGGCTGCGGATCGCGGGGATGAACGCGCCGCTGCTTCGGCATGTGGTGTCCGAGGTCGATCGCTGGGAGACGACACTGATCTATAAGGGATTTCTGGTGATGACGCCGTGGGAGCGGCTCGTGCATCTGCCTCGGTATATCAGGTCGGGCGAGCACCGGCTGATGAAGCTCGGGAATGCCGGGCTTCAGCGTGACGCGCGGATGGCGGAGCAGATCGCTCCGTATGAGCGTCGGCTGGTCGAGCGTGTGCTGACGCACCGTGAACGGGGGATCGTTGACATGAGGCTCGATCGGTTTCGCTGGATGCTGGAGGAGTTCCGGGTGTCGCTGTTCGCGCAGGAACTGGGGACAGCGGAGACGGTCTCGCCGAAGCGTCTGGAACAGGCATGGGCAGAGGTGCGGGCGTGACGGGAGGCGGGGCGAGGGGCATGCGGAAGGCCGCGACCCGACCGGACGCTTGACCCAGATATTCACGTATTGTATACTTATGCATGGACGAGCAGCACCGGCGCAGAGAGATCATCCACGACATGCTCGGGCGGGGGCCGATCGAGAGCCAGGAGAAACTGGCGGAACTGCTGGGGCGCCACGGCATCAAGGCGACGCAGGCGACGATCTCGCGGGATCTGCGTGAGATCGGGGCGGTGAAGGGGCCGGACGGGTATGTGCTTCCGGTGCTGAATCCGACGGGCAACGAGTTGGGGCTTGAGCGTGCGCTGCGGGGGTTTGTGAAGAACGTCGATCGCGGGGCGACGATGGTGGTGATCAAGACCGGACCTGGACACGCGAACGTGGTGGCGCTGGAGCTGGATCGCTCGCCGCCCCAGGGGGTGATCGGGACGATTGCGGGGGATGACACGATTTTCATCGCGACACGCTCGGAGCGTGCGGCGGTGCAGCTCGTCCACCGGCTTCGGTCGCTGGGCGGGTTGGCGTAGGACGCGACAGAGGGATAGATCTCAGCGGCGTGGGTTGGCGGCATGTACGGCACTTTGAACGGCGAGTTGACGGCACCTTGAGGGACTTCCTGAACATCTCGATCGTCGGCGCGAGCGGGTACACCGGGGGCGAGCTCGTTGAGCGGCTGCTCGGGCATCCTCATGCGCGGATTGTGTCGCTGCTCGGGTCTGAGGGAGCGTCGGGGGCGAAGGCGGAGCCGCGGTCCTTCGAGACACTCTTTCCGCGCCTGCGCGGCCGGGTCGGGATGTCGATCTTGGCTCTGAATGAGCGCGAGTTGTGCGACGCGGATGTGGACGTGGTCTTCCTGGCGACGCCTCACGAGACGAGCATCGCCCTTGCTCCGCGGCTGATCGACGCCGGGAAGCGTGTCATCGACCTCTCGGGCGCGTGGCGGCTCGGGAGCACGGCCCTGACCAAGACGACTTACGGGCACTCCACCGATCGGCCCGAGTGGTTCGAGAACGCGGTGTACGCGCTGGTCGAGATCAACCGAGAGAAGCTGAGGGACGCCTCGCTGGCCTCTAACCCGGGGTGCTATCCGACGGCGTCGATCCTGGCGATCCACCCGTTGGTGAAGGCGGGCGCGATCCGGATCGGAACGCGGCCGATCATCGACGCGACGAGCGGTGTTTCGGGCGCGGGGCGCACCCCCAACGCGAGGACGACGTTCGGAGAGGTGAGTCTCCAGCCGTACGGCGTGCTGAATCATCGCCATGCTCCGGAGATCGAACTGCACGCGGGCACGGGTGTGGTGTTCACGCCCCATCTCGGCGCATACGACCGAGGGATCCTCGCGACCATCCACGTTGAGCTTGGGCCGGGTTGGACGGCTGCGCGGATCGACTCGCTGTATCGCGAGATGTACGCGCACGAGCGGTTTGTGCGTCTGCTTCCACAGGGGGAGTGGCCCTCGGTCGCTGGTGTGCGTCAGACGAACTTCTGCGACCTGAACTGGGCTGTGGATGAGTGCCACGGGCACCTGATCGTTGTGAGCGCGATCGACAACCTCGTGAAGGGGGCGTCGGGTCAGGCGATTCAGGCGATGAACGTGATGCACGGTTTGCCCGAGCATCTCGGGCTGCTGGATGACGGGCTGGGCGCGACGGCTTTGGCGAGCAAGGGGGGTGCGTGATGACCATCAAGAGCAGCGGGCGGGGCGGCCCGATCGTTCTCAAACTGGGCGGGCTTGCGATCGATGAACCGGCGGCCAACGGCACGCTGTGGGAGGCCGTCGCGAAGCTCGCCAAGTCCGCGCCGGGTGGGCTGGTCGTTGTCCACGGCGGCGGCGTGCTTGTCGATCGGCACCTGGCGGCCCTCAACATGGCGAGCGAGCGGCGCGAGGGGATCCGCATCACACCTCCGGAGCAGGTGTGGGAGATAACGGCGGTGCTGGCGGGGCGTGTGAATGTCGCGCTGGTCGGCGCGCTACGTGTGGCGGGCGCGAGGCCTGTCGGCGTTTCGCTCGGCTCTGCGGGCGTTGCGGACTGCAAGAAGACGAAGAAGTTCAGCTTCGATCCGGGGAGGGTGGGCGAGGTCTCCGGCGGGGATGGGTCCGCGCTGCTCGCGCTGCTGCGGAGCGGATTCCTGCCCGTGGTATCGTGCATCGGGATCGGCGATGACGGTGTGCCCCTGAATGTGAACGCGGATGATGCGGCTTCGGGGCTCGCCCTGAATCTCAACGCGGATCGACTGATCCTGCTGACCGATGTCGCAGGAATTCAGGGCCCTGACGGCGAGGTTGTGACGGAGATCTCGACAGAGGGCGTCAGTGATTTGATCACGAGCGGCGTGATCACCGGCGGCATGATCGCCAAGGCGCGGGCGGCGGTGGATGCGGCGGACAGGTCGGGCGCCCCCACTGTCATTGCCTCTTGGAAGAATCCGAAGATCATCTCGGATCTTGCACGCGGGTTGAAGGCGGGCACGTGCGTCTTGCCGCGACGACGGCCGGTGTTTGCCGAGCCGGCGGGCACGCGCTCGGTGTAGATCGGGCCTGAACTCAGAAGCAACCACGAGATTGAACCAGCGGTCCCCCTCGCCGAATGACGACGGGGCGGGACGTCGAACGAGATGAACATGCCGCGGATTTGAGCGGCGAACACGAGACAGAAGGCGAAGGCACATGACGACGATTGCGGCAACGAAGGCGACGGACCTGCTCACACTCGATGAACTCGGCGGCGAGGGTGTTCGGCAGGTCTTTGAGACAGCGGCGGCGATGAAGGCCACGCCCGGGGAGTTCCGGGGCGTGCTGAGCGGGAAGAGCGTGATCATGCTTTTTGAGAAGCCGTCGCTGCGGACACGGGTGTCGTTCGAGGTGGGCGTGGCACGCCTCGGCGGGCATGCGATGTTTTACGACCACGCCTCTGTGAAGATCGGCGAGCGAGAGTCGGTGAAGGACTACGCCAAGAATCTCGAGCGGTGGGTCGATTGCATCGTCGCGCGTGTGTTCAAGCACAGCATTCTCGATGAGCTGGCTTTCTACTCGTCGAAGCCGGTTGTGAACGCCCTTTCGGACATGCACCATCCGTGCCAGGCACTGGCGGATTTCTTTACGCTGAGGGAGCACGTCGGATCCGACGAGGCCCTCAAGCTCGCGTATGTGGGCGACGGGAACAACGTGGCGCACTCGTTGGTTCTTGCCGGCGCGATGCTCGGCGCGCATCTGACGATCGTCACGCCTCCGGGGTTTGAGCCGCAGTTCGACGTGCTGCGGGGGGCCATGGCGCATGCGCAGAAGTCCGGCGCGAAGATCACCGTGACGAACGACGTCGAGGCCGTCGAGGGGCACGACGCGGTGTACACGGATGTCTGGGTCTCGATGGGACAGGCGTCGCAGCAGGCCTTCCGTCTCGCGGCGTTCCAGGGGTACCAGGTCGATGCGGAGTTGATGGCGCTCGCGAGCAAGGGGAGGCTCAGGCCCGCGTACTTCATGCACTGCCTGCCGGCGAACCGGAACATCGAGGTGACGGACGAGGTCATCGACTCGGCTTCGTCGGTTGTGTACGACCAGGCGGAGAACCGGATGCACGTGCAGATGGCGCTTCTGGCCAAGCTCATGGGTCAGCAGGCGTAAGTGGTTCGTGCGGCAGCGTGATGCGATGCCAATGATTCGGCGTCAGAGAATGGCGACAGCAGTGATGCACCGCGGCGAATGAGCCGCGCAGGAGCGAGCAATGTCCAAAGCGAAGAAGGTCGTGGTTGCGTACTCGGGCGGTCTTGATACAACCGTTGTCATCCCGTGGCTTGTTGAGAACTACGGGTGCGAGGTGATCGCTTATGTGGGCGATGTCGGCCAGGGTGAAGAGGAGTTGAAGGGGATCCGCGAGAAGGCGATCCGGACCGGCGCGAGCGAGTGCTACATCGATGATCTGCGTCGCGAGTTCGTTGAGGATTATGTCTATCCGACGATGATCACCGGCGCGGTGTATGAGGGGAAGTATCTGCTCGGCACCGCGATCGCACGGCCGATTCTTGCGAAGGGGCAGGTCGATTGTGCGAGGAAAGTGGGCGCGGACGCGCTCGCGCACGGATGCACGGGCAAGGGGAACGATCAGGTTCGGTTCGAGGGCGCGTATGCCGCGCTCGCGCCGGACATGAAGATCATCGCGCCATGGCGGGAGTGGGATCTCCGCTCGCGGGAGGACCTGCTCGGGTATCTTGCGAAGCGGAACATCCCGACGACGGCATCGCTCACGAAGATCTACAGCCGCGACAGGAATCTGTGGCACATGTCGCACGAGGGCGCGGGGATCGAGGACCCGTGGAACGCGCCGCCCGAGGATGCGTGGACGATGACCGTTTCCCCTGAGCAGGCGCCGGACAAGGCCGAGGACGTCACGGTCGGCATCGAGAAAGGGCGCCCGGTGACGCTCAACGGGAAGCACCTTGCGGGCGAGGAGATGGTTGCGGCTCTCAACACGATTGCGGGCAGGCACGGTGTCGGGCGCATCGATCTGGTCGAGAACCGGCTTGTCGGGATGAAGTCTCGCGGACTTTACGAGACGCCGGGCGGCACGGTGCTTGTCGAGGCGATGCGCGGCGTGGAGCACCTGGTGCTCGATCGCGAGACGCTCCACTTCCGTGAGCATCTGGGGCTGCTGTTCGGCGAGCAGGTCTACAACGGGCGCTGGTTCACGCCGCTGCGCGAGGCGCTCTGGGCGGCCGCGGACAACATCGCCCAGCGTCTGACGGGCAAGGTCGTCGTGCGTCTTTACAAGGGATCGGCGACGGCGATCAGGCGTCAGTCGGACAACTCGCTCTACGCCGAGCAGTATGCGACGTTCGGAGCCGACGAGGTGTACAACCAGAAGCACGCCGAGGGATTCAACCGGCTCTGGCATCTTCCGGCACGCATCGCCGGCTCGCAGGCGCTTCAGGCGGAGGCGGTCCATTGAGCCAGGACTCCGGCGGCAAACCCGCCGCGATGTGGGGCGGCCGCTTCGAGGGTGAGGCGGATGAACTGTTCCGCGCCGTGAACGACTCGCTCGGTGTGGATTGGGAACTGGTGCAGCAGGACATCAGGGGCTCGATCGCCTGGGCGCACGCGCTGGGCGGCGCGGGCGTTCTGTCCGCGGATGAAGTCTCGAAGATCGAAGCGGCGCTGAAGGAGCTTTCAAGAGAGGCAGCGGCGATCCCGTCGCCTCCGCTGTCGAGCGGCGCGGAGGATGTTCACTCGTGGGTCGAGCAGGAACTGACGAAGCGGGTGGGCTCGCTGGGAAAGAAGCTGCACACGGGGCGGAGCCGCAACGATCAGGTCGCGACCGACCTGCGTCTCTGGGTTGTCGAGCAGTGCGAGCATCGGATCACCGAGGTAAAGGGGCTGCAGAGATCGCTCGTTGCGATCGGATCGAAGCACGCTTCGGACCCGATTCCCGGGTACACGCACCTTCAGCGGGCCCAGCCCGTGACCATCGGACACTGGGCGCTCGCGTATGTTGAGATGCTGGCACGCGATATCGAGCGGCTCGAATCGGCTCGCGGGATGGCGGCACGCTCGCCCCTGGGTTCGGCGGCTCTTGCGGGCACGACGTTCCCGGTCGATCGGAGCGAACTCGCGAAACGGCTTGGTTTCTCGGCACCAACGCGGAACTCGCTCGATGCCGTGTCGGACCGGGACTTTGCGCTCGACCTGATGCACGCATCCTCGGTGTGTTCGATGCACCTGTCGCGTCTGGCGGAGGAGATGATCATCTTCGCGACGGGCGAGTTTGCGTTCATCACACTGGATGATTCCGTGACGAGCGGCTCGTCGCTCATGCCTCAGAAAAAGAACCCGGATGCCCTCGAGTTGATTCGGGCGGGTGTCGGGCGTGCGCTCGGGAACTACACGAATCTTCTGACTCTGCTGAAGGGCTTGACGCTGGCGTACAACAAGGACATGCAGGAGGACAAGCCGCCGGTGTTCGATTCGATGCGCCGGCTGTCGCTGCTCCTTCGGATCGCTGCGAGGGTTGTGGAGCGGACGACGTTCAATCTCGATGCGTGCGAGCGGGCGGCCAGGGGCGGACACGCCAACTCGACCGAGCTGGCGGATTATCTCGTGGAGAAGGGGATTCCGTTCCGGGATGCGCACGAGGTCGCGGGGAAGCTTGTGCGTGAGGCGCTGGCGAGCGGGTGCTCGCTTGAGGATCTGTCGCTAGAGACGTTCAAGAAACATCATCCGCAGATCGACAGCGATGTGTATGCGCGTCTGACACTGGACGCCGTGCTGACACGCCGGGACGTGCTCGGGGGGACGGCCCCGGCGCGCGTGCGTGAGGCGATTGAAGCGTGGCGGAAGACGCTCGGGGTGTCGTGATCGACGCTCGCGGCGTGTGTATCAGCCGGGTGACTGCTCAGAGAACATGGCTTCGACGAACGCGTCCGGGTCGAAGGGCTGGACATCCTCGGGTGTCTCGCCGACACCGATGAACTTGACAGGGATCGACGTGGCTTCCTTGATCGCCACGACGATTCCACCCTTGGCGGTGCCGTCGAGCTTCGAGAGGAAGATGCCCGTGAGCCCGGTTGCCTTGTCGAACTCCTGGGCCTGGCGGAGCGCGTTCTGGCCCGCGGTGGCGTCGAGCACGAGCAGCGTCTCGTGAGGCCCGCCCTCGATCTGCTTGCCGATCACGGAGCGGATCTTCGTGAGTTGACGCATGAGGGGGTCTTGTGTCTGGAGGCGCCCCGCGGTGTCGAGGATGAGAACGTCGACGCCCCGGGCTTTGGCTGCGGCGCAGGCATCGAAGGCGACTGCGGCGGGATCCCCCCCCTGCTGCCCTTTGACGACTTCGACACCGAGACGCTCGGCCCAGATCTCGAGTTGTCGGACCGCGCCCGCGCGGAAGGTGTCGCACGCGCCGAGGAGGACGGTGTTTCCCTGCGAGCGGAGCGTGTGGCAGAGCTTGGCGATGCTCGTGGTCTTGCCCGCGCCGTTGACGCCGGTGACGAGGATCACCGTCGGGCGCGATCCCGCGGGGGCAAGGCGCAGCTCGCGATCGGCGGGTGGCCACATCGCCTTGAGTTCACGCTTCAGGTGCTCGAGAACGTCTTCGCCCTTGCTCAGCGTTCCCGCCTTGTAGTCGGCGCGGATGGAGTCGATCAGCTTCGTCGTGGCCTGGACGCCGACATCGGCCTGGAGGAGTCGGCGTTCGATCTCCTGGATCAGTTCTTCGTCGAGCTTGCGACCGAGCAGCACGGAGCGCAGGCCGGAGACGAAGGTGTCGCGCGTTTTGGCGAGACCTTGCCCGAGTTTCGAGATGATGGTCTTGAGGAACTTCATGCCGGTTCGTCTTCCGAGGTGCCCTTCTTGTCGCTGAGCCCGGCTCCCTTCATCACGCGGTCGAGGAGCCCGTTAACGAACGCGGGCGACTTCTCCGAACTGAACGACTTGGCCAGCTCGACGGCCTCGTTGATGACGATGCGGGGATGGGTCTCGGTGGCTGTCATCTCGTAGTGGGCGAGGCGGAGGATCGCCCGATCGACCGGGGCCATGCGGTGAGAGGGCCATTCAGGGGCGATCTTCTGGAAGGCGTCGTCCGCTTCTTTCCGACACTTGTATGCGCCAGAGACGAGGACCATCAGGGCCTCGACCTGCTCGGGGGTGATGCCTCGGGCGCGGGAGAGGATGGATGCGGCCTCGGAGGCGTCTTCGGCGCGTCTGCTGTCGAGTTCGAAGAGGACCTGGAAGGCGAGCCGTCGAGCCGCGATCGTGAGGACGCGTTCACGCTCCTGGGGGGCGAGCGAGGCGAGAGCGTCCTCGGCGGTGCTTTCCTGCGCGAGCGAGGCATCGCCGTCGCCCAGCACGAGCACGTCCTCCATGGCCATCCGACGCAGATCCTTCTTGACGCTCACTCGGACTCCTTGGGCTCAGACGGAGCCGGATGCCTTGTCGTTGATGGTTGATGCGATAGCGAAGGTCTGGGACGGTCGGTTCTCGAGGGCAGTAATGGACCGTGCCCGGCCGATGACGCTCAGCACGTCGATGAGGGCCCCCATCGCGTCCGCGCCCTTGTTCCCGTGCTTGCCGCCTGCACGCTCGGATGCCTGCTCCGGGGTGTTGACGGTGAGGACTCCGAGCGTGACGGGGATGCCGTGCTTGAGTGAGACCTCGACGACGCCCTGTGCGACGGCGTTTGCGATGTGCTGGTCGTGGGTTGTCTCGCCCCTGATGATGCAACCGAGCGTCACTGCGCCGTCGTACTTCCCGCTTGCGAGAGCGCGGTCGGCGAGGGCGGGGAGTTCGAAAGACCCGGGCGCGTGCCAGATGTCGGTAATGAACCCGGTGCGGCGTTCGGCCTCCGCGATCGCGCCTTCCAGCAATCGATCGGTCACGGTCGCGTTGTAGCGGCTCACCACCACCGCGATCCGGGGCGTGAGGGCGTTTGCGGGCTGGGGCGTCATGAGGCCGATCGTAGAGCAGCATCCAACGAGGGTCATCCCTGCGGCACGGGGTCCTGAAGGAAAGATACGATGGGGAAGTGCGAACACTCCTGTCATCCGTCTCTCCGGTGCTCCGACTCACGCGTGTGACGTCGGGATTCGCGGCCATCGGCAACGTGTGGTTCGTGGTGCTCTGGTCACGGGCCAACGGGGAGGAGACGGGCGGGGTCTCGGTCCGGCACGAGCCGCTGTGGCTCCTGCTGCTGGGGGGGGCGGCGGCGGCCGTCGGGTTGTACGCGTTCGGCGCGGCGTTGAACGATCTGGTGGATCTGCGGCGCGACAAGGTGCTGAAGCCCGAGCGACCGATGGCGGCGGGACGGATCAGCCCCGCGCTCGGGATCGCGATCGTCGCGGCCTCGCTTGCGGCGGCGTTGCTGGGCTCGACCGCTTTCGGCACGTCGGCGGTGATCCTGACGCTCGGGCTGACGATCGTGGTGCTGGTATACACGCTCGCGGCGCGGTTCGTGCCGGGGGTCGGGCTGGTTGTGCTCGGGCTTGTCTATGCGGGTCACATGCTGGTGCCGAACATCGGGCTGCGTTTCCTGTGGCCGGTATGGGTCGTGATGACACACGCGCTGTGTGTTGCGGCGGTGGCGCACGTCGTGGGAAAGAAGGTGCCCGCGTTGTCTCGTCGGGCGGTGATCGCCGTCGGGGCGGGGTGGTTGTTCTGGACGGCGGCACTGGCGTGGTGGGCCGCTCGGAGGAACAACGGATCGGTCTGGCCCGACTGGGTCGAGCCGGGCTCACTCGGCTGGGTTGTGCCGGTTGCGGCGGCGTTCGGCGTGTTCGTGTGGACACGGCTGCGTCGGCCCGGCGTGCCGGCGAGGCAGGCGGAGCGTGTGGTTCGATACGGCACGCTCTGGATGCCGCTGTACGGGGCGGCGTGGCTGTTCGGAGATGGGAGCACCCATGCGGCGAGTTCCGCGTGGCTGCTCGTCGGCGTTGCGGGCGTGAGTCTTGTGGGGATGACGGTGCTTCGCGAGTTGTACGGTCTCGCCGAACAGCCGATCGGCTACCGGCGGTGAGAGCGGACGCTGATTGTGCGGGGCGTCTCAGACGAGCTTGAGAGCGTAGAAGATGGCGGTGAAGACGAGGTCGGCGATGACGATCGCGACGACCGACTGGACGACGGTGCTGGTCGTGGCGTTTCCGACGCCGGCCGCGCCGCCGGTGACCTTGAGGCCGTTGCCGCACGCGATGACGCCGATGAGCGCACCGAACACGGTTGCTTTCAGGGTGCCGGTGACGAAGTCGACGAGTTTGGCCTGGTTGAGCGTGTTGTCGATGTAGGTGCTGACAGGGATGTCGAGGACGATGACCGAGACGGCGAGGGATGCGAGGATCGACACGAGGCTGGCAATGACCCCGAGCGCGGACATGCTGAGGATCGTAGCGAAGACACGCGGAACTACGAGGAATCGGATGGGGTTGAGCGCGTGGGCTTCGAGCGCTTCGACTTCTTCGCTGACGACCATGGTGCCGATCTCGGCGGCGATGGATGCGCCGGCGAAGCCGGTGAGAACGATCGCCCCGATGAGCGGGCCGAGTTCGCGGAGGACGGCGACACCGACGATGTTGGCGACAAGGTCGCGCTGGCCGAAGCCGTCGAGAGGCGGGGCGAGTTGCAGCGCGAGGATGAGCCCCACGCAGCCGGAGACGAGACTGACGATGAAGATCGACCGGACGCCGACGCGCACGATCTGGATGACGAGGGCAGAACTGCCTCGCTTTGCCTTGCGATCGGCCGCGCTCTTGGCGAACAGCGAGATCGCGTTGAGAAAGAGGAGGAGCAGGTCGCCGATATGGGAGAGGGTGCCCAGGACACGATTGCCTACGGCGTCGAGCGTCGCGACCGCGGCTCTGCTGAGCCGGGCCGGTCGGTGCGTGGATGTGTCCGTTTCCTGTGGCGTCATGTTCGTGTGATACGCTGCTTCATGCGGCGGATCATGTGCCGACCGCGTCGTCGAGCGACGACACGATATTGAAGTAGTTGTGGAGGCGCGCGATCTCGAAGAGGGCCTTGACCTTCTGGTTCATGGCGCAGAGAACGAGCTTCGTGCTATTGTTCTTGGCGTTCTTCATCGCCTCGACGAGCGTCGCAAGCCCCGACGAGTCCATGTACTCGACGCTGGCGAGGTTCACGATGAGCGTCTTGGGCTTGTCGCCTTGTGCGGTTCTGAGTGTGTTACGCAGCGCGGGAGAGCGGCTCATGTCGAGGTCGCCACGCGGAGAGACGACGATCGAGGTCTCTCGCTTCTCAATCTGGATGTCGATCGACATTGCATCAGCCATGATGACACCCCGTGCACGACGCTGAAGGAGCACCCGCATCTGTGCCGCTGGGCTGCACGACTTTTTTCGACATCGTGAGACGCATTCCCGCTTCCCCTCGCTTCTCGTATCTTACCTCGTCCATCACCTCTTTGATGATGTGGACGCCGAGCCCGCCGGGGCGGACGTCTTCAAGGTCACGGCTCTTGATCACGTCGGGCTCGACCTGCTTCGCCTCGTCCTCGATGACGATTCGCAGGACTTCGGGCCGATCGACCGGCCCCTCGGGATAGAGACTGAGCCAGATCGGACGATCCGATTGTCGGTTGTACCCGTGGCGGATCACGTTGCAGAGGGCCTCATCGACGGCGAGGGCGATCTGGCAGCAGGCCATTTCGTCGAACGAGAGACGCTTGGCGACCGCTGAGACCAGCTCGCGAGCCCCGCACAGATAGAGCGGGTTGCTCAGGATCTCGAGGCGGACATGGGGCTTGTCGCTCATACGGGCTCCCGGGATCGGGCTCGGCGGGGATTCACAGTCCTTGACGCCGCGCTTCGGAAGGCATCGAACCGTCGGCGGTTCGACCCTGGTACCACTCTACCCATCGGTCCGTCGCCGCCCGACGCTCGCGTTCGGGAGCGGCGTGATCATATCCAAGTGTCTGTCCTGTCATACGTTCCAGAGTTCGGATGGCCGTCAGGCGTACCGCGCTGTCGTCCGAATCCAGTGCGCTGATCAACTGGGGGATCTTTGAGGTGTCGTTCTTGGCTGCGACTTCGAGCATGGCTTCGATCCGCCCGGTCGGGTCGTACGAGTCCAAGCCCTTGGGCACGGGCTTCGTGCACGCACCGAGGGCGGGGAGAAGAAGGGAGAGGCCAAGGGCAGTCGCGATTTCCATTCTCACCGTTTGGATGGTACACCCGCGGGCTCGGATTCGCCGAATCCTGATCGGAGGTCCGAGAATGTTGGCTTGGACCTCCTCTTCTGGGTTCCTACCCTTGCCCCTTCCCGCGGCAGGGGCCGCGATCGGTCAAGGAGCCCGCAGATGGCGCAGCGTGTTCATGACGAACTCGTGATTGTCCTCGATTTCGGTTCGCAGACGGCGCAGTTGATCGCCCGGCGCGTGCGTGAGGCGGGGGTCTTCTCCATGATGGTGAGGCCGGACATCTCGCTGGCGGAAGTGCGCGCGATGAACCCGAAGGGGATCATCCTGTCGGGTGGTCCTTCGAGCGTGTACGAGGCGGGCGCGCCGAGGTGTGATCCGGCGATCTTTGATCTTGGAATCCCCGTGCTCGGTATCTGCTACGGGATGCAACTGGCGTGCCAGACGATGGGCGGAAAGGTGTCGCCGGCGGGGCATCGCGAGTTTGGTCGGGCCAACCTGACGGTGACGGACAAATCGGATCTTCTCGCGGCGATCCCCGGCAAGACGAGCGTGTGGATGTCGCACGGGGATCAGGTGACCGGATTGGGCGAAGCGGGATTCGAGACGCTCGCGAGCACACCGACCTGCCCTCAGGCGGCGGTGCGACTTGTGAAGGGCGGGAGAACTTTTTACGGCGTGCAGTTCCATCCGGAGGTCACGCACACGCCGCACGGCGGGGAGATTATTCGCAATTTCCTCTTCGAGGTCTGCCGCTCTTCCGGGACCTGGAAGATGGCGGATTTCGCGAAACAGGAGATCACGAGGATCCGCGAGCAGGTGGGGAACGATCGCGTGATCTGCGGGCTTTCGGGTGGCGTGGACTCTTCGGTTGCGGCGGTGCTATTGCACGAGTCGATCGGCGAGCAACTGACCTGCGTCTTCGTGGACAACGGTCTCCTGCGGAAGAATGAGCGGGAGCTGGTCGAGGCGACATTCAAGGATCACTTCAAGATTGACCTGCGCGTGGCGGATGCGTCGGAGGCATTCCTCTCGGATCTTGCCGGGGTGACAGACCCGCAGGAGAAGCGGAAACGGATCGGGGCGCGATTCATCAAGGTCTTCGATGAGGCCTCGGATTCGGTCGGCAACGCGAAGTATCTGGCGCAGGGGACTCTCTATCCGGATGTGATCGAGTCCGGGCACGGGCACGCGGGGCAATCGGCGAACATCAAGCTTCACCATAACGTGGGCGGGTTGCCGGCGGACATGCGGTTCAAGCTGATCGAGCCGCTGCGGAACCTCTTCAAGGACGAGGTGAGACAACTGGGTGAGGTTCTGGGGATTCCGTCTCAGATCGTGTGGAGGCATCCGTTCCCCGGGCCGGGGCTTGCGGTGCGGGTGCTGGGCGAGGTGACGAGGGATCGGCTGGATATCCTGCGTGACTGCGATGAGATCCTGCTGGAGGAGATCGTCGCCAACGAGTTGTACCGGCGGACGAGCCAGGTGTTCGCGGTGCTGCTGCCAGTCAAGAGCGTGGGCGTCATGGGTGACGGGCGGACGTATGACAGCGTGGTTGCGATCCGGGCCGTGGAGACCCAGGACTTCATGACGGCGGACTGGGCGCGGATTCCGTTTGATGTGCTCGCGACGATCTCGAACCGGATCATCAACGAGGTGCGGGGCGTGAATCGCGTGGTGTACGACATCTCGAGCAAGCCGCCCGCGACGATCGAGTGGGAGTAAAGAGTTGCACGAGCCAAGTGGCTCGTGCCCCAAGGTCTCATGCACGTTGAATCACGGAGAAACGCCGGCCGAGTACATCGGCCGGCGCAAGTGGTTGATCTCGAATCCGGTCTCGTTTCCGGGTAGCGATTTCAGTTTCGTCAGTTCAACACAAACGCGGCGATGACGGCGTCGAGGATGCCCATAAGGGCGGCTCCGGCGATCACGCCCGCGCAGATCGGCTCGTGATTCTCGACCCAGAGGGACTTGGGTGCGAGCGGGTCTTTCGGCTTTCTGCCGACGCCGAGAAACCAGAAGATGATGGCGCCGAGCGACATCGCGAAGATGTACTCGAAGCTGATCACGAATGCGAGCCCCAGGGCGACGGGTGAGAGCGGGAACTTGCCTTTGGAGAAGATGCGCCCGAGTTCGAGCGTGAGCCCGACGATGGAACCGACAATGGCGGCCCAGAGCACGCTCACCGGGAGCGAGCCGATTCCCTGCGTAAGCGCCTCGGCGACGGCCTTCCAGATTGTGGCGGCGGGCATGGGGAACGCATCGCTCTGGATGTTGGCAATCGTCGCGGCGGTCGCTTCGGCGGTTGAGGTGTCAACGGCCTTGTTGCCACGCACGAAGAGGATGAAGAAGAGCGGGACACTCGCGACCGATCCGGCGATGATGCCGATGACATGGCCGATGGCTTGCTGGCGCGGCTTCGCGCCGAGCATGTAGCCGGGCTTGATGTCCATCAGCAGGTTGGAGGCGTTCGAGACGACCTCTGCAGTAAGACTTGCCGTTGCGAGGTTGGTCTGGATGTTGCCCTTGTCGACCATGCCGTAGAAGAGCTGCGTGACCTTGCTGGTCGCGCCGACGGGCGTGGTGCCCGTGAGTGCGGTCGAACTCGCGGCGACGAGCGCGAGGATGAAGGCGAGCGGAAGCCCGACCAGGCAGACCCACCACTTCACACCGAAGAAGTACTGAGCCATGAAGGCGGCGACGATACTGACGATCGGCACGCCGACGATCGATATCCAGAGTGGGAGCTCGATGTGCCCGAGGACATCCGAGCCGGCCTTCTTCTTCTTTCCCGTGAGTGCAGAGAAGGCTGCCACGAAAGCTTGGGGCTTCGCAAAGAGCGCGGTGAACGAGGCAAACACCATGCAGGCGACGCCAGGCCAGAGGGCCCAGGTGGTGATGGTGCGGAAGTTGTAGACGCTCGCACCGGTCTCGGCGATGATGCGGGCGGGAGGGATCTCGCCCATGTTGATCATGATGGGGGCGAGGATCGCGTAGTTGATCAGACCCCCGATGAGCAGCGACATGCCGGCCTTGATGCCCATCAGACCGCCCGCGCCAATCAAGGCGAACTCGAGCGTCGGATTGAGGGTGAGTTGGCGGAGATCTACGCCGCCAATGGATGGTGCGGCACCGAAGACCTTTGTCCATCCTGCGGCGATCAGGTCGCCGAGCTGTTCCGGGAAGGAGACCACCTCAGACTTGAGTTTCAGGAGGCGGTGCTGGATCCACTCCTGAATGGCGTGCGCCTGGATGAACTTGAGGAACGCGGCGACGGCGGCGGTGACGACGAGGATGCGGGCCTTGACCATGCCGGAGGCGGCCTCGGCGGAGTGGAGGGCGTCGAGAACGACGCCGCACGCGCGGCCCTCAGGGAAGGGATGCTGCTCATCGTTGATGAAGCGTCGCTTCATCGGGAAGGCAAAGAGGACGCCGAGGACCGAGACGACGATGTTCCAAGCCATCATCTGCCACCACGGGATGATGTGCTCGCTGACGATCATGTAGGCGACGAGGGAGGAGATGAGCGGCGCGGTCATGTATCCCGCGCTCGTCGCGATTGACTGGACGCAGTTGTTCTCGAGAATCGTGAACTCTTTGGCGAGCCCGGTTCTCTGGAGAACCCTGAAGAACGCGAATGAGAGGATGACCGAGGTGATGCCGACACCGAGCGACCAGCCGGTCTTGGCTCCGACGTAGAGGTTCGTGGCGGAGAGGATGCCGCCGAGCATGAAGCCCATCAACGCGGATCGGATGGTGAGCTGGGGCATGTTGCCGCGGAAGACGTTCTCAAGCCACCAGCGGTCCTTCTGCTCGAGAGACCAGTCACGAATCTGTTCGTCGCTGAGTTGCTTCATTGCCATGGGGTCGCCAGTTTAGGAAAGGGGCGGCCGGTCTGCAACGCGATCGGCAGAGAGAAACCGGTGTAGCCCCTCCCCGGACTTGGACCGATAGAGCGAAGTGAGGGGTGTGACGCGGACACCGACTGAATCCGGATACGAATGACCGATCGCTTCACCATGCTCGACTGGCTCGGCCTCACCGGGTATGCGGCCCTCCTGATCGGGACCGGGTGGTGGTTCTCTCGCAAGAAGCAGCGGTCGAGTTCAGACTATTTCCTTGCGGGGCGGTCGATGCCGGCATGGGCGGTGGCGGTCTCCACGGCGGCGACGGCCATCTCCGCGGCGACCTTTGTCGGTGTGCCGGAGATGGCGTATGCGGGGGACCTGACGTATTTGGCGGCGAACATCGGAGCGATCCTGGCGATTCTGGTCGTCGCGTTCGTCTTCATCCCCGCCTTCTACCGGGCCAATGTGACGACGGTCTACGGGTTGCTCGAACAGCGACTCGGACCCGGCGCGAGGACGGCTGCCTCGATCGCGTTCCTGGTCGGGCGAGTCTTCTCATCCGGGGCACGGCTCTACATCGCGGCGATCCCCGCGGCCATGATCATCTGGGGCGACTCGCCAGACTCAGGGAACTTGTCGCACCTCTTGATGTCGATCGGTGCCCTGACCGCAGTCGGAATTGTCTACACCTTGATCGGGGGCGTGCGATCGGTCATCTGGACCGATATCGCACAAACCGCCGTGTTTGTGACAGCGGCGGGAATCGTGGTCGCCATCCTGCTTACGCGGATCGACGCCTCCATACCGGAGATCTGGCGCACGCTCGGCGAGCAGACGACCTCACGCGGAACGGCGAAGGCAACCATCATCTCCGCTTCCGGTGACCCCGCGGCGGCGTACACGCTCTGGGCATCGGTCATCGGGATGACGCTCCTGTACCTCGCGGCATATGGCACAGACCACGACATGGCGCAGCGGATGCTCACGTGCAAGACACCCGCGTCGGGCGGGCGGTCGGCGATCGCGGCGGTGATCCTGCAGGTGCCGCTGATCGCGCTGTTTCTTGGTATTGGTTCGTTGCTCTGGATCTTCCACCATCGGCCCGACATGCTGGCCGAAGGCGCACGGGACAAGACGGGTGGCGCGGGGCCTCCTGCGGGCAGCCGCGTGTTCATCAGGTTTATTGTGGATCACGGCCCAGCGGGCCTCTCTGGGCTGACGATCGCTGGTTTGTACGCCGCGGCACTCTCGACGCTGAACTCGGGATTGAACGCGATGGGGGCGTCGCTGTACGCGGATCTGTACCTGCCGCTCCGGAAGCGGCTTGGCAAGGCGGACGCTTCGCCGAAGAGCGAGGTGCGGACGGGCCGGTTGTTCGTGATGGTCGCGGGGCTATTGGTCGGGGGCTTCGCCTGCTTCTGCGTGTGGTGGCAGCGGACAGGGGGCTTGCTGCTCATCGACCTTGCTCTGAGTGTGATGACCTTTGCCTACGCGGGTCTTCTGGCCGTCTTCCTTGCGGCGATCCTCACCAGACGCGGGAACTCCGGGTCCGCATTGGCGGCGATCCTTGTCGGGTTTGTTGCGGTCGCGGCACTGCAGCCGGCGTGGATCGGGGCTTGGACAGCGTTTGTCCCCGGGCTGGGACCGACGCCGGAGATCGCCGACGACTGGCGACTCGGCGAACTCAAGCTCGCCTTTCCCTGGCAGTTGACGATCGGATTCGCGGCCTCGTTTGTGGTCTGCATAAGCGGGAAGAGACGGAGCACGCGGCAACCGGAGAAGCCGCATGATGGCAGCTCCCCCACTACCGTTCCATCGAACTGAGGGAGCACGCGAGCATGGAGCGTCGTCTGGTCGTTGGGTGCATGACAGGGACGAGCATCGACGGGATCGATGCCGCACTCGTCGCGATCGAGGGACGCGGGCTCGACCTTCGGGCGTTCATCGTTCGTGGGATCTCTCGGCCGATGGGTGATCTTGCGAGGGGGCTTCGCGATGCGGCCGAGCAGCGTCCACTCTCCGCGGCGCGATTCACCGAACTGGCACAGGGGCTGGCGGCGGCACACGTTCGTGCGATCACCGAGTTGCTGAGCGGTGACAAGTGCGACCTGATCGCGGTGCACGGCCAGACGGTGTACCACGCGCCGCCGCTCTCTTGGCAGATGATCAATCCATCGCCGATCGCGCACACCTTCGGCGTGCCCGTGGTGTTCGACCTGCGGGCGGCGGACCTTGCGAGCGGCGGGCAGGGTGCGCCGATCACGCCTCTTTCTGACGCGATCCTGCTGCGCGAGTTCCCCACCTCGGCGGCGGTCGTAAACCTGGGAGGTTTCTGCAACGTGACGACCGGCGTCGGAGAAGGCGGGGTGCAGATCGGGCGGATCGGGGGTCGGGACGTGTGCGCGTGCAACCACATACTCGATGCGATCGCACGAGCGACGATGGACAAGGCGTACGACGAGGGCGGGATGAGTGCCCTCTCCGGAACGATCGATCCCGAAGCCCTCGACGGGCTCCTTGCGATCCTCAGCGAGCAATCGATGGCCGGGCGCTCTTTGGGCACGGGCGATGAGGTGATGGGGTGGATCGAGTCGCACCGGCTGCGGGTGCGGGCTCAGGACATGGCCGCGACCGCATGCGCCGCGATCGGGCGGGCGGTCGCGGAATCGGTCAGGGGCGCGGGGACGGTGCTGCTGGCGGGAGGGGGCGCAAAGAACATGGCGCTGGTTCGAGCGATCCGACTGGCGGCGGTGCCCTCTACCGTCAGATTCGCGGACGAGCTTGGGATATCGAGCACCTACCGCGAGCCGCTGGCGATCGCGGTGCTTGGTGCGCTCTGCCAGGATCGGGTTCCCATCACACTGCCCCAGGTGACTGGGTGTGGCTCGGTGCCGCCCCCCATCTCGGGATGCTGGGTGCTGCCATGAGCGACGCTCGCCTCCCTCCGGACAGGTCATGGGTATCGACGGAACAACGAAACCCGGACTCGATGTCGCTGCACACGCTCTCGATTGCCGGATGCGTGGATCTCATCACGAACGAGGACCGGCGTATCCACGAGGCGATGGCACGGGCAAAGCCGGCGTTGACCGCGCTCATCGCGGACATTGTGCCACGCTTTCGGCGGGGAGGGCGGCTCATCTATGTGGGAGCGGGCACATCAGGACGGCTCGGCGTCTTAGATGCCTCTGAGGCCCCGCCAACCTTTCAGGTCGATGCGGGGCGGATTGTCGGGATCATCGCCGGCGGGGACGCAGCGTTACGAAAGTCGTCTGAAGGTGCGGAAGACGACCCCGACGGGGCGAGGGACTCGCTGGCGAAGCTCCACCTGACGGATGACGATTCAGTCGTCGGGCTGGCGGCGGGAGGCACGACCCCTTATGTGCTTGGAGCGATTGGACTTGCGAAGCACGCGGCACCCGGATCGCTGGCATCACTCATTACCTGTTCCGATGTTCCAAAGCCAGCGTGTGCAGACCACCTGATCGTGCTGGAGACTGGTGCGGAGGTCCTGACCGGCTCGACGCGGATGAAAGCGGGAACGGCGACAAAGCTGGCGTTGAACACCATCTCGACCACGGTGATGATCCAGTCGGGCAAGGTCTACGAGAATCTCATGGTGGACCTACGGGCTTCCAACGACAAGTTGCGCGACCGAGCGGCACGGATCGTCTCGACCCTGACCGGGGTCGATCGTCACGGCGCAATCACGCTGCTCGACCGGGCGCAGGGCTCGGCCAAGGTTGCGATCGTGATGGGTCGGTTGGGGGTGGATTCGACCGCTGCGGAAGCCATGCTCGGCGTGTCGGGGGGGCGTCTCGACGTTGTGTTGTCCGAGGCCCCGCCGATCCGATCAATGTAATTGTCGATTGTGGTATACGGCGAGCCGATTCTTCGCACTCTGGAGCGTGGTGCATGGTCAAACGACGTCATTCTCCGAGCGTCGTGACGGCGATGGTGGCGTTGCTCGCGGCACCGCTCGCGTCTGCACTTGTCGTGTTTGCACAGCCCTCGGCCGAACGCGGCACGAGAGTGGTCGAGGCCACGCGAGCGCCCAGACCCGCGGTGATCAACCACATCGTGCTGATCACGTTGCGGGACGCGTCGGACGCTGAAGCGTTGATCGCGGACTCTGATCGCCTCCTGGCGACTATCCCCTCTGTGGTCTCGTACTTCTGCGGCACGCACCTGGACACGGGGCGCTCGACAGTGGACGGGTCGTACCACGTTGGGCTCTACGTCGGGTTCGATTCGGCCGAGGGGTACATGGCGTACATCGATCACGAGGGACACGTGGAACTCGTGAAATCATGGGCTCCGCGAGTCGAGTCGATGCGGATCTTTGACGTTGTTGATCCAACGCCGTGATCGGCACAGCGGCATCGCGGCACGCGGAGAAGAGACTCGCATGCGACGTGTTCTGCAAGTCGGTGTCGGCCCCTTGGGCCGGATGATCGTTGAGGCTCTGCACCGCTCGGGCGTCGGCGTTGTTGCTGGCGCGATAGATCCGGACCCCGCGATCCGAGGGAAGCGACTCTCTGATCTGGTGCGTGAGCATGGGGCGATCGATCCGGTCGTTGTCGGGTCGATTGACGAGCTCGCCCTGGATGAGGGCTTCGATGCTGCGATTGTCTCGACCTCATCGTCGCTGGCTGCATGTGCGCCAACTTTCAGGCAGTTGCTCGGGCTTGGCACAGCGATCGTCAGCACGTGCGAGGAGTTGCTCTTTCCGTGGCTGAGGCACCGCGAGCTGGCGGCAGAACTCGACGCTCTGGCGAGAGAATCCGGCGGCAGACTGCTCGGAACAGGCGTCAACCCCGGGTTCCTCATGGACACGCTGCCCGTTGTGGCGAGCGCGGTGTGCGCTGATGTCCGCGGCGCGGTGATCGAGCGAGTGCAGGACGCGACCACGCGAAGGGTGCCGTTCCAGAAGAAGATCGGAGCCGGGCTTTCGCCTCAGGAGTTCGCCAAGCGGTGCGCGGACGGTTCGCTGCGCCACGTCGGGCTCGGCGAATCTCTGCACTTCGTGGCTCACTACCTCGGAGTGCGGATCGATGCGTGGACCGAGTCGATCGAGCCGGTGATCGCGGGCACTCCGCTCGAATGTGGACTGGGACAGATCCTGCCGGGGCAAGCCGCCGGAGTCCAACAGATCGCGCGGGGCATGCTGAACGGGCGCGACATCATCCGGCTTGAGTTCATCGCGGCCATCGGCCAGCCGGACCCGCACGATCGGATCCGGATCGACGCGGAGCCGCCGATCGACCTGGTGCTTCGCGGAGGTGTCCACGGCGACCTGGCAACGACGAATATCGTGATCAACTCGCTTCAGTGCATCATCGACGCCCCACCCGGACTGCACACCATGGCGACGGTGCGACCTGTGCGGGCGATATCTGCCACAACACCGTTGCCGGGTTCGCGTCCGGCTCACCATATCCTTTCCTGAATTCGCACCCACCGACTGAGAGATCTGGAAGGCCACGGATGCCGCGACTACCGATCGATTGCTCAACCGCCACAGGCGCCACCATGCAGGGCCGAACCATGCTCGCCTTCGCCGGCTGCAATTACCTCGGGCTGGCCAACGACCCGCGTGTGCTCCAGGCGGTACGGATGGGCCTTGATCGGTACGGTCTCTCGACGACGGCCTCACGCGAAACGACGGGGAACACCACGGCCTTTGACGATCTTGAGACCGCGCTCTCCCAGTTTCTGAGCACCGAACGCTCGCTCCTTCTCGCGGATGGGTACACGGCCAACATCGCGATGGCTCAGGCACTGGCCACGAGATTCCGCACGGTGCTGATCGACGCCAAGAGCCACCACTCGGTGCATGATGCCGCACGGAGCGCGGGCCTGGTTGTGGTCACGTTCCCGCACGGGGACACGGAGGCCGCAGCTGTGCTCGCCAGGCGACACGCAGATGCCGACCCATCTGGCGCGGTGGCGATCCTGACTGACGGGGTCTTCACAAGCGATGGCGCGATCGCAAAGCTTCCGGCGTTGCTCGCGGCTTTGCCGAACGAGCGTTCGCTGCTGGTTGTGGACGATTGCCACGGCGTGTGCGTGCTGGGGCCGGATGGCCGCGGCACAGTTTCGCACTACGAGCTGACCGACCCCCGGATCATCATCACGACGACACTGGCGAAGGGGCTCGGCTCATACGGCGGGTGCATCGCCGGAGCGGCGTGGTTCGTGGAACTGGCGCGCAGCGCGTCGGGGATCTACAGGTGCTCGACGCCTATCCCGCCAGCCATCGCCATGGCGGCGCATGAGGCCCTGCGCATCGTCCTGGCAGAGCCCGAGAGGATCGAGCGGCTCAGATCGAATACCGCCCGGCTCCGCGGAGCGTTTGAAGCGATCGGGCTCCCGTTGCGGGCGGATCATGGGAGCGCCCAGATCCCGATCTTCGCGTTCGTGCTCGACACGCATGAGCGAATGGAGAGCGTGCATCGCTCGATGCTCGACGAGGGCATCCTCGCTCCGTTCATCCGTTATCCGAACGGCCCTGCGGATATGTTCTTCCGCATCGTCGTCAACGCGGCGCACACCACCGACCAGATCGACCGTCTGGCGGACGCCTTCGCCAGACGGCTGCCCGCGATGGGGCTTACGGGCACTCGTGGGGACGGGACGTGTCTATCTGGCGGGACGGATCTCGAGTCTCCAACGGGTAGCCCGCGTGTCGAGGGCGTTGCCTGACATGAAGACCTGCGACCGGGCCGGCATGCGCATGTAGCGCCATTCGCCATCCTCCTGCACCGGCACCTGCTGATCGTTCAACCAGAAGAAGCGGTACTGCACGTTGAGTTCGGCTCCGTTGGTCAGCGCGCGGACCGGCACCTGCACGGCGAGGGGCTGGCCGGGCGTGCGGGTCTCGACCGGCGCGGAGACACCGATGTAGGGCTGAAGCCCTTCGAGCGCGACCACCGAGGGGTAGTTCTCGATCAGCACGGGATCGGCCATCGCGCCGGGCGGCGGCTTGTCAGAAGTCTTGCAGGACGCGAGTGAGAGAGCCGAGATGGTGATGGCTCCGAGCGCGATCGCCCTGACCGAGCGGCGCACCGGGGCTTGGTGGTCCTTGATTGAATGAGCGTGCATGGCGTGAACTCCTTTGATGATCGTGTGACTCACACTGACTTGCGCTTCATGTCAGGGTGCTGTGCCCTGATTCCTGATTCTCGCGGCGAGCTCTCGGACCTCGCGCGACCGTGGGGTGTATGCCGGATGCTCCTGACCGAAGAGACGTGCGAAGCCGGCGGTGCCTGCCTGCGGACATGCGAGGGAGCGTCCGCCTTCGAGGATGTGGACGCCGACTCGTTCGAGCTCATCGTCGGGGTCGACGGTGATTCCCTCGGCACGATACAACTCCTGCAAGTCGGCGAGCGTGAGCCCGAGCAGCCGCCCTCTGGCGTGGTATCTGGCCATGGTCTCGTGCGTGGGCACTCGCACGCAACGCCCCCCGAGGATGAACGGCAGATCGTCGCCGGGCACGTCTCCTGGCCACGCATCATTGCCGTACCGGATCTCGCCTGAGACCATCCACGTGAGCGGTGTTGAGACCGTGGGCAGTCGCACGTAACGGATCTGAAGCCGCTCTGCCCGGGAGCGATCGGGCTGACGAAGGCCCGCGAGGGCAAGTTCGGTCTGCCCGAGATCGCCGACGCGAACCCGCACCGTCGCGCCCTCATCCGGAAGTTGGAGAGGCACGATGTACGTTCGCTGAGGGAGAGACTCGAGATGGCGGAGGTCAGCCGCGGCGGATGCCTTCATGAGAGCACCGAGCGCGGCAGCGGAGATGCCGATGATCTGCGCGGTCCCGCTGTCGTCATCGACACCCGCTGCCACGATCACGCCGCCGAGAAGGAGCGCGGTGCCGAGCGTGCTCTTTGCCCTGCGCGCGTCTTCGAGGTTGTTCCACATATGGTCGGCAGCCATGAGGTTGAGATCGGATGCCTGCGCGATCCGCCGCTCGCCGAGTGCGTCGCCGGAGACATGGAGGGGCCTAGTGTCGCTGCGCGTGCGCGGCTGGAACTTTGCGAGTGCGCCGTCCGGTCCGTACGCGACCTTTGATGGTCCACGACCGGCATCGACGATCAGCACCGTGTCGGCTCGGCCGCTCGTGATCTCGTCGAAGGCGGGGGCAAGGTCGGGACGGATCTCCACGGCTCTTCGGAAGTGATCCGTCGCCTCTTCCGTCCGCCCAAGTGCGTGCGCCGCGATGCCCAGGAGCGCGTGCCCGAGCGCGAAGTCGGTAGCGCCGACGACATAGCCGTTGTCGAAGAACTCGTCTCCACCGTCGCCCTTCGCCGCGGCACGCTGGGCGATCTCGAGCGTCGAGAGGCGCTCGCCCTTCTCGTTCACACCGAAGTCGCGGAGCAGAAACAGCGAACTCTCCGCGGCGGCCCGCATGTTCCCCCAATCACCTATCGAGCCCTTCTGGATCGCAACGTAGGCGTACGCCATCGCCTGCTCGAACGGTTCGCCCTTCCAGATCCGCACACCCTCGTGCAGCACGACGCTCGGCACGGTCTTGTCGGCGTTCAGCCCCTGGATGCGGAGCACCTCGTACACACGATTGGCGAGCGACTCGGCGTGGCGAGGGAGACCGTCGGCGAGCGTAACCATCAGGAGCCGCTGTCGATCGAGCAGGTGCTGCTTGTCCGAGAGTCTCGGAGAAGCAGCGGCGTTGCGGTTGTAGAGATAACCCCGTGCACGGGCGAACTCGCCCCGATCGACCCGCAAGGCATATGACTCATCCACCCGGTTCCCCGCACACCCCGAGAGAACCAGAAGCATCGCGGCAAGGCACGCGACAACGCGGCCCGCATCGGTTCTGGTTGCTCTCGGCACGAGGCAGCGCATCCGGCGGTTCCTGTCAGTCGTACGCGAGGCCGACGGCCGCACGCTTGAGTTCGAAAGAGTCCGACCACTCGATGCGGCCGGTTTCGAGGTCGATCACGCGAGTCTCGAACGAGTAGAGATCCGTGCGGTAGACGCCCGAGGCCCGCGTCACGCTCCGGAGCACGCCTCGCATGGCGTGAGTCGGCGCGCGGCCGGCACCGGCAAGAGCGGCTTCCGCACCGACACGATCTCGCAACTGGTTGAGGTGTTCGACCGGGATCACAAAACCGATATTCCGCTGTGTCCCGAGCGACGCGAGAGGCGTGGAGGCACGGACGCGCTCCATGAGATACCACTGCTCCGAGACAGGGACGACATCTGAGGAGAGATTCTCCACGCGATCGAGGGCGACGACCATTCGGGGAGACTGAGGGCTGCGATCACGGAGGAAGTCGCTTGAAGCCATGCTTGCCGCCAGTTGCTCGGCCATCTCCTTGACGTCCTCCGTTGTGAGCCGCGTGGAGCGTTGCTGCATGGTCGCGCACCCCATCGGCAACCCCGCGCACGCGCACACGATGACCATGGCCTTCAACTGGAGTGTTCGGGATTGCATCAACGCTCTCTCCAGGAACGGGCGAGGGCTCAGCTGCCCCACCGCTTGCTCTCGTAGTCCTTGGTCCACACGATCTCGCCGCTCGTGAAACTGACGAGCTGGAAGGTCATCAGGTAGAGCGAGGTGTCGCCGCGCGAGACGCGGTACATCGTGCCGTTGAGAAAGTACGTGGAGGCCTGGTCGATGCGATCACCCACTGCGGCGCCCGCGGGTCCGGTCTCCATCGCGCGCAGCTCTTCGAGCTGGGCCTTGGAGATGAGGAAGCGGAAGTTCTGGCGGAAGGTCTGTGACTGCATCAGGCGGTTCTTCATCTTCTCGCGCACGAGCTCGAACTCGGCGGAGGAGATGTTGACGGTCTTGTTCATGATGTCGCCGTACACGATGGTCGAGCGAACACCCTGGTTGAATGCCGGAACGGTCGGAAGATCGGCGACGAGGGCGCTCGCCAACTGGTCCGCGAATTCCATGTAGTCGGCGGGGAGGACGCGTACGTCTCTGGCCTCGGCGGGGGTAGACTGCCCGACATCGACGCGCCCGGACGGCGTGCCGCGTGGCGGGTTGTTCGACGCACACCCTGAGAGCGTGAGAAGCATGCCGAGCATGCCGGTTGTGATCGAGACTGTGAATCTGGCAGCCATGTTGACCTCCGGTCTGTTGTTAGCACCTACTAAATGATACGGATAAGCCGTCAGAAAGTTTCTCATGCACGCTGTCGCTTGCCCTGGTGGACCGAGAGTGGCATGATGGACAGAACCGACTCCGAACCGATCTCGAAGAGTATGGGACTGCGGTAGCCAGAGGGGCGAGTCTGACGCGTATGGAACCACTGGGAAGAACCCGCGCTCTGCTTCTGCCAGGATTGATCGTGATCGTCGTGACGGTCGTGATGTCGATCGTGGTCGCACAGGCAATGAGCCCCGACATCGGGCTGGGCGTGGTCGGCGCGGGGCTTGTCTGTCTGGTGTGGATCGTGATGGTGGCTCCAGGCGGCCTTCTGGCACGTGAGCGCCGGGCAATCGCCGCCCTCGCCCAGAGCGAGCGACGCTATCGAACGCTGGTGCAGACGGCCCAGGATCTGATCTGGTCGGTGGATGCTTCGGGAGAGTGGACCTTCGTCAACGACGCCGCACGGACGATCTACGGTGTCGACCCGGCTCAATTAATCGGCACGACGATGATGGAGCGTGCGGAGGATGGAAAGGGCAACGGGGACGCTGAGATGCTGATCAGGGCGATGCGAGGCGAGCCGTGCATCGGGCACGTCAGGAGGCATCGGCGCGCCGATGGGTCTCTGGTCGATCTTGCGTTCAACGTCGCGGCCCTGCGCGACTCAGAGGGACGTGTGATCGGTGCCACGGGCACGGCGTCCGACATCACCGAGCGAATCCGTACCGAGCGAGAACTGGAGCGGAGCGAGGCGCAGCTGCGTCTGGTGACGGACGCCCTGCCGGTGCTGATCTCGTATGTGGATACCGATCGCCTGGTGCGGTTCGCCAATCATCATCACGCCGAATGGCTCGGGCGTCCGCTCTCGACGATCGTCGGCCGCACACTGGAGCAGGTGCTGGACGCTCAGACGCTCGCGGAGGTCTCTGAGTCGATCGACGGTGCGCTCTCGTGCGAGCACGTCTCATTCATGCGGTCGTTCGATCATCCGACCTTGGGCGAACGCCGGATCCGTGTGGATCTTGAGCCACACATCATCTCGCAACCGTGGGCCGAACCGCGTGCGGCTGGCTTTGTCGCGTTGATCACGGACGAGACCGACCGGCTGAAACTTGAGACCGAGCTTCGGCACGTGCAGATGATGGAAGCTGTCGGCCAGTTGGCGAGCGGTGTCGCGCACGACTTCAACAACCTCTTGACCGCGATGTTCTCACAGATCGCCGTGGCGCGGATCCGCGTGGGCGATGCCCACCCCGCGACAGAGGTGATCGAGGAACTCGATCTCACGGCCCAGCAGGCACGAGGCGTTGCCAAGTTCCTTCTGTCTCTCGGACGCAAGGGGTCTGCGGACCGATCGCACGTCGACCTCGCGATGCTCGTCGGGCGAGCGAGCCAGATGCTTCGCCGTGTGCTGCCCCGTTCGATCGAGCTCGACGTCCTGGTGCCCGAGCGCGGCGTGGCGTGGGTGTATGCGGACAGCGTGCAGTTGCAGCAGGCGCTGCTCAACCTCGCGCTGAACGCACGAGACGCGATGCCCTCGGGAGGGAACCTCGCGGTCCAAGTCAGTGTCGAGCGGAACGCTGCGGGTGCCGGCGAGGCAGTGCTCATCGTCCGCGACACGGGCCACGGGATGCCGCCCGAGATCCTCGCACGCGTCTTCGAGCCGTTCTTCACGACCAAGCCGAAGGGACAGGGCACGGGGCTCGGCCTCTCGATCATCAAGGGAATCATCGAGGATCATGGCGGAGCGATCCGCGCGACCTCCGTCCGAGGCCATGGTGCGGAGTTCATGATCAGACTGCCGCTCGTGAAGCCACCCCAGGAAACAACCCTAGTGCCATCGGATGCAGACGGCTCGGCCGAGCGTAAGACGGTGGTTCTCGCCTTTCAGAGCAGGCACATACGCGAGATCCTCGCCACCGCGCTCGCTGGTGATGGGCTGAGCGTTGTACAGGTGGGAACGGCAGAAGACCTGATTCAACGCGTCCGCGCGTCATCCTCCCGCGTACATGGTGTTGTCGTGGACCTCGGGCAGACGCTCGGAGCATCAAGCATCGCGGATCTCAGGCAATCCGGATGGCTCGGGCCCGTGCTTCTGGTCAGCGAGGGACACGCGGTGGAGACCGATCCATGCACGCGACAGTTGCAAAAGCCGTACGCGGTGACGACATTGTGCGGAGCGGTGCGAACCATGATGTCAGAACAGGCAGATTTCGGAGGGATGCCATGAGCAAGCCGATCGGGGTCGTCCTCGCGGATGATCACACGATGGTGAGAGGTGCTCTCGCGGCGTGGCTGAACGCCACGGACGATATCGGCGTCCTCGGCGACGTCACAAACGCCGAAGAAGCGATCGAGGCGTGCCTCAAGCATGAGCCGCACGTGCTCGTTCTGGATATCGACATGCCCGGCCTCTCGTGCTTCGACGCGGCACGCACCATCCGAGCCCGTTGCCCCCTGACACGCATCATCTTCCTGAGCGCGTTCTTCCACGATCGCTATATCCAGGAAGCGCTCGCCGTCGAGGCCTCCGGATACCTGACCAAGGGGGAGCCCCCGCAGACGGTCGAAGCCGCGATCCGTGTCGCGGCGGGCGGCGGCGTCTGCTTCTCGGAGCAGGTGCAGACTCGCATGGTGATCGGGCAGGAAGGCGCCCGACTCGGAGACGGAACGAAGACCCGGGTCGAGACCCTCACTCCCCGTGAGCTCGAGATTCTTCGCTACCTGGCGCGTGGCATGTCCAAGAAAGAGATCGCTCAAACCATGTCGCTGAGCGTCAAGACCGTGGACAACCATTGCACCAACCTGATGATGAAACTCGATATCCACGACCGTGTCGAGCTCGCCAGATTCGCGATCCGGGAAGGGCTGGCCGAACCCTGAGAGAGGGTCTGGCCGATCGTCGATCCGCCGATACGACACGCTGCTTCCGGGGTGCTCCGGCTGCTGCTCCGAGGCGTTCGGGTCTACGCTTTCGCGATGCTCGAATCCCTCAAATCTGCTCAACGAACGCTGCAAGAGTTCTGCTCGGACGGCGAGAATTCCGCGCGCATCTCCGGCATCGCGGGGTTGCTCGCGGGACGCTTCAGGGAGGGTGGCAAGGTCCTGATCTGCGGCAATGGCGGATCGCTCGCTGATGCGGTCCACTTCGCTGAAGAACTCACGGGTAGGTTCCGCGACGATCGCCCCGCGCTCCCCGCGATCGCGATTGCCGAGCCAGGTCACATCACCTGCACAGCGAATGACTACGGGTTCGAGCGGATTTTCAGCCGCGCGGTAGAAGCTCTCGGCCGCGAGGGTGATGTTCTGATCGCGCTCTCGACAAGCGGGAACTCGGCAAACATCGTGCTCGCGGTGGAGGCGGCGCGGTCGCGGAAGATGGCGACGGTGGCTCTGCTGGGACGGGGTGGCGGACGGCTGAAGGGCGTGTGTGACCACGAGATCATCGCGCCCGGCTTGACCGCAGACCGGATCCAGGAGATCCATATGCTGGTCTTGCACATTCTGGTTGAGTTGGTCGAGGTCGAACTCGGCTATGCGAGGAAGTGACAGTCGGGGTGCTTCGCGAATAGCATACCTTATTGTCCGATTCGGTCCGTGACAGAGTCCAGAGGAGAACGCCATGGCGTACTACACCAAGCTCGGCCTGCTCCCGCAGAAGCGCCACGTCCAGTTCCGACGCCCTGACGGGGTGCTGTACTCCGAAGAGCTGTTCGGCACGGAGGGGTTCACGGGGCCGACGAGCACGATGTACCACATCCACCCGCCCACGCAGGTCTACGGCTGGAAGAAGCTGTACTCGACGGCCGTTGAGTACGTCGAGCAGGATGTGATGCGGATGCGTCACACCATGACCGGCGGCCAGCGCATGGCCCCGAAGGGCGACTGGGTCACGGGGCGCGTGGTGCTGTATGGCAACAGCGACTGCGAGATGGCCGTCTGCAATCCCGCCGAGCAGATGAAGTACCACTACAAGAACGGCCAGGGCGACGAGTGCCTCTTCGTTCACTTCGGCTCCGGCGTCTGCCACACCATGATGGGCACACTCAAGTTCGGCCCGAAGGACTACATCATCATTCCCAAGGGCGTGATCTACACGATCATCTGGGACAAGCGGAAGAACGGCCCGGACGGAAAGCCGACAGATGGCGGGCCATCGATCCAGAACACGCCATACGGTCGCGTCCTGCTCATTGAGACGGCGAACGGATCGCACATCGGCCCGCCCCCGAGGTATGTGTCGAAGCAAACCGCCCAGTTTCTCGAGCACTCGCCCTACTGCGAGCGTGATCTGAAGATCCCCGAGTACCCGCTGACATGGGACGAGAAGGGCGAGTTCGAGGTGCGGATCAAGGCCCGCGACCTCGTTCACTCGTACATGTACCACTACCACCCGCTCGACGTCGTCGGGTGGGACGGATGCTACTACCCCTACATCTTCAACATCGACGACTTTGCGCCGATCACCGGCAAGCTCCACATGCCGCCGCCGATCCATCAGACGTTCGAGGCCCACAACTTCGTCATCTGCTCGTTCTGTCCGCGGATGCTGGACTACCACCCGCAGGCGATCAAGGTGCCGTACAACCACTCGAACCTCGACTCGGACGAAGTGCTCTACTACGTCGAGGGGAACTTCGGCAGCCGCAAGGGGATCGAGGTCGGCTCGCTGACGGCGCATCCGCAGGGGATTCCGCACGGCCCGCACCCCGGCACGATCGAGGCCTCGCTCAGCGCGACCTACACGGGCGAACTGGCGGTGATGTGCGACACCTTCCGGCCGCTCCATCCGACCAAGGCCGCGCTGAAGATGGACGATGAAAAGTACCCCGCCTCGTGGCAGGGCGAGCACTTCCCCGGCTTGACCTCAGGGCAGATCAAGATCGCGTCATCCGAGTCTTCCAACGGCCACGCGTCAGGAAGCGGCGAGAAGGTGCCCGTCTTCGAGCATCGCTCCGAAGCAAACGTGTGGGCTCCCAACACGCCGTCCTCGTCTCTCACCAAGACAAACGGGCACACGCTCGCCAACGGAAAGTCCAAGCAGCCCGCATCGAAGACGGGCGCAAACAAGGGCTCGAAGAAGGCCTCGTCATCCAAAAAGTGACGGACAGCCGATCAGAACGCCGCGAACGTGTGATGGTGCCGCGACAGTTTGCTGGTGCCGTCAGCGGACAACCGTCTCGCGTTCGAGGTAGCGGACATCCGTCGCGCCGACGGCCTGCACGGGCAGGCCTCGCCCCTTGGTTCCTACGGGGAAGATGTTGATCCCGCCGCTGGTTTCGCCGGTGATGTTGTTGTAGCCGATACGGCCCTGGAGAATGAGCGACTGCATCTCGCGGTAGACAGTGAGGGATGTGGTCTGGAAATCGCCACGCTCGGTGTCGTAGGCAACGTTGACACCGACCATGTACTTCTGTGTGACCCTCGCGATCGCACCGGCGTTCACGAAGGTGGTGTCCTCGACGTTGATATATCGCATCTCGAGGTACGAGGTAAGGTCGGGGTTGTGCTGGAGCGTCACGCCGGCGGACTCCCGCGCCGGCTGATTGAGTTCGAGGTCGTAGATCATGTTGCCGCCGATGCCCACGGCACTCGTCACCTGCCATGTTGCATCGATCTGGAAGAACTCTCCGGGCTGCGAGTACTCGGGACGATAATCAATGAACCGTCGGATGGGGCTCTTCCTGTCCGCATCATCCGAGAACGTCGCGTACTCGACGTCGAGCGTCAGGAAATCGACCGTGTGCCATCGACCCGCGCCGCCCCGCTGCGTCTGCCAGGTCTGGTCGAGCCCGAGCCGCATCGCGGTGCCGTTTGCAAGGTCCTCGACGGTTCCGTCGTAGACGGGCAGATTCGAGGCCTCGGTGTTCGTTCCGGCGGTCCAGAACGTGACCTTCGGCTCGACGATATGGCGCACGCGGTGGATGTCGAAGAACGCGGAGTCGATCCTGTTGTTCACCCGCTGGAACGAGGTCGATGCGCGAGCGCCGACCGAGCCCCAGAGCCGTGTCTCATCGTCGTTGCCGGGCGAAAACTCGTCGAACGAATCGTCGTAAGCGGTCACCCGTCCGACCATGAACGGCTGCACGTTGATCGCGCCGAAGCGAAGGCGTGTGTCGATCTCATGGCGTGAATCGAGACGCATCACGGCGTCCTCGGTATACCCGGCATCTTCGAGCGTGTCCGCGAACGAGGCGTCGGGCCCGAACCCGAACGCACGCTGCGACTTGGCCACCGTTGAGTAACCGAGGTCTCTGCCGGTGGACTCGCTGAATCGCATCGACATCCGCCCGAGACGGTACTCGGAGTGGTACGAGAGAAGGCCCGGAGCGATGTTCGGCAGCAGGTCGTCGGCGACACGCACATACGTCGCCTCAGGGAGTTTGCTGACGTTGTACCCCTGGCTCTGCGTGAGATACTCGTTCGCGATGAAGTCGTTGATGTTGCCCTTGGCCTGGATCGTGAGCAGCGAGTTCTCTCCGAGGCGTCGCGCGGTCGCGCTGGATGCGAACTCGCGCCGGGTCTCGCCCATCGACTCGAAGTACCCGTCGATGAACGTCTCGTCTGAGATGAACGCGCCGTCGAGCAGAACCGACCACTGGTCGTTGATCTCCCACCGATGCTCGATGAGGAGCATGCCGCGGGTCTCTTCGTCAAAGTCCTTCTTCGCACCTCCCTTGAGGGTGTCCTGTCCCATGTCCATCGCGACGAGATAGCCGAACATGCTGCCCTGGGTCGAGGCGGTGTCCCAGTCGATCGTCGATCCGATCGCCGGGCCTCGCTCGAAGTAGTAATCGAGCGCGATCTCAGCATCCACGCCCGAGGTGCGTTCGAGACCGAGCAGCGCGTAGGCGTCCCATGTCGTCTTGATCGCGCCGCCGGAACCAGACGAGCCGTCGAGCGCGACCTCGCGGATCGGGATCGAGGACGGATCACCTCGGTATCGAGGGAACCAGAAGACCGGCATGAACCCGATGTTGCCGGTGATGTTTCTCGCGTCCGCATACGTCTCCGAGCCGGCCGGAGTCTCGCGTCTTGAGATGGTGATGCTGGACGTGCCGAGCGACAACTGAGGATTCAGAAACGCCGTGTTCGCGGCCTTCGCGCTCTGCACGCTCCACTGGTTCGCAGATTCCTGTTTGAGCGCCTTCGCCCGCACATACAAGGGCAAGGAACGCTCCGAGTCATAGGTCCAGAACATCGCGTCGAGCGTGATCGCGCGATCGGCCTGGAAGTCGTAGAACATCGACGGGCCGCGGAACATGTAGCGATCGGACCCGCGCCCGGATGGGCGTTCACCGATCACCTGCACGCCCCCTTCGAGATAGACGCCCCGGACGGTGTCCGCGTCAACGGTCGCGAGTTGGGTCAACGGGCCCGGCTTCAGGAACGCCACGCCGCGATCCGCGCTGATCTGAATCGACCTGCCCCCGGCCCGATCCGTGTACTGCACGACGAGAGGCGACGAGAAGACAACGACATTCTCTTCTTCGCTCGTGACGATCGACACATCGCCTGCTCGCCCCGTCGAAAACGTGATGAGCCCCTTGCCCGGCGCGATCGCCTCTGACCGCTCCCCCGGTCCGAGCGCATCGACCGCCTCGACGACCGGACCAATGTCCGATGGAGGTATCTCTGCGACCTGACGCGCCGGAGGCAGCACGCGGGACCGCGGCGCAGGAACCCCGGACGGCTCCTGACCTCGGCTTGGGTCCGGCTCGACCGGCTCACGACCGCCAGGAGGAGGGAGAAGCGCATCGTCGCCCCCCGCGAGCCGCTCTGCCGGACCATCGACAACATCGCCCTCACGCGCCGGCCTCCGCAGAGGTGGCGGGATCGGGCGAGGCGGCGAGACGATCGCGACAAGTTGCTCACGCAGCGTCGACTCGCCCTCAGCGATCAGGAGATCACTCGGTCTGGAACGATCGATCCGGTCCCCCTTGAGGGAGACGGCATCGGTCGTGATCACGCCCCGAACCGGAAGCCGATCCGCCGAGACGGCGAACACGGCATCGGCCGCGGGCGTGCGCACATGGTCGAAGTACACATAAACCTGATACGTCCCTTCGGGGGTGACGCTGTCCGGGCGGAGTTTCTGGATCCAGACCGCGGCCCCCTTGGCGTCGAACTCGTATGTACCGAGCACGACACGGACGTCACCCTTGAGCAGCACCCGCGTCACCGGACCCAAGCCCGCTTCGCCGAAACCGGCTGACTCGCTCGGCTCTGACCAGGTCCAGATCCGCTGCCCCCTGAACTCGACAGGTCCAGAGACCGCCGCGAGCGGCAGACGAATCCCCGCGAACGAGCGCCCGGTGATGCGAGATCCATCCGCCTGCGGCGGCACCGCAGCATCGATCGGCTGAGCGAGGGCAACGACACCCATCTCAAGACCGACCGCCAGACCGACAAAGAGCGGCATAGACCGGGCGAGCGTTGTGATCAATCGAGAACGGGGAGGCACACCGACCCTCAGTCAATCCCGCCGTGTTCGCATCCGATGCGGTGGTTCGGGAGGTGCGGATGCTACGGTGCCAGAGGTGGAATCACAACTCCAGACCCGATTCCAGACTTGGTCATCCCGGAATACGGGTACAGGCCGGTGGTGGGCTCGCGAGCAGGACCTGTGAACCGCCAGCACTCTCGCAAGATCGAGGCACCAAAGCCAGCCCCTGGCATCACATCTCACCGTCTCTCAGGGACTATCCGTCTCTCAGGGACTTTCCGCTCGTCCTTCGCTCGCTTGCCGATAGCCGCCTCCTCAATGCACAGCACATCCCGATCAAGGCGGAGGGCCTCGGCAACCGACCAGGCCTGGAAAGGACATCCACGCCCGGTGTGTGGAGGATCGCCATCGGCGATCTCGCTGATGTGCCCCAGACCGTCGCACGCCATGCTCGCGAGGAGTGGATCGAGGAATCGCTCCCGCGCCTCGCGCTTGGATTCGGGCGTGCCGCCCCTCGAACGAACCCACGCGTCGACGAATGGCCCGATCAGATAGGGCCAGACCGTGCCCATGTGGTAGGCACCGTCGCGCGCCCAGAGGTCTCCCTCGTACCGACCCCGATAGCCCGGATCATCCGGAGCGAGGGAACGAGGGCCTTTCGGCGTCATCAGGGCGCGTTCCACGCGCTCTACAACGCGAGCGCAGATCGACTCATCGACGAGCGCGAGCGGGAGCCCCCCCACCGCGTAGAGCTGGTTCGGCCTCAACGACTCGTCCAGAGCACCCGGCTTGTGATCGACATCGACGACATCGCAGAGCCACCCCCGCTGCTCATCCCAGTACCGCTCGGCGAATGACTCCATCCCACTCGCGAACGCGGGGTGTTCCGCGCCCGATACCTCTGCATAGACACGCAGCGCGTTGAGCCAGAGCGCCTGGAGTTCGACGGGCTTGCCGATACGAGGCGTCACGACCCAGTCGCCCACCTTCGCATCCATCCACGTCAGTTGAACGCCCGCGACGCCTGCCCGGATGAGGCCGTCTTGATCGAGCCCGATGCCGTACCGTGTGCCCTTTGAGTACCCCTCCACGATCTCTCTGATCGCCCGGATGATCGTCTTGCGGCTTTCCGCTCCGGCATGCTTCGGCTCTCTGGAAACGCCGAGATACGCACCCGCCGCGAGAACGAACCAGAGCGAAGCGTCCGCCGCGTTGTACTCCGGCTCCGTCCCGTGGTCGGGAAGGCGATTGGGCAGCATCCCCTCTGAGACAAGAGCCGCCCAGGTCAGCAGAATGTCGCGTGCATCGTCGAGCCGCTCAGCGCCACGCGCCAGGCAAAGCCCTCTCAAAGAGATGAACGTGTCACGACCCCAGTCCGTGAACCATGGATACCCCGCGATGATCGTCTTGCCGGCGCGAACCTCGGGTGAGGGCTGTCGAACAACGATGTAGGCGTCCGCGGCTCGATGCAGCGACCCGTTGAACGCTGCGCGGCGAGTCCGTTCCGCCTGCTTGATGCGATCAGCGAGCAGGACAGCGGCCTTCGGTGTCCACTCGTGGGGCTCGTCATCGACCTTTGCCGAGAGCGCGAGCACAGCAGGCCCTTGAGACAGATCCCAGCGCAGCACACCCGGAGAAGCGAGATCCTCGACGCAGTCCTGGCCCCGCGACCGCTCTTCTTCGTACTGAAAGCCGCGATACCAATCGGGTCGATGCTCATAGTCACCGTTCGTGATCGCCACGATCGGCGGAATACCAGCGTACGGCTCCCACTGGATCCTGCCACCCCAGATGTCCGAATCGAAGCGGAACGCGGCGTTGGCATGGTGAAGCGAGTGATAGTCGCGCCCGCTCATCAACAGTCTCACGACAAGTTGGGCGGAACAGTCCGAGTCGATGAGCGACCATGTCAGCAGTGTCGTGGGCTCGCCGTGGCGAACCAAACGCTCGTGCCTGATGCGCACTCCGGGCGCGGGCTGAATGTCCCACGTCGGCCACGGATCGATGCTGAACCCCCGAATCGGTGTCGTGCCAAGCGGGTGGGTGATACCCGGCGCGTACCGCTGCGATGTCAGCGGATAGACCGATGTGCCGCACTCGATCCACGCCTCGAGCGTGTTCACGAGTACATAGCGATCAACCGGCGGTCGAGCCGATGCCAAGAGCAGCGCGTGGTATCGGCGTGTATTGATGCCGGTCGCGGTGCCAGAGGCATACCCGCCCAAGCCATCCGGCTCGATCCACTCCGAACGGTCGTCGATCGCGCACGATTGCCCCTGCATCGTGGTCTTGCCATCGACGCCCTCGCTCGCTCGGCGGGCTGGACTCTCTCTGCGGGTCATCGAAGGTCCTCCATGCGGAGTGGAACGACACCCGATCGCGCTTGCGAACTCATCTCGGACGCGCATCGCCGCGTCGCGACTATTCTATTCTCTGCCAACGCCTGAGCTTCGCCCCTGGAACTCGTCTTCTCAGGGATCGGGGCGGAAGCCGGAGCCCGGATGGTGACACAGAACAACCCGGAAGGCCACACGCCACGCCAGACGCAGCCCGCAGGGATGCGCCCCACCGATGCCCGCGATCGAGCCATCGAGTGCTACAACTCTGGACGCTTCCAGGATGCCGCTCGTTTCGCGCAGATTGCGCTGGGCGCAACTCCCGCCAACGAGGGGCTGTTGCACATCCTGGGCGCGTCACTCGTCCGAATCGGGTCAATCGAACGGGGCACGCAGATCCTGCGGAAACTGTGCCAGGGCGGCTGCCTTCATCCGGAGGCGTGGTGCGACCTCGCAAACGGGCTGCGGGCACTCGAAGATATCGACGGCTCGCTCAACGCCCTCGACAAGGCCCTCTCCCTGCGCCCCCACTTTCCCCCGGCGGTGCGGGGCAAGGTCACGCTTCTCCATGCCCAGGGACGCGCAGCAGACGCGGCTCCGATCATCGATGCCGCGATGCAAGCGCATCCGACAGACGTCTCGTGCGTGCTCGCCTTTGCGACGATCTCCCGCGAACTCGGACGTTCAGCCGAAGCGATCGACCTGCTGCTCCGCCATCTCCGTGGGGGAACGGTGCCCGCTCCGCTGGCTCGCGCAGCGCACACACAGCTCGCTCACCTGCTCGACGCCGAGCGACGCTATGACGAAGCATTCGAGCATGCGATGCTGAGCGCGCAAGCCGGCGGCCCCATCCCGGCACAGGACGACTTCGCCCAGACGATCGCGCAGTGGAACAAAGCTCGCTACAACGCGACACCCTCGACAGAGATCACCGATCCACTCCCAGTGCTTGTCGTCGGCATGCCTCGCAGCGGCACAAGTCTTGTTGAGCAGATCCTGACATCGCATCCCGAGATCGGCACTATCGGTGAGAGCCCCGCGCTCCCGCGGATCGAGCAACACCTCCGCCAGAACGCGTGGCCGCTCGACGAGGCCAGACGCACAGCCGGCCAGTACCTCGAGATGATGCGATCACGATCTCCTGGCAAGGCACGGGTCGTGGACAAGCTCCCGGGCAATTACACCATTCTCGGACCGATCACCAAGCTGCTTCCCGGTGCAACGATCATCCATTGCGTGCGCGATGCACGTGACACGTGCCTCTCCTGCTACTTCCAGAATTTCGGCAGCGGCCACTCGTACACGCGGGATCTGGTCGCGCTCGGGCAGAAACACATCGCCTACCAGCGACTGATGAGGCATTGGAGCACCACGATCGGCATCTCGATGCTCGAGGTACGCTACGAAGAACTCGTCGAAGATCTGGAGCGTGTGTCACGTCTGATGCTCGCTCACGTCGGCGTGCCGTGGGTGCCGTGCGTCCTCAACTTCCACGCCCTCAAGCGCCACGTCCGAACCGCGAGCGCGGGCCAGGTGCACAGGCCGCTCTTCACCTCATCCATCGGCCGTTGGAAGCACTACGAGAGCCATTTGAAGCCGCTGCTCGAGACATTAGACCAACAGCCCACTCCATGAGAGGCCCCGTTGGGCCGTGCAACGGCCTCACGCCTGACCCGGCATCGCAGCGACACTCCCGCGCTTGGCGAGTTTCTTCGCGAGATCCTGGTACATCTGCGCCACCAGAGCGGTCCAGCCAGTCTGGTGGTTCGCGCCAAGCCCCTTGCCTGTTTCTGCGTGGAAATACTCGTGGTACAGGAGCAGGTCCTTCCAGTGCGGATCGCTCCGGAATCTCTCGTCATCGCCGTGGCATGGGCGTTTACCGGATTTGTCGGGGAGGAAGAGCGAGATCATCCTGGCTCGCAAGTGATCGGCCACCTCTCGCAGATCGCAGACTCTGCCCGATCCCGTCGGAAACTCGACTTTCAGCGTCTCGCCATAGAAGTAGTGGTAACGCTCGAGAGACTCGATGATGAGATAGTTCAAAGGGAACCACACCGGGCCGCGCCAGTTTGAGTTCCCCCCGAACATCGAGGTGCTCGACTCGCCGGGAACATAGGCGACTGTGAGATGATGCTCACCGCGATCGAAGACATAGGGGTTCTCTTTGTGCACTCTCGACATCGAGCGGATGCCGAATGGTGACAGAAACTCCTCTTCGTCGAGAAGATACCGCAGCACACGCTTCAGCCGGTCGCGGCTGGGTATGGCCAGGAGCCGCAGAACAGACTCGCCATCCGACGCCTCCATGCACGCAACATGCTGCGCGAGGTCGGGCCTGTGCTTGAGGAACCACGCGGTCCTGGCCCGAAAGCCGGGAAGCCGATCGAGTTCGCGGTCTGAGAGCACCTCAACCGCCAGAATCGGGATGATCCCGACAAGCGATCGCACGCGGAGCGGCAGCGTCTCATCGTCGCGTCTCAACTGGTCGTAGTAGAACCCATCCTTCTCGTCCCAGAGGCCATCGCCGCCCAGTGTGTTCATCGCGTCGGTGATCGCCACGAAGTGCTCGAAGAACTTCGATGCGATGTCCTCGTACGCGGGATTCTCTTTCGCGAGTTCGGTCGCAATCGCGAGCATCGTGGTGCAGAAGAACGCCATCCAGGCCGTCGCGTCGGCCTGTTCGAGCACCACGCCTCCGGGCAGCGGTGCGGATCGGTCGAACACGCCGATGTTGTCTAGCCCCAGGAAACCGCCTGAGAAAAGGTGCTTCCCGTGCGGGTCCTTGCGATTCACCCACCATGTGAAGTTCATCAGCAGTTTCTGGAATGCCCGCTCCAGAAACAGCCGGTCTCGACCGCCCTTCGGCCCCGTCAGCTTGTACACACGCCAGCACGCCCACGCGTGAACCGGCGGATTCACGTCGCCCAACGCGAACTCATACGCCGGGATCTGCCCGGACGGGTGCATGTACCACTCACGCAGCAAGAGCAGCAACTGGTCCTTGGCAAAGTGCGGATCCACTCGCGCGAAAGCCACGCAATGGAACGCCAGATCCCACGCGGCGTACCACGGATACTCCCACGTATCCGGCATCGAGATAATGTCGCGATTGAACAGGTGCGACCAATCGGAGTTCCGCCCGCTCGCACGCCGGGGATCCGGAGGGGGTTGGAGCGGATCCCCCTTCAACCAGTCCGCGACGACGTAGTGGTAGTACTGCTTCGACCAGAACAACCCCGCATACGCCTGACGCACGACCAGCGCATCCTCCGGCGTCTGCCCCTGCCAGACACGAGACGCGTAATAGGCATCGCACTCTGCGATCCGACGCGCGAACGTGCTCTCGAAATCCTCCCCTAGGCCCGGTGTCGGTGTTCGCTCGGACTCGTCGAACAGCCGCATCTTGATGGTGACGCTCTCGCCCGCAGCCAGCACGCGCTGGAACATCGCGCCGGCCTTGGTCCCCACTCTTTCAGGATTGATCACATCGGCCCTGCCGGAGACCACGTGCTCATGGAACGCGTCCTTGGCGTAGCCGCCCGCGTCCGAAACACCGAAGACACGTCGCATGTTCGTGTCGTTCTCCGTGAACATCATCCGCGGCTCACTCGGCCCCTCGATCACCCAGCGGTACATGCCGAGCTCCGGATGGTCGGCCACAACCTGATCGCTCCCCTCACCACGCAGGGTCGGGCGCACAGGATCACCGTCGCTCGTAGGTCCCCACGCCCACGTGTTCCTGAACCAGAGCTGTGGGATGAGCCAGATCGGGGCCGGATCGGGGCCGCGATTGGTTGCGACAACCCGGATGAGCATGCTGTTCGGCGAGTCCTTCGCGTACTCGATCTTCACGTCGAAGTACCTTGATTCGTCAAAGACCCCGCTGTCCTCGATGTTGAACTCCGGCTCCTCGCGTGACCTTGCCCGATTCTCGTCGATCAGCCGCTGGTACGGGTACTCGGCCTGTGGATACTTGTAGACCGCTGAGCAATAGGAGTGTGTGGGCGAGGAGTCGGTGTAGAAATAGAACTCCTTGACATCCTCGCCGTGGTTCCCCTCGTGACCATTCAGGCCGAAGAACCGTTCCTTCAGGATGGGATCCTTGCCGTTCCAGAGCGCGACCGCGAAGCAGAGCCGGCACTGCCTGTCCGTGAAGCCGAGCAGGCCATCCTCACCCCACCGATACGCCCTGCTGCGGGCGTGATCGTGCGTGAAGTACCCCCAGACGTTCCCGTCCGGCGAGTAGTCCTCGCGCACGGTGCCCCACTGGCGTTCCGCCAGGTACGGACCCCATCGCTTCCAGAATCGCTTCCTCGTCGCGTCGTCAGCGAGCCGATCGAACTCCGCCTGGAACAACGAAGCGTCACTCATGCGTGCAGTGTACAGGCGTGCCGCTCCGTACGCGTCAACCCGTCAACGCCTCACTTCGCTCCGCCCAGCAACTCGCTCACCAAACGATCCGCCTTGTAGACCGACTTGAACGATTCCATCATGCCGCGTGAATCCACGCTGACCGCGCGGCCCTCACGCTCGTCGTAGGCGAAAGCCCATGGCAGAGACTGGAGATTGCCGTCGAAGATCAGCCCGACGACCTCGCCCTTGGTGTTGACGACCGGCGAGCCGGAATTGCCGCCGATGATGTCGGCACACATGACGAAATTGAACGGGACGTCGCCCTTCATCCGCTTCTGCGCGTCGATCCAGCGCTGCGGGAGGGCGAACGCCGGATCGCCGGCACGTGCCGCGGCACGCTCAAAGGTGCCGCTGAGCTGCGTAAAGGCGGGAATCTGTTCGCCCGCCTCGATGTACGACTTCACCGGTCCGAAGGACATGCGAAGGGTGAACGTGGCATCGGGATACACGCTGTCCCCCTGGAAGGCGAACTTGGCCGCAGCGATCTTGGCATACGCCTGTCGCTCGACCGACTCGACCTCGTTCTCAAACCGAGTGCGGTATCGCCGAAGGGCGGGGTCGAGCGCGGCCGCGAGCCGGATCATCGGATTGGTCGAGGTCGCGATCGCCTCGCTGCCTCCGGAAGCCAATCTCTGGCGCGACTCGACAGCAAGGAGGGATGTGCCCGAGACGAGTTCCTCTGCCCTTGCACGCGGGCTCTTGCCAGCGAGCGCGAGCTGCACGACCGGGTGGTCGCCGCCGAGCGTCTCGGCCATCAGCGCGAGACCTGACTTCAAGATGTCGATCTCGAGCGCCTCATGGATCGGTGCCGGCGAGAAGAGCTGGAACCTCAGTGACTCAAGCCCCGAGTCCCGGTACTCACGCAGGCGATCGCCTGATGGTTTCGGCAATTCATCGCTCATCCTGACAAGGTGCAGCGCAGTGCGAAACAGCGTCGAGCTGGAGAGATCCATCGAGCGATCATTGAAGAAAGCCGCGTGACGCTTCTGCGCCTCAGCGATCTCGTCCCACGCGCTCCCCCACGCCTCGGTACGATCAGGATCCTGCAGCACCCAGGACCTGAGTGCGGCTTCTGCCCTGGCTTTCTCGTTCATCACGGCCGGATCGAGCAGACCATCAAACTGCCCGGCGAGGGCCTTCCTCGAGTTCTGCACACCCGTGAAATCCTCGCGTGCGATCCTGCGGTGCTCGGGGCTGCGGTTCGAGAAATTCGTCAGCTGGACCTCTCTTCTCCACAGCTGCGCCAGTCGCCGCGGCAGTTGCATGTCTCTCACGAACTTGAGGTGATCGACAGTGAAGAGGCGCCGAGTCGTCCCGGGATGCCCGAAGACAAGGCCCAGCTCATTCTCCGCAATGCCATCGCGCGACCACGCAAGGTAGTGTTGGGGCTTGTACGGCTTGCCATCCTCATAAATGCGGAAGAAGGCAACGTCGAGGCAGTACCTTGGGTACTCGAAGTTGTCGGTGTCGCCGCCGAAGAACGCGATGCCCTCCTCCGGAGCAAAGACAAGTCGAACATCGGTGAATCGCTTGTACGCATACAGGTGGTACCTCGCCCCTTGATAGAGCGTCACAACCTGGCAGAGCAGGCCGCTCCGCTCGCCCGCTTCCTGCTCGATCGCCGAGATCGCGCGTCGGCGCGCCGCACCCGCGTCAGATGCGGACATCCCCTCTGTCCCCGCGTTCACGCGCTCGGTCACGTCCTCGATCGTCCAGAGGACGTTGAGCTCAAGATCCGGGCACGCGAGTTCCTCCGCCTCGCTCGCTGCCATGAACCCATCCCGCATGATGTCGCGATCCTTATCGCTCAACTTCGAGAGCATGTCGGATGCCACATGATGGTTGGTCATCACAAGGCCGTTCGCCGACACGAGAGAGCCCGAGCCCCCGGTCGAGAACCGCACAGCGGACTTCTGCATCTTCTCCATCCACGCAGCGCTCGGCTCGAAGCCGTACTTGGAGCGCAGGGTCTCCATAGGAGGAGAGGTGAGGAGCCACATCCCCTCATCCGCGGCTGCAGGAGACGTGAACGACAATGCCAGACAGCCGACAATGGCCCCAACACACCCGATGATGAACCGCCGCATGCGTGCACTCCAGAGAGAAAGGTCCCGCGCCTCGCAGGCCCGGGGCCGTAGGTTAGGACTGCCGCCACCGACCGTCATGGCGGGGCCCCAACCGTGGACTCTCTTGAACGCGGCTTGATCGTCTCAGGTTGCAAGCGTTCGCGCTGTCGCCGCAGCACGCGTGAGCAGGTCGCTCCAGTGTCCGGTTGCGGCGGCCGCGAGATCGAGCAACGCCGCGTGCAGCACGTCCGGAGGGCGGCTGCAGATATTCTGCTTGTGGTGGACAAGCCCGCTGGCGATCGCCACGAAGTAAATCGCAAGCCCGCCGAGCCGTCCGTCGGCGGTATCCGCCATCCTGTAGCGCCGCTTCCCCTCGTCCTTGACCTTCACGAGATCCGCCAGAGCGGTCTCGCCCATGAGAAGGATCGACCGCGGCTTCCCGATCGAGGCGGTCGTGCCGATCTCGAGCACGCTGTCAAGCCAGTGCGCCGCTCCGGGCTCGGCGAGACGGTCGGCGAGATCATCGATCGGGCGACGCGGCCCCAAGAGCCCGAGTCTCAGCAGCGTCGACGCCTGCGACTCGCCGATGGAGTCGTACACGCTGATGTGCGATGTCTGTCCAGAGGATGTCATGATGTGGGCTCCTCGATGAGCGACAGAATCTCCTGGTCGACTTCCTGGTCTGGCGTGCCGTCGCCCGCGAGCAACTCGCGAACCGCAGCCCTGAACTTCCGCGCCGCGGTGCGGGCCATGACGGCCGCACGCTCGGGCGTGACCACGAACTCCCTCGAGAGATCGGCGTAGTCTCTTCCGCTCAGGTAGTGCGCGACAAAGATGTTCCAGTGCGATGCCAGCCCGCTGTCTTCGCACGATTCCTGCGCCACGCGCAGCGCCTCACGAACAAGCGAGACCCGGAAGGCCCGATCCACCGCCGCCTCGGGGCTGCCGTTGAAGACGATCGGCTCGTGCTCGAGCTCGCCGGCCCGTCGGTCACGAGCCCGCGCCCGACGCATCTCCATGAGATAGAAACAGAAAGCGTTCATCAGCCAGCGCCTCAGACGCATCCCGCTGGCTCGCCACTCGTGCAGGAACTCCGATCGGCTCAGTCGATCGGCGAAGAACCCTCCGACGATGTCGTCGGGCTCGCCGAGCCACCGCTCGGACGTGCCCATGAAGTACACCCGAAGGGGCCAGTCGTAGACCGCCATGATGTGACGATTCACCTCGTTCCGACCCTCGACACCGTCGCTCATGCGAAGTGCGATCCATGTGCTCATGGTCGGAGGAAACACATCTTGTTTGGTTTGCTGGGTCATCGGTCGGTGGGTGGCTGCGTCCGGCGACAGGTAGATCGAGAACACCGCGCCCGGCGCGCGAATTCGTAAGTACTCGATCCGGCAGAGTGTACACGAACGCGAGAATCGACCCAAGCCGCTTTGCCACAGAGACTTAGCAAAATCGAGCAGGGGAAGCCATTACTCATCGAGGGGTATCGGACGGAGGGACTCAGGCACGTGGAGCTGCGGAATCGCCTCGAACTCAAGGTGAAAGTGGACGGGTTCGAGGAAAGTTCCGGGCTTGGTCAACTGCCACGGATCGAGGATGTGCCGAAGCATGCTGTACCGGATCCGTGCCACCATCGTGTACGAGCCGTCGGGCTCCAGAGTCACCGTGAACTCGGAATCGCCGTCGACCAGCGCACCCATCCGCCCGTTCTCATCCGTGATGCTTCCGTTGAGGTTATCGGAGGGGTCCGCCGTGTTGTAGAGCTCGAACGCAGCCCCCGACAGCCCACATTCAGCGAGCCCCTCGGGCGAGTATTTGATGTGCTGCACGCCACTCTCGGGCCGTGCGACAGCTGGCTTGTCAAAGACCACGTTGGTGACCTTCACCTCAACCACCGAGTCTCGTTCCAGCCCCTCGAAGAACGGCTTGGCGGCATCAACCTTGTAGAGCCCCACTCGCACGATCGCACCGTCCGGATGTCCCGCTTGGCGATCGAGGCGAGCACCACCGAGCGCGACGAAGACCTCCAGATTGTGCCCGACATCAGTTCGCATCGCCGGAGCCGTGTACTCCAGCTCCCGTTCGATCACGATCGGCTTCGAACCCGCCCCCTCCCATTCCACCCTGACTCGGGGAAGATGCCTGTCATTGATCACGAGAAAGTGAAGCTGGGGAACTTCGGGACCGACGTTCTGACCGATGCCTTGAGATCCCGCATTCTCGCCGCCAGTCACCTGACCTGCGGCGTGGCTCGATAACAGCACACCCGCCGCGGCGAACCCGCAGAGCGATCGAATCAGACGCATTACTTTCGATTTGGATCGTGCTTGCACAGGCCGCTCCAAGGAACCAACTCGAATAGAAGCCGTATCTGTCCGACTTCACGTCACGCTTGTAGGGTACGTACCTCTCTGGTACGTTGGTCTGGAATTCAGGTTTTCAAGGACCGATTTTCAGACGCCAAGAAACTCGACGTGGGGGCACGGAGAGTTCCATGAGACAACGTATCGGCATCGCTCACCAAGGTCGCATCGCGAGAGATCTCGCGATCATCGCGTGCGCCAGTCTTGTCACCGTCTCGAATGCTCACGCAGACGAGGATTGGCGGAAGTTGCAGGACGTGCAGCCGCCCGTTTACGGCCCTGGCTATTTCGCGTCGCGGGATGGCGGAGCGGTCACGCGCGATACGTTCGACAAGCTCAACATGCAGATGTACGCCTGGATGCCGCTCAATCTGTTCCCGGGGTCTCCCACCTCAGCGAACGACATCTGGGGCTACACATCGCCGTCCGGACGCGAGTACGCGATCATCGGGCTCTCCAACGGCTTCGGCTTCGTTGAAGTGACCGACCCCGGCGCGCCGGTCCTCGTCGGTCATGTCACAGGCCCGAACAGTCTCTGGCACTGCGTGAAGGTGATCGGCCACTACGCCTACGGAGGCAGCGAGGGCGGAGCCGGCATCCAGGTCATGGACATGAGCCAGATCGACAACGGCGTCGTCACGCTCGTGCAGAACAAGACACAGCTCGGACACACGACCACCCACACGCTGGCCTCGAACGAAGACTCCGGATTCCTCTATCTCGCAGGCGCGAACATCGCGAATGGCGGCCTCGTCGCCGTCTCCCTCGCAAATCCCGCCGACCCGATCATCGTCGGCTCGTGGTCTACCAGATACGTCCACGAGGCCCAGGTCGTCACCTACACCAGCGGCCCCTACGCCGGCCGTGAGATCGCCTTCTGCTACACCGGCTCCGCCGGTATCGACGTGATCGATGTCACCAACAAGGCGAGCATGACCCGCATCGGCGGCATCAACTACTCCGGCGTGCGTTACTCCCACCAGGGTTGGCTCACCGACGACAAGCAATACCTCTACATGAACGACGAGCTGGACGAGGGCGCATCCGTCTCCGTCTGCACCACCCGCATCTTCAACGTTAGCAATCCCGCAAGCCCCGTGCTCGTCGGCACGTTCAGCAACGGCCTGAGCGTCATCGATCACAACCTGTACATCAAGGGCGACAAGCTCTACGAGTCGAACTACCGCTCCGGCCTTCGCGTCTTCGACATCAGCAACCGCACCAGCCCCGTCGAGATCGCGTACTTCGACACATACCCCGGGTCCGACTCTTTCCAGTTCAACGGCAACTGGACGAACTACCCGTACTTCGCCTCCGGCATCATCGTGCTCTCCGATATCGAGCGCGGCCTCTTCGTGCTCGCAGAGGGCAACGATCCCCTGCCCAAGCTCGAAATCGCGCTCCAGGGTGCTCCGACGACGCTCTCACCCGGCCAGAATACGCCGATCACGGCAGTGATCACAGAGGTCGGCACCGAAGAACTCGACCCAACGACCGTGGTCCTCCGCTATCAGGTCAACGGCGGCTCCCAACTGGAGATCCCGATGACACTCCAGCCGGATGACACCTGGAGAGCCGTGATCCCCGCGCAGTCCTGCTTCGATGCAGTGACCTATCGCGTCGCGGCCCGCGCCATCGATAACAGCCCATACACCACCGCCGCCGTCGACGCGCTCGTCGCGACCGGCGTTGACATCGTCTTCGAGGACGACATGGAGATCAACCGCGGCTGGACCGTCGGTGCCGCCGGCGACAACGCCACCGCAGGCATCTGGAACCGCATGGACCCACAAGGAACCGCAGCACAGCCGGAAGACGACACCACCCCGGCACCGGGCGTGAACTGCTGGGTCACCGATGGTCGCGCGGGCTCCAGCATCGGCACGTACGACGTTGATGGAGGCACGACCACCCTCGTCAGCCCCGTCATCAATCTCGCCGGTGCTACCGCCGCAAAGATCTCATACTGGCGCTGGTACTCCAACGACAAGGGCGCGGCACCCAACACCGACACCTTCGTCATCCAGATCTCCAACAACAACGGTTCGACGTGGACAACCGTCGAGACCGTCGGCCCCACGGGTCCGCAGGCCTCCGGCGGCTGGAACTTCCACGAGTTCAACGTCGGTGACTTTGTCGCACCGACCTCGACCGTGCGTATGCGCTTCCGTGCGTCGGACCTCGACCCCGGCTCGATCGTTGAGGCCGCGGTCGATGACTTCACCGTCCGCACCATCGTCTGCGTCCCGCCGCCGGCATGCCCCGCGGACTACAACGGCGACAACGAGGTCGACGTGCTCGACTTCCTCGACTTCTTCGACGACTTCGGCGCATGCTCGGGCCAGCCCGGTCCGTGCGGCGGCGTCGCGGACGCGGACTTCAACGGTGACACCCTCGTTGATATCCTCGACTTCCTCGATTTCCTCGACGCGTTCGGCACCGGCTGCTGAGCGGCGGCCAATCCTCGAAGAATCATCACAGATTGCGGAACGGGCGGGCCTCCTTCACAGGGTGCCCGCCCGCTTTCTTTCCCTGGAACACAATCGGACTTGGCCGCAGACTACCGACCAAGAATTCCAACACGTCACGATGGTCGTCAGCGCCCGCGGACTGAGATCGAGCCGTTGGAAGACTTCAGCACCGAGGTGCCATCTCCATCGCCGAACCGTGCCGAGCCCTTGGCACGGCTCGTGACTATGTCCTTCGCATTCGGCGCCGAGATCCCCACCGTTCCGTTGCTCGTCGTCGCCGACAGACTCCCTGTGAACGCACTGCCGACCGAGAGCTCGATCGATCCGTTCGAAGTAGAGAGCACGACCGGACCCGGCGACGTATCTGCCATCGTGACCTTCAGATTGCCGTTCGACGAACGGGCGGAAACGCCGTGGGTTGCACCGACAATCGTGACGCTCCCGTTCGATGTCGAAGCATCGACAGCACCCGTGAAGCCATCGACCTTGATCGCGCCGTTCGAGGTGCTGAGGCGGGCCGATCCGCTCAAGCCGCCCAGCGTGATCGCGCCGTTTGAAGTGACAAGTGCGATGGAACTCACGTCCGGCGTCACGATCTCGAGCGAGCATCCCTCGTTCGTCATCCGCTCACCCGGCCATTGGGGCGAGATCACGAACGAGCCGTTCGAGTCCGACGTCGCGATCACCGTTGTCGCGTCCGCTCGTTCCTGGGTACGCGCCCTGATCACGGCATGGACGACGATTTTCTGATCCGTGCCCTCGGAGACCTTGATCGCCCCGTTGACAGTTCTCGCTTCGAGCGGGGCCTCTCCGGCAGGAGCAAGCTCAAAGGTCGCCCGACGCTCCACCAATGGGCTCAGGGGATTGCACCCCGCGCCAAGCGCCAGAGCAAGGGGAACGAGCACGAATCCGGCCGCTCGCGTCAGAGTCTGCATAACCTGATCTCCCTAGACCGACAGCAAGCGTCGGTCCACCTCTGTCGGATTCCGCCCCCGGAGATTTCCCGGTTGCGTCCGGCGTGAGGATACCCGGATCATGATTCGTTCGTCGAACACACCTGAATCCACGGCATGGACGCCCACAGATCCGCATCCCGAGCCACAGTCTCGACCTCCCACAGCGTGGGCAAAGGTATCTATCGACACCTCGATCCGCACGCAGGGCCGATGCCGCAGCGCGTTTCACACTGCATCATCAGGTCGGCGCAAGAGATGCAGAGTTCGGGAGATGCATCGGCGTTCCGAGTCCATTGGAGGGCGAGTAGACGCCGGGGACGGCCTCGCCGCACGCTGCGCGTCGCCCTCCCCGCTGGCTGCGACCTGTACGGACTCGGCGAGCACGCCGGCCCTCTCCGACGGAACGGCAGACGCGTTACACTCTGGAACGCCGATCACTACGCGTACGACGAGAAGACCCCATCCCTCTATCAATCCCACCCGTGGGTCATGGGTGTCCGGCGCGATGGCACGTGCTTCGGCATCCTCTGGGACACTCCCGCAAGATCCCGTGCCGCCCTTTCTGATGGAATGCTGATTGTCCACGTCGAGGACGCCGCGTTTCCTGTCTACACGATCGAGGGCGACACTCCAGAATCTGTTCTCACGATTCTCACGCACCTGATCGGTCGGATCTCGCTCCCGCCGCTCTGGGCCCTTGGATACCACCAGTCTCGCTACTCCTACTACCCCGACGCCGAGGTGCGCCGTATCGCCGACGAGATGCGACTCCGCCGCATCCCCTGCGATGTGATCTGGCTCGACATCCACTACATGAACGGCAATCGCAGCTTCACGTTCGATCCGGAACGCTTCCCTGATCCGCGTTCGCTCATCTCCCACCTCCACGATCGCTCCCTACGCACCGTGCTGATGATCGATCCGGGCCTCAAGGTCGATCCCGAGTACCACGCCTACGCATCCGGCCATGAGCAGGGCATGTTCGTCTCAACCTCAACGGGAGACGAGTACCACGGCCAGGTCTGGCCCGGCGCCTGTGCATTCCCCGACTTCTCGCGATCACGCGTGCGTGAATGGTGGGGATCGTTGTACGCGCCGCTCATCGAACTCGGAGCCGACGGCTTCTGGAACGACATGAACGAGCCCGCCATCTTCGACGGCCCCGGCCGGACCATGCCGGAGGACAACGTGCATCTCGCCGATCCCGAGCTCGGCGGCCCGACCACGCACGCACGCCTCCACAACGTCTACGGCACACTCATGGTCCGTGCCACGCGAGAAGGTGTCGAGCGTCTGAGACCCGACTCCCGCCCGTTCATCCTCACACGCTCCGGCTTCCTCGGCACGCATCGCCACGCCGCAACATGGACGGGCGACAACTCCTCAACGTGGGAGCACCTGGGCTGGTCCATCACGATGGCCCTTAATCTCGGGCTCTCGGGACAGCCACTCGTCGGGCCGGATATCGGCGGATTCGAAGGGAACGCGAGCGGCAGACTCTTCGCACGATGGATGGGTGTCGGCTCGCTCCTCCCCTTCTGCCGCGCACACACCGATGTCTGGACCAAAGAGCACGAGCCGTGGTCCTGGGGACCACAGGTCGAAGCAACATGCCGACGCGCGATCATGCGCCGATATCGCCTCCTCCCGTACCTCTACACGCTCGCACACGAATCCGCGGCGTGCGGACTCCCGATCGTTCGCCCGCTCTTCTTTGCCGATCCGGCCGACCCCGCACTTCGCACCGCCGATGATTCGTTCCTGCTCGGGCCGTCGGTGCTCGTTCGCTGCGCCGTGACAGACGATGGCCCGTGCGTCTCACCCTTCCCGGCGGGCGAGTGGGCCCGCTTCGATGTCATAGAGAGCGAAGACCCGGAACTGCCCGATCTGCATCTTCGCGAGGGGCACATCCTGCCCGTGGGGCCCGCGATGCAGCACTCCGGCGAGCGCACAGCCGATCCGCTCACACTCTTCATCCATCACGATCAACACGGGAACGCCTCCGGATCGCTCTACGAAGACGCCGGCGACGGCCACGAGCACACTCGGGGCGCATCCCGCATGACTCGTATCGAGTCCACCAGAAGAAGCGATGCCATACAGGTCAGCATGCGTATCACGGCGGGCGAGTGGGAACAACACCCCCGTACGCTGCGGCTTGTGGTGTTCATCTCGGGCGAGGCGCGAACGTGCGAGGTGCGCTGCGACAACGCCCGCGACCAATCGTGGTCGATCCCGCTTGATCGCTTCTGCTGAATCGGCTTCTCAAGAACCGGATTCGCAACGCGGAACCAGCTCAGACCAGTTCCACGACAACAAACGCCTTCAGCCCGCGCCGTGTGCGCACCCTGATCGTCTCGCCGACGTTCGCCTTGAAGAGCGCCTCACCCATCGGGCTCGTCACCGTGACCTCGATGATCTCAGAGTCGAGACCCGCCTGCGCATCGCCGACGAGCTTGTAGAGTTCTTCTTCGCCCGAATCGACCTCACGAAGCTTCACGGTGCTGCCGAGAAACACCTGCCCGGTCGTCTTACCCAGGTCGGTGCTGATGACATGCGCCTTCGCCAGACGCTCTTCCAGCCGGCGGATCTCCGCCTCTTCCATGCCCTGCTGCTCACGCGCCGCGTGGTACTCGGCATTCTCCTTGAGGTCGCCCAGCGCCCGCGCCTCCGCGATCCTCTCAGAGATCGCCGACCTGTTCGCGAGCAACGCGTTGAGTCGCACCTCGAGTTGCACACGCTCTTCAGGTGTCATGATGTCCATGCGTTGCTCCGATACGAATTGACTGCAACACCAAAAACGACAGGGGCCGATGCCTCATGGCTGGCAGGCGGCCGCATTCACGGACGGATCCGACTAGACAGCGTCCCGGGTCGGTTCCTGACCCCTCCCAAGACACAGGACACTACGACGCTCGGCGAGCGCGATCCACCATACCCCAACGGCCACCAGCCCGATCGAGCAAACCCCCAGCCACTCCTCACCGCCGACCGGTGAACGCGGATCAGACCCCAGATGCAGCACGCCGGACACCGGCGACAACATCCAGAAGCCCGCATGCACCGCCAGACCCAGCGATGCACACACCGCGGCCGCAAGCGGAACAAGCATCTGAACCCCGATAATCCCCGCCATCGCCGCGGACCGCCTCACGTGGTTCCGCGACTCTCCCCGCTTGATCTCGTGAGCCAGCGTGATCGCCACCCATGCAGCGATGATCGCTGTCCAGAAACCCATCGTCAGATCGATGGCGAGCACGCGTGCGTACCCGATCCCCACCGGCGGCGCAACCGTGAACCAGATCAGCGGCTGCAAGGGCAGCATCAGAGAGAACGCATCCATCCCCGCCTCAATGATCGGATCCGCCGAGCGATGCTGCGTCAGCCGCACCATCGGTAGCATGACCGTGAGCCCGATCGTGTACGCGCAGAGAATGAATCGGATCGCAGGCATGACGATCGAGTCGTCCGCGTATCGGGCCATCAGATAAGGAGACGCCGCCGCGAACCCCGCGACCAGCAGGTAGATAGGCCAGAGCGCGACAAACACGCCCGGCTTGGGCGGCCAGGGCCGTTCGCTGGATCTCGCTCGCGCGATGTACGCATTCTGCAACGCGTCAGCGTCAGCAAGGTCGTCTTCAGCCGGAGGATTCTCGTCAACGTCCCCCGGCTCAAAACGATCCTGGCTCTCCGCCGCGTGACCGTCCAGAGGATCGATCATGACGGCGGCGCCGTGGCGATGGCCGATGCGGTCCGATCGATCACGACGCGATCGCTGAAGATCTCGATCCGGCTCTGACCCGCATCCACCCGCCCGAATCGCCTCACGATATCGAGTAGCAGCGCGACCTTCGCCTCGGTCTGGATCTCGCCGGGCAGCGGCCTCGACGGCGCACCGCCCCAGAGCACACGAGTCCCGCGATCCGTGATGAACTCGAGTTGACTTGATTCACGATGACGGGCCACGTCGACCGCCGCGATCTGGTTCGAGAACGGCATCATCGACGTGAGTCTCAGCAACTCAAGCCCATCCGCAACCTCTCGTCCCGGCCATGGTGCGCCGAAACCCAGAGCACCAGTGCCTTCCCGGGTCGGCGGGGGTTCGGAGACACCCACCACGAGCGGCATGCCCGAAGTCCCCGGGCTATACCGCGCGGGCAACAACACGCCGCCGCTCCCGACAAGATAATCAAGGCCGTCGTATCTGACCACCGCGACAGGCGTGCGCCACGTGCCGCTGATGGAGATAATCGGCTGCTCACCTCTGAAGCTCCGCCTCAGCGTCGGCGCGCCCTCAAACCACCCGGTCTGCGAGAGTGCCGATCCGATCCTCGCGAGCGACGCTCCGCTCAACGGGTCATCCAGCGCGATCTGCCCGATCGCGAGCGCTTCAAGATCTTGGCGAAGAGCCGAAGGCATCCACGTGGCATCCGTCGATCCACCCTCGATCCGAGGCCACTCAAACGCGAGCGCAGGGGGCTTGGTTGCCAGCTTGCCAACCGCGATTCCCTCGATCTTGCCGAGAGCAATCAAGGCCGCGAGCCCGAGGGCTCCTCCGATGACAAACATGCCGACGACGCTCGCCATGTGCAGCCATGCCTTCGAATCGGCACGCGCCAGCGCCTCAAGTCGCCCGAGAAGACCGCCGGATTGGCTCGAAAGACGTCCCATGCGCAGGATTCCATCCCCGACAGATCATGAACCCGGACACGACGAACCGGGGAACAGTGTATCGGCGAGGTCGCTCGCTTCTCCCCAACTCCCACTGCCGACCTCGCCACCAACCCGCCCAAAGCCCGGCCCTCACCGCCCGCCACTCGGCTTGTGGTCCCGAGAAGCCGCCCTGACCAGGCGGTCGCAGAGAGCACCCATGTCTATCCCGCGATGAGCCGCCGCCTTCGGCACCAGCGAATGGTCCGTAAAGCCGGGCATCGTGTTGATCTCAAGGAACCATGGACGCACACCGTCCTCGCCCGGTTCGAGCAGGAAATCCACGCGGCAGACATGCCTCACACCCATGCTGCGGGCCAGCCGCATCGACCACGCCTGAAGCTCCCCCGCAAGCCCCCCCGGCAGCTCGGGCTTCACCACGTACCGCGTGTCGTTGCGCACATACTTGGCGTCGTAGTCATACGCGCCCTCAGCCGGAATGATCTCGATCGCGTCCATCGCCTCAAGATCCCCGCCGTCAGCATCCGCTGCGATCAGCGTCTGCGTCAACTCGCGTCCGCGGATCATCCGCTCCGCGAGATACGCCCGACCAGGGTTCTGATCGATATCACGATCAACTTCGCGCCGCGCACGCTCATACGCGGCATCATCCCCGCACAAGTGCAAGCCAACGCTCGATCCGTCATGCACCGGCTTCATCACCAGCGGAATCGGGATCGGGAGCCCGAAGTCGCTCCGATTGACCACACACGCCTCCGCCGTCGGGATGCCCAGCCGGGCCGCCTCCAGCTTCGATGCCAGCTTGTCCATCGCGGCCCGTGCCGCCCGAGCCCGGCTTCCGACATACGGACGCCCATCCAGTTCCATGATCTCTTGCAGGGGCCCGCCCTCACCGAACGCCCCATGCAACGCGGGAAAGACCACATCGCCGGGTAATGCACGGAGCTCCCGAACCCCGATCCGCTCGATCACCTCATAGCGCACGCGATACCCGAACCGCTCCAGCGCATCGGCAATCGCCCGCGAACTGTTGAGACTCACCTCTCGCTCGCGATCCGGCCCACCACCGAGCACCAGAACATGCTTCACCGGTCTCGCCTCCACACAACGATCTCCGGCTCGATCACAACACCGAAACGATCTGCCACACGCGCCCGAACCCGCTCCATCAGTTCGAGCACATCCGCAGCGAGGCACCCACGCGATGTCACGATGAAATTGCCGTGCCTCTCGCTCACCGATGCACCGCCGACGCTCATCCCCTTGCACCCCGCAAGATCGATCAGTCGCCCCGCAGAGACACGCGCCCCTCTCGCGCCGATCCCCTCAAGGTCCGCATCAAGCAACGGGTTCTTGAAGACGCAACCCGCCGAATCCGCCGCCAGCGGCTGCGACCCCTTCTTGTACTCCATGACCTCCTTGTGACGCGCTTTCAACGCCGCCGGATCCGAAGGCGAGAGCATGAACTCGACAGACGTCACGATCAGCTCATTCAGCCCCGAACGCCTGTAATCAAAGCGAATCTCCCGCCGATCGCGCACGACCTCGATACCCGCGCGATCAACCGCGTGCACCGCCTGCACCGCATCGCCGATCTGCCCGAACTTCCCCCCCGCGTTCATGATCACGGCCCCGCCGACTGTCGCGGGAATACCGCCGAGCCCCTCAAGGCCTGCCAGCCCCGCTTCGATCGTCGCCTTGATCAGTCGGGGCAGCGACACCCCCGCGCCCGCAACGACTCGCCCGGTCCGTTGATCGATCTCGATCCGTTCCCAGCACGGATCGCTCAGGCACACGACCAGCTCCAAGACGCCGTCGTCATGCACCAGGAGATTCGCGCCGTCACCCAGCACACGCAGCGCAGGATCCAACCTCACACAATGCAACAGATCCTCAACGCTCGCCGGGCGCGCGAGGCGATCGGCACGCCCCCCGATCCCGAACCACGTGGACAAGGGCGCATCGCGCTCGATCACAACAGTATTCGCGTCTTCGGTTGCCACGCTCATGCACCCGCCCCCCCGCCGCTCACCGCGGGGCCGCTCCCGAGAAAGCCGTGCGCGATCTGATACACCGGCCCAGCACCCATGACGATCACTAGGTCATTCGGCTTGCAAAGATTCTGCAAGTGCTCAACGATCGCGTCGAACGGGTACAGGTGCATCGCGTGCACGCCCCTCGACCTCAGGCGATCGACCAGATCCTGCGACGAGACACGCGACTTCTCGACCTCCGAGTCTCGCACAAAGTAGATATGCGGCACGATCACGATGTCCGCCTGACCAAACGCCGACGCAAACTCCTCAAGGAGGAATCGCGTCCGCGAGTGCTGGTGGGGCTGGAACACACACACAAGCCGCCCGCCTCGCTCCTGGGGCCTCTCGTGATCGCGAATCGCCCGCAGCGTCGCCTCGACCTCGGTCGGATGGTGCCCATAGTCGTCATAGACGCGCACCGTACCAACATGCCCATCGAATCGCTTCTCACCCAGAAACTGCATGCGTCGATCGATCCCCCGAAACTCCGACAGCGACCGCTCGACCTTCCGCGGATCGGCTCCGAGTGAGATCGCGATCGCGCACGCGGTCGCCGCGTTCATCGCGTTGTGCGCGCCCGGCACCCGATTCGTCCACTGCGCCACAGGTTCACGCCCGCGCGACAGCGTCACCTGCCCAGTTGATGAATCGAGCCAGACGACCCAGTCAGCCGCCGGAGAGAAACCGATCGTCTGCACCTTGCAGCGCAGCCCCGCCGTGATCTCGCGCCTGTGCGCTCCCTCATCAGCAATCAAGAGCAGCCCGCCCTCTTCCGCCGGGGGCAGCAGCATCGCAAACTCTCTAAACGACTCCACCACCGCATCGAGCGTCCCGTAGACGTCCAAGTGATCCGCCTCGACCGAACTGATCGACGCGACCGTCGGGAAGTGGTGATGGAAGGATCGATTGAACTCGCACGCCTCCGCGACCAGAATCCCCGGCCGCCCCTGGAGCCCGCCATCGGGCACGCGCTCCGCGCCGATACGAAACCCGATCGCACGCTGCGGAGCCGAGCACGCGCCCGCTCCAAGCTGCGAGGACACCGCCCCGACAATCACGCTCGGATCGAGCCCCGCATCCGTCAACGCGATCCCCAGCATCGCCGTCGTCGTGGACTTCCCGTGCGTCCCCGCCACCGAAACCCCCGTCCTGCCGATCATGCACCTGCCGAGTGCCTCGGCATACGACAGCGTCGCCACCCCACGCTCGACAGCCGCGATCAGCTCAGGATGCGCCGGCTTGATCGCCGCGGAGTGAACCACAACATCGCACCGCTCCGGCAGCGCGCCTCGCTGCTGGTCAAACCCGATCTCCATGCCCGCAGACGCCAGCTCCGATGTCACATCGGATCGGCTTGTGTCCGAGCCGCTGACGATCGCGCCCCGCGAGGCGAGCAGACGCGCCAGGCCCGACATCCCGCACCCGCCGATCCCCACCATGTACACATGCTTCCCCTTCACGTCGAACGGGGGCAGCTGACGCCGATCGGCAGGAAGTGAAGGAGGCATCGGCTTGGTTCCAGGAGTCTCTCTCGCAAGCAGTGTTCGCATCTCAAGGGTATCGGCCCGCGTGTCGGCCCAGCGTGAAGAGCGACACGCCTCGCCCCATCAGCCAGCCCCCACCAGCCCCGCTCGCTCACCCTCACAGCCGCTACCCTCTCCTTCCCTACCTCCCACGACCCGCGAGACCACCCGAATGACGCCGAACGCAGCAGCACCAGACCAGGCAGGGGCTCACCCCCTCCCCTATCGCCTCGCCTGTCTCTGCGACTTGCGCGATGCTCAGGGCAGAATCCTCCTCCTCAAACGCCTGAAGTCGCCGAACCTCGGTCTCTGCTCCCCCATTGGGGGTAAACTCGACGTCGAGAGCGGCGAATCACCCGCCCAATGCGCCCAACGAGAGATCATGGAAGAGGCGGGCATTGATGTGCCCATCGATCGTCTGCGTCTGGTCGGGCTGATCTCGGAAAGGGCCTTCGAGGGCCGCGGCCATTGGCTCCTCTTCTACTACCGCGTCATGGGGCCCGTCGAGGTCCCCGCCCAGGACATCCGCGAGGGCCGTCTCGACTGGTTTGCATTGAATCAGATCGACTCGCTGCCCATCCCAGAGACCGATCGGCACATCATCTGGCCACTCGTTCGGCAGGCAGAACCAACGGGCTCTGCCCCCGAGCCCGGCTTCTTTGCCGTTCACATCGACTGCTCCGGCACCCAACTCAGCTGGACGGTCGAACAGCAACGCCCCCCGCATGGCTGATCTTCTCAACATCGCCGCACGATCTCTGCAACCGGTCTCGCTCCGCTCCGATCTATAGTCTGTCATGCTCAACGGGACGAGCCGCACCAACTCGGGTCATCATCGCGCGTTCAGGCACATGGTCGCAGCCATCGCCCTGCTGCTCTCCCTGCTGAGCATCCACCTGACCCACGCCCAGCCGGTCGCCTCCCCCGAGGTATCGCCGACCGCGATCCCCGCGAGCAGGCAGGCCAAGAACGTCGCGATCATCACCATCAAGGGAGAGATCCGCTCCGGCATCACCGCCGAGAGCTTCAAGAGGCGACTGGCAGAAGCAGAGGCATCCGGAGCCGATGCCCTCGTTGTCGAACTCGACACGCCCGGAGGCGAGGTCGGCACCGTCCTCGAAATCTGCGATGCCATCAAGGCGTCCAGCATCCCGAACACCGTCGCATGGGTGCGCCCCAACGCCTACTCCGGCGGCGCAATCATTGCTCTCGCCTGCCGGACGATGGTTGCAAGCGACCCCGCGACACTCGGCGATGCGCTGCCCATCGCGATCAACGCCCTCGGCATGCTCAACCAGCTTCCCGAGCATGAACGCCAGAAAATACTCTCCCCGCTCATGGCCGAAGTCGTCGATTCCGCGCGCCGGAACGGCTACGACGAGTACCTCGTGCAGGGAATCGTCAGCCGCGGCGTCGAACTCTGGCTCGTCGAAGACACCCAGACCGGAGCCCGCTTCTGCATCGACCGCGCCGAATACGCGATCCTGTTCAACGACACCCCTCCGACATCACGCCCGAGACTCGTCTCCGCCCAGGCGACGGGGAACCCCCAGAAGATGCCCTCGTTCCCCGGTCCGACGCCCCAGTCGCCGACCGGCACGCCCGATGCCGCGTCCCCTACTCCGCAAGTCCCATCATCAGGCCCAACATCAGGACCCGCATCCGGCCTCGCTTCTCCCGACACAAGTTACCGCCCTGCCTCGCCCGCGCTCGCTGCGATCGCGAAGGAGGTCTCGAACCCTCAGACCCTCGGCTCGCGCCGCCCTCTCTTCAGCGAGTCCGACAGAGGCCGATACACCCTCGTGGAGTACGTCTCCGACGGTGCCGGCCCCGTCGTCATGAAGCACAGCGACCTCGTCCACCTCGGTTTCGTCGACCAGACCATCAAGACCGACTCGCAACTCAAGGCCTACTTCGGTGCCACGAACGTCGAACGCCTCAACGCTACCTGGTCCGAAGGGATCGTCTTCTGGATGACCAACCCCGTAGTACGGGGCTTTTTCATCGTCGTCTTCCTCATCTCGCTCTTCATCGAGCTGACGCACCCCGGCGTCGCCCTCCCCGGCGCTATCGCGGCGGTCGCGCTCGTCTGCCTCGTCGGGCCCCCGCTCATGATCGGCATGGCCAGCTGGTGGGAAGTCGCCGCCATCATCGTCGGCATCGGGCTCGTCGCCATCGAGATCTTCGTACTCCCCGGCTTCACGGTCTTCGGCGTGATCGGCCTCATCTGCCTCTTCGGCGGGCTCGTCGGCACATTCGTCAGACAAGAGCCGGGACACCTCTTCCCCGACTCGCCCGGAGCGCGTGACGATCTGCTCTACGGCGTCGCGACCATCCTCCTCTCATCCCTCTCCGCCGTCGTCGCGATGTACTTCATCGGGAAGCACTTCGGCTCGCTCCCGATCGTCTCGAAACTCGTCCTCAGCAACACCAGCGACACCGACGAACTGATCCTCGCCATGGATCCGACCGATGGCATCGGCATCCGCATCGGCCAGACGGGTCGCACGCTCACACCGCTCCGCCCGGCAGGACGCGCCATGATCGGCGACCGGGTGGTCGATGTGGTCTCCGATCTCGGATTCCTCGAATCAGGAACCCAGGTCCGAGTCGTCGAAGCAACACCATTCCGCATCGCTGTCGCTCTGGATGATGCGCCCCGGGGAGAAGGCGAAACCGTATGAACGAAGCGTTGCTCATCTGGGGCATTGTGCTGCTCGTCGTTGCCGCGTTCCTCCTCGTGCTCGAGGTCTTTATCCCCTCCGCGGGCGTCATCGCCGTCACCTCAGCCGTCGTCGCTGTCGCGGGCATCGTCTGCCTCTTCCGATACGACGCGACCTGGGGACTCATCGGCTCCCTCGCCGTGCTTGTTGTCGGCCCCATCCTCGGCGGGTTCATGCTCAAGATCTGGCCGAACACGCCGATCGGCAGGCGGCTCATCGGCTCCCCTTCTGAAGAGGACATCGCGCAGGCCCAGGAGACTCAGAAACTCGAACAGGCCGAACGCCTCGCGATCATCGGCATGGAAGGGCAAGCCATCACAGACCTCCGCCCGGTCGGCATGGCGCACATCGGCGACAGACGCCTCGATGTCCTCGCCGAGAGCGGCTGGATCAAGGCTGGCTCATCCGTCCGCGTCACCCACGCCGACGGTTCACAGATCAAAGTCCGCCAGATCTGATTACCGACGGAGACTGGACGCGGGCGACCGGCGAACAGGCGGCAACAAATCCGGCAACACAAGCACGCCCAAACGAAAAACCCGCAGAATCCTGCGGGCTTGGCTGGCTGTCGCATCGTATGAGAGACCGTGGAATCCGAACCAATGGGCAGAGCCGGACTTGAACCGGCGACCCCCGCATTTTCAGTGCGGTGCTCTACCAACTGAGCTATCTGCCCGCCGCGCACGCCCAAGGGCGTCGCTTGCAGGACCCAACGATACCACGCCCCCGCCCCCCGTCAAGGCGATTCGGAGAGCTCCCTATCTGATTGCACCCCCTCGATACGATCTGAGGCACATGCACCGGACCGAACCGACAATCTCGGACCTGCCCTCTCACATAGGGAACACCCGAGACTGGGCCGAGGCCCGGTCGGAAGGTCCGTTGCTCGCCGTCGAAGATCTTGTCGTCGAATTCCCGGCCAGAGGCCCCGGGCGTCAAGCCCATCGTGCTATCGACAGGGTCTCCTTCCAGCTCGACAGAGCCGAAGCACTCGGTGTTGTCGGAGAATCGGGCTCCGGGAAGACAACGCTCGGCCGCGCGGCACTCGGCCTTATCCCCGCGACCCACGGGCGCATCCGCCTCTCCGGCCACGACATCAGCAAGGCCCCTCCATCACGGCTTCGACACCTGCGCCGCTCAGCCCAGATCGTGTTCCAGGACCCAGGCGGCTCTCTCAACCCGCGCATGACCGTGGCCGCTTGTGTCGCCGAACCACTCGAGATCCATCGCGTCGGATCCCGTGCCGAACGCCGGAACCGCGCGCTCACACTCCTCGAACGCTGCGGCATGCCCGCTGACGCAGCGGAGAGATACCCACACGAACTGAGCGGCGGCCAGCGACAGCGAGTCGCGATCGCGCGAGCGATCGCACTCGAACCCTCGCTGATTGTCTGCGATGAGCCGACGAGCGCACTGGATGTCTCGGTCCAGGCCCAGATCCTGAACCTCCTCATGGACCTGCAACGCGAGCGCGGGCTCGCATACCTCTTCATCAGCCATGACATCGAGGTCGTCGCCCACCTCTGCACGCGCATCGCCGTCATGCGCGAGGGACGCATCATCGAGTCCGGCCCGACCGACACCGTCCTGAACTCCCCTGCCGACCCCTACACCCGCGCCCTGCTGAGCGCGGTCCCGTCACGTGACTTCGCGACTTCATGACTCTCTGGCAGCTTTCGCTACGCCGCTCCCCACATCGCCTCTCCCCATATCGCGAGGTTCGCCATCGGCCACGCCAGCGACCACAACTCGCTCGGCCGCTCCGCGACCGTCATGATCGCGGCATCAGTGAAGATCTCGCGCAGGAACGCCGACCGTCTGATCGACTCCGATTGATCCGAGACCCACGCCTGAAACGGCAGCGGGAAGCTGGCCTTCTTACGCTCGACAACCTCCGGGGGCAGGGCGTCTGCGAAGGCCTCGCGCAGAGCGATCTTGGTACGGGTCAGCGGGCTTGCGCCGGGCGCGGCGCGAGTCTCCGTGAACTTCCGAGCCATCGGCAGCGACCACGCGTGGGCGCGGACGACGACGTCGGCGAGGGGCGTTCGACCCTCGACCGACTCGAGCATCGTGGCGGAGTCCAGGCGCTGGAGCAGGCCGACCAGGTTGATCCGCTGATGGAAGCGCAGGTGGCACTCGAGGGGGTCGAGATTGCGGCCGCGGTACTCGGCTTCGCCTGCGGCTTCGTCGCTCACGGCGGCGAACTCGGACCTGTACGCCGCGACGAGTTCCTCGTCGCGCTCGGCACTCGACCACCAGCCGGGGTTGAGGAGGCCGGGCTTGGCGTTGAGCGGGACCCAGGCAGCGGCGTTGAGCTGGAAGAGGCCGGGATCGTGGTCTCCCTGCTCGACGTGGAAGAGGGCCATGGAAAGCGGCGTGTCGTATCCGGCGAAGAACTCGTCGGCACCCTCGCCGCTGAGGGCGACGACGTGGCCATCGGCGCGGAGGGTTCTGGCGACCTCGTTGATCGCCACCTCGTTGGGTGTTCCCAGAGGCGTGCGCATGCGCTCGACCATCGCGGGCCATCGCTCCTGGAACATCCGGCGTGTGACGGGGGCCTCGGTGTGGACGACGCCGATCCGGGAAGCGACGAGCCGCGCAAAGGCGAAGTCCTCTGAGCCGCCGACGCCCTCGGCCTCCGGTGCGCCGGAGCAGTACGTTCGGAGCACGTCGACGTGCCGACGAGCAGTCGAGACGACGATAGAGCTGTCCAAGCCCCCGGAGAGCAGGGCGCAGGTCGGGACGTCCGCGCGAAGGTGGACGCGAACGCTCTCGCGGACGACGCGTTCGGTCGTGCCGTCTTCGGGATCGGCGTTCGCGCTCCATTGACGCGTGTCGATCGCGGCGTGTGCGAGTGGGAGCGACGCGCCGCTCAGGTCGAAGGTCAGGACCTGGCCGGGGCGGACAACGCGGATGCCCTCGTAGAGAGTTCGCGGTCCGAGCGTGGTTCGGATCGTCGTGAGGTAGGCGCTGACGGTGATGGGATCGGGCGCGGCGCGGACGCCGGGGTGAGCGAGGATGGCACCGATCTCGCTCGCAAAGACGAGCTCGGTGATGCCAGCGACCGAGAGCAGCGTGTAGTACAGCGGCTTGATCCCGATCGGGTCGCGGGCGAGGGTCAGGGTCCTTGCGTGCGGGTCGTACCACGCGAATGCGAACATGCCTCGGACGCGAGCGGCGGCGATGCCCGGCCCCCACTGCTCGCAGCATCGCCCGAGCGTCTCGGTGTCGCACGAAGTCGCGAACGCGACACCTTCGCGCGAGAGATCCCGACGAAGCTCGGCATCGTTGTAGATCTCGCCGTTGTAGACGAGCCAGCCCCGGGTTCGCCCGGCAGGGCTGTCGAAGCGCATCGGCTGGTGCCCGGCGGGCGAAGGATCGATGACGCTCAGCCGTCGATGGGCGAGGACGACGCTGCCAAGACGCTCAAGCCCCGCATCGTCCGGCCCGCGATGCACCATGCGATCGCGCATGGCAACAACCTGAGCGTCGGTCAGTGTGACCGGGGCACCGGCTCCGCGCACGATTCCGAGGATGCCGCACATCGTGCAGCATCATCGGCGTGCGGCGGCCTGTTTATGGAGGCAACGGACCGAAGTTCGACATTCGAGGTGACTCAGCGCGTGTCGCCCGTGCCGAACCCATCGTCGATGGGCATCACGGGCTCGCCCTTCATGTTGGTCTGGATGACCTTGAACTGGTCGAGGAGGAAGAGGGGCTTCGCGGCATCGCGCGAGAGCTCATCGATCCGGGCCTTCATCCGCTCGACAATATCGGGATACTTCGAGGCGAGATTGTTCGTCTCCGAAGGATCGTCCGCGAGGTTGTAAAGATCGACGCTCTGGGGGAGCGTGGTCCGCCAGATGAGTTTCCAGTCGCCCTGGCGGATCGCGGCCCGGAACGGCTCGATGTTGTAGACGATCTCGTCGCGGGGTGAGGGAGCGTTGCGTGAGAGGGTTTCCCAGACGTTGAGGCCGTCGAGGGGCTTGCTTCTGGTCGTGGGTGCCCCGGCGAGTGCCGCGAGCGTGGGGAAGAGGTCGACGGCGTGAACCATCCCGTCCACACGGCCCTTTGCGATCTTCCCCGGCCAGTTGACGAGCGCACAGACGCGGCTCCCGCCCTCGAAAAGCGTCCCCTTCCCCTCGCGGTACGGCCCGTTGTCGCACGGGAGGACGACCTTGCTCATGTCGGTCATGACGCCGCTGAACATGGCGTTGCGGGTGCCGCCGTTGTCGCTGTGGAAGATGATGATGGTGCGTTCGCGCATGCCGGCGCGTTCGAGTGCGTTGACGACCCGACCGATCTCGTCGTCGAGGCATGAGATCATGCCTGCGTAGATGCGTCGTGTAGGCTCCGCGATGTCGGGGTATCGGTCTATGTACTCCTGCGGGGCCTGGTACGGCGTGTGGGGTGCGTTGAACGTGAGGTAGAGATAGAGCGGCACGGACTTGTCGTGATTCTCGATGAGGCGTGCGGCGTCCTTGCCGATGAGCGTGGTGGTGTAACCCTCTTCGACGACGGGTTCGTTATCGCGGAACCAGTCGAGCACGCCGTGCTCCTCGTGCGTGAAGTAGTCGAGTTCACCGATCATCGCCCCGTACTGGTAGTCGAAGCCGCGCTGGCGGGGCCACCACTTCTTGTCGGCGTGCCCGAGGTGCCACTTCCCGATGATGGCGGTGGTGTACCCGGCTTCCTTCATGGCCTGGGGCATCAGCCACTCTTCGGTGTCAAGCCCGTAGGCGGAGACGGAGGGGATCACCGCGGTTTGAAGCCCGTAGCGATAGGGGTAGCGCCCGGTCAGCATCGCGGCACGCGTCGGCGTGCACATCGACTGGGTGTAGAACTGCGAGAGCACGGCACCCTCACCGGCGAGCCGATCGATGTTCGGCGTCCTGATGTCGCTACACCCGTTGAAGCCGACGTCCTTCCAGCCCAGATCGTCTGCAACAATGTGGACGATGTGAGGGCGGGGAGCCACCTGTGAGGTCTCGCCGCCCGCGAGCGCCGACGACGCAACCAGACCGGTCACGAACAAACCGACCAAGTACGCAAGTGCAGATCCGAACGACTTGCGAGGGGTACAAAGCTCGACAGATCTGACCATTCGGTGGACCTCCATGAAGGGCCCCGATTGTACAGTGGGAGTCGATTCCATCGCGTCATTGCTGCGGAGGCGTGCTTCGGGGTTGGGAGGCGGTCTGCTCGAAAGCTTGGGTATGACTCGGAGGCGAGCACCTGCTGGTCCCGGGTACGCCAGCTCGATCTGATCGGCGGGGTCTCGAACGGGGCTTGCCCCGCTTCGGAGTGGGGATGTGTTCGGTTCGGGTAGGTGCTAGAAACGGCTTGGACATGGTCCTAACGTTTCAGTCCCACGTCGAGCGGTGCGTGTGCCTGCGTGCAACGCGTCGCCTCGGCTCATTCGAACAGACACTGAATCAAGCGAGACTCAAGCATGCTTGGCGGCACCCAGAAGATCATCGAAGGACTGACGGCGGAGAGTCTGAAGAAGAACCTGCCGACGTTGAGCATCGGCGACACGGTCAGCGTTCACTGCCGCATCGTCGAGGGAGACAAGGAGCGCGTTCAGGTGTTCCAGGGCGTGCTGATGGCACGCTCGGGCTCCAGCACCAATGAGATGATCACGGTCCGCCGTATCGTCGACGATCTCGGCGTTGAGCGTGTGTGGCCCCTGAATTCGCCGCTGATCGCGAAGATCGAGGTCATCCGTCACGGCGACGCGAGACGCTCCAAGCTGTACTACCTGCGTGAACGTGTCGGCAAGAGCCGTCGCCTGCGTGATCGCCGCCGCGGCATCAAGCACACCGAGGGCGTGATCGGATTCAAGCCGCCGGTGGCACAAGCCACTGCAACGGCCGAGGCGTGATCCGCGCTCGAGCGTGATCGAATCGACAAAGCACAAAACCAGAACAGGCCCGGCGCGAGCGTCGGGCCTGTTTCATACTGTGTGGACTTGATCCGATGGGCTCGGCGCAGCGAGTCGCCCGCGGGTTTACTTGCCGCTGTAGTCGATGATCCGCGCGATCTCGCTCCGGAGTTCGGCACGAGCGACCACGCGATCGACGAGCCCGCTCTTGAGGAGGAACTCCGATCGCTGGAAGCCATCCGGGAGCTCCTGCCGGATCGTCTGCTGGATGACGCGGGGGCCTGCAAAGCCGATGAGCGCGCCGGGTTCGGCGAGGATCACATCGCCGAGCATCGCGAACGACGCCGTGACGCCGCCAGTGGTCGGATCGGTGAGAACGCTGATAAAGAGCCCGCCGGCGTTGTCGTGGCGAGCGAGAGCCGCGCTCGTCTTTGCCATCTGCATCAGCGACAGCCCGGACTCCTGCATGCGAGCACCACCGGAGCAACTCACGACGATGAGCGGCAGGTTCCGCTCCGTCGCGGTCTCGATCGTGCGCGTGATGGTCTCGCCGACCACGCTGCCCATCGACCCCATCATGAACGTGAGATCAAGGCAGCAGACCATCGCTTCGCGGCCCTTGATGAAGCCCGACCCGGCCTGTACAGCATCCACCTGCCCGGTCTTCTCCTGCTCGATGCGGAGGCGATCGGCGTAGGTCTTCAGATCGCGGAAGCCGAGCGGGTCCGTCGGCTCAAGGCCACGGAACATGGGCTGGAAGGAGCCGGGGTCCGTCAACTGGCGGATGCGCTCCACCGCGCCGATCCGAAAGTGATGGGCGCACTCCGGACAGACGTGGAGGTTTGCCTCCATCTGCCGGCGATAGATCATGCGGCTGCATCCCGGGCAACGGAGCCAGAGCCCCTCGGGGATCGCCGACCGCTTCGGTGTCTTGATCTCGTTCCACGTTCTGGATGCCGCTCGTGTCATCGTTCCGCTCTTTCCCTGCTTCTCAGCCCTGGCCGCCCCTCGGGGCACACCAAGGACCATCCCTGCTCACTCATCAACATCGACCTAGGACGCCTTCGCACGCGAGCCGGCAGGACCCGGCAGCGTCTCCGCACCGTCACGCCTTATTCGGAGTTTCGGCACACAATGCCATTCGAGCGGCGGAACCTCCGACGGGTTCTGCCACGAATCGGCAAGCCCCTCGCCGCGCAGCCACGATCGAACGATCAGGTATGAGATCGGGCGCAGCACAACGCCGACGCCCTTTCCGACACCCCTCGTGCGGTTCAGGAGGCGCGCAAGTGCGCTGATCAGACGCTCCCGGGCCTCATCGACGCTCTCGCCCTGGGGAACCAGAACGCCTGTCGGATCGTCCTTCCATTGCCGGTAGACGGTCGGGAATCGCTCTTCGAGTTCGCCGACGAGCAGACCTTCCCACAGCCCCAGACTGACCTCGCCGAGGTCGTCCGCAGATTTGACCCGCGCCCCCGTGGCCGCGGCGATGACTCTCGCCGTCTCATGGCTCGCGGCATCGGGTCCGCAGACCACCACACCCAGCGTCGATCCAGAGAGCCGCTCGCCGATGGATTGGAGGTGTTCGTGACCGGCCGGGCAGACAGGGAGATCGGTGCCACCGCCGCACAGGCGCCCCCCCTCGTCCCATGCCGTGGGCCCGCAGCGAGCAATCAGAATCTGGATGTCGGTGACCTTCGCCATCAGGATGATGCACTCACCGGGCTCCGACGCCCGCGATGCCCCCGGTCTTCGCGGCATCCTGCCGCCCGGCCAAGCATCGCACCCACGCGCCGCTTCCCGACGCGAGATCCGAGTGTAGCCCCCCACTGGTGTCGATCGCAAAGCCAGCGTAAGTCAGCACTAACAACGAAACCCGACTGTGGACAAGAGATCACGTCTTCGTCTGAGTACGCGCTGTACAGGGGGAGGGTCCGCAGGTGTGCGCGGCACAGGCGTACTGAATCGAGAAAGCCGCGAAACAACACCACCCTCGGCAGGGGGGTGGTGTTCACGATGTCGAAAGCACAGGCAACCACTTCAATCCGGGACGATCTCGATGGGATCGCCCGCATCCTCGACGACGGACTTTCTGAGGATCTCTTCCAGCCACTCGGGCCTCTCGGGGAAGAGACGATCGATCATGTCCTCGATGATGTCGGGAACACCATCGCCATCACGATCGTCGAGGTTCAGAAGCGTGAATGCCAGATCGAGTGCCCGCTTGTCTTTCGCGTTCTTGGCCTGCGCCCTGATCTTTCTCAGTTCCTCGATGATGCTCTGGATGAGCGCGGCGATCCGACTCTGATCCAACTTCGTCGCCCCGTTGCGGGCGGCGTTCTCCAGTCTGTCGGTCAGGTCCATGAGTTTGTTGGCAAGCAACTCACCGAAGGCGTGCGCCAGTGCTTCTTCCAGTGCTTCGGACATCTTGATGCCGAACTGGTCAAGAACGGCGTGGAGGAGTTCGTGGATGATCGTCTGTCCGTTCTCGGTCAAGTGCCCGTTCGCATCTGTCAGGCCATCAGCAACAATCGCGGCAGCGACACTGTCAGCCACGACAATCAAAGGTCCAGAGACGTAGACGCCGCCACCCGGTGTTTCACGTGCTCCGTTGCCGTACGCAGCTGCAACTCCCGAACTGCCAAGATAACTACCGGGAAGAGCACTGTACCATGCCGTCCCGCTATTCGTCTGGATGCTGGTACTCAATGCCACACTGCTAAATAATGGTGAGATAATGTGACCATACCGCTGTTCAAGCGATCCAACTCCGTTGCGCACAGCGGCACCAGTCTGTTCGTTGGTTGGCCCTGGCGAACTCGGGCCGCCGGGGCCTTCTTCATCCCACGGCCCCACCTTGCTCGTCTGCGACCATGTGACCCGCATCTCATCAGAGACGATCCCCATAAACGTGGCTCGAACACGCACTCGCCCGGAATCCGTGAAGGTGATCTCCCCCAACTCGTTGATCGTGGCGAACTCGTGCTCTTGATCCGTAGAGACAATCTCCCACGTCACACCCTCGACGACATCGACGTACGGCGCACCCTCAAAGACAGCAAACGCCGCATCGAGATCGACCACAGAATCCGGACGGGGCGGGATATAGGCCGCGACGACCGTCCCGTCGTCCCGGGTTCTCAACTGCTCGTACGTCAGACCCGGGATCTTGGGGTAGATCACGAGATGCCCATCGTTCTTGAGCGGCATGGACAACGAGGCGATCGTCATCAGAAGCATCAGCATGCGAACCTCCATGAAGCAAAGTGACTTTGCAACACACAGCAACGTGAGATCACGGTAACACGACCACCTCACCAAAATAAATGGGGTGGACACCCTGCCGCGGAATCTTCATACTGCCGATCGATCAGGACCGCATCGCCAGCAGTCGCCCGACCTCTTCCACATCCTTGTCGCCTCGCCCCGAGAGGTTCACGACGATCCGGGATTCGCCGGGCATCGTCGCGGCGAGTTTGAGTGCGTGCGCGATCGCGTGCGATGTCTCAAGCGCGGGGATGATCCCCTCGGTCCTCGCGGTGAGCAGGAACGCGTCGAGCGCTTCGTCGTCCGTGGCGGTGGTGTACTCGACGCGCCCGCTGTCTTTCCAGTACGCGTGCTCAGGCCCGACGCCGGGATAGTCGAGCCCGGCGGAGCAGGAGTGAACATCGGCGGTCTGGCCGTTCGCATCCTGAAGGACATACGAGAGCGAGCCGTGGAGAATGCCGGGCGAACCGAGCGAGAGCGGCGCGGCGTGCTGCCCGGGCTCGCGCGATCTGCCGCCCGCCTCGACGCCGATCAGTCGGACACCCTTGTCATCCGCAAAGTCGTAGAAGATGCCCGCGGCATTCGATCCCCCGCCGACGCAGGCGACGATCGCTTCGGGTAGTTTGCCGAGCTGCCGGATGGACTGGCCCTTGCACTCTCGCCCGATGATGGACTGAAAGTCGCGAACAATCATCGGGAAGGGGTGCGGCCCGACGACCGATCCGATGATGTAGTGCGTGTGCTCGACAGACCCCATCCAGTCACGCATCGCCTCGTTGGTCGCGTCTTTGAGCGTGCGCGAGCCGGAATTCACCTCGATGACGTTGGCGCCGAGCATCTTCATGCGCGTCACGTTCAGTTTCTGGCGGCGCACGTCCTCGGAGCCCATGTAGACATCGCACTCGAGGCCGAGAAACGCCGCGGCTGTTGCGCTCGCGACGCCGTGCTGCCCCGCGCCGGTCTCCGCGATGATGCGGCGCTTGCCCATTTTCTTGGTGAGGAGGCCCTGCCCGATGGTGTTGTTGATCTTGTGAGCACCGGTGTGCGCCAGATCCTCGCGCTTGAACCAGATCTCGGCACCCTTGGTGCGATCGGCACCCTTGCGGGCGTGCTTCGTGAGCCGCTGCGCGAAGTAGAGGGGCGTCGGGCGGCCGACGTATGTGGTGAGAAGCGAGCGAAGCTCATCCCAGAATCGCTCGTCGCTGCGGACGCGGTCGTACACGTCAATGAGCTGCTCGAGCGCGGAGACGAGCGTCTCGGGCACATACGCCCCGCCGAACTGGCCGAATCGGCCCCGCTCGTCGGGAACCTCACTGATGAGCGGTGGTCGAGGCGTCTGGAGGTCGTTGCTGATCGTGCTCATGGCGTCAGAGAGGATAGCGCAAAGAGCCACGCCGGCCCCGGCGTTCAGATCGCGTCGTCAGAGAAAGAGCGCGGCAGCGCAGGCCGTGCTCCAGCAGGCCAGGGCCCCCGCGACCATGGCCCGGGGACCGATGGAGACGAAATCCGCCCTGCGTTCGGGTGCCAGAGCCGTCAGCCCGCCAATCTGTATCGCGATCGATGGCAGGTTGCAGAACCCGCACAATGCATACGTCACGATCTGGGCACTCCGAGGACCGATCTCCCCGGAGATCATCGCCTGGTGAAGCGAGACATAGGCGACGAACTCCGTCGCGACGATCTGCTTGCCAAGAAGCGATCCGACAAGGATGCGCTGCCCCTCGTCGATGCTCATCAGCCACGCAGCGGGCGCAAGCGCATGACCCAGGATCTGCTCAAGAGACGTGCCGATCGCGTTCAAGGGCCAGTTCACCAGCGCGATCAGTGACACGAACGCGACGAGCATCGCAGCGACGTTCAGGGCAAGCTTCAAGCCGTCGGATGCCCCGAGGGCCGCGGCGTCGAGGATGCCGGTCCCGAGCGTTTCGGGTCGGATGCTGGTCGGCGTGTCCTGCACGGTCTGCGTCTCGGGCACCATGATCCTCGCCATGACGAGAGCGGCGGGCGCGGACATCAGCGACGCGGTCATCAGGTGCTTGGCGAAGAGGGCTTGCGAGTCCTGCGAATCGCCGCCGAGCATGCCGATGTATGCCGCCATCACAGACCCCGCTATGGTCGCAAAGCCGGTGGTCATCAGCGTCATGATCTGCGCCTTCGTGAAGGTGTTGATGTAGGGCCTGACGCAGAGCGGGGCCTCGGTCTGGCCGACGAACACGTTGCTCGCCGCAACAAGCGCCTCAGAGCCGGAGACGCCCAGCGTGCGGTGCAGCAGCCACGCCATGGCGTTGACGATCCGTGGCATAAGACCGATGCGATAGAGCACGGCCATCAATGCCGCGAAGAAGATGATCACAGGCAGAACCTTGATCGCGAAGATAAACCCCCACGGTCCGTCCGCCCGGGCGAGTTCAGGTCCGAAGAGAAAGACAATGCCGTGGTCGGCCTGACGGATCGCGCCCGCGACGAATCGGCTGGCGTAGTCGACGGGCGTGACCAGGGGGGGGAACGAGAGAAACGCCCCGGCGATCACGATCTGGATCGTGAAGCCGATCACCGCAAGTCGCCACGGGAAACGGCGGCGATCCGAAGAGAGGACCCATGCGATAGCGGCGAGCATCGCGATGCCGAGCAGCGGCTTGAGAATCTGCATGTTGAACTCCGTCCACGAGTCGGAAGCGTGGCGGGGTATTCTGACGCCGTTCGACCAACAACGCCAGCCGACGACTCCGGCGTAACATCGCCCCCATGGGCCGACGAGAAGTCGCAGATGGTGGTGAAACAGTGAACGCTCGACGAGCGCGCATGGACTGGCGAGAGTTCCGAACGGGTGTGCTGGGTGGGCTGGCGTTCGGGATCGGGCTTGTCCTCGCGTTTCCGCCGGTCGGATTCTGGCCAGCGACGATCCTGATGCCCCTGGCGATCGTGATGCTGGTCGGCCGGGGCATCGACCGAGTCGGCTCGGCATCTCTGGGCGTTGTCGTCGGGACACTGCCCGCCTGGGCGATGCAGCATGCCTGGGTTGTCAACGTCTCAGAACTCGGCTTTCCGCCCCTGGTTCTGTATTCCGCCTCATTCTCGGGTGCCACAACCTGGCTGCTTGCCCGTCTGGTCCGCCGGATGCCGCGGCTCGGGCTCGGCGCGTCGTGCGGGCTCGTCTGGTGCCTCGTCGAGACGATCAGGGGCGAGATCCTGTTGGGTGGGTATCCGTGGCATCTCGTCGCGCACCCGCTCATCGATGTGGCCTCGCTCGCTTCGCCGGGCGGCGTGATCGGGGCATACGGCGTCTCCGGCCTCGTCGCGGTTCTGGCTGGTGCCATCGGCGACGCCGTCATCAAGCGACGGACTCGTGCGGCATCGATCGCCATCGGCGCAACCTCGCTGGCATGGGTCGGATTGAGCGTGCTGCCGGCACCATCGCCATCGGAAACAATCAGGGTCGCGGTGATCCAGACAAACAGCCGCCAGGACAATCGCACCCCCACCACACCGTGGGAGATGGTCGAGCTGATGCGAACGCTCATGCAGCAGACACGCGAGGCGGCGGCGGAGAATCCCGCCTTCATCGTCTGGCCGGAGAGCATGATGCCCGGGCGTTCGATGCAGCCGTCGACGATCCAGGCCGAACGAGACTTCGGCGTGTACTACAAGGTGGTTCCTCCCGCTGCGGTCGGCGAGCCGTTCGCGCTCAGCGCGTGGGAGTTCGCCGAGGCAACCGCGTCACTCCAGTCCGAACTGGGAGTGCCGCTGCTGGTGGGCTCGGAGCGTTACACGAATCTGCGGATCAAGGACTCGCCCGAAGGCGGGATCACCTATGACGCCGACGAAACCTTCAACAGCGTCTTTCTCGTGGTCGGTGGCGAGGTCGCGGGCGTGTACGACAAGATGGTGCTCACCCCGTTCGGAGAGGTCATGCCCGGCATCCGATACTGGCCCTGGCTTCAGGCGCGTGTCAGGGCCCTCGGCGCATACGGAATGCCCTTCAACCTGTCGGCGGGGAAGGAGCGAACCGTACTTGTCGCGCCCAGAGCCGAAGGGGGCTCCCTGAGACTCGTTGCACCGATCTGCTTCGAAGCGACCATGCCAAACGCGTGCCGCAGGTTGGTCTACGAAAGTGGCCACCGCCGGGCCGACGTGATCGTGAACGGCACGAACGACGGGTGGTTCAACTCGTTCGCGATGGCCCGGGGCCAGCACCTGCTCGGAGCCCGGTGGAGATCGCTCGAACTGGCGACCCCTATGGCCCGGGCGGCGAACACCGGAACATCCGCACTCATCGATCATCGGGGAAGATTGGTCGCCAAAGGCGTCAACAACTCAACGAAGACCCACGACATCGATGGTGTCCTGAGCGGCGAACTGCCGATCGTTGAGGGCGTATCGGTATATGCTCGGGGCGGCTGGGTCGCGCCGTGGGTTGTTGGCGCAGCGTGCCTGGTGTTGATCTGTGCGCCCGCAATACTCGGGCGTAGAAGCAAACGCGAGGCCAGCCCGGAGTAGGCCATTCAGGGTTCGGATGATCGGAAGGGACCACGACACATGGGATCATTCTCGAAGCGTGCGTGCAGCGGTCTGGCAGCCATCGCGGGCACTCTTGCCTCACTTGGACTTGCATCGTGTGGCGATCGATCCGCCTCGACCGGGCCATCGACGACGACTGAGCCGAGGCCGGTGGTCACGGCGGTGAGTCGCTCGGAGATTCGCGAGAAGGCGATCGATGTGCTGACCGAAGCGGTGCAGTCGCCCCTCCCGCAGATGAGAGCAAACGCGATCGAGGGGATGCTGCAGGCACCGACACGCCTGGAGCCGCTCGTCGCGCTCGGGCTGAAAGACGAGAACCTCGGTGTCCGCAGCGTCGCCGCCATGTGCGTCGGAAGGGCGAAGATCCGCTCACTCGCGTCCTCCGTCGCCCCCCTTCTCACAGATGAATCCGGCTTTGTGCGCCTCTCCGCCAACTACGCGCTCATGCGGTTGGGCGAGCCCGCGGCACCGAGCATGCTCGCCGAGGCGCTCCTCGCTGACCCATCGCCGCGCGTTCGATCTCACGCTGCCTATGTGCTCGGCGAACTGGGGAACAAGTCCGCCACAGCGATGCTCCGTCAGGCCTTGCTCGAAAAGATGCCACTGGCCTCGGCTGAAGAGATGCGACTGATGCACCTCCAGATTGCTGAGGCACTCGTGAAACTCGGCGACACCGCGCAGGTTCAGACGATCCGTGCCGCGCTCTACCCCTCTCGCCCCCAGGAGCTTGAGGCGGCCGCGCTCGCGGTGCAGATCATCGGCGAGGTGCGAGACCGCGGGGCGATCGATCAACTCATCTACCTTGATGCCTATCGCGATGAGACTGGGCAGCGGATGCCCGCCGAGGTTCGTCTCGCCCTCGCCAGCGCGATGGCAAAGATGGGGCGGCGCGAGGGCTCCTTCATCGCAGATGAGTTCAAGGCCAATGAGGTGCCCGCGATCCGCGCCCAGGCAGCTTCCGTCTACGGCGAGACCGGACAACCCGACAATCTCCCCACCCTGGCGTCGATGCTCGACGACCCGGAGGGAAACGTCCGAGTCGCGGCCGCCGCAGCCATCCTCAAAATCACCTCGCGCTGACCCCGGTTCCTGTTGCCATGGCTGAGGCAAAGACCCCGGAACAGCTGCCGTCTCCGGTCTGGATGAATCCCAACGTGGGTAGCAGGCGTATCTGGCCTCGCTCTGCGGTTGACAGCCGCGTGGCGGGGCGTTATCACAGTCGGCTCGTCGGGGGTCTCGGTGTTCCTGAGCAGTGGTTCGTCGTGTTCGGTAAGATGTAGGAGATTGTCGGGCCCTTCGGGTCGTCCACGTGCAGAGAGCGGGCATATATTGATGCCCCTCCGCGCTCGCGGAGTCTCCGGACCGAGGGGCGGGACAGAACACACGGCACTCGTCGTGTGTTGAAGGTGTCTTGACAGGAGTTGAAGGTGCACATTCTCTCGAAGATCTTTGTCGTGTTCGCGGCGGTCCTGAGCATCCTGCTCGCAGGCCTGACCATGGCGTTTGCGGTCAACGCGGACCGGATCAAGGCCGACTACGCCAACGAGCAGGTCCGGCGCCAGTCGGCGGTGGACTCCGCAGCGTCGGAGCAGTCTGCCTACAGCGCCGAGCGCGGGCGGCTCAATCAGCAGCTCTCAGATCTGGCCAACGCGGTCGCCGCGAAGGATGCGGATATCCGTGAGCTTCAGACCTCGAACGCCCGCGAGATCGCCGGCCGTCGCGAGGCGATGGCCCAGCGTGACGAGATCTCCAACAAGACGAAGGTGCTGGAAGAGACCGCGCGAACCCAGTCGAAACTAATCGACGGATACCGCACCGAGGTGACCGCCCTCCGCGACAACGAGATCCAGTTCCGCCGGCGTGAGCTCGAACTCGAAGATCGCATCAACGACCTTGAGTCCCGTCGTGAGGTGCTCGAGCAGACCCTCCGCTCGCTCCAGGAGCAGTTGACGGAAGTCAAGACCTCGCTCGCCGCGGCTCAGGGCGGCGTCGGCGCTTCCTCTTCCAGCGAGTCCGCAACGACCTTCGTCGATACCGGCCCGCTGATCACGGCTCGCATCGAGTCGATCCAGAAGGATCCCTCTTCCGGCGCGATCTACGCCAAGATCAACGCCGGCAGCAACGACCGTATCCGCGACAACATGCAGATGTACATCGGACGCGGGACCGAGTTCATCGGCCACATCGTCATCACCCAGACCGATCTCAACCACGCCATCGGTCGCGTTGATCTCCTCGGACGCAAGGTCGAGGTGATGAACGGCGACACGGTGATCAGCCGCCTGCGTTGAGTACGACCAACGACCCTTTCGACCGCGAGACTCGCGGATGCACGCGTCCCTCGCGTGCGATGGATCGGAGACACGCTCGATGAACCAGTTCGGAATGCAAATGCCGGGAGGCAAGTCGCGACGCGGGGCAAGCCCCGACGTCTTCACCGCCCTCCTGTTCCTCTCCTGTGCGGCGTTGCTCGCGGCGTGCGTCATGGTCTTCATGCAGGGCTCGAAGATCGGGCCCGATGGAAGCGCGTTCAAGATCCAGGAAGAAGGCCGCATCTCACTGCCCAAGTAACCGGCCGCCCGAGGAACGGGCTGATCCAAGCCACGCCCCAAGAGCCGCCTCCCCCGTTCCCCACCCGACGGGATCGGCATGCGAGCAACGCATCCAGGGCGTGGGACTTGAGAGCGTTCGTGTCGGTTGCCAGCACTTTCTCGGACCGGCCCATGTTTCGAGGCAAGAACCTTGACAGCGTGAAACAGAGGCCTACATTGATTCCTGCATTCGCGGCTGCCAGCCGCGGATGGACAAGCGTTTGGGGCGGTAGCTCAATTGGTTAGAGTACCGGACTGTCGATCCGGTGGTTGCGGGTTCGAGTCCCGTCCGCCTCGTTTGAAAACGCCTCTGGCATGATGCCGGGGGCGTTCTTCATTTGGCAATCTCTTCCGGAATCCCATGTCAAGGTATCACGCGAGCGCGTTTCGCAAGTTATCGCGTCCCGCCACGCAGCGGTAGAAGTCGAAGACGGCCATCTACAGGTCACCCGAGTATGTGGCTCAACCGGTGCCGTACCCACCCCTCCTTCTCACATCACGACCTTTGAGAGCACCAGCCCGATGCCGACGGCGGAGACCGTCGCCACGAGGCCCGGCCTCATGAAACTGTGGACAAGCACGAACTTCCCGATACGGGTCGTCCCGGTCTGGTCGAATGCGATCGCCGCGACGATCGTGCCATAGGTCGGCAGGAAGAAGTAACCGTTCACGGCGGGGAACATCGCGATCAGCGTGCCCGCAGGAAGCCCGAGGGCAATGCCGACCGGCATCAACGCCGCGACAGTCGATGCCTGGCTGAAGAGCACCACGGACAGCCCGAACAGCCCGATCGCGAAGACCCACGGGTGGGCCTTGATGATCTCCGACATCGAGCCGATGATCTCGGCCTTGTTCCCGTCGAAGAAGCAGTTGCCCATCCAACCGAGCCCGGCGATGGAGACGACTGCCACAACACCCGCGATGGCCACGGGCGTCTTCACGGCATCGGCGGCCCGCGCCCCGAACGCGAGCATCATGATCCCTGCGGCGCTGAGCATCACGATCTGGATCAGCACGGCCATCTCGACCTTGACCTCACGGGGCTTGGCCTCTTCCGCGCGGACCTCTTCCAGCCGCGCCTTGAGCTGCTCACGCGTGATGGTCTCGTCCAGGCGCTCGGGATCGCTCAGGTTCGCGATCGCGCTCGAGACCAGCGTCGGGCTGAACCCCGCCTCCTTCGGCGGCGTCACCGTGTACGTCGGGCGAAGGTCGGAGAAGAGACCGAAGACGACGATGATCGCCGCGGCAGACAGGAACGTCGCGACTGACCCGATCGCGTTCCGACGCGCGCGGCCCTCGAGCTTCTTCTGCTCCTTCGGCTCCTCGACAAGCCCCTTCTCCAGACGCTCCTTGTAGATCGGGTCGTCCTTCAGTTCGACGCCCTTCCTGTACACGGAGAGGGCGCCGAGCATGCACCCGATGAACGTCGACGGGATGCAGATCATGAGGATCTGTCCGAGCCCGATGGTGTCGTTCTTCGAGAGGAGAGCCAGCAGTGCGGCGGTGGCGGCGGCAAGCGGGCTGGCCGTGATCGCCTGTTGCGATGCGATCACGCTGATCGACATCGGCCTCTCCGGGCGGATACCGGCCTTGCGGGCGACCTCGGCGATGACGGGGAGGATCGCGTAGGCGACGTGCCCCGTGCCGGAGCAGAACGTGAACAGATAGGCGACGGCAGGCGCGATGAACGTGATGTACTTGGGCTTGGCACGCAGGGCCTTCTCAGCGATCATGACGAGCAGATCAAGCCCGCCCGCCGCCTGCATCGTCGCCGCGGCAGTCACGACGCACAACACAATCGCCAGCACCGTCGCCGGCGGCGAGGACGGAGGAAGCCCGAAGCCGAAGACGAGGACCGCGAGGCCGATGGCTGCCATGGTTCCCAGTCCCGCGCCGCCGACGCGCGCCCCGATTACGATCGCACCGATCACCACGAGGAACTCTGCCCAGATCATGCGGCCTCCCTTGGGGACTCGACGCTCCGTCCGGTTGTGTCACATCGTGCCCGCCATGCGTCGCGGATCGAGCACAGAGCGGATCTGCGCTTCGGTCAGCAACCTCTTCTCGCGGACCAGCTCGACCACGCCCTTGCCGGTCGCCAGCGCCTCGGCCGCGAGCTCGGTGGACTTGTCGTAGCCGAGCACTGGGTTGAGCGCGGTGACGATGCCGATGCTCTGTTCCACCAGCCGCTTGCACACGTCGGCGTTCGCCGTGATGCCGTCCACGCAGTTGACGCGCAGGGACGCCGCGGCGTTGATGAACAGCACCTGCGACTCGAAGATGCACGCCGCGATCACCGGCTCCATCACGTTCAGCTGCAACTGCCCGGCCTCCGCGGCGAGCGTGACCGTCAGGTCGTTGCCGATCACCCGGAAACAGACCTGATTCACGACCTCCGGGATGACCGGATTGACCTTGCCGGGCATGATCGAGGAGCCGGGCTGCATCGCGGGAAGGTTGATCTCATTCAGACCCGCGCGCGGGCCGGAAGAGAGCAGACGCAGGTCGTTGCAGATCTTGGAGAGCTTGATCGCCATGCTCTTGAGCACCGAGGCGTACAGCACATAAGACTGCGTGTCCTGCGTCGCCTCGACCAGGTCGTCCGCAAGACGGATCGGACGTCCCGTGATGCGCGCCAGATGCCGGGCGCACTTGCGAGCGTACCCCTTCGGCGCGTTCAGCCCGGTGCCGATCGCGGTGCCCCCCATGTTGACCTCGCAGAGGATCGCCTCGACCGCACGGAGCGTGTGAACCTCATCCGTGAGACTGTCCGCCCACGCGTCGAACTCCTGCCCGAGGGTCATGGGCACCGCGTCCTGCAACTGCGTGCGTCCCATCTTGACGATCTTCGCGAACTGTCGCCCCTTCCTGCGGAACGCGCCCACAAGCCGCTCCATCTCGGCGACGAGATCGTCGTTGCCGAGCATGATGGCGACATGAAGCGCGCTCGGGTACGCGTCGTTTGTCGACTGCGCGAGATTCACGTGGTCGTGCGGGTCGCAGTACTCGTACTGACCCTTGCGATGGCCCATGTGCTCGAGCGCTCGGTTCGCGATCACCTCATTCGCAGCCATGTTCGTCGAAGTCCCCGCACCGCCTTGGAAGACGTCGATATCGAACTGCTCGTGCAGCTTTCCGTCGATCAGGTCCTGGCAAGCCGCCTCGATCCCGCGCAGGACACGTCGCGGCATCGCCTTCGGGTCGCACTCATGGTTCGCCCTGGCCGCGGCCATCTTGACCATGGCCAGCCCCTTGATGAACACCGGATACGCGTGGACCTTGACGCCTGAGATCGCGAAGTTCTCCATCGCCCGCGCGGACTGCACGCCGTAGTACGCGTTGGCGGGGATCGCCTTCTTGCCGAGCAGATCGTGCTCGATCCGCTTGCCGCCGCCTCGCCTCGCGCCCCGTTTCGCACCGGCCTTCTTTCTCGCAGCCATCTCCATCGTCCTTCCTCGCACCTTTCGTGCGTTCGTGCCTTTGAGTCGCTCGCTCAAAATGAGAGCCGCAGACGTGCCGAGAAGACGCCGACGACGTCATCGTCCGGCGCGTTGCTCGGATCGAAGATCACCTCGACGCCGACCGTGATCTGGGCCGATTCGGTCACCTGAAACCTCTGGAAGACCTCGACAACCTTCTCATCTCGTTTGTCATCAACCTTCGGCTTTGACCACGCCGCCGCGATCCCGAGCATGTTCTCCTTGCCGAGCACGTCCTTGATGCCGACGCCACCCTGCACGGAATCCGTGATCCCCGTCGCATCGCCGTCTGCATGGCCGTAACGCGCGAAGGCGAGGAATCGCTCCCCAAGGTCCTGATCCATGGCAAGCGTAAAGCCGTCATCGGACGGCTTACTCGCATCTTCTCGCTCGTCGATGTGCCAGAGGGAGAGCTTGTACTTTCCCTGACCGAGACCATCAAAGGTCGGCGTCAGTCCTCCCTCGACGAAGTACATGAACTCATCATCCTCAAAGAACCCCTCGAAGTTCCCGATCGTCGCCTTGCCGTTGGCATCGGTGATCCCCGCAGTGACGAAAGACCACGTTGTCGGTTTGACCTGTGCCGCGCCGGTCAGCCCCGGGCCGGGATAAGGAACGGCAACGTTCCCTGAGAACGCCTTGTTGAGGAAGAACGTGTTCGCGCTCTGGAGCCGATGAGAGCCGAAGATATTCTCAGGGTCGATCCGTCCCAGCCCAAAACGGAATCGATCCTCGAACAGCCGCTGGTCCCAGTAGAGTTCCTTGATGATGAATGGTCGCTCACCGAAACCGTTGGTGGTCGGCACCAGCGTGCCGATCTCGCCTCCGAGCGAGCCCGGGGGCATGTCGCCGATCTGGTATCGATACTCGGAGGCGAACGCGAGGATACCGGTGTCCTTCGTGCCCGCGCCGATCAGCGTCCATTTGGCGAGAATGTCGAGGTCGCCCGCCGCGCCGCTGCGGCGACCAGGCCCGCCCGTCGCCTGCTGAAAGAGAATCGTGTGCGCAAGACCGAGCCGGATGTTGGTCTCCTCGGCGATCTCGTCGAACCGACGCTTGATGCGAACCCCCGGCCGAATCTGCTCGAGCTCCTGCTCGATCGCGGTCGGTGCAAAGACGCTCGTTTCAGACGATGCGGTCGGCCTGGTCGACACTCGCGCGGGGGGTGTCACTTCTGCGGGAGCGGCCTCTTGCGCGGAAGCACGCGACCAAATGCCGACCGCTGCGACAACACAAAGCGCAACCCTCCCGGCACCGCGAACCACAGAACAATCGAATTCGCGTGTCATCGGGCCGCCTCTTCATGCGTTCTGCTCATCAGGTCCGCACAGAGAGTGATCAGTCGATCTGCCCAAGACAGCACCTCCGACGAGATCGCAAGGCGAGGACGACTCGACATCACCCATCTCCACCGGTCACTGGCTTCAAAGACGACCACGCAAAGATGGGAAAAGACACGCCGGATTCGCGCCGATCCGGAAGCGATGGCCCATTCAGTCTCTGTTCGCAAAGCGGCACCATGGAAGCGTCAGACCCACACCTGGACGATCATGTTCGGTTCTTTCAACTTGCCCGTCCACTCACCCACAGCCGTCGTCACAAACTTCACCTCGTACTGCGGGTGCGCATCCAGCCACTCGTTGATCTGCTGATCGAGATAGTGAAGCGCCTCCTCCGTCAGCTTGCAGTGAAAGCTCTTGACGTGGATAGCGCCAGTCCCCGTCACGTTCGGCGAACGCTGCCAGGATTCCTCGTGCTTGCCGCTGATCAGCTTCTGCTCGAACGCCTTGATCTTGCTCGGGGCCGTCCCAGGACCCGCGCCCGGAATCGATCCCGCAGGCGGCACGTGCTGAATCTTCGATACGGGCTGCGGCACGACCGGGCGAATGACCGGCTGCGGCCCATCGCCGCTCGGCGACTCCGACCCACCGGAACCCGACGACAACTGGTCCATCGAATGACCCCCTTTCGCGTCGCACAGCTCCTGTTGTCAATCCACACATCGAATCTCAAGCCGACGACATGATACCAGAAATCCACCCGACGCTCAGCACCGTTCGAACACCCAGAGATCCCCCCCGACCAGATCCCCGCGCCACCCGTGAACAGGACCGCCATCACTCCATCGACAAGAAAACTCGATCCACCCCTCACCCTCAATGAGCGAGACTACTTCCCCCTCTGCGATCCGCCTGACGCTCCCGCGCCCCCCGCTGAGCGGCCCCTCATAGTGAAGGTACAACGGTCTGTGGTCCTTCATTCGCTCCGCTTCGAGCAAGCACTGCCCAGCCGGCATCACAGTGTCGGCCCGCCACCGCAGACGGAACGAGACCAAAGGGCTCTCCGGAGGCCTCAGAAGAGAATCGGGATGGATCCTGTCTAAAAGCCAGTCGAAGTGCAAGCCGCCGTCCGGCTGCGTGTGTTCGAGCAAAACCATCCGGCTCATACCCTGAGGGTACCACCCGGGCCGATTCCTGCCCGTGACTGGGTTCCATCGCCCGAATCGGTCGATGCTGATAGCATCTGCCCCCCGCTGTTGCCGGCGCACGATGTGCCGGTGCGGCACCGAACTCGGAGTCCGACACATGCGTCAGACCGCCTCAGCCCGAATCCTCGCCACGGCCGGCCTCCTGCTCCTCTCGGTTGCAGCCGGATGCTCGAATCAGCGTGCGCTCCCGGTGGTACACGCCGCGGGGAACGAGGCGTATGTCCGTGGCAACTACTCGCAGGCCGTCGTCGAGTATCGCGAATACCTCGACCGCAAGCCCTATGACACCGTTGTCCGCCACAAGCTCGCCAAGGCGTATCTGGCCTCCGGTGATCCGCAGTTGGCCCGCGAAAATGCGTCGATCTGCCACGATGTCGATCCGGCCAACACAGACTACTCCGCCACCCTCGCCGAGGCGATGCTCAAGTCGAACGACCTTGACGGTCTCTTCGCCTTCCTCCGCAGCGAGGCCGCCCTCCGCCAGCGCCCCGCAGACCACATCCTGCTCGGTCAATATCTCGCGCGCGTCGGCACCGCCGACGAGGCCGAGGCCGCCTTCCTCGCCGCTGCACGCCTCGATCGGGGACAGAACCTCGGCCCACAGTGGGAACTCGCAAACTTCTATCGCACGATCGGCGCGGCTGACAAAGAAACAGACAGGCTCAGGATGATCCTCTGGCTCCGACCCAACGACCCCGAGGCGACCGCCCGCCTCAGAGAACTCGGCAAGGTGCCCGGGCCGTCCTACGCCCTGCCACCCGCAGAGCGCATCTGAGAACAACCGATTTGACGCGGCCCGTCGGCCTTCTACCATTCATCCGGATAAACGGATGAAACGCTCCGGCCAGAGATCAACCCAGCCCAAGACCATAGCGCAACGCCCCGCGCCGACGCGATCGATTACCGATCGGCTTTCCGACGTGTCGGAACTGGTGCGCCTACGCGTGCTTCGGATCTTGGAGCAGGAAGAACTCTCCGTCGGCGAGATCGCCCAGATCGTTCAGTTGCCGCAGTCGACGGTCAGCCGCCATCTCAAGATCCTCGCGGACGGGCAGTGGCTTCTCCGCCGGGCCGCGGGCACCGCAACGCTCTACCGACTCATTCTCGACGACCTTCCGGCGGAATCCCGATCCCTCTGGCTCGCTATCCGTGACCAGTTGCCGGAGAGTGGAGACCTCGCCGAAGACGCCCGACGCCTCCGCGCCGTGCTCGCCCAGCGAGATGCAGACCCTCAGGCGTTCTTCGGCCGCGTCGTCGGCGAGTGGGACAGGATCAGATCCGACTGGTTCGGAGACCGGTTCACACCCGCAGCGTTGCTCTCGCTCATCCCGAGCGGCTGGACTGTCGCAGACCTCGGGTGCGGCACGGGGAACGCCGCAGAACTACTCGCACCCAACGTCAAGCGTGTCCACGCCGTCGATCAGTCGCTGCCGATGCTAACCGCCGCGAAGAAGCGACTCTCCGGCTTCTCGAACGTCTCGTTCCACCAAGGGACGCTCGAACACATCCCGCTGGATGACGCCTCTGTCGATGCCATCGTCAGCGTGCTCGTGCTCCACCACGTGCCGGAGCCGCTCGACGCGCTCCGGGAGATGCGCCGCATCCTCCGTGGCGATCACGCATCCGGAACCGGCGGCGTCGCGCTCATCGTTGACATGCTCGAGCACGATCGGGCCGAGTACCGACACACCATGGCGCACAAGCACCTGGGCTTTGCACCCAGATCGATGCACAAGCTCTGCAAGGATGCGGGCTTCGCCTCGACCGTCGTCAGACCCCTTGATAGCGAGCCCGACGCGAAAGGTCCCGGACTGTTCGTCGCCGTCGCTCGCGTCTCACCAGACTGACCCGGCTTGAAAGGATCAGTAGCCGCTTCAGGAACCGATCCATCGAATCCACGCTTCACTTCGGCGAGAAACCACTCACACGCAACACACACGGAGGCCCGCATGACCGCAGTTCTCACCAAGCCGACCAACTCCCCCACCGCCGCAAAACTCGACTTCAAGGTCAAAGACCTCTCCCTCGCCGAATTCGGTCGCCACGAGATCCGTCTCGCCGAACACGAGATGCCGGGCCTCATGGCGCTCCGCGAGCGCTATGCCGGCAAGCAGCCCCTCAAGGGCGCCAAGATCATGGGCTCATTGCACATGACCGTGCAGACCGCGGTCCTCATCGAGACCCTGACCCTTCTCGGCGCGGATGTCCGCTGGGTCTCCTGCAACATCTTCAGCACCCAGGACCACGCAGCAGCAGCGGTTGTCGTCGGACGTCCCGAAACGGGCGGCACCGTCGCCAATCCCAAGGGCACGCCCGTCTTCGCATGGAAGGGTGAGACGCTCGAGGAATACTGGTGGTGCACCGAGCAGGCCTTCGCCTGGCCCGATGGCTCCGGCCCGAACCTCATCCTCGACGACGGTGGCGATGCCACCCTGCTCGTCCACAAGGGAACCGAGTACGAGAAGGCCGGCAAGGTCCCCGCCTTCAACCCGGCGACCGACTCCGCCGAATGGGGCGTCATCCTCGACACACTCCGGCGCTCGCTCGCCGCCGACCCCCAGCGTTGGACGCGCATCGGCAAGGCCATCAAGGGCGTCTCCGAAGAGACAACCACCGGCGTCCACCGCCTCTACGAAATGCACAAGTCCGGCGCCCTCCTCTTCCCCGCCATCAACGTCAACGACAGCGTCACCAAGAGCAAGTTCGACAACCTCTACGGCTGCCGGCACTCGCTCCTCGACGGGCTCAATCGCGCCACCGACGTCATGCTCTCCGGCAAGGTCGCGGTCGTATGCGGCTACGGCGACGTGGGCAAGGGCTGCTGCCAGTCGCTCAAGGGTCAGGGCTGCCGCGTGATCGTCACCGAGATCGACCCCATCTGCGCGCTACAGGCCGCGATGGAGGGCTACCAGGTAGCGCCCCTTGAGGACTTCCTCGAGACCGCTGACATCTTCATCACCACCACCGGCAACAAGGACATCATCACCGCCCAGCACATGGCGAGGATGAAGGACAAGGCCATCGTCGGCAACATCGGACACTTCGACAACGAGATCGACATGGCCGGGCTCGCCAAGATCCCCGGCGTGAAGCGAGTGAACATCAAGCCCCAGTACGACGAGTGGGTCTTCCCCGCATCGGGCAACAAGCCCGCTCGCTCGGTGCTGATCCTCGCCGAAGGCCGCCTCCTCAATCTCGGCTGCGCGACAGGACACCCCTCCTTCGTCATGTCCGCCTCGTTCACCAACCAGATCCTTGCACAGATCGAACTCCACTGCAACACCAGCCAGTATGAGAAGAAGGTCTACGTCCTCCCCAAGAAACTCGATGAAGAGGTCGCTCGCCTGCACCTTGCCAAGCTCGGCGTGAAACTCACCAAGCTCTCCCCCGAGCAGGCCGCCTACATCGGCGTCCCGGTTGATGGGCCGTACAAGCCCGATCACTACCGCTACTGATCCTCCGCGTCCCAAACCCGCTTGATTCGAACCGTGACCAGAGAAAGGCCCCGACGCACCAGCGCCGGGGCCTTTGTCATGCGCCTCGCTCTACGATGTCCCCGAATGGCTCGACGAAGGAACATGCTGCTGAACACACGCGCCCACGCGCTGCTGCTGCTCCCTCGCATCTGGCTCGGAGCCGACCTGATGCTCGACGCGATCCGGGCCTTGGGCGTCAATCATCATCTCGGCGTCTCACGAATCGAGCGCTGCCTGAGCCCGTTCTTCAGCGGATACATCCCCTCACAAACCATGCACGCGCTCGCATGGACACAAGCGTGCTGCGCTGTGCTTGTCATCATCGGTCTGGCCACTCGCATCGCAGTGCTCCCGGCCTTCATCGCTGTCGGAAGCATGCTCGCCAGCTGGAACATGGTCGGCACGCTCGGAACCGCCCGCGCACTCGACTCGACCAGCCGGTCGGCCGCGCTCCTGGTTGTTGGAATCATGCTCTTGGCTCTGGGCGCAGGGCGGCTCTCAATCGACGCGTACCTCACCAGAGCCAGATCCAGACGCCGCTGAGGCGACGCATCGCATCTTCCCGACGCTTCAGCCAGCATTCCATTCCGGACGCCGCCTCACCGCGACACGCCATGCCGCGACGATCGCCTCACCGACGCTGTGAAGATTCAGACGCAGACGAAGCCGCCTGAGTGCCGAATCATCCGGCTCAGACCTCAGCGCCTGCCTGACCCAGTATCGGGCTCGCCTGAAGTTTCCAAGTTGCAGATGCGCCATCGCGAGATTGTGCATCGGCGCGACCAGCGACGGATCAAGCCGGAGCGCACGCCTGGCATGCTCCATCCCTTCGTCGAGTTCTCCCGCCTCCATCCTCGCGACACCAAGCAGGTGCCACGAGCGGGCCGCGAGAGGAGAACGAACGGTGCTCAAGCGGAAGATCTCCGATGCCTGATTCGGCAGACCCGCATCGAGCAGGAGCGTGCCGAACGCCTCACGCGACACGTCGTCCTCGCCGTCGGCCGGCGCAGGACCGCCCGGTCCAGCCGCCGTGAACTCGGCTTCAAGCATCCGCCTCGCCTCGTCGGCATCGCCGTCATCACCACGATCGAGCATAAGCGACGCGAGACGACGCCTCACCCCCGGGTACCCATCGTTCAGCCGCAGCACGATGTCGAAATGGACCATGGCCTCGGCCGCGTTCCCCATGAGCTCCGCGAGATCGCCGAGACGGAAATGCGCCTCCGCATGATCGGGCTGGATCTCCAAGACACGCCGAAACTTCTCGCCCGCGTCCGGAAGCCGGTTCATCTCGACCAACAACGATCCAAGATCGAGCAGCGTCTCGATATCGCCAGGATCACGCCGCAGCTCTCTCAGGAAAAGCTGCCTCGCTCGCTCGTGACGACCCGTCGCGGCATACGCCTCGGCCAGACGCGCCTCGACCCGCGGCATCTCGGGCTCGAGCCGCGCCGCCTCGCGGAGACACCAGACCGCACGCTCGTACTGCCCCTGATCCATCAAAGCCTCGGCCATCGACGCGTACAACTCCGCGCAGTCCGGTGCCGTCTGCTGGCCCATAAAGAACATCAACTCGGCCTGGTCGAACCGTCCGAGGCGTGCATACGCCTCGATCCGATGCACGAACGAGGCGGGGTCCGCCCCATCGACATTCGCCGCACGCTCAAACCACGACAAAGACTGCTCGACCTGGCCCGCCCTGAGCAGACTGGAACCAGTCATCACAGCCAGCCGCACATCCTCAGGAGAGAGATCGGACGCCCGCCCGAAACTCACCGCTGCATCAGAATGGCGACCGGCGGCGTCCAGTGTCAGACCCAGATTGAAGTGCCACTCGGCTTGGTATGGATTCAGCGCGAGCGCGCGACGCAACTCAGCCGCGGCGTCTTCCCAACGACCGGCCTCGTAATGCTCATGCGCACGCTCGACGTGCTGCTCTGCCTCTTGCCAGTCGCTCATGGCTTACAAAGGGCTGACCATCATCCACACAGACACGAACTCCGCTTCACGCCGAAGCGAGAATCGCTCCGATCAAAGTGTACCATCAAGAGCTGGCCACGCTTCCCATATCGACGCATGTACCGAACCGATCCCACATTCACCCCCTCGCGGCCATCGCGATGGCACACACCCATCCGCATCGCGGCCCTCCTGTTGCTTTCCACCCAGCCCGCCTGCGCAGCGATCACCGCCCACCCCCATTCCGCCCACCCCCATTCCCACACGCCGCAATCGAACCGCCCCGACGGTGCTGGTGCTGGGCAACCAGGCCAGGACCGCCCGGCCGCCCCCCTCGATTCAGCATCCACCACTCAGCATGATGACCAGGCGGCTCTCCGGGACGGACTGAGAGAGACAACTTTCGAGGCAACCGAGAACGCCTCCCAGCCACGACCCGCGCCTCTCGAACCCGTCAGACCGGAACAGGGCGCGGCGCCCGCCGCACAGCAGGATGCCGCTCGCGCCGATCGTGCCGCACTCATCGAGCGTCTCGTCTTGGCGATGCGCCGCCTCTTCGACGCGACCCCCCCGGAACAGCACGGCGATCTTCTGGTCAGCTTGCTGCGCGACGATCTGCCCGAACTCCGTACGCTCGGCCTCACCCTCGTTGATCAGGAATTGGCCGATGCCGAGCGCATCGCGCCCGAAGTTGGCTTTGCTCTGGTCGACCTCCTCAACGCACCCGATGGCCGGGTTCGGGCCGCAGCGGCACGCCTGCTGAACCGTCTCGCTCAACCAGGGCTTGAGAATCGCATCGCCGAAGCGCTCGAACTCGAAACGGATGCCTCGGTCGTTGCAGAGCTGCTCTCTGCCGCGTCACGCTACCCGACACCTCGCCTCGTCCAGCCCACCCTCAGGTGGATCGGAGCTGAGTCCGCCGCTCGCGAGTCCGCCTCCCAGGCGGGCCTCGCGCTCGATCGTGCGGAGCTCTTCTCTGCCGAAGATCGCGAGGTAGCGGCATCCAGACTCCGAGCCCGCGCTGTGAACACGCTCAGCGCGCCCGGCGTCCGGCTGCTCGCTCGTGTGGGCACCGATGCCGACCGCCGCACTCTCATCCCACTCCTCCGCTCGCCCGAAGCGGCGATCAGGATCGCGACGGCCGAGGCCCTCTCCAGGCATCCGCCCTTCGTTGACGACATCGTGCTCGCAGCCATCGAGGACACCTCGCTCGTAGACATCGCCGTGCGTGCGATTGCCTCGCACCGGGCTTCGCTCGAGGGGTTGCTGCTCCTCAGAGCACTCACATTCGCCACAGAAGAAGCACGCCTCGCCGCGGCATCGCAGGTCACGGCCGGGATGGACACGCGCACCCTGATCCTCGCCGCCGACGAGTCTTCACGGAACGCGCCGTTTGTCGAAGCCCTCCTCGGCTCGTTCGCCAACACGCCCATGCCCACAGAGCCGGAACTGGCGGTGCTGCACGCTCGCTCGCTCGTCCGTCTCGCCGAGGCCCAACTGAACCTCTCACGGCCAGGACGTGCCCTCTCCCTCGCCGATCGAGCCGATCCGCTCGAAAATGAGCTGCCTGAACCGGATCAGGAGCGGCTGAGAAGAGTCCGCACCGTCTCCCTCGTCTGGCTCGATCGGCTCGACGATCCCGGGCTTGCGGGGTCCACGCCCGAGCACTGGCTCGACGCCTTGGACCTGCTCGGCGCGCAGCCGCAGGGGCCGGATATCTCCGACGAGTTCCTCAAGCGATTCGGCTCGGGGCTCTCGTCCGACCAGTTGGCACGTTACGCCGCGATCGAGGCCCGTGTGCTGACCGGCCCGAGGCCGCTGCTTCGCCCGACACCCAGCGAGGACAGCGTTCCACCAACCAACCCGGTCTCCCCAACGGGCGACGGACCGCGGTAAGCCAGAGGTTCTCGGCTTTGGTATTCAGCCCTGACGCTGGGACCCGGCCCAACCAAACCTGCTCAGCACAACGCGAACCGTGCTCGGCTGCTGCTGACGGTCGCGGTCACGGCTGCTCGATGGCAGTGCCGAGATCGCGTCCTGGGCGGTCTCGAACCCGCCCGCGGCATTGAGGCCCGTGTCAAAGAAGGCGTCCCACGCGGACTCAAGACGCTTGCTCAGGCGCGTCGGAGAGATCCTCGGCTCATCGGGGCTCAGCCCGGTGATCAGGCGGTACCCCATCTCGATGATCGAACGCACCTCATCACGGCGCAGCTCCGACACCGGGCCGGCGACAAGACCGAGGCGACGCCTGAGGCCGTAGAACTCAACCGAACACGAGCCGTGCCGATCGACCAAGACCTCGGCCCACCCCAACTCCCCGTGCAACTGCCCGGCGTTGTGGGCTGAGCGGCTGGCCTCCAGCAGGTGACGCATCGCCCGCTCCGCCTCAGGACCGGCCATCCGGCCACCCTTGGCTTCCAGCAGGTTCAAGAGGGTCAGGATGCCCTCGTGGTTGCCCGTATAAGGGGTGACCGCGCACGGCTGCTGAGTGATCGAAAGAGAGAAGAGCTCAATCGGAAGAACGTGGGGAGCATGGAGGGTCTGGCCCTGTTCAAGTGCCGCGAGCACGCGACGCTGCTCCGGCTTCGCGCGACAGACAGGGAACCGATGGACGACATGGCTGCTCTGCTTCTTCTCGTGAAGCGCGAGCCACCGCTCAGCCAACGCGCTCGGAGCAAGAGGCCTCACGAGCCGGTACGGACCAAAGTAGAGCGATTCGCTCGGTTGTCCCATCGATCCAAATCCTCGTACCGGGTCCGACGCATCATGCGGCGAGCCCGACCAACCCACCAACCAGGGATCTTCGGCATCCTCGCCTGACATCCGCCAGCCAGTGTCAAAAGTTCAGGGTGATGAGTCTAGCCGCCCTCCCCGTGAGTTGCACGCAGCCGGAACCGATAGGCGGCTGGCACCTTATGCGCCCCAGTCTTGTTACCACATTGGAATAGTTCTTGAATAGAGCACCTGGGGTGCGGGATATGCCCGTTGGCTCGGATACGATTCTCTTGTATTTGCCAGAGCACCCCTGCCTGGCCGTCCGCGGCCGGGCTCCCGGAGCCCCTCCGATGACCACCCTCTCCCCCGCCCCCGCCGGCAAAGTGAACCCCTCGACCGATCCCCTCCAGTTGATCGATGTCGATCACGTCCGCTTCCATGTCGGCAACGCCAAGCAGGCCGCGTTCTTCTACGCCCACTGCTTCGGCTTCCAGATCGAGCAGGTCTGCGATCTCACCACCGGCTCCCGCGACGCCGCCCACTACCTCCTCACCCAGGGCAACATCCGCTTCCTGCTCACCAGCGGCCTCACCTACGAGCACCCCGCCTCCACCGAGGTCGCCCTCTACGGCGACGGCGTCAAGGACGTCGCCTTCACCGTCTTCGACGCGGAGAAGGCCTTCGACCGCGCGATCAAGAACGGCGCGACCGCCGCGCCCGGTGGCGAGCCCCGCACCCTCCGCGACGAGCACGGCACCGTCACCATCGCCTCCATCCGTACCTACGGCCGCTGCGTCCACACCTTCGTCTCTCGAACCGGCGCGTACGAGCTCACAAAGGTCAAGCAGGGCGCCAGGTTCATGCCCCGCTTCCGCCACATCGACGGCTCCTGCGCCGCCGCCGGTGCATGCGCCCCCCAGCTCGGCGCCGGCTCCTCCATCCTCGCCATCAACGACTACAACAAGAAGAACCCGTGCGGCCTCAAGTACGTCGACCACCTCGTCGGCAACGTCGAGATGGGCAAGATGAACCACTGGGTCGCCTTCTACGAGAACGTCCTCGAGTTCTCCATGTTCAAGCACTTCGACGACAAGGACATCTCCACCGAGTACTCCGCCCTGATGTCCAAGGTCATGGCCAGCGGCAACAACCTCATCAAGATGCCGATCAACGAGCCCGCCGAGGGCAAGAAGAAGTCGCAGGTCCAGGAATACCTCGACTGGCACATGAACACCCCCGGCGTCCAGCATCTTGCCCTCCGCACCGATGATGAGCTCCACTCCATCGCCGCCCTCCGCTCACGAGGCGTCGACTTCCTCACCCTCCCCGATGCCTACTACGACAAGGTCTGGGACCGCGTGAACAGCATGCTCAAGCAGCACGGGCACGAGGCCGTCCGCGAGGATCACGAGGCGATCCGCAAGCTCGGCATCCTCGTCGACTCCGACGATGAGGGATACCTCCTCCAGCTCTTCACCAAGCCCCTCCAGGACCGCCCCACGCTCTTCTTCGAGATCATCTGCCGCCGCGGCTCCCAGTCCTTCGGCAAGGGCAACTTCAAGGCCCTCTTCGAAGCTCTCGAACTCGAGCAGGAGAAGCGGGGGAATCTGTAACACATTTGTTCCTGAACCAATCCACAAACAGCGTGCCTGACGAAGAGTTTTGATAGGATGAACTGGCGATGCTCCTCGATCTGCTTGGATCGCTCCTTTTTATTCTCCTGACCAGGTATGGTGCGATGGTCGACACTCTCTTCCTTCTTGCGATAGTGCTTGTGAGTGGCGGCGCGGGAGGCATTGGCCGCGCGATGGCGTCCGCAAGTCCGCCCGTGCACAAGCTCCGCGGCCATGGCAAGTCCGAACCAGTTCAGATCGGCTGGATCGCGGATTGCTACCTGGGTGCTCTCAGCGCCGCGTGTGTGGGATTCGTGATCACCAGTTTGCTCGCGATCGACCTCAACAATGTGCTCGGGAATGTAAATTCGATAAATCAGAACAATCTCTTTCGCCTGATCGCGATCTCGGTCATCTCCGGATATGCCGGTCCAGCCATCCTAGATCGTCAGGCGCAGGAACTGCTCAATCGCCTCAATCAGCTGACCAAAGAAAGCGAGCGGTTGAAAGCCCAGCTTGACGAGAAGCGGCGGACCGATGCCATTGATTCCGCAAGAGCGAGCCAGCGAGCAGAGGGCGTCTCATATCTGGATGCCGGGAAGTTTGAGCAGGCGGAAGCAGTTTTTCGCGCCATCATTCACAAGTACGGCGAGACAGGCGACGACCTGTGCAACCTGGCGACTGCGATTGCATACTCAATGGATCCGCCAGTCACCCCCGAGAAGGTGCAGTTGAGCACGCTCGAAACCGCGATCGCACTCTTCGATAAAGCACTGGGTCTCGATCCGAGGCACGAAAAATCGATTTACAACCGCGCATGCACGAAGCAAGCGTACCGAATTGCATGCAAAGCGCAAGGCAAGTCCGAGAAGTACACGGATGACGATGTGCTGGCCGATATTGCGGCTTCAGCACATATCGACCCGACAAACTGGGACTTGGCGGTCAACGATCCGGACCTGACGTCGGTGAGGCAGAAACTACTTGAACTCAAGGCTAATTCAGCCGTACAATGACCGTTGGGTTCTGCCCACAAGGAAAGGGAACTCTAATGCCATACACCACTACGATCATTTCAAAGCGTCCCCCGACGGTATGACGACCGATCGTACAGCAAGTTGCTGCAGTTTCTTTCTGCGCGGTGCTACAAACCAATACCCCGCTCTGGGTGAAGTTCCGTACTCGAACAACAGACTTCGTCGCCATCCGCCAAACCACGACGTGATCGCGGCTCGCTCCCTTCCTCATTCCTGAGGCCCAAAGTGCCGCAAGCGCCGGAGCCCGGGGCAATGTGGGGGGGCGACGGGGCGAAGCCCCAAGCGTCGCCCCGGGTACATGTGGCCGCGTAGCGGCTTCCCCCGCCCGAAGGGCGCATCCTTGGTGGAGTGGCCCGGACGGGCCCGGCTCTGTCTCCACTTGGGCAGATGGCCAGATGTGAAGCTGCGCAAACGGATATCCGGTGAGGGCGTGATTGCGTGCGCGCACGCGACGACCCGTAGACGTCGATCACCATCGACGCCCTCACTCGCGAGCTTTTTGCGTCATCGCTTCATTGCCTGTGTGTGTCGATCAAGGATGATGATGGCTTGGATCCATCGACGGACCCGCTCGATGCCGCGCACGTGCGGCGGGATAAGCCCCACATGGTGGGTCATTTCCAGGCGTGCAAACACACGCTCGATCACGCGCCGGAGTGACAGCAGGCCCCTGCCGAAGCCCGTCATGCTCTGCTCCAGCATGTCGATGGCTCGACGGCGGTCCGGATGCGTTCCGGACCGCCGCACGCCGCGACCCACGCGGCAGTCCTTCCGCGGAACCACCAGTTGTCCGCCCTTGCACGCGCAGAGTTCATAGAGCTTCACGCTGTCGTAGTTCGAGTCGGCCAGCACATACCCGTTCAACTCCATGTCTCGCATCATCCGCTTGGCCATCACTGCTTCATGGCAGTGCATGGGCGTGAGACGCCAGGAGACGATCGAGCCCGCGAGATCGCAGATCGCATGGAGCTTGTAGCCGCGCAGTCCCCATGCGCCGAAGGTCGCGGTCCGGTCTCCGGAGTGCGAGGCGACGCGCAGGGCCTTGCCGTCAAGAGCCAGCACCAACGCTCCCGATGCAGAGACCAGATTCTCCGCCTCCGCCGCGGCAAGTAACGCCTGGACGCTGGTGGTTCTCAGCCGCCGGCTCATCCTGCTTGGCGAGGGCAATCGACCACGCCGCCACAACGGCCATGCATCGCGTCGGCACGCCCAGGAGGTGGGTCGTCGGTGCAAGACGGCCCAGAGAAAGGTCAGCACGATGTCCGCATCGGTGAAGGTGAAGCGACCGCCACGCGGGCTCCGATCCAGCTTCCGCACGCTCGCCGCCAACACCCTCCAACTCGCGTTGTCCATGCTCGGTCTCCTGTCTGGCAGCTCCACCAGTGGGACCGAGCATGGCATGAGCCATCAGATCGCGCAAGTCTCCACAATGGAAACACTTGGAACACATGGCGCAAAATGCTCTCGCGCTCGGGCCTCTTTGCGGCACACCATTAGAACACCTCCACCCTCACCACCCGGATCCTCCATCCTTCAAACTCGCGAGCAAGCGTGAGGATACCCACCGTTGCGAAGTCGTAGCCGCACCCGGTGCCGTACACGCTGTCCGGCGAGACATTGAACGTCCACACCGAACCCTCCGGGACTGCGCGCGGCTCCTCCGGGCTCAGCCCCTCACGAATCGCATCCACCGTCCTCCCCGCGTCCGCGCTGCGCTCGCTCTCCTGCCAGTGCCTGAAGACGCCGTCGCTCGCGATCAGGCGGCTCATCAGCGGATTCAACGACCCCGAGTGCTGATGCGCCCGGAACACGCCCCGCACGCGCACGCGCTCTGTGCTCGCATCCGCCAGCACGCGCCGCGTCGCCCCCGCGCCGTACACCACCGATCGGTTGTAGCCAAGCTCCGGCTCGTCGCCGAAGACCGTGAAGTCATTCCACATAAACCCGATCGCACGGGGCTTCGTCGGCGACACCGGCGTGAAGTCTGCGAAGTGCTTCTCCGCCGCCGCCAGCGCGCCCGCATCCTCGCCCAGCCACCCCGGCCGGGCCGCGTGGTACGTCCGCTGCCGCAACTCCCCGAGCAACTGGAATCGCGGCGAGCCCTCCGCTTCGAGCAGCCCGCGCGGGTCGTACCCCGGCTCCATCCCGCCGTGGTTCATCTGGAGCACATCCGTCGTGGTGCCGACATACATCACCACCGGCATCCGGTCGTACGCACGCATCACCTTCGTGATGTCCGCATCCGCCCCGTACTTGCCCCGGATCTCATCCAGAAACCCGTACCGCGCCACGATGTTGAAGTCCTCGTGGTTCCCCCGCCCGAGCTGCACCCGCTCAGGGTTCGCGATCTTCAGACGGAACAGCGTGTACAGCACCTCGACGCCGTACACGCCGCGGTCGGTGAAGTCGCCGAGGAAGAGGAACCAGCACTTCGGATCGCGGAGCGTGAACCCGTCGAGGATCCCCCGCGCGTTCAGTTCATCGAGCACGCGCATCAGCGAACGGACATCGCCGTGCAGGTCGCCCATCACCAGCACCGTCGCATCCGGCGGCAATACCAGCTTTGCGGCGTAGGGCTGGAACGGCACCTCCTCGCCACCAAACCAGCTTCGTGAGGTGTCGAAGAAAGCCGCAGGGTCGGGGCGCTCGCCGACCCAGGCACTTTCATTGCCGAGCGGCCCCGAGCGTGTGGCCTCGAGAAAGCCGTCGAGCGCGGCCTCGAAGTCGGCGAAGGTCGGCAGCGCGAGGGCTCGGCCCTCAGGAAGTTTGCCCTTGAGTTCGCGATTGGTGGGGAGCGCTTCGCAGGTCTGACGCCATTCCTGATACGACGGCAACGCCTGCTGCGCGTGCGCCCCGAGGGTGAGCAGGACCGACAGGAGGAGGACCAGCGCGTGGGCCGCGCTCGTGGCTCGACCCGCGGCATCGAGCCGGAGGGTGATCTGCTTGGTCTGTTCCGGCAACCCGTGGACCTGCTTCATGTCGTCCTCCCGGCTTTCTCTCGTTCGGCGGGTTGCGTGTGCTTCGGCTCGATGGGCTTGCGTGTCGCAGGTGTTTGTCGGAGCGGGGTCAGGTCGCGTTGAGGCGGGCGCGGACGAGTCCGTCGAAGAGGTCTTCGGGCGCGGGTCGGTCGGTCCACATCTGGAACTGCATTGCGCCCTGCTTGACGAACATGGATGCGCCGTCGATCGTGGGCGCGCCTACGCGCTCGGCGAGTGCGAGCATCGGGGTGCGGAGCGGGGCGTAGACCGTGTCGAAGTAGACGACGGATGCGGGGTCGGCGTTGGTGAGGGCGTCGGGCTCGATCGGCGATCGGTCGGGCGCGGGGCCGCCCTGCATGCCGAGGGGTGTGCAGTTGATGAAGGCATCGGCGGCGGCCTCGTGGCGGCTCTCCCACGGCATGGTGCGGATGTCGAGGTTGGCCGAGCGGCGCAGGTCGGAGGCGAGCGTGTCGGCCTCTTCCGGTCGGCGGGCGGTGACGGTGACGTTCGCGCCGGCGGCGGCGCAGGCGTATGCCGCGGCGCGGGCAACGCCACCCGCTCCGAGGACCACGACGTGTCTGCCCGCGACGGGACCGGCTTGCTGAGCGAGGCACGCGGCGATGGCTGGGGCGTCGGTGTTGTCGATGGTGATGCGGGATGGGGGCGAGCCGGGGTCGCGGCGGACGACGATGGTGTTGGCTGCGCCGATGGCGGCGGCTGCGGGGGTCAGGAACCAGTTGCGGGACTCGCCCATCTCGCCGGCGAGCCGGACGAGTGCTTGCTTGTAGGGGATCGTGACGCTTGCGCCGGAGAGGTCGAGGGCGTCGTGCTCGATGAGTTCGAGGACCGTGGCCTTGAAGGACTCGTACGCGCCGTTGTCGTCGGCGTTGCCCTCGGGTGCGGCGATGGGCATGGGGAGGTAGACGCCGTTGTGCCCGACGGCCTCGAAGCCGGCGTTGTGGATGAGCGGGGAGAGGGAGTGTCCGACGGGCCAGCCGAGGACGCCGTAGACGCGGGTCTGCTGGTTGATGGATCTGAACCTGAAACGTTGGAGGATCTCTGTGATGGTGGGTTGTCCGGGGGCGGTGGCTGAGGAGTCTCGGAGGGAGGCGAAGGTGAGGAATGCGCCGAACTTGGGGGCGAGGACGCGGCTCATGAGTCCGAACTCGCCCATGCCGAGGGCGATCATGGGGCGGTCGGTGTGGCGGAGCATGTCGAAGAGTTCGAGGTTGTCTCGGAGTGAGCGGGCGCGGTAGGCGATCTTGAGGATCTTTGCGGCGGGCTCGTCGCGCATGGTGAGGAGGCGTCTTGTGAGGTCAGCGGGGCGGCGTTCGAAGTCGTGAGATGAGAGGATGAGGGCGGTGTCGAGGCCTCGCAGTTGGCCGGGGTGGTTGACGGCGAGGAGGACCTTCTGGCGGATGTTGGCGGAGCGGGAGATGGTTGCGTGCTCGACGTCGATGTATCGGGGCGGGGTGTCGATGGTTGCCAGACGCTCGTAGAGCGAGACGCGTGAGGCGTCGTCGCCGTCGTAGTGGCCACCCTCGAAGGTCGGTCGGCAGGTGACGATGCAGGGGAGGGGCGAGGAGCGGACGAGTCGGATGATCTCGTCGGTTTCGCGGCGGGAATCGGGGTCGTCGGGGGGTGTGCCCTCGGGGCTGCCGGAGAGCATGTGGTCGATGCGGTACTCGGCGATCTGGGCACCGAGCCGCTTTGCCTCGGCGCAGTCGGCGAGGGCGGCGTCGATCTCATGGACCATGATGGGGACGCAGAGGAGGGTCATCGGGCCGAGTGTATGGTCGGCGGCGGTTGCTGCGTCTGGTCAGTGTGTGCGGCTCGGAGGATGAGACCTCGATCGGGGACGCGCTTGAGCTGTACGTGCGCAGCGACAGCACCGCGATCGCGAGGGCGGATCGAGTGGCGAGTAAGAAGGGATGGGTTCACCTGATCGAGAGAGCGGGCGCGGCGGAGGCCCGTCGCGGGAGTTGACGTTGCGTCTGCGAGGGCGTTTGCCGAGATCACGGCCGGCTGAGGCCAGCGGCCTCAGTGTCACGAAAGCGAGGAGTGGGCACAAGAACGATGACAGAGAATGGCGGAAGGAAGGCAGGGACCTTGAGTGGCCTCGGCTGGGCGGGTGCGTGATGTGGACGGGAGAGGTGCGGGTCTTTGGAAGGAGATGCATTCGCGCTGAGGGGACGTGATCGGGCGCATGAGGTACGCGACCGGCTCCGGGTTGAGGCGCGGCGGGGTGCGGAGGATCTGTGAGCGGGTGTTGTGGGCGATGATCGAGTGATGGCTCGGGATCGATGTTGTTGAGAGGAGCAGCAGGAGCGTGAGGATCGGGATGAGGAGATGGATCAGCGGCGATGAGCCAGTCGTCGGCGCGGAGAACGAGCGGGTCGAGTGGGTCGGTGTCATGGGGTTCGCTCCGAGTTTCGGAAGGCGATGGGCGTGTGGTGGCGCGCGGCAGAGTCGGGATGGCGTCGCGTGCGGAGGGCTCGTGAGACGCGGCGGTGTCTTGGGCGGGTGGTTGGTGTTGGGGGAAGAGGATGGAGGCGATGGAGGGCTCGCGGATGCCGCAGAGGCGGTCGCGGAAGATGACGAGTTGTTCGTATGCGTCGATCTCGCGGCGGACGGTGGGCGAGTTGAGGAGGGTGGTGAGTTCGGCGGAGGAGATGCCAAGCGCGTGCGCGAGAGGGGCGAAGGGGAGTTTGCGCGTGAGGATGGCGCGGACGAGGGCGTGGGCCTCGGCGAGGGTTGGGGAGAGGTTGGGCGCGGACGCGGCCATGGGGGCAGCGTACGAATCCGCTTGAGGGACGCAAGTTTTTTGTCGGTTTGCACTGACAACAGTCTGTCAGTGAGGGGGAGTCAAGGGAGGAAAATGGCAGATCGCAAATGGCCAGATGGCAGACTGGGGGAGGGACTGCTGTATGGCGGTACATGATCTCGCTGCTCCGACCTGCATCATGAGGCGGCCTGTTGGTGCGCGGGCACGTTCGCATTGTCCGTTCATCGCGGAGAGCATTCTCTGGAAAGGGACAGCTCGAAGAAGCAATCTAAATGTGTGTCCGGGAAGGGGATACAAGCCATGCGATCGCATGCGATCATCGATCGTTACCCGACTTGCGACGCAGAGCGATGGGATGTACCATTCATGGTCATCGTTTGCACTGCCTGCTGTTTTCAGTGCTTCTGCTGTTGTTCCAAAGAATCCATTGGCTCGTAGCCAGCAGTGCGTTTTCGCTGGCACTTCCTCGGAAAGGGGCTTGCTGTGCGATACGCTCGTGTCACGACGTTCTTTGCTGTTGCGTTGTGTCTGCTGACCATGGTGCAGGGATGCGCGAGTGCCCGGGGCGGTTTCCCGAAGCGGTCGGAGAATGAGTCCGCCGACTTGAAAGCGTTGGAGACACAATACGCGCCCGCGACGCGCATCACGGATCACTACACGAAACCGGAAGCGGATCGAAAGAAGGACCGTGACGACATTGTCAACGGTCGCATGGCGCTGATCGACGCTAACTATAAGATTTTTGTTCGTGAGTTCGTGGTACAGAAGCAGTCGGGCGATCTCGCGGCGGATGTCACCGTCATCGGACTCAACACGGCCGGAGCCCTGCTCGATCCCAGCGGCACCACGCGGATCCTCGCAGGCATCTCGGCAGGAGTCACAGGGTCCAAGGCGTCGTACGACAAGCACTTCTATTACGAGCAGACGGTCAAGGCGCTGTATGCCGCCATGAACGCGCAACGAAAGGTTGTGCGGGCAAGAATTCTCGAGGGGCTGGTGAGCGAGAACTACGACGACTATCCGCTGACCAGAGCGCTCGCCGACCTCGACGACTACTACCACGCGGGCACCTTCCTCGGCGGATTGCAGACCATCCAGCAGGACGCCGGGCAGAAGGAATCGAGGGCGCAGGTCAAGATTGACAACGTGCGCACCTCGCTTGTTACTCCCACCCCTGAGAGTACCATCGAGAAGAGCAAGCGCGTCTCGGTCGCGATCGCAAACCGCGTTCCCAACCTTGACGCGGCAGCCCTCAAGGCCGTCCTGGATGCCTTCGCACAGGCCTCCGGCGAAACGATCCCGCCCGAGGCGTATGCGAGCGGCATCGGCGCGCGGGACTGGTTCATCACTTGGAGGCGTGCGAACGATAGCGATGACAAGCTCGAAGTGCTGCACAATGTGTTTCAGGAGAACGGCCTGATAGCGCCTTGAACAACCACTGCCAAGGGAGGCCCATGATGAGCACTTATTACGTCGATATGTCCGCAACATTCACGATCCAGCAGACAAGCGCGGAGGTGAATCACGAAGAGACCAAATCTTTCTCGTGGTTTCGTGACTGCGTCGTCGCGACGGATCGGAACCACATCGTGGTCAATCGCACCGAGTTCGAGGAAGACAACAACCGTCCCATGCCGTCGACGACCCAGTTGATCGTCGCGGGTACACATCCCCCGGCAGGACTCAAGAAGTTCTGGACCGGATCGATGCTGGTGCAAGGTACGATTCGCACCGTGGAAGCATACCGCTGACCAATTCCTGCTCGCTTGATTTCACCCGTTCATGAGGGCGCGGATGCGGCTCTCGGTGGGCGGGTGGGTGGCGAAGAGGCGGATGGCGGCGTTGCCGCCGAAGGGCTCGATGATGAAGAGGTTGTTCTGGGCGGGGTTGGGCTGGACGAGGGGGATGCGTTTGGCGTACATCTCGATTTTCTGAAGGGCGGAGATGAGGCCGCGTGGGGAGCCGACGATCTGGGCGGCATGGGCATCGGCGACGTATTCGCGTGAGCGGCTGATGGCGGCCTTGATGAGGGCGGCGCCGACGGCGGCGAGGATGATGGTGAGGAACATGGCGAGGGGGTTTGAGCCACGGTTCTGGCCGCCACCGAGGAGCATGCCCCACTGGGCGATGAAGGCAAGGACGCCTGCGAGTGTTGCGGCGATGCAGGAGGTGAGGGTGTCGCGGTTCTTGATGTGGGCGAGTTCGTGGGCGATGACGCCTTCGAGCTCGTCGCGGTCGAGGACCTGGAGGAGGCCTTGCGTGACGGCGACGGCGGCCTTGCGCGGCGAGCGGCCGGTTGCGAAGGCGTTGGGGGCGTCGTGCGGGCAGATGTAGACCTTGGGCATGGGGAGGCCGGCGCGGCGGCGGAGTTCATCGACCATGCGGTAGTAGTCGCCTCCGGTTTCGGCGGTGACTTCGCGGGCGCGCATGGAGGCGATGGCGATTTTGTCTGAGAAGAACCATGCGATGACGTTCATCATGCCGCCGAAGATGAGGCCAGTGATCATCCCCTGCTGGCCCCACATGGAGCCGACGAAGATGAAGAGGCCCATGAGGCCGCCGAGGAGGATGGCGGTCTTGAAGTTGTTTGTGAGTACGGTCATGGCTGCTCGAGTCCTTTGACACCATTGATCCGTGTTCGGATGCTCCGGGCAACGCGGGTGTCGGCGTGTTGCCCGTTCGGTTTGCAGTACGCCTGTGCGGCGCGATTGTTCGCTGTTCTCTTCGTTGGATGAGTGGGCGGTGGATTGCGTTGCGGGGGGATTCATCGCGGAGAACACGGAAGGGTCACGGAGAGAAGCGTGAGAGGAAGTGTCAGCTCGGGGTTCTTCAGGAACACCGCTCTGGAGAGCGGTGCCACCAAGAGAGCATCAGAAGAGGTCTGCCATTCTGGCAGCGGCAATGGTGAGGATGGTGGCGATGATGGCTCGGACGATGGGGAGTGGGAGTGAGTGAGCGAGGGATGCGCCGATGCGTGCGCCGATGATCGCGCCGGGTGTCATGAGGAGGGCGAGGAGGAGTGCGTGCGTGACGGATTGGTCGTGGGTGTGGAGGGTGGCGAGTTTGAGGGTTGCGCCGATGAGGGCGGTGAGCCACATGATGCCCGCGCTGGTGCCGATGGCCTGGCGGAGGGGGAGGCGGCAGAGGAGTTGGAGAGCGGGGACCATGACGACTCCCCCACCGATGCCGAGGAGGCCGCCGAGGAGCCCGGCGATGATGGCGATGGCGAGGAGATTCGGGGTGGAGATGCGCTCGCGGGTTCCGGAGTGGTCGGGCTTTCGGAGTGCGAGGGCGATGAAGGTGCCGAGCGTGTAGAGAAAGATGAAGCCAGCAAGCCCGAGGCGAAGGTACGAGCCGTCGATGAGGTTGGAGAGGAGGACGCCGGCGACGATGGCGATGGCCATGACGGGGAGGACACGGCGGACGATATCGGACCTGACGGCGCCTGCCTGGCGGTGCTTTCTGGCCGCGGGTATGGCGACGGCCATGTTCACGGCCATGGCGGCGGCCATGTAGAGGTGGTGGGTGGAGGCGGGTGAAGTTCCGAAAACCAGCGACAAGCCCGGAAGCATGACCATGCTTCCGCCGATACCAGCGATACCACCGATACAACCGGCACCCAATCCGACAAGGACCGCTTCAAATGCTTGCAGGTAAGTCACTTGCGGCTATTCTCCGAGTGTGGCGCTGGTGTGCTCACTGACAGACAGTTGTCAGTGGAGGGCACTCGGCGTGTGGACAAGGAAGGGGCAACGGACAGATAAACGACGGGTCGGTTGTTCGGACCAGTGAATTGATGGGCGGCGTGGTGGCTCGCCCTGCTCATTGGACCCGAACATTCTAGGAACGTCCAGAATGGGGTGTTGCATGATCCACGGTTGGGTCAAGGGTATAGTCTTGTCTTCACTTTCCGCTGGCCCTATTGGATGGGGTCGGCTTCCGGAGCGGGCTTCAGTTGCCCGCAGCGACCGACGGGCCTCTTTGTTGGCCCGACGCGACCAGGGCTGGTCAGGCGTTCGAGGCGTTGCGGGTTTGGCTGGAGTCGGTCGGAGCAGCGAGTTGGTACAGAATGATGGCCGCACACCGGGGACGATGCCCCAGGTGATCGCAAGGCGTTTGCTGCATGGCGCAGCATGCGTCGGGGCGGTTGTGTTGACGGCGGGATCTGCGATTGCGATGAAGGAAGCGCGGCACGCGAACATTTCGCCTGTGCCGCTGGCATCGGTTGACAAGGTGGACTTTGCGGAGCTTGCGCATCTGCCGGTGGCGAAGGGGCATGTGTCGGCACGGGGTGTGACGGTTGTTGAGCACGTGCCGGAGGTTGTCGCGTCGTCTGTGGCTGAGGTGAAGGAGGAAGGCACGGCTGTGCTCGCTGCATCACGCGTGCGCGAGCAGTTGAAGCAGGCGGAGTTGTGGCCTCTGGGGACGAGGTTCTTCAACGGGCGTCCGATTCGCCCTGTGAGGACGATGCGGATGGTTGTGACCGGATATTCGCCGGACGCACGATCGTGTGGTGAGTACGCGGATGGTCGGACTGCGACGCTGCACTCGGTGCAGACGAATGCGCATCGCTTGGTTGCGGCGGATCCGCGGGTGCTGGCATATGGCTCGATGCTGACAGTGCCGGGGTATGACGGTGGGAATGTTGTTCCTGTGCTGGACTGCGGTGGTGCAATCAAGGGGAATCGGCTGGATCTCTTGTTTCCGACGCATGAGCAGGCGCTCAGGTGGGGAAAGAAGACGGTGACGGTGACGGTGTGGGGGTACGCGGATGGCAAGCCCGCTCCGAACCCCCGGAAGGCGCGCGAGGGGAAGGCGAAGTGACGGAAGTCGCTAAGTCATAAAGGCATGAAGGCACGAAGGCATGAAGGCATGAAGGCAAGGGGCGATACGCGTGAGTTCGCGGGCGTGGGATGCCGCTAGCATGTTGGCGTGCTGATCGGACAAGATACAACTCGGCTGGAGACGATCGACGACCTTCTAGGGAAGGAGTTGTTGTCGCGTCTGGATCGGGTGGATCTTTTGAGCCGCAAGGTGTTCGGCGGGAAGCTGCCGGGCGAGCGGCGTTCGAGGCGGCGCGGGCGATCGGTGGAGTTTGACGATTTCAGGCCGTATGTGCCGGGGGATGATCTGCGGCATATCGACTGGAATGTGCTGGCGCGGCTTGAGCGGCTGGTGATCAAGTTGTTTCGAGAGGATGAGGATCTGGCGCTGTATCTGGTGGTGGATGCGAGCGCATCGATGAACGCTGGGGAGCCGAGCAAGTTGCTGGCTGCGCATCGCATGGCGATGGCGCTCGGGTATGTGGGGCTGGTGAACCGGGCACGGGTGATCGCGGCGTCGTATGGGGCGGATGCGGATGGGCGGGCGCGGGTGATGCGGGCGCTGCGGGGAAGGACATCGATCGAGCGGCTAGGTGAGTTCCTGCTGCAGAGCGCGCGGGATGGGGCAGGGCGGGGTGTCGGCGCGTCGAGAGATGGCGTGACAGCAGCGGGGACTTTCGAGCGTGCGATGCGGACGATTGCGCGATCGCGGAGCGGGCGGGGCGTGGTGGTGCTGATCTCGGACATGCTGCTGCCGTTGGAGGGCGCGAGCGCGGGGCTTTCGTACCTGGCCGGTAGCGCGGGGTTCGAGTCGTTCGTGATTCAGACGCTTTCGCCGGGGGAGATTGAGCCGCAGACGATGGTGGAGAAGGGATTGGTCGGCGACTTGCGTCTGATGGATGCGGAGTCGGGGCGTGCGGCGGAGGTGACGATCACGGGTGATGTGATCCGGCGGTACAAACGGAACTTTGAGGCGCATCAGACGGGGCTGGTGAAAGCGTGCGCGGCAAGGTCGATCGCGCACCTGTTGACACCGACGAGCGTGACGGCGGATGAGCTGGTGCTGCGGTCGCTACGGGCGCGGCAGTTGGTTGGGTAGAGAAGAGAAGACAAGACATTCACCACGGAGAACACGGAGGGCCACGGAGGGAAAGCGTGCCAACGCGGGGGAAAGAGTTTCAACGCGGAGGGCCGCGGAGAGCCGCGGAGATTGATCGGGTCGTGCCGCAGACAGCCAAGACAAAGACATTCACCACGGAGAACACGGAGGGCCACGGAGGGAAAGCGTGCCAACGCGGGGGGAAAGAGTTTCAACGCGGAGGGCCGCGGAGGGCCGCGGAGATTGATCGGGTCGTGCCGCGAGACAGGCAAGGCGAAGACATTCAGCACAGAGGACACGGAGAGCACAGAGAGGGGAATGCGGAAAGAGGCGATCGAGGGTCAGGGCTTCCCGCGGACACGGGTTGCTTCGGCGAGAACCGGGCCGCGGAGATGGCGGGCGAGGCGGACGGCGAAGAGGCCGAGGGCGAGGTGGAAGCTCATGGACACGTATTGGCCCCACCACTTGCTTCCTGCCCAGAGCCACGCTTGGACAAGTTCGAGCATCCATGCCAGATCGAGCCCGAAAGCCGCAACCAGGAACGCGCCCAGAATCCACGCGAGAACTCGGAGTCTGCGGGATAATCGTCCTTCGGCCGCGGCAGTTGCCACGCGAGACAAGTAGACACTCGTCAGGACGAGTATGGGCGATGCGGCAAAGTGGATAATGAACATGACGATGCCGACAGCATTGCCGACAAGCCCTGCGATTCGGGCGACAAGGATCAGTGCGAGCGAGTAGATGGTGCTCGCGAGTCCGGCTGCCAGCAGCCACCATACTCTTCTGAAGGAGGGCGGTCGGAGCATGCTTCGATCTGCACAGGCAGTTCCGATGATGAGTGCCGCTATAAGGAGCCAAGCGGCGCGTCCTCCCCACTCATGCGTGAGGTTCAGGAGGGGAAAATGGCCGTATCCGGAGAACTGCCCGACGAATGAGAACAAGAGACTCAGCGAGGTCCAGATGACGAGGACTTCGCCGAGCACATCAATCAGGCGGGCGAGCCAGCGGATCTGTGCGGTTTCCGCGATGACGATTGGCATCGGGGAACGGATGGCTTCGGCGGGGAGCTGGCACTCGGGGCAGGGGGTGTCGGGGGGAAGCCCGGCGAGGTCGTAGCGGCATCGCGGACACTGGGACGCTGTGCTTGCGGCCTGTTCGACCATGGCATCAGCATACGGGGTAGCGTGTGTGGGGGTTCATGACCAGGGTTTCGAGGATGCTCGTTCGCGACGAGACTTGCACCCCTCGCGGGGTGCGATCGCTTGCGGACTCATTCCGTGGGTTGCGGTCGCCTTCGGCGACCTTACCCACGGCTGTCCACTCTCAGGCCTGCGGCCTGCGAGCACGCTGCATCTTGACCGCTCGCGGCTCCATAAGGGTGCGGACGCAGGATTGCGACTGCTGACGATGGGAGGGTTCAGGCGAGGCGGATGATGTCTTGCTGGATGGGCGTCATGACGCGCGGGCCTGTATCGGGATCGACGTAGACGTCGATTTCCAGGCGCACGCCGAAGTCATCGAAGTAGAGGCCGGGCTCGACGGTGAAGCCGACGCCGGGGAGGAGGGCGCGGGTGTCGTGGGTTTCGGTGTTGTCGATGTTGACGCCGAGCCCGTGGACCTTGGCGCCCCGTGAGAGGGAGTGGCCGGTGCGGTGACGGATGGCGGTGTGCATGCCGGAGTTGCGGAGGACGGCCATGGCGGCGTTGTCGACTTCCCAGCCCTGGGCGTGTGTGCCGGACTTCCAGCGAGATTGCGCGAGTGAGACGGCGGCGGCTTGTGCGGCTTTGACGGTGTTGAAGACGCGCTGTTGGCGCTCGGTGGGTGTGCCGCACGAGCCGACCCAGCAGATGTCGCAGAAGGGGTTGTCGTTTCCGGGGCGTCGGGCCCAGAGGTCGATCAAGACCCAGTCGCCCTTGACGATGGGGATGCTGCTTGCGGGGGTGAGTTCGAAGTGTGGGTCGCCGGCATGGGCGTTGGCGGCGACGATGGGGCCGTCGGGCCATTCCAGTCCCCGGCGGCGGAAGCCCTCGTGGATGCGTTCGAGGGCCATGTACTCGGTGAGCGGCTTGCCGGCGGCGAGCGTGTCGCGGATGTAGGCGAAGCACTCGTCTTTGACTTCGGCGACTTCGCGCGAGCTTTGCTCGAAGGTGGCGGCGGCATCGGCGGACCAGCGGGCGATGGTTGTTTGAACGAGATCAGCGGAGGAGACGACGTCGGACCCGAAGGATCGGACGAGTTCGATGGTGCCGGCATCGACGATGCCCATGACGGGGAGTTCGCCGGAGGGTGAGTACTCCATGGCGATGCGGGGTCGGCCCTGGAGCACGGCGCGGAGGGCGGCGTGGTACTCGTTCCAAGTGAGGTACTTGACGACGGGGAAGGGGATGTGCTGGAAGAAGGTGGAGTCGATGTGGCTGGTGATAAGTGTGGGCTCGCCACGGGAGGGGATAAGGAGATCAACGCGGCGGGTGAGGTGGGCGAGGCCGTCGGGGATCAGCGCGCTGAAGATGGGATTGGAGGAGCGGAAGTCGTGGACGAGCCAGGCGTCGATAGAAGCGGAGCGCATGAAGGCCTGGGCATCGGCGAGGTTGGGGATGGGCATGGGGAAGGGTACAGCGAGAAGCGTAAAGCGTAAAGCGAAGAGCGAACAGCGAGAAGTGAAGAGCGAGGAGCGAGGCGGTCTTCATGAGTTCCAGAGTGTCATGGCGGAGCCGGGGCATGAGCGGCCGAGCGTGCCGAAGCAGAGTTGGTAGACGCGTGAGAGCAGCATCACGGCGGTCTGTTGCATCTGGATCTCGGTCATGAGCGGCCCAGCGGCGGGGAGGAACATCGTGACTGCGTGCACCTTCTCGTCCTTCGCGATGGCGTTGGTGAGGCAGACGGCGACGTCGTTCCAGAATCCGGGTTCGAGAAGGAGTTCGATCGCGCCGTCGTTGGCCTTGCGGATGGGGCAGGAGTTCATGACGCCTTGATCGTGGTTATTGACGAGGCACTCGACGGCGTATCCGGTGAGGTTGAGAAGCAGTTGTCCGTTCCAGCAGAGCACGCCGCAGCCGTGGCTCTGGTCCCGGTCCGACCTGATGTTCCAGACCATGCAGCGTGCATCGGGACGCCCGAGGCGGTGCGTCCATTCGCGCATGATCCTGAACGCGGCGTGGGGCATCCAGGAGGACTCGGCGACGGGGATGCAGACCTCGACATCGAGAGGGAGGACGCGGGCTTCTTCTGGCTCTGAGGTCGGGAGGATCGCGGAGAGGGCCTGTTCGAGTTCGCGTTCGCGCTGGAGCGGGCTCTGTGCTCGAAGCGGGAGCATGAGGGGTGGGATGGCGTCGAACGTTGCCTCGTACTTCAGTTCGCCTGTGGGTTCGAGGGACTCGTTCGCGAGTCCGGAGTTCCACGTTTCGGCTTGACCGAGGTTGAGGATGATGCTCGATCGCCTCAGCGGCATAGCCACCTCCTGGGGCGATTGTAACTGACCGGCGGCGGTCTTGTCGGTGTCACGGGCGTTACGGGTACAGTCGGGAGGCGGTTTTTTCATATCCGATGGGCGTGAGGGAGGTGTGGGATGCACGGCTTTGTTGTTCGTCCGGGTGTTGAGGGGGACGTGCGTGAGGCGCTGCCCCTGGTTCGCGAGTTGTGTGACCTTCACGCGAGTCGGGATCCTCAGCGGTTCAGGGTTGTGGACGACGTGATCGAGCGGTACGAGCGATGGCTGCCGGAGCGCGCGGCCGACTCGCGGAGCGTCTTCCTGGTGGCGTGCGTCGACGAGCGGACCGTCGCGTTCACTGTCTGCACGATCGAGCCGGAGGTGACGATCTTCTGGATTCCGGAGTGCGGGTGGATCCATGACCTGTATGTTCTCCCCGGCTTTCGGAGGATGGGAATCGCCGGCGCGATGGTGCGGGAGGTTGCTCGTCGCTATCGAGCGATGGGGGTGAGGCAGCTGCGGCTTCACACGGGTGTATTCAACGAGCAGGCGCGAGCGTTGTTTGCGCGTGAGGGGTTCAGGCCGTGCGTGGTGGAGATGCTGATGCCGCTCGATGAGCCGGCGGCGTGATCGCGATTTTCCGGGGCCGGCGGATCTCGATGTGGGCGACGCCGTTCAATCGGAGCGAGGCCCGATCAGCCCGACCATGCGCCCGGTGAGGCCGTGATCGCGGCGATGGGAGAAGAAGAGGGGCGTGCCGGTTGCGGGGTCGGTGGATGTGGCTGTGCAGTGCGGGAGGAGATCGACGATGGGAATGCCGACGCGGTTGAGTTGCTCGCAGAGCGCGCCCTTGAGATCGACGAGGAACTTGCCGGGGTGTGTTTCGCGCGGTCGGACGTGTGGAGTGGCATCGCCGAAGACGCGCGTGAACTCGGCGGCGACTTCCGGCCCCACTTCGAAGCAATCGAAGCCGATGCAGGGGCCGATGGCGGCGATGATCTCGGTGTCATGGGCGTGCGAGTCGGCGGCGAGGGAACGCATGGCCTCGACAGCGCGGGGGGCGACACCTGCGATGACGCCTCGCCATCCGGCGTGGACGGCGGCGACGATGCGGCCATCGCGCGTGGAGAGAAGCACGGGCGCACAGTCCGCGATGCGGATGGCGAGGATGCGGGCGGGATCGTCGGTGACGAGGGCGTCGGCCTTGGTGTCGTTTCCGTTCCATTCGGGGGCGTGTGTTGGGCCGCCCGTGCGGACGATGCGGACATCGGGGCCGTGGACCTGATGGACCTGGACGACCTCGCGGTTGGATGCGTCGATTGCGTCGAGGACGAGTCGGGTATTGGCGGCGATGTTGGAGGGGGGATCACGGCGGTCCTGTGCAAGGTCGCCGGGGTTGCCGAAGTTGAGGGAGGCGAAAGGGCCGACGGAGTAGCCGCCGATCCGCGTGGAGAAGGCGTGCGGGACGCCGAGCACGGCGAGCGCGTCAGAGTGGAGGAGGAGCGGTCGCACGGAGAGACCGTACGCGGGGGGAGAGAGACGGGAAGTCACGGAGTCACGGAGTCATGAAGTCACGGAGTCATGAAGTCACGGAGTCAGGGAGTGTGACTCAGCGTCGGCGGCGGAGTGCGACGAGTCCTGCGATGGCGATGAGGGTGCCGGGTGCGGGGACTGTCCAGTTGATGAGACCGACGGCGTCGAGATCGAAGCCGTTTGTGCCGCTCGCGGGGCCGGTGCCGAGTCCTCGGATCATGATGAAACGGGCTTCTGAGAGTCCGGAGCCGGCGAGGTCGAAGGATCTCCGGTGGGTTGCGCTGTTGTGGCGTTCATCACCGACGAGTTTGACGGCTGCGGCCATGGTCGGCTTCAGGGAGACCCACTCGCGGCGATCGTTGGAGACGAGGATGTCCATGAGGTTGAACTCGACCGCGCCGAAGTCGGCCTCGTAGACGTTGAGATCGGGGCCTGGGAGGTCGACGACGCGCCAGGCACCGAGGGTGTAGATGACGATGTCTTCACCCAGCCCGAAGTAGCGGTCGTCGGGCGGGCCGAGGACGACGAGCGGGTCGTTGACGGTTTCTGGTGCGGTGATGAGGAACTCGGGGAAGTAGCCGATCTTGTCTGCGGCGGCGGCGATAGCCGCGGGGAGCGAGGCGAGGCCGGCGAGAGCGAGAGCGAGCCTGGCGGTGTGTGGGGAGCGAAGCATCTTGCGGACCTCCCGGGGACGGAACGCCCGATCCGGAGGGGGATGGGGCGGGGTGCATAGGGACAGGGCGCACCGCTGGTGCGGCTGCCTCCGGGAGTAATGTGCCTCGGATTTGAGAAGATGCCAGCGATCGGCGCAAAAAGGGCAGAAGATCGGGGAATAGGTCGGCGGGGTGCGGGTGCGGGATGGAAGCGGTTGGTGCGTTCGGGGTCTGGCCCTTTGGTGGGGTGGGGTCTATTGTTTGGCCCTCAATTCGGACCCCCTATCCCCCCACTCCCCTCCTGCTCCCGAGCGTTGCGTTCGGGCCGGGAGGAACCGGGTGGGCTGACACAGCAGGAGTCAACATGGCCACCACGGGCACGATCACGCAGGTCATCGGTTCGACATTCGACGTTCAGTTTCCCGAGGACCAGCTCCCGGACATTTACAACGCGGTGAAGATCAGCGAGCAGACCCCGGTCGGGGCGTTGCGTCTGACCGGTGAGGTTCAGCAGCACCTGGGCGGCGGGCGTGTGCGCGCGGTTGCGCTGGGTTCTACGGACGGTCTGAAGCGCGGCATGAAGTGCCAGGACACGGGCGCTCCGGTGGCGGTGCCTGTCGGTGAGGCGGTGCTCGGGCGCGTGTTCAACCTGCTGGGCGAGCCGATCGACATGGGTGCGGAGGTTCCGGCGAGTGTGAAGCGGAGCCCGATCCACCGTGCGCCGCCGGAGTTCGCGCAGTTGAACCCGAACACGGAGATTCTGGTGACGGGCATCAAGGTCATTGACCTTTTGTGTCCGTTCGTTCGAGGCGGGAAGATCGGCCTGTTTGGTGGCGCGGGCGTCGGGAAGACGGTCATCATCCAGGAGATGATCGCACGCGTGGCCCGTGAGTTCGGCGGGTACTCCGTGTTCTGCGGCGTGGGGGAGCGTACCCGCGAGGGCAACGACCTTTGGCGCGAGATGAAGGAGGCGGAGTACACGGACGAGAAGGGGAACAAGGCGCACGTGCTCGACAAGGTGGCGATGGTTTTCGGGCAGATGAATGAGCCGCCGGGCTCGCGTCTGCGTGTCGCGCTGTCGGGTCTGACGATGGCGGAGGAGTTCCGTGATTCGTCGGGCAAGGAGACGATGATCTTCGTGGACAACATCTTCCGCTTCACGCAGGCGGGTTCCGAGGTGTCGGCTCTGCTGGGTCGTATGCCGAGCGCGGTGGGTTATCAGCCGACGCTGTCGACGGAGATGGGCGAATTGCAGGAGCGGATCACTTCGACGGCGAAGGGCGCGATCACGTCGGTGCAGGCGATTTACGTGCCGGCCGACGACCTGACCGACCCGGCACCGGCGACGGCGTTCGCGCACCTTGACGCGTTCGTGACGCTGGCGCGCGGCATCGCGGAGAAGGGCATCTACCCGGCGGTCGACCCGCTGGCATCGAACTCGCGAATCCTGGATCCGGGGATCATCGGCGAGCGTCACTATCGCGTGGCGCAGCGGGTGCAGCGGATTCTGCAGCGGTACAAGGACCTTCAGGACATCATCGCGATTCTCGGCGTTGACGAGCTTTCGGATGATGACAAGCAGACCGTGGCGCGGGCCCGCAAGATCGAGCGATTCCTGTCGCAGCCGTTCTTCGTTGCGGAGCAGTTCACGGGCTTCAGCGGCGTGTACACGACGCTTGAGCAGACGATCGACTCGTTCGAGCGTCTGTGCAACGGCGAGGGTGATGACCTGCCCGAGGGTGCGTTCATGTACGTCGGCACGCTGGATGATGCGCGTGCGAAGGCGGAGAAGATGAAGGGGTGAGAGAGGAGTGACGGAGTGACGGAGTGACGGAGTGACGGAGTGACGAAGGCACGAAGGCACGAAGGCACGAAGGCACGAAGGCAGATTATCATGAGTTCTGGAGAGCCCCATGCGAGTGCGTGGGGCTCTTTCTTTGAACCTGATGCATCTTTCGTTCAGCGGCTGTCAAGCGTTCACTGGTCTGTCAGGCGGACATCGCACCGACGAGTTGTGTGATGTCGGCGACGCCCTGTCGCATTGCCCAATCGGCGAGGCCGGATGCGACTTTGATGGGGCTTCGGGGGTCGACGAAGAGGGCGGTGCCCATGCCGACTGCGGTTGCGCCTGCGAGGATGAACTCCGCGGCGTGCTGCCAGCGGAGGACGCCGCCGAGGCCGATGATCGGGATGCCCGCGGGCTTTGCGACATCTTTGTAGACGAGGTGGATGAGGCGGACGGCGATGGGGTGGATGGCGGGACCGGAGAGGCCCCCGGTGGTGTTGCTGAGGCGGGGCTTTCGAGACTCGACATCGATGGCCATGGCGGGCATGGTGTTGGAGATGCAGAGGATGTCGGCTCCGGGCGTGTTGTTGGGGCCTCCGGGGCGGGCGCGGGCCTCGATCGCGGCGCGTGCGATGTCGAGCATCGGCCCGAAGACGAGCGGGGAGAGCTTGACGATCATGCGCTTCGCGGTGAGGGTGGCGCGGAGTTCGGCGATGAGGTCGCGGAGCATGTCGGGAGATTCGCCGAAGGAGGTGCCTGTGTGGACGTTGGGGCAGGAGACGTTGATCTCAACGGCGGGGAGGCCCTCGGTCTTGTTCATCGCTTCGGCGACGGCGACGTAGTCGTCGATCGAGAAGCCGGAGATGGAGCCGAAGGGCGCGAGCCCGATGGCGGCGGCGCGGTTCGCGATGGAGGGGGCGAGGTCGCGCGACCAGGCGTCGAGGCCCATGTTGGCGAGCCCGACGGCGTTGAGCATGCCCGAGTCGCTCTCGATGATGCGCCAGGTCTCGTGGCCATCGCGCGGGAGGCGCGTGATGGACTTCCCGATGACGGCACCGACGCGTCCGAGGTTCAGGGCGTCCTGAAACTCGTCGAGGTAGCCGGCGGTGCCCGCGGCCAGAATGACCGGATTGCGCAGGGTGAGCCCCGCGAGATCGGTCCTGAGGATCGGATCGGTCGGGCCTTTGGCCATCGGCCAAGCGTAAGCAGCGCAGGAAGGCCCCGACGGGCCATAGCATCGAACTACCAGCAGCAGCATTGGAGCACACGCATGGATCTTGCCGCACGCATCGCGCAGTTCGAGAACATGGTCCAGGCCGACCCTGAGAATGACATGGCTCATTTCTCGCTCGGGAGCGCGTACGCGCAGTCGGAGCGGCACGCGGATGCGGCTGCGAGCTTTGCGCGGTGCATCGCGTTGAATCCTTCGATGAGCAAGGCGTATCAGCTTGCGGGGGAGTCCCTGATCAAGGCCGGGCGGAGTGAGGAGGCGGGGGACTTGCTCACGAAGGGGTATGTGGCGGCGGCGACGCGTGGGGATCTTCTGCCGAAGAACGCGATGGGGGCGATGCTCAAGCAGATCGGGCGTCCGGTGCCTGAGGTGACGGCGCCGGCGACAAGCGCGGGTGCGGCGGCGGGCGCGGAGGGGTCGTTCGTGTGCAAGCGGACGGGGAAGCCGGGGACGAAGATGGCTCGCCCGCCGTTCAAGGGTCCCGTGGGCCAGTGGATCTTTGAGAACATCTCGAAGGAGACGTTCGATCAGTGGATCGGGCAGGGGACGAAGGTGATCAATGAGCTGCGCCTGGATCTCTCGCGGGATGAGGATAACGAGACGTATGACCGCCACATGCGCGAGTATCTCGGGATCGATGACGAGGTGCTGGCGGCGATCCGGAGCTGATGGTGCGTCCGATCAGCTCTGTGAAGAACAGTGCCACAAAGGCATGCCTCAGACGTACCTAACGCCCTGTCATTCAGGCACATGCGCGAGGTGGTGGGTGTCGTCGGGGGGAAGATTGGGACGGAACAGGAAGGGCGGGAATGAACCATTTCGGGGCTGGGGCTGTAACACTTGTTGAAACAGATTCATCTCATCGGCAGGGGTGTCTGCGCTGTTTGTGGCGCACGCCAGCCGGAATTGATCACACGAACTGGGAGAATGACACATGGCGAGTCTGATGCGGACCGGGATTATCGGGGTTGCGATTGTGGGTGCGGCGGCGATGATGGCTGCCGCGGGAGTGCGGACCACGGGCGTTGGGCGGGGCGTGGAGGCCTCGGCGGTGGAGTCGGCGGCGTCGAGCGATTACGTGATCGACGCGGTTCACTCGGCGGTGATCTTCCGCGTGAAGCACAATGAAGCGGCGTACAACTACGGGCGTTTCAACACGATGGACGGTGTGGTGACGTATGACGCGTCATCGGGCGTCACGGGCATCAAGGTGAACGTTGACACGAACTCGGTGGACACCGCGAACAAGAATCGCGACGATCACCTTCGGAGCCCGGATTTCTTCAATACCAAGCAGTTTCCCCGGGCGACCTTCAAGAGCACGAGCGTGAAGCGTTCGGGCGATTCGTCGTTCGAGGTTGCGGGCGAGTTCATGCTGAACGGTGTGACGAAGCCGATCACGGTGACGCTCGAGCACACGGGCAACGGGAAGACCCGCGACGGGAAGGACATCGCGGGATTCGAGACGACGTTCTCGATCGTGCGGAGCGAGTACGGGATGAACAAGTACCTGCCCGGCGTCGGGGACGAGGTGCGTCTGATGATCGGCATTGAGGCTGTCAAGCAGTAAATGACGCGGGCGCGGCCTGACGGTCGCGCCCGCGATTCGGTCACGACTGATTGGTCGGGGGTGAATCGATGCCGCCTGTTTCTGAACTCCTGATCGGCGGCGTGTTGCCGGGCGTGATTGCGCTGGTGTTGCTCGGCGTGCCGTGGGTGGTGTTTCGAGATCGTGCGGCCGGCGTGTTGCGGTGGGTTGCGCCGTGGGCGGTCGGGCTGGCGTTCATCCCGGCGTCGATCGTGTCGAACAAGCATGCGAACCTGTGGCCCGTGAATGCGTCGGAGCGAGGACTGGCTGTGCTCGTGGTCTCGCTCGGGTTGGTGATGCTGATGGGCGTGCTGGGCACGGGCCGACTGGGGCTCTGGGGAAAGCGGGCGGGATTGGCGATGCCTGCGAGTGCGGGTGCTTTCGGCGCGTATGCGGTGCTTGTGGCGCTGCATCCGCACGCGGTTTCGACGGCGCTGCTGATCGGCGTGGCCGCGGGCGCGGGGGTGTGGACGGTTTCGGCGTCGATGCTGCTCGGATGGTCGGAGCGTGCATCGCCTGGATATGGCACGCCCGGGATGTTGGCGATCGCGTTGCTTGGGTGCAGTCTTGTGATGCTGTTCTCTGCGATCGGTGTGTACGCGCAGGCGACGGGCGGGCTGGTGGCGGCGATGTCGTCGGCGGCGATTCTGGGGTTGTGGAAGCGGAGAGCCACGCTTGGCGTCGGTGCGTATGCGGTCGCTTTGTCGGTGCTGGCGTACCTGCTGGTCGGGACGTGGCAGTTGTCGGCACGGCCTGCGATCGGTGCTCTTGTGCTTTGTGCGGCTCTGCCCTTCGTTGCGGCGGGGTGCTCTCGGATTGCACTCGGGGGCGCGGGGCGGCGTCTGGTGGCGTGGATTGCGGTTGTTGCGATGACCGCAGGGGCGGCCGGCTGGGCTTTCGCGCTGTATTCTGCGGCGAAGGACGCGAGCCCTTACGGATACTGAGGTGAACGGGTCGTTCGGGGATCAGATCTGGACATCGACGGTTGCGCCGGGGGGGTCGAGTCGTTCTACGCGATCGGCGTTCCGGAGCGCGCGGATGAGATCGCCCATGTCGCCTCGCAAGGGTGAGGTGAACCGCATGGGTTGCTCGGTGATGGGGTGGTTGAAGCCGAGTGTCGCGGCGTGGAGCGCCTGTCGGGCGATGAGCGTGGCGCCGCTGTGGTCGATGAAGGATCGGCCGCCGTACATATCGTCGCCGACGATCGGATAACCGGTGTGGGAGAGGTGGACGCGGATCTGGTGGGTTCGGCCGGTCTTGAGTTCGAGTTCGACGAGTGAGAAGTCCTGATCGCCGACGGCGCGTCGGTTGAACCTGTAGCGTTCGCGGACGCGGCAGATGGTGACCGACGGCTTGCCGAGTTCGTCGTGACGGACGACGTATTTCTCTCGATAGCCCTTCTCTCGCGAGGGGTGCGGTCCTATGGGCGCCTCGATGACATCGACGAGGGGCTCGACGTTTCCCTGGACGATGGCGAGGTAGCGTTTGTCGACGCGGCGATGCTCGAACTGGTGGCCGAGTTTCCAGTGGGCCTCGTCCGACTTTGCGAAGACGATGCAGCCCGATGTGTGTCGATCGAGCCGGTGGACGACGCCGGGGCGAGCGAACTCGTTGCCGACGGTTGAGAGATCGCCTCCGAGCGATGATCGGTTGCGGAGATGCCACGCGAGGGCGTTGACGAGCGTGCCCGAGTGCTCGGCGCGGGCGGGGTGGACGATGATGTCGGGGCGTTTGTTGAGGACGATGATCGCATCGTCCTCGTAGAGCACATCGATCGGGATCTCCTCCGGCCTGATGACGCCGGTGGGCGGGGGAGGGACGACGACCTCGACGACATCGCCAGCGCGGAGGACGGTCGAGGCCTTGGGCTGGCGTCCGTTGACGGCGACTCCCCCACCATCGATGAGCTTCTGGAGCTGGTTGCGCGACATGAAGGTGATGCGCGTCGTGAGGTATTTGTCGAGTCGGGACTTGAGATCGCGGCGCAGCGTGAAGACGACACGCCGGAGTTCGGAGTCGTCGTCCGGCGCACCGGATGAGTCGATGGCGCGCTGGATCGCCTCGGGATCGACCTTGCCGCCCGGGAGGATGAGCCCCGCGTTGGTGCTGACAACTTCATCGGCCTCGGCAGATGCGGAGGGATGGTTGCCTTTGGGCGCGTTCTCGGGCATCGGTCATCAACTACTTGGGGTCGCCCGTCGAGTCGGGCGGGGCGTCGGCGCCGGCCTGCTCGTCGGCCTGCTGATCTGCCTGCTGGTCCGCCGGGGAGTCGGGATCGGATGACTCGTCCGCGTCGGGAGGCGTGACCGGGTCTTCGCCGATCGGGAGCGTCAGACCGGGGGTTGTCGTGACGGTCGGGAGCGTCTGAGGGAGTTCGGATCGGCTGACGAGCGCGGCGGGTTTGACCGGATTGCGGATCGCTTCGATGCGATCGGAGGCGATGCGGACGTGGAGTTCGAAGCCGGCCTGACCGGCGATGGAGCGGACCTGTTCGAGCGCGTCGGTCGCGGCTGCGGTGTCGCCCCGCATCTGGCTGGCGGCGGCGAGGCCGTAGAGGGAGCCGATCGCGTGGATTTCCTGACCAGCGACGCCCCGGGTTCTGTCGAGGACGGTTCGGTAGATCTGTGCCGCGCGGTCCAGGTATCGCTCGCGTTCGGCATCTGAGAGCGTGTCGCCATCGGACTCGACCGTGCCATCGGGCTTGAGCACCGCGCCGGGGCGGAGCCCGGTGCGAATGGACTGGAGGAGTGCATCGGCGGCACCGAGCCGAGCGAGAACCGCGACGCCGGGAACATCGTCGTAGGCCTCTGCGACGTTGAGGAGCGAATCCGGGGAGGCGTTGAGGGTGCCGCCGAGGGAGACGCTCTGGAACTCACGGAACGCGGCGTCGATCTTGGCGAGGCGTTGTTCTTTGAGCTTTCCGAGGCCGATGTAGCCGAGCGCGACAACGGCGATGACGGCCATGATCGGGGTGCTCCATTTCTGGAGGAACCCGATGAACTCCTGATTGAGCCGCGACTCTTCGAGACCGGCTTTCTCACGGATCTGCGTGTGTCTTTGATCGATCGACACGTTGAGTGCCCCTGGTAGATGGCGGACTGCGATGGCTTGAATGAGAAGGATAGGGCGGCACCGCTCGGTCGGCATGCGTGAGGGGTGAGGGGCGCTCGCACGTGAGGGCTAGTGGGTTGGTTGGGGGCGGGGTGGTGTTCTCCAGAAGGCCCAAGCACCGGGATCGGCGAGCGCGGTGTCGGGAACGAGCGTCTGGCGGATCGCTGCGGCGAGTGACCGGATGGAGTGAGGATCGAAGGCCGAGACGCGGATCCCCTCGGGGCCTTGTGACGTGCCGAGATCGGATCGGAGATCGACGGGCAGGACGATTGCGGTGGTCTTCGGGAGGGGCACGCGAGGCGAGGAGGCGTCGCGGCACCAGAGGATGAGGTCCGCGGTCTGGGCGAGTGAGCGTGCGATGTCGATGGCTTCGGCCTCGGCGGGATGGGCATCATCGCGCACGCCGGGTGTGTCGAGGTAGCGGATGACCAGCCCGCCCAGATCGAGCATCGCGCCGACGTGGTCGCGGGTGGTGCCGGGATCGGGAGATGTCATCGCGAGTGTGCGCGTCGCGAGGGCGTTCAGGAGCGTTGACTTGCCGACGTTGGGAGGTCCCCAGGCGACGACGAGCGCGGGCTCCAGGAGATGGCGGAGCATGGAGGCGTGCGCGGGCGTGAGATCGACGCGCGGCGAGAGGTTCCAGCGTCTTGGCTGGTCGAGCAGGAGGTCGATCGCGAGGGGGCTCGCGGCGTGGGCGAGCGCGGATTCGAGGAATGGGGCGGGATCGTCCATGTCCGGACGGAGCGGTTCATGTTCGAGGAGATCGGCACCCGCGTGCCTGATGATCGATGCCACCTGCTTGAGGACAGCAATCCCGCCATGGGGCATCAGGTGTGCTTCGGTCGGTGTCCAGCGCGCGATGACGGCCTGATGTCCCTGGTGGAGTGTCGAGAGACGAGCTTGGCCTGCGCGGACTGGACGAGAGCCCATCTGCTCCAGACATGCGTCGAGTTCGCGTTCGGAGTCTGCGTCGAGTCTGAAGAGGGCGATCGCTCCGGGGAGCCCTCGCGGAGATTGGGAGTAGGCGCGGACGGGCACGCTCAGCCCTCGGCTTCGGGGTGATCACTCTCGTGGTCGTGCATGAGCGCCTCAAAGGCGAGGCGCATGCCGATGAGTTGCAGATCGGGGACGATGTGCTCGACGATGGGATCGGAGGCGAAGATCGCGCCGGCATCGCCGCCTGTGGCGACGACGCGGGGATAGGCGCCGATGACGCCTGCGTACCGCTCGACGAGGCGTGAGACGAGCCCTCTTGTGGCCTCGGCGACGCCGATGGTCATGGCGTGCTCGGTGTCCTTTCCGATGGGTTCGGCATCGATGCGTTCGGCGTCGAAGGTGAGGGAGGGGAGGGCGGCGGTGCCGCGAGAGAGGGCGTCGAGCATCATGCGGATTCCGGGCGCGATCGCGCCGCCCTGGAAGACACCCTCGGCATCGATGTAATCGACGGTTGTCGCGGTGCCGACATCGACGATGACACAGGGACCTTCGGTGCTCGCCCACGCTGCCATGGCGCAGAGGAGGCGGTCTTGGCCGACTTTCTCGGGGTGACGGACGTTTGCGGTGATGGGGATCGGGACGTCGCGCCCGATGCGAAGATGGGGCGAGAGCCACGCGAGATCCTGGCAGGCGGCGAGGATCTTCTCTGATGCGTCGGGGTAGACGGATGCGACGAGGAGGGGGCAGTGAGCGGCTCGGCGTTGCTGCGATGCGAGCCACTCGACGATTCCGGCGGCGTCCGTAGAGGCGAAGGAATGCGCGCCCAGGAGTTCTTCACCCTGAAAGAGGCCGATTCTGGCTCGGGTGTTTCCGACGGCGAGGGTTGCGAGTTGGAGGGGGTCGTTCATCCGGGCCAGCGTATGCAGGGGTGCCGCGGGACGATGCGGGCGGTACAGTTGGCGTGAGAAGCGCGTGCGTTTGACGCGCTACGGAGTCCAGCACGTTGCCCAAGCCACCCAGCACGCAGGCGGATCGGACGATCGAACGGGTCGAGGTCGGGGAGCTGAAGTTCCCACTCGGGGTGTATCCGATCGAGCCGGTGACCTCGCGGATGGGGTACAAGGTGCTGTTTGAAGCGGCGGATACGGATGACGGCTCGGGCGAGTGGGAAGAGTGGCCGGATCGGTATGTGTGGGACATCGTGATCGGTGCGGACCGATTGCGATCGTTGTGCAACTCGCTTTTCCTGATGATGCCGGGGCGGGTGTTCCCGATCCTGGATGTGCTCGGGCATGATGCGTTCAGGGAGATCGATCCGTATGTGGCGTATGAGCTGGTCCCGCTCGACCAGTTCATGGATTCGTCACGCCGGTACGAGGATTACCTGTACGAGGATGGGCTGTGCGGATTCGGGGCGATGTCCGAGGATCCGTTTTTCTATGTGTTTGTGGATGAGCACAAGATCGTGACGGTGCGGGCCGAGCCGCTCATGCAGGAGCGGATCGAGAGGTTGCTGGGTGCTTTTGATCTGGCGGAGGTCGAGGAGCCGGCCGGGGCGGATGCGGTAGCCCACGAACATAGGGGGGTGCTGGTTGCGCCGGACGACCGGCCGGATCTCTTGACGGCGGATGAGGTCGTTGAGCACCTTCGGGACGAGTGGCGGCTGACGCTCAATGTCGATCCGGAGACGAATGTTGATGATCAGGGTCGGGATCTTGGGCTTTGTCCGTGGCGATGCCTGGTGCGAACGAGCCCATCTCTTGATATACCATGGAGTTATGCTGATCTCATCGTGCGTGCGGATTGTCTTGGGCAGGCGGAAGACCTTGCGCTGGATGAGGTTTTGAAGCAGGTGGCGGATGGGGAGGATCTGGATCGAGAGACATCGCTGGTCTTTGCCGATCGTGTGACCGAGCAGGAATTGGACCAATTGCTGGCGGAGTTGAAGGTGGATCGGCTGGACCCTTCCGCGGCAGATACGCCGACGGTGTACTTCTTCCGGTGGCTGCCCTGACCCGGCACTTTGCCTGTTCAGAGTGCCATGGTGGGTATGGCGGGTGAGTCGGCGGGGGCTTCGTTGGAATTTTGATCGGGATGATTCCCTAATGCACTGGGACAGGCGGAACCGGTCGGCTTTGCCGAGCGAAGGGCCGTCCACCTGGCGCGCGAAGGACCGCTGGGGATCCGAAAGCACGATTCCGCGCACGAGCGGTTTGCGTTCGCTAAGGACCCCGGTTATCTTTCCCGTCCCCGGGCGAGGGCCATACCCGGGCGGCGTTCGTTGCGCCCCGGCCCCGGCGTGTACGCGACTTGCGTTCTCGTCGTTGGATTCGTCGTCGTCTCGCTTTCAGCAGCTCAGCGCGTTCTGCACTGGCCCTGTTGTTCCGCCCTTCTTTCTTCGCATGGTCTTGGAGATCGGCATGCACGTGGTGAAGCACCGTTCGGTACGCTCTCTGATCGTCGCCGCTAGCGCCTTCGCGAGCGCGGCTGGCTTGGCTCCGTTCGCTTCGGCGGCTGCATGGGAGCCCCCTGCAACCGCCGCGACGATCGATGCACTTGATCGGGCAGCGGTGTTGCGTTCGGAAGGGCGTCTGGTTCAGGCGCGTGACACGATCATGGCGGTTGTCGGGCGTGATGCCGGGCGATCGCTCTCTGATCCTGAGAGAGCGCGTGCGTTCGAGATGCTGGCCGGGCTGAACCAAGAGATCAGCGGGCTGACGCCTGCGGCTCTGGCGTTGCAGAAGGCGGAGGCGGCGCTGGCGGCTGACGACTTTGCGGCTGCGGAGCGGAGCGCGGGCTCGATCGCGAACCTGCCTGGCGCGACCGACACACAGATCGAGTCCGCGCTTGAGGTCCTTGAGGTGGTTCGCTCGAAGCGTGAGCGGGTGGCGGATCGCGTGCCGACGGCGATGATCGAGATCGAGCAAGCGATGGCGATCCGTGATTACGCGCGTGCGAAGTCTCTGATCGGTTCGGTGCTTCGGAGCGGCGTTGCGTTGTCTCCGGCTGATTCAGCGGCTCTGGATCGTGCTCAGGCCCTCGTGATCGAGCATGAGGATGCATCGGGCTCGCTGATCGATGCCGATGTTGTGTCGCTCGGCATGCTGCAGCCGGGCGTTGTGAAGCGTCGGGATGACATCCCTGCGCCGGTGAACGGATCTGGAACGCCCGAGCCCGCGCAGCCGGGATCGCAGCCCCCTGCGAGCACGCCCCCTGCTGCTGAGCCCGCTCCGGCTCCGGCTGCTGCACCGGCACCGGCACCGGCGGCACCGGCGGCGGCGGCGGCGCCTGCGACTCCTCCTCCTTCGAGCACCGATCTGATCACTCAGGCGAGGATGTTCGAGGCGCAGAGCATGCTTGCGGAGGCGGATCTGGCGTTTACTGAGCGGCGGCTGAACGAGGCCGCGAACAAGTACGCGCGGCTTCAGGGCGAGTATCGGGATCTGCTTTCTGCGGACCAGTCTCGCCACGTTGACGGGCGTCTGACCGAGACGCGGCTGCTGCTGCGCGGTAATGTCGGTCCTGAGCAGGATCTGATCCAGTCGGCCCTGGAGACCAATCGATTCGCGAAGCAGGCGACGCTGGCCGAGTTCAACAACCTGATGTCGCAGTCGAGCGCTTCGCTGCAAACGCAGAGCGTCTCCGAGGCGAGACTTCAGGCGTTGAAGGCCCAGTTGACACTGAAGTCGGCCCGCCAGTATTTCGCCGAGAGCGAGTACGAGGGGCTGATGGCTCAGACGACTTCGCTGCTCGACAAGATCGGCAAGACCGAGGACCAGTTGCGGCTTGACGACATCAAGCGTCGCGAGGCGGACCTCAAGCGTCAGGCGGATGAACAGGCCCGCGCGAGGACGCTGGATCGCGATCGCAAGATCGGTGAGCACATCGATCGCGTGCGTGCGCTGCAGATGGAGATGAAGTACAAGGAGGCCCTGCAGGTCGTTGATCAGATCCTGTTCCTTGATCCGATCAGCCCTTCGGGACTTCTTCTCAAGGACGTGATCACTGCGTTGATGATCTATCAGGAGTTCAACGAGCTGGAGTCTCGTGCAGAGTTGACCCACGCGATGATGCGGCTGAACAACAAGCAAGCGGCACAGATCCCCGGTGCCTCGATCGTGAACTACCCGAGCGACTGGCCCTCGATCTCTTTCCGCCGGGGCGAGATGCAGGCGTTCCGCGAGCCGCCGGAGAACCAGTCGGTTCTGGCGAAGCTCGATCAGACTGTTCAGCAGGCGCGGTTTGCGGATGCGACGATCGAGCAGGTGGTGCAGTTCGTCGAGGCGATCTCGCAGTTGAATATCGACGTCGATTGGGCTTCATTGGAGGAGATCGGCGTCGATCGATCCGCCCCGGTTTCGCTGAACCTTTCGCGCGTGCCGATCCGCACTGTGCTTGACCGTGTGCTGGACAAGGTGAGCCCCGATCGGTTGAGCCGCGCCGCGTGGGCTGTGAATGACGGGATTCTGCAGATTGCTTCGGACGAGGCGCTGCGGAAGAACACGATTCTGGCGATCTACGACATCCGCGATCTGCTGATCGAGGTGCCTGACTTCGACAACGCCCCCGAGTTCGATCTGTCTCAGGTGCTACAGAGCAACCAGGGCGGCGGCGGCGGCGGGGGTCAGAGCCCGTTCCAGAACACGAACAACGACAACAACGATACTCGGCTCCCGCTGGAGGAGCGTCGCCAGCAGATCATCGACATCATCACCCAGAACATCGACTTCGAGGGGTGGACCGACAACGGGGGCGATACGGGGCGGATCCAGCCGCTCGCGGGTTCCTTGATCATCACGAACACGGCCCGGAACCATCGCGAGATCGGCGGCCTTCTGAGCAAGCTGCGTGAGCAGCGGGCGCTTCAGATCAACGTCGAGACCCGATTCCTGCTGGTTTCCTCGGGCTTCTTCGAGCAGATCGGCTTCGATCTGGACGTGTACTTCAACTCGAACAACAACCAGGTTCGCGCTGCACAGGCGAACGACCCGACGATTCAAGGCAGCGACTTCTTCAACTTCGGGCAGGGCGGGTTGCAGCGCAACGTCACGGGAGCAACCGGCACAAGCCAGGGCGTTGTCAATCCTCGCTCGTGGTCACCTATCGGGGCGGGACAGAACTCGCTCGGCCTTGCGGGCGGCCTGTTGAGCGGCGCGTTGCCCGAGGGCAGCGTCGGCAGCGCGGTGATCGGTGCGGCCCCCGCGCTCGGCATTGCGGGGCAGTTCCTTGACGATGTGCAGGTCGACTTCCTTGTGACGGCGACACAGGCCGATCGTCGCTCGGTGCAGTTGACTGCCCCGCGTCTGACGTTCATGAACGGTCAGCGGGCGAATATCTCTGTGGCGACGCAGGTGGCGTTCATCTCTGACTTGACGCCTGTGACGAGCGATTCGGCGGTCGGCTTCGATCCGACTGTCGGCGCAGTGTCCGAGGGTGTGCTGCTCGACGTTGACGGCACGGTCTCGGCGGATCGCCGGTATGTGACTCTGAACGTCCGCACGAATCTTGCCCGTATCGACGGCTTCGCGGAGCGTGCGGTCACAGCGGTCGCGGGCGGCCAGCTGGTGAGCTCTTCGAGCGTCGAATCGTTCGTTCAGTTGCCGACCATCACGGCGACGACCGTCAACACGACGGTCTCGGTGCCGGACCAGGGGACCATCCTGCTGGGCGGGCAGCGTCTTCTGACCGAGGTCGAGGTCGAGACGGGTGTGCCCGTGCTCTCGAAGATCCCGATCATCAGCAGGTTCTTCACCAACCGCATCGAGACGACGGAAGAGCAGACGCTGCTGATCCTGCTCAAGCCGACGATCCTGATCCAGAACGAGGAAGAGGACCGCAACTTCCCGGGTCTGGGCGATGCGACGCGGGCTGGTCTGGCCGGCTGAGAGATGCCTGTGTGAATCGAACCCCGGTGTGAATCAAACAAAGGGGGCGGCCCGAGCGGGTCGCCCCTTTCTCGTTGCGTGTTTTCATGCCCCAACGGTTCGGGGGCACTATGATGGGGATGCGGCAACCCGCCGCGGCGGTTGATCAGTTGGGAGATGCACGCATGGCGGCTTCGGACTCTCGTCTTCGCGTCCGCAAGGATTCAGGGGTCACGATCGTCGAGTTCGTGGACCGGAACATCCTCGATGAGGCGAACATCCAGATGATCGGCGATGAGATCACTTCGCTGATCGATTCGGAGTCTTCACCGAAACTGCTGATCAGTTTCGCGAATGTGGACCATCTGTCTTCGGCGGCGCTCGGCACGCTGATCACGATCAACAACAAGTTGCGCCAGAAGGGCCAGTTGCGGCTCGCGAACATCGATCCCCAGATCTATGAGGTGTTCGTGATCACGCGCCTCAACAACATCTTCAAGATCATGCCGACGACCGAGGACGCGATCAAGAGTTTCGGTTGACTGCGTCGATCGAGCCCCGGTCCCTCGTTGAGCATGCGCTTATGCCACCATCCCACGGTCCTGAATCGATCGAGCGGAAGATCGACCTGACGAATGATCGGGTGCTGATCCATCGCGCCGAGACGGAGGTTCTGGGCGCGCTCGACCAGTTCGGCTATCCGAAGGCGGCGAAGTTTGCGATACGGCTTGCCTTTGAGGAGGCGATCACGAACGCGTTCAAGCACGGCCACAAGGGGCTCTCTGCTTCGGCACCGGTTCGCGTTGAGTTGGCGGTCGGGCCTGACCGGGTGTCAATCGCTGTCGAAGACCAGGGGCCGGGGTTCAGCCCGAGCGATGTTCCGGACCCGACGCTCGACGAGAATCTCGAGGTGCCGACTGGGCGAGGGCTGATGCTGATTCGCGCGTACATGACGCGGCTTGAGTTCAACGATGCCGGCAATCGCGTGAAGATGACGTTCGAGCGGAATACTGCGAGCGAGTGAGGCCGCGGCTGCGGGTCCTTGCTCCGGTGCCTATCATCCATTGCGTTCTAGAATGGAATGATTCTAATTATCAGGACATGCCTATCCGGTTTGCGGACGGGGTGACTTTCGAGAGGTGTGCGATGGGCTTGAAGTTCCCGATTTACCTTGATCACGCGGCAACCACGCCGTGCGATCCGCGCGTCGTTGAGGCGATGCTCCCCTACTTCACAGAGCGGTACGGGAATCCGGGGAGCCGCAACCATAGGTTCGGCTGGGAGGCGGAGGAGGGCGTGGATGCCGCTCGGCAGCAGGTTGCGGCTCTGCTCGGCTCCGATGAGAAAGAGGTCGTGTTCACGTCCGGCGCGACGGAGTCGAACAACATCGCGATCAAGGGCGCGGCGTACATGTACGAGCGTGCGCCGGCGGGCTCTGGTCGGCCTCGCGGGCACATCATCAGCGCGATCCACGAGCACAAGGCGGTGCTTGATCCCTGCAAGCGTCTGCAGAAGGAAGGGTTTGACGTCACGTTCCTCGAACCCGGTTCGGACGGGCTGATCACCGCGGAGATGGTGAGGGGCGCGATGCGCGAGGACACGATCCTCGTGACGATCATGTGGGCGAACAACGAGATCGGGACGATCAATGAGATCCGCGAGATCGGCGCGGTGTGCCACGAGCGAGAGGTGATCTTCCATACGGATGCGACGCAGTGGGTCGGGAAGATGCCGACCGATGTGGCGAAGGACAACGTCGATCTGCTCTCGATGAGCGGCCACAAGATCTATGGACCGAAGGGCGTCGGCGCGTTGTATGTCAGGCGGCGGAAGCCGCGGGTGCGGTTGCAGTCGCTGGTGGACGGAGGCGGGCAGGAGCGGGGCTTCCGATCGGGCACGCTGAACGTGCCCGGGATTGTCGGGCTCGGGAAGGCGGCGGAGATCGCCCTTCAGGAGATGGAGCAGGACGGGCGGCGGTTGCTCGCGATGCGGACACGGCTGGAGAACGCGGTGACGGCGGCCCTGGACGTGGTGCAGGTCAACGGGCATCGCGAGAAGCGGCTGCCGCAGATTACGAACATTTCGTTCGGATTCGTCGAGGGCGAGAGTCTGATGATGGCCGTGAAGGAGATCGCGTGCTCGTCGGGTTCGGCGTGCACGAGCGCGTCGCTGGAGCCGTCGTATGTGCTCAAGGCTCTGGGCGTCGGTGATGAGCTGGCACACTCGTCGCTTCGGTTGTCGCTCGGACGCTGGACGACGGATGAGCAGGTGGACTACGCGGCCGAGGCGATCGTGAAGTCTGTGAAGAAGCTGCGTGATCTGTCCCCTCTGTACGACATGCACAAGGAAGGGATCGACCTCTCCAAGGTGGAGTGGGCGCACCACTGATCGGATTGAATTTGGTTTATTCGGCCGGGCTCGGTCTGGCGTGATACGACGAGGTGAAACATGGCATACGGCGAGAAGATCATCGATCATTACGAGAAGCCCCGCAACGTGGGGAATTTCGGCACGACGGATGAGGTGAAGAAGCGGGCCGACGTCGGCGTCGGGCTGGTCGGCGCGCCCGAGTGCGGCGATGTGATGCAGCTTCAGATCAAGGTGAACCAGGGCACGGGCGTCATTGAGGATGCCAAGTTCAAGTGCTTCGGGTGTGGCTCCGCGATTGCGTCTTCGTCGCTGGCGACGGAGTGGCTGAAGGGCCGCACGCTCGATGAGGGTCTGGCGATCAAGAACACGGAGATCGTCGAGGAGCTGTCGCTGCCTCCGGTGAAGATCCACTGCTCGGTGCTGGCCGAGGATGCGATCCGTGCGGCGATCGCGGACTACAAGCAGAAGAACGGGATCACCGCCGGGGCCGAGCAGGCGGCGGCGCACTGAGGGCAGCGTTTTCGGGATCGGGATTTGACCACGGAGCAGCAGGACACCCTGTTGAATATGTGGGAGACCGGCCGCAACTTCATGCCCGCGCTTGTGAGCGGGACTGTGGGTGCGGCCCTGTGTGGGGCGGGGCTGGTTCTGGCGGTGTTCGAGCTACGGATCTTCTCGGACCGATCCAGAAGCGATTCCGGCCCATCCGACATCCAATAGGTGATGGCCTGTGCCAGTGCGGAACGGGCTTCAGGATCGGCAGAAAGCGGCGTAGAATGAGTGCCGCACAATTGCGGAAAAGGATGGATAAGCGATGAGTCAGCAGGCCACACAAGTCGAGGGCGTGATTCTGACCGAGACGGCTGCTCGCGAGATCAAGTCGATCATCACCCAGCAGGAGCTGGACGCGGACAAGGTTCGGCTCCGGGTCGGCGTCAAGGGCGGCGGGTGTTCCGGTTTCTCGTATGTGCTCGACCTGACCGAGACGCAGAAGGAGACCGATGAGGTCTTTGAGCAGCACGGGGTCAAGATCATTTGCGATCCGAAGAGTCTGCTCTACCTGAACGGGACGACGGTGGACTTCAAGGACGAGATCATGGGGCGCGGCTTTGTGTTCACAAACCCGAACGCGACGACTTCCTGTGGTTGCGGGTCGAGTTTCGCGGTTTGACCGTCCGGGGCGTGAGGCGAGCGGATTTTGTGCTTGTGAGCCGCGACGCGGGGTGGTACGATTTGTGTGAGGTGTCGTTGGCGCGCGGCTCGGTGGAGTCGGCCCTGCGGCATGTATCTTGGGAGTTGTCGGCGTCGGACGCGCCGGCACGATCGAATCGGCGAGAGGACGCGCATGAGCCAGGCATCGATGCCTGCCGAGACGACGATGGGGTACTCCCCGCCACGCGTGACACAGTTCAGCGTGTTTCTGGATAACCGTGTCGGTCGGCTTTTCGACCTCGTGCGAGCGTTCGACGGCTCTGGGTGTGCGATCTGCGCGCTCTCCGTGGCCGAGGCGAGCGATCACGCGGTGATCCGGATCATCACGAACTCATCGAAACTGGCACGCCAGATTCTTCGGAACGCGAACGCGACGTTCTCTGAACGAGACGTACTGGTTGTCGAGCTTTCACGCGGGCACACAATCTCGAGTCTCTGCCTCTCGCTGCTCGGCGCTGAGATCAACATTCACTTCGCGTACTCGCTGATGCTGAGGCCGAACGGCACCCCCACCATTGCCCTCTCGGTCGACGACACGGATCTGGCCGGGCAGGTGCTGCGGCGGAAAGAGTTCCGGCTCTTCGGCGAGGCGGACATCAGCGACCCGCACTGACGGGGGCATCGGGGTCCGCATCGTTCCACTCAAGACTGCCACCCGGAACTCCGGCGGCGAACTCCAGATGCAGCACGCGCCGGTGCGTGGCGGCTCGCGCTTTGTGCGAGCTGTGCAGCAATAGGGGTCGAAACGCGACCACATCGCCGATCTCCGCGGTGCACGCTACAGGCGAGCCATTTGAGATCAGTGCGTTCGAACGAGACTCATCGAGGAACCCCTCGCGATGCGTGCCGGGCAGGACGAGAAGCGGACCGTTCGAATCGTCGCACGGATCGAGATGCAGCCGCAGTGTGAGCACTCGCTCAAGGACGCACGCGGGAGGTTTGACGTGGGCCACGCCGTCCTTGATAGACCATGGGCCGAAACCGGGAGTGTCGACGCGATCCTTGACGGCGATCGTCGTGTCCTGGTGCCATGGGACGCGCCAGTTGGAATCGGGCGTCTTGTCAAAGAGAATGGCGCGTGTCACGCGGGCTCCGGGACCGAGGACCACATCAGCGAGCGCACGCAGCTGCGGGGATCGGGCGAGCATGGCCAGCGCCTGGCTGTTCGCCAGAGCGTTCCGAATGCCGCCTGAAGGAACAACGGGAAGCGTTGCTCGCACGCGCTCGATCTCGTCACGCTCGATGATGCCTGGACACAGGGCGTATCCAAGCGAATCAATGTGATGAGCGAACTGCATCATCTCAGCACGTCGCATACATGGACTTCAGTGAACGCCCGTCGCGGCGAGCCAGCGCTCGGCGTCGAGTGCGGCCTGGCAGCCCATACCGGCGGCGGTGACGGCCTGGCGGTAGACGCTGTCGGAGACATCGCCTGCGGCGAAGACACCCTCGACGTTGGTCCGGCTGCTGCGGGTCCGGAGCGCGATGTATCCGGCTTCATCGAGCTCGATGCCGGCATCCTTCAGGAACTTGGTAGCGGGCGTGTGGCCGATGGCGATGAAGAGCCCCCTGACATCGAGCGTGGAGAGCTCGCCGGTCACGGTGTCCTTGAGTTGGACGCCGCTGATCTTGTCCTCGCCGAGGACATCGACGACGACCTTGTTCCAGAGTACCTTGGCGTTGGGGCGGCTGAGGAACCGCTCCTGCATGATCTTGCTGGCGCGGAAGGAGTCGCGGCGGTGGATGATGTAGACCTCGCTTGCGAACTTGGTCAGGTAGGTGGCTTCTTCCATCGCGGTATCGCCTCCCCCCACCACCGCGAGGGGCTGGTTGCGGAACGCGGGAAGCGCACCATCGCAGACGGCGCAGGCGGAGACGCCGCCTCCCATGGTGGCGAGTCGCATCTCGTTGGGGAGACCGATCCAGTTTGCGGTTGCGCCGGTCGCGATGATGACGGCGTGGGCGCGGACGATCCCGTTCGATTGGGTGTGGAGCTCGAAGGGGCGTTTCGAGAAGTCGCAGCGGACGACGTCGTCGCCCATGATGCGTGTGCCGAAGCGCTCGGCCTGGGCCTGGAACTTGCCCATCATCTCGGGGCCCATGACGCCGTGCTCGAATCCGGGATAGTTCTCGACCTCGGTGGTGAGCATGAGCTGGCCACCGGGAAGGACGATGCTGGGGTCCTGCTTGGGAACGCCGACGATGGAGAGCGGGGCGAGGTTCGCGCGGGCGGCGTAGATCGCGGCGGTCCAGCCCGCGGGACCGGAGCCGATGATGACGAGTTTCTCGACTGAGCCGACACCGGGAGTGGTTGAGCTGGAGGCCAAGGTGGTGTCTCCTCGCGGCGCGTGGAGATTCGCGCCGGGGTATCGTTGCTTTCGATGCCGCGGGATCGGAGGCGTTACTTGAGCTGACCGGTGTCGGCCATGTGCTGACGCTGGAGGGAAAGGATGGGAGGCCAGGCGAGATAGTCGGCGTTTGCGATGTTGTCGGCTGTGTTCTGGACTCGGCGCGCCCAGTCTTTGCCTCCGTTGCCGCCGACGGAGTAGAGGATGAACTGTGAGTCGTCGATCTGGCGAGAGAAATTCTGGCCGCTGGTCACGATGCTGATGTCGTGGGGCTTGGGAACTTCGCGGTCTCCAAACTGGGAGCGGGTGTCGCGGATGGGTACGAAGTACTCGAGCGGCGGCCTGGCCCCGCGTTCTCTGCGGGGGTTGAAGGGATCGGTCTCGAGCTGCTGGATCCAGATGGGGCGTACGGCGGCGAGTGTGGGCGGCCATTGCCCGCCGCTGACCTTTGCGCAGTACACGGCCAGGGCGTGGCGTGTGGCGACGGCTTCCGTACGAAGGACCTGTCGGAGGGCGAAGATCTCGCCGAGGTCGGGGACTGTCGCCTGGATCACGCTCGAACTGGCGTCGAGCGACCTGTACTCGAAGGCCTGCGTCATTCTGGGGTCGAAGGCATCGAGCGTCCAGCGGCTGGTCCAGTCGTTGGTGATCTTGCTGAGGGTGTCGCGGATATCGAACCACGTCTTCTGGCGATCGGCGATGACATCCCACTTGGCGGCCTCTCCGAAGAGGCGGAGCGGGCGGTCGGAGCTTCCCAGGCGGGCGAGCGTGCTACCGAACGTGGCTTTGTTGATTCCAGCACGCTCGACGTAGACACGAGCGATGACCTGTTCGGCACCGATCGTGTCGGCCAGCGGGAGCGCGATGCGTTCGATCCCGAGGAACCCGCGTTCGTCGAGGCGGTCGATCACCGTTTTCATGCGGTCGGCCGAGAGGGTGGGCGACGAGGCGAGTGAGTCGACGTAAGCGATATCGCGGACGCGCTCGAACGAGCGAGACATCTCCTGGATGGCCCAGATAACCTCGACTGCGAACTCGCGATCTGCGATCTGGCGGCAGAAGAAGACCCAGTCGATGAGGAGGTCGATCGCTGCGTTCGGGTCGCCGGCTGCCGCGAGGCGCGTGGCTTCGACGTTGACCAGGCAGGCGACACGTTCAAATGCCGGGAGGTAGTGATGTCGAGCGGCGGAGAGGAGGGGCGGGTCGCCGAGATCTGTGTATAGACGGTCACGGATCTGCGCTGCGGGAACCCCCTGGGCTCCGTAGGGCTGTCCGAAGCCGAATGCGATGCGGTAGTCGGGTTCCTGCGTGACCTGATGGATCGCCTTCAGGACGGCCTGCTGCGACTCGCCCTGTGCCCACGTCTCGGCGGCGGCCCATGACTGTGAGCCAGCGGGGATGATCCTGGCGCGATCGAGGCGGTCAACGCCGACCGGGGGGGTCGCCATGCGAGCGATGACTGGGAGAATGACGGAATCGGACCTCAGTTCGGTGCGAATCATCCGGAAGGGCTGATTCACACGATTGACGAAGTCGTCTGCCAGTGCGAGGGCCGGCGTGGCCAGCGTGATCGCGATGGCGATGAGGGTGTGGAGCGGGCTGTGCATTGCGAGCTTGGATGCTCGGGGTGGGCGGAGCGTTGAGCTGTTTTGCATGGCCGACGATGGTAGCACAAGCCGCGTGGAGCGTCCCCGTGAGCGGCGCGATGAGGGGGATAAAACGACACACGGGCACGCGTCGCTGCGTGCCCGTGCGATTCGAAGAGAGGGTTGACTCAGCCGACGGTCTGGCCTGGGATCGGGGCCGAGTCCTGGGATTCGACTTCCGTGGCGGCTTCTTCGCGTCCGGGTGCGGCGCGATAGAAGCGGCTGGGCTTGTCGTCGGTGATCTGCTGGTTGAGGCGGGTGAGGGCCTCGTCGACGATCTGACGGACACGCTCGCGGCTGATGCCGATTTCTTCGGCGATCTGCTTGAGGGTGAGGGGCTCCTGACCGTCGAGACCGAACCGAAGGCGGAGGATCATGGCCTCACGCTCGTCGATGGCTTCGAGCAGGCGGCGGAGGACGCCGAGCTCGTCGCCGCGGAGGACGTTGTCGTCGGGCGTCTTCATGCGAGCATCGGCGACGACGTCGGCAAGCGAGATCATCTCGCCGTCGCGGCTCTGGGGCTCGCGAACGGTCGAATTGAGAGCCCGAATGGCCCGCTTGATGATCTTGACCTTCTTGACCGGGATGTTCATCGCGTCGGCCAGCTGCTGGATCGACGGTGTGTAGCCGAGTTCGGCCTCAAGCTTGCGCTGCGCGACCTTCCACTTGGCGATCAGCTCGACCATATAGGCCGGCACGTGGATCTGCTGGGTCGCGTTGATCAGGGCCCGCTTGATGGCCTGCTTGATCCACCAGGACGCGTAGGTGCTGAACCGGGCACCTTGGGCCGGGTCGAAGCCCTCGACGGCCCTGAGAAGCCCGATGTTCCCCTCTTCGATCAGGTCAGTGAGGGGAAGACCCCGATTCATGTAGTTCTTGGCGATGGAAACGACCAATCGGAGATTGGCCCGAACCATGCGCTCACGCGCCTGGGGGCAGTTCTCGTTGATGATCGCCCAACCCAGTTCACGCTCATCCTCGGCGGACAGCAGCGGTACCTCGTTTATGCCCCTTAAATAGAGCTGGAGGTCGGACTGCAGTTCCCGCCGGGCATAGCCCGACAGCTCGCTCTTGCCGCTCACGTCTCATCCCACCTTCCGCGTGTGCGACCCGGACCTTCGTCGCCCGAGTCTCTCTCACCTTACAACATGACACGAAAATTCAAGAATGCCACTCACTTTTGAGATTCGCCGCTAAATTGGTCCCGGTTGCATCGTCGGGGTCAAGTTGGCACTTGAAGTTTCTGTTGATCTGTGGCGTTATCGCTCCTAAGTCCCAATGAATGCGATACCTACACGGGCGTGCAGGGTCCGGATACATACCGAACAGTCCGAGAGACGCGCGGAAGCACGCGCGAATCACGTACAATCGTCCTCCTAGAAAGACGTCGCGAGGCCGCGCAGGCCTTGGAGACGTATGAAAGTACGCGAAGAATTGGCCGGTTGGCGACCCGAAACATGAACAAAGACCTTACTTCATTCTTGAACGAATGGCCCTACGAACCCGGTCACATCACAGCGCGGCTCGTTCAGGGGGCCGACGGCGAGGAGATGCTTCAGCTCAGGGTGGATCTGGGCGTGCTGCAGATGAAGCTCGACGGGCGCCCGGACGGGCAGAGGCCGGGGGGATTCGAGAGTCTGCTCGACCTGTACGAGGATCAGGCGGCGGGCCTCTCCGGGGCCGACGATCTGGATGTGGATCGGCGTGAGCAGCGCAAGGAGTTCGGGCGATCCGCTTTCGAGTCGGGTGAGGCAACCGAGGCGCCTCGATTTCTCGGAGCGGAGGAGTGCCGCCTGCTCAGGGAAGAAGCGGTGCAGTATTACCACCGGTACGTGGGCTTGCTGGCGATCGAGGACTTTGATCGCGTGATCAGGGATACGACGCGGAACCTGCGGCTGCTCGATTTCTGTGTGTCTCACGCCCAGATGGAGTCTGACCGTACCGCGCTGGAGCAGTTCAGGCCTTATGTCACGATGATCCGTGCCCGTGCGTTGGCGGGGCGGTCGTTGCGTGAGAGCGAGCCGAAGGCGGCACTGGTCGCGATCGAGGAGGGGCTTGAAGCTCTGCGTCGGATCTTCGATGAACAGGCCCCGGAGCAGTTCGAGCAATCAGCGGAGGTGCAGGCGTTGCGTGCCATGAGGGAGACCCTCGGGGCTCGAGTGCCTCAGCAGACGCCGGAGTTGCCGGTGAGCCAGACGGGCGAGTTGCAGGCCCGGCTTGCGAAGGCGATCGAGGATGAGAACTACGAGCTGGCCGCGATATTGAGGGATGAGATTCGCCAGATCAAGGATTGATCGGTTGGGCGGGTTGCTGAGGGGAAGTTCACGCTTTGGGCTTCGACGGCTGCTCATCGGAGAGGGGCGGCCTGTGTGGAGCCGGGGCGGCGAGCCCCTCGATCCGTTCGATAACTTCGCGAGTGAGGGATTCGGCTGCTGCGATCTCGTCGATGGCGACGATGCTTGCACCGGCCTCTTTGATGGCCATACCCGTGCGGAGCATGCCGGCGCGAGCGGCGATGAACGCGTCCGGTGCGCGTTGTCGGATCGCGCGGCACGCACGGATGGTGGCCTCATCGTCGGGGATCGCGAGCACCACGACGGACGCGCCCTCGATTCTGACGGCTTCGAGCACCTCTCGATTCGAGGCGTCGCCGTAGATGATTGATCTTCCGATCGCCCGCTGGGTCTCGATGGTTCTGGGGTTGAGCTCGATGATCGTGTAGGGGATTGAGAGAAGGTCGAGGCGGTCGGCGACGGCGCGTCCAACGGGGCCGAAGCCGGCGATGACAGCGCGACAGGTGATGGCGGCAGCGATGTCGGGATGGGGATCGGGGGTGTCGGCACGCAGCGAGGATGCGACGCTCCACGGGGCGAGCGGGGCGGGCGCGAGCTTGGGCGAGACGCTTCGAGCGGCCGCCATCAACCAGGGTGTGCAGACGAGGGAGAGGACCACGATCGGCAGGATCATGCCCATGGTCTGGGTGTCGAGCACTCCGGCGGTAAGAGCGACACCCAGGACAACCAGGGAGAACTCGCCGGCCTGAGAGAGCGAGAGACCCACCGTGGCAGAGACTGCCGGAGGGGCTCCCATCGACCAGGCGGTGAGCCCGATGCTGATGGCCTTCGTCGCGACGAGCCCGATGACACCGATCAGAATCGGGAGCCAGTTGTGAGCGAGCATCGCGGGATCGAGTTTCAGACCTACCGAGGCGAAGAAGATCGCGAGGAAGAGGTCTCTCATGGGCTCGAGCTGGCCCACGACCTGATGCCGGAACGGGGTTGCGGCGAGCAGAAGACCAGCCACAAACGCGCCAAGTTCGGGGCTGAGACCGGCGAGCGTTGCGCCGCCTGCCGCGGCGAATGCGACGGCGGCGGAGACGATCAGGATGATCTCTCCCTTGGCGACACGAGCGGCCTCGTGCATGATTCGCGGGAGGATGAACTTGCCGAAGAGGAGGAACGCGATCACGAGCCCGACTTTGAGTGAGCCGGAGGCGATCTGGTCGAGGAGTGGCTGGGTCGCCGCGCTAGGGGCGGATGCATCGGGCGCGTGGTTGTGGCTGGACCATGCGGCGATCATGGGGACTGCGGCGAGGATCGCCACGGCGAGGATGTCCTGCACGAGCAGGATGGTGAATGAGATGCGTCCGGCGAGTTGGCGGAGTTCGCGACGCTCGGAGAGGATGCGGGCGACAACAGCGGTCGAGGACATGGACATCGCGAGCCCGATGGTGAGTGACACGGGGAGGGAGAGTCCGACGAGCAGAGAGACGACGGCGATGACGGCTGCGGAGAGGAGTGTCGAGGCCGCGCCGACGATCGTGACCGGCACGAGACCCTTGTTGCGTGAGGAGAGCTCCATGTGCAGCCCGATGCTGAACATGAGGAGGATCGTGGCGAGATGTGAGATTGACTCAACGGATTCGCTGTCGGAAACCCAACCGAGGGCGTTCGGGCCGATGATCGCGCCGGCGAGCACATACCCGGGGATCGTCGCCTGGCGCAGGCGCGTCATGAGCAACGCGAGGAGGCCGGACGCGGTGAGGATGACGACGAACCCGAAGAGCACGTTTGGCGTGTCCGGCGATGCCGAGGCGAGTGGCCAGACAAGACCTTTCATGTTTCGCGCGGCCTCACGGGAGCGTGGGTGGGGCGTTCGGCGCGGCGGGAGCGTTCGACGAGCACGGAGAGGAGTGTGATATCGGCGGGAGTGACGCCTTCGAGGCGTGCGGCCTGTCCGAAGGTGGCCGGGCGGAAGCGGTCCAGCGCGTGGCGGGCCTCGTTGCGGAGTGCGACGCAGGACGTGAAATCAAAGCCGAGAGGGATGCGTCGCGATTCGAGTTCGGCGTGACGCCGGATCTCGGCTCGCTGGCGGTTCAGCAGGGGGGCGTAGCGGCGGTCGGCAAGAACCGAGCGGAGCACGGGTATGGAAAGATCGGACGCGGCCGAACCGTGTGCGCCGGCGAGGTGTGACTGGAGTTCTTCAACAGAGAGATCCGATGAGCGGATGACATGGTCGAGCGACTGACCATTCAAGCGAGTGGCGTCGATCAGGGCTTGGGCTTGTGCGAGCCGATCGCAACGGCGGCGGAAGACCCGCTGGCGATGATGGCCGATGCTGCTCGAGGAGAGGAGTCCGAGATCGATCGCGATGGGCGTGAGACGATCGGCGGTGTTGTCGGCGCGGAGCAGGAGGCGGTGCTCGGCGCGGCTTGTGAACATGCGATAGGGCTCGACGGGGGTCTTGGTGACCAGATCATCCATCATGACACCGATGTACGCCTGGTCGCGTCCGAGCATGAACTCAGGTTCGCTGCGGACGAGGCGGGCGGCGTTGGTTCCGGCAATGAGGCCCTGGCCGGCGGCCTCTTCGTAGCCGCTGGTTCCGTTGATCTGCCCTGCGAGGAAGAGCCCGCGTACGGGTTTGGTCATACCGGTCGCGTAGATCTGATGGGGGCGGACCATGTCGTACTCGACGGCGTAGCCGTAGCGGAGAATCTCGGCGTTCTCGCAGCCGGGCATGGCGCGGACAATTGCATCCTGCACATCGGCGGGGAGACTCGTGGAGATGCCGTTGCAGTAGATCCAGTCGTCTTCGAGCGATTCGGGCTCAAGAAAGACGCCGTGCGTGTCGCGTTCGGCGAATCGAACAACCTTGTCTTCGATCGAGGGGCAGTAGCGGGGTCCTACGGATTCGATCTGTCCGGAGAACATCGGAGCGCGGTGGAGGTTGGCGCGGATGAGTTCGTGGGCGGCGGCGTTGGTGGAGGTCTGGCGGCACTCGACCTGTGGGAGAAGGGGGAAGCGATCGAGGGCGAGGTCCCCCACTGTCCAGCCGGGAGCGGTGGTGTCGGCGGTGAGATCGCTGAAGGGTGTGGGCGGGGTGTCGCCATGCTGGGGCGGGAGGTCGTCCCAGCGGATGGAGCCCTTGCGGAGGCGGGGCGGTGTGCCGGTCTTCAGGCGTCCGAGTTCGAAGCCGAGTCGGCGGAGGGATGCGGCGATGCCGACCGCTGCGTGCTCGCCGTAGCGCCCGCCCTCGGCCTTGTGCTCGCCGCAGTGCATGAGGGCGCGCATGAAGGTGCCGGTGGTGAGAACGATCGCGTCGGCTGCGAGGGATTGGTGGCCCGTGGACGTTTGGATCTCCACGCCACGGACGAGGTCGCTGTCCGTCTGGATGTGCTCAACGGTCGCGGCGATGACCCGGATCTCGGGACGGGAGGCGATAAGGGCTTGGACAGCGCGGGCGTAGGCGTGCTTGTCGCACTGGGCGCGCGGGCCGTGGACGGCTTCACCCTTGGAGGTGTTGAGGACCTTGAACTGGATGCCGGTGGCGTCGGTGGCGAGGCCCATGAGGCCGCCCAGGGCGTCGATCTCTCGAACGATCTGGCCCTTGGCGAGCCCGCCGATGGCGGGGTTGCAGGACATGACGCCGATCTTGGTTGGGTCGGCAGTGACCAGTGCGACTGTGGGCGGCTCACCGGGACGGACCGGGAGCAGGTTGGCAGCAGCCCACGCGGCTTCGACGCCGGCGTGGCCCCCACCGATGACAATGACGGAGTGCCGTCCCACCATGCAGGATGCTATGGAGCATCGTTACTCTGCAGTGATCCACGTTGGGTGCGCCCAGACCACTTCACCATGGCGATTCACATAGCCGTTCGCTCCGACGAACGTCACTTCGCACAAGCCGTTTTTGAAGCCGTATGCCCAGTCCCATTTCGGTTCGATGACCCAGTTCCCGGCGGCATCGATGCAACCCCACTTGCCGCCGACGGCTCTGACGGGCGCCACACCCTCTGAGAACTGGCCGGCCTCTGCGAACACGGGTTGAATGACGAATTGTCCTGTGTGATCCACATAGCCGACGCCACCTCCTTCCCATTTGAGACCGAGGCCGCCGGGTTCGACTGACGGATTGTATGGATCGAGGCATGTCGCGACCTTTCGACCAGAGGTGTCGATCCACCAATAGGTCCAGTCGCTTGCCGATTCTGCATCGAGGATCGAGAGAAATCTGCCCTTGAGCGAGATCTTTCCGACGAGAGCCCACCGTCGGTGTTGAAGCTCCTCGCGCTCTCGAACTGCGGCTCGATCGCCCACGAGCCGTCCGGGCGGATATAGCCGTGCAACCCGCCTGCGTTGCGGACGGGGGCGAGGCCGTGCGAGAAGTGCTGCGCCAATGTATACGAGGGCTGGATCACCCACTCGCCCTTCGTGTCGATGTAGCCATACAGGCCGTCTCGCGAGGCCCACGCGAGCCCCTCTGAGAAGGGGCTCGCGTGCTCAAATCGGGGTGTGATCCGCATCGACCCGGTTCGATCGATGTAGCCAGTGAGACCATTCACGTTGACCTGGAAGAGGTCGTCAGGCGACAGATCGCCGGGCGGTACCAAGTCCGACGCTCGCCAGTACACCGGCACCATCGGGAGTCGCTCGCTCCGACATTCGCGTACGAGAATGGAGCTCGCCGCTGCCGACACAAGAGCAAGGCCCAAGAATGCCTTTCGATGGACGCGTGACATCGGGCCTGCTCCTCCTCAATGTGCGTTGGGATGAACGAAGCCCTTGAAGATCGTGAGCCAGAGGATGCGGAGGTCGAGGCCGAGCGACCAGTGCTTGACGTAGTAGAGGTCGTACTGAAGGCGCTTGCGGAGACTGGAGTCGCCTCGGAGGCCGTTGACCTGCGCCCATCCGGTCATGCCGGCCTTGACGTGCTGGCGGATCATGTACCCGCGCCAGCTCTCGCGGAACTGCTCGGCCAGTTCGGGGCGCTCGGGGCGTGGGCCGACGAGGGACATCTCGCCTCGGAGTACGTTGAAGAGCTGCGGAAGTTCGTCGAGTGAGGTGCGTCGGAGCCAACGGCCGATCGGAGTGACGCGCGGATCGCCACGCTTTGTCCATGCGAGCGAGCCCTCGCCCTCGTCCTCGACGTGGTACATGGTGCGGAACTTGTAGATGCTGAAGGTCTCGCCCCCGAGGCCGACGCGACGCTGTCTGAAGATCACCGGTCCGGGCGAGCCGAGTCGCACGCAGATCGCGATGATGGCCATGAGTGGGCCGAAGACGATGAGGGCGCCGATCGCGCCGAGGAAGTCGATGACGCGTTTCTGCATGCCGCCGAGGCCATAGAGCGGGCTCTCGCGGTAGCTGAGGATGGGCATGCCGTCGAGTTCGGCGACGGCCATGCTCTGGGGCAGGTATCGGGCCTGGACGTCGGGGACGATGCGGACGTCGACGACGAACTTTTCCAGGCGCTGGAGCACGCGGGGGATGATGGCGGAGCGAGCGGTCGGGACGGCGATGTAGACAGAATCGACAGGGAACTTGGAGAGGATCGTTTCGAGTTCGGAGAGCCCTCCGGCGACGGGGCGGTTGGCGCACCTCGGTCGGGAAGAGGTCTCGTGATGGGAGATGAAATAGGAGACGTGGATGCCGGTCCACGGATTGCGGTCGAGGGTGCGACAGACGATTGCGCCGAGACGGCCATCGCCGATGATGGCAACGTGGCGGAGGTTCTTTCCCCTGCGTCTGACTTCGCGGAGGGCGATGCGTGCCAGCGCGCGGTGGATGCCGAGCAGGAGCGGGAGGAGCACGCCGAGCGACATGAGTTGGACACGGCCCGCGTCGAGCGCGCGACCCGCGACGACGACGTACTGGTCTGCGTGGTCGATGCGTCGGGGTTCGCTCTCGATGGCGCCGCTGCCGACGGCCCAGAGGACAACGATCAACGCGGCCATCGCGCCGACGCTGGCCTTTCCAACCTGGACGAGTTCGTGCAGGAGCGAGCGGTCTCGGCGTGGCCGGTAGAGCCGGAAGGTCCAGAGCATGTAGAGGGTGATGGGGACAGCGAAGAGGACGAGGGGCTGCTTGAAGTATGACTCCCAATCGGGCAGCGGCGGCTCGGTCAGGAGCGTCCGCCTGACTCCCCATGCGCCGTAGCACGCCGCGGCGACAACGATCGCGTCGAATGCGCCGAGGAGGAAGACAAAGAGTTGATGCTGCTGCTTCAGCACTGATTCGGTGTCCTGGGACCCTCACCGAGCGTTCACTTTCGCCGGTGGGGCATGGTCTGTCAAGTCTGGCCCGATGCTGGGGCTTTGTGGCCAGCCCGCATCACTTAGGCCAACCGGGTCCGTCTCTCGGCGATCGCAATCGCGAGGCGAGGGCTTCGAGTTCTGACCGGAGTTCGGGCGTGATGCGTGATGGCTCCGGAGCGATGATGCGCACGGTTGCGTAAAGGTCGCCCGCAGTGCCATCTGAGAGCCGAATGCCCAGCCCTCGCAAGCGTAGTTTACGACCGGAACTCGACCCGGGCGGGATCGCCAGATCCGCCGAACCGTCAAGTGTAGGGACGCGGACGGTGGCACCGAGGACCGCTTCGGGAATCGTCAGAGGCACATCCAGAGCGAGGTCCAGGTTGCCGCGGCCGGAATCGAGTCGTGTGAGGACGGGGTGGGGCTCGATCGCAACGACGAAGACGATGTGGGTCTCGCTGCCCGGGGGCTTCACGCGGAGCTTGGTTCCTTCGGCGGTTCCGGGCGGAATTGCGACCTCGACTGTCTTCTGCACACCGTCGATCGAGATGTGAGTCGAGTGGGTGCCGCCTCGAGATGCGACGAGGAAGGGAACGCGGATCTGCACGGTTTGTTGTCGTTGGGCTCTGCGGGGTCTTTGTGCTCTCTGTCCGGCCTGTTGGCTGGGCTGCGACTGCCCGTAGCGCGAGCCGAAGAAGGCGTCGAAGACGGAGCCGAGATCTTCGGCTTCGAAGTCGAAGCCGCCTGAGCCGCCAGAGGTTGACCAGCGGAACGGCCCCGATTGTCCTGCGCTTTGCGAGGCGGCGCCCGGTTGGTTGTGCCCGAATTTGTCGTATGCCGCTCTTTTGCCTGAGTCGGAGAGGACTTCGTAGGCCTGCTGGAGTTCGGCGAATTTCCGCGCGGCGTCCGGCGACTTGTTGACATCCGGGTGGAACTGACGCGCGAGCTTGCGATGCGCGCGGCGGATCTCGTCCGCGTTCGCGGTTCGAGGCACGCCGAGCACTTCGTAGTAGTCGCGTTGGGACATATCCGCGGGACTCCCCGGACTATGAGCGTGCGAGGAGCGATGAATACATCAGGGGACGTGTTCAGTGGCCGCCGGAGGGCGAGGGCTGGCTCTGGACCGGCGCATCCTGGAGGAGCACGCATTCGATATCGAAGGTGAGGCGTGCGTTGCCTGGGATGCGTGCCTGCGGGTTCCCGTTGGGTCCGTATCCGAGGTCGGAGGGGATGATGACCCTGCGACGCTCTCCGTTCTTGAGACCCGCGACCCCGAGGTTCCAGCCGGGGATCATCTGTCCGGGCCAGCGGAAGGTCATGGGCTGGGCTCGCTTGCGGGAGCTATCGAACGAATAGCCGTCGTCGATGTATCCGGTGTAGTGCACGGTGGCGAGTTGTCCGTCGGCGAGGGGCTCGCCTTCTCCCTTGGCGAGGGTGATCATGACAACACCCTCGGGCGTTCTGGTGACGCTCACGGGGCTTTCGATCTTTGTGAACTCGTACTTCTCTCCCTCGCTCGATCCCCAGGCAATGGAGCCATCGGCGGCAATGCCCTGATCCATCGAGGCAAGGGCTGTGGGTGAGAGCTCGATGCGGCTGGTCATCTCGACCGCGCCGCCGACGCCCGTGGGATAGGGATAGGGCGTCTGGCCGACGAACCCCGCGCCGGAGTTCTTCAGATCGAGATCGAGAGTTGCGATGAGGTCGTCGCGGGTGAGCGTCGGCATGAGTTCGGGGGCGTAGACAAAGCCGACGATCGCGTTCTTGATACCGGGGTTGTTGCGGATCTCGTATGTGCGGAGGCGCAGACCGCCCTTGTAGGCGTACACCTGGAAGATCGCCTGGCGATAGGGCTGCCAGAGGGCGTCTTCGCGTGCGGCTTCGACGTACAGGGCATCGGGCACGCCCTCAACATTGACATGCGCGATCGCCATCACGATGCCGATGGAACCCTGTCCATCTGACTGGGCGACGGAACCGGACTTCCAGACACCCGCGAGCATCTCTCCGACGGTGCGTGTCTCGCTCGAGGACCATGCGGGCGCGACGATCCCATCGGAGGATGATGGCTGCAACGCGTTTGCGTGGGACGCTCCGACAAGCAGCGTCAGACAAGCGACTCTGGACATCAGGGTTCGGAGCATTCCGATGACTCCTTCTTGAGACGACAGGGTGTTTGACAGGGAGAAACAGGCCCGCCGGGTGTATCTCATGCGAGGTCGGGGAAGAGCTTGGTCACTGCACCAACGAGGTCCTTGACGTGGCTGACCGACTCATCCATGAGTTTCTGCTCGTCGGTCGTGAGGCCGAAGGTGACGATGCGCTCAACGCCCTTTGAGCCGAGCAGAGCGGGGACGCCGACGAAGTAGCCCTTGCCCTTTTTGCCTGGGGCGACGCCGAACTCGTCCTCGCAGTACGCGGCACTGGGAACGATCCGCTTCTTGTCCTTGACGATCGCCTCGACCATCTGGATGGTGCCGCTGGCGGGGGCGTAGTACGCGCTGGTGCCCATGAGCTTGACGATCTCGCCGCCACCGACCTTGGCACGCTCGACGCATGCGTGGATCTTGTCTGCGGGCATGAGTTCGGTGAGGGGGATGCCGCTGACGCTGGTGAGGCGCGGGAGAGGAACCATGTCGTCACCGTGACCACCGAGCAAGAGCGCGGAGATGTCTTCGACGCTGACGCCGAGTTCCATCGCGACGAACTGGCGGAATCGAGCGACGTCGAGCGCGCCTGCCTGGCCCATGATGCGACTGGTCGGGAATCCGGTTGTCTTCCAGGCCGTGTACACCATCGCGTCGAGCGGGTTTGCGACGACAATGATGATCGAATCGGGCGCAAACTCCTTCACCTTCTCGCTCACACTGCGAACGATGGGGACGTTGACGGCCAGAAGGTCGTCGCGGCTCATCCCCGGCTTGCGGGGCAGACCGGCGGTGATGACGACGATGTCAGAGCCCGCGATGTCTTTGTAGTCGAAGGTTCCGTGGATCGTGCTGTCGAATCGCTCGATCGGAGCGCAACAGGCGAGGTCGAGTGCCTTGCCCTTGGGCATGTGCTGTTCGGGTTTGTCCTTGTTCGGGATGTCGAGGAGGACGATGTCGCCGAGTTCCTTCGCGGCTGCCCAGTGGGCGCACGTGGCTCCGACGTTGCCCGCTCCGATGATGCTGATCTTGGCACGACGCATGGCCTTAAACCCCTGTGATTCAATGCTTTGTGTTTGATTTCCGACCTACCCATCCACGAGTTGGCACAACTATAGGCAGAGCGTGCTGGTTCGCGCGGCATCTGCAGCGAGTCGTGGCGTGCGTCATCGGAGGTTCAAATACGAAGAAACCTGATGGATTCCGCATCCAAACGCCTGCCGCAGCCGTGATAATGACATAACGGTAGTGTCATAGACAGCTTTCGAGCAGAGCACTCAGAGAGAAGGAGGCAAGATGATGAAGAGCACGAAGAAGATCGTCGCGGTGTGTGGAATGGTCTTGGTCGCGGCGGGAGTCGCGTCCGCATCACCAACGTATCTGGTCACAGAGGGTTCGACACTCTTCCGCGCCTCGTCGGGCGGGGGCGTGCAGTCATTCGCCCTGTCCGACGACATTGTGTCGATGTTCACGATGCCCGGAGGCGAGATCTGGGCGATCAGCTCGACAGCGAGCGTGAACGGCACCTTTGAGCTATACCGGCTTGATGGAGCGTTCTCGGCTGCTCCTTCGCTGACGCTGTTGTATGACGGATTCGACAGCACGTATCCGGGCATGGTCTTCGCGAACGGCTCGATCTACGGGTATCGGGGCGGCTCGCAGAACCTGGACCAGATCAACCCCGTCACCTTCGCCGTGACGCCTGTCGGACCCACGGGAACTATCAGCAACGGCGGCGCGGCATATGACGCGGCGACGGACACCTTCTGGGGTGCGAGCAGCAACTCCGACGCGATCTACACCGTCGACTACTCGCTCAGCAACGGACCGACGCCGGCGAGCACGCTGGTCGGCTCCATGGGATTTGACTTCCAGAATCACGATCTGGATTTCTTCAACGGGACGTTGTATGCAGCGGTGCAGCGGAATGACCTCGGCACGCTCGAGGTCGGCTGGATCGACCAGATGACGGGCGCGTTCATGACGGACATGGTCCTTGAGAATGTGTACACCCCGGGCGTTGTCGGTATGGTTGTCGTGCCCGCGCCCTCAGCGGCCGGGCTGCTGATGATCGGCTCCGCGCTGGCCTTCGGGCGTCGTCGTCGCTGATGCTCTGATAGTGGTTGACTGAATCTTTGCACGCATCACGATCGCCCGGCCCACTCGGCCGGGCGATTCATTTTGGAACTGGAGTGCGGGCACGTCAGGCGGGTTGGTCAACCCCAGCGTGATGTGTCCAGCCGGACGCGTCCGGGTTCGGATTGCCATGGGGCGATCGGGCGTGGCCATGTCCATCGTCTGCCCTGGGAGCCGATGCGTTCAAGGCCGAGGGTGATGCCGCCCTGGGCGTCGAATGCGGCACGCGGCAGACGTATCCGGAATGACCAGCGATCGGATTGAACCCGCATCGAGCCCGCGAGGATCTGGGGCGTCGTGAGTGAGAGTTCGTCGGTGGGCGTGCCGCCACGCGTCACGCGGATGACGGAGATCGGCTTCGAACGCGGGCCGAGCCAGATCCTGACGGAATCCGCGTCGTTTCCGGCTTGTTCGGGGCGCAGGCACTCGACATAAAGTGTCCACTCTTCGTTCGAGCCGGGTAGCCGCTCGAGCAATGCTGCGGTCGTCCACTCCGCATCTCCGGGTCGGCGTGTCGGTTCTGCGGCGGCCTGCCAGCGGTCGAGGGTCCATGTGGGCAGAAAGGGGCCCATTCTGAGGCCGGGTGGGGAGACGGGGATCGGCGAGCTGAGCACTGTGCGGCTGGTGTTCCAACGCCCGACATTGATATCGATCGACCCGGTGCCGTCCGGCACCTTGCGTGAGGTTGAAGTGAGGGCGACGCCACGGCCGCTTTCGAGCGTTGTGATGTTGGTAGGAGATTCGCTCGCGGACGACGCGGCCCACGCGAGTGTCGCGCGGTCGCCGAGGTTGACGATGCCCACCGTGGAGATCGCGTCCCCGGTTGCGGCGTCGACGAGTCCGGCATCGTCGATGACCCAGGCGAGCCCGAGTGGTTGATCGGCGATGAAGTCGGCGGCGGCCCTTGCGCGAGTTCGGACGCTTCCGCCGGGATTGAGGAGTTCGGAGAGGAGACGATCGAGCCGACGTTGGCTGAGCGGCCATGCTGGGATGCGTATGCCGTTGTCGAGAACCGCGTGCATGCAGAGCACGCGCCTGAGGCGTTCGCACAGGTCGGGATCATCCTGGTGTAGTCGAGTGAGAGCCGCGGCCCAGCGGGATTCCTGCTGGGAGGCGATCGCTTCGAGAGGATCGGGGATTGGAGCACGTTCTTCGTCTCGATCAGGAATGAGCAAGGGGAGGGAGCCCGCCAGCCCCTCGGTGGAGAGACGCGCACGCCAGCGCCTTGAAGGGCTGGAGAACTCCGGCGTGAGATATGCCTGATACCCCGGTGAACCGATCGCTTCGGGAAAGACCGGCGTGAGGGCGCCGGAGTTGCGACCCTGCGGGAGGGGTGCGATCCAGTTGATCTCGATGAGACCGCGTTCGATCCAGACGCCCTGCCCGGCGGCGTCCAGAGGAAGATCGGTCAGTATCGCCCAGTATCCCTGACCCTCGCCGGGGCGACCCTGGGGGGAATCGATCACGCTCCACGAGCCGGATTCGGGGAGCCAGCGAGCGAACTCGTTCGGATCGAACTCGACGCGAATCCACACCAACTTTGCGGCGATCTCGCGCCCATCTTCGAGCTGAGCAGAGATCGGTCCGGGCTTTGCGAGCGAAGGCAGAACGTTCACTGGAAGGACGAGCGTGGTGCCCATGACATGATCGACCCGCTCTTCAATCGGGCTGATCGGCCCGAGTGGGCCCTTTCTCACCGGCCTTGCGGATTCATCGCGGTTTGTCTGGGAGGGCTCTGAGCACCCGAGCGAGAGAAGGGTCGTGACGGTGATGAGGGCGCAGAGCCATGCGAGAGACGCTGTGCGGTGCGTGAGATGGAGTTGCTTCAGAGGGTTCGCAGGGAATCGGCCGCCGACCGGGTTGGGTGATGGCGGTTCATTCCCCGATCTGTTCGAGCAGCGATGAAGCAGAGTCACTGCCAAGTGTATAGGCACGCATGGCGAATGTGCGGGCGGCGTCCTTGTCGCCGGCGTTGTAGAGCCAGATCGCGGCCTCCAGAGCGAGATCTGCATCGCCCGGCCGAGCCCGGGAGGCATCGACGACGCAGGCGACCGCCTCCTGGCGTTTGCCGAGCATCGCGTTGCACTCGGCGATCAGGCGGACGTTGTGCAACTCCTGGCGATCCAGATCGGAGAGACCGTCGAGAACGAGCAAGGCCTGCTCCGGCTTCGACTGACGCTTCAGAGCTCTCGCCTCGATCAGTCGCCATGCACCCACTCTCGGCTCGAGCTCGCGGGCACGCGCGACGTGCTGGAGAGCGAGATCGATCTTGTTCTCAGCGAGTGCGATGTCGGCCAGGGTGCCCCATGCGATCGCGTTCTCGGGCTGGAGCGCGACCACTCTCAAGAGCGAGACCTTGGCGTCTTCCGTCAGATCCAGCTTGCGCTGCATCTGGGCGAGATAGAGCGGATAGGTCGGATTGGACTTCTCGGCATTCTGGGCGGCGGAGTAGTGCTCGAGCGCGAGATCGAAGCGATTGTTCATCCTCGCCATCGTGCCGGCTGCGAATTCGGTTGATGCGTCCCGAGGACCGATCGTCAGTGCGGCGAGGAACTGCTCGTATGCATCACCCGAGCGATTGAGTGCGATGTAGGTCTCTGCAAGAGCGATCCGCAGTTCCTGCTGATCGGCATAGTTCCTCACGGCTTCTTCGAGGATCGCTGCGGCTTGCCCGTGATCACCCGCCCGCACGTGTTGCTGGACGGAGACAAGTATGGCCTCGGTCGCTTCCGCGGGCGAGATCCGCTGCTGATTGGGTGCTCCTGATGCCACACTCGGTTCAGGGCGTCCGGATATGGTCAGGATGCTGAGAATGAAGGCGGAAAGAAGAACGAGGGCGGCAATGAGTGTGGCGAGGTTGACCTTGCCGGCTCGCCACTGCCCGTCTTGTACTTTGTTGTCTGGCTCTGACCGGTTCATCATCGCATCCCTATCGGCACGGCGATACCCTTGACGCCATGACCGATCACGCACCGAATCCGTCTTCCAGCACCGATCCGAAGCCCGGAGCGGCTGCGCCCTCGAACGACCTCCCGAAGACCTACAAGCCCACCGAGCACGAGGATCGTATCCGTGCACACTGGGAGTCCACCGGCGCGTTCCACGCTGACCCTTCGCGCGTTCTGAACGGGGAGGCGGAGCCGTATGCGATCGTGATTCCGCCCCCGAACGTCACCGCCGCGCTGCACCTTGGCCACGCGCTCAACAACACGCTGCAGGATGTGCTGGTGCGGGCCCACCGGATGAAGGGGTTCGAGACGCTGTGGATGCCGGGGACGGACCACGCGGGGATCGCCACGCAGAGCGTGGTCGAAAAGCGCGTGCTGAAGGAAGAGGGAAGACGCCGCGCGGACTTCAAGGGCGAAGAAGGCCGGCGCGAGTTCGTCGGAAAGATCCAGGCGTTCAAGGACGAGTACGAGAAGGTCATCACGGATCAGCTCAAGCGGATGGGGTGCTCGTGCGACTGGGAGCGCCAGCGGTTCACGATGGATGAGGTGTGTGCCGCGGCGGTGCGCGAGGCGTTCTTCCAGCTGTTCAAGGATGGGCTGATCTATCGCGGCAAGCGCCTGGTGAACTGGGATCCGGTGCTGCAGACCGCGGTGGCGGATGATGAGTGCTTCGATCAGGAGATCGATGGAGCGTTCTATTACTTGCGGTATCCGCTGGTGCGTGACAAGGGTGACGGAAAGGGAATCACGTGGGGTGAGCTCAAGCACCTCGGATTCCCGGCTGAGCACATCAAGGGCGCGGCGAATGAGCGAGCTTGGATTACGGTCGCGACGACCAGGCCGGAGACGTACCTCGGCGATACCGCGGTGGCGGTGAGCCCGAAGGATCCTCGCGCGGCAGTGCTCAAGGACCTCTGCGTGGAGCTGCCCATCATCAAGCGGGTGGTGCCGATCCTTGTGGACTCGTACGTGGTGCTGCCGGAGTCGCTTGCGACGAGCGAAGAAGAGAAGAACGACCCGAAGGCGAAGTTCGCCACGGGGTTCCTGAAAGTGACGCCCGCGCACGATGAGAACGACTACCAGCTCTACCAGCGGCACAAGGAGCGGGTGGACTCGCTGATGAGAGTCGGTGACGGTCTCTGCAACATGATGGAGTCGGATGGCCGCGTGACAAGCGAGAAATTGTGGAGCGAATCGAAGGACGGCGCAATGTTTGTGGGTCTCACCATGGCCGATGCGCGAAATCGCGTGGTCGCCGAGTTCAAGCAGCGCGGGCTGCTCGAAGAGGTAAGGCCGTACCGCCACAGCGTCAAGCACAGCGACCGAAGCAAGGCGATCATCGAGCCGTACCTGAGCGATCAGTGGTACGTGAGGGTGACGGACTCGAAACTGGCCGGTGCTGCGGTGGACGCGATGGTGCCGGAACAAAGAGGGGCCTTGGGTGGCACCGCTCTCCAGAGCGGTGGTTCGGCCATCGATAGCTTCAAGTCCCGCCCCCTTGCACCAGCGGGCTTTGTCGGAATGGACCCTTATCCACCATTTGAGCCCTCTCCCAATGGGCTCATTCGCTCTCTTCGCAACCTGCCACATGTGGAACTCAAGGGTGCCACTTACTTTGTGACATGGCGATTGATGACAGGCGCGTTATCTGCTCAGGAACGAACTGCTGTCCTCGAATCAATGAGGCATGGCGAGGGCGAGGCATTCGATCTCTTTGCCGCGTGCGTCATGCCCGACCATGTGCACGCGATCATCCGGCCGTTGCAGACCATCGGTGTGGGAGAGTGGGTTTCAGGCGTCAAGAAGTTCACCGCTCGCAGAATCAACGAATCAAGAAGAACGAACGGGCATCTGTGGCAGGATGAGCGGTTCGACCACATCGTCCGTGACCGGGGCTGGCTTGGCGACTTTGTCGAGTACATCCTCCGCAATCCAGTCGAGGACGGTATCTGTGCACGGCCATCCGACTACGCATGGACGTATCTGTCCGCGTCGATTCTCGAATGCATATGGAAGCAGAAAGACCAAAGGCACACCGCTCTGGAGAGCGGTGCCACCAAAGACAGAGACACCGGCGACGGCTCGCTGAAGTTCTATCCGGAGCGGTACGCGAAGACGTACGAGACGTGGCACGAGAACATCAGGGACTGGTGCATCAGCCGCCAGCTTTGGTGGGGGCATCGGATACCGGTTTACTATCTTCATCAGAACACTGCACAGGGCGTAGATGTTGGCGTACCTCAATCTTGGGAGATTCAGAACCTGCAGCAAGAGTCTCGAATTGACGATCTTGGATTTCGAGCAGCGAGCGCATGCGGGGTCGCCTCTGAGATTCATTTCAATAGAGATGGCGTCAACAGCGTTGCTCCCAGCACCGGAAAATCCCTCGGCGAACGCATTTACTTTGGCATTGCTTGTGCTCGCACTGAGCGAGCACAAAAGTTTTTGTCGCACATCCAGCGGATAGCGCGGCGAGGCTCGATGGACGAACAGAAGGCCGAATGGGCGGCATTCAAGAGCGAGTACGGTGAAGCTGCCTGGCAGAACGCTCGGGAGCTCGCGAGTCAGCTATCGGACGTGACACAAGATCCCGACGTCCTCGACACGTGGTTCTCGTCCGCCCTGTGGCCTATGAGCACGATGGGGTGGCCGGACGCGGCAGCCGCGGCGAAGGCGACGGGGATCGCAGATTTCCCGCAGATGCTCGACGCGTTCAACCCGACATCGGTGCTGTGCACGGCGCGGGAGATCATCACCCTGTGGGTCAGCCGCATGGTGATGTTCAATAGGTACCTCAGACCGGAAGGCACGAAGGCACACAGGCACGAAGGCACGAAGAAGGAGAGCCCGGAAGGAGGCAAGGGGAAGGGTCCCGTGCCGTTCCGCGACGTCTTCATCCACTCGGTCATCCAGGATGGCGAGGGGCGGAAGATGTCCAAGTCGCTCGGTAACGGCGTGGACCCGCTCGACATCATCGAGAGCCACGGCTCCGACGCGATGCGCTTCACGCTCGTCCAGATGACGACGAGCACGCAGGATGTGCGGATGCCCGTCGAGCGTGACCCCACCAGCGGCAAGAACACCAGCCCGAAGTTCGACCAGGGGCGGAACTTCTGCAACAAGCTCTGGAATGCGGCACGGTTCGTGGTCTCCATTCTGGAGAAGGCGGAAGGCACGGAGGCACAAAGGCACGAAGGCACGAAGGAGAGCGTGAGAGCGGGTGATCTTTCGCTGATCGACAGGTGGATGCTCTCGCGCGTGGCGGCGACAGTGGCTGATATCGATCAGTCGCTCGCGTCGTACCAGTACGCGCCGTACGCGACCGCGATGTACGACCTCTTGTGGCGTGATTTCTGCGACTGGTATCTGGAAGCGATCAAGCCGACGGTTGCATCCTCCGCGCCGCAGCGGGCGGTGCTGCGTGCGACGCTGGATGCGATCCTGCGGATGCTGCATCCGATCGCGCCGTACATCACCGAGGCGATCCACGAGCGTGTACGGTCGCTCCCCCCCACCGCTGCCATCGCGGGACTGGATCTTGTGGGCGAACCCAAGGACGCCGCGCGGCGTGCGAACGCGAAGTGGAACGGGCTGCTCTGCCGCGAGCATTGGCCGAAGGCGGATGCGGCGCTGCGAGATGCCGAGGCCGAGGCCTCGTTCGAGCGGCTGCGCCAGTTGGTGACGGCCTGCCGCGAGGTGCGGAGCCAGCACCAGGTGGCGCCGAAGCGGCGCGTGAAACTGCACGTCCACGCCGATCTGGCGGCAGAGATCACCTCCGCCGCCGGAATGGTCGAAACGCTCGCGGGACTCGCCGAAGCCGGCGTTTCGAAGCCCACCGGCGCGTCCGTGTCGTTCATGTTCGACTCAAAGGAGTGCTTCCTCAGCGATCTTGCCGATCAGGTGGATGCGGGCGCGGAGCGCGAGCGTCTGGCGAAGCAGGTGGCCGATCTCGACAAGTCGATCGCGGCGCTCGAGGGACGGCTCGGCAATCCCGGATACGCCGACCGGGCTCCCAAGCACCTGGTCGATCAGACACGGGACCAACTGGCCAAGGCCATCGCTGATCGCGAGGCGGCGCGGGCGAACCTCGCGAGACTCTCGTGATGCCCTTCGAGGACGGGGCATGCCCGATTATTTCTTGTAGTACTCCAGATTGATCTGGATGTACTTGTTCCACTCGGTCGGCAGATCCTCTTGTGGGAAGATCGCCTTCACCGGACACTCGTCGACGCAGAGCCCGCAGTCGATGCAGGTGTCCGGGTCGATGTAGAGCTGATCGCAGGTGCCGAAATCGGCCTCTGCCTTGGTGGGGTGGATGCAGTCAACGGGGCAGACCTCGACGCACGAGGTGTCCTTGGTTCCGATGCAGGGTTCGGCGATGACGTGTGGCATGGTCGTGAAACTCGTATGGAGGGTGGCGTGGAGTGTAGGGCCACGCCAAAGGGACGTGAGGCCGGGTTCTTTATCGTTTCGATCGGGATCGGCGGTTTAGGCGCGGCTCGATGCGGTGGCGGCGGGCGAATCGATCGCATGCCGAACCGCTGCTGCGAGGGCGTCCGGGCTGTACGGTTTCTGGATAAAGCAGAGTCCGGGCTCGATCTCGGCGAGCCGGTCCGTGTATCCGGATGAGAGGAGCACCCGGATGCCGGGGCGGCGGCGTTCGATCTCGGCCGCGAGGTCGCGCCCGTTCATGCCCGGTAGGACAAGATCGGTCAGGAGGAGGTGGATCTGGCCCTTATGGGTGTCGGAAACGGCCATCGCCTCGGCTGCATCACCTGCGAGCAGGACCGTGTACTTCCTTCGTTCCAGCACCTCGCGGACAAGGTCTCTGACGAGCGGCTGGTCCTCCACGAGGAGGATCGTCTCGGAAGGCGCGGCATCGTCGGCAACGGCCTGGGTGCGTGTAGAACCCGCCTGTCGGGATTGGTCCGTGTCGGCCCTCGCCGACCCCTTCGCTGCCGGGAAGTAGAGTCTGAAGGTTGTTCCCGAACCGACCTCGCTCTCTACCTTGATGTGGCCCCCGCTCTGCTGCATGATCCCCATGACGGTCGGCAGCCCGAGCCCGGTCCCTTTCCCCTGTTCTTTGGTCGTGAAGAAGGGCTCGAAGATGCGGGGAATGTTCTCTGCGGGGATGCCGGAGCCGCGGTCGGTAACGGCGATCTGCACGTACTGACCCGGCTGCATTCCTTCGAGTTGGCGTGCGAGGGCGGCATCGACTTGCGTGTTTGCGAGTTCGATGGTGATCGACCCGCCATCGGGCATGGCGTCACGCGCGTTGATCACGAGGTTGACGAGCACCTGCTGGATCTGGGCGGGATCGACGCGGAAGTTGAGAAGGTCGTGGGAAGCTCGTACTTCGAGCGTGATCCCCTCGCCGATGAGCGGCTCGATCAGTGTGCGAGCACGATCGACTACATCCGCCGGGCGGCAGACTTTGGGCTCGATGATCTGCTTTCGCGCGAAGGCGACGAGCTGGCGTGTGAGGTCGGCTGCGGAATCGGCGGCGAGCAGAATCTGGTCGAGCGAGGCCGCGACTTCGGGCTTTATCGCGGCGTCTCTTGCGATTCGGGCGTGTCCGATGATCGCGGTCAGCCAGTTATTGAAGTCGTGCGCGATGCCACCCGCGAGGCGTCCGATCGACTCCATCTTCTGGGCCTGATGGAACTGGATCTCGAGTGACTTTCGCTCGGAGACATCGGCAACGAGGCCGATCATGTGGAGTTTGTCGTCGCTTGCCTGAACGAAGTAGCCGCGGTCGTGAACGTGGATGTACGTCCCGTCGGTTCGCGTCATTCGATACTCGAGATTGAATGGCTCTCGGGTTGCCTTGACACGGGCGATCTCGTCATTGAAACGCTCTCGGTCGTCTGGATGGACCTGGAGTGCCCACTTGCCGAGCGATCGAAGGACATCAGTTGAAAGGCCGAGCACATCTTCTGCGCTGCCCTCGATTTCGACAGTATTTGTCTCGGGGTCCCAGTCGTACAGAATCTGCTTGCTGGCGCGGATGACCGCATCGAAACGGGCCTGAGACGCGAGGGCGGCACGCTGAGCGTTGCGGCGCTCGGTGAAGTCTTCCGCTGTCCCGACGTAACTGGTCACTTCTCTCTGCTCGTCCAGAATAGGAGACGCAAGCACATGCAACCAACGCACCTTGCCATCGGTGCGAACGATCCGATACTCATGCACCCATGGCGCGGCCGTCTCGAGGGCCTCACGCCACGAATCGATCACGCGCTTCTTGTCGTCGGGGTGTATGAGCTCCGACCATCCCCAGCCAATCGCGTGTTCGGTCCGCTGGCCCGTGACCTGCTCCCATCGCGGGCTGATGTATGTCTTCGCGCCGTCTGGCCGGCACTGGAAGACCACCAGCGGAGCGTAATCGCTGATGGCCCGGAAGCGGTCCTCGCCACGCCGAATCTCGTGCTCGGCCTCGACCTGGTCTGTGATGTCCTGCGCGGTTCCCCAGACCCGAACCAATCGCTTCTGGTCATCGAGAACGGGCGTGCCTCGTATGAACATTACGCGTGTCTCGCCATCCACGATGAACCTGAACTGGTCGAAGAGGGGGCGCGGATTCTCAGAGAGTTCGGAGATTGACTCTCGCACTCGATCACGATCCTCAGGGTGTATGACCGTGAACGCCTCGTCGAGCATGTTGCCGAAGTACTCGCGCGGGATGCCGAGGATGCCGTGCAAGGCGTCGGAAAAATCGACTCGCTTCGAGACCCAATCGACTTGCCAATGTCCGAGTTTCGCGAGACGCTCGGCGTCGGCGAGGCGTTCGCGACTCTGTCTCAGTTCGGACTCGACTCGGTCACGCCTCCGGAACTCCGCTGTCACGATCCATGCCGCGCCGGCGAGCCCTATCACCGCAAGCCCTTCGAGCAGGAGCAGCGAGTAAGGGCCCTGGATGCCGATGCGGGCGAACTGCAGTCGATAGGCGTCGACGATCTCTTGGTCTCTGACATAGAGCTCGTCGAGGGCTGGGATCGTGGCTTCGAGGATCGTGCCGCGCGGCGCTTCGGTCGCTTGCCTGAGGCGTATCCGGACGTCGTCCATGACCGTTGCCTGTCCATCCTCGGACTCTCCGAGTCTGGCGATGTCGTCGAGCATGGATTCGATCATCGAGGCCGTTGCCTGCGAGAGGGGGCGTTCCGGCTCACGCTCGGCGGCGCGAACGATCTCGAGAATCAGAGCGCGACGCGCACGAAGGAGGGAGACGGCTTGATCTCGCTTCTCTCCGATCGCCTCGAGACGCTTCACACCGAGATACGTGATCGGGATGAAACAGAGCAGGACGCCCACCATCATCCACACAAGGAAGGGGTAGATCCAACGGGAGATGGCCCGTCGCTGCTTCGGCTGTGTCTGGTCCGCATCGGGCATGTCGCCAAAGGGTATCAGAAAGACGAGACTCACACACGCGTTCCGGGGGGAGATCCCACGCGGGGAGCGATCGTGCGGAGATCGCAGCGGGCGCAACCTCTGTCATCGCAGCGGCATGCATTGAATGGCGGCAGATAGGTATATTGACCATGGCAGGCGAGAGAAGCACAACTTTCGACGATTGCCTCGGAGCACACAGATGCGAACCCGGCCTCTAGGTCAGTCAGGGATTGAAGCCTCGGTCATCGCGCTTGGGACTTGGGCGATCGGCGGGTGGATGTGGGGCGGGTCGGATGAGGACGAGGCCGTGCGGGCGATTCACAGCGCACTTGATCGCGGCATCAACCTGATCGACACAGCGCCGATCTACGGGTTCGGGCACTCGGAGATCGTGGTGGGACGTGCGCTCAAGGGGCGGCGGGATAAAGCGGTGATCGCGACCAAGTGCGGCATGGTGTGCAACACGCGCGCGGGCGAGTTGAAGATGCGATCAACCGCATCGGGACCGAGCGAGCACGGGCACATCGAGGTCTACATCTACAACAATCCAGAGTCGATCCGACGCGAGGTGGAGGACTCGCTGAAGCGTTTGCAGACGGATCGGATCGATCTCTATCAGACGCACTGGCAGGAGGGGGTGACGCCCCTGGAGGAGACGATGGGCGCGCTGGTGAGGTTGCGCGAGGAGGGGAAGATCCGCGCGATCGGCGTGTGTAACGCGAGCACGACGCAGATGGAGCGGTATCGCAGCGTCGGGCGCCTGGACAGCGATCAGGAGAAGTACTCGATGCTGGATCGCAAGCTGGAAGCGGAGCAGTTGCCGTGGTGTGAGCGGAATGGCGTGGCGGTGCTGGCGTATTCGCCGCTGGCACTTGGGCTTCTCACCGGCACAGCTGGCCCTGAGCGTGAGTATGCAGAAGGGGACATGCGCCGCACGCATAAGCGGTTCAGTGTGGAGAATCGAACGCGTATCCAGGCCCTGCTCTCTCGGTTCAGGCCGATCACGGATGCACACGGGTGCTCGCTCGGGCAGTTGGTCATCGCGTGGACACTCGCGCAACCGGGCGTTACGCACGCGTTGGTCGGCGCGAGGAACGAGCAGCAGGTTTCCGACAACGCTGGTGCCGCGGACGTTCGACTGACGAGCGATGACTTGTCCCGTATCGCGACGGCGCTGGCCGGCTTCGAGCTGGTCTGACCGCGTACACTCGATATCGGCTCACTCAGAGAGGACGTTCCCGCGATGCGGTTGTTTGCCATGTCAATCCGGGTGAGGACGAGACCGATGCGCGTCATCGCTCGGGGAGTCAGCATCGGTACCGCGACGTTGGCTCTTCTCACGGGGTGCGCCACCACAGAGACATCGGTCTCGACACCGGCGATGTTCGCTGATAGCACGACAGAGACCTCGGCAATCCGGCGCGGGCAGGGGCGGTATGTGGTCTCCCGAGCCCCGTGGACGTTTGAAGGTGCTGCGGGCGAGGTGATCGAAACAACGACCTATCGGATTCTCACGACCGTGCGTCCCGGGTTGCTGCTCGATCGCCTGCCGACCTTCGTCGAGAGCGCGATTGCTGCGTACACCGGCTCTTTCGGCGTTCTGCCCGCGCCCTCGCAACGGCTTGAGACATACGTGCTGGCGACTCGGCCCCAGTGGGCGCGGCTGACGGAGTCGCTGATGCGTGAACGCGCGGGGGTGTACCTGCGGATCCAGCGCGGCGGCTACGCGGCGGACGGGCGGGGCGTCTATTTCGACATCGGAGTTCAGGACACGCTCGCCATCGCCGCTCACGAGGGGTGGCACCAGTACACCCAAACGACCTTCAGAGACCGATTGCCGATCTGGCTCGAAGAAGGCATCGCGGCGTATATGGAGGGGTATCGCTGGGACACACTCTCGGATCGGCCGGTGTTCCTGCCCTGGTCGAATGTCGAGCGTTACGACGCGCTTCGATCCGCGCGGGAATCGGGCAAGCTGATGCCTCTGGAAGCGTTGCTTGTGTCCGAACCGGGAGAGTTGCTCGATCGGTCGGCATCGGACCCCTTGGTCTATTACGCGCAGGTCTGGGCGCTGGTCCATTGGCTCAGAGAGAGCGAAGGTGGGCTGCGTCGCGAGAGTCTTGAGCGTCTGCTCACTGACGCTGCCGTGGGACGCATGGGGCAGATCGTTCCGATGCGTGTAGGCAGCGGGCAGAGCGGTGGGCGCGCCGTAAGAAGCACAGCCGTGTTCCGGACGTATTTCAAAGAGGACATCGAATCGGCATCGGACTCATACCGTCGCTTTGTGGAGCGGATCACAAGACCGGGAGGCAAGGACCTCGTCGTGCTCGGTCGAAGCCCCTTCAGCGGCTGATCCGAACGGCTCAGTTTCGGGTGCTGGCGAGCGAGCCCGCTGTGTTGTCATGACGTGGAGAGGGGGGCGCGCCGAGATAGGTGAGGGCTCTCTCCATGGCGCGCCGAACGACGGGGCCGGCTGTCATTGATCCATAGTGCGTTCGCTCGCGAACCCGCTTCGGCCCCGGATCGTCGATCACGACCAGGCATACGAGGCGGGGTTCTTCGGTTGGACCAGCGGCGATGAAGCTCGAGTTGTACTGGCCATCGAAATAGCCGCTCGAACCGCGTGGGCGCCTCATGCCGTCCGGCGCCTTGCCGAGCGGGATCTCGGCGGTTCCCGACTTCCCGAAGATCGAGTACCGCCACTGATTCGCGGCCGCCAGCTCGCTCTCAGATCCGGATCTTCTAGCTTGGACGCGCATGCGGTTCTCGACGTTGTGCGTCACGCCGCTGAGAGTCGCCCGTGTCAGCAACGCGACATCCGAAGGGAGGACGCGGTTGATGACCGGAATCGTGAGTGAATCGTGATCTACGGCTCGGAGTGTGACATCCGGCAGTGTTCCTGCCAGTTCACCCGGCCTTGCGAATGTCGCGAACGCCCTGACCATCTGGATCGGCGTGACGGCGACTTCGTGTCCGATCGGCACCGAGGTCTGGCTGTACTTCGACCATCTGCGTGCGGGGGTCACGATGCCCGCGCCCTCGCCGGGAAGACCGATGTTGGTACGGGATCCGAACCCGAAGCGAGTGACCGCCTCGTGCATCTGCTGGAAGGACATTCTCTCGCCCGCCTTGACCATGCCGATGTTGGACGAATTCACGAGCACGTCCTGCCACGACATGACGTCACGCTTTGTCACGTCTTCGATGTATCTGCCGTAGCTCGTGAACCAGCGCCCGCCTTCGGTATCGAAGATCTCGGCCGGCTTGGCAAAGCCACGCTCGGTGATCACGGCCCAGATGAACGACTTGAAGGTCGAACCGGGCTCGTAGACATCTTCGATGCAGCGATTGCGAGCCAGAGCGGGGTGGATGCGGCGTCCGGGATCTTCGGTGAGCGTCTTGTAGCGAGGCCGGGCGGAGCCCGACACCGGGTTCGGCCGACGCGCCACTGGATCCTTTGGCTCCCACGCGAACGGAACAACATCATCGCGGTCTAACACGATGTCGACCATCGCCAAGACTTCACCCGTCAAAGGGTCCAGCATGATGCAACGCCCGCCCGCGGCGTCGGCATCCTGGATGCCACGCATCAGCTCTTCGTGCGCGATACGCTGGAGTTCAAGGTCGATCGAGAGTCGGGCATCCTGCCCTCGCTTGGCGGGGCTCCAATGACCGGGCTCGACCCAGAGCGGACGGCCTTGCGCGTCTCTGACATACTCCGCCTTGCCACTCTGCCCGAGCAGACCCTGGTTCAGGATCCGCTCTGCACCGATCGACCACTTCGGATCGACACCGACCTTGCCGACAACCGATGCGACCAGCGGACCGCCGGGATACTCGCGGATATCGCGGCGTTCAAGGTAAACGCCGGGGATCTTGAGCGACTTAACGGTTGCGATCTGATCCTCATCGAGCACGCTCCCGACCGCGACGTACCTCGCGAGACGCGGAGTATCGCCCTCATCCAAGTCGCTGGGTTCGTTGCTGTCCCTCCCGAATACCTGGCGCAGCATGGACGACAAGGTGAGGGGCTCGGGCGGCTCAGGGGGCTGTACCTGGGCCAGCTTGCTGTCATTCTGCGCGATCTTCGCCATCAACGGCTCACCGACCTTTTCGGGCGGTACGCCGAGCGCGTCGGCCAACCGGATGATCGCGGCCTCGGGCGGATCGGGGAAGACTGTCGGATCGATGAAGGCGCGATATCCGATGCGTGTGGTTGAGAGCAACCGACCCCGACGGTCGAGGATCTCGCCTCGAACTCCTGGAAGGGTCGCCCGGGTCACGCGGGCCTGGATGTGCTCAGCGAGCTTTGACGGCGGTTGGACCTGCAGCTGAACAACACGCAAGGCGGCTGCCACCATCGCGATAGCCATGCAGGCGCACGCGACCATGGTGGAGAGGTTCGCGCGAGATTCTGCCCTGCTGTCGTGCGTCATCGTGGTGCCTGGGGTCTTTGGTGGACGCCCGGCGAACTCGGGACAGCCCGCCCGAGATCGTCGAACACGGTCGGCTCTGCGTTGTGGCCAGGCGCCGGATCGAGGAGCGGCTTGAGATCGCTTGCGGCAGCCGCGATCTCGTGGATGTGCTCGGGCGTGACGAGGGTTGCGATACGCGTGCGAATCGCGAGTATCTGCTCATCCTGGCGCTTGATGCGCAGCCGCGTCTGCGTCAACTCGTGGAACGCCTGGATCCTGGCTTGGCGGACGGCAAGCAACGCGCACGCGATGATGCCCAGAGAAAGCACAAGTGCAACGATCTTTCCGAACACCTTGGCCTCACTCTACTGCCACTGCCTCAATCGTATGGTCAGACACTACTTCGGCGGGATGCGCAGCACCATGTCGATCTTGATCTGGTTCGGGTCGGAGATCTTGTCGCGATTCGCGGCCAGAATCTCGTCAGCACGTGCCTTGGAGCCGAGGTATCTCTCGGCGAGCTTGGAAAGCGAGTCGCCCTTCGCCACCTTGTGAGTGGTGCCGACGTTTGCAGTGGCTGGGGCGGTCGTGGGCTTCGGAGCTGCCTTGGGCTCGGGCTTCGTTTCCGGTGCTCGCGTCTGGGCTGATGTCGGCTGCTCACCTGTCAGCACATGCTTCGGGGGCAGCTTGATGGTCGCTCCGACCCGCACGGTGCCATCGGCACCGACTCTGCCCTCGTTGAAGGCGGCGAGCGCCTTCCACAGGTTGGCATCGCCGTACGTGGCCCTCGCGATAGAGTAGAGAGAGTCCTTTTCCTTGATCCTGTAGATCTGGATGTCCTTGGGATCAACCGCCGGAGTGGCACGGTCGGCGACTCGCGCCTCAGGATTGGCTGGCGTCGAACGCTGAGCCCCGGAGTCTGTCGGTGTTCCCGCACGCCGGATGGCCTGCTCAAGGTTGTTCCGCGAGGGCTGCTGGAGCCCCTGCTCGATGACCATGAAGGTGGGTTCCGCAACGACCGGTTCAGGTTGTACGGTCTGTGTCTGCGCGATCTGCTGGGGATCGGCGGCCGCGGGCGAGGGTTCGATCCGGGCGGCGGGCGCGATTTCACGCGCGTTCTGCTCCGCCCATCGAAGCACAGGGCTGATCGCTTCACCGAGCCCCAGGGTCGAACGCTCGTCGTCTACCGCGACGGACGCGAGCTTCAGTTCTCGCTGGCCGGAGAGATGGTCGCTGACGAGAACGCCGACGATGAGAATCAGCGTGAATCCGATGATGAGGGCGAGCTTGTGTTCACGGGTCACTTGGCCGCATCCTTGCTTGCAACGGGTGTGAACTGACCTCGCGATCCTGTCCTTGGACACGAGGAAGAACCGCAGAAAAATCTTAGCGCCTTCGAACCGCTCGAAGCTTCGCCGAACGCGACCGAGGGTTCACCTCGACCTCGGCTCCGGAGGGCCCGACGTGGCCGGAGAGCAGATCGTCGGCCAAGCCACGATCTCGCAGACTTGAGAACATCTTCTTGACCGGGCGGTCTTCGAGGGAGTGGAACGAGATGACGCCGACGCGGGCTCCCGGAGCGAGCCACTGCGACCTCGAAGAGCCGAGCATCGCGGCCTCAACCGAGTGGAGTAGAGCATCGAGATTGCCGAGTTCGTCGTTCACGGCTATGCGAATGGCCTGGAAGGTCTTGGTGGCTGGGTCGATGCCGGCCGAGTCGGAACGCCCGACTGCGGACCGGACGATTGAGGCAAGGTCCGAAGTTGTGGATATCGGGTGCGTCCGACGCTCCTCGTCAATCTTTCGTGCGATCGCCCCGGCGCGGCGTTCCTCGCCGAACTCTCTGAGAATTCGCTCGAGTTCAGAGACGGGGAGTGACGCGACAAGATCGGCCGCGGAGTGGGGCAATGGTTCAGACGACCCGGGCGTCTTGGGAGCCGCACCATCCTGGCTCGCGAGACGCATATCCAGTGGACCTTCCCGGGAGAAGGAGAGCCCCCGCTGCGGATCCTCCATCTGGTTGGAGGCGAAACCGAGGTCGGCCAGGACCATGTCGGCCATGCGCCCGCTGGAGGTAATCCGCTTCGGGAATCCGGCGAAGTTGGCGCAGAAGCTCTGGATCTCGGGAGAGTCGGCACCGAGCGACGCCCTGATCCTCTCCTCAGCGCGTCTGAGATTGCCCAAGTCCCAGTCGTTGAGTATCAGGCAGCCGGACGGCCCGATCCTGCGTGCGATCTCCAGGGCATGCCCACCGAGACCCGTTGTGCAGTCGGCATAGACCTGGCCGGGGCGAGGGTCGAGGGCATCCAGCACTTCGTGGAGCAAGACCGGGATGTGGCTATATCTGTCGGACATGTCGAGGAGCGTATCGCGATCCCATGGTGGGGATTTGTTCGACTGGCCTATGATTCGTTTCGTGGATCGTCCGACCCCGCAAGCGGTACACATGAGTCTCTTGGAGTCCATTCAATGCGCACGTACGAGCGAGCCGGTCTGTGGATTGCTGTCTCCGTGGCGATCATCCTCGCCTTCAACCTCCGCATCCCGGAACGCGCAGCGACCGCACAGCCGACGAATCAGATCATCAGGGTCGCGACTGTTGACATGTTCCAGTTGCTTGAGTCGATGATCGATTCTGACCGTTACAAGCCCGCTCGCGATGCGCGGGATGCCGAGATCAAGTCGAAGTACGACGCGCTCCTTGCTGAACTCAAGTCGCTCGAGACCAAGATCCAGCTCATCCCGCAGGGAACGCCGGAGTTCCAGGCGACCATGTCGCAGGGACAGGCGAAGGAGATGGAGCGTCAGCAGTTCGCTCAGCAGGTCGGGCGTGATCAGGATGCCTTCGTGGCCTCTCAGGTCAAAGAGGCCTACGCACTTGTGCATGCTGCCGTCAACGAGTCGGCGGCCCAACTCGGGTATACGCACGTCTTTACAACCCGGACGAGCGCGACCAACATGAAGGGGGACTCTCTCGCCCCGGTCATGCAGGAGATACTGGCTCGGCCGCTCGTTCGGACCAGCACGACGGACGACATCACCGACAAGGTGCGAGCACGCCTTGGTCTTCCTGAGAAGCCGGCGGCAACTGACGATGCCGGCACGGCCAACGGCGGACGCTAATCGCCCGAGCCCTCTCGTCCCCCAAGATCCATCACATTGATGCGATCTCGAATGTGCCTCCCGAGCGAGGCGCACATGGCCTGCTTGACATCCCCCATCGCTGGACAGCGATCTCCGAGTACGTCTTGGAGCGACGTGACCGGACGTCCGACAAGGCCGCACGGAACGATCAGTTGGAAGTGCGACAGATCGGTCGCGACATTCAACGCGAGCCCGTGCATGGAGATCCACTTTCGTACCCGGACGCCCATCGCGCAGACCTTCGCGTGAGGCGTTTCGTCGGCTTCGCCTTTGGTGATCCAGACACCCGTTGCTACTGGATCGCGGACTGCGGAGACCCCCCACTGCCGGCAGACATCGATCGTCGCCGCCTCGAGCAGTCGCATGTAGTCGTGCAGGCGCAGACCGAGCGTGTTGAGGTCCAAAATCGGGTAGACAACGAGTTGTCCGGGGCCGTGGTAGGTGATGTCCCCCCCACGGTCGGTTTGCTCGACACGCACGCCCTTCGCTTGGAGCGTTGACGGATCCGCGACGAGGTGCCTCGCAGCATCTGGCCTGGCGGAGATCGTGATCACGGGCGGGTGCTCGACAAGGAGCACGCGGCCGATCTCTGGAGCACCGGACTCACGCGCGGCCAGGACCTCTTCAAGATGGTGACGCTGGACCTCCAAGGCCTCCCCGTAGGCCATCCGGCCGAGATCGACAGACTGGAATGGGAGTTCTGCCATCGAGCGACGTGTGCCCTGCGTGGAACGCGCCTCGGGATCGTGATGATCCCTGAAACGGCCCATACCTACGATAGCCGCATGCAAGTACAGGGCTCACCGCAGATCCATCCGACCTCGATCGTCTCGCCTGAATGCCGCCTCGGTCAGGGCGTCCGCATCGGACCATTCTGTGTGCTCGAGGGGGAGATCACGATCGGCGATGACGCCGAGTTGATCTCGCACGTCTGCTTGCGCGGACCGCTGCGCATCGGCGATCGGACCCGTGTGTATCCCGGCGCGTGCCTCGGGTTCGAGCCCCAGGATTTTAAGTACAAGCCGGGGATGCAGACTGCGGGAGTCGTGGTCGGCTCCGACTGCCTGATTCGAGAGCACGTCACGATCCACGCTTCGACAAAGCCGGATGTACCGACCCAGGTCGGCAACGGCTGCTTCCTCATGGCGACAACGCATCTCGGCCACGATGTTCGAATCGGCAACAACGTGGTGATGGTCAATGGCGCGGGCATCGCCGGGCACAGTGATATCGGGGACAACGTGATCCTCTCGGGCGGCGTGCTCATTCACCAGTTCGTTCGCGTAGGGAGATACGCGATGCTGTCGGGGGGTGTCGGCGTCTCGATGGATGTGCCGCCGTTCTGCGTCGTCGCGGAGCGGAATCGACTGGGCGGGATCAATCTCGTCGGCATGCGTCGGGCCGGCTTCACTCGGGATGAGATCACGGGAGTGCGGCGTGCGTTCCGCGAGGTTCTTCGGGTGCCGACGCTCACGAAGCAGGAGATGGTGGACAAGCTCCAGGAGCTCGGGCGGACCTGCCCCCCTGTCGCCGAGATGGCCTCGTTTGTCGCGGAGCCGAATCGGCGCGCTATATGCCCCGGGCCGGGACGCCCACCCCGGATGTTCACGACATTCCTGCATCTTGGCCGCCGGGGCAAGAGCGGCCTGCAGGAGGCGCTGCTTGGCTCGTCGGACGAAGAGTGAGTCGTTGGACGCGACGTGGTCCGTGTCGATATCCTCAAGCGAAGGCCGGAGAGCACAGGACATGCACACGGACGGCACGGAGCAGACGCCATGGATGAGCGTGCTGGCGAGCGGATCGTCGGGCAATTGCTCTGTCCTGTCATGGAACGACGGGGCAAGGCGTGCGGCAGCGTTGATCGATCTCGGGCTGAGTCCGAGGCGGACTCGCAACTCGCTCGCGTCGCTCGGGCTGTCACTCGATGACATCTCGTTCGTGCTGCTGACGCACCTTGACAGCGACCACTTCCATTCCGGCTGGCTCAGAAAGGGACTTGTGCCTGGGCCATTGTGGATGCACAGGAGGCATGTCGGGCGTGCGTCCCGCGAGGGGATCGCCACGCTCCGCACCGAGGTGTACGACGAGGGCTTTCGCGAGCGCGGCCTCGTCGCTTCGGTGCATATGGCCTCGCACGACGAACTCGGCGTCGCGACTTTCAGGATCGGCTTCACCCAGCATCCCGGGCAACTCGGATTCGCAACGGATGTCGGGCGTGTGACGCCTGGACTCATCGAGCACCTTCGGCGGGTTGATGTCCTGGCCATCGAATCAAACTACTGCCCCAGACTCGAGCTCGCGTCGGACCGCTCGGAGTTTCTCAAACGCCGCATCATGGGCGGTAGCGGGCATATCTCAAACGAGGAGTCTGCCTCAGCCGCCCGAGCGATCGGGCCACGGGAACACCTCGTTCTGCTTCACCTTTCCCGCCAGTGCAACAGCCCCTCGATCGCGCTCGGCCATCACGAGGGAATCGGCTGCCCGATCACCGTGTCCACCCATGCCGAGCCGACCATGCCAATTCCGATCGTCGGCTCAGAAACAGCACGAATCGCGCCGCCCCGTGTGGAGACACGGGTTGGGAAGCAATGGCACCTCTTCCCGGCAGGACAGCACGCATGAGCACGGCTCCGAACGAGCCGGGCAGACTGAAAGACCTGCGGCAGCAGGTCCGGCTGCTGCTTGGCCTGAGGGACACGATCACGGTCGATGGCGTTCGCTATGTGGAGCGCACCCATGAGCCGCTGCGCCGCGCACTCAGCAAGAAGGGGCGCGGGTACAAGGACTACGAAGTGACGTTCCGATCGGGCGAGCGCATGCGAATCCGCTACGCGCCTTCACGCATTTACGCTGACATCGCCGGGGCGTCCGCGCTCGCTCCATATCGCCCAGCAGACACGCTGATCCGGCCTGGTGCGAGGCTGCTCGTGATCGATGCCGGAACCGGCTTCGGTGCCGCGTGGCTTGTCCAGCGCGTCGGCCCTGCGGGGGCTATCGTCGCCCTCGAAGAAGACGGTGAGAGTTCTCACTACGCGATCAGGCGATACACGCTGCCGAACGTCGCGTTCGAGCGCGGCTCGACCGAATCGCTCAGGGGCGAACTCGACGGCTCTTTCGACGGCGTGGTCGCGCTCGCCGTGCTTCGTCGCGAGCACGATGACCGCGCGGCACAGATCCTCGAACTCTGGCGCGTTCTCAAGCCCGGCGGGTGGATGCTCCTCGGCGGCCCGGCCGCGGGTGAGGCGATCACGACCATCCTCATCGACTCAGGGGTGCAGGATGCGGAGATCGCGACATCAGAGGTTGTGACCCGGGGGCCAGACGGGCTCATGACATTCCTCGTCCGCAAGGGCGTGCCGACGGCAGCAGAGTTTCGGAACGAATCCGATGCCGACGAGGGTCCGACCGATGCCTGAGCGTGGCACGCCCAGCATGGAAGCCCATCCATCGAGCGTTCCGGGCGATTCGCAGACCCGGTTCGATCGGGATGAGCCGTGGAAGTCTGTCACGCTGGCGATCTCGGGCTATCGCGATGGCTGCGAGCTTCGGCCTGTTCTTCGCGACTGGATCGAGTTCATCGGGGGCAGGCCCAGAGAGATCGTTTATGTTGATGGCGGCTCGCCGCGTTCGACGGTTCGCCGCCTGACGGGCATGCTGCACGATGGCCTGATCGATAGACTTGAGCTCCTCACGCCCGGGCACTTCGAGAACCACCGCGATCGCTGCTATATCCAGGAGTATCGTGCGGGGCGGCTTGCGACGCTTCCTTACATCATGTTCGTGAAGATGGACACGCTTCCGTTTCGGCGCGGCCTGAGCAACTGGCTCGCTGAGGACATGGCAGCGCTCGATCGGCACGATGTCTTTGCGATCACACACTCGCATCAGGACAACCCACCGATCGGGCGCGAAGGGCCGTACTTCGTGTTCGACTTCACGAGTCTGAACTTCGGGCTGATGAAGCGGAGCGTCTTTGAACGCTCGATCGAGGATCAGATAGGCGACCTGGTCCGGAGCAACTTCCGAGGCGAGTATCCTGCCAAGATTCGCACCGAGGATCGCTTCAAGCGGATGCTGGTCGAGTGGCTCTGGCATCACCAGGTCGTTGAGCACGGCTTGAAGACGCTCGGAAGGGCGGAGTCCATCGATTTCACGATCAACCATGTCAACAAGCGCGGACGAGAGCTGCTGCGCATCCGACGCGCGTACCGCGCCCGGAAGGGGCTCGATCGTTTCTATGACGCGTCGCTGTACTACAGGCCGCCGCACGGACCCATCAAGGGATTCGGAAAGAGGATCGAAGAATCCGTGCGAGGCGTTCGCGACAGGGTGCTGAAACTACGAAAGGGCGGCGGATCATGAGCACGGACGCGATCGGTGCTGTCGTCTTCGACTGGGGGGGTGTCATCCTGCGCATCTGTCGCTCCTGGGACGAGGGGTGCGATCGCGCCGGTGTTGCACGTCGGGAACGCCCCGGAGGCGAGGCGATGACGCTGGAGCGGCGTCGCCTCAACGGTCTGTATCAGACCGGGATGATCGACTGCGACACGTACTTTGACGGGGTTGCAGCGACGACCATGGGCGCGTACGCGGCATCCGATGTTCGGCGAGTGCATGACGCGTGGCTTGTCGAGGAGTATGACGGTGTACGGGCATTGATCGAGGAACTGAACGCCTCGGGACGCGTGCAGACGGGTCTGCTCTCGAACACAAGCCACAGGCACTGGCTTCGGCACATACCCACCGGCAGCGGCATGGCGGACTTTCCGACGATCGGGCTGCTTCGACACAAGCACGCGAGCCATCTGCTCAAGCTCGCGAAGCCGAGCATCGACATTCATCGCGCCTTTGAGAGAGAGTCCGGGCTGCTCCCTTCTCAGATCCTGTTCTTCGACGACTTGGCAGAGAACATCAGCGGAGCCCGTGCCGCCGGGTGGCATGCGGTCCAGATCGACCACACGGGCGATACCGCCTCGCAGATGCGAGCGACCCTTCGATCGCTCGGGATTCTCGACGACCGCTGAGCATGTCGAGATCGAAACCCGTCACTCGCGCGGGGTGGCTGGTGCTCCATCCGACAGGTGCCAGAGGCGCAGATCGCGGAACTCGATCCTGCTGCCGGGGTGATGGGCCTGCAGTGCGATGTAGCCGTCGGCAAAGTCAGACTGCTCTGAATCGGTCATCAGGATCCCGTTGATCCAAGTCTGGATGTGGTTGCCCTTTGCCCGGACTCGATAATCGAACCACGCGCCATCACGGGTTATGAGCCGAGAGCCAAGCTGTCTGTTGTAGAGTGATCCGGTGTAGTTCTTCGCATCGTGATTATCGATCTGGGCTTCATATCCTCGCGGCCACGAGTTCGGATCCTCCGTGCGCGGCTCGGCCCTGAAGTAGATGCCGCTGTTCCCGCGTTCGCCAACTCGCACAAGCGCGCGAAGCTCGAAGTCGCCGTAACGCTCCAGAGAGAAGAGGTGCCCCGGCCCATCCGATCCGACCAGCGTGCCGTCTTGCATCGCCCATGAACCGCTGCCGCGCTTCACCCAACCGGACATGTCCGGCGTGAGGAGTTGCATATACCCATCGCGATCCGGATCCGGAGAAAGATCCTTGATCCGGAGGTTCCTGTAGCGGACGGCGTCGCCATGATCCTGCAGCGAGATGTATCCGATCGGCATGCGTGCGTTCAGCGGGCTGGGATTGTCCCGGGAATGGATATAGCCGCGTGAGTCGAGCTTCTCGTTGTCATGCACCTTGATGCCGTTCAGCGAGACATTCAGCGTGTCGCCAGTCAGGGAGATGTGGTATGTGTTCCACTCCCCGGCCGGCTTGCACGCCTGGACACTCGGAGGGATCGCGTTGTAGACCGCCCCACAGACGCCATCGGTGATCGGCTTGCCGTACGAGTCAAAGACCTGTACCTCAAACCCAGTGAACGCGGGATCGCCGTTGCTTGATCCACGCAAGCCGACGCCGCTGTTGCCGTTGGGTGGAAGCAGGAACTCCAGCGACAACTCGAAGTCGCGATACATCTTCGTCGTCCGGAGCCACCAGCCCTTTCCCGGCTTCACGACGCGCAGTTCTCCATCGACCGCGGCCCAGGCGTCCGGTTCGCCCCACGTCGTCCAACCGGCCAGATCCTTGCCGTTGAACAGATCCACCCAGCCCGCACCGTCTGAAGCCGGTGACGGGTTGTGAATTCCCGCTGAGGCGGCAGACGTCACATCGGACTGCGCAAGCGTGGACAAGAGCGGCACGCTTGAGGCGATGAGGATCGACACGAACACAGGGATCGAACGAGTGGACATCATGCGGACTCCTGCGTGGCGTGCCCGAGGTTGGGTACGGCCGTTTCGAGCGATTGGATCAGTTCAACGGCTTGACGTAGATGTTCGAGAACTCAATCGGATCACCATGATGCTGGAGCCCGATCGGTCCCGAGGCGGGCACGCCGGGAAGGTGAGCGTCCTCGATCACGGTCTTGCCATTCAGTTGAACCGTGAGACGCTCGCCCTTCATCGTGATCACGAAGCGATTCCACTCCCCAAGAGGAGCGTCGGCATTCTCTCTTGGCGTGACGGCCGCCCGCACTGCCGGAGGCATGCTCATGTCAGTGCGGTAGCCGTAGACCTCGCCCGAACCGACTGGCCAGCACCAGATGTTGACCTGGCTCTTCTCATTTCCTCGGAGGTAGATGCCGCTATCGCCAGCTTCTTTGACTCGAGCCGTGACAGGCCTTCCCTCCGAATCGATACGCTGAGTCCCGTCGCTGTCGATCACGGGTCTGTCAACCTCACGCGCAGGACCAGTCCACCTCCAGTCCGCGACGAGCACGAAGTCGCGGAACTCCTGCTCGGTCCACAAGTGATCACCCTTGCCGTCATACGAGAGGACGTAGTCGTTGGCGCGCCAGTGACCGCCGTTCGCAGGATTTGCCCGCCAACCGGAGAGATCCACCCCGTTGTAGAGACTCGTGAACCCCTCATCGAGCTTCGCAACATGAGAGTCCGAGAGCGGAGCGGCAGAGGGCGGGAGTTCCTTGATGAGCAGGTTCCTGAAGTGAACCTCTGATCCCTCTGACTCCAGGCAGATGTATCCCTTTCGTGGCGAGGCCTCGCGCCCGCGGGTCACGACCTTACCGTTGACCGCGAGTGAGATCTCTCCGTTGACGCACTCGATCCTGTAGTGATTCCAGCCGGGAGAGGGAAGCATGCGTTTCTCTGTCGGGAACGCCCTGTTTCCGCCGCGCCCGTTCTCGGGAATCATCGTTGCTCCCCAGATCGGGAAGATATCGCCATCGCTTGTGTACCAGTCGCCCTCGAGCCCATCCATGACCTGCACCTCGACCGACCGGGTGAACGGCTGTCCTCTGGCTGGCATCGGATCGGACCATACGAAGATCCCGGCGTTCCCTTCTGCTCGCATATGGCGGAACTCCACCTCCATGATGAAGTTCTCGTAGTGCCTATCGGTACGGAGGAGCCCCGTCGGGAAGCCCGAGCAGATGATCATTCCATCACGCACCTGCCACGTTGAGGGCGCACAGTTGATGTTGAACCAGCCAGAGAGATCCTTGCCGTTGAAGAGGGGTGTGAATCCGGGCTCTGTCGTGAGATGAACCGTGCGTCCGTCATCGACATACTCGACCTCTGATGCGGACCATGAGTCTGTCCGGAAGGGCGCGGCGGGCAACCCGGCTGAGCCGAAGATCACCGCTTCTGGCGATGACGCCCATGCGTAGCGAACAGCAACAGGGGCCGGAACCGAGGGGTGCGTGAGCACGAGCGCGTCGCCCTCTACCCTCGCGCCGGCGGGCCTGAACTTCCGGTCCTCGCCGGCGATCCAGATCTGAGGTACCGCGCTCTGGCGCAACTCCATCCCGTCGGCGTGATCGAACGTGATCCGTAACTCGGGTCCGCGGGCGTTGACACCCGATGGAATCGGACCGGACCACTCGATGCCATCCTGTCCGTATGTGTTCGCGAGCGCGATCGACGCAAGCCGCAGGCCGACGTCCCGTTTGTTTGCCGGGTGGATGTCCGCGGGGTTGCCGATGTCCAGCGTGACCGCCATAACCGTGTTGCTCGTGACAAGTGATTTCTGCTGAGACTCACGCAGTTCCGCGACTAGATGCGGATTCACGTTCGGATAGCGGTACGGCGCGATCTGCACGAAGTAGAAGGGGAACTCGCCCTGGCCCCACGCGTTCCGCCACCCCTCGATCATCGCGGGGAAGAGACGCGCGTAGAGCGGCGCGTTCCCGATGTTCGACTCACCCTGGTACCAGATCACGCCCCGTATCGCAAAGGGCACGATCGGAGCGATCATGCCGTTGTAGAGCGAGGTCGGCGTCCCCGGCCCGATCTGGGGCGCGCTGGTCATCGGGGGGAGCTCTCGCATGCTCGGCCCGATGGCGTATCTCCACGATCCGGCGATCGACACGGATTGCTCCGAAGGACCAACACCGGCGATCAGCTTGACCTCGTGTGCCCTGCCGCTCGCGGTGCCGATCGCGCCGAGCCCGCCAGTGTCGAGCACACGCACGGCGACAACGTTTCGACCCGAACGGAGCAAGCCAGCGGGAATCTCGTATTCACGGGGCTCAGCCCACTTCCCATCGGAGTGTGTCGCGCCGATCTGCTTTCCGTTGAGCCAGACGGTGTCCCGATCGTCGATCGGCCCGAGATGGAGCCGCCCTGCGCCGCCGCCCCCCGCCCCTGCGAACTCAGGTGTCAGATCGATCGTGCGCCTGAAGTAGACGATCCCGTCGTGCCGCCCGAGCTCATCACCGGCGAACACGCCGGGAACCTCCATGGTGCTCCATGCAGAGTCGTCGAAGGTGTCGGTGATCCACTCTCGTGGCTGGCGCTTGGCGCCGGGCTGGTCCAATCCATCCCACCATCGCCTCTCCCATCCTTCTGTGACCGCGTCTCGGGTCTGTGGATCACGAGCTTTCGCAACGAAATCGAGCTGTGATGCGAACTCGGGGAACTTCGCAAGTGTCGGCTCGCTTGACCATGCCTGCGCGGGCGTCCCGCCCCAATCCGCGCTGATGATGCCGACAGGGACATTCAGGTGCGATGCGATCTCGCGCGCGAAGTAGTAACCCACAGCCGAGAACTTTGCCGCATTCTCCGGCGTGCAAGTGGTCCATTCGCCCTCACAGTCGATCCTCGGATGCAGCGATATGGTGTTCTTGACCGTGAAGAGTCTGACCATCGGATCAGATGCGCGAGCAATCTCCGCTTGTGCCCCCTCGGTCGCGGCCAGCGGCCACTCCATATTCGACTGGCCCGAGCAGACCCAGACCTCTCCGATAAGGACGTCCTTGAAGACCTTTGTGGTTGTGCCCTGCACCGTGAGCGTTGAGGGTCCGGCGACGGACTCGGGCGTTGAGAGCTTTACGACCCACTGCCCTCTCGCATCAGCGACGACATCTTCGCTCTTGTCGGGAGCCCACGATCCGGTGACCCTCACGCGTTCCCCGGGAGATGCCCAGCCCCAGACAGGAACCTGGGTATCTCGCTGCAGAACCATGCCATCGCCGAAGATCGCCGGCATACCGATATCCGCTGCCGCGGACGACGACCAAATGACGAGAGCCAGAGCGGCATGACGCACGATGGACACTTGCATATGACCTCCAACACCTGTGGGAGGTGCAGTGTAACGCGATCGTGCCCGCGCTGCTTCCAGAGCCCTTGAATGGCACTTTCGAGAGCCAGGCCCATCACTTGGCGGATTCGGCTTTCCCGTCTGCCTGCGGGGCAAACATCTCCGGCTTGGCCTTTTTCCAGGCCTCATCGAGCTTCGCGATGTGAACGCCGGGGTTCTTGAAGAACTCGCCAGCGCATCCCTCGCAGCAGAGACGTACAAGGCGATTCGCGATGACGATCTCGGTCGCCTCTTCCTCGCCCAGTTCTTCCCCCGCAATCAGGCAGACGCTGAGCGGATACCCGGCGCTCTGCGCGGTCTTGACGACCTGATCGAGCTTTGCGATGGTCGCTGCGGGATCCTTCCGAAACTCGGTCGCGCACGCGTCGCAGCAGAACCGCACCAGTCTGTTATGCCACACAACCTCAACGACATCACCCGCGGGCCCTAGATGCTCGCCCGAAATGAGGCATTGTGTCGTGGGGTAGAAGGGCGCCTGGTCCTTAGCCATCTCCTTGTCAACCTCTGCGAGGGATGATGTCAAGTCCTCCTGAAATCCCTCGACGCAGTCCTCGCAACAGAAGCGAATCTCTCGCCCGTCATAGACGCGGACGACAGGATCCTGTAGTTCGCCGATCTCGTGGTACGCCACAGGGCAATCCCGGAGGGAGAAGGGATCTCCGACGCGATCGCCCAGCATCGCAGCGACTCCAGAAGATACTGCGATCAAGACGAGTCCAGAGCAGAGCTTCGCTGTCGTGAGCATCGTTGACTCCTTGTGGCTGCATGCACGCCGCATGCCGTACGATTGTTGCACCCTCGCTTCGCGTGTGCACGACCCGACGGACAGGCACCTCCATGCGTCTTTCGGGGCTCACGGTCCTGCCCGATCACCTCTGGTACAGGCGAGCCGTGCTCATGGCAAGGTCCCGTACGCGCTCAGCCAGCGAGTACGGCTGAATGACGCGGCAGCTTGGGCCCATCGACAGGACCCACCAGACGATCTCATCCAGTCCCGCAACACGCATGCGCATGATGATCGAACCGTCGGGCTCGTGCTCGATCGTCTGTGTGGGATGCCAGAGCGTGTCGGAGACCGTTTCGCTGAACGGCGACTCGAATCTGAGGATGATGTCGTACTCAACGGGTCCAGGGATTAGCCGCCACGCATTGCCCAGGTGTTTCTCTACCGAGAAGTCGGTCGGGATCTCGTAGGATGCGTCCGTGGGTGACACGCGAGAGAATCGCGAGAGCTTGAGGCAGCGAACGCCCTCCCGACCTTCTCGACGTCCGAGGGCGTACCAGGCACGAACAGAGAACAGCAACGCATAGGGCTCAAAGATGAAACTCTCCCGCTCGGCGGGCGTGCCGTTTGCAACGCTCGAAGGAGACTCGTACTCGCATCGGAGCGACCTGCGGGTCGCGATCGACTGCCTCATGCGGTCGTAGACATCCGACGAGCCCTCGCCCGGATCTGCCTGGGCCGTGCGGACCACCACGTGACCGGCCATCGCGTCGATCTCCGCCCTTGCTTCGGGCGGAAGCTGGGCCTCGATCTTCGCGAGTGCCCTCCAGGCAGGAGCCAGGAAGGCGATCTGCTCCTTCTGGGCAAGATCATCGCACAGGACCGCCAGAGCCAGTGCCTCGTCTGCCGTGAGCTGGAGCGGCGGCAGAAAGAACCCCGTCCCCACTCTGTACCCGCCTGTCCGCTCGTCAAAGACGACGGGAACACCGGTATCGCACAGCTTCTTGATGTCTCGGAAGATCGTCCGCTCGCTCACGCCCAGTTCGCTCGCCAGTCGCTCGGCCGGGTAGACACCCGGCCCCTGCACCAGCGTGACGATCCGGAGGAGTCGGTGGATGTCGCTGTTCTGCTTCATAAGCGGTTCCTCCCAGACTCGATTATTGCCTCTGGTTCCCCCCAGACCCGGCGTCTCACTGACAGACGTCTGTCAGTGACGGAATCCAACCTCTCCCCGTTCCAGCGACGGAGACCAGGCAGACCGGTTACGCTACGCAACTTGAGTATGCACACAGACGATCCTCCATCAATTCCCCAGCCGGCACGCCACTTTCTCGGGTGGGAGAGACCGCTCCTTCCGGCCGCGGCGTCTTGGGTGTTGGACCACATCCCGAACGAAAGCCACAGAGCGGATCTTGGCCGCACGCTCGTCATCGTTCCGGGGTCGCGTTCGGGGCGTTTGTTTCTCGGCATGCTGATCGATTGCGCGACGGAGCGGGGAACGACGCTCGTCCCCCCCATGATCATCACACCGGGTGAAGCTGTCGAGCCGCTGATCGGCCTGCCACAACGACAAGCAGCAGGCCCGGTCGCTCGTGAGTTCGCGTGGACCATCGCGATTCGAGCCACGCCTCACGATGAGTTGCATCCGCTCGTCGATCTCGCGACACTCCAAGCGGAAGAGCGACCGCTCGACCCCGTTCTTCGCACCCTTGGTGCCACAATCGACCGACTTCACACGGAGTTGGCCGGGCACGGGCTTCGCGTCTCGGACATCGCTCCAGCGGCACGCGAGCTTGGCGGCGAGACCGAAGCCGCCCGCTGGAACGCAGCCGCTCACGTGGTTCGACGCTTCAGATCGATTCTGGACTCATGGGGCCTCGGCGATGGTGCCGAGGACAGAATCCAACTCACCGAACTCGCCGAATCCGATGATCACAAGGCCGGATCTCCGCTCTTTGACCATGTTGTTCTCGTCGGTGTTCCTGAGTTGCCCGGGCTCGCGAGGCGTGCCATGCGAGTCGCGATCGAGCGCGGCACCGCCATGCACACGCTGATCCACGCCCCCGAAGAGCTGTCACATACATACGATGCTTACGGGTGCGTGCAGCCGTCTCACTGGTCGGTCTGCCAGTTGCCCATACGCGATAACCAGATATCAGTCGCAACCGATCACGCCGATCAGGCAACGAGAGCGGTCGCGTGGATCGCCGAGAACGCACGAGGGCTCTCGATCGATGACGTTGTCATCGGTCTTGCCGATGAGTGCCAATCAGACCTGATCTCGATGGAACTCCAGCGAGTTTCTTCGCTCTGCGCACACGCCGCGGCTGGTATGCCCTCTTCTCGCCTCGAACCTTGCTGCGTCCTCCGTCAGGTGATGCGACTTCTCGAGACACGCAGCTTCGATGAGCTGATGTCACTCGTGCGTCACCCGCGGGTTGAGCGGTGGCTGCTTAGTGCGGACCCAACCGATGAGAAGGCCCGATCACGTGCTGATTGGCCGTCATGGCTCGGCGAGCTGGACGCGTACGACGAGTCCCACATGCCGAGCAGCATCGACCATCTTCCACCGCCAGTGAAAGACCGCCAGCGTGCCGCGCTCGAGTTCATCGTGGCATCGGTGCGATTGCTCCTCGGCAACCTCTGGACGGACCAGGAATCAGTGAAGCAGAGCGAGAAGCCACCAGAAGAGCTGGCGGAGGGAACATTCTCTCTACTCAATCGCCTGTACGGGCACCTCACCACGAGCAGGACCGACCGCGTTCTCGCGCCGATCGCATCGTGCTGCATGTCGCTTGCCGATGATCTGAACGGCATCATCACGCTCGCGAAGAAGGACGCTGTTTCGCTGCCGCATCAGACGCCTGCTCACTTTCTCTCGAACCTGCTTGGATTGCAGGCGGCGCGCGCGTTTCCCTCGCCGCCGGATGCCGATGCGATCGAGATAGTCGGCTGGTTGGAACTGGCCCATGATCCCTCGCCGCTCGCCGTGGTTGTCGGGATGACGGACAACAACGTGCCGGGCACGCGTGAGTACGACTCGATGCTGCCCGGATCGCTGCGGACGCGGCTCGGGCTTCCAGCTTCAACAGATCGGCTTGCTCGCGATTCGTTTCTTGCAGCCACGATGACGCAGTCGCGTCGCCATACGCTCTTCATCGCTCCCCGTCGTGACAACGAAGGCAGCCCGCTGAATCCGAGCCGAATCCTGCTTAGATCCGATCGTGGCTCGCTCGCGGGCAGGATGCGGCGCACGATCGGCCGCGAGGGCGACGGCCCGCTTGGTCTTGAGATTGTGACGAGATCGAGTAGCCGGGAACTCGGCGTGTACAGGGTTGCGCCGCGAATCGATACGCCGCCGGTGCAGAGCATGCGGGTGACGGCGTTCAAGGACTATCTGGCATCGCCATACGCCTTCTACCTGAGGCATGTGCTGAGACTGTCCGAGCACGGACGGGCGAAACCAGAGCTCGATCCGAGATCGTTCGGCACATTCGTCCACGATGTGCTCGAGTCATTCGGACGGAGCGATACGCGCCACAGCACGGACGAGAAGGCAATCCGCGAGTTCGTGCAGGATGACCTCCGAACTCTCGCGCGGGAGCGATTCGGATCTTCATCTTCGGCCATCATCTCGCTCCAGGTCGAGCACGCCTCGATGCGTCTGGATCAGTGGGCGACGATGCAGGCAGAGTGGGCGCGAGCCGGATGGCGGATTCTCCACACCGAGTGGTCCGCAACAGAACCGCGCGATGGCACAGTCGCTGATCCTCCCACAATCCGTGTTGAAGAGGGTTCTGTCACCCTTCGAGGCAAGATCGATCGCATCGACATCCATGAATCCGACGATCGCATCGCGATTCTCGATTACAAGTCCTCAGAGAACGCCAGGTCGCCCGAGAAGACACACCGTACGAGGGACGGTGAATGGAGGGATCTGCAGCTCCCGCTCTACCGCGAACTCATCAGACCGCTGGGCCTTCGCGGGGAGATCACGCTCGGGTACTTCAACATCCCCCGAAATCTCGACGAGATCGGCATCACAGTGGCACCGTGGACCGCCGAAGAGCTTGACAGTGCAGATGATGCGGCCCGCGACGTGGTTTCGGCTGTTCTTCGGGGCGAGTTCGATGAGATCGGCTCGCCATCTGATGAGGGCACGCTCGGCCTGATCGCCGGACTCGGCATCCTGACCGAGGTTGACGCTCCGACCCACAGGAGGCCGAGCCCATGAGTTCGCCGACCCCTGCGAGCGACACCGTTTCCCCGCCACTTGAGCACACGCTCATCCTGGCTTCAGCGGGAACTGGCAAGACATTCCAGCTCACGAATCGGCTTATCCGCCTGCTCGCGATGGGTGCCGATCCGTCGACCATCGTCGCGACAACATTCACGCGCAAAGCGGCGGGCGAGATCATGGAGCGGATCGTGGAGCGCCTCTGCGATGCCGCCGAGCACGCGGATGCATGCCGATCCCTCTCTCAGGCGATTGGCATCGAACTGTCGCCCGACCGCTGCATCGACTTGCTGCAGAGGATCGCTTCCTCGCTCGATCGGTTCAGCATTCTCACGATCGACTCGTTCTTCCAGCGAATCGGCACAGTGCTCTCCATCGAAGCGGGCATGACCCTCGATTCTCGGGTCGCCGACGACGCGGAGGACACCTCGCTCCGCGTTGAAGCCCTCACGCGGACGATCTCGAACGCGGACCCGTCGGAAATCGCCGCCGCGATCCGGTTGATTTACGACGGGCACCCAGCTGCCGGGGTCTTCATGCAACTCATGAGCGTGATCGCTCGCGGGTTGCACCTCCTGCGTGAGACGCGCCACGAGCCGGAACTCTGGGGGCTCAGCGTTGACCCACTTTACGTTCTGGACGATGCACGCCTGACCGAAGCGATCGAGCAACTGCGAGGTGCCCCACTTCCTACAACGAAGAAAGCCGGTGAGGCCGACGCGCGTTGGAAAAAATCGCACATGAAATCGCTTGACGCACTCGTCGAGAGGGATTTCACCGGCTTCCTGGGCGGGCTCGGTGGGTACGTCACCACGGGTTCATACTACGGCAAGCCGTTTCCCCCAGCACTCGCGAGTGCCTACGCCCCCGTTCACGCGCACGCTGTCTCTCGCTTGCGTCAACGTCTGACCGAACGCACAACGGCATCGCGGCATCTCCTCGAACGCTTCGAACACGAGTACGAGCGACTGAAGGAAGACCGTTCGGTCTGGCGTTTCGAGGATGTGCCGCTGCGCGTGCTGCGCCAGATCGGTATCGCGGGGCTCGATCATGTGTACTACCGACTCGACGGGCGTGTCCAGCACCTGCTGCTCGATGAGTTCCAGGACACCTCGATGCTCGCGTTCAGACTGCTCGAGCCGCTGATCGACCAGATCGTCTCGAGCAGCCCTCCTGAAAGATCCTTGTTCTGTGTCGGAGACATCAAGCAGTCCTTGTACGCATGGAACGGCGCGGAACCCGAGCTGCTGCCGGCACTGGGAGACAAGTGGCCACAGCTCAGCCAGCGGCCGCTGCACGTCTCACGCCGATCATCCGCCGTTGTGTTGCGTGCGGTGAACCGTGTGTTCGGATCGCTGGACAAGAACACAGCGATCACTGGCAATCCGGACCTGGCTCAGCGATGGAGCGGGCAGTGGATCGACCACGAGGCGCACGACGATTCGCTCCCGGGCGAGTTCACGCTTCTGACGCCGGCCGCTGAATCTGCCGACACCGCAACGCGGGATGAGAACGACGATTCGCCGCAGGATGACGACAAGCCGACAATCGCTTCGATCGAGGTCTCCACCGTTGTTGAGCGGGTGATCAGGCATCGAGATCGCTGTCCACTGGCCTCGATCGCCGTTCTGGTCCGCTCGAACAAGTCGATTCCGCCAGTGATCCACGCGCTCCGCACCGCCGGCATCCCCGCGAGCGAGGAGGGCACGGCCTCACTGCTCGACGCCGCGCCGTGCGCTGTCTTCCGCTCGCTCTTCCATCTCGCGGACCACCCGACGGACACGGCCTCGAAGTTCCACGTCTCGACCTCTCCGCTCGGCAGAGCGATCGGCATCGATGCTCAGTCCAGCGAGAGGGCAACAGCAATCACCACAGCATCTCTCCGAGCCGAGGTTTCGCAGCATGGGCTTGCGCTCACCGTGCATCGTCTGTATCTTGCAACCCACGACGCCATGAGCCCTCGGGAGCGATCCCGCGTGCGTTCGCTGGTCCTGCTCGCTCGCCGGCTCGACGCGGAGGGAAGAGGCACATGCGCCGAACTCGTCGATGCGATCGACTCATCCCGTGTGCGGGAGACATCCGAGGCGACCGTCCGCGTGATGACAACGCACGCCGCGAAGGGGCTCGAGTTCGATGTCGTCATCCTGACCGATCTGAACAGCGCGATGTTCCGCCAGCTCCCCGATCTCATCGGCGACCGCGAAGAGGCGCTCGGGCCGATCTCGCGCGTGATCGTCCGACCTTCGGACTCTCTCAGGGAAGCGGACTCTGAGATCCACTCCATCGCGACGCGCTGCCGCAATCGCACGCTGATGGAGGGACTGTGCGTTCTGTACGTCGCCATGACCAGGGCAAGATACGTGCTGGATGCGATCGTCTCCGGCCCCTCGCTCAAGCAGCCCGGCAAGGACAGCACGACGATGTACCCCGGGCGATTGATCGTCCACGCGTGTATCGGCGAGCAACCATTGACGGAACTCTCCGGCGTGCTCTTCAGCGATGCGCACGGAGACTGGGTCTCTCACATCGAGCGTCGAGAGGCTTCGTCCGCTGCCACACCCCGGGATCGAACCGTCAGGCAGGTCACCCTTTCCCTGAAGCCGGCTCGGCAGCGTGCGACGGGCCGGCTCGCCCGCGTGAGCCCGTCTTCTCTCGAAGGCGGCTCCACGCGCACGCTGAGCGAGTTTCTTCGCCCCACGGACGAGCGAGGCCGCTCGCGAGGGACCATTCTGCACGCGATCTTCGAGCAGATCGGTTGGATCGAAGATGGCATCCCTTCGCTCGAACTGCTGTGCGACGTCGCGTCAGCGAACGGCGCGTCGCCGGAGCAAGCGAGTGAGGCGGCTCACGCGGCTGTCGCTTCGATCGAGCATGCCGAGATCAGACACTGGCTCAGCAGATCCGCGTTCCCGATCGATCCGGGAGAGACGCTGGGACTCTGGAGAGAGCGTGCATTTGCCACTCGGCTGGATTCCGGAAGCGAGCCGACACTGCTCTCGGGCCGTTTCGATCGCGTCGTTGTGCGGCGTTCCAGCACTTCCGTCCCGATCAGCGCGACGCTGCTCGACTTCAAGACCGACGCGGTGACCGACGATGAATCGCTCACGAAACGCGCTGCACACTACGCGCCGCAGATTCGTGCCTATCGCGACGCTATCATGCTGGCGACCGGGCTGCCGCCGGAAAGCGTTCGCTGCGTGCTCTTGTTTACCGAACTCGGACGGGCTGTCGTGCCGGAAGGACTATGAGGCGTCAATCTGCGAAGAGCTCTGCACCGACTCTTCATCCGCCGCTCGCCGAAGCAGCTCCCTGATGCGTATTGCGCGGTAGACATCGCTCTGCCAGATCGAGCGATCAACTTCTCGATCGGGATCCTCCAAGAACGGCCTCTCGACCTTACCCACGCGCGTGCTGACCCGGTTGAAGGCGACTGACTGAGGATCCGCATCGGGCTGCATATCCCACACGCCGCTGAGGCGCGGGCCGATGCGAAAGATCGTGCCCGCTGGGATAACCGGGACTGGTCCCCAAGGGGACGCGTTGTATTGAGAGCGAGGGAACTCGGCAACGATCGCCCCGTTGATACGCATCAGCGTCTGGCTGTCGCCGGTGCTCCGGTACACGTGCTCGAAGCCGCTCGGGACGAGCAGATCGACAGGAAGCTCGCGGCTCGACACACGAATGGGGCCGACGTCGGCAACGCCCGCCTCGACCCGCTGGATCTGCGATCGCTCTGCGGGCTGGGCCAAAGCCGCGAACGAGAGCATGGTCGGGACCGTGCTCATGAAAAGTGTGATACGGAATATCGACATTCTCGTGATCCTCAGCGACCGTTGAGCATGATCTCCATCACGATCGAAATCGTCGCATTGGGATCATCGGCTGGAATCCGCGTCAACTCTCCACCCTTTGCTCGCCACTGGAAGAGAGCGGTTCGAAGCGGCTCATCGACTGCGGGCTCGCCCGTGCTGTACACGATGCCTCGTTTCTCATCTTTCACGAAGTCAACCCTCGTCACGATCCCCCTTCGGTCGAAGTGGATGACCATAAGAGGGTTCCGAGGGCTCGTCGTCAGCCGAACGCTGACCGGCCAACGGGGTTCAACCGTGGTCAGTTCAAGACCTTGCACCGCGACGGGCCGGCCGGGTCTGTACTTCACGGCACGCTTGAGCGCGCTGGCTGGCGACTCTTTGTCGCTCCGAAGGCCAACCCGTATCGCTTGCCCTTCCCCCTGCCGGTCCGCATCGCCCTGCGTGTCTTCTGGTCGAGTACCGGGGCGCGGCACGACAGCCGGGGAACTATTCTGAGACACCTGCTCCGGGGCCGGGTTCGATGGACCCTGCTTCTGCTCAGCTTGCTGGGACGACTCAACTGCCTCGGCCTTTGGAGTATCCGCAGTGCTCTCTTGAGGAACCGGGACCTTGGCCGGCTCAGGTTCCTCTGCCTCACCCTTCGCCGGCTTGCCGGCTTCAGACTCACGGGCGGGATTGTGCTTTGTCTCTTCTGCTCCGTCTGCCGCGCTGCTTCGTACCAGCGCCTCGGCGGCATCTTTGCTCGCCTCGACCGCAGCGGCCTGAGGGCTTGCCGGAGCCGGCTCACCCGGCGTTTCCGCCCGATCCATTGCGTGTGTCGGAACTTCTGGCGCAACCTCAGTTGGAAGAGTACCGTTCGGGTTGTCCGGCACAGTCTCTTCGGCCGTTCTTGCCTCGGATGGACTCAGCCGCGACTCGACAGGCATCACACTCGCGATCGGCTGATCCTGCCCCGGCGAATCCGGCACCCCTGACGGCATGCCGCGGCTGTCCTGCTTGGCGAGCGCGGCCTGCTCGACCTCTGATTGAAATGTGACCTGATGCTCTTCGGGCGTGTCGAACCCGAGCCAGGTCACGCTCGCGTGCGAGGATCGCTCGATCCCGAGGCGCAGACGTGGTGGATTGGGCTTTTTCTCATCCCGCTCTTCATCCTCTGGTCCTGATGTATCGCGAGCGGCCTCGGCCCGCTCGGCTGCTGAGACCCAGTTGCCGAACACGGCAAATCCAGCCATGAGATGGATGACAAGACTGATCGCTGCAGCGATCGGCAGGTTCAGACTCCCCGATGGACGCGATGTCCCGCTCACCTGAGGTCTCCACCACATGCCATGCGTAACGACTTCCCCCTGACTGTATGTACCCCCGTGGAGCCACACTGGTTCGGGATCCATACGCACGACGAACAAGCACTCTGCCAGTTCAGGGCTTCATTCACCGGTTTCGGGCAGACGAGTCGGAGCGGCGTCAGACTTTGTAGGGTTCCCAACCATCGAGAATCGCGTGATTCCCGCACCCATCAGCGCATCGACCACTGCCAGACCCGTCCCCATGCTCGCGCGGGTATCGAACGCGAGAAGTAGAGCCGCTTCCGGCGTCTCCTCCTGACGGGCTCTGATGACCTCGATGAGTCTCTCCAGTTCAATCGTCTCACCATTCACAGTGATCGCGCCCGACTCGCCGACCGCCACGGTGATCGCTGTTCCTGTGGCGGTGTGCCCGGCACGAAGATCGGGAAGTGTGAGATCGATCACGTCGGCACGGATCATCAAAACGAGCGCGAAGACGAAGTAGGTCACGAGTAGGAACATCACATCGATGAGCGGCGTCATCTCGAAGCGGACTTCGGGCATCGACCTGCGGATACGTGTCCTCATTGACTGGTTCTCACGTACTCGATCCCACCCCAACTCGTCGGGCGACCCGCCTGGAGGTCATTCGCTGCTTGCCTCAGAATCCTCGCCGTCAGAACCGCACCGATCGGATAGGCACAGATGGACCACAATGGCGCACCGCCAGCACGGTACGCCAGCGCGAGCGCCGTCGCGTGGACGCCGATCGCGACTACCCCCACCGCCATCGCGAGCATGCCGAGCGTTTCCCTCTCATACAGGGAGAAGAGCACTGCGCCCGAGACCACGCCAACAACGGCCAAGAGCGGCAGCACCGCCCCGGGGAAAGCGACCCGAAACGAGGCCCGGCGCAGCTTCGCGGCCCTTCGCCGCGCCCCCTCGGTGTAGATCCGCTTCCATCCCTTCTTGAACGCAGCCCACGACTCGTACATGCGGCATCGGACCATTCCGTCGGCCACGTACACGCCCGCCCGCATTCTGGCCTGAGAGATGCGTCTGGCAAGCGCGAGATCCTCCAGCAGTTCGTCCTTGACAGACTCGTGTGTCTCGATCGCACGGTAAGAACTGGCCCGGAACATCATGAACTGCCCGTTTGCAAACGGCCGTCTGTCCTCGTCGCGGTTTGCCTGCAGGATCGGATACTGCCTGAGCAACTCGAGCGATGCCGCCGGCTGGACCAGAATCTCAAACCACCGGTCGTACGTCAGCGTGCTCAAGAGACTCAACATGTCGAGCTGTCGCTCTCGCATCAACGCAGCGGTCGCCGAGACGCATCCGGGATCGAGTTCAGTATCAGCATCGATAAAGAGCAAGTACTCGGCCTGTTCGGCTTCATCAGAGGCGGTCACGCCGGACCAGACGGCATGCACCTTGCCCGCCCAACCCTGCGGACAGTGCTGAATCTCGAGCAGGCGGAACCGTGCGTCTTCCCCGATCTCGCCCCTTGCCACGTCCGCCGTGCCGTCCGTGCATCGATCCAGCGCGATCACCACACGCATCTGAGGGTGATCCTGTTTCCGGAGCGAACGGATGACGCCGGCGATCGCGTGCGCCTCGTTGTGGGCAGGTACAACCACGCACACCGACTCCGTCAGCGGCCTGGCTGCCGCGAGCCCAAGGCCCGCCCGTGCCGTAGGGACCTTCCGAGATGTATCCAGAATCCGCCCGATCGCGAATGACCAATAGACCAACAAAGCGAGCGAGAGCCCGGTTCCAACAGATGCCGCGATAAGCCAGAGCCAGACCATAGGTGAGGGGAGAAGGATAGCGGCCCCCTACAGTTCGGCATGAGCCGGCCGGGACAACTCAGTGCGACTGGCGCTCACACCCGCGCGTCCTCATGCCGCGAGCTCACGCGAGAGGACTGTCGCAACATCGATCGACTTGCCTCTGAGCAGTATGGAATCCCATCCATCGTGCTGATGGAGAACGCCGCGAGATCCATCGCCGAAGCGTGCATGGACCGCGTGGTGCCCCGCGGCAGTAACCCCACCGTGCTGGTCTTCGCCGGCACAGGAAACAACGGGGGAGATGGCTTCGCCGCGGCGAGACACCTCACGAACCGCGGGTGTCGTGTCGGCCTGATTCTCGCCGGTGCCATAGACCGCGTGCAGGGGGACGCATTGACCAACCTGACAATCGCGCAGCGGTCGAGTATGCCGCTCGCAACCTTCCATCCCGATCGTCCGGTGAGCGTCTGGAACGACCTGCCCGATGCCTTCGCGAAGCCGCACATCGTTCTCGATGCGTTGCTCGGAACGGGCTTCACCGGTCCGATTCGTTCCGAGACTCAAACTCTGCTCGCGATGTGCAATGCGATGAGATGTCAGTCTGCCGCCATCGTTTCGGTGGATCTGCCGTCGGGTCTTGATGCGGATACGGGCGTTGCCTGCCGGGATTGCGTCATTGCAGACCTGACGGTTTCCCTCGTCGGCCTCAAGCGGGGCATGCTCACGTCCGTCGGCCGCGCCGCGTGCGGTGAGATCATGATCGGCGACATCGGTGCGCCTATCGAGCTCATCCAGAGATACGGGACGCCGGTCGATTTCAATCAATCAGCGAGTGACTCCGGCGATCGAGACGCATCGAATACACCGTGCAGCCCGGACCATGTGCCCTTCGGTGAGTCACAGTGCCACCTTTCGCGAGCAGACGCCACGCAATCGAGAGAAGACCAATCGTGTACCTCAGGCGGAGATAACCCATGGCGGTGAGGATGGAGTTATCACGAGTTCTGATCCGGGAACTCAACGACTACCAATTGATCGAGCTGCGTGAGATCGATCCCGATGCGATCGAACGCGACGAACTCGACATCGCAGAATCCGACCCCCTGTCGGCAGACCCTGAGGAGAGCGGCCTCAGGTCATTCCCCATCGTGATCGGGCTTCCCGAGGCGCAGGCGATCGAGCGTCGGTTGAAGAACATCCCCATCAAGAGGCCTCAGACCCACGACCTGCTCGCAGGCGTTATCACTGCGCTCGGCGGCACGCTGCAATCGATCACGATTTGTGATCTCAGCGAGGGCACCTTCTTCGCAACGCTCGATGTGGAGACGAGCCAGGGCGAACTCCTGCACATCGATGCTCGCCCGAGCGACGCCATCGCCCTTGGGATCGCGAACGACGTGCCGATCTACGTCGAGGAGCATGTCATCGAGGCGGCATCGAAGCCAGAGGAGTCGTGAGTGATCGACCTGCGCACTCGGCTGCCTCTCATCCCGTTCGTCACCAGCGATTTACCGGGCACCGGCGGCACCATCAAGCAGCGGCCGGAGGACTTTCTCGTCGAGGAGATCCCTCTCTACGACCCGTGCGGCGAGGGCGAGCACATCTACATCATGATCGAGAAGAGAGCCATGGCCACCTTCGAGGCCATGGGCGTCATCGCTCATCACTTCGGCGTCCGTCACGACGCCGTGGGATACGCCGGGCTCAAGGACAAGCACGCCATTACGAGACAGGTTCTCTCCGTGCACGTACCGGGAAAGAAGCCCGAAGATTTCCCGATGTTGCGCCACGATCGCATGTCCGTGCTCTGGGTTGACCTTCACACGAACAAGCTCAGGCAGGGACATCTCAAGGGAAACCGCTTCTCGATCAAGATCCGAGGCCTCGACATGACCCGCGTGCTCGCGGCCAAGCGAGTGCTCGACCGCCTGAGCCGCACCGGGGTACCCAACGCCTTCGGTGAGCAGCGTTTCGGAGCCCTCGCCAACAACCACGACATCGGTCGAGCACTCGTGTTAGGTGATTTCCAACGGGCGATCGACCTGATGCTGCTTCCGATGCCTGAGCATACCGGCCCCCAACTGGACGCTCGGCGCATGTACGAAGCCGGAGACTACGCCGGCGCGTACGCAGCGTTCATGCGAACCCTGCACACCGAGCGAACGGTGCTCAGACTGCTCGCGAAGGGCGTCGAGCCGAAGCACGCCCTGAGAGCCGCGGGGGTTCGTGCCCTCTCGTTCTTCGTCTCCTCATGGCAATCATCGGTCTTCAACGACGTGCTGGCGCGGCGCATCTCGGACGGCACGTTCGCGACGCTCTGCCTCGGCGATGTCGCGATGCACCAGGACTCGCGGAACACGTTCGGGGTCGATCAGGCCGTGCTCGACGCGCCGGACACGGCCCCGCGCCTCGCATCCTGCGAGATAGGACCCTCGGGCCCGATGTGGGGTCCGCGCATGCGTCGCGCATCCGGGGCGATCGACTCGCTCGAGCTCGATTTACTCCACCGATCCGGGGTCAGTCTGGACGCGATCAACGAGTTCGATCGCAACACACGAGACATGATCGAGGGCGCGCGTCGGCCACTGAGGATCGCGATCTCCGACATCGAGTCTGAGGGCGGCATCGACGAGCACGGCCACTACGTGCGATGCGCGTTCGACTTGCCGCGCGGAGCGTTCGCAACGACCGTGATGCGTGAAGTCATCAAGCCGACCTTGCCCGACACCACCATGGCCGAGGACGAATAGGCACGCGCCAGCATGTGGCTACACGCCCTGCTCTCCCGACATGCGACGGCAGACCCCCTCCCACCCACGGAGGGTGCCCGCTCGCTCTGCGAGACGAACACGCCTGCGAGCAGGACGCCAATCAAAGAAGAGTGACTTCAGGTACAGACGCCGCGCCCGCGTGCGTTCGCGCTTCGCTCGATCACGGTCGACGAGCCCCGCGATCCATTCGGTCCACGGCTCGCTGCGGCGTATGCTCTCACGCAGTCTGGCGATGTACGCAACGCTCTGCCGAGACGGTGGGATCAGATGCCCCATCTTCGCGTCGGGTGTGTACCAGACTTCCCATCCCAGCTTTCTCGCTCTGATGCACAGTTCGACATCGTCGCCCGCTTCAAGGCGCTCGCCCCGCAGGCAATCCATCACACGCTGTGAGAGAAAGCCGGTCTCGATCACAGACGCCCGGCGCATGCCCTGGGCAGCGCCAACGACAAAGTCCGTCGGACCCGAGAGCAGCTTCTGCTCGTTCCCAAGCGTGCGATCGACGAGCGACTGCTTGTAGATTCTCGCGATCTTCGTCGGGCCGCTCTCCCATACAACAGACACCGGGCCGCCAACAAGGCCTGCCCTGGGCTGCTCATCGAAGACCCGCAGGATCTCGCGCGCCCAAGCCGGATCGCAGAGGCAATCGTCATCGATCACACCCAGCAACGGCTCATCGGTTTCTTCAAAGAGACGGCGCAACGCCTCCGGCTTCCCCGGTTTCTCCTCGCGCACTCTCACCATCGGCAGTGCAGGACCTGACGCGATGAATCGATCGATGATCTCGCTCGTCCCATCATTCGACCGGTTGTCCACAATGACACACCGTGTCACTCGGCCACCGGCACGATCCATCTCGGCAATCGTCCGCAGCGTGCGCAGGATCCGCTCGCCCCTGTTGTATGTGCAGACTCCGATGACCATGCGATCCGCGTTCACGCAGGCGGCCTCCGAAAGCAATCTCTGCTCCGTAGCTTTAACCGTCGCAGCGGACCGATCCAGCGACGCTCAAGAGCCACAGCGTGCAACGCCACGAACGTCGCATCGCCAGAGAGGCCTGACTTGCTCATTGCGTTCAAGAGCCAGAGCGTGGCATCGCGAAAGTGCGCCTCGCTCTCCCCATCAAGCCACTTTGACATCATGGACGCATGCCCCGTTGCTCGCTTCACGAGATTGGCCGCGGAGGTCAGTCTCACACCTCCCGGCCTGACTCCCGATCGAACCGCCGCGCCCGCCGAGATCGCGATCGGCCCGATATCTGCAAGTCGCCGGATGAACTCACGATCCTCGACAACCCACAACGTCTCGTCGTAGCGAAGCCCAAGGTCGATGGCACGCCTCGAAATCAGCGTGCCCGATGCGTTGAAGATCTGTATGGGCCTGAACGCGTCGCCGGGGCACGGCATGGTCTTGCCCGCCCATTCGGCGGGTGCCAGCCGGGAATACACCGAACCATCATCCCTCTCTTCGATCCTGCCGACAAGGGCACCAACGGCCCCGAGCCGGGTCGCGAGCGAGACCACCTCCGCGACGCCTTCCGCGATCAGCTCGTCATCGTCATCGAGCATCATCGCATAGTCACAGCGAACCCGGTCGAGCCCTGTATTCCGTGCCGCAGACGGACCCCCGTTCTGCCGATGGACGACCTCCACCCGCTTGTCGGACACGGGGCACTTCACAGGTAGCGCAGAACCATCGTCGACGATCGTCACACGCTCGACGCTGTCGCATACCAGCGCGCTGGCCACCGCCCGCTCAAGCAGTGCCGAATCAGGGTTGAACGCGGTGACAATGACGTGCAGCGACATTCGAGAAGTGTTCCCCGACCGGCTTCTCCGGCCCTCGCCCCGGATTGTACGATTGGGCGGCTCAAACGTCCTCCAATCTCGGACAGGGGCGCGATCATGGCTACGCTTGTTTCGAATGGCCAAGAAACAAGCAACGTCAAAGAAGACTCCAAAGAAGCAGGCGAAGGCAAAGCCCGGGGCGGCCCGCTCAGGGTCCAAAGCAGCCACAGCCGGGAAGTCGCACGCAAGATCGAGCAGCGCCTCAGCGCCCACCTCGCCAACAAAGCGACCCGCCAAAGCGAAGAAAGCGTCCGCCTCGAAGACGTCCAAGCCGACCAAACGAACTGCAAAAAAGACCGCCGCCCCGACGGCCCCCACGGCCCCGACTCGCGTCCGTAAGCCCGTCGCGAAGAAGAACGGACAGGTCGTGGCAGAGGATCCCAAGTCGGCAGTGGACGTGCCGCGTGCCACTCGGCCCCCCTCTCGAATCGATTCGAGGGACCTTGCGATCGAACTCGCCCGCCTCGCCTTCGACGACAAGTGCAGCGACATCGTGCTCCTCGATGTGCGAGGGCTGAGCTCCATCTCCGACTACGTGGTCGTCGCGTCAGGAACCTCCGACCGCCAGATGCGGGCGGTCGCCGATCACGCCGAAGACCTCGGTGCTTCCCTGGGGCACCCCCCTTACCGGTCAAACAAAGACCCGCGAGCCCTCTGGCTCCTCATCGATTTCTCGGATGTCGTGATCCACATCTTCGAACCGAACACACGGGCTCACTATGACATCGAGATGATGTGGGGTGATGCGAAGCGAATCGATTGGGAGCGGCCGGCAGGAAAGATTCGCAAGCCCGCCCAAACCTCGGCTCGGAAGACCCGTTCGTCATCTTGATTGCTCAACCATGCCGCTCGATCCCCACAACAAGCCCCTTCGCCGAGTGCGAGTCGAGCTCGGCCCACGCTCTTACGAGGTGGTTGTCGGGAGCGGCCTCATCGCTGAAGTGGGCGAGCACGTCCGTGCCACGCTTGGCACCTCCCCAAAGCACGCGGCCCTCGTCACAGACTCCTCACTCCCGGTCGAACTCGTCGCCTCAGCCGATGCCTCCCTGCGGCTATCCGGCTTCCTGGTCTCGAGTGTCCAACTCGACGCAACAGAGCGGAACAAGTCCGTCCGCGAAGCAGAGCGGATCTGCACACGCATGGCCTCGGCACGCATGGAGCGGCAAGACCCCGTCATCGCGATCGGCGGCGGCATCGTCGGAGATGTTGCGGGCTTTGCCGCATCGATGTACCGGCGTGGCGTGCCCGTGATCCAGTGTCCGACGACACTGCTCGCGATGGTCGATGCCTCGATAGGCGGCAAGACCGGCGCCAACCTCGAGGTGCCAAACGCCGACGGAACCACATCGCTGCTCAAGAACCTCGTCGGAGCGTTCCATCAACCCTCGCTGGTCCTTGCAGATGTCGCGTGCCTTGGCTCCCTCCCCGTCCGTCACCTGCGTGCCGGCATGGCCGAGTGCCTGAAGCACGCGCTGATCTCACGAGATGTTGAGCATCCCGGCACGCACGAGACCGACCTGTTCAAGCAAACGAGGGACATCGCCCAAAGTCTGACCGAACCGAACAAGGGCGAGATGATCGAGCTGATCGCGCGAAACCTCGCCGTCAAGGCCCGGGTTGTTGAGAGCGATGAACACGAAACGTCAACTGCTGAAGTCGGGGGTCGTGCGATCCTGAACCTCGGCCACACATTTGCCCACGCGATCGAGACCCTCGCGAATCTCTCGCCGGACGGCAATCCCAAGAACTGCCCGCTCCATCACGGCGAAGCGGTCGGGCTCGGCTTGGTTGCCGCGGCATACGCCGCTGTCGAATTCGGCACGCTCGATCAGCGTGACGCGTCTCGTATCAGGGATGCCGTAGCCGCGCTTGGTCTTCCCGATCGCGTCGCGGGCCTGCCCGACAATCAAACCCTGATCGCTCGAATGCACCACGACAAGAAGGTCTCGGCTGGGCGTCTGCGGCTGATTCTGCCGCACGGACTGGGACACGCCCGCTCGCACTTTGACCCGCCGGTTCCGGTGATCGAAGCCGGGTGGAATGCGGTCCGGGCATAAAGAGTTGTCCACAACGCGACTTACGCTGCTCGGGATTCAAGGGGTTTCCGACGTGAACCCGATAACCAGATTGTTCCGGCGTTGACTGGAGCTGCTGCCTGGTCCTCGCGCGGAACGATCGGGGGTTGCGGTGCGCAGGATCGCGATCGTCAACCAAAAGGGCGGCTGTGGAAAGACCACGACTGCCATCAATCTCGCGGGAATCCTCGCGAGGAAGGGCATGCGCACGCTGCTCGTTGATATGGACCCCCAAGGACACTGTGCCGCGGGTCTCGCGATCCCGGAGCAACGAATCGATCTCGACATCGGGGATGCCATGCTGGCTCCCGCCGATCAACCGGTCGAGCCCTCGCGACTGATCTGGCGGGTTTCACGCAACCTCGACCTCCTTCCGAGCCGCACCCGTGTCGCAGGTCTGGAAGCAGCCCGAGGCGGACTCGCCGATCAGACCGACAGCGACCAGCGACTCTCACGCGTGCTCGACAGGTTCGCAGACCGGTACGACGTCTGCTGTATCGATTGCTCGCCCTCGATCGGCCTGCTCACATACAACGCTCTCGTCGCGGCACATTTCGTGCTCGTTCCTGTCGAAACGTCGTTCTTTTCGCTTCAGGGCGCGGCCAAGCAGCTCTCAACAATCCAGTCTCTCTCAAGACGTGTCGGCACAGGTGTCCCCACGTGGCTTCTCGCGACAATCCACGACCCCGCCAGCGCACTCGCCCGCGATCTTCTCGAAGAGCTGCACAGGCGCTACGAGCAAGCGGTCTGCCCCGTCGTGATCCATCACGACATGGCGCTGCGTGAGGCAGCCAGTTTCGGCCTCCCCGTCGTTGACTACGCCCCGGAATGCCCGGGCGCTCAGGACTACGCCGCGCTCGCCGATTGGCTTCGTGAGCGATTCGACTCGAACACCGAGCCAGACCATGCGAGAGGTGCCGAACCCGCCACGAAGCCCACCGGGTCCGTAACAAGCACCAAGATCGCTCACCCGGTGCCCGCATCGGTTCACCACGAACCTGACCCCGGGCTGGGACGCGTTTCTCATGACGATCGCGATCCGGAGCAGCCGCTCGAGGTCGTCAATCGCCCGAGAAAGCCGGTGCCCGCCTCCCGCCGCGTTGCCCCATCCGGCCAGGCCGCGATGACTCCGGAGCAGACCCAACTCATCCAAGAACACGCGCCCGCTGCGGAGTCTTTCCGTCACGGAGCCACCTCGCCCCACGAGCCGGAAACGACCAACAGATCCATCGATGTCGCGAGACGTGCGGCGGCGATCGCACGCACCCGCACCGATGGCATTGGTGATCGCACGCACAAGCGTCCCGCTCGGTCCACCCCCCGGCCCGCCTCGGAGTTCGGAGCACACGCCGCGCAGGATGGAGTCCACTTCATCCAGCCCACCACAGTCGGGCGCAGAGTGATCGTCAGCGGCGACTTCAACAACTGGTCCGATTCGGAGGTCGTGCTCGCGCTCGACGAGACTCGCGACGTGCTCGCGGCTCGGGTCGAACTACCGCCCGGCGTGTGGCAGTACCGACTCATCATCGACGGCCGCTGGACGCCGGACCCTTACAACCCACATGCAGCACCGAACCCATTCGGCGAACTCAACAGCATCGTGGTCGTTCAGGGAACCCCGACATCGACCCTTCCGAGCGTGTCCGTGAACCCGCTCTACCCTCACAACGCACAGCCATCCTGAACCATCAACCACCCTTCACGCAAAGCAGCGCCCACGCCGGCAGGGAGATCGAAGCATGGATGCACCGATTCGCCCATCACATGACAACCCCCTCCGCCCGCATCAGCCGCATGGCGTCGATGCGCATGGTCACGGCCGTGGCGATCCATTCGATACGCTCGCCGAACTCTTCCTCGGTCCGCCCGCGCGATCGGAAGCGACCTCTCCCGCTCCGCTGCGACTCGTCTGTAAAGACGACACCCAACGAGAAACCCCCTCACCGACTTCTCTCCCCCACTCCGCCTCTCCCGCCTCAAACCCATTGGATCGGCCCGTCCATCTCGCCGCCGATCGCATGCCGATCGAGGGCATCATCCTCGGACACCTTCCGGTCTTTGCCTCCGCCTGGGCAAGCCAGTACGCCAAGCATGTCGCGCAGACGCAGGAAGAGACCGTCGCCTTTCTCCGGTTCACCGGAGACCGTGCCTCTCTGGACGTTCACCACGCCGCACGCCGCTCAGAATCCAACGGCACGAGATCGGACACACTCTCGGATGCGATCCGGGCCGCCGTCGCGCTGAACCCGAGATGGATCGTCAGATTGCCTGATGCCTGCGAACCAGAGCTGGCTGACGGTTGCGTTGACACCCTCACACTCCTGACCGGCGCGGACGAAGCGGCCATCGTCGCCTGCTATCGCACGTTGAAGTCGCTCACGACACGCGAACCCGACTCGTCCTCCGACCACCTCGCCACCGGCCCCATCCAATGGCGTGTCGCGATCATGGGAGCCGATCCGATCAAGGCGGCTGAGGCCGGCAAGAAGATCGGGCGCGCAGCCGAGGCGTACCTGGAATCAGACCTCGAGATTTCGGCCTGTGTGGCCCGGATCGGTGCCTCGCGAACGTCGCTCCTGTTCGATGGACCCGCTTCGATGTCCTGGCGCGAGGCGATCTCGCTCATCCGATCTTCACCCACTCGTTTTGCCCCCTCAGAGCAATCGCTACCAAGCCCCACTTCGGCAACGAATGCCCGCTCTCTCGACAACGCACGAGCATCCATACCTGTGCCCGAGACGCGCCCACCAAGCCCCCGTGAAGTGGCATCAAGCGAATCTGCGCCGCGTCCTGCAACTCCGACGACGAGCCCGACCGACTCGATCCCTCTCGCGGGGCTGCGGGATGTCGGGGTCAGGTGCCCGCTCTTCCCCGCGGTTCAACTCGCGGTGGATGACGATGGACGCCTGCACATCGTCGAGCGTTCCGGCTCGCGCGATCCGATGGGCAACCTGCTTGCCGTCGCCAACTGGGCTCGCTCGCACGCGTCTCTGCTCGCTCTCGCCGCCCCCTCTATTGAGAATGCCTCAGAACCGACGCTCCACTACGTCACGAGCGACCCCGCAACAGACAGGCGGCTGCTCGACACCGACGTCAAGGTCCACGCCTTTGTCCGGCTCGGGAGCGATGCGGCGATTCTTGACCTCAACTGATCCGAATCGCCAGAACGCCAGCCCCAGCACCGTGGATCCACCCTGGTGACTGGTTCGGCCTCCCTCTTCGTGTAATCACATCACTCAAAGACAATCGGACCCGACTTGCGGGTCCGATTGCACGTGTGGGACTATGAGTGATCGAGTGCCGAAGCGTCAGGCGGACTCTTTCCGCTGCACCCGAAGCTCCTTCAGGGAACGCCTCGAAACCACATCGTCGCCATCGATCACGTAGTGAGCACCCTCATTCTCCATGTCGGGCAGCTCATACATCAGGTCGAGCATCAGCTCTTCCATGACCGCACGAAGAGCTCTCGCACCGGTGTCACGCTTGAGCGCCTTCTCCGCGATCGCTCGCAGCGCGCCGTGCGTGAACTCAAGACTTGCTCCCTCGATCGAGAACATGTGCTTGTACTGACGAGTGATCGCGTTCTTGGGCTCGGTAAGGATCGATACCAGCGCGTCCACCGTGAGCGGCATGAGCGGGGCGAGCAGCGGAAGACGGCCCACAAACTCCGGGATCATCCCGAACTCGATCAGATCGTCTGCCGTCACGCGGCTGAGGACCTGGGCTGTCTCGGCGTTGTCGCCTCGCACGTCCTTGTCGGCCCCGATGTTGAAGCCGATCTTGGTCCGACCCAGACGCCTGCGGATGATCTCTTCAAGCCCGACGAACGTGCCGCCGCAGATGAAGAGAATGTTGGTGGTATCCACCTGGATGTACTGCTGCTCGGGATGCTTGCGTCCTCCCTGGGGAGGCACGTTGCTGACGGTGCCCTCGAGCATCTTCAGCAGCGACTGCTGCACACCCTCGCCCGACACGTCTCTTGTGATCGAGACGTTGTTGGATGTCTTGCCGACCTTGTCGATCTCGTCGATGTAGATGATGCCCCGTTGTGCAGCTTCGAGATCGAAGTCCGCCGCCTGGAGGAGCTTCAGCACGAGGTTCTCAACGTCCTCGCCCACGTAGCCCGCCTCGGTCAGCGTCGTCGCATCGCCGATCGCAAACGGCACCTTCAGCATACGTGCGAGCGTCTTCGCGAGCAGCGTCTTGCCCGAACCGGTCGGCCCGATCAGGAGCACGTTCGACTTGTCGAGTTCGACCTTGCCCTGCTCGCCGCTCTCGAGGTGCTGGAGTCGCTTGTAGTGGTTGTGGACCGCGACCGACAGCGACTTCTTCGCGTGGTCCTGGCCGATCACATACTGATCGAGATACTCCTTGATCGTCCGCGGCGCGGGGATCTCACGCAACTGCGAACCGAACGACGAAACACGACGCCGCTCCTGCCGGAAAATGTTCTGGCAGAGATCGACGCAGTGGCCGCATATGTAGACCTCGCTCGGCCCCTCGACCATCGGGCCGACATCGCGGCTTGTCTTGCCGCAGAAGCTGCACGTCGTGACCTTGCGGCCGCGAAAGCCGCCGTCCGCGTTGTCGGTGCCGCCTGTTTGATCTCCGCCCTCTGTCCTGTTCTTTGGCATGCGTCCCTCGCTTGACACAGAGAGTCGCCGACAGCGGCATCCCTCGAAAGCGAGTCTATCGGCCTGCCGCCGATCTTTCTCTATAGCGAAGAGCCCGAACTCGCTACAAACATCGTCAATTCGCAGTTATCCCCGGCTCGCCCACGTCCTCGGCTCGTTATCCGGAACCTGTCTCTCGCGACGAGTCCGGAAGCGGATCTCCGGTCAGGTCGTAACCGGGGGGAGCCGAAATCGGCGGTGCGTCGCGCTCACCCTGAGCATCTTGTCGCGAGTCGGTGCTTGCACGGTACGGCTTTGCCAGCGATCTCGTTTCCGTCGAGCCGCCCGCCGAACCACGCTCGCTCGCGTCGGACGACCTTGCGTCGAGTGTTCTCTCGATGATCCGCTTTCGAGCAGAGTCATACTCCTGCCTGGAAATCTCTCCCGAATCCCGCATGCGTCGCAGTGAGTCGAAGAGTCCCTCGGATTCCATGTCCGTTCTCTCCGGCGAGAGTATGCGCTTCCGAACGGCCAGAATCACAAAGCCGCCAATGATCGCCGCAACAATCAGGACGATTGCCCAGACGATGGCCCCCGCCGCCTCCGTCTGCGCGATCGTGCCGATGGCAGGCAGACCATATGCTGGTACATGACCCAATCCGGGCATCTCCTTGAGTGAACGTGCTCGTCTAACTGGATGCGATCGCGTGGCGGATCGGATGGATGATATGAGGAACCACCCTGCTGCGCAGCAGCTCCTCGCCGTGCCGCACAAGCGTCGAAAAGTGATCCACGAGTTCTCTCAATTCACGGACTGGTCCGCGTCGGCGCATGGTCAGGTACACGCTGATCGGCTCTGGCTCGCCATCCGACTCGCTCTTCGCACCTGAACGGGTCTTTACCTCGAAGATCGCCTGCACCTGATTCCCGAGCGAGAGCCCGATCACCGGCTGGCAATCAACCGCCATCGCCCCGGGAACATCGAACGCCTGACCGAACGACGTGCCCATGTACAGGGCCTCGTGCACGATCGCGTCATGGTTGCCCGAAGCCGCAAGATCGAACCCGAACAACAGCTCCTGGCTCTCGATATCGAGCGGGCTCACCGAGAGATAGAAGGGCACGATCTCCAGCAGACGCCTGTGAAGGTCGTACGCACTCTTGAGAGACTCGCCGTTGACCTCACCCGCACGCACCGTATTGCTCCGAATCGCCAGCCAGCGATTCGGGAAGACGCCCGCCGCAGACTCGAGAGCCAGTTCCTCCTTGTACCGCTTGAAGTTCTCCATCATCGGGTGCTCGCGCCGGACGCGCTCGAAGAGATCGAGCACGGTCTCCCGGTTCTTCGGCAGATCCAGTTTCACGCTCAACTTCTGGTTGACATACATATCCGAGACCATCGCTCTGAAGCTCTCGGCCATCGGGCTCCTCCTGGGTCGGCTCAACACATGCACCGCGGCTCGCGACCAACGACGAGGCGAAGTCTATCGCAGCGTACCCGATCGCAGAAGGACCTCGGCCACGCGCTCGGTGTTCGAGAGATCATCCATGACATGCTCCGCACCGGCCTCGCGAAGTGCCGCGGCTCCGTACCTCCCCGTCGCGACCGCAAGGACATTACAGCCGTTCGTCAAGCCGCACCGGACATCATGCGGGGTATCGCCGATGATTGTGACGCTGGCGGGATTGACCGAACGCCCTGCGCGTTCCGAGAATCGCCTGATACCCACCGGCGGCAAGTGATCCCGGCACGGAGGCCAAATCGGGGACTCGTCGCCCCACACACGTACCTCAAACAGCGCAGGATCGATCCCGCACGCGCGGAGCTTCATCACGCCGGACTCCTCGTAGTTACCCGTCAGCAGCCCGAGCCGCACGCCGGGCTCACGACTCAGCAGTGTCAGCAACCCCTTGACACCCGGGAGCATCCGCGCTGTGCCGGGTAATTCCAGGCGTCGGCGCAGCATCGCGAAGTAGGCAGCTCGGAAATCGTCGACCGAGGATGGCGACGCTCCAGCGCCCGCCCCGCTCAGGAGGTCGTGCACGATCAGCGGATCGAGCCGCCCAGCGTACTCAACGCCGTCGGTAGTAAAGCTCTGACCGTAGAGCTCCCTGCCGGCGTCAAGCATGGCAAGCATCCCCGAACGATGGGTGTCGATCAGGGTCGAATCAATGTCGAAGAGCAGGTACCTCACACACACCTCAAGGTCTTACCAATATCTGCAACAAGTCCCGCGACGACAGCTACCTCAGGATCGAGAACCCCACCTCATCATCAACAAGCTCAACCCCGCATCGATTCTCTCCGGTGATCATGCCCTTGAAACGAGTCCTCACACGACTCAGCACGCCCTCGATCTGCTCCCACTCGCCCTGAACCTCCATGCAGACGGTTCCATCATGCTGATTCCGGACCCAGCCCGTCACACCAGATCCTGCGGCGCCATCGAGCACCGTTGCTCGAAAGCCCACGCCCTGCACGCGGCCCGAGAACGTCACGCGGATTCGCTGCATCACCCAGCCCCTCGGCACACAGCCGATTCAACAGGCCACAATGTGCCAGTTCGCGATGATCGGGCGTGTGCGTGAAGTTTGTGCTCTAAGTCTGCCAATCGCTGAGAATATCCATTGCACCAACGCGGTTCTGTGGTAATCTGTAGCCATACAGGTCGGCACGCTTGAGCATCCAATCGACGGCACCGCTCGAGGAGACCCCGAGAGCCACTCGCGCCGCGATCCAGCGATACAGCTCCCAAGCGTCTCCGACCTGATTTTTCTTCTCGCGGCAGCGTCATCCCACATTGTTCTCTTTCGCAGCCACGCTTCACGCGGGTTCGGGCGCGTACCGTAAGGAACGCGTGAAGACCGACCCGAGCCACACCGACGATCGCGACCGCGTCAGAGACGCGTCGGACATCGTTCGTCTCATCGGCGAGCACCTCCAACTCAAGCCGAAGGGGCGAGAGTACGTCGGCCTCTGCCCCTTCCACGACGACCACAAGCCGTCGATGAATGTCGTGCCCCAGAAACAGATCTTCCACTGCTTCTCATGCGGCGCGGGAGGAGATGTCTTCACCTTCGTCCAGAAGTTCCACAAGATGGACTTCCGAGAATCGCTGGAGTATCTCGCGGAGCGAGCTGGCATCGCGCTCACCCGCAGATCCATGCTGCAGACACAGCAGGAAGCCGACTCCCCCGCTCCTTCGCCGCGTGCGGCGATGCTCCGCGCGTGCCGCTCCGCGAACGACTTCTTCATCACCGTTCTCAAGCGTCCCGACCTCGGGGCGATGGCCCGTGGCGTGATCGCGAACCGGGGCCTTTCGGCCGAAACCGTGGAGACTTTCGGCATCGGTGCCAGCCCGGATCGCTGGGACGGCTTGCTTCTCACGCTGCAATCTCGAGACCTCAACGTCGAGCCATACATCGCAGCGGGCCTGCTCAAACGTCGCGAGAACGGATCCGGGCTGTACGACGCCTTCAGGAACCGACTCATGTTTCCGATCCACGACCAGATCGGTCGTGTGGTCGCCTTCGGCGCACGCCGGATCGACGATGCCGACGAGCCCAAGTACCTGAACAGCCCCGAGTCATCTCTCTTCGACAAATCGTCGACCCTCTACGCGCTTCACCTTGCTTCGAGGGCCATCCAAAGAGAGCGGGTGGCGATCGTGACCGAAGGGTACATGGATGCCATCGCCTGCCACCAGGGCGGTTTCCAGAACACTGTGGCCACGCTGGGCACAGCGCTGACGCGCAAGCACGCCGCCGTTCTGAAGCGCCTCTGCGACACCGTCGTGCTCCTGTTCGACAGCGACGATGCCGGGCAGCGTGCCGCAGACCGAGCCATCGAGATCCTCCTCGGCGAGTTCCTTGATGTTCGCGTCGCGACTCTCGCCCCGCACACGACCGCGAAAGATCCTGATGAACTGCTGAAGCAGCCCGGAGGCGCAGACACATTCAAGCGAGTCCTCAACAGCGCGACCGATCTGATCGAGTTCCGTTTCGCCCGTCTCCGCGCCCGACTCTCCGGCGCGGGGCTCGCGCAGCTCGACCGGGCTGTCCGAGATGAACTCGGGCGTCTTGCCGAGCTCGGGATGGACCGCCTCGACCCGATTCGACGCCAGTTGATCATCCGTCGGCTGGCAGAGGTGACCGGTCTTGATGCACGATCGATCGGAGCCGCGATCCCGTCTGGACGCGCCGCTCGCTCGGATGCCGGCTCACAAGAATCAGCCGCCGAACAGCTCGCAGCGAGAGAGATCGCGAGGGTGGCGATCGGTCCCACAGAGTCACTCGTCGGATGCCTGCTCGCTGAGCCCTCGCTCTGGGATATGCTGAGCGATGAGGATCGCGACCTCATGAAGTGCTCTGCCTACCGTTGGCCCGTGATCGAGAAGCTCACTCACATGCTGCTGCAAGCCGCCGTCGACGGGACTCAGCCCGGGCTGACGTTCGTCCTCGGAAGCAAGGATGCAGAAGGCCTCCACGCCGCAGCGGTCTCTTTGTCCCAGCGCATCGAGCAGGACACAGGCAGCGACCCCGCGAGACTCAGGGCTCACTTTGAGGGCTGCCTGCTGACCTCTCGAAAGTCGCGAGCTCGTGTCAAGTTGGACTCTGTGGATGACCTCGCTGCGCGCCTGGAAGCAAATCGGCGCGCAAGGGCAGAGCTCGGCGATGACATGCGTATCCTCCCGAGAAGCATGAACTGATCACGTTCCCCGCCGCCGGTCAGTTGCGATGGCGCACCGGCAGTGCCTGATGTGTTGAGAGGAAACGGCCGATGCGAGCCACGCAAGGAACGAGCGGCACTAAGAAACCAGCCAAGAGCCATCGCTCGACGAAGCAGGTCGATGCGGCCCTGCTCGTCACGGGCATGCACCCCGCTGTCGCGGAGTTGCTGTCCCTCTCCGCCACACGCGGGTGGATGGCATACGAGGAACTCAACAACACGATCCCGGACGAGGTTGTCGCGCCGGAGCCGATCGACGAGCTCCTCTGCGTCTGCGACCGACTCGGGCTCGAACTGATCGATGAACTCGAGTTTCGCGCCCGCCTCCACCGAGAGTCCCTCGCGCGTGGCGAAGAACCGAACCACAACGCCCTCTCCCGCGCGCCGATGGCGGGCGTCACAGGGAGCATCCGCCAGTTCCGCGCCATGAGCGTCGCGGGCGGCGAACGCTCGGATGAGGCCGCCGCGCTCTCGAAGCAACCGACCGCGGACGGACGCCCACTCACACAAGCGGAGCTCGACGTCGCCGAAGCCGAGGCGATGGACGAGGCGGCTCTGGCCCGCGAACTCGAAGAGGCTGCGTCAGAAGAAGCGGGCGCGAAGCGGATCGACGACCCGGTTCGGATGTACCTCACGCAGATGGGGTCGATCCCGCTGCTGACACGCGACGAGGAGATCCGCCTCGCGAAGAAGATCGAGACCACGCGGATGATCTTCAGGCGTCGCTGCCTCGAATCTGATTACGTCGTCAAGCAGGCGGTCGATACACTCCGTCTGGTGGACGCGGGTGACCTTCCCTTCGATCGAACTATGAGGATCTCGACGGCGGAAGCGAACGCAAAGGACAAGATTGCCCGTCGGATCCCCGCGAACCTGAGAACCATCGAGAAACTGCTCGACATGAACGCCGCCGACTGGGATCTGCTCGAAGCGGCCCGAAAGTCCCGACGAACAAAGGACACGGAAGCGATCAGGCAACGCATGAGCGACCGTCGCCGACGCATGGCGGCACTCACGGAGGAACTCTCGCTCCGCACCGGTCGCATCATCCCCCTTATGAGGAAGCTCCGCTCGATCGCGATGAAGATGGACTCGCTGAAGAAAGAGGCCGACCGCCTCCAGAGCGAAGGAAAGTCGCACGCCGAGGATCTCGATGTCCTCTCGGACGAGCTCGACGGGCTCAGGGCGCTCGTCCTCGAAGAGCCGGACGAACTGGCCTCTCGCGTCAAGAACATCGGCTCTGTCTTCTGGGAGTACGAACAGGCAAAGCGAGACCTCTCCGGAGGCAACCTCCGACTCGTCGTCTCGATCGCGAAGAAGTATCGCAACCGCGGGCTCTCCTTTCTCGACGTGATCCAGGAAGGCAACACCGGCCTGATGAGAGCTGTTGATAAGTACGAGTACAAGCGGGGCTACAAGTTCAGCACCTACGCCACGTGGTGGATCCGCCAGGCGATCACCCGAGCCATCGCGGACCACGCCCGCACGATCCGGATCCCCGTCCACATGATCGAGACCATGTCTCGTCTCCGCAACATCCAGAAGCAGTTCCTCCAGGAGACCGGGCAGGAGCCGACGATTGAGGAGCTCGCCGACCGCGCGAAGATGTCCGTCTCCGAGGTCCGGCGCGTGATGAAGGTGAGCCGCCACCCGGTCTCGCTCGATCGCCCCGTCGGCGAGAGCGAGGACTCCTACTTCGGCGACTTCATTGAAGACGACCGGGCCGCCCCGCCCGCCGACACCGCCGCTCAGGAGATGCTCAAGAACCGCATCGAGCAGGTGCTCAAGACGCTGACCTACCGCGAGCGAGAGATCATCAAGCTCCGATACGGGATCGGCGATGGGTACACGTACACACTCGAAGAGGTCGGCCGGATCTTCAAGGTCACAAGAGAGCGTGTGCGCCAGGTCGAGGCCAAGGCCATCCGCAAGCTGCAGCACCCGGTCCGCGCCCGCAAGCTCCACGGGTTCGTCGATGGCTCTGTCTACCGCGAGATTCGCCCCGATGCCGCCGGTGGCAACCCCTCGGCTGTTCAGGGAACAGGCCCAGGAACAGGCCAGAACGGGGGACATCGCGCCGGCGCCCCCGGCACTGGCCCCAACGGTTCGCCCGGGCATGTCCCCTTCGCCCAAGAGGGCTTCAGGGACGACTTCATCGACGATACCGACGACTGATCAGCCCGATTGACGGCAACCCGAACATCGCTACCCTATCGGTGCGAGTAGTTCGCGCGTGATGGGGAGTAGCCTCCCGCAGTCAAGCGGGCAGGAGCCGGTCGTCAACACGGGGAAGGACTCCAACCCCCGGCCGCTCCTTGCGTGAAGAACGCACAGGCAAGACCACACGGCGGTTTCCGTCGTCGGTCTCTTGCGCGCACGCAGAAAGCACTCCCCAATGAATGATCTTGTCTCCGGCCTCGCAGCCGTCACGCTCCCCGCGGCTTCCCACCCCGGGGTCGTCTGGCTCTATATCGCGTTCGTCGCGATGGTGCTCGTCTTTCTCGCCCTTGACCTGGGCGTCTTCCACAGGCACGCCCATGAGGTCAAGGTCAAAGAGGCGATCACATGGACGATCGTCTGGGTCGTCTGCGCCATGCTCTTCAACGTGGGCGTCTACTTCATCTACGAGAACCACGTGCTCGGAATCGGACGCGATGTCCAGCAACTCGGCGCGGCAGCGCGAGACGTGGGCGGAGCCGAGGCCGCGAAGCTCTTCTTCACGGGGTACATCGTCGAGAAATCGCTCTCGATGGACAATGTGTTCGTCATCGCGATGATCTTCACCTACTTCGGCGTCCCCGCCAAGTACCAGCACCGCGTGCTCTTCTGGGGCATCATCGGCGCGCTCCTGATGCGCGGCCTCATGATCGGCGTCGGTGCCGCCCTCATCGCGAAGTTCACCTGGATCGTTTACGTCTTCGGCGGGTTCCTCATCCTGAGCGCCCTCAAGATGGCGGTGATCAAGAGCGAGAACGTCGATCCGAACAACAACCCCGCCGTCAAACTCGTCCGCCGAATGATCCCGGTCACGCCCCACTACGACGGACAGAAGTTCTTCACCAACTGGAACGGGCATCGCGCCGCGACGCCGCTGTTCCTGACGCTCGTCCTCGTCGAGTTCACGGACCTCATCTTCGCCGTGGACTCGATCCCCGCGATCTTCGCGATCACGGCGGACCCCTTCATCGTCTTCACCTCCAACGTCTTCGCAATCCTCGGGCTCCGCGCGCTCTACTTCTGTCTCGCCAACATGATCTCGGCATTCCGCTACCTGAAGCCCGCGCTCATCCTCGTGCTCGCGTTCGTCGGCGTCAAGATGCTGCTCGTCCACACCGAGTTCAAGATCCCGAACTCCGTCTCGCTCGCCGTCATCATCTCACTCCTCGGCATCGCGGTCTTCGCCTCGTGGCTCATCCCCGCGAAGCCCGGAGAAGAGCACGAACTCCCCGGCCCCGAAGGCATCCTCGACCCCGCCGCGGCGTTCCGCCGGAAGCCCAAGGACACACCCGCGCCGGCAAGCACCAACGCCCCGGATTCATCCACATCATGACCTCCCATCTACCGCCACGCACCCCGACGAGCTCGCACGCATGAACTTCGCTGTCAATTCCGATGTCCTTCTCACGTGCCTGCTCATCGTGCTCGCCCGGGTCACCGACGTCTCACTCGGCACGATCCGCACGATCACCGTCATCAACGGCCTGCGCGGCGTCTCGTGGATCCTCGGATTCTTCGAGGTCCTCGTATGGATCGTCGTCGTCTCGCGCGTCATCGGCGAAGTCCCGAAGAACCCGCTCTACCCCGTCGCGTACGCGCTCGGCTTCGCCACCGGAAACTTCATCGGCATCACAATCGAGAGCAAAATCGCCTTCGGCCACCAGGTCGTCCGCGTCTTCACGCGGAAAGGACCCGAGGTTGTCGGCAAGCTCCGCGAAGACGGCTACGCCGTGACCGAGTTCTCCGGCAGAGGCCGCGACGGGCCCGTCGACATGCTCTTCATCGAGACAGAACGCCGAACCGCGCGAGAACTCCTCGCCGATGCCCGGAAGCTCGATCCCGATTGCTTCGTGGTCGTCGACGACATTCGTATCGCATCCGCGAAGCTCGTCGAAGCCCAGCAGCAGTCCGGCGGCTGGCGGTCACAACTCAAACGCAAGTAGCCGCGCCCGATCAGCACGCGATCACGCGGCCCTTGACGCCCGGCGCGGCGCATCCGCTCGCACGAATCGGTCCGTCTCCGTCGGCGAGGCCTCGACCATCGAAGACGCCCTCGGCCTCGCACCCTTGTGCTCTACCGACACGTCCGTGATCGGCCGACCGAGTCTTAACTCCGCCACAAGCTCAAGCTCCGCCTGCAGCCAATCCAGCGTGGGGTTCCCCGGCTTGCAATCACGTGCGATCCAGATGCGATGCGCGCGATCCCGAATCTGCGCCTCGGTCGGACGCATGAGCTCACGCCCGGACGACTCAACCACCGTGTAGGACATCGCAGGCAACGCCGGCTGGACTGTCTCGCGATCCATCGTGGCTCTCCGTCTACCGCGCGATTGATCACGCCGGGCCATCACGCCACACGATGTTCGGCAGGCCCGAGAACCCACTTTCGCCCGATCCGGAATTTCAGAATCGAACGCCCGATTCGCCGGCACCGCCCGCCACCCATGAGTCCCGCAGGCCTCAGATCCAACCCCTGGCAGCCGCCGGTTGTTCGCGCCCCGATCAATGGACTCCGAGCGATTCTGTACAGCTCAGCACTCGCTCACACCCACCGGGATAGCTACCGCCAACCCGCCCTCTGCCGTCTCCTTGTACTTCGAGTTCATGTCGAGCGCAGTCGCCCACATGGTCCTGATCACATCGTCCAGAGAGACCCGAGCCGCCTTCGCGTCGCCATCCACCGCGATATTCGCGGCCGTGATCGCCTTCACAGCCCCCATCGAGTTCCGCTCGATGCACGGCACCTGAACCAGCCCGCCGATCGGGTCGCATGTCATCCCCAGGTGATGCTCCATCGCGATCTCCGCCGCCATCAGCGACTGCTCCGGCGACGCCCCCAGCACATGCGCGAGCCCCGCGGCCGCCATCGCGCTCGAAACCCCGATCTCCGCCTGACACCCCCCCATCGCCGCAGAGATCGTGGCCCCCTGCTTAAAGAGCGACCCGACCTGACCAGCGACGAGCATGAAGTCGATCAGCCCCCTCTGCGTGCTCTGACAGAATCGGTCGTAGTACATCATCACCGCGGGGATCACCCCCGCCGCACCATTCGTCGGTGCGGTCACCACCCGCCCGAAGCTCGCATTCTCCTCGTTAACCGCAAGCGCAAAGCAACTCACCCACTTCAGAACCTGCCGAAAGCTCGCTCCGGAACCTCTGACCGCGTCGAACCACGAGTCGATGCTCTCGTACGTCGCGCCGCCAAGCAGCCGGTCGGCCATCGGCGCGGCACGGCGGCTCACGTTCAACCCGCCAGGCAGCACGCCCGCCGAGTGGCATCCTCGGTGCATGCACTCTCGCATCACGCTCCAGATCTGCAGCAGCCCCTGATCGATCTCATCGTCCGATCGCCACACACGCTCGTTCGCACGCACGATCGTCGCCAGATCGGGCCCGACGCAGTGCCCGAGCCACTGCTCGCCGCTCCCGACCGGATAAGGATGCACAACAACCGGTCCAGACGACGAGCCGCCTCCGGCCCCTTCCTCGGTAACAAACCCGCCTCCGATCGAGTAGTAAGACCGCTGCACCTCGCGCCCGTCGCTGAGCCGGGCAGTCAGGGTCATCGCGTTCGGGTGCTCAGGCAGCGAACGGTCATGGAAGACGATCTCACGGGCGGGATCGAATGCCAGCAGGCGGCATCCTCCCAGCATCAGCATCCTGCGTTCCCTGATCGATCGTACCGTGTGCTCGATCAGCGTCGTATCGCACGTAACTGGGTCCTCGCCGCGAAGCGCGAGGATGACCGCAATATCAGTCCCATGCCCCTTCCCGGTCTTTGACAGCGAGCCGAAGAGATCGACGCGCACCGACTGAACAGCGTCGAGCCCGCTCGGACCCGCTTCACGCCTGCACAACTCGATGAACCGCTGGGTCGCTCGCCACGGCCCCATGGTGTGGGAACTCGACGGCCCCACGCCGACCTTGAAGATGTCAAACACACTGATCGGGTCCACGGGGCATCAGCGTATGCAGCATCACGCCTGAGACCTTCCACGCCGATCCAACTCCCCCCACACGCCCCCCCCACACGCCCCCCCCACACGCCCCCACTGAGTGCAACAATCACGGAAGCATGCCGAGAAGCGATACCGAATCCGACTCGTTCGACAACCCACCCAAATCGGGACGGACACTCATACACATCCGAGGTATGTCCTGCGCCGGCTGTGCTTCCGGCATCGAACGCTCGCTGCTCCGGCTCCCAAACATCAGCCTCGCGAGCGTGAGTTTCGCCTCCGCTACCGCCACGGTTCAGTTCAACCTGCCATCGGGTCCGACGTCGCAGGACATCGACGGCGTGCTTGGCGCGATCCGCGCTCTCGGGTTCGACGCCGCGGTCGCACAGAAACTCGACATCGAGCAGCCCGTTCCCGATCCCAAACCAGGCTCGAGGACGCTGGAACTCGCGGAGATACGCCTCATTATCGCCCTCGTCTGCACCCTCCCGGTCTTCGTGATCGCCATGTCGCACGGCACGATCCCGTGGTTGCACGGCGCGCTGTCTAACTGGGTCCAACTCGTTCTCACAACACCGGTCCTGTTCTTCGCCGGCTGGCCGCTGATCTGCGGTGCGTGGCGAAGCACCCGAGCAAGGACCGCGAACATGGACACGCTCGTGACGCTCGGCACGGGAGCCGCGTACTTCTTCTCCGCTTACTCGACGGTCGCGTCATCTCTCCTCACACACAATCCGCCGCATGACTCCCCATCGCACGCACCGGTCTACTTCGAGACAACCGCAGTCGTCATCCTGCTCATCCTCGTCGGCAAGCGGCTCGAATCACGCGCGACGCGCAGGGCAGCCGACGCGATCGATCGCCTCGTCACGCTCCGCCCCCCCCGCGCGACCATCGAGAGCGATCACGGACTTCGCGAGGTCGATGCCCGCTCGCTGAAAGTCGGAGATCTCCTTGTCGTGCGCCCGGGCGAGCGCGTCGCGGCCGATGCGAACATCGTCAGCGGATCATCCGCGCTCGACGAATCGCTCCTGACCGGCGAGAGTTTGCCCATCGATAAAGCCGTCGGCGACACGATTCACTCCGGCACGCTCAACACAACCGGGTCTCTCCGTGCACGGGTTTCCTCGCCGCCTGGCGACGCCATGCTCGACCGGATCATCCGTCTCGTTCAGGAGGCCCAGTCGGGCAAAGCCCCGATTTCACGCCTCGCGGACCGCGTGAGCGCGTGGCTGGTTCCACTCGTGCTGCTCACCTCGCTCCTGACGTTCTGCTGCTGGTACCTCGTCTTTCCGACAGAGAATTCCCTCCACTTCGCGCTCAGCGCCAGCGTTTCTGTGCTCGTGATCTCCTGCCCGTGCGCCCTCGGTCTGGCGACCCCGACAGCGATCATGGCCGCTACGGGCCGAGCCGCTGGCCGGGGCATCCTGTTCTCAGATGCCGCCATGCTCGAACAGGCCCACAAGATCACGCTCGTCGCGTTCGACAAGACCGGCACGCTCACGCGCGGAAATCCCACCGTCTCCTCAATCTACGCAGTGCCCGGCGTGGACGAGACCGAACTCCTGCGAACCGCCGCGTCCCTCGAGCAGTCCAGCGAACACCCGATCGCCCGCGCCATCGTCGCCGAAGCGACCCGCCGAGGCCTCTCTCTCGCGACAGGCATCGACACGACCATCACCGCCGGATCGGGACTCAAAGCAAACCTCAACGGGCGCACGGTGCTCGTCGGAACGATGGACTTTCTTGCCTCTCACGGTGCCGACACCTCACCCCTCGCGTCAGCTATTGAGTGTGCCGCAGCCCGCGCCGAGAGCATCGTTGCGGTCGCGATCGCGGACCAGCCATCAGGTGTCATCGGAATCTCAGACGCCATCAGACCTGAGGCCGCGGAGGCCGTCGATCGCCTCAATGCGATGGGGATCCGAGTCGCGCTCCTGAGCGGCGACCACGAGCACGCCGTCCGCGTAGCCGCGGCATCCGTCGGCATCACCGAGTCTCATGCTCGCCTGCGGCCCGAAGACAAAGCCGCGTTCATCAAGTCCTACAGATCGAGCGGTGAGCTCGTCGCCATGGTCGGCGATGGCGTCAACGACGCTCCCGCGCTCGCGCTGGCCGATGTCGGTTTCGCGTTCGGCTCTGGCGTTGACGCCGCAGCCGAGGTCGCCGACGTCACCATCATGCGCAACGACCCACGCTCCGTCGCCGAGACAATCGCGCTCTCAGCCCGAACACTGGCCATCATCCGCCAGAATCTCTGCTGGGCGTTTGGCTACAACCTCGTTTCGATTCCGCTGGCGGCCGGCCTCTTCTACCCCGTCACCGGCTGGCTTCTCTCGCCGATGATCGCAGGGCTTGCGATGTCCCTCAGCAGTATCAGCGTCGTTCTGAACAGTCTCAGGCTTCGATGAACCTGCACACCGCCAAACCGATCACCGCGTACCGGCTCGCCGCCTCTGGAGCGTGTGCCGACCGGCACGAAGGTCCTCTGCGATCAATTCCACCAGTCTGCGTGCGCCATTTGCACGACTCCTGTCCTTCCGCCACGCGACGGCGATCTCTCTCGCCGGCGCCTCACCTGTGAGCCGCGCGTACCGCCACTTCTCAGTTCCTTCATGCACTGCCGCCATCTCCGGTACAATCGAGACGCCGAGCCCGAGCCCGACAAGCTCGAAGACCGTGGCCAGCTGGGCCGTTCTGCACACGACCCTCGCCGCCATGCCGCGTGAAGTGCAGAAACCCTCGATCTGCCGGCCCAGACAGTGCATCTCCCGCAACGTCACAGTGGGCTCGCCACGCAGATCCATCCACGATGCAACACCCCTGTTCGCCCTCGCATGACCAACAGGCATCGCCAGCAGCAACGCCTCTGTCCCGATCACCTCAACGTCTATCTGATCATGAACGATCGGCGTGCTCACGACCGCGCAATCGATCACCATATCGACCAGCGCATCAATGAGCTGCTCGGTCATTGCCTCCTGGATCATGATCTCTGCATCAGGCCACTGATGACGAAGCCGCTCCACCGCCCGAGGCAAGAGGTACGGTGCCATCGTTGGTATCGCGCCGATCGAGATCGTCGCCGCCCCCGCTTCAGACTCTCGCTTGATGTTCGCCTCGGCCTCTCGCACGTCCGCGAGAATCCGCCTCGCCCGCGGCAGCAGCGCCCTCCCTGCGTCGGTCAGTGCCACACCCTTCCCGACCCGGTCGAACAGGTCCACGCCGAGCGAGTCCTCAAGTTTCCGAACCTGCTGGCTGAGCGATGGCTGCGCGATCCCGCACCGCTCCGCCGCCTTGCTGATCGTCCCCACTTCCGCTGCCGCGACGAAGTAAGTGAGCTGCCGAATGTCCATAGCTATAGTCTATACATGCATTGGATATAGCATATTGGAAAACTATGACAAATCCCCCTAATCTGCCAGCGCACTGCATACGCAGCAGATCACACCCCGAGAGGAGTCAGCACATGTCAAACCAGAACGGGTCCAACGCCCCTCAATGTCCACTCACGACCGCCAACGGAGCCCCGATTGGCGTGCAGCAGGCGCTGACCGCCGGCCCCCGGGGTCCCGTCCTCATGCAGGATGTTCAACTCCTCGAGCAGATGCAGCACTTCAACCGCGAACGCATCCCGGAGCGCGTCGTACACGCCAAGGGATCCGGCGCGTACGGCACCTTCACCGTCACACACGACGTCACACGCTATACGAAAGCCGGGTTCCTCTCGTCTGTCGGCAAGACAACCGAGACCTTCCTCCGCTTCTCAACCGTCGCGGGCGAACGCGGCGCGGCCGATGCCGAACGCGACGTGCGCGGCTTCGCCGTCAAGTTCTACACCGAAGAAGGAAACTGGGACCTGGTCGGCAACAACACACCGGTCTTCTTTGTCCGCGATCCCTACAAATTCCAGAACTTCATCCACACCCAGAAGCGCCACCCCGCCACAAACCTCCGCGACCTCGACATGCAGTGGGATTTCTGGTCGCTCTGTCCCGAGTCACTCCACCAGGTCACGATCCTGATGAGCGACAGAGGCATCCCGGCGACCTATCGCCACCTCAACGGATACGGAAGCCACACCTACTCCATGGTCAACAGAGAGGGTGATCGCGTCTGGGTCAAATTCCACTTCAAAACCATGCAGGGGATCAAGAACCTCTCCGATGATGAGGCCTCGCGCCTGATCGGAGACGACCGCGAAAGCCATCAGCGCGACCTCTACAACTCGATCGCCCGAGGCGAGTTCCCGAAGTGGCGCGTCTGCATCCAGGTCATGACGCAGTCTCAGGCAGACTCGTTCCGCTGGAATCCGTTCGATCTCACCAAGGTCTGGCCCCACGCCGAATTCCCGCTCATCGAGGTCGGCGTGCTCGAACTCAACCGAAACCCCGAGAACTACTTCGCCGAGGTCGAGCAGGCCGCGTTCAAACCCTCCGCTCTCGTCCCCGGCATCGGCGCATCGCCCGACAAGATGCTCCAGGCCCGTCTGATGTCATACGCCGACACCCACCTGCATCGTCTCGGTGTCAACCACCATCAGATACCAGTCAACAAGCCGCGCTGCCCCGTCATGAACTACATCCGCGATGGCGCGATCACCGACGGCTCGTACGGCGCGGCTCCAAACTACTGGCCGAACAGCCACGCTGGCACACCACGCCCGAACGCCGCACACGCCGATCCCGCGTGGAACCTCGGACAGGTCGTTGTCGATCGCTTCGACTCAACCGGCGGCCATGACGACTTCACGCAGCCCGGCAATCTCTACAGGATGCTCGACGAAGCCCACCGCGACCGACTCACCACCCGCATCGCCGGCGGTCTCTCGCAGGCACGGAAGGAGATCCAGCTGCGCCAGCTCTGCCACTTCTTCCGCGCCGATGCCGACTACGGAACCCGCGTCGCCAAGAAACTCGGCGTTGATACCGCCGCGTTCACGCCATCTAGTCTCCAGGAACTCAAGCACGAGGCCGCAGTCGGTGCCGGACAGCCGTAAGCCAAATCCTTACAACATCCTATCACAACGCCTGAGATTCAGTCTCAATAGCGCGTGACTTTTCGGACCGTCGCATCAATGATCTCGCCGCCGGAGGGCCGACAGGTCCTTCGGCGACTTTGACGACGCTGCCCACCAACCTCTCCGGTGCCGACACGTGCGAGATTCGCACTGCGCACGTTCAGCAGCCGAAGTCGCTCTCGCCTGTTCGCATCTTGCTCGCGGGAACAGGCATCGGCTGTGTCGGGCTTGCCGGCGTTGGCGCGATCGTGCCGGGACTCCCCACCACCGTCTTCCTCATCATTGCTGTCTGGTGCTTCACCCGATCCTGCCCGTGGCTCACGGATCGACTGGTACGCAACCGCTTCTTCGGACCATTCCTTCGATATCTCGAGCCAGGCGCAATCATGCCGCGTCGGGCCAAAGTCGTCGCGATCTCCGCGATGTGGCTCGCGATCATCTTCTCGTGCGCACTCTTGCTCTCCCGGTCCGTCTCGCCTCTCATCCCCGCCATCATCATGCTCTCCGGCATCATCGGAACACTCTGCATCGTGCGGCAAGGACACACCGCCAGACAATCCCCCGCGTTCACACCCGAACACGCAGGGCAATGAGCCGGTGACCGTTCCCGTGGGGAGGTGCCCGCGTCTTTGACCGGCTGGGCACATACCATTCCGGCAGACATGGCGATCCCTCCACACGTGATCATCTGCCCCGGCCAAGGTGCCCAAGCGATCGGCATGGCCAAGACTTGGTGCGAGCTTTCCCCTGAGGCCCGCAAGGTCTTCGAAGTTGCCGATTCCGCGCTCGGAACACGTCTCGGGCACACGCTTTCCGATCTCTGCTTCAACGGCCCTGCCGAACGACTCAATCAGACCGACGCCTCGCAGCCCGCGATCTACACCGCGAGCATCGCGTGCTGGCGCGGCCTGCTCGCCGAATGGTCGATGGGAGCCAACGAGACCGACCTCGTCGCCACCGCAGGCCTCTCATTAGGTGAGTACACCGCGCTCTGCATCGCAGGCGCACTATCCTTTGAAGACGGCCTGGAACTCGTCACGCTCCGCGGCCGCGCAATGCAGGACGCCGCCGAAGCACAGCCATCCTCAATGCTCGCCCTCATCGGTGCCGATGAGCCCCAGGCCCGAACCGTGTGCGACAAAGCCGCCGAGGGCGATGTCCTCGTACCCGCTAATTTCAATGCGCCCGGTCAGATCGTGCTGAGCGGCCACAAAGCCGCGATCACACGTGCCGCCTCCGTCGCGACCGATCTCGGCCTCCGCGCCACAGAACTCGCTGTCGCCGGCGCGTTCCACTCGCCGCTCATGGCCCCCGCCGCAGACCGTCTACGTGACGCACTCGCCCGCACGCCGATCCGCGCGCCCCGCTGCCCCGTCATCTCGAATGTCACGGCAAGCCCCCACAGAGCCGAAGATTCCACTCTCGAAGACTCCATCCGCCAGAGACTCGTGGACCAACTGACCTCACCCGTGCGATGGGCGGAATCGTGCCAGACGCTTTCATCTCTCGCCTCCACCCGTCCGGGAGTTGAGTTCCACGAACTCGCGCCGGGAAAGACCCTCGCTGGACTGATGCGACGCATCGACAGAAACATCAAGGTGACGACCCATGAAGACCCCACACAGACACACGCAGCGTAAATCCCGCATGCGCCGCTGGCATGCTGCGGCTCTGTCGATCACGCTCTTCCAGGCAGTCGGAATCGGTCTCGTCGCGGCACTCGCCGTAACGCCGATGGCCTGCAAAAAGGCACCCCCGCCACCACCACCGCCGCCACCCCCGCCGCCACCCCCGCCCAAGCCACAACAGGTTGAGATCTCTGCCCTCATGCAGTCCATGGGCACCGATCCCCGCGTGCAGTTCCCGCAGGAACAATCGCCCGTCAGCGAGCCCCTCGCTCGCGCCATCATCACACTCGCGACGGGGCTCGCAAAGGGGGACGCCCAGACCGTCAAGTCGGTTCTTGCTCCGCAATCCGGCGCGATCGTCGACGAACTCCTTGCGTCCGGCGGCTGGGAAGAGGGAACTTCCAAGATCGAAGGCGTTCGCGTCGTCTTCATCACGCCCGACGCGCTCCAGAACGCAGAGCCCAGCGAGGCAAACGTCGTGCTCGCTATCCAAGAGCCCGGCGCGGCATACGTCCTCGCGTGGACTGCCAAGCAGGCCCTCGCAGGGTGGCGATTCACCTCCATGCCCTCCACAGGCCAGACTCGGGCCCGCGCCGCCATGTGGGACAATCAGCCGGAAACCCTCTACGCAGATGCGGGCGCGTTCACGTTCAACGAGGCAGGCCTCGACGACGAGATCGCCAAGATGCTCGAAGGCCTGACGCCCGATCAACGAGCCGCCGTCGAAGAAGCCCTCAGACAGAATCCCGACGTCATCCGCAAGTCCACTCCAGGCGGACCAATCACCATCCCGAACCCGGGTGGCCCAGCGCCGGGCGGGCGTGACGCCAACTGATCTTCCTCCCACCAACTCGCTCCAACGCTCCGCAGAGAAAATCATGTCCGACATTCGCACCGCTATCGTCACCGGCGCATCCCGCGGCATCGGAAAGGCCATCGCCCTCCGACTCGCCAGAGACGGCCGCCACGTCGCGCTCGTCTCACGCTCAGCAGGACCACTCGGCGACGTCAAACACGCCATCGAAGCCGCCGGCGGCAAAGCATCTGTCTTCGCCGCCGACGTCGCCGACAACAAGGCATTCGCTGAAACCATCGAGAAAATCGCGACCGATCTCGGGCGCATCGACATCCTCGTGAACAACGCTGGCATCACGAAAGACGGGCTCATCCTTCGCATGTCCGACGAAGACTGGAACACCGTCATCCAGACGAACCTCACCTCCTGCTTCGTCGCGATCAGGGCCGCCGCACGCCACATGATGCGCGGCAAGTTCGGCCGCATCGTCAACATCTCGTCAACCTCCGGCGTCGTCGGCAACGCCGGACAGGCCAACTACGCCGCTGCAAAGGCCGGTCTCATCGGCCTCTCCAAGACCGTCGCCCGCGAACTCGGCGGCAAGAACATCACCTGCAACGTCGTCGCCCCGGGTTTCATCGAGACCGACATGACCTCAGACCTCCCCGCGGAGATCAAGGACAAAATCCAGCAGATGATGGCCATCCGCCGCCTCGGCGTCTCTGACGACATCGCCGCGGCCATCGCCTACCTCACGGCCGACGATGCGGGCTACATCACCGGCCAGACGATCTGTGTTGACGGCGGCATGACGATGTGTTAGGGCTTATTGGGGGGTGGACAGCCGCTATTCCGTGATGGATGGATGGTCGATAAAATGTGCTGTGGTCGCTCCCATCACCAACGTGCCGATACCCGCAGACTTGGCCAAGGAGCTTGAGGCCCACGCAGTGCGCTCAAACCCGAATCCTGATCCAGTCTGAGTGAGAGTTTGGAGCTTCAGTCCGGCCTCTGCTTGGAGGTCAGGACGATGAAGAAGTCGAGGTACACGGAAGAACAGATCGCGTTCGCGTTGAGGCAGGCGGAGAGCGGCACACCGATCGTCGAGGTCTGCCGGAAGATGGGGATCTCGGAGCAGACGTTCTTTCGGTGGAAGAAGAAGTTCGCGGGGATGGGGATCACTGAGGTCCGGCGGCTCAAGCAGTTGGAGGAAGAGAACCGCAAGCTCAAGGCGTTGGTGGCGGATCTTGCGCTGGATAAGGCGATGCTGCAGGATGCCCTGCGGGGAAAACTCTGACGCCTGATCGTCGGCGAACCATGGTGCAGAAGGCACGCATGGCGTACCGGGTGAGCGAGCGTCGCGCGTGCCGGGTGTTGCATCAGGCCCGTGCGACGCAGCGGTACAAATCGGTGAAGGACGATCAGGCGGTGCTTCGAAGTCGGATCAGGGAGATCGCGGGCGTGCATGTGACGTGGGGCTACCCGCGGATCTGGGTGAAGCTGCGGCGGGAAGGCTGACGCGTGAACCGCAAGCGCGTGTATCGGCTGTACCGGCAGGAGGGGCTCTGTGTGGGCCGGCACAAGCCGCGGCGGCATCGCAGCGCGGTGACCAGGCCTGCGCGGACGACGGCGATGCGGGTGAACGAGAGCTGGAGCATGGACTTCATGGCCGACCAGCTCTTCGACGGGCGGAAGTTTCGGCTGTTGACGTTGGTGGATGACTTCAGCCGCGAGCAGGCCGTTGAAAAAGTGCTCTTGAGCGGGCGCATCCGCAACGGCTGGTGCTGCGAACAGTTGGGTATGAAGGGCAAACCCGAGCGTCAGGCGGCAGTCTATCACACGTTCAACGTCGAGGACCTGATCGAGCCCGGCCATCCGCTGCGTGCGATCAAGCGGATGGTCGATCGCGCTCTGGCGGACATGTCCCGGACGTTCAAGGCCGCGTACAGCGATCGTGGCCGCCCGAGCATCCCGCCCGAGACGCTGCTCAAGGCCCTGCTCTTGCAGTGCCTGTACACGATCCGGTCCGAACGCGAGCTGTGCCGGCGGCTGAAGACCGACCTGCTGTTCCGCTGGTTCCTGGACCTCCAGCCGTCGGACGACGTGTTCGATCACTCGGTCTTCACGCACAACCGAGTGCGGCTGAGCGAGCATGGGATCACACAGAAGTTCTTCGACCACGTGGTGAAGCAGGCGATTGATGCCGGGCTGACCAGCGACGAGCACTTCACCGTGGACGGCTCCCTGATCCAGAGCCATGCGTCGCTCAAGAGTCTCAAGAAGATCGAGCGGGAGGCCGCCGGAGAGGATGATGGGGGCGATCCGCCGACATCGGCCGGAGGCACGCGGGGACGCAACCCGTCTGTGGACTTCAAGGGGGAGCGTCGCACCAACGCCACGCACCAGAGCACGACCGACCCCGAGGCGAAGCTGTACAGGAAGGGCGACGGCGTGGGCGCGTTCCTCTGCCACTCGGGGCATGCGCTCACCGAGAACCGGCATGGGCTGGTGATGTGCGTGCGTGTGGACGAGGCGTGCGGCACGGCCGAGCGTGAGAACACGCTGGCGATGCTCGATCATCTGGAGCGGCGGCACGGCGTGCGTCCGGAGACACTGGGCGCCGACAAGGGGTACGACGCGGGGCCGTTCCTCTTGGAACTGGAGCGGCGTTGGATCGAGCCGCACGTGGCCATCAAGGCCGGGAAGATCGATCCGACCAGCGAGCGGGCCGACGACGGGACCTGGGCCCGATGGTTCGCACGCGGCGAGCAACGCACCGCGGCGTTCCGGAAGAGCCAACGCCGACGAAAGCTGGTGGAGGAGTTCTTCGGATGGGCCAAGACGGTGGCGGGGATGAGAAGAGCCAGGCACGTGGGACGCGAGAAGATCAGCCAGTGCTTCGATCTGGCGGCCGCGGCGTACAACCTCGTGCGGATGAAGAACCTGCTGGCCGGGTGAATCGGACCACACGAGCCGAGCAGGCGGGGCCGATCAAGCAGGGCTCGTGCCGCTGGACCGAATCAGGCCCCGGCGTGTCGGCCATTGTTCAACGGCCTGCGAGAGCCCGGTGATCGAGCTCGATCACCGGCTGACGGGCGAGCTGCGCCATGTTCTGGACAGAGCAAATAGATTTCATGATCAGGACATAGCATCATTCTGAATGACCATCTTCAATTGCAAGATAATGAAGTATTGATTTCACAATAACGTCAGCAGACATTTGCTGCACTACTAGCAGAGGGTATCCAGTGCAATAGAATCCTCGCGTGACGCTCGGAAGACCGCTCCACTCAGTTTTATTGTCATTGTTTAGTAGTTTATAGAGCCAGTCCGCTGTCCTGATGGAAAATGCCCGTTGTTCAGTCGACTTGACCCGTGTGACAAAGACATCCACATTCTGAGTCAAGTCCAAGACATCAGCATCCCGGTCCAAACTGATCACGATTGCGTTTGGGGCTAAGTCTTGCGTAAGTACATTAATTTCATACTGTAGACGTGATGCCTCTTCAGTGCCCATGTCTCTTGTATCCCATCGATTGTCAGTCGTACCAGAACGTGATTATCCTGCCATCAGGCGCAAATATGCCGCCAGGCTTTCCTTTGATCTTAATTGCCCGTCCTACTTCAGATGTGACTTCGAATGCTTCTTTACTATACCTATTTGTGTTGAAGAATGCAATCGCATCGTTCATGTACTCTTCGAGGGATTTGCCATGCTTTTCAGCATGTTTTTGCCAATGGTACTCAATCTTCCCCGGATTGGTAAACTTCTTGGTGATCCAATCTGGAAGCTCGGCACACTTCATGTTATGCACCCACGCGGCTTCGTCTCCGACGAGGTACGTGTGCGCGTTGTCAACGGTGAGATTGTAAACGGTGACGCGCTGGCTCCAGAAACTCAACGAATCGACGACGGCGGCGCCACCCATCGTCCGAATCACGTCTCCAGCTGCGAGCGAGTCCGCACGTATCCAGCTACCGACTCGTGCCTCTTCATAGAACGGATGCTCATCGGTCGTGTCGATCACCTCGCGGTGGCCTGACTCGTGGATCACCGCGACGCGCAGCAGCGAGGTCTGCTCCGTCACGATCATATCGACCACCGGCTGGAACTCGATGGCGCCGGTCGATTCGTTGAGGGTGATCACCTGATCGCCAATACGGACATCCTCGATCGGGATCTGCCCGAGCGTCGTCCAGACCAGTGTTCCAGCCGCGAAGCACCCGCACGCCGCGGCGGGCTTGCGCTTGATCCAGTCCGCCGCTCTCGCCAACATGGTCCCACCCGGTCCCAGCAACCCATTCCGCGCTCCGCTCAGGAGCATCGCCCCGGCCTTGCTTGCGTAGTGCTTCGCGCCGTTCCATGCTGAGGAGGCGACGCCGCCGAGGAGCTTGCCGATCTTGCTGGTGGCGAAGAGCTTGGCGAGCTTGCCGCCGGGGATAATCCCCATACCGAGCGCGACCGCGGTCGCGCCTGCACCTTGCTCACCCAGAGCGAATAGGGCGAGGTCGCCTGCAGAGGCGAGTCCGGGGATTGGCAGGTAGCTGGCGATTGTCGCAGCGAGAACGGCCGTGGCCTTGGCGCTCATACCGATTGCCTGCATGAATGCGGCCTTGGATCCCGCGTCTTCGGCGAGGAACTCGTCGACCATGTCGAAGGGGTCCCAACTGAGACCTAGCGGATCGCTGCGGTTCCAAGGGTTGGACCCGAGGTACTCGTACAGGTTCATCCCGTCCCCGTACATGTCTTCGGCGGAGAAGGCGAGAGCGAGGGCTCCGACGCCCTTGCCGTGGTAGACCGACGCCTCCAGGAGCGCCATCGCCGTGGCGTTGGGGTCGAGCTGGAAGAAGCGGCCCAACTGCGGCGAGTAGAGTCTGTTTCGGTTGTGACAGATCGTGTGGCCGAAGGGTACCAGACGAGGCGACTCATTGGCAGCACTATCTACAACCGCCGCATCCAGCCGGTCGATGAAGATCCCCTTGTGGCCGAGGTGCATCTGCGGGAAGGGCAGCAGGTGGTCGGCCACCAGCACCTGGCTCAAGCCGTTTCGTCAATGCGATGCGTTTCTCGATGTGGTCGCTGGGGGGGGTGGGTGGGCATCGAAGTCGCCGCAGAGCCGCCGACTTCGATGGCACGGGCGTCGAACCTCCCGATACCGCCGCGGCGCGGCACGATCGGGTGTTCTCATCCCCCCATGGGGACGACATGAAGCTCGCGGACGCGAACGGAGAGGGGGGGATGTGCTGCGCAGCGCCCTTCGGGCGTCGAACCTCCCGATACCGCCGCGGCGCGGCACGATCGGGTGTTCTCATCCCCCCATGGGGACGACATGAAGCTCGCGGACGCGAACGGAGAGGGGGGGATTCGAACCCCCGATACGGTTACCCGTATACAGCATTTCCAGTGCTGCTCCTTCAGCCTCTCGGACACCTCTCCAGGTGGCAAGCCGGTCGGGACCGGCTGAGGGCGGGAAGTATAGCGGGGAGTGGTTCTGGGGGCAGCGGGTTTCGCATCCGGGGCTTTGGGGTGGGCGGGGTCGCCGAGTCAGTCGGTGTGGAAGGGTTGGCGTGAGGGGCGTGGTGGCGGGTGCGAGATGTGTAGACTCGGCGGCATGAACGCGATTCTGCTTGCGATCGGTGCTGGATTGTGCTGGGGCATCGGTGAGCTTTGCACGAAGAGCGTGCTGCACACGCACAAGGTGGGGCCGCTGACGGCGATCGCGGTGCGTTCGACGGTGGCGTTGCCCGTGATCTGGGCGGCGTGGGCGGTTGCGATGTATGTGATGAAGGTGGAGCCCAGGGAGTGGATGAAGGCGGGGACGCCGACGCTGATGAAGTTGACGCTGGGTTCGGGTTTGGTCGCGGGGGCGGCGGCGATGATTCTGTTCTATTCGGCACTTCATGTGGGCGAGATCGGGCGGATCAAGCCGGTAGCGTTCGCGATCGCGCCGGCGGTTGCGGTTGTGTTGGGATGGATGCTGCTCGGCGAGGCGATGACCGCGAAGAAGGCGGTCGGTGTGGTGATGATTCTTGCCGGTGTTGTAGTTTTGACCGGAAAGTGAGCGAGCGATGGATACACGGCGTGCGTTTCTTGGGCGTGCGATCGGTGCGGCGGGGACGATGGGGCTTCTCGGGGCGGCATCGCGTGCGATCGCGGAGGAGTTGTCGGTTTTCGACGGGTCTCCGGGCGATCTGGCGATGAACGAGGACTACTGGTTTCATGTGCAGCAGGCGTTCAGCGTGGATCGCTCGGTTGTGAACTTCAACAACGGGGGGATCTGCCCGTCGCCGAACATCGTTCAGGACGCGATGCGGCGGTTGCTGGAGTACACCAATCGGCACCAGACGTCGAGCGCGCTGTGGGGCGTGTTGCAGCCGCAGATGGAGGGGGTTCGTGAGCGTGTGGCGCGCCAGTGGGGCGTGGACAAGGAGGAGGTGGCTTTCACACGGAACGCTTCGGAGAGTCTGCAGATCTGCCAGATGGGGATGGAACTGGAGCCGGGCGATGAGGTGCTGACGACGACGCTCGATTATCCGCGGATGGTCAACACGTTCAGGCAGCGGGAGCGTCGCGACGGGATCAAGCTGGTCCAGTTCAAGTTGCCGATCCCTCTGGAGGACGAGGATGAGGCGGTGCGGCTCTTCGAGAGCCATATCACGGATCGCACGCGCATCATTCTGATGTGCCACATCATCAATGTGACCGGCCAGGTGCTTCCGGTTCGGAAGATCTCCGCGATGGCGCGGAAGCGTGGGATCCCGGTGATTGTTGATGGCGCGCACTCGTTCGCGCATCTCGATTACACGCTCGCGGAACTGGAGTGTGATTACTACGGGGTGAGTCTGCACAAGTGGCTCTTCGCGCCGCACGGAACGGGCCTGCTGTATGTGCGACGGGAGAAGATCAAGGGGCTGTGGCCGCTGATGGCGGCAACGGCGGCGCAGGACGAAGATATCCGCAAGTTTGAGGAGTTCGGGACGAGGCCGATGGCGAACTGTGTCGCGATCGGAGAGGCGTTGACGTTCCATCAGGGGATCGGGCCGGCGCGCAAAGAAGCGAGGATGCGGTATCTCCGCGATCGATGGGCGAGGCGACTCCTCGCTCATCCGTCGGGGCGGGTGAGGATGCACACGAGTCTGGATCCGCGGTTCAGTTGCGGGCTCGGGACATTCCAGATCGAGGGCGTGGATTCAGGGAAGTTGCGCGATGTGCTGTGGGATCGGCACCGGATCTTCGTGATCGCGTTGAAGCACGAGGAGTTTGAGGGGATACGCGTGACGCCGAGCGTGCATAGCACGATCGAGGAGGTTGATCGGTTCAGCGAGGCGATTGAGCGTGTGCTCGAGAAGGGGCTGCCGGGGTGAGGCCGATTCACCACTCGTAGCCCATGTCCTCGGCAATGCGGTAGATAGCGGTCAGCAACATGGCGTGTTGACGCAGGATAGTTGCCGATTGGACATCGCCCCCATGCTCGGCCGCCACAGCGCCGACGTTGGCCTGATGCATCGCTGGAACAACATCGCCTGCCTCCATGATTGATTGCACGCGTTCTTCGATCGACCCGGCCGCGACCCCATCAAATGTAATTGCAAGCCGCGAATAATCGAGCCTTCGAAGGAAGTCTCGAAGTTCCATCGATGGTCTCGTCCGGACATTCTGCGAGATCCAGGCGGCAAACGCGTCTTTGGCCGAGCGATTCTCGGCGATCTCTAGCAGGGCGTTGAAGAAGTGCTCTCGAAGGCGCAACCCTGACGAATGTTGCTGCGAACAGTTGGGTATGAAGAGCAAGGGCCGGGCACGTGGGACGCGAGAAGATCAGCCAGTGCTTCGATCTGGCGGCCGCGGCGTACAACCTGGTACGAATGAGCAACCTGCTCGCCTCGTGAGCACGAAACCAGAGCAACCGACGACCAGCCCGTGAGAACAATCCGCCGTCGCGCCGCGAGCGAGTTCCGCCCGGAGAGACAAAGCGTGCTGCCGCCGGGGTTCTACAACGACCTGCTAATTGGCGGGATCCAACTGATGCGTTCAATCGTCGAACGCGCCTTGCGACTGCCGCACAATCTAACCGGTAGCGTAAGGGCTTGCTACTTGAGGTGCCGGATAGGGATGATGCGCCAGTTTACAGCCGTTCTATGTCGTTTCCCACACTCTCCCCCTCATCGCATCCACCACCGCCGTGGGCTGGACGTGGTCGAGATAGCGGATCGTCGTGAGCAGCGACCGGTGCCCGAGTTGGCGGGAGATGATCCCGACATCGACGCCCTCTTCCCGTAGTTGCGCCGCGTGGGTGTGTCGCAGCCCGTGGGCGTGAACGCGCTTGGCGATCCCGGCTTGGCGGCCCAGCCGCTTCATTAGCCGCCGCACGTACCCGGTGGTCACGGGCGTGCCGTAGGCGGTGCAGAGAAGCGGCGCGGCCGCGACTGGGTCGGTCTCCCCGTTCGCCGGTGCCGCCACCCGTTGGCCCCTGCCGCGTTCGGCGAGCCAGGCCGCCACGACGGCCGCCGCCCCGGGGTCGAGGCCCACGGCCCGGTACCGGTCGCCCTTGCCGTGCAGGACGCGGATCACCCCGTTTTCGAGGTCCACGTCCTTGGGCTGGAGCGCGAGCGCCTCGGACACCCTGAGCCCGGCGCGGTACATGAGCGTGATCAGCGCTCGGTTCCGGAGCGCGACGGGGGTGTATCGGCCGCAGGCGTCGAGCAGGGCCCGGACCTCGTCGTCCGTCAGCACCTCGGGCGGCAGGCGGCGCTTGGGCTTTGGCCGACGCGGGGTTCGGGCGGCCGTTGCGGCCGACGCGGCCAAGGTTTCCCCCGGTCGTTCTTCCCGTGCGACACAGGCGATACGTGCGCCACGTTGTTTCGCGATCTTCCGTTCGACGCGCTCGCCTGCGGCCCATGCGGCCCTTGCGGCCCGGCGGTCGGGAACATCCGATGCCCGCTCGCGCTTCGCCCCGTCCGTTCTGCCCCTGCCCTTCTGGCGACCTCGCATGCCCTTGCTCCCGCTGGGGTTACCGCTCGGGGAGCCGTTCGCGGGAGCATCCCGCGGCTACGGACCGGCGACCAAAGCGGTACCGGTTGATGGAGGGGCGAGCAGGCGAGGATTGCAAGCACATGAAGTTTGCGAATCGAGTCACTGCGGCATTGTGGCAAGTGCAGCACTCGGTAACATGCAAACTGTCCGATCGGACGAAACAAGCGGGAGTGATCGTGATGCGAATTCAGTGTGCGCGTGTCTTGGCCTTGTCTGCTGCAATCGGAATGTGCTGTGCTGGCGCATCCGCCCAGATCACCATCCCGACCGTGCCGATCGGCAACCCCGGCAATGCACCGGACCCGTTCACGGGCAATCTCTACGGCTCGGTGGCGTACACGTACAACATCGGGCAGACCGAGGTAACCAACGCGCAGTACGCGGCGTTCCTGAACGCCAAGGCCGCGTCGGACCCGTTCGACCTGTACAACACGAACATGGCTGGGTCGGTGGGCGGCATCACCCGCTCGGGCTCGCCGGGCTCATACACCTACTCGACCGTCAGCGGCCGGGCGAATAACCCGGTGAACTTCGTATCCTTCTGGGATGCGTGCAGGTTCGCCAACTGGCTGCACAACGGCCAGAGCGACGGCGACACAGAGACTGGTGCGTACACGCTGACGCCCGACGGCATCTGGTTCAACACCATCACCCGCAACGTGGGGTGGCAGTGGGCGGTGACGAGCGAGGATGAGTGGTACAAGGCCGCGTACCACCAGCCCGCCAGCGCGGGCGGCGATAGCGACAACTACTGGCTGTACCCGACATCGAGCAACACGATCAACACCTCGCAGGCGAACTACAACAGCGTCATCGGCAACACCACGCCCGTCGGCTCGTACGCCGCGAACTTCTACGGCACGTTCGACATGGGCGGGAACGTGTGGGAGTGGAACGAGGCCGTCATTTTCGGCAACCTCCGCAGCCACCGCGGCGGGTCGTACAACGAAAGCGATTTCTTCCAGCGGGCCGACAACCGCATGGACATCAACGGGGGGGGCCACGGCTTCAACCTCGGGTTTCGTGTCTCCCAAGCCATTGGCCTGCCATCATGTCCCGCTGACTACAACGGCTCCGGAGACGTGGGCGACATCCTCGACTTCCTCGACTTCATGGACGACTTCGGGTCGTGCACCAATCTTCCCTCACCCTGTGGCCAGTTCGGCAACCCCGACATCAACGGCGACACGATCGTGGACATCGTGGACTTCCTCGACTTCATCGATGCGTTCGCGCAAGGGTGCTGAGGCAGTCGGCTTCTCGCCGCCGGGCTCTGTGCCTTCCCAAGTTCCGACCTCCGGTGATGCTGTCGTGGCATTGCGCTGGTTCTGTGACGGGAGCGGTGGCCGATCAGCAGATCATGGGGTATATTGGTCGTAGATCCTCCCAGGACGCTGTTGCGACCGGTTGATCAGCAGCATCCGCGTCGCGGCCCTTGCGGGCCAAGCGTCCTCAGCAGCCAGCCCCATTCCGAAAGGCGTGGGGCTGGTTTCGTTCTGGGGCCGCCCGGTCCGCGCGAGGTCCGCGCACCAGGGATTCGCGCACCAACGTATCGCATGTGTCGCACGTATCGCGGCAGGTCAGAACCTATGGCGGGAGGCATGGCCGCAACGGCCGCATGGGCCGCAAGTCTGCGTGCCATCCCTCGGTACCGCCTTGAGTGGGCGAACGTAGCCCACGGATGCCGCGTTCCCGCACCCGGCGTGAGCGTCTTCCCCGGCAACGGGCCGAATGGGCCGCACGGGTCCACCTACGCCATCGCGGCTCTTGCCGCCCGCACAGCCGCCGCCACGCGCTTGGTCTGGTCGTGCGCTTCGTCGGCGGTCGCATCGAGCGCTTCCCGCGCCAGACGCATCTGCTCCTCCCACGGCGTACCGGGCGGTGGGGGAACGTGCTTGTTCGGGTCCAGACTCGCCAGGCGCTCCGCCTCCCGGAAGTCCCCGCGGGCCCACGCCAGCGTCTCCTGGATGTGCCGGTACGTCTCGCCGTCGGTGTGCTCGGGCTTCACCAGCGCCAAGCCCGGCTCGCGCGCTGCCTTCAGGGCGCAGATCCGGTGCGTGAGCATGTTGTCGCGGGCGCGGCTCTCGGCGTCGTCGCGCTGCGACTGCCGCTCGATTCTGTTCAGACGCGATCGCAGCGATCGCATGGGCGGCTCCTCCTCGCTACGAGGTCACGAACGTCCCGCCCGCCGCGAGCCACTGCTCCAGCGGGTTGGGCGCGGCCTTGTCGAGGATCACCAGCCGAGGGTGCGACACGCGCCCGCAACGGTCGCACCCGATCCGATCGCCGGGCCGGGTGGTCAGATCGCACTCGGGCGGCCCCTGCACGAAGTGCTGCGGCCAGCCGCGCCCGTTGCACCTCGGACACTCGCCGACGATGTCGCGCCGATCCTCCAGCCGCTTTATCGCGGCGACCTGCCTGCTAAGGAAGACGTCCCTGCTTCGCCGTCGCCATCGGCGCCTCCAGCGCGGTGCAGCGCGGCGTGACACCGCGCTTAAAACCGGGATCTGGCTGCACCGGCTGTCACGCCGGGTATACGCAACTCGCGTATTCAGCGTGGGTTACAAGAAGTGGAGCGGAGGAGAGTCGAACTCCCGACCTCATCATTGCGAACCCAAACATAACATGAGCCAGAACCCATAACCAACGCTAGAAACGACACTTCCGGATTGCAAGCGTCGTGTTCCTTGCGCGTCTTTGTACCGCTTTGCGTAGCGGAGCGCGGTGCACGCCGCGGTTCACGCCGCAGTGCACGCCGCAGTGCACGCGCTCAGACGTGAAGCAGGATCCAAGCGGAGTGAACGCTTTGGTGCTTCAGCCCGAGCTCTGCTCTGCGGACTGGAGCATGAAGAACTCGTGGTTGAGAGAGGTGCCGATCGCGCTTGCTTGCATGCGAATCTCAGGGACTGCTGTCGATTCCCACATGTCCGGCCTTCGGAGTGGGCCGATCGCGAAAATGCGACCTGAAGCATTGCCGCGCCGATCGAGAACTCGCCCATGCATGTCCGTCGCGAATCCGAGCCCGAGCGGATCAATGACAGCAAGTCCGCTCGCGAGCATCGACTCGACCAGAGGGTCATTCCACCGAGCCGGGTTGACGCTCGGACCGGCACAGTTAAAGACTCGGTCTGCGTTCATGCTGTGCTCTGCGTCATGTTCGCGGCTCTGGATCACAACTCGCACCTTGTCACCGGCACTTTCATCGCTCTCGACGGCCGATACGGAGCCGCGCACGAGGCGCAGCCGTCCGGATGCGAGGTGATGATTCACTCGCGACGCTATGCCCATGGACATGCGGTGTCGGTGGACATCCCAGAACGGACGCAGGTGTGCTGCGAATCGCTCTCTTTCAACATCGGTCCACGAGCGCCACGCTTCGATCGTGTGAGGCCGAAGCGAATCGATCACCGCCCGCCAGTCGCCGCCCGCCTCCATCTCGCGTTCGCACGCATTCCGAACGGCTCGCAGCGCGACCCGCGCCGAAACTCCGACGATAAGCGATCTCGCATCCCATGCCGAGACCGTTTGGCGAGCCGGCGCGTGGGAGCGTGGCAGCAGTCCTCGCCGGGACACCATCGTCACCGGCCCGCGATGGGCGAGCGCATCGAGCGTCAGCACAACATCGACTGCGGTCAGGCCGGTTCCGACGATCACGACTCGCTCATCCCGCGCCACGCGATCGAACGCGCCTTCAGCCCACGGATTCTGCACAACGCGATCCGCCAGTCCTGATCCGTCCCTGCGAAGACGAGAAGTGTCCTCGTGCAGGCGCGGCGGCGCGCCATTGCCAAGCGCCAACACGCACGCATCCGCAACGAAGCCCGCGCCCTCACGCAGCGCGATGCACAGGCCGTCTGCACAAGGCGCAATGCCGACGCACCGTCCACGCACGACACGCACGCCCCCGCTTGCGGCAACCCTTTCGAGATGCCAGCGCAGGTACTCGCCATAGATAACCCTCGGCACGAAGTCGTTGGGTGAGTATCGGTGCCCCCGCGCATCGAGCCACTTTACGAGATCGCCTGGTGCGTCATGCAGGATGCTCATGCGTCCCGCCGGCACGTTCAGCAGGTGCTCTGGTCGCGTCGTGCCGTAGGCAACACCCGTACCGGGCTTGTCCGAGCACTCAATGACCACGCATCGCAACGCGCCGCGCCCCACTTGCGCGATGTGGGTCGCTACGGCTACGCCGCTGCAACCACCCCCGATGATCGCGATGGTCTTCTGCTCCATGGCTCAGGAAGCGTTGACGAACACGCGCATGTCTCGAGGGATCACGTACACGTTGTCGCCCTGCTTGAGGCGCAGCACGCGGTATCGCTCCTGCGGCAGTTCAACGTGGATGTCGTCGTTCTCCGGGCTGGACAGCTCTACCTTCACCAGCGGGCCCGCCGCGTTCACGTGCTTGACGATCGCACGAACGCTGATGTCGCCGCGAGGGCGCGAATCGATATCCATCATGTGCGGCCGGACATAGACCAGCGCCTCCGCCCTTTCGTGCACACGGGTCTTGGAGTCCGCACCGAGCGTGAGCCCGTTGCCGGTGAACGCCGGACGGCCGTTGACCACGCGGGCATGGAACAGGTTGACGTTGCCCAGGAAGTTGTAGACGAACGGATTGGCAGGATGGTGGTAGACATCCTCGGGCGCGCCGACCTGCTCGATGCGACCGTTGCTCATCACGACAATCCGGTCCGCGACCTCCATCGCCTCTTCCTGGTCGTGCGTGACGAACACGCTTGTGACATGGATCTCTTCGTGCAATCGCCGGAGCCAGCGGCGAAGCTCGACACGCACCTTCGCGTCGAGCGCACCGAACGGCTCGTCCAGGAGCAGCACACGGGGTTCAACAGCGAGCGCACGTGCGAGCGCAACACGCTGCCTCTGGCCGCCTGAGAGCTGCGACGGATAGCGATTCGCGAATCGATCCAGCTGCACCAGTTTGAGCAGACGCAACACGCGATCCTCGATCTCTTTCGCACTCGGGCGAGTCTTCCGGCTACGCACCCTCAGGCCAAACGCGACGTTCTTGAAGACGCTCATGTGCTTGAAGAGGGCGTAGTGCTGGAACACGAAGCCCACCTGACGCTGGCGGACGTGCCGGTCGGTGATGTCCGATCCGTCGAAGAGCACGGTGCCGCGATCGGGCGATTCAAGCCCAGCAATCACGCGCAGGAGCGTCGTCTTGCCGGATCCGGACGGCCCAAGCAGGGCAACCAGCTCGCCGGAGGGCACGTGGAGACTCACGTTGTCCAGAGCCGTGAACGTGCCGAACGTCTTGGTGATGTTAAACGCCTCGATGGACATCTCAGTGCGCTCCTTCCGCGCTTGCGAGTCGCGCGAACTCGCGGGCCGCATTCCATTCGACGATGCTCTTCGCGACCAGCGTGAGCACGGCCATCAGCACCAGGATTGCCGCGATCGCGAACGCCGCCGCGAACTGGTACTCCCCGTTCAGCACCTCGACGTGGAGCGGCATTGTGTTGGTCTTGCCCCGGATATGCCCTGAGACGACCGACACCGCGCCGAACTCTCCCATCGCGCGGGCGTTGCACAGGATCACGCCGTACAGAAGCCCCCACTTGATGTTCGGAAGCGTCACGCGAAGGAAAGTCTTGATACCCGTGGCACCCAGCGAGATCGAGGCCTCTTCCTCGTCTCGTCCCTGGGCCTGCATGAGCGGGATCAACTCTCTCGCGATGAAAGGCACGGTCACGAAGATCGTTGCGAGGATGATTCCCGGCGGAGCGAAGATGATCTTGATCCCACTGTCCGCCATCCAGTTTCCGAGCAGAGTCCCCGCCAGCACGCCCCTCGCGCCGAAGAGCAGCACGAAGACCATGCCCGCGATGACCGGAGAGATGCTGAACGGCAGATCGAGCAGCGTGATGAAGAGACTCTTCCCGGGGAATCTGAACTTCGCGACCGCCCACGCGCACGCCACGCCGAAGATGAGGTTGAGCGGGACGGCGAACGCCACGGTCAGCAGTGTCAGACGCATCGCTGCGAGCGCGTCCTTGTCCACCACCGCCTTCCAGAAAGTCTCGATGCCTCTCGACAACGCCTCATAGATGACCACCGCGAGAGGCAGCACAAGCATCAGCGTCAGGAAGCCCGCCGCGAGCGATATGAGCAGCCACTTGAACCACCACGCCTCCTGGTTCGAGACACGTCCGGCCGCGGATCGGGATCGTGCGCCGGCCATCAAAGATGCTGTACCGCCGGCCATGTCAGATCGCCTCCGGGTTCGAGACTACGCGTTCTGCGTTCGAGTGTGCGGTCACGTGTGGGCGCTCCGTCGCGTCCACGTCTGAAGCAGGTTGATGACGAGCAGCATGAAGAAGGAGACCGCCAGCATGCCGACCGCGATGGCGGTGGCCGCCGGATAGTTGAACTCTTCCAGTCGAAGGTAGATCAGCAGAGGGGCGATCTCTGTCTTCCCCGGCAGATTGCCCGCGATGAAGATGATCGATCCATACTCACCGACCGATTTGGCGAACGACAGCGCAAGCCCTGTGAGGATCGCCGGGAGAAGGGTTGGAAAGATCACGCGGATGAACGAAGACCACCGCCGTGCGCCGAGTGATGCCGCCGCCTCCTCGATCTCCGCGTCCAGATCCTCCAGCACCGGCTGCACCGTCCGCACGACGAACGGCAGACTCACGAGAATCATGGCGATGACCACGCCCACGCGGCTGTACGCCGCCTTGATTCCGATCGGGTCAAGGAACCGCCCGAGCCACCCGTTCTGCGCGTAGATCGCCGTGAGGGCGATGCCAGCGACCGCGGTCGGCAGCGCGAACGGCAGATCGACCAGCCCATCCATAATCTTCTTGCCGGGGAATGTGTACCTCACCAGCACCCATGCGATGACCACACCAAAGACCGTGTTCACGATCGCCGCGATGATCGCTCCCCCGATGCTCAGCCCGTACGCCGCCATGGTCCGTTCGTCCGACACGATCCGCCAGAACTCGGCCCATGTGAGGCGCGACGTCATGAGGAAAAGCGTTGAAAGGGGCAGGAAGACGATCAGCCCCAGGTAGGTGACAGAGAAGCCCATGGTCAGGCCGAACCCCGGCAGCACCGAAGACTGCTTTCGTCGCCGCGCCGCGTTCGAGATCACAGCATCCATCGAGTATGCTCCGAGAAGTGCCGCTGGCCACGGCTGCCGGTAAACCTCTCCCCCGTCTGTGGACGGGGTGAGAGGTGGAGGAGGAGAGACATGAAGTGCTTGAATGTCGTGTGTGATGTTGACGGAATCACTTGCCCGAGATGATCTTGTCGAACTTGCCACCGTCATCGAAGTGCGCCTTCTGCGCCTTCGCCCATCCGCCGAACACATCGTCGATCGTGAACAACTCGACCGGCTTGAACTGATCTGCGTGCTTTGCGAGAGCATCCTTGCTGCGCGGACGGAAGTGGTGCTTTCCGATGATCTCCTGGGCACGCTCGGTGTAGAGGAACTTCAAGTACGCCTCGGCAGCAGCCCGTGTTCCCCGCTTGTCCACCACCTTGTCCACAACCGTGACGGGCGGCTCAGCGAGAATGCTCACCGATGGTGTGACGATCTCGAACTTGTCCTTCCCGAACTCGTTGAGCACAAGGATCGCCTCGTTCTCCCACGAGATGAAGATGTCGCCGATGCCGCGCTGGACGAAGGTGTTGGTCGATCCACGGGCTCCCGTGTCAAGCACCGGCACGTTCTTGAAGATCTTCGTGACGAAGTCCTGCACCTTCGCCTCATCGTTGTCGAACGCTCGGAGGCCGTAGCCCCACGCCGCGAGGTAGTTCCAGCGGGCTCCGCCGGAGGTCTTCGGGTTCGGGGTGATCACCGCAACGCCAGGCCTCGCCAGATCGTTCCAGTCCTGGATTCCCTTCGGATTCCCTTTGCGAACGAGGAAGACGATGGTGGATGTGTAGGGGGAGCTGTTGTCGGGGAGACGGGACTGCCAGTCAGAGGGGATCAGGTTCGCCTGGGATCCGAGCACGTCAATGTCGTAGGCGAGCGCGAGCGTCACAACATCCGCTTCGAGGCCGTCGATCACGGATCGAGCCTGCTTGCCCGAGCCACCGTGCGACTGCTGGAACTCAATCGTCTGTCCTGTCTTCGCTTTCCACTCCTTCCCGAACTCGGCATTGATCTCCGTGTACAACTCACGCGTCGGGTCGTACGAGACGTTGAGCAGCGTGATCTTCTGCTGGGCCGCAGCACCGCCGACAATCGCTGCGCCGAGCCCGAGTGATAGAGCCAACCTTGATATGAACGAACGAGCCATGGGGTGTACTCCTGAAAGGTGACGAGCCGATCGGCGGCTCACCACGAGGACTTTGGCGAACGGCGTGCCACAACTCTCTGTGCGGCCTGTGAGGGCATGCATCTGCGTTTACGGACCCAAACGCCGTCGGGACACGGAGTATCCGTGATAAATCACGGCTGCGTCCTATCGCCCGTCACGGAAACTTCGCTCAAAGCTGTGCGAACATGAACCTCGAGCATGCGTACTCCGTGAGCCGATCACCAGATCACCGGAGCACGCCGCAGGCGGCTCAACGAATACACATTAACAGTGCACAAAGAGGTTCCGTCATGCAGGCCCCAGTCAGCAACACACACAACAGAGCGTTGTACGCGCTCAACCCGACGGGTCGATTCAGCGACCGCGCCGATGCGTATCGCCGCTTCCGTCCCTCGTACCCAATCAGCGCGATCGATGCAATGCTCGATGGACTCGGTGAGCCCGGCTCTCTTCGCGCAGCGGATATCGGAGCGGGGACCGGCATCTCATCGCGGCTTCTCGCGGATCGCGGCGTGCGCGTGAACGCCGTCGAGCCCAACGCCGCGATGCGAGACGCCGCCGACACACACCCTCGCGTCATCTTTTCCGATGGCGCCGCCGAGTCCACCGGCCTGGAGTCGCACGAATTCGACCTCGTTCTCGCGGCACAGGCGTTTCACTGGTTCCGACCCGAAGAGTCGTTGCGCGAGTTCCACCGCATCCTGAAGCCGAGCGGACGGCTCGCGGTTATGTGGAATGAGCGGGACCTGACGGACCCATTGACAGCGGTCTACTCCGACATCATCTCGCGCGCGTCGAGCAGAGCTCCGGAAGAGAAGTGGCACATCCGCCCCGAGGAGCTGTACGTCAGTCAGCTCTTCGCCACAGCATGGGAGCGAACGTTCGTGTATGAACAGTCGCTCAACGCTGATGGGCTCGTTGGGCGAGCGATCTCGGCGTCCTATGTCCCGACTGAGGGGGATGCTCGTACGAAGGTGGAGAACGAACTCCGCGCTGCGCACCAACGCTTTGCCGGTCCCGATGGTGTCGTCCGACTTGTGTACCGCACCATCCTGTACCTGTCACAGCCCATAGACGCCTGATACCGTGAATCGGGCGTGAGCGATCGCTCGCCCACGCCCGTCGAAGGAAGCCCGAAGAATCGATCAGAACAGCAGCTGGAACTGGAGGCGCACGGCGATTTGCCCGTCCTCGGCATCCGGCAGCAGTCCGATGCCCGTGTTCCTGGAGACAAGCGACGAGCTGTCCGATTGCGCGTCGAGGAAGTAGAGCACGTCAGCCGTGAACTTCGCTGCATGGCTCTTCTCGATGAAGTAGTAGTTCATGCCCGCCGTGATCGTGCTGAAGTCGTCATCGCCCGAAGCGCGATCGTCGTCGGGAAGCACGATGTCGTACCTCGCGAAGATCTCGGCTTTCTCCGTCAGAAACACGCCCCCCTGCACGATGAAGCCGAAGTCATCGAACTCGCCGCCACCTGAAGGTTCAGTGCTCCGGCCGATAAACGCCGCGAACGCGTTCCAACCGTTGCCTTCAAGACTCAGATCCGCGGTGTACGAGAGGACGTCGGTATCGACCGTTCCCCCGGTGTCGCCGCCCGACTGCCAGTGACCCGCGAGCCCGAGCATCGCGCCGAACTGTGACCCTCGCCAGGATGTGAAGTCGTTGAACTGCTTCCAGTCGCCGGCGAGGCGCAGCTCAACACGCCCGGTCAGACCATAATCGGCCTCGGCGCTCGCATCAAAGTCCGAGTTGAGCGTGTTCAGCCCGTCTGTGAACGCCGCGGCAACCCTCGCTCGATCACCCTCATACTCAAGCTGGATGCCCTGCGACCTCGCCTGTGTGAACACAGCGTTTGTCACCGACCGATCCGCCGCGAGCATCCGCTTTCCGCTGACGAGTTCCTCGCGAAGCAAGGGTGCCTTGAACTGGCCGAACCGGAGTCCCCAGTTCTCGCCGAGCGAGTGACGCACCCACGCATCCAGGAGCGACGCTGTGCCGGTGCTGCGGCTGAAGTCCGTCTGCACAAGGAATGTGGTGTCCTTGCTGATCACGTTCCCGCCGAACTCCAGACGGACACGCCTCGTCTGAAATCCCCCTGTGTAGTCGTCATCTCCATCCGTTGGCTCGTCACGAAAGTTGGCGAGATATCGGAACTGGATCTGCCCACCGACCTTCAACTTGAACGCGCCATCGTCGCTCCCGACATAGAACGCACTCCCGTCGTGCCCGGCGGCGGGTGCGGACGTCGCAGATGCCCGAAGTTCCGCGAGCTCTGCTCGTGAGGCATCCGCACCGTCAGCGTGCGCGTGCAACGCGCCGAGAGTGCCAGCGCCGATCATGCCCGCAGCCATCACGCGCCCTGCCCGTCTGTTTCGTTCAGTCCCAGTCACTCGTGCCATGGCGTCATTGCTCCTGCAACGCGACCCCCGGCACCAATGCCCGACTCGGGCATCGCGTTTGCATGGGGGCTGCCGCGTGCGGCATGCACATTGCAAGCGATGTGCCGCGAATCCCCCTTCCTTTGCTGTGAAGAGCCATGGAAGGCCTCGTGAGCACAACAGAATTCCCCTCGGAGTGCCCTATGGCCGACACTGATCACGGAAATGCCTACACTATTCCGCTACATAACACGGAAAATCCGTCCGATACTCCGGGTGCAGTCCCGCCCATGGAACGACACACCACACTTCTGCTCTCCGTCTGGCGCGAAGTCTGCAAGCACGTCGAGCTTGCTGAATCTCTCGAGCGAACTTTCGCTCCGATTGCGCGTAGGGTGCCAGTCGAGCGAATCGTCATCAGGCGGCTCGACCTCGCGAGGTCACTCCTCGAGACGGTGGCGGCTGCCGAGTCCAGCGGCCAGACGCGATCCGAGCAGAGCCGCACCGCCCTTCAAGGGGACGAAGCCGAGGAGCTTCTGTCGTGGTGCCGCAGGTCGCAGGCCGTCCGGGTCGGTCCCCGTGGCGCAAAGCCCGCGTCCCTCTCTGCTTCGCTCCCGGGAGTCCGCCAGGAACTCATCGTGGGCCCGCTGAACGGAACCGAGGGCCACGTCGCTCTCCTTATCCTCGTGCTGAAATCCGGGGCGGCGATGACGCAGGATCACATCGCGATCTGCCAGTCACTCCTGGACCCTTTCACCATTGCTCTTGAGAACGACCAGCGTGTACACGAGATGCGATCGCTTCGCGAGGCGGCCGAGGCCGACAAGCGGACGCTGCTCACGCGACTTGGTCGCCACGATATCTCGGACACGATCGTCGGCGCAGAGGCAGGGCTCCGCGATGTCATCGAGCGCGTTGACCAGGTCGCGACTTCCGACGTGCCGGTCCTGCTTCTCGGCGAGACTGGTTCAGGAAAGGAAGTCGTCGCACGCGCCGTCCACAATCGCTCGCGTCGCGCTGCAAAGCCCTTCCTCCGGGTCAACTGCGGCGCGATCCCCCCCGAGCTCATCGACTCGGAGCTCTTCGGCCACGAGCGAGGAAGCTTCACGGGAGCCGAGTCCCAGCGCCTCGGCTGGTTCGAACGCGCCGATGGCGGAACGCTCTTCCTCGACGAGGTCGGTGAACTCCCGCCGGCGGCTCAGGTTCGACTCCTCCGCGTCCTTCAGGATGGCACATTCGAGCGGGTCGGGGGTGAGCGACAACTCCACGCAGACGTGCGGATCATCGCTGCCACACACCGCGACTTGCAGGCGATGGTTGCCGACGGACGCTTTCGTCAGGACCTCTGGTATCGGATCGCCATTTTCCCGGTGCGGCTGCCGCCGCTGCGCGACCGGTTGGGCGACATCCCCGCGCTCGCGACACACTTCGCGTTGAAGGCCGCACGTCGCTTCGGCACTTCGCCCATCGCGCCAAGCCCCGAGGACATGTCGCTTCTGCTGCAATATGGCTGGCCGGGGAATATCCGCGAACTCTCCTCAGTCATCGAACGCGCCGTCATCCTCGGTAACGGTCGCTCGCTCGAGATCGCGACATCTCTCGGCGTCGGCAGGTCTCCCACCCAAGCTCCTGCGCATCAGCAAAGCCCGAGCATGCCGCACGCGTCCACCCATCCCCTTCTCACTGGGACGCCGCCCGCGTCTCTCGCCTCCCATGCGACTGCCGACGCAACGCTCGATTCTGCGATGATCCGTCACATCAACGACGCGCTCGCAAAGTGCCATGGACGCATCGAAGGCCCCTTCGGTGCTGCAAAGGCGCTCGGTATCAACCCGCACACGCTGAGGTCGCGCATGCGGAAACTTGGTATTGAGTGGGCATCCTACCGCGGCCGCAGCAGCTGATCCGAGGCGCATGTCCGCTTGCATTCGCAGCGATCATGCAGACTTGAACGGTTGTGCAGCCATGAATTGGCACTGGAGTCGGTTCCTCTGGCTCGTGAGAGATCCCGCATCGGGCTCCGGTCGCGACTGACGAGAGACTACGGAGCGCGGCTAGCGGCTGCAGGACCAGTGCGCGAGCATTCTGGAGAGATTCAACCACTGGCCACAGCAACCACCGCCCTCACCCGCTCCGTCCTATCGCCCGCCTCCTCGAAGGTCCGGTCCAGTGCCTCTCGCGCGAGACGACCCCCACTTCAACGCCCTCGGAACGGAGTTGTGCGGCGTGCGTGTGTCGCAGCCCGTGGGAGTGGACGCGCTTGGCGATCCCGGCTTGCCGCCCGAGTCGCTTCATCAGCCGACGCACGTACCCGGTCGTAACGGGCGTGCCGAACGCCGTGCAGAGCAGTGGCGCGGCGGCGAGGGGATCACGCTGGCCGTCACCCGCCCGTCCTCGTGGGGGGGTCGCCCGTGCCGCCACCCGCCCCCCCACAGGTTGGCCCCTGCTTCGTTCGGCGAGCCAGGCCGCCACGACGGCCGCCGCCCCGGGGTCGAGACCCACGGCCCGGTACCGGTCGCCCTTGCCGTGCAGGACGCGGATCACCCCGTTCTCGAGGTCCACGTCCTTGGGCTGGAGGGCCAGCGCCTCGGAGACCCGGAGCCCGGCGCGGTACATCAGCGTGATCAGCGCGCGGTTCCGGAGGGCGACGGGGGTGTACCGGCCGCAGGCGTCCAAGAGAGCCCGGACCTCCTCGTCCGTCAGCACCTCGGGCGGCAGGCGGCGCTTGGGCTTGGGGCGGCGGGTCCGACAGGAGGGCGCGGCCGTTGCGGCCACGGCGGCCGTGGTTTCCCCCCGTCGTTCTTCCCGTGCGACACAGGCGATACGTGCGCCACGTTGTTTCGCGATCTTCCGTTCGACGCGCTCGCCTGCGGCCCATGCGGCCCGTTGGTTCGGAACATCTTTCCGACGCCGGCGCGTACTTCCGCCCCCGTCGCCCCGATCTGCCTTCCTCTCTTGCATGCCCTTGCTCCCGCTGGGGTTACCGCTCGGGGAGCCGTTCGCGGGAGCATCCCGCGGCTTCGTTCCGGCGACCAAAGCGGCACCGGGTGATGGAGGGGGGAGCAGGCGGTGAGTTCAAGCATCAAAGCGACAGGTGTCACTGAGGCTCGCGTATCTAGATCTCTGTTGGCACATATACCCGAGATGACGACTCGCGTGTGCGCGAAGTTCGTGTTGGAGTGTTCGGATTTGCATTGCTCGCGCTGGGACGACCTTGTAAAGTGACCCTCCAAGGTCCACCGCAACTGCTCTTGGCCGACGGTGGTGATGCGTTGAACAAAGCCAGAGACTAGTAGATAGGAGGAGGTATCCATGCAAGCGATCTTCAACGGAGTCGTTCGAAAGACTCAACGCGTCTTGTCGGTTTTAGCCGTCGGCGCAGCGGCGACGACCACCCACGCGCAGTGCGACCCGGCAAAACTGTTTGGGCCCGATCAGCAGTTCGCCACCGGCAGCCTTCCTCAGTCCGTGGCGATCGGCGACCTCAACGGCGACGGCGTGTCCGACTTCGCGGTCACGAATGTTGGTCCGAATACCGTCAGCGTGCTGCTCGGCAACGGCGACGGTACCTTTCAGCCACGCCAAGTCTTTGCGACCGGTACCACCCCCAGCTTCGTGGCGATCTCCGACCTCGATGGGAACGGCACGCTCGACCTCGCCGTCACGAACGCTGGCGGATTTTTCAACCCCGGCAACACTGTCAGCGTGCTGCTGGGCAACGGCGACGGGACCTTCCAGATACGCCAAGACTTCGCCACTGGCATTCGTCCCAGCTCCGTTGCGATCAGCGACCTCAACGGCGACGGCGTGCCCGATCTCGCCGTTGCGAACGAAGTCTCCAACACCGTCAGCGTGCTGCTGGGCAACGGCGACGGGACCTTCCAGACACGCCAGGACTTCGCCACAGGCAGTCGTCCCAGCTCCATTGTGATCGGTGATTTCAACGGCGACGGCGAGCTCGATCTCGCCGTCGTGAATATAGACTCCGACACCGTCAGCGTGCTGCTTGGCAACGGTGATGGTACCTTCCAGACACGCCAGGACTTCGCCAGCAGCGATTTTCCCTTATCCTTGGCGACGGGCGACCTCAACGGCGACGGTGTGCCCGACCTCGCCGTCGCTAACGTTGACTCCAACACAGTAAGCGTGCTGCTGGGCAACGGCGACGGCACCTTCCAGCCCCGTGAAGACTTCGCAACTGGTAGCAGTCCCTATGCCGTGACGATCGGCGACCTCAACGGCGACGGCGTGCCCGACCTCGTCGTCGCGAACGCTGGCTTTGACTCCAACAGCGTCAGCGTGCTGCTCGGCAACGGCGATGGTACCTTTCAGCCACGCCAAGACTTTGCGACCGGTACCACCCCCAGCTTCGTGGCGATCTCCGATCTCGACGGGAACGGCACGCTCGACCTCGCCGTCACGAATCAAGGCTCAAACACCGTCAGTGTGCTGCTGAATCAGTGCGTTGCGACACCCTGCGCCGCTGATTACAACGGGTCCGGAGACGTGGGTGACATCATCGACTTCCTCGACTTCATGGACGACTTCGGGTCGTGCACCAATCTCCCCGCGCCCTGCGGCCAGTTCGGCAACCCGGACATCAACGGCGACACGATCGTGGATATCGTGGACTTCCTCGACTTCATCGATGCGTTCGCGCAAGGGTGTTGAGGCAGTCGGCTTCTCGCCGCCGGGCTCTGTGCCTTCCCAAGTTCCGACCTCCGGTGATGCTGTTGTGGCATTGCGCTGGTTCTGTGACGGGAGCGGTGGCCGATCAGCAGAACGTGGGGTATATTGGTCGTAGATCCTCCCAAGACGCTGTTGCGACTGGTTGATCAGCAGCATCCGCGTCGCGGCCCGATCGGGCCAAGCGTCTTCAGCAGCCAGCCTCTTCCTCAACGGGAAGGGGCTGGTTTCATGGTGGGGCCGCATGGTCCGCGCGACGCTCGCACTGCAGAAGTCGTGTTTCAACGTATCGCATGTGTCGCATGTATCGCGGCATGGCAGAACACATGGTGCAAAGCATGGCCGCAACGGCCGCACGGCCCCGGGCTGCACTCCATCCCCCAGCCCCGCTTTCAATCGCGGAACGTAGCCCACGGATGCCGCGTTCCCGCACCCGGCGTGAGCGTCTTCCCAGTCAACGGGCCGCATGGGCCGCACGGGTCCACCTACGCCGTCGCGTCCCTTGCCGCCCGCACGGCCGCTGCCACGCGCTTGGTCAGGTCGTGCGCTTCGTCGGCGGTCGCATCGAGCGCCTCCCGCGCCAGACGCATCTGCTCCTCCCACGGCGTACCGGGAGGTGGGGGAACGTGCTTGTTCGGGTCCAGATTCGCCAGGCGCTCCGCCTCCCGGAAGTCCCCGCGGGCCCACGCCAGCGTCTCCTGGATGTGCCGGTACGTCTCGCCGTCGGTGTGCTCGGGCTTCACCAGCGCCAAGCCCGGCTCGCGCGCTGCCTTCAGGGCGCAGATCCGGTGCGTGAGCATGTTGTCGCGGGCGCGGCTCTCGGCGTCGTCGCGCTGCGACTGCCGCTCCATCCGAGTCAGACGCGACCTCAGCGATCGCATGGGCGGCTCCTCCTGGCTACGACGTGACGCGAACGTCCCGCCCGCCGCGAGCCACTGCTCCAGCGGGTTCGGCGCGGCCTTGTCGAGGATCACCAGCCGAGGATGCGACACGCGTCCGCAGCGGTCGCACCCGATCCGGTCGCCTGGCTTGGTGGTCAGATCGCACTCGGGCGGCCCCTGCACGAAGTGCTGCGGCCAGCCGCGCCCGTTGCACCTCGGACACTCGCCGACGATGTCGCGCCGATCCTCCAGCCGCTTTATCGCGGCGACCTGCCTGCTAAGGAAGACGTCCCTGCTTCGCCGTCGCCATCGGTGCCTCCAGCGCGGCGTGACACCGCGCTGAAAACCGGGATCTGGCTGCACCGACGTTCACGTCGGGTATACGCAACTCGCGTATTCAGCAAGGGTTACAAGAAGTGGAGCGGAGGAGAGTCGAACTCCCGACCTCATCATTGCGAACGATGCGCTCTACCAACTGAGCTACCGCCCCATCGCGGCAACAGTATAGCCCCGCACGCACGAATCGTCATGGATCATGCCCACGCCCGACCCCGGCAGTCCCCGACACAACGCCATCACCGCCACGCTCGACTTCATCACGCCCCGTCGAACCCGTCGCACGTGCAATGTCCCACCACGCCGGATATGCTTCTTGAGAATGAATTATCAAATACACACCCGCACGCTCCGCATAGTTTCGGCTGCATCCCATTCCCTGGCCGATCTCGCGCACGCCGCACCCGCAGCACCCACCTCGCTTCCGCATCGCCGCACGGCGATGGCCGTCCTCCTCGCGATGCTGGCGTGGCTCGCCGCCTTCGCGGGCGGATGCTCCGAACGCGCCGCGGCTTCCGCGAAGCGATCGCCCGGCCCGATGCGGGTCGTGGTCACGCTCGCACCGCTCGAAGGTATCGTTCGCCCGCTCCTTCCCGAGAACGCCACTGTCCGCGTGCTCATCCCGCCCGGGCGTTCCGAGCACGGGTACGAGCCGACAGTACAAGACATCCTCGCGCTCGAACAAGCCGACGTAGTCGTACTTGTCGGCATGGGCCTTGAGTCGAGCGTCGATGCCGCGCTGCGCAAACGGCCCCGCCCGTATCGCCATGAGGCACGGCTCGGCGTCATCCTCGGCCTCGAAGACTCTCACGGCGGCCATGGCCACGACCACCACGACCACGACCATCACGATCACGGCGACCACGCCCACGCCATCGATCCCCACGTCTGGCTCGACCCGATCCTTGTGAAGCAGTTCCTCCCCGAGATCGCGCGCCTCGTCGGCGTCAGCATCTCGGAATCAAACCTGGGCGATGCCACATCCGTCGCTCCGGCACTCGCCTCACTGCTCTCGCGTATCGACGAAGTTGATGCCGCCTACCGCCGCGATCTCTCTCCGATCGCCGGCCGTGCGATCATCACCCACCACGCCGCGTTCGGGCGCCTCGCCGAACGCTACGGTCTCCGCGTCGTCGAGGTGATCCGACCCGTCGAGGGCGCAGAGCTGACGCCCGCAAACCTCGCACAGGTCACGGAAGCGATCTCCCGCGAGGGTGTTCGGGCGATCTTCGTTGAGCCGCAGTTCGACGCACGCGGCGCAAACCTGATCGCGCAACGTGCCGGCGTGCGGCTCGGCACGCTCGACCCGCTCGGAACCGGCGACTGGTTCGCCATGATGGAGGCGAATCTCCGATCACTCGTCTCCAATCTCTCCGACTGATCCGCTTCACGCCGATACCAGTGTGCGACCACGCCGCACACACACCCTCACTACCGCCCCATGCACACCGAACCCGCGAACGACATCGCCATCGATATCCGCGACGTCTCATTCGCCTACCCACGCTCGGGCGGCACGCCGCTCGTCGCGCTCGAGCGCGTCTCGATACAGGTTCGCTCGGGCGAACGCCTGGGCATCCTCGGCCCCAACGGTGGCGGCAAATCGACGCTCCTCAAACTCATGCTCGGGCTTCTCACACCCGGCGACGGCGAGATCCTCATCTGCGGCCGACCTCCGCATGAAGCACGCCGAGCCCGACTTGTCGGCTACGTCGCCCAGCGTGTCGAGGCCGAACTCGCCTTTCCCATCAGCGCCCGCGAAGCCGTTCTCATAGCGATCGAACTCGGCACGCCTCCATGGGCAGGACGCTCACGCGCCTCACGCGATCTCGCATCGGAATGTCTCGAACGCGTCGGCGCGACCGCCTTCGCCGACAGGCCCGTCGGCTCCCTCTCAGGCGGACAGCTCCAACGAGTCATGATCGCTCGCGCACTCGGCCGCCGCCCGCGCGTCCTCCTGATGGACGAGCCGACCGTCGGCATCGATCCCTCGGGTCAGCAACGCTTCGGCGAGCTGGTCTCGCGGCTCCGCACCGAACTCGGGCTCACCATCGTCATCGTCAGCCACGATGTCCGAGCCATCGCCGCCGGCTGCGACCGTGTTGCGTGCCTCAGCCGCACACTGCATTACCACGACGCCCCCGCAGGGCTCACGCCCGCAGTGCTCGCAGAAGTCTTCAAGCACGATCTCGCCGCGGTCTTCGGCGATGTCCACATGGATGCACACCGCGCAGCCGAGTGCGCAACGCCCGCGCACTCGCACACACACGCCCACGGCCCCGGATGCTCGCACGACCACTCAACCAGACCGCACGAGGGAACAGCCGGGGGTGAACCATGAACACCCTCCGATACCTCACAGGCGGATCCGCCGACCTCTTCTGGCCCGGAGTGCTCACGCTTCTCATCGTCGCCACCGTCTGCTCGCTCCTCTCCGTCGTCGTTGTCCTCAAACGCATGGCGTTCGTCGGCCAGGGCGTCAGCCACGCGGGGTTCGGCGGCGTCGGCATCGCCGCGGCTCTGGGCGTCACGACCTCCGCGCCCGCCACGCTCAGCATCGTGCTCGCATTCTGCATCGCCTCGGCGTTCCTCATCGCCGCCCTCTCTCGTCGGCGTGACACCGAGCCCGACACCGCCATCGGCATCGTGCTCGTCGGTGCGATGGCGCTCGGCTCCGTGCTCCTCCACCTCGCTCATCAATGGCATCCGGCGGAGAGGGTCCCAGGATGGGAGGGCGTGCTCTTCGGCTCCATCCTCTTCTCGGGATGGACAGAAGCAATGTGGAGCGCGGGTGTCGCGGCGATCATCCTCGCGCTCGCAACGTGGTTCCGCCGCCCGGTTGTCGCGTGGGCATTCGACGAATCCGGTGCAGAGGCCATGGGCGTGCGTGTCGGCGCGATCCGCTCGCTCGTGCTCATACTCATCACACTCGCGATCGTCCTTGCGATGAAGGTCGTCGGCGTCGTCCTCGCGACGGCTCTGCTCGTCCTCCCCGCCGCGACCGCGCTCACGCTCACCGACCGATGGAAGCCGGTCCTCACGCTCTCCGTGCTCTGCGGAATGGGCGGCGCCACCGCTGGACTTATCCTGAGCTTCGAGGCCGATTGGCCGTCCGGAGCCGCAGTCGTGCTCTCGCTCGTCGGCATCTACGCGATCGCACGCATCACGCGCCCCGCTCTCGCCCGACGCTGAACTACAGTTCGCTCCACATCCACCCTCCACACAGCACCCGCCGACGACACGCCGTCGCCGCCAAGAGGTGATCCATGAAAGCAGAGACCATCCTCGCCGAACTCAACCGGCTCCGCAGCGATGTACCCAAGGACGCGTCCGATATCGAGTGGCTCACCCTCCACCACGTCTTCTGCTTCGTCTCCTACAAGATCGCGGACCTCCAGAAGTACCTGGACGAACAGGCCGCCAAAGGGGCATTCGACGACTTCGAGCCCTGACCCGGAGCAGTCATCCACACCCCGTTTGGGGTCTTGCATGCAGCGATCGGGTATGCAATACTCATGACTCGTGGTGAGCAATCGGCCCTGAGGCGTTTCAATACTCGCCGACGACCGAAAGCAACCACGACGACCGTCATGGGTGTCCTTCCCATCACGGGCGGTGTGCCGCGGGCGACGGCTCGCGGGAAGGAGTCCGGCGGCAAACCTGTACAGGGTTCGCGGCGGCTGGACAGGTCCTTCGGTAAAGGAGGTGATCCAGTGATCAATGGTGACTGTACGAAGGGGCTCCGCTCGTAAGAGCGCGCTCGACGGAGTTCGCGAGAGCGTGCCCCGACTGAACACGCGGCCGAGGATCGTGAGATCCCCGGCCGCATTTCTTTGACGCCGTCATCATCGCTAGAGCGGTTGAAGTTCAGGCGCAGCGGCTGGAGCGTCGGCGAGACAAGCGTGGCGCGGAGGCCGAAGCAGGCGTATCCCCAGTGATACGCCGATACAGGCCGACAATGCCACGCGAAGTCGCAGCCAGCTCCGGACGCTACGAATGGACTGAAACTGCTCTAACAGCGAACCTGCCCCACTCACCAACGCAAAAAGAACACTGGCCCGCCCGAAGGCGAGCCAGTGCCTGACTGTCTCAATCACGCCGAGCGGTCAGGCCCGACGTTCCTGTCGTTCAGCGACGACGACGAGCGGCCAGACCCGCGACGCCGAGGAGCGCGAGGGCGCCCGGAGCCGGGATCAGGTTGCGGCTGTAGCCCATGGCAGCGTGGTACGCGAAGGGGCCGGGGCCGGAGGAAGAGATACCGGTCGCGATCCAGGTCGCGCCCTGCCCGATCAGCTGGTTGCGAAGAGCGGCCTCGCTCTGGTTGAACTGGCTGATGGCGTGGAACACATAGAAGGTGACCGACGCGCCATCGGCGATCGCGCCGCCGTTGAGGTTGATCAGGTCGATCGTCATGCCGGCGCCGAGGTCGCCGAGGCCGTAGAGGCCGCCGCCGACGCCACCGAAGGAGACGAACGGCGTGGTCGCATCACGATCCTCGAAGCCGAAGTACGAGGAGTCGACCACGTCGCCGCCGAGGGCGTCGGTGCGAGCGAACTCAGAGAAGAACGAGGGGAGGATGTCCCAGTCAACCTCGCGGTTGTAGAGAGCGCTGTTGATGGCGCCGCCGGAGGTGTTGGTCACCGTGACCTGGATGCCGATCACGTTGTTCTGGAGGAAGCTGTAACGCTGGGTCTTGCGGGCCTGACCACCGTTGATGTCGTGAACAATAACGGCGGAGCTGGGCAGGTAGCTCTCGCTGATCAGCGAGATGCCGCTGGAGCCGAGGAAATAGTCATCGCCACGGGCGTTGATGCCGTTGAGAGCCATCGCCCAACCCTCGGTCGGGGTGCCGGGGTTGATGGGGTCGTAGGAGTCATTGACGCGCTGGAAGCCGACATAGCCGAGCGTGCCGATCGAGGTGTTGTAGGAGTTCTGCGTGAAGATGGAGCCGCCGGCGTTGATGCCGACCGCGAAGTTGCCGGCAGGGCTGACGATGATGCCGTCGGCCGAAGCAATACCGGCGAGGGCGACGAGGACGGACGCGGACGCGAGAATCTTCTTCATCTCAAGACCTCCAAAGTGTGACTCGAAACCTTCTCAAGCGTCCACCGCGTGACCCGCCTGAGAACCTCCAAACGTGAGCCAGAGAGAGACACGAGCGCTCAACCCCGGCGCGCAAACTCTTCTGTGTGCCTGTGAAACCCGACGAGTCTCCCAAACCACGATCCCAACGAGCTTGACTCTAAACCGACTCGAACCAACCGAACAAACCGTACCTCAGGCAGTCGGTGCGCAATCCTCGCGCGCATCACGACTTCCATATTGTGCCACGGGTTCAAGGGGGCGACAAGGTAAAACACCGGAATTCATTGAAAAAGAGTGTATTGCAAAAACAAGCCCCGGACTGGTCCGGGGCTTGCCCAAATTCACATCAAGAGCAACTCAATCCATAAGAAATCCGAACGCCGATCAGTTCAGCCCGATCGCCGCACCCACCACCGGCCCGAACTTGACCACAAGCCCGGCAAACACGACCGACACGATCGAAATCAGCTTGATCAGAATGTTCAGTGCCGGACCCGACGTGTCCTTGAAGGGATCGCCGACTGTATCGCCCACGACGGTCGCCTTGTGGTCGTCCGAGCCCTTGCCGTAGACAAGGCGTGAGCCCTGACCCGATGCCACGAACTCCTGCGCCCGAGCCATGATCGACTCGCGGACCTCGGCGGGAACCTTGGACGAGTTACCCGTGCCATCCACCATCTGCTGCGCTGTCGTCTTGCCGAACGACTCCAGCAGCTTCTTGGCGTTGTCCCACGCGCCGCCGGCGTTGGCCATGAAGACCGCGACCGCAAAGCCCGAGACCAACCCGCCCGCGAGCAGACCCATGATCCCGGGTACCGAGAGCGTCAGGCCGACAAGAATCGGGACGATGATCGCCAAGATCGAAGGAACAACCATCTCCTTTTGCGCGCCCGCCGTCGAGATCGCCACGCAGTTCGCGTAGTCCGGATAGTGCTGCCCGTCGAGATCGACGCCCTCACGAGGCCAGTTGTCGGGGTTCGCAACATCCTCCTCGGACATCCCCTTGGCCCGCATCGCCTGCCTCATCTTGGCAAACTGGCGCCGACACTCGCCCATCATCGCGTACGCCGCACGTCCCACCGCGTTCATCGTCAACGCGCAGAACAGGAACGCCAGGAGCACCCCGATGAACATCCCCGCGAGCAGTCGTGGGTTCGCGAGCGAGACGTCGTAGAAAGCAAGCACATCGGCCAGCGTGCCGTTGCGCGAACTGGCCAGCACAAACTTCTCGTCGTGCCCGTGGCTGCCGTGGTCGAACGTCGCATGGATCGTGAACTGCGACGCCGCCTTCAGGTGTGCCGCCTCCTCAATCGCGACGTGTCCGTGGTGCTCCTCACCCTCAGCGTGCACCTGCGTAAAGACCTGCCCAACGGAGAGGTGATCGAGGATCTCGGTGCTCTGCCCGATCGGCAGGAACATCCCGCCATCCACGTAGTCGACCACGCCGCCCTTCTTGTCACGACCCTCACCTGGCAGCACGATCGCGAATCGACCGTACCCCTCGTACACCGCGTACGCGCCCGACGCCGGCGCACTAAACCCGCCCTTGCGTACGAACGACTCCGACTGCGTCGTGATCTGAACCTGAACAACCTGGATGAACGCCGCGAACAACGCCAGCGCCGTCAGAGCCGCAGAACCGATCGCGAAGCCCTTGCCCGTCGCCGCAGTCGTATTACCGAGCGAATCGAGCATGTCCGTCCGCTCGCGAACGTGCGGCGGCTGGCTGCTCATCTCGGCGTTGCCGCCCGCGTTGTCCGCGATCGGGCCGTACGCATCGGTCGCCAGTGTGATACCCAGCGTCGAGAGCATGCCGACGGCCGCAATGCCGACGCCGTACAGACCCATCAGGAAGTTCTCGCCGCCGCCCGCGAAGGTAAACGCAGCGATGATCGCGATCGCGACCGTCAGCAGCGATGCCCATGTGGACTTCATCCCCTCCGCAATGCCCGCGATGATCACCGTCGCCGGGCCCGTCAGCGCCTGGAAGGCGATGCGCCTGGTCGGCGGGTGCTCGTAGCTCGTGTAATACTCGGTCGCGTACGCGATCACCAGACCAGCGAGAAGTCCCGACAGAATCGAGAGCCCAAGCCCCCACCACGTCGTCACGCCGTTCAGCGAAGCAACGTTGTTGAACAGGAAGTACAGCAGACCGAACGCCGCGACAAGGATCAGCCCCGAAGCGACGTACACGCCCTTGTGCAACCCCTTGAGCAGCTGCGCGAAGGTCGCGTTCTCCGACGCCTTCACCGTGAAGACGCCGAGGATCGAGCACAGAATGCCCAGACCGGCCAGAGCCATCGGAGCCGCGGCAAGCCGCAACGCCAGCGAGTTGGTCTGATCGCCAGTGAGATTACCGATCGTGAACGCCGCGGCCGCACCCAGCGCCGCCGTCGCCAGAATCGATCCGTAATACGACTCATACAGGTCCGCGCCCATGCCCGCGACGTCGCCGACGTTGTCGCCGACATTGTCCGCGATCGTCGCCGGATTGCGAGGATCGTCCTCAGGAATGCCCGCCTCGACCTTGCCGACAAGATCCGCCCCGACGTCCGCCGCCTTCGTGTAGATGCCGCCGCCCACACGCGCGAAGAGTGCCTGCGTCGAAGCACCCATGCCGAACGAGAGCATCACGGTCGTCAGTTCACGCAGCGATCCGCCCATGCCTGTCGCATTGAAGACGATGAACCAGACCGAAATATCCAGAAGCGCAAAGCCCACCACCACGAGGCCCATCACCGCGCCCGACCTGAACGCGACCGTCAAGCCGTCGTTCAACGACTGCTTCGCGGCAAACGCCGTGCGTGCCGAGGCGTTCGTCGCCATCCGCATGCCGAACCACCCGCACAACCCCGAGAGCAGACCCGCGATCGGCACGCCGATCACACTCCAGGAACTCTGGAGGTTCAGCAGAGCCATCACCGCCAGGAACGCCACAAGCAGCACGAACACGCCCGCGACAACCTTGTACTGACGCGCAAGGTACGCCATCGCGCCCTTCCGCACCGCGTCAGCGATCCTGACCATCTCCGGCTCGCCCTCGGACTTCTTCATCACCGAAGTCGCAAAGACCCGGGCCATCACCAGCGCAACAACCGCGCCGAGCGGCGCGAGCCAGAAAACCCGGGGAATCGCGCTGAGATCCGCAAGAGTGAAGAGTGACAACTGCTGCATCGGATTCGCTCCTGAGCTGTGCGCCGAACCCGTCGGCGACCGAGAGGGACGATCATCCTGCGGCGATGGCCCAACGACCAGCCGCGACACGATCTGCTTTCAGACTGGATCCGGCACCCTGACAGTCTCTTCGGCAAGACCAGGGAGAGCATCGCAAGAAACAACGCCCACGCCGCACCCGATTCATTCAACATCCACGAGGCACACCGTCACGGCATGCCGGCAAATCAAACGCGCTCATGGACGCGGCGTGCGGGGCGCACGCGTCGCGACCGCCAAGCCAGCCAGAGCGCGATTCGACGTCTTCCGCATCCTGCGACGGCGACGCTCGGAGGGCTTCTCGTAAAACTCCTTCCGCTTGATGTCCTTGGTCAAGCCCTCTTTCTCGCAGAGCTTCTTGAAGCGCCGCATCATCTGCTCGACCGACTCGCCGCCACGTGACTTGATCCGAATCGCCATGAATGCCCCAATCGCCCGTTGCTGAGCGGGAACTGTGTACAGAGAGCCGCGGGCCGACACCATCGCCGCCCCGTGCCGGACGCCCGGCAGGTAGAGGGGGAATAGAAGCCCCCTCACGGCAGGGTATCAAGTCCCGATCGATCCAAACGGACTCCGATCGACGTTCGACGCCATCCTATTGTACATCCCAAACTTCCGCCCCCAGAGGGCCCGACCCATGCTGCTGATCGACACATACAACGTCCTCTGGCTTGGCGCTGCGCTCGATCCGCGCGGCCCGGAACTCACCCCGGTCGGACTCTTGCGCGCAATCGCACACAGCCGATACCGCAGACACCCGGTTCGGATGGTCTGCGATGGACACCCAGCCACGGGCGAGGGAATCCCCGCAAAGTCCTACGGAGAAACCGCGTTGTCCGTGCGCCTCGGACCGGCCGAGGTCATCTACTCCGGCAGAAGCGGCTCCGCAGATGATGTCATCGAGCGGATCATCGAAGCACACACCGCCCCGAGAGATCTGGTCGTCGTCAGCTCCGACCGACGCATCAAGCGCGCCGCCACTCGCAAACGCTCACGCTCCATCGCAAGCGACGTCTTCCTTGCTCAGGTCATGGCCGACCGCACCCGCGCGCCCATGCCCGCGATCCCCGCCTTCGTCCAAGAGATCCCCCTCTCTTCGAGCGCAGTCGATCTCTGGAGAATCGAGTTCGGCCTGCCAAGAGAATCCGACGCCTCGCTGCTCGAGAGTCTCACGCCCAATCACCCTCACACATCGCTCCCGACGCCCCCCACCGCTCCCGTCACACCCCCGCCCACTCCCGAGCGGCCACGCAAACCCTCGAAATCCAGCCGGAACTCGCACCCGCAGCATCGCTCGCCATCCGAGATCGATCGAGAACTCATCCAACTCGCCGAAGAGTGGGGTCTCACGCTGGATCTTGACGATCTTGACACCGGAAGGTGGCTCGGACAGTGAAAAAGCAAGCCGCACACCACCCGAGTCCGTCCCGCTCGCGCCAACTGCGCCGTTCCGTGATGCACTGCGCGATCATCGCGCTGCTTGTCGCCGCCGGATGCAACTCAGCAGAAGTGCAGACCCAGGGCTCCCGACAGACCGAGGCGTCCTACTCCGTTCGCTCGCTCACCGCCGCGCTCCCCGAGTGGGTCACGCCCCAGGCAGTCGCCGCCGCCGCCGAACAGACCTTCCGCGATCGCGGGTACACCGTCTCATCAGCAGTCGCGACCACAGACAGCGTCCGGGTCGTCGCGCGCGAGCCCAACACAGGCACACTCAGAAAGCACATCGTGAAGGCGACATGGAACCGCGCCGGCTCGAGCGTCTCCGTCACCACAACCCCGCTCGGAGATCAAGTCCGCTCCCGCGCGATCCTCGACGGTGTCCTCTCCCGTCTCGGTCTCTGACCGCCGAAGAAGCCACGACGCCAGCTCGCGCCACCGATCCGCTTCCCGCGCGAGACCGGCAAACGCTCAGCACCCGCACCCATCGAATCCACCATAGGCGATGCCTCACGATCGAGCGCCCCCCACGTCAGGAGCAAATCCGATGCCCGCACACGCTTCGATCACCTCCGCACACTCGTTGCAGGTGCGTCTGCTCCGCACCGATCGCTGGCGCGGCGGGATCCTCCTCTTCTGCTACGCCTGCATAGGCCTCGTCCTCGCGCTCAGAAGACTGCTCGACGGACCATCGAATCACCTCCTCTTCGTCTGGGGTGTCAGCGTCATCACAGCCGCGATCGCTATACAGATCGCCGGGATCATGGACTCAACCCGCCGACTCCGATACGGCAAATCGCTCCCGGAATGGAGGCCCGCCCTCGGAACGCTCTCCGACCTCATCGCGCCGTTCCTCTTCCTCCGCATCCTCCAGGAACACGGCACACACGGGCCGGTCGCCGCGCTCTCCGCCCCGGCAATCCTCATCGTGCCGCTCGTCATCATGCTCTCCGTCATGCGCCTGCGCCCGGCGAACTCCATCGCCTACGGCATCGTCGCCGCCGTCGCACACGCAGCCCTCGCGTGGCACGCCGGACGTGTCGCCGGGCTACCCATCGAAGCCATGCACTCGCTCTACAGCTACGCGATCCTGCTCATGCTCACAGGCATAGCCGCCGGCGCACTCGCCTCATTCTCACGCCGAGCGATCGAAGAAGCCGTCCGCGAGGCCGAGGCCGCCGAAAGGTCCGGCCTCGCCCTCGCAGCAGTCGAGCGAGAACTCGACATCGCGCGCGAGATCCAGCAGGGACTGCTTCCCTCAGAGCCCCCAAGCACGCCCGGCTTCGACATCGCAGGCATGGGACGCCCCGCCACGCAAGCCGGCGGCGACTACTACGACTGGCAACCCATGCCCGACGGCCGCATCATCGTCTCCATCGCGGATGTCACCGGACACGGCATCGGCCCCGCGCTCGTCATGGCGGTCTGCCGCGCCTACGCGCGAGCCATGATCGGCCAAGTTCGATCCTCCTCCGAACTCCTCGATCGACTCAACCAACTGATCGTCGCCGATGTCCGCGGCGCACGCTTCATCACCATGGCCGTCGCCATCATCAGCCCCGATGGCGACGTCGAACTCCTCTCCGCGGGGCACGGCCCGACACTCCACCACAGCGCCGCAACCGGAACACTCTCCCGATTCGATGGAGATGGCCTCCCCCTCGGCATCGACGAAAGCGAACGCTACGGATCGCCGCGCCGCTTCCGGCTCGAACCCGGAGACTCGCTCGTCATGCTCACCGATGGCTTCATCGAGCGCGCAAACCCGCGCCGCGAACTCTTCGGCTTCGAGCGCCTCTCACACTCCATCACACGCCACGCAGCACTCTCCGCATCCGCCATGATCGACGCGATCGACAAAGAGACCTCCGACTTCGCACAGTCAGAGCCGCAAGGCGACGACATGACCGCCGTGATCATCAAGCGACGCTGAGAGGGCTCTACGCGTTCGCCAAAAACAAACCAACCCCGTCCCTTTCGAGACGGGGCTGGCTGCTGAGGACGCATGGCCCTCGCGGGCCGCACTGCGGATGCTGCTGTTCATGCCGCGTGCATTGCGTCCTGGGAGGATCTACCGCCATCATAGTTCTTCAACATATCCGATTTCACGTCTCACCAACACACAAAAATGGGGTACTGGCCACATCTGGCCATCATAGCGCCAATCTCCGCGCTATCGGCCCCTACACTCGACGCGTGGCGGAGCCGCACACCAATTCCCCTCTCTCCGAAGCGAGCAGCACGCCGCGCATCCGCCCGCTCCCCGCACTCCTCGTCAACCAGATCGCCGCAGGCGAGGTCGTCGATCGTCCCGCATCGGTCGTCAAGGAACTCGTCGAAAACGCCCTCGACGCCGGCGCCTCGCGAATCACCGTCGATCTCGAGCAAGGCGGCATCGAACTCGTCCGCGTCAGCGACGACGGGCAAGGCATCTCGCCCGACGAGCTCCCCCTCGCCATCGCGCCCCACGCCACCAGCAAAATCACCGAAGCCGGTGATCTCGATCGCATCGCGACGCTCGGCTTCCGGGGCGAGGCCATCGCCTCGATCGCCTCCGTCTCCCGCCTCTCCATCCGCTCCCGGCGCCCCATCGACACCGGGGCATCACAGATCGACGCCGAAGGCGATGTCGCCTCACCAGTCCGTCCCGCCTCAGGACCGATCGGCACCAGCGTCACCGTTCGCAACCTCTTCTTCAACACGCCGGCGCGACGCAAGTTCCTCCGCACGCCCACGACCGAGCAGGGACGCTGCATGGACTGGCTGCGCGACCTGGCCATGGCCCACCCAGCCATCGGCTTCACCGTCACAAACGACGGACGACGCTCGCTCGAACTCCCGCCCAACCAGTCACCCCGCGAACGCGTCCTCGACATCATCGGCAAGGAACTCGAAGACCAACTCATCGAAATCTCCGTCGATCAATTCGACGATGCACGAGGCCTCGCCCTCTGGGGCCTCATCGGTCTCCCCTCGCTCGCGCGCCCCACCAGCAAATCCCAGCACGTCTTCCTCCGTGGACGCGTCATCCGCGACCGCACCGTGCAGCACGCCATCGCCGAGGCCTACCGAGGACTCATCGAGCCCGGACGCTACCCCACCGCAGTCCTCATGATCGAGATGTCCCCCGAAGCCGTTGATGTCAACGTCCACCCTGCCAAACTCGAGGTCCGCTTCCGCGACCAGTCCATGGTCCACTCCGCCGTCCTCGGCTCCATCCGACGCGCACTCCAGGCACGCGACCTCACCCCCCGGCTCTCAGGCGGCACCGGCTTCGGCTCCTTCCACAGCCCCACCGCCATCCTCCCCGGCTCAACCACCGGCTCCATCGAGCCAAAGGACTTCGTCTCCTTCTTCAAGCGCGAGATCCCCGCCCAGTACGGCGCAGCCGGCCGCCTCTCCTTCGACGCGCTCAGACGCGCCATCGAACGCCCATCCCCCGCGCCGCTCACCGATGCCGCCTTCCCCGGGAACGACCAAACCGCCCCACCCACGCCTCTCACTCCCGAAGCATCAACGCCGAACGCACTCGCCTCTCATCCACACGACACCGCCGGCTCTCCACTCGCGCCAGACCAGTTGATCGCAGCCCCCGCGCCGACCAACCGTGCCCTGCAGGTCCACAACTCCTTCATCGTCACCCAGGACGAGCACGGCGTCGTCATCGTCGATCAACACGCCCTGCACGAGCGCGTGATGTTCGAGTACCTGCTGCAGCGCGTGGTCTGCGGACCGCTCGAAAGCCAGCCCCTCCTGATGCCCGTCCTCGTCGAGGCAACCCCCGAGCAACTCGATCTGCTCGCACCCCTCGAACCACTCCTCACACGCGTCGGCATCAGGGCCGAACCACTCGGACCACGCTCACTCGGCATCCACGCCTTCCCCACCTTCCTCTTCGAACGAGGCGTCGATCCCGTCCCATTCATGGAAGAGATCCTCGCCGCCGCAGAGAAAGACGGCCTCGCGCCCGCCGAGGAACAGGCACTCCACGAGGTCCTCGACATGATGGCCTGCAAGGCCGCCGTCAAGGCCGGCGACAAAATGTCCGGCGATGAACTCCAGGCCCTTCTCGACCTCCGCGAGGATGTCGAACGCTCCAGCAACTGCCCCCACGGCCGCCCCACCACCGTCCGCATCACCATCCGCGATCTCGAACGCCTCTTCGGCCGCTCCTGATCCCGCTCATCTCGACGCGCTGACCCACACCGGCCGCACCCGCGTCTTCCCGTTGTCGATGCGATACTCGCTCGCAACCTCCGCCGGCTCAACCACGAAACCCGCACGCGACAATCGCTCGACAGGCAACTCCGGCAGCACCGACCTGTGGGGCGTCTCCCGCACAAGCATCAGCCGCCGCTGTCCCGTCCGCTTCAACTCTTCCATCAGCGACTCCAGCGATTCGGGCTCCACACCCGACACCGGCACGCGCGGCCCCACATCCTGATACAACCTGATGTGCGTCCCGGCATAGAAGTCATACGCCGGCGTCCAGTAATCAAGCGAGATCGGAGGAAGCACCGGCGACAACCGCTGCAACTCCTCGAACATCGCCCGCGGATGCCTGTGCGGGTACAGCCGCTCCCGCCCATACCCGTACCACACACTCTGCCCCAGCGCCATCACAACCACGATCGCGCCCACAACCCATCTCGCCCGCGCCCCCCTCCTCTGCTCCCCCGCCATCAGCACATGCGTGAAGAACGCCCCGCCCAGCATCGCAAGCGCGGGCCACAGCGGCGTCATATACCTCGCCACACCCTTCCCCAGCACGCTGAACGCCAGCAACCCAAGCCCCGCCCACGCGATCACAAACCACAACCCCGCGCCAGCGCACCACGTCCCCCGAGGCCCCCTCCTCACCAGCCACACCACCGACACAATCGCCATCACCGACCCGATGCCCGACGCGTACGGCACCACCTCCAGATTGCTCAGGATCGACTCGGGATCAAACAACACCAGATTCGCGTCCGTCTCCGACGAAACCGCTCGCTTCACCGCCTCCGCGCCGATCCCCTCACCCACAAGACGCATCCATCCGTACACCGCGCCCACCGCCACCAGCGCCATACCCACAGGGTGCGTCCGCGACATCGCGCCGAAGAAACCCTTGAACGTCTCCCACCGTGCCAGCGGTGCCAGCCCCGCGCCCACCATCGCACCAGCCCCCGCGACCAGCACAGCACCCACAACGTGCCCAACCTCATGCACGTTGAGCAGCGTCGGCACGCCGAGTGCAAGCCCTCCCGCCGCCGCGCCCACCGCACGCGCCCGCGCCGAACACGCCGCATCCGCACCGATCGCAAGCGCGATCCCCCCATACGCCCCGAGCAGAATCGTCACCACACCCGGCGGTCCCTTCGTGAGTGCCGCCCCTGCCACAGCGATCCCCCCCACCGCCAACGCGCGCCAGTGCATCCGACGCCGCTCGACGTGGCTCTCATACGCCACATACAGCGCGCCGATCGCAACCACCGTCAACGGCGCAAGCAAGATGTCGAGCTCCCCCGTCCGCCCCGATCTCACATACAGAATCCCCGTCCCGAGAAAGAGCGAACTCCACCACGCCGCGTGCGATGCCACGAGATCTCTCCGCGCCGCCGCCGCCGGACTTCTCTCTCGCATCTCCCCCGACGCACCCAGCAACTGCCTCGTCACCACATACGTCGCGACCACCCCCAGCATCGCCGCCAGCGCAACCGTCAACCGCAACTCGAACACGCCCGGCACACCATCCCCGCCGAACACCCCTCGCACCCGCGCAATCGCCAACTGGCACCAATACACCATCGGCGGCTTCGCCAGGTACGCCTCACCGTTCACCCTGGGAACAACCCACTCACCCATCACGCCCATGTCACGAGCGACAAGGGCCCGCATCGACTCCTGCCAGTTCGAGAGCCCGTGCGTCGTCAAACCGACGAACAACACCACCGCGCACAGCGCAACCAGCGTCACGATGTCCTGTCGCACCGAGCGTGGCCCGAGTGAACCCGTCATCACTGCTCCCGCGCCGACTCAACTCCCCTCCAACCACCGTCGGCGCGAAGTACCATCCCCCCCTCCGTGCCTCCGTGCCTCCGTGCCTCCGTGCCTCCGTGCCTTCGTGCCTTCGTGCCTTCGTGCCTCTCTTCAGGCGTTATCGAGAATCTCGATCGACTGGAACGGCTTGCCCTCGAGCATCTCAAGCGACGCACCGCCACCCGTCGACACATGCGACATCTTGTCGGCAAGGTTGAACTTCTCCACCGCCGCAGCGGAATCCCCGCCGCCGACGATGCTCGTCGCGCCCGCCGCCGTCGCACGCCCGATCGCGCTGGCGACCTGCCTCGTCCCCACGCTGAACGCCGCCCACTCGAACACACCCATCGGCCCGTTCCACACGATCGTCTTCGCCTTCGAGATCACACCCGAGTAGATCGCCTGTGTCTCCGGCCCGATGTCCAGCCCCATATACCCCGGCTTGATCGAGTCCTTGAACGTCTGAATATCACCCGCATGCTCAAGGAACTGCGTCGAACACACATGGTCCACAGGCAGGTGCAGGTCGCACTTGTGCTTCGCGGCATCATCAATGATCTTCTTCGCGAGCGCGATCTTGTCCGTCTCCACGCGGCTCTCCCCCACCTTCCGACCGAGCGCGGCCAGGAACGTGTACGCCATCGCGCCGCCCACGATCACCGCGCTCGCCTTCGACAGCAGGTTGTCCACCACGCCGATCTTGTCCGACACCTTCGCGCCGCCCAGGATCACCACAAACGGCTTCGCAGGGCTCCGGAGCGCATCCCCAAGATACTTCACTTCCTTCTCTACCAGGAACCCCACCACCCGCGGCTTGCCCCCCATCGCCAGCGGCACCGCCACCATCGAAGCATCCGGCCTGTGGCACGTGCCGAACGCATCATTCACATACACATCCCCGTACGCCGCCAGCTTCCCCGCGAACGCCGCATCCCCCTTCTTCTCACCCTTGTGGAAGCGCAGGTTCTCAAGCATGAGCACCTCGCCATCCTTCATCGCCGCCACGCCCGCCGCCGACGCGTCGTCCACGCAGTCCTTCGAAGGAAACGCGACCTTCTTCCCGAGGATCGACTCCAGCTTCGCCGCCGCGTGCCGCAGCGACTCGTGCTCCACATACCCCGTCCCCTCCGGCCGCCCCAGGTGCGACATCAGGATCGCCCGCCCACCCCGATCAACGATGCTCTGGATCGTCGGCACCGCCGCCCGGATCCGCCGATCATCCGTGATCTCCGAGCCGGACATCGGCACGTTGAAATCCACCCGAACCAACACGCGCTTCCCGGCGACATCAACCTGTGCGATCGTCTTCTTGGGCATGGGACAGGACTCCAGAATTCAGCCGCCAAGCGGCCGTGAGTGTGCGACATCCGAACTCATCCCCCACCATTCGCCGCATGATAGGTACGCACACACACCCCGTACGCCGCCGACACTCGAATCCCGCCCCGACTTCATACACTCCCCCTATGCCCGACACCATCTTCTCCAAGATCATCCGAGGCGAGATCCCCTGCCACAAGGTCTATGAGGACGCCCACGTTCTCGCCTTCCTCGACATCGGCCCCCTGAGCCACGGCCACACGCTGGTCATCCCCAAGGAACCCGCGGCCACACTCGATGCTCTCTCCGATGAGTCCGCCGCCGCCCTCGGGCGCGTCCTCCCCCGCCTCTGCCGCGCCGTCATGAAGGCCACCGGCGCAACCGCCTACAACGTCCTCCAGAACAACGGCGCGGATGCCCATCAGGCCGTCTTCCACGTCCACTTCCACATCATCCCCAAGTTCCCCTCACGCCCCTCCGGCTCATCCGGGCTCGGCATCACGTGGAACACGGGCAAGTTGGATGCCGAGACCGCCAAGTCCCTCGTCGGATCAATCTCAGCCGCCGTATCCGCGTGACCCGTGCGCAGGACAACCGCCATGTCCGATCAAGCTAACGTCCTCGCACGCGACGGAAACACTGCCGTAGTGCACCTCTCCGGCCGCGCCTTCCCCGCCATCGCCATGCAAGGCGACACGTTCTTTCACATGATCCAACGCATTCGTGCGGCACACACCGCCGCGACTCGTGATGAATGCAACGAGGAACTCCAGTACCTGCTTGCCGACCTCGAAGAGCAACTGGCCTTCTACGAGCGAACGCTCAAAGCCAACTCAGTTTCGCTGCCATATTGAGACCCCGGATTCCTCGTGCTCAACTCCATCGAACAACTCGCCCGCGATGCCGCTGCTGCGCTTGGTCCGCGCTGGGACAGCATCGCCATCCTCGCGATCCTCGCAGCACCCGCCTCATTCTCGCTGACCGCCGCGTTCCTCGCTCGTCCCCTTGGGCACCGACTCAGCCGCGATCACACATCCGCCAGCAACCGCCGCCCACACCCCGCCGATCCCCTCCGAGCTACGCTCTTCTCCATCGCTCGCATCCTCACGCCCATCGCACTGATCGCCGCGATCTGCCTCGGCATCTTGTACTTCAACGCCATGCTCGACAGCGGCACACGACGCTGGGGCGGCAAGAACGGCATGGGTTCATGGCTCATCCTGTCGTGCGCAGGTGTGCTCTGGATCGGAGCCTCATGGCTCTGGAGCGCGCGCGATGACATGGCGTCATGGCTTGAACGAAAACGTGCATGAGCAATACATCCCGATGAGAGAGCACCGACTCCACTTGCAACTCATTCTCATGTTGCTTTCTTCCACACATTTGGCTTGACCACTCTCGCTTCATCGCGTATCTTCTACGCACACCAATGCGCACTGTCCTCACACATCGCTCGCTCCCAATCGCCCATCCGGGCACGCTCAGCCGCTAAGCCGAGCGCGGGGGCCTCCTCCACCCACATCCAACGCCACAGCGAATCCGGCTTCTCGCCGCGATCTCCGCAGATTCCGCACCCACGCGGCTATCGGCGATCGTCGCGCCGCACCGATCGCTGACGCTCCGACTCCACCCGGGCCGAACCGGCCGCGATCCCATCACTTGGGCACCCGCGCGCCGGCCACCTCGCGCCCGCCGACTTCACTGACATCGTTCTTACACCCGCGCCCGCGGCTCGTGGCCACGTGCGCTCATTCCGAAAGTGCCCATCATGGATGGCAACCAGATCCTTCGTGACTTCGCCCGCATCGGCGCCCGCGCCGTCGTCCAGGCCGACCGCAGCAGCTCGCGCCTGCGCCTCGACATCCGCTCGGACCGCAAGGGCGAGTTCTTCCACGTCAGCATCGGTGACGATGTCGCCGTCCGCGCTGTCGACATCAAGCCCGGCATGCGCCATCTCCTCCTCCTCGCCGATCGCCTCGACGCGCCCAAGGACCGCTTCCTCTGCGGCCACGATGAACGCCACTGGTTCGTCGCCGCCGTACCCGGCGAGCGTGGCATCTCCGGTGTCCGCGCCGCCATGGAAGCCCTGAAGCCCGAAGCCGTCCGCGAAGCACAGGCCCGACTCGGCCTCCGCGATGCGGCCCAGTTCCGTCGCAAGAACCGCGCGTTCATCCGCCAGGGTGAATGGTTCTTCGTGCCGACTCCCGACGCTGTGATCGACCTTGACATGATCCTCCGTGACGAGCCGATCTCACGAGGACGTGGCAAGCCCCACATCGTCGAGCGTCTCGCCCGCATCGGCGGCGAGCCGGTTTACGTCTCCCACCGTGCGCCCAACGGGCTCACGCGCGATCAGTACACCTCGCTGATCGCACGCGACCCCCGCGCCCGGAACTCGAACTGGCGCATCATGGTCCGCAACGCGACCGTGTACGCAAACGGACGCGTACGACACCCCGACCACGCCACCATCCACCTCAACGGTTGGCACCGCGTGGAGATGAACACCGAGAGCCGCGCGCCCGCTATGCAGCACGTCGCGTTCCTCGACTGATCACGATCGCGGGTGCCGGTTCGCCAACACCGACTCCGGACGGCTCCCAACCCTCCGGCTCCAACACACCCCCAAGCCCCGGCCGCACACAGTGGCGCCGGGGCTTTCTCTTTTCATTTCCGTGTGACGTGTCAAATGCAAGACTTCACGGATCAAACACCTTGCAACACTCCTCCCTCCTCATGCCGCGGCGTAGCATCTTCAGCCATTCAAGACGAACTTGAATACCTTTCACCCACGCCCGCCAACACGCCCGCAATCCGAACGCCTCAACCCATGGCACGCATTGTCGCCATACTCGCGATCGCAGCCACGCTACGCGGCTCCTCCCTCGCCCAACCCGCGCCCGACTCCCCCCCGATCCAACACACCGCACACCACGACGGCATGGTCTGGATTCCCGGCGGCTCCTTCACCATGGGCAGCACAGATCCCCTCGCACGTCCCGACGAGCAGCCGCCCCACACCGTCAACCTCTCCGGCTTCTGGATCGATCGCACCGAGGTCACCAACGCCCAGTTCCGCGCCTTCATCGAAGCCACCGGCTACATCACACTCGCCGAGCGGCCCGTTGACTGGGAAGAACTCAAGAAGCAGGTCCCAGCCGGAACACCCAGGCCACCCGAAGAGATGCTCCAACCCGGTTCGCTCGTCTTCATCAAACCACGCATCAAGCCAGGTCAAGGCCCGATCCCCGATCTCTCATGGTGGCAGTGGACACCCGGCGCAAACTGGCGTCACCCCGAAGGACCCAACTCCACCATCGACGGTCGCGACAACCACCCAGTCGTCCACATCGCATGGCACGACGCCGTCGCCTTCGCCCAATGGGCCGGTAAACGCCTCCCGACCGAAGCCGAGTGGGAATACGCCGCAAGAGGCGGCATCCCCGGCGCGCCGAACACTTGGGGATCAGAACCCATCGACCCCACACGCGCCAACACGTGGCAAGGCCTCTTCCCCGTGATGAACTCGCGCGAAGACGGCTTCGAAGGCACCGCCCCCGTCGGTTCCTTTCCCCCTAACGGCTACGGACTACTCGACATGGGCGGCAACGTCTGGGAGTGGTGCGCCGACCTTTACGACGCGGGCCACTACGCCGATCGAGTCCGCGCCGAAGCCATCATCTCAAACCCAAAGGGTCCCGTCATCGCCCGCGATCCGCGAAATCCACTCACCGCGGACAGCCGCATCCAGCGCGGCGGTTCATTCCTTTGCAACGACTCATACTGCGCCTCATACCGACCCGCCGCACGCATGGGATCCTCCTCCGACACCGGCATGTCCCACGTCGGGTTCCGCTGCGTCGCGGATGCGCCGCAGACCTCACTCCAAACTGGAGACGACGCACCATGACTGCCCGCCGCTCACGGAGTGAGCCATCTTCGCTCGCGCATCATGCACGCGATCCTCGCCGCATTCCCCACGTCATGTTCGATGTCGAAGTCGACTGGAAGCCCTACCAGGAGATGCATGTCGGCGGCAGTGCCGAGGCCCAGTTCTTCCTCTACCCGCCCACGCTCCACCTCTCCGAGCCCGCCGCTGGCGGATACCCATGGCACAAACTCCCGCCGGGGCTCGAACGCACCGAAGCCGTTCCGTTGACCCTCCAGGACTCAACCCAGCCACAACCGTAACCCACGCACGCGGCTGCACACACGCCGCACCATCAGGAGTCTCATCTTGCTGACAGGATCCCGCATCATCGCCTCAACGCTCATCGCCGCATCCACATTCGCCCCGATCTGCGCAAACGCCCTCCAGCCCAAGCCCGCGGCACACTCCATCACAGATGCCGAGGCCCTCACCATCGCCACCGAGGCCTATTACTACTTCTACCCGCTGATCTCCATGGAGATCACCCGCCGCCAGCTCACCAACATCGATGCGGGCAAGGAACTCGGCCGTGGCCCATCCAATACTTTCGTCCACATGCGGGCATTCCCACCCGCCGACCTGAAGGCGGTCGTTCGCCCCAACTTCGATACCCTCTACTCCTCCGCCTGGCTCGACCTCACCGCCGAGCCGGTCGTCGTCTCCGCTCCTGACACCGCGGGTCGTTACTACCTCCTTCCCATGCTCGATATGTGGTCAGATGTCTTCGCTGTCCCCGGCAAGCGCACGTCCGGCACCGGAGCTGCGTCGTACGTCGTCGTCGGCCCCGGCTGGAGCGGCGTGGTTCCTTCCGGCCTCCAGCGCATCGATGCGACGACACCCCACGTCTGGATCATCGGCCGCACCCAGACCAACGGCCCCGCTGACTACGCCAATGTCCACAAGGTGCAGGACGGCTTCACCATCACACCACTCTCGAACTGGCGCTCAAAGTCGCCCTACACGCCCCCGCCCGTCGTGGTCGATCCCGCCGTCGACATGAAAACCCCGCCCAAGACCCAGGTCGACACGATGAAGGGCGTCCCCTACTTCACGCTCGCCGCCGAGCTGCTCGGCACCAACCCTCCCCACATCACCGACTGGTCGGCCATCGCCCGCATGAGCCGCATCGGCATCGTGCCGGGCCAACCCTTCGACACCGCCGCCGTCGATCCCGCCCTCCTCGATCGCGCTGTCGCCGCCGCTCAGAAGAACATGGCCGACAAGGTGCCGACCCTCGCCCGCGTCACCAACGGCTGGCAGATGAACACCGACACCATGGGTGTCTACGGCAACTACTACCTGAAGCGAGCGATCGTCGCCGCTTTGGGTCTTGGCGCCAATCAACCCGAGGACGCCATCTACCCCCTCTGCATCGCAGATGCCGACGGCAAGCCCCTCGTCGGCGAGAACAACTACATCCTCCACTTCAGCAAAGAGCAACTCCCCCCCGTCGACGCCTTCTGGTCCATCACAATGTACGACGCCGAGGGCTTCCAGGTCGCCAACCCCATCAACCGCTTCGCCATCGGTGATCGCGATGCGCTCAAGCGCAACGCCGACGGCTCCATCGACATCTACATCCAGCACGCCAGCCCCGGTGCCGACAAAGAATCCAACTGGCTCCCCGCCCCCGCCTCAGGCCACATCGGTGTCACCATGCGCCTCTACGCACCCCGCGCCGAAGCGCTCGACGGCCGATGGGTGCCCCCCGCTGTCCGCCGCACAAACTGATACGCTCCCGTCTCCACAGCCGCACATCAACGGCCCTCATGGAGCAGGGCCGACACAGAGGAACCCTGTATGACAAACATCCGCATCGCACTCACGACCCTGCTCTCGATCATCGCTGTCGCGCTCATCTCCGGATGCTCCACAGCCCCCAAGGCCGAGAATCAGGAAGTATTCATCGACGAGGCCCGCGCCGCAACCCGCTGGTTCGAACGCCAGGTCCCCGGCTTGCGCGAGCAGATCAACAACTCCGCCGGATACCTCATCTACCCCGAAGTCGGCCAGTGGGGCATCGTCTTCGGAGGCGGCCAGTACGGCCGCGCCATGGTCAACAAGCCAAACGGCACACAGATCGGCTGGGGAGCACTCAACACCGGCTCCTTCGGCCTCCAGGCAGGCGTCCGCGGCTTCAAAATGCTCGTCGTCATCCAGGACGAAGCAACGATGGAGAAGTTCAAGGCCAACAAACTGAGCGGCTCCGTCACTGGCGTCGTTGTCGTCGCCCAGGAAGGCACCAGCGCGGTCGGACGCTTCGAGAACGGCGTCGCCATCTATCAGGGCGCAAGCTCAGGCCTCATGGCTGGCGTGAACGTTGCCCTCGACTACCTCCGCTACCAGCCCCTCGGCTACACCGAATAAGCAACCCGTCACACGCACACTCACCCCTGGACGCGCCACCTCGCGTCCCGGGACTTCATCCCCGAGCATCGCACGCTCGATTCCCCATCGCCACTCCACACCGGAATGTCCATGTGAAACAACTCACGAACCCGCTTCTCACATTGCTCGCACTCGCCCCGATCGCGCTAAGCACACACGCCCAGACCGATCCTGCCCCTCCAACACCCGCGGACCAGGCCGCAACCGCGCCCTCACCCGAACTCAACGAGAAGAAATGGACACTCTCCTTCGTCACCTACCTCTGGGTGCCGGCGATGGAAGGAGACCTCACCGTGCGGGGGCGCGAAGCCGACGTCAACGTCTCCGTCGGCGACTCCTTCGAGAACCTCGTTGACAACTTCAAGTTCGCCATCACCGGCCACATCGAGGCCCGCAAAGACCGATTCTCCATCTTCGGCGACATCATGTACCTCGCCACCGAAGACGACGTGGACCGGCCCATCATCGGCGACGGCGACATCGACGTCTCACAGGGTTTCTTCGAGGCCGGTGTCGCCTACGCCGTCGTCGACAACCCCGTCAACAACAACAACGCCCGTCGCTTCCGCGTCGAGCCCCTCGCCGGCGTCCGCCTTTACTACCTCGACATGGAGGTCAACTTCGACGCCCTCTCCCGCAACCCCGGACGCGACGAGGTGTGGGTCGACGGCTTCATCGGCGTCCGAACCACCATCGACCTCGCCGAACGCGTCACCGGTTTCGCTCGCTTCGACATCGGAGCGGGCGGCTCCGACCTCGCGTGGAACGTCATCCTCGGCCTCGACGCACACCTCGGAAAGCACAAGCGACTCTCCCTCGTCGGCGGCTACCGCTGGTTCGATGTAGACTACGACGACGGCTCCGGCAACCAGAAGTTCGAGTTCGATGTCCTCATGCACGGCCCCTTCCTCGGTCTCGGATTCACGTTCTGAACCCCAAACCGGCGTGCTCGTGCACGCGCATCGATCCGACCACGACCACGCCGCATACTGCTTCAGAGAAACCAGCGTCGCCCCTCGTTCGGGAGGTGCCGCGCCGCTCAGATCCAGACAGGAGTACCTCATGCGATTCACAGCGGCTCTCGCGGCCATCGCAATGATCCTCGCGATCTCGCTCGCCGCGCCCCCCGGCCATGCACACGCACAGCAGAAGAAGCCCAACATCGTCGTGATCTGGGGCGATGACATCGGGCAGTTCAACGTCAGCGCGTACAACATGGGCATCATGGGCTATCGCACGCCCAACATCGACAGCATCGCACGTGACGGCGCGCTCTTCACCGACTGGTACGGCCAGCAGTCCTGCACCGCCGGTCGCGCCGCCTTCATCACAGGCCAGTCCCCCATCCGCACCGGCCTCACCAAGGTCGGCCTCCCCGGCGCGCCGGAGGGCATGAAGAAGGAAGACCCGACGATCGCCACACTTCTCAAGGCCCACGGCTACATGACCGGCCAGTTCGGCAAGAACCACCTCGGCGACCGCGACGAGATGCTCCCTACCGCCCACGGCTTCGATGAGTTCTTCGGAAACCTCTACCACCTCAACGCCGAGGAAGAGCCGGAGAACCCGGACTACCCGAAGGACCCGGAGTTCAAGAAACGCTTCGGCCCGCGCGGCGTCATCCACAGCTTCGCCGACGGACGCATCACCGACACCGGCCCCCTCACACGCAAGCGCATGGAGACCATTGACGACGAGGTCACCGAGAAAGCCCTCGACTTCCTCGAGCGCGCCAGCAAGGCCGACAAGCCCGTCTTCCTCTGGTACAACTCCACCCGCATGCACATCTGGACCCACCTCAAGGAAGAGTCCGTCGGCAAGACCGGCCTTGGCATCTACCCCGACGGCATGGTTGAGCACGACGCCCATGTCGGCCAGGTCCTCGCAAAGCTCACCGAGCTCGGCATGGACGACAACACCATCGTCATGTACGCAACCGACAACGGCGCCGAGGCCATGAGCTGGCCCGACGGCGGCACCACCATGTTCCGCGGCGAGAAGAACACCAACTGGGAGGGCGGCTACCGCGTTCCCTGCCTGATTCGCTGGCCCGGCGTCATCAAGCCCGGCACCATCATCAACGACATCGGCGCCCACGAGGACATGCTCCCCACACTCCTCGCCGCCACGGGCGACACAACCGTCATCGCGGATCTGCAGAAAGGCCGCAAGATCGGAGAGACGACGTACAAGGTCCATCTCGACGGCCACAACCTCATGCCCGCGCTCCAGGGCAACGCCGCGGAGTGGCCCCGCAAGGACTTCATCTACTGGACCGACGACGGCAATGTCGCCGCGCTCCGTTATGACCATTGGAAGATGGTCTTCCTTGAGCAGCGCGGCCACGGACTCGAAGTCTGGCAAGAGCCCTTCGTGACGCTCCGCTTCCCCAAGCTCTTCAACCTCCGCACCGATCCCTTTGAGCGCGCCGACCACGAAGCCCTCGGCTACGCGCAGTGGCGCATCGACCGCCTCTTCCTCATCGCCCCCGCCGGCGCCCATGTCGCGCAGTGGCTCCAGTCCTTCAAGGACTTCCCGCCGCGCCAGAAGCCGGGAACCTTCAACCTCGAGCACGTGATGGAGGCCATTACCAAGCCGCACGGCGGCAACTGATCGGCCCCCTTCCTCCGGCTCACCGCCCCGCAGCGGAGACGCACCGGGGCGCATTGCTCCCGCCATCCCTCGGAGATTCAGATGGCCGCACGTCACGTCCTCTCCATGACGCTCCTCGTGGTCATCTCCCTCGTCACGGGCTGCCGCTCGAGTGGCTCTCACGCCGCGAACGCCCTTCCATCGTGGAGCGACACACCAACCCGCGCCTCGATCGTCGACTTCGTCGAACGCGTCACCGACAAGAGCACGCCGGACTACGTTCCGCCCGCCGAGCGCATCGCCGTCTTCGACAACGACGGCACACTCTGGGCTGAGCAGCCCATGTATTTCCAGCTCGCATTCGCCCTCGATCGCGTGAAGGCCCTCGCGCCCACGCACCCGGAGTGGCAGACCACCGAACCCTTCGCCTCAATCCTCAAGGGCGACGTCAAGTCCGCCCTCGCCGGCGGCGAGAAGTCCATCGCCGCCATCGTCGCCGCGTCGCACAGCGGCATGACCACCGACGAGTTCAACACCATCGTCAAGGACTGGCTCCGCACCGCGAAGCACCCGACGCTCAATCGCCCCTACACCCAGTGCGTCTACCAGCCGATGCTTGAGCTGCTCGCCTACCTCCGCGCCAACAAATTCAAGACCTTCATCGTCTCCGGTGGCGGCGTCGAGTTCATGCGGGCATTCGCTGAAGAGGTCTACGGAATCCCGCCCGAGCAGGTCATCGGCTCTCGGGGCAAGGTCGCTTTCTCGCTGACCGACAACGATCCCGCGCGTCCCGTCCTCACGAAACTCCCCGACATCGACTTCATCGACGATGGCCCCGGCAAGCCCATCGGCATGAACGCCGCCATCGGCCGCCGGCCCACCTTCGCCGCCGGTAACTCCGACGGCGATCACCAGATGCTCCAGTGGACCGCAGCCGGTCCCGGCGCGCGGCTCTGTCTCCTCGTGCATCACACGGACGCCGATCGCGAGTGGGCCTATGACCGTGACTCGCACATCGGCAGACTCGACAAGGCCCTCGACGAAGCGATCGCCCGCCACTGGATCATCGTCAATATGAGTTCAGACTGGCGAAAGGTCTTCCCTCATCCGTAGTCGTCTCGCGCCGGCGCTCCGTTGCCGCCGCATCCATCCGGTCACTCTCGGGACGTCCCACCATGCCTGACTTCCTCTTCGATCTACCCCTCGCCCTCATCGGCCTCGCGATCATCGTCGCGCTCTGTCTCTACTCGGTCACGGGTCTGCTCCTCGTCCGACGCTTCATCCTCCCCCGCCTCCGCGTGCAGATCGCCGACTCTGAGTTCGGCGGCGCGATGCTCCAGGCCGTCATGGTCTTCTATGGTCTCGCCTCGGCCCTCATCGCCGTCGGCGTCTGGCAGACATACTCCGACACCGCCAAGCTCGTCTCCGGCGAAGCAACCTCACTCGCCGCGCTCTATCGCGACGCGAGCACCTACCCAGAGCCCACCCGCTCGAATCTGCAAGCCGACATCCGCGAGTACACCCGCTACGTCATCGAAGAGGCGTGGCCCCTCCAGCGCAAGGGCGAGGTCCCCGTCGGCGGCGTCGCACGCATCGACACGCTCCAGGGTCATCTCATCGCCTTCCAGCCCGAGACCGAGTCACAGAAGATCCTCCGCGCCGAGGCCTTCCGCGCGTACAACACCATGGTCCTCGCACGCCGCCTCCGACTCGACTCCGTCACCACCGGCCTCCCCGCAGTCATGTGGTTCGTCGTCATCGCCGGCGCCCTCATCGGTCTCACATCCTCCTTCTTCTTCAAGGTCGACGACGCCCGCTTCCAGTCCATCCACGCCGTCCTCCTCTCCACGTTCATCGGCCTGGTCATCTTCCTCATCGTCGCCCTCGACCGCCCCTACCGCGGCGACCTCGGCCTCTCCGCAGAGCCCTACCAGCTCGTCTACGACCAGCTCATGACGCCGCGCGAGTGACAGCTTCGGCTGCTCCGCCAACGCATCCTCCCTACCATCCCGCCCAACTCGTCCCGGGGCCACGTGTCTCAATCTGGCCCTTTGCCATTTGGCCCTTTGGAGCTTTTCACATGCCCACCTCCATCACCATGTCCGGCGGCAAGCTCAACGTCCCCAACGACCCCATCATCCCCTTCATCGAAGGCGATGGCACAGGCCCCGACATCTGGCGCGCCTCCGTCCGCACCTTCGACGCCGCCGTCGAAAAGGCCTACGGCGGCAAGAGAAAGCTCCACTGGCACGAAGTCCTCGCCGGCGAGAAGGCCTTCAACAAGACCGGCAACTGGCTCCCCGAAGAGACACTCACCGCCTTCCGCACACACCTCGTCGGCATCAAGGGCCCGCTCACAACCCCCGTCGGCGGCGGCATCCGCTCGCTCAACGTCGCCCTCCGCCAGATGCTCGACCTCTTCGTCTGCCTCCGCCCCGTCCGCTGGTTCAAGGGCGTCCCCTCCCCCGTGAAGCGCCCCGGCGACTGCGACATGGTCATCTTCCGCGAGAACACCGAGGACATCTACGCCGGCATCGAAATGGCCGCGGGCTCCCCCGAAGCCGCCAAGGTCCTCGCCTTCATGGAGAAGGAGTTCCCCAAGGACTTCAAGAAGATCCGCTTCGGCACCACCGCCGCCGCCGCAGAGTGGCAGACCATGCTCGAAGCCATCGGCGCTCCCAAGCGCGACGCCGGCGTGGGGGGTGCGCCGCAAGTCGGCATCGGCTTCAAACCCGTCTCCTACCTCGGCACCGAGCGCCTCGTCCACTCCGCCATCGCCTACGCCCTGAAGGAGAAGCGCAAGAGCGTCACGATCGTCCACAAGGGCAACATCATGAAGTTCACCGAGGGCGCGTTCAAAGACTGGGCGTACAAGGTCGCGACCACGTTCTTCCGGGCGGACGTCGTCACCGAGCGTGAGTCCTGGATCCTCGGCAACAAAGAGTCCAACCCCGCCCTCACCTCCGAAGCCAACGCCCGGATGATCGACCCCGGCTACGACATGATGACGCCGGACCAGCAGTCCAAAATCGTCAAAGAGATCGAGTCCACCCTCGCCGCCATCGGCTCAACCCACGGCGACGGCAAGTGGAAGCAAAAACTCCTCATCAAGGACTCCATCGCCGACATCACCCTCCAGCAGGTCCTCACCCGCCCCAAGGACTTCGACGTCATCGCCTGCATGAACCTCAACGGCGACTACCTCTCCGACGCACTCGCCGCCCAGGTCGGCGGCATCGGAATCGCCCCCGGCGCCAACATCAACTACATCACCGGCCACGCCATCTTCGAAGCCACCCACGGCACCGCCCCCAAGTACGCCAACCTCGACCAGGTCAACCCCGGCTCCGTCATCCTGTCGGGCGAGATGATGCTCCGCTACATGGGCTGGACCGAAGCCGCCGACCTCATCATCAAGGGCATGGACGGCGCAATCTCCGCCAAGACCGTCACCTACGACTTCGAACGCCTCATGAAGGCCGAGGGCGACACCACCGTCAAAAAGGTCAAGTGCTCCGAGTTCGCCGACGCGATCATCAAGCACATGTGATTCCCAATGAAGCAACGGATCTATCTCGATACCTCCGTGATCAGCGCACTGGGTGACGCACGGGCACCCGATCGTCAGGAACTCACTCGAGAGTTCTTCGATCGGCTGTCGAGCTTCGAGTCCGCCGCGTCCGACATCACGCGGCTCGAAATCGAGCGCACCAAGGACTCGTCCCGCCGCGATGAGATGCTCACGATTCTCGCCCGCTGCAATCACATACTCCCCGCCTCGCCCGAAGCCGAAGCTCTCGCCTCGAACTACCTCGGCGCGGCCATCTTCCCTCCCAGCGTTCCCGAAGATGCCCTCCATGTCGCGATCGCCGTCCTCAACCGGCAAGACGTCATCGTCTCTTGGAACTTCAAGCACCTCGTGAACCAGCGTCGACGCGCCGCCATCGACGCACTCAATCTCTCCATTGGCCTGCCTCCTATCATCATTCTGGCTCCACCCGAAGTCTGACCATGACCACTCCCACGCCCACATCCCCCGCCCACTTCGACTATCCCGCCGCGGCTCGCGACGCGGGCATCTCATCTGCCGATCTCGCCCGCCTCATCCAGCTCTTCGAGCGTGACTACCCCTCCGACCTCATGCTCCGCGAACTCCACATCCTCCGGGCCTGCGAATCCATCCGCGCTGGCCGCGCCACACTCACAACTATCCTCGCCCCACGCGACTCTCGCGTCGCCTGACCCTCCGCCCTGCCTCGCTTCCCCCAAACCCCGCCCTCGCGGGGTTCTTTCATTCCGCTCCACCTTCATCCATTCCCCTCCGTGGTGAACCTCTTCTCCCCCTGTTCGCTCTTCGCTCCTCGCTTCCCCCCTCCCCCACTTCATCTGCCATCCGGCCCTTTGCCATTTGCGTTCTTCGTGTCCGCTTTGCCTCCCACTCTGTCACTCCGTCACTGGGTCACTCCGTCACTTCTTCTGCTATTCTCTCCCCATGCCCACCCGCTCCACCCCACGCTCCCCCCGCCCCCCCCACAGGCCCGTCGAGGTCCACATGCCCACCCCCGACCCCACGCCACCGGGCTCTTCCGGCTCTTCCACTCCGTCACTCCGTCACTCTGTCACTCCGTCACTCTCTCCCCCCCCCTCTCCCGCCTACACCTCTTCTCTTCCCTACGAATCCTCCCGCATCCACGCGGCGTCCATCTACTGCTCCGACGGCCGCCTCGGCGAGCACTTCGACGACCTCCTCCAGCAGGGTCTCGGCCTCCCGCGCTACGACCGCGTCACACTCCCCGGCGGCCCGGCCTGCCTCGCCGGCCACCCCCAGGCCACCCTCGAGGAGAAAGGCGTCATCGACGAGCTCCAGTTCCTGGTGGAAGTCCACCGGCTCAAGCGCGTCGTCCTCATCGCACACCAGGGCTGCGCCTTCTACTCAACCCGCATCGGTCTCAAGGAACCCCGCCTGGAACTCGTCCAGCGCGCCGACCTCGTCCGCGCCGCGGCATACGTCCACCAAGTCACCAACCTCAACAACATCGAGGCCTACTTCGCCCGACTCGTCGGAAACGGCGTCCAGTTCGAGAGGGTGGAGGTGTGAGAACGTTGCCAGTTCGATGAACTCACTGTTGATCCGCTGATGCAGTCCTGCAGAGGGCGTGCCGGGCGCGGCAGCCCCGGCATTGGTGTATCCTGAGTCCATGCGGGTCGCCTTCCATTATGACGAAGATGTGCTGGGCAATGCTGACAAGGCGACTGAGCATCTGTTGAAACTCGCGCGACGCATGAATCTGCCAATCCGGTCTCGCTTGTACGTCGGCTCGCTCCTGATCCGCACGGGCGCACAAGAGCAATCCAAGAAGGGAAGCACCTGCACGCGCACGACGCAACCCGAGACACTGCGCTCATTGGTGCGGGAATGGCTGACGCCGCAGCCTTTCAACTGGTACGCCCTGACATCGCGCGCCGTCGAAGTCGTCATCACGGGCACGGTGCATTGCAATCTCTACGACACGATCGAGCCACGCCATGCGCTGGCGCTTCACAACGCCGCACTGGAAGCGATGCCGGAGGTGTATGTCGGCGCGTTGCAGGTAGACGAACGAGTGCCCTCGCACCTTGCTGGGTACCAGTTGGTCCCTTGGCTTCGCATTGACGAAGCGGCGGGATACGTCAATTGGGATGGGATCAACCAGGACTCCAAGAGACCTTGGGTCGTGGAGATGCTGGAGCGAGTCGGCTACGACCCGGTGGAGCACGAGGACGTTTCCGCTCGTTTCACGATCTTCGATCGGCAGGGCGGCGCAGAGGGGCGTCACCGATCGGCGCAGTGCCGCGGCGCAATGGTCGAGCTGTTCGACGGAGTCATCGACGCCGCGATTGTCCGCGTGCGAGACGCCATGCCGGAGGTTCACGAACGATTGTGGGCGGTCCTTCGGGCGTTTGAATCGGCCGAGATCGACGAGCAACTCGCGCAAGTCGCGGTGAGTTGCCGACGCTTGGTGGAATATGCCGCCGAGTGTCTATATCCCCCCAGGCCGACTGCACAGGGAGAACGAAAGCTGGATCAGGCGGCGTGGAAGAACCGGCTGCTTGCATATTTCGAAGACCATCAGGTCGCCGACGCCGACAAGGGGATGATCGTCGCAAACATCGACCACACCGCCGCGTGCGTCGACCGCCTGCTTGAAGTGATCAACAGGGGCGTCCACGCTAGCACCACGCGAGAGCAAACGCGGCGCTGCATCCTCGGAACTGTGCTTCTGTTGGACGATCTCTGCTCGGTCACGCGCGGTGGATTCTCAATGCGGGTAGCTCTCGACAAGGAACTGCTTCACCGCATAGCTGGCAGAGGGCCGAAGAAACCCCACACGGACGGCGGCTCCTAAGCAGGGGGTGCCGAGGGCTGAAGCCCCCGGCATCGGCGCTTCCCGTCAAGGCCCATCGTCCTCTGTCTCACGGTCCCTCCATTGGTGGCAGTGCCCATAGCCGATACTTGGCGGTTTACCCGACCTGCAAGACGATATGGCCTGTCTTTGGAGTGGAATACACTGGCATTTGATCCGGCTTGATGCACCTGAACCACCAGAATAACATGTTTTCAAGCAAGCACACAGGGTACATTGGGGCTGGACTTGCCGAATAGACAATCCGTGGGAATCAAGGTACAATCGGCTGGGCGAACGGAGCCGCCCTGATGAAGGAGCCGCGCATGGCGAAATCAGCGACTACGACGAATGGGAACGGCAAGAAGACGGCTGCGGAGCAGGGCAAGCGGGAGTATGTGCAACAGTCGCTGTTGCCGAAGCGGAAACTCCGGGACGCGATGCTCATCCCCCAAGCGCTCATCGACAACTTCGGCGGGAAGGACGCAGCCCCCCATCAGATCGCCATGGCGATCGGTTCGTCCCCCACATCCTCGACCTGGCGCCACCTCACAGGTGCCGCGATCGCTTACGGGCTCACCGAGGGCGGATACAACTCGGCCAAAATTTCGCTCACTGAGCTTGGGCGTCGGTGCGTGGCCCCCGTCGCCGACGGTGAGGATGTTGCCGCAAAGAATGAGGCCGCCATGCGGCCGCAGATCCTCCGGCAGTTCTTTGAGAAGTACGACAAGAACAAGTTTCCGGACGAGAAGATCGCCAAGAACGTGTTGCAGCACAACTTCAGCGTTCCTGCTGACCGCTGCGACGAAGTACTCGCGATCGTCAAGGACAACGGCGCATACGTAGGTGTCCTGCATAACACCAAGACCGGCCTCTTTGTGGCCCTGAACAACCCCCAGCCAAGCGCCTCGATTTCGGTGGAACCTGCCGAACCGCCAGCTGTGGACGATGACGAAGCAGCCGATTCGCCCGTAATCGCCGAGATCAAGGGCACCTCTGCGCCCGTCAAACAGGTAGAGACGCCTGCGAAGCCTGCCGAAACACCGCCGCCCGCTTTCAAGGTGTTCATCTCGCACAGCAAAAACATGGAGGTCGTCGAGCAGGTCAAGGAGATTCTGGGCCTCTACGACATCAACTTCGAGTTGGCAGTCGAAGAGGAAACGACCGCGATCCCGGTACCCGACAAGGTACTCGACGCCATGCGGCGTTGCACCGCCGGGGTTATGGTCGTAACCGCCGACGAACAGTCGAAGACGGGGACCGAGTACACGATCAACAACAACGTGCTCATCGAGATCGGCGCGGCGTTCGTCCTGTACAACAAGCGCGTGGTCTTGCTATGGGACAAGCGGCTTAGGGTGCCGTCGAACCTGCAAGGGCTGTACCGCTGCGAGTTTGAGGGGAACGAACTGTCTTTTGCCATCGGCACAAAGCTCGCCAAGTCCGTCAAGAACTTCAGGCATCCGTAGTCACTCACCGTCAGTCGCACGATCTTCCGGGTGGATACGGACGCCGCTCTTGCCTTTTAGACCCTTAACCGAACCGAAAGGACAGTGATAGCCATGATGGCGATGAACAGGAGGGTTGCCGGTCTCACGCGGTCACAGTCGCCGGCCACGACGGGACCCATGGGCGATAAACCATAACCGCCGCTTTCGCGGCGGCTAGGTGACTGATTTCACTGCGCTGGGGCGTGGCTAAAAGGCCACGTTCCCGGCTTCGATAATACTAGGCAAATGGCGCTTGGCGGTTCATACGCTTCTACCGTCGCCGTCGTGACCTCGCTCCACGGCTCCTTTCGCCGCCCTCCCGGGTGCTATCGCCTTCCGCTTCGGAGCAGCAAGCGATGGTCGCCACATTCAAGGCGCAGGGTGCCCCACACGAAATGCGGTCGCCGCAGGGTCTGAAACAGCACCCGCGCAGCGGCTGACCCCCGCCCGGAGGGCGGCTTCCTTTGTCGGAGGGCCCCCAGCGACGGCCCGGCTGTCCTATCTGACGCCCGCGGCGTGGGGGGCGGGCTAGCGATGGTTGCCAGGCGCGCAGCGCAGTCGCCCCCCCGGATGGCACGCGACAAGCCAGCCCCTGGAAAGTCCCCCGCGCAGCGGCTTCCTGAGTGGAGTGGGGCGGACGCCCCCGACTCCGTGCCTTCGTGCCTTCGTGCCTTCGTGCCTTCGTGCCTTCGTGCCTCCCCCACTCCCACACCCTTCCCCCTCCGCGTTCCTCCGCGCTCTCCGCGGCCTCTGCGTTCTCTTTCACTTCGCAACCTTCGCGCTCCACCATTCCCCCATATCCTCACACATCCCAAAAATCGACTTGACACACCCACCACCACCCCGTACCTTACCCGTACCCGTGGTCGCCCCTGCCCCTCCATCCCCTCTCGACTTCCACCCGGACGACGCCCTCGCCCACCGCATCGTCGCCGACCTCGCCCAGCCCCAAGCCACGCTGGCCTCGGTCGCCGAAGCACACAACATCCCGCTCGCCACCCTCGCACTCTGGCTCTCCACCCCCCGAGCCGCGGCACTCTTCCACACCCTCGAATCCGGCGCATGCCGCCACGTCCGCCTTACCGCTTCACTCCACCTCTCCACCGCCGTCCAGACACTCCTCCTCATCCTCGACAACTTCAAACGCCTCCACGCCACACTCGAACCCGCCGACCCCATCCTTCTCCGCGCCGCCGCCCACGCCCGCATCGCGGCGTACCACCTCTACCGCCTCTCACGCATCACGCCCCTCACCGACGAACAACTCGCCCGTGCCGCGGTTCCTGGTGGCACTGCTCTCCAGAGCAGTGGCTCCGCGGCACGCGCCGCCGCGATCCGGGCGTCACTCTCCTCTGGCGCCACTCCTCTCGAGCGGATGGGCTCCGCCGCCACGCCAGCCGCGCCTGCAACCATGCAGCCCGACCGTCAGGAAAGGCGTTCCCCCGCCGCCGACGCTCCTCCCCCCTCTGCCCCTTCAGCCCCTTCAGCCCCTTCTGCTCCCTCTCCTCCGCGTTCCTCCGCACACCCTGTGTTCTCTTCACCTTCGCGGCCGTCGCGATCTTCGCGTTCAACCCCTTCTCCACGCCGTCCCGCCGATCTCATCCGCGCTGCCGCCGCCCCGATCCCCCTCGGCTCCTCCCCATAGCTCCTCCCCCTCTTCCCCTTTGCCCCTTTGGCCCTCTGGCCATTTGGCCCCCCCTCTGGCCCAGTCAAACTCCCCGTTTGACCGTGGTCGCTGCTGCGCATTGAATACCGGCTCAAAACCAGTCCCCGGGAATGCCCGGATCGCACATGCCGGACCGCAGCCGCGGCCACCCGGCGCAGATCGCCGCTCGACCTCCGCACAACGGAGCGGCACCCAGGCGGATCACACCCGACCTGTGGGCGGAAGGAGTTTCGCATGGCTCGTTATACAGGTCCAAAGCTCAAGCTCTCGCGCCGCGTCGGCACACCAGTCGCCGACATCCCCAAGCACACCTCCAAGCGCGCCCTCACGACGCCCGGCGTCCACGGCTTCCGCGGCCGTCGCCTCCGCGACTACGGCCTGCGTCTCAATGAGAAGCAGAAGGTCCGCTACCACTACAGCGTGCTCGAGAAGCAGTTCCGCCGCTACCTCGCCGAGGCCGCACGCCGCCCCGGCAACTCCGGCATGAACCTGATGTCGCTGCTGGAGCAGCGTCTGGACAACGTCGTCCGCCGCGCCGGGCTGGCCCGGACGATCTGGGCCTCTCGTCAGATGGTCGCGCACGGGCACGTCCTCGTGAACGGCCGCAAGACCGATCGCCCCTCCTACTCGGCCCAGGTCGGCGATGTCATCACGCTGAAGCCCAAGGCCCAGAAGCTCGCCCGCGAGGCCATGGAATCTCTCGCTGGTCACGAGGTCCCGGGCTGGATCGAGCTCAACCCCTCCGAACTCACGCTCAAGATCGTCGCGGTCCCCACCATGGACCAGATCCCCTACGACGTGAATCCCAACCTCATCATCGAGCTCTATCGCTGATCGAATTCCCGCAACGGGGTCGCGAAGGCGATCCCGCTGCCTTTACGCGCTGGCCACGCGCCGGGCCTGCCCGCGCCACCGGCCCGCTGGGGACAGCACATGCTCAAGTTTCTACGGAAGTACCGCACCATCCTCCTCGGGATGTTCGTCGTCATCCTCATGGTCGCCTTCGTCGCGCCCCAGGCCATCCAGCAGCTCGGGCCCAACCCCCTCAAGCAGAAGGCCGGCTCCATCTCCGGCGTCGCCTTCACGGTCGGCGACCTGCAGCAGGCCGCGTCCGAAGTCCGCATGCTCGAGACCATCAGCCCCGCGATCCCCGTGATCCTCGGCCTTGATAACACGAGACAGCCCGAGCACTGGATGCTCTTGAAGAGCGAGGCCAAGGCCGCGGGACTCATCGGTGAGATCGACGATGGACGCGACTGGCTCTCCGAGGTCGCGGCTCAGATCGCCCGCATCTCCCTCACCCAGCAGTACGGACGCTTCGGCCAGCAGTGGGTCGCCATGATGATGCAGGACCCGCAGGTCCAGCAGGAGATCGCCGGCCAGGCACAGAGCATGCTCGGCAGGGTCGCCTCCGCCGCGGGCAGCAACCGCCTCACCGAGCAGGACGGCTTCCGCGCCCTGGCAGCAGCACGAGGAATCACACGCCTCAAAGACGCATACGTCTTCGCCGCCCGGCCGACCCGCGCCCAGGCGGTCGCCGCGGCTCGCACCATCGGCGACTCGGCCACCATCGACTACCTCTTCATCCCCGCCCGCACGCTCTTGAACGAGATCGACGAGCCGAGCGAGGCCGACCTCGCAGCCCACTACGAGGCCTACGCCTCGGTCGAGCCCGGCACGGGCGACTTCGGCATCGGATACATGCGTCCGGCCCGCATCAAGATCGAATGGCTCGTGATCGATCGGACCGCCATCGCCGGCGCGATCCCCGTGGACCGGGTCGAGCTGCGCAAGCTCTACGAGTCGAACCGCACCAAGTACACCAGCGACTACGAGATCGAGCGTGAGATCGTCCGCGCCGACTATCTCAGCGCGAAGACCGCCGAGTTGATGTCCGAGATTCTCCGGATCGTCCGCGCGGAAGTCCTCAAGGCGACACGACGCCTCGAGACGCAGGACACCTACAAGAAACTCCCCGAGACCTGGGCAGACGAACGCCCGCGTCTTGAGCAGATCGCGCTGACCGTCGTCGAGTCGCTCCGCACCATCAAGGGCGTGACTATCCCGCTGCCGAGGGTCGAGTCGCGCGATGCCAACTGGCTCGACGCCGCGGACCTCTCGATGCTCCCCGGCATCGGCTCTTCAGTGGTGCGCCTCGGGAGCATGCAGGCCCCCTTCGCCCAGTACGCCCTTCAAGTGAAGGAACTCGAAGGCAACCCCTCCCTCGGTCTCCAGGTCGGGCTCACGCCGATCGATAACCCTCTGGAAGACGCCTCGGGCAACATCTACTTCTTCACCGTGCTCGAAGCACGCCCCCCCTCCGCCCCGGACGGCATCGCCGATGTCACCACCCTGCGCGACGACTGGAAGACCATCAAGGCCTATGAGCGCCTCATCGGCGAACTCGGGATCTTCGAGACCCTCGCGCGGACCGATTCGCTCGACGCCGCGGCACGCCTCGTGGACACCGACGGCACCCGCCTGCTCTTCCCGACCAACGCGGTCACGATCTCGCGCAACGGCCCGGCCACGTCCGACCGCGCCATCCAGTCACGGGCCTTCACCGATGCCGTGATGGACGCGGTCAAGGCCCTCGACCCGCGGCTCAGCCCGGAGGCCCTGGCCTCCGAGCCCGGCGCGGTCCTCGGCATCCCCCTGCCCAACCAGCTCGGCATCGCGATCGTGCGCATCCGCTCGATCGTGCCCTACACCATCGAGCGATTCCGCACTGAGGCAGTCGGCATCGTCGCCCAGAGCATCGCCTCAGAAGTCGAGAAGGTCGCCGGCACCATGGAGAACGTGAACCCCTTCACGTACCAGGTCATGGTCACCCGCCTGAAGTTCGAGACCCCCGGCTCCAAGCAGTCCGGCGACTCCTGAGCATCGCACGGGCCCGAGTCAGATCCGCCCGTGCTCCCAGCCCCCCCGCAGGAACCGCCAGCCGAACGCCCCGGCCCGCACGACGATCTCCGCGCACAGACCGACCCAGAGCCAGGCCAGCGAGGGCTCCATCCCACTAGGATTGGGGAGTACCTTACCTCCGGGGAGCGGGATCTCAACGCCCGAGAGCAGATACGCCAGAGGCAGCCGGACCGCGTAGGTCGTCCACCATGTCAGGTGCATGACGGCCTTCACGTCCCCGGCCCCGCGCAGCGCCGACCGCCAGACGATGCTGGCCGCGAACGGGATCTGGACACACCCGCTGATGATGAGCAGAGCTGGAACGAGCGTCAGGTGCGACTCGATCGGCGTGAAGAGCGACGTGATCACCCGAGGGAAGATGACGAAGGCCAGGCCGCTCAGCCCCATGGTCGTGCAGGCGATGAGCGTGCAGATCCAGATGGCCTTCCTGGCCATGGCCGGGCTGCCTGCCCCGAGGTACTGCCCGGTGAGGGTCGCGGCGGCCGCGCCCATCGCGAACCCGGGGAGGAAGCTGAAGGCCTCGATCCGGATGGCCACGATGTGGGCGCCCATGGCCCCGGAGACGCCCGCGGCCCCGATGAGCCCGACGAAGAGCATGATGGCGTAGTTGCCGATCCACATGCCGAAGGTCTCGAAGAGGTTGGGAAGCCCGATGCGGACGATGCGGCGGATGGTGTGCCAGTGGGGCCGTAGACGCCGGGCGCGGAGCCGGATGCCCCACGTGCCGCGCGAGGCCATCCAGAGGACCATGACAGCGCCGACCGCCTGAGAGGCGATCGTGCCGAGCGCGATACCCTTGATGCCGAGCTCGAAGGGGAAGGGATTGGCAAGGACGACCGAGCGCGTTCCATCGGACGAGAGCGTGTTCCAATCGACGCCTGAGAGGACCCAGCTCACGACGATGTTGACGGCGTTGACGACGACCATGATCCAGAGCGGCCGGATGGAGTCTCCGACGCCCCTGGCGCAGGCGATGCCCGTGAAGAGGATGGACATGAGGGGCATGCCGCACGAGACGATGAGGATGTAGTCGCGGAACGCGGCTGCGCCGTCGCCGCTGAGGTTCATCATGGAGGCGGTGGCGGGCGTTGTGATGGCGACGATGAGGCCGGTGGCGACACCGGCGACGATGGCGACGACGAGGGATTGACCCAGCACGGCGTTCGCGACCGCCATGCGTCGCGCACCGACGGATCTTGCGATGAGTGCGGTTGCTCCCATGCCGACGGACATCACGACGAGGCCCATGAGCCACATCATGTACGCGGCGGCGCCGATGGCGTCGGTCTCCTGCTCGCCGAGGCCGGCGGCGAGGACGGTGTCGGTGAGCCCCACCATCGAATTCAAGAAGGACTCTGCGAGGATGGGCCAGGAGAGGATCCAGATCGCCTGGCGCATGGTCAGCCCGGCGAGTCTGCCGGCACGGAGGCGTCCATCGGGCGTCAGACCCGAGGGGCGCGTGCGTGAGGGGGAGAGGGCGAGTTCCTCGGATGGGTCGATGGATTCTGGGTTCAGCGCCGGCGAGCCGCCCTGATGGGATTCGTGGGGCGATTTGCTGTGGTCGGACACTCTCTTCTCCGGGCTCGACGCGGCGGCGCGGCGTCGTCGAGCCCGATCGTACACGGCGGAGGCGTGTCGGATGCGATGATCCGTGCTTACGCGAAGGGCCAGACGGCCAGACCGTGGGGCGCGTTCCTGACATCGTTGCCGAATGTGATGGTCTTGATGCGTGCGGCGCGATCGATGTCGTAGACGCTGACGGTGGAGGGCGAGGAGCCGCCGATGACGATGCCGGGGCGGCCTGGGTCGCCTGTCCAGGCGGTGAGGCCTCGCGCGAAGTTCGGTTTGGCGACATCGCTCGGCAGGTTCATGTTGATGAGTGTCGCGGGGTCGTGCCTGTAGATGTCGATCGCGGCGCGGATGTTGCCTGTGCGATCGGCGAAGCAGACTTTCTCTTCGGAGGTGCTGTTGTAGATCACGCCATCGCGCCACGGGCGGGCGTTGTGGGTCCAGGTGGGCAGTCGCGCGCCGAGGCCGACGCGCCGGCCGTCGAAGATGAAGAGCACGGGGAGCCGGACGCCTGAGATGAAGGTCATTCCCTGCATACGGCTGACGGCGTTGATGTGGATGGTGTCGGCCTTGTGCGGGCCGCCCGCGGCGTTCGGGTCGAAGGGCTTGAAGTTCAGATGCTGGGGGCCGATGGGGACTCCGGGGGGCGGCTCGTTGAGTACGCGGATCGAGAGTCCTGAGACGAAGCGATCCGATGGGAGGTCGTATTCGAGGATGGAATCGAAGGCGGTTGACGTGAGGAGAAGGCGGTCGCCCGCGACCCAGATCTCATGGCAGAGGCCGAGGTAGTCGTTGCGGACGGAACTGAGTCGATTGAAGTCTTTGTCGAAGAAGAAGATCTCGTCGCTGGCGGCGATGATCACTCGGTCGCGCCAGAAGGCGATGCCGCGAAGTCCGCGGTCGCCGCCTCGGCCCTCCCAGTCGATGTCGCCGGTGTTCCAATCGAGTTTCTTCTGGACCTCTTCGGTTTCGAGATCGACGAGATAGACGCCACCGTGGCTGTCGCCCTGATGTGTCGAGCGAATGACATCGGTGATGAGGACTTTGGGGAGTGGCGTCGGCATGTCTGATCCATGGCGTTGAGTTGAGCTGGAAGGTGATTGTACCGAGTTTGGACGAGAGACTGGCACTGCTGCGGGGTGCGCACTCTGCTGGACGCTCTCCGAGGACTACGGACGCCTGCGGCGTGTCAGAACGCTGCAAGGCCTGTGCTTGAGATGATCTTGTCACACACGATCCACAACCGAAGGGATACAGGCGCGCCATCGCCTTCGGCTCGCTTCACGAGCCGCAGGCGATGGCGGAGGCGATGGCGAGGCCACCGGCGTGTGAGATGGAGAGGTGCCAGGTTGTGATCGACCGTGCGGCGGCGATGCGAGCGGCTTCGCCGCGGAGCGCGACGGAGGGTGGGCCGGCGGTGGCGAGGATCTCGACGTCAGTCCAAGCGATTCCCCCGGACCAGCCGGTGCCGAGGGCCTTCAGGACGGCTTCCTTGGCGGCGAAGCGGCCGGTGAGGTGCTCGACGCGGCGGGCGTGGACGGCGTTGTACGAGAGTTCGGCGGGGGTGAAGACGCGCTGGAGGAAGCGATCGCCGTGCTCATCGATGGAACGCTGGAGGCGTTCGACGGGCATGAGGTCGATGCCGTGGCCGAGGATGTGAGTGGCTGGTGGCATGGAAGGAGAAAGAGAAAAGGCAGGACTCACCACAGAGACACAGAGGGCACAGAGAAGAGAATGCATGGGAAGAGGGAAGAGTTACTTCGAGGGTGAACGGTGTTTGGAGGACTTGGAGGCGGGCTTCGGGGAGGACTTGCTGGGGGAGGGTTTGCCTCCTTTGGAGGGGGAAGACTTGGGAGCCGACTTCGATTCGGGTTTGGATTCTTGCTTGGGCGTGGATTGTGATTTGGCGTCGGGCTTCGCGTCCGATTTTGAATCAGACTTTGTCTCTGGCTTGGAGTCGGTCTTGGAATCAGGCGCGGGGGCTTTCTCTGCGTCGGCGGCCTTCTTGTAAGACTCGGAGCGGTAATCGGTCTCGTAGAAGCCGGAGCCCTTGAAGAGGATCGCGGCACCGGTGCCGATGAGGCGTTCGAGGGCGTTCTTGGCGCACTTGGGGCATTTGCGCTTGGGCGCGTCCTTCATGGACTGGAAGAGCTCGAAGCGGTGCTTGCAGGCGTTGCACTTGTAGTCGTAGGTGGGCATCGGGGATCCAACTTCAAACTAGGAGGACTCACCACAGAGGCACAGAGAACACAGAGAAAGACAGTGAAGAAGCGGGGATAGGGTGTCGGAAGGCGACAGCCGTTGGGCTCGTAGGTGAAGGAATGAGAGTACAGGACTCGGTCACGCGTTCGGGGCGACGGCGACCTTTGCTGGACGGATGACGCGCTCGCCGGTGAGCATCGTCAGGAGGAAGCCGGGCTGGAAGGTTGAGACGATGCGGCCGGGCTCGATGCCATCTGCCGTCTGCTGGATCACGGCCTCATGGCGTCCGGGCTGGAACTCATCGTTGGGCTGGGGGTGGATGAGCGTGACGCCGTTTCGAGAGAGGATCTTGAGCATCTCTTCGCGGATGACGCGGACGCCGCCGATGAGCTGCTCGGCGGTGACCTTGGCGGGGTCCTGACCGATGGCGAGGTCGAAGTGATCGAGGACCGCTGCGACATCCGAGACGATTCGTGAGACGCCGTCTGCCTTGGCCTGCTGCTCGTTCTGGAGGGCGCGGCGCTGGCTGTTCTGGTAATCGGCGACGGTGCGGAGGAGTTTGTTCTTGGTCTCGGTGAGCTCGGATTCCAGTATGTTGACACGCGCGATCGCCTCCTCCGCGCTCTCGGGTCCCCACTCGCTTTTCCAGGTGTCGGACGCGCGCTCGCCGGACGGCGCGGGATCGCTTGCGCTGCCCCAGTCGCCGGTGTCGGAGATGTCGTGCTCGCGGGGGGGCACCGATTGATCGCCCGGCGTGCCTTGGTTGTGTCTGTCTTTCTTGTTCATCGCATCACCCATGGTTCATGCCGGTCTTGCGTTGGGGCTCTCAGGGATTCAGAAAGTCTTTGACGCGTTTCCAGAATCCTTCGCTCTCAGGAAGCACATCGTGGTTCTCTAGTGCGGCGAGTTTGCGGAGCAGCCCCTCTTGCTCGCTCGTGAGTTTGCGGGGCACTTCGATCTTGACGCCGACGAGAAGATCGCCGCGGCGGGCGGTGCGGAGGTTGGGAAGCCCCTTGCCCTCGATGCGGAAGACGGTGCCGTAGGCGGTTGCCTTGGGGACTCGGAGGGTGTGCTCACCGTCGAGCGTGGGGATCTTGATGTCGGCGCCGAGCGCGGCCTGGGTGTAGGTGATGGGCATCTCGAGCGTGAGGTTGTCGGCCTGCTCGGGGTCGCGCTGGAAGAGCGAGTGCTCGTCGATGCGGATCACCACGTGGAGATCGCCGCGGACGCCCTGGCCGTCGGCGGAGACCTCCTGCGGCGGGGGTTCGCCCTCGCCCGCGACACGGACGGCCATGCCCTCCTGCACGCCGGCGGGGATCTTGACGGAGAGTTTGCGCTTCTTGGGGACGCGCCCCTTGCCCCGGCAGCCGTCGCAGAGGTCTTTGATGATGCTGCCTCGGCCTTTGCAGTTGGGGCATGCGACGACCATGCGGAACATGCCGCCGAGGCCGGTCTGCTGGACCTTTCCGTGGCCGCCGCAGGTGGGGCACTTGTCGGGCTTTGATCCGGGCTTTGCGCCGGAGCCGGTGCACTTTTCGCAGACGTCCATGCGTGTGAACTCGACATCGCGTTCGCAGCCGCTGAGGACTTCTTCGAGTGAGATCTCGACTTCGGTCTCGAGGTCGTATCCCCGTGCTGGGCCGCGGCGCTGCTGGCCTCCCCCCCCCCTGCCGCCCATGCCGCCGCCCCCGAAGATGTCGTTGAACATCGAGAAGATGTCGTCGACGTTCATGCGGGTGAAGTCGTGGGTGGCGGGGCCGCCCCGGCCTCGGAGTCCTTCGTGGCCGTACTGGTCGTAGATCTTGCGCTTGGCGTCGTCTGAGAGGACCTCGTAGGCCTCGGCGGCTTCCTTGAACTTGGCCTCGGCCTCGGCATCGCCGGGGTTGCGGTCGGGGTGGTACTTCATCGCCAGGCGGCGATAGGAGCGCTTGATCTCCTCGCCGTCGGCGGTGCGCTCAACGGAGAGGATCTCGTAATAGTCACGGGTGGTGGGCATGGGGGATCCGGGGAGGCAAAGACGAAGATTGAAGACTCACCACAGAGGCACAGAGGACACAGAGAAAGGCAAAGAACGGGTCATGAAGGCCCTCAAAGACGAAGCGTTTGAACTCCTCGCGGTCGGTGGTCTCTCGAAGGCGAGGATCTCGTAATAGTCGCGGGTGGTGGGCATGGGGGATCCGGGAAGGCAAAGACGAAGAAAGAAGACTCACCACAGAGGCACAGAGGACACAGAGAAATGCAAAAACGGGATAGAAAGACTACAACACCATTCGCTTGATGCCGTCACGGAGATAGGGAGAGTTGAAGTTGAGGAGAAGCCCCTTCGACTTTCTTGCGAGCCGGAGATACGTGAGTAACTGGGCCTCGTGGACGGGCAAGAGCTTCTCAACAGACTTCACTTCGACAACGACTGCACCACAAACGAGCAGATCGATTCGGTATCCACATTCGAGCTGAAGGCCTCGGTACTCGAGCGGCACTGCGACCTCGGACTCGACCGCGATCCCGCGATGGCCGAGTTCGTGCCTGAGGCACGCCTGGTACGCGGATTCGAGCAACCCAGGTCCGAGGGCCTCGTGAACGGTGATCGCAGCCCCGATGATCTCTCCTGTCAGAGAGTCGGTGGAATCCGGCGCGAGATGGATGCCACGGTCCTGCATCAATGGCTCTTCTCGGTGCTCTCTGTGCCTCTGTGGTGAGTCTTTGTCTTGGTCGGTTTTCGAATCGTCCCACGCGTGTGTCCACGGGTGGGGCGGGGTGGTTTGGTTCATCCGCTCGCTCGCGCTCGCGGTTCGGTCAACCCCGAGCTTGCGCTCGGGGCTCCCTTTTGATTCCTATCGATCAGGAGACGGATCCGGTCGTTGCTTCCTGCTCGTCCTTGAGTTCGGTCATCATGACGTCGGTGGTGAGCATGAGGCCCGCGACGCTCGCGGCATTGACCAGCGCGCTCTTCGCAACGAGGGCGGGATCGATGATCCCGGCTTTCACGAGGTCGCCGTACTCGCCGGTCGCGGCGTTGAAGCCAAAGGAGCCCTTGCCGTCCTTGACCTTCTCGACCACGATGTCGCCGTCGAAGCCGGCGTTGACAGCGATCTGCCATGCGCACTTCTCGACAGCGGCGATCACGATGTCGAAGCCGAGCTTCTCATCGCCCTTGGCCTTCTTCTGGGCGGCGGTCATGGCTTCCTGAGCGCGGATGATGGCGACGCCGCCACCGGGGACGTACCCCTCCTTGGCAGCGGCGCGGGTCGCGTGGAGCGCGTCGTCGACGAGGTCCTTCTTGGCCTTCATAGCGACTTCGCTGGAGCCGCCGACGCGGATCATGGCGACGCCGCCGGTGAGCTTGGCGTGACGCTCCATCAGCTTCTCCTTGTCGTAGTCGCTGGTGGACTTGTCGTGCTGGGCCTTGATCTGTGAGGCGCGGGCGCTGATCTCGGCTTTCTTGCCCGCGCCCTCGATGATCGTGGTGTCGTCCTTGGTGATGACGACCTTCTTGGCGCGGCCGAGCTCGGAGATCTCGATGGATTCGAGCGAGCGGCCGAGATCTTCGGCGAAGAAGGTGCCGCCGGTGAGGACGGCGATGTCGCCGAGCATGGCCTTGCGGCGGTCGCCGAAGCCGGGGGCCTTGACGGCGCAGATCTTGAGGACGCCGCGGAGGCGGTTGACGACGAGGGCGGCGAGTGCCTCGTTCTCGACTTCTTCGGCGATGACGAGGATGGGCTTGCCGCTGGTTGCGACCTTGTTGAGGAAGGGGAGGAAGTCGGTGAGATTGCTGATCTTCTTCTCGTGGATGAGGATGTAGCAGTCTTCGAGCACGCACTCGGCGGTCTTGGGGTTGGTCATGAAGTAGGGGGAGAGGTAGCCCTTGTCGAACTGCATGCCCTCGACGTAATCGAGCGTGGTTTCGGCGGACTTGCCCTCTTCCACTTCGACGACGCCGTCGGGGCCGACCTTTGAGATGGCTTCGGCGATGAGTTCGCCGACTTCGGCGTCGTGGTTGGCAGAGACGGAAGCGATCTTCTTGTAGTCGTCCTTGCCCTTGCACTTGACGGCCATGCCGGTGATGGCCTCGGCGGCGGCCTCGGCGGCCTTGTTGATTCCCCGCTGGACCTGCACGGCGTTGGCGCCGGTGGCGATGACGCGGAGGCCTTCGGTGAAGATGGCCTGGGCAAGGACGGTGGCGGCGGTGGTGCCGTCGCCGGCCTTGTCGGCGGTCTTCTTGGCGACCTCATTGACGAGCTTGGCGCCCATGGAGGCGAAGGGCTCGGGGAGGGAGATCTCCTTGGAGACGGAGACGCCGTCCTTGGTGACGTGAGGGCCGCCGTAGGACTTCTCGATGACGACGTGGCGGCCGCTCGGGCCCATCGTGCACTTGACGGCCTCGGCCAGTTGGTCAACGCCCTTCTTCATCTCGAGGAGTGCGGCGTCTTTGTACATGATCTGCTTCTTGGACATGTGTTCACCTCTTTGGATCGTGCGTGTTGGTTGTCGGGCGGCGTGTGGATGCGGTGCCGCGTGTGTGTGTCGTGATTTCGGTGCGGCTCACCATGAACCGTCCTTCTCGTATCCGAGGGCGATGAGTTGGTCGCCAGCGGCTTGCTTGAACCATTTCTTTGCATCGTCGGTGAAGTAGTTCTGCCAGTCGCCCACTTGCCCCTTGCGATAGAAGCCGCCGGGGGTTTCGGTCTCGAATCCGGGCGCGGAGCGGTTGGCGGCACTGACTGGGGCGGCTTCGGCGGGATCGAGCCCGAGGAAGCGGTAGAGGGCGGCGCGCTCGGACTCGACGTCGGCGCGCATGCGTTCGTAACGGAGTTCGTGGAAGGGCGTGCGCCCGCGCTCGCGGATGACTGCGGCGACGGCGAGGTCGTGCCGCATCTGCTGTGCCCATTGGCGGGCGAGCGTGCGGACCCACTGTTCTTCGGCGAGCAGCCGGTGCGGCTCGCGTTTGAAGAGGTCCGGGTCGGCGAGGAAGGCCTGCTGGAGGGCGAGCATGCGCCCGGCGTAGAGCGGGTCTTTGAGCATCGTGCCGCCGGAGGCGAGTTCGTGGAAGGTGCGGCTGATGAGGACGTCGCGTCCGTCGCGAAGGAGGAGGATGTGGGGCGCACCGGGGACGAGGACGCGGAGGGCGCGGGGCGTCTTGTCGCCGAGCCATGTTGCGTCGGGCTTGTGGGTGCTGATCGCGCCCATGATGCGGCGGACGGCGTCGCGTGCGGCGCGCTCGGCCTCGGTGCGGACGGGCTCGTGATGGGCGACGTGCCAAGGCCAGCGGGTCAATTGGTCGAAGGCGTTTCGGAGGGCCTCGAAGCGGAACTCACCCTGCACGAAGGTGCGCGGATGGAGGTTCATGACGGCGACGGTCCAGGTGGTGCCGGAGCGGGGATGGCCGCAGACGAAGAAGAGATTGCGGGCGATGCCGTCGATGGTGATGGTGTGTTCGGGCGCGTCGCCGGGAAGCGGCGCGGGGTCGGCGTGGGCCTCGATGAGGGCGGGATCGTGATGGGTGTGCGGGTGGGTGTGCGGCGCGTGGATGGCGGGTTGCGCAGGCGCGGCGGTTGGCGCGACCGAGGGTGCGACCTCGCTGATCCACAGATCGTTTGAGGCGTAGCCAGCGGCAGTGAGCGCGGCACCGGCCTCGTCGTGGAAGGCGAGCGCGTTCTCGCGCGTGAAGAATCGACGCCAAGAGCCGGGCGCGACGTCGTGGGCCTCGGACGGCTCTGCGGCGCGGGGCGCGAGGGTCTGCACCCCAAGGAGAGAACAGAGGGCGCGGACCGAATCGCCGGAGGTCGCGACGTCCTCGAATCGGACGACGAGGGTGCGAGAGCCAGCATCGGCGAGGCGCTTGAGCGCGCCGAGATCGGACTGGATGCGGGTCGCCCAGGTGCGAGCGAGTTGGCGGAGCCAGGGTTCGAGCCAGAGGAGGCGATGGGGACGATCGCGGAGGAGGTTCGGATCGCGCCGGAGTTCCTCGCGAAGGTGCTCGAGCCGGGCACGGTAGCGCTGGTCGCTGAAGAGGGAGTCGGGGCCGGCGTGGGCACTGGTCAACTGGCGGAGGGCCTCGGCGATGACGACGTCGCGCCCATCGCGGACGAGGTAGATGTATGTCCCGCCGGGAAGAATCTCGTCGACGGGCTCCTGGGCGATGTCGGCGATCCAGCGGATGGCGCGCGTGTCGGTGATCGCGGCGTGCATCGTGGCGCGGACGAGTTCGTTGGTCGAGCGCAGGAGCGTTTCGGCGCCGGGGGCGTCGAGCGTGCTCGCGGCGCGGTGCGCGGCGCTGACAACGGGACCGAGGCCGAACGTGCCGGTGGTGACGATCCCGGTGCGGGCGAGCGCCGCGGCCAGGGTTTCCAGACCGCTGGAGGGGTGAGCACGGAGGAAGAGTTCGCGCACGGAGAGGGGCGCATCGACGCGAACGGGAGTTGAGGCGCGGAGCTGGGTGGTCATGGGTGACCTCCGCGACTCTTTGCAGCTCTGGTATCCCACTCGCTTCCCTGAGATTCGTAGCCGAGGGCGACGAGCATCTCACCGGCTTCTTCCATGAACCAGCGGCGGGCGTCTTTGGTGAAGTATGTCTCCCACTCGCCGCGTTTGCCGCTGCGGTAGAAGGAGGTCGCGCCCTGTCCCTTGCCGCCGAAGCCGGGCTTTGCGAGCGGATTGGCGTCGATGGGTGCGGCCTCGTCGGGGTTGACGCCGAGGAACTCGTACATGCGACGGCGCTGGGCCTCGGGATCGGCGTGGACGGCTTCGTAGCGGACTTCGAGGACCTTGCCGTCGAGCTCGGCGCGGGCGTAGCGACCCTTGGCGAACTCGTCGCGCCGGGCGCGGGTGGCCCAGACTCGGGCGACGTGTCGGACCCAGGTCTCTGAAGAGAGCAGCGCCTCAGGGTGCTTCTCGAAGTGCTTCGGGTCGGCCTTGAGGAGGTCAAGGAGCGCGAGCATGTCGCGCTTCCAGGGCTCGCGCGTGATGAGTTCGTTGTCGATGCGGAGCTGGTGGAAGGTCCAACTGACGCAGACATCGCGCCCGTCGCGGATGAGGTGGATGGTCGGCGCGCCCGGGAGCATCTGGAAGACTTCGCGGGGCGTCATGTCGCCGATGACATCGGCTTGCGGGCGGAGATGGACCGTTGTCAGCATGCACTCGCGGACGAGCCGCTGCATGTTGCGGCGGGCGATCTCGCGCATGGGGTCGTAGTGGCCGAGGTGCCAATCGTGCTTCTCGAACTGCCAGAGGCCCCCATACAGCATCTCGAAGTGGTACTCGCCCTGGATGTTGATCCGGGGGTGGAGGTTGAGGAGCGACTGCATCCAGTGGGTGCCGGAGCGGGGGTGGCCGCAGAGGAAGAAGAAGGAGCGTTCGACGCCCTGATAGACCTGGTGGAATCCGTCGCGGGAGTGGCCTTCGGCGAGGCCATTGGTTGGGGTGTTGGAGAGGGATTTGGGCTCGATGCTGAGCGAGAGAGCGGCATCGGCGCGCGGTGCGTCGGCCGGCGCTTCGCTGCCGGAGAGACGCTTCAGGATGCCGCGCACCGATGCCACGTGATTGCCTCGTTGTGTGGAGCGAGCATCAGCCGATGACGCCGAGGAGTTCGTTCTCGCGGATGATGAGGTGCTTGTCGCCCTTGATCTCGACCTCGGTGCCGGCGTACTTGCCGAAGACGACGGTGTCGCCGACCTTGACGGAGAGGTGGGCGCGCTTGCCGTTCTCCAAGAGCTTTCCTGGGCCTGTGGAGACGACCTTGCCCTGCATGGGCTTCTCCTTGGCGGACTCGGGGAGGTAGAGGCCGGAGGCGGTCTTGGTCTCGGCTTCGAGGGGCTTGACGAGGACGCGATCTTCGAGGGGTTTGACGGCCATTGGGGTTCTCCAGAACTCGTGCGGCGGTTGCCGCGTGTTGGTGCTTTGTGAATCTGACTTGCACCTGAGTGGGGTGCGGGGGTTATGGTCCAGTGACTTATCGTTTCGAGAGACAGCACCTGGCTGGCGCTCGTCTCTTCACTCTGCATTCCTGTACTCTGCATGTCGGACAGAACGGTACATGGTTGTAAAGAAGGAGGCCGTGGAGGATGGCGAGGGTGCGGTCGAGCATGCGTGAATCATTCCTTCGGACGCCCGGTCTGCCGACCACTGCCTGACGAGCGGTCTGCGGCACGGCCGACCGGACACCGCTCTGGAGAGCGGTGCCACCAGGAACCGAGATCAGTGCGCGTGGGCGTGGCCCGCGTGCTCGTCCTTCTTCTCGGGCTTTTCGGTGATGATGCAGTCGGCGGTCAGGAGGACCGTGGCGACGCTGGCTGCGTTCTGGAGCGCGAGGCGATCGACCTTTGCGGGGGTGATGACACCCATGTCGACGAGGTCGCCGTACTCCTCGGTGAGGGCGTTGAAGCCGAAGTTGGCGGACTTGTTCTCGGCGACCTTCGCGACGACGACGGATCCCTTGACGCCCGCGTTGTCGGCGATCGTGCGGAGGGGGACGCCGAGGGCCTGATAGACCACGTCGAGTCCTGCGGCAAAGTCGTACTTCACGCGGCCGACTTCGTCGGCGGAGAGGTCCTCTGCCTGAGCGGCCTTGCCGAAGACGGCCTTGTGCTCTTTGAGCTTCTCGATCGCGGCTCGGGCGCGGATGAAGGAGGTGCCGCCACCGGGGACGATACCCTCGGCGAGCGCGGCGCGGGTGGCGTGGAGGGCGTCTTCGACGCGGGCCTTCTTCTCCTTGAGTTCGGCCTCGGAGGCGGCGCCGACGTTGACCTGGGCGACGCCGCCGGCGAGCTTGGCGAGGCGTTCCTGGAGTTTCTCGCGGTCGTAGTCGCTGGTTGTGCGCTCGATCTCGGCGCGGATCTGGGCGATGCGTGCCTGGATGGACTTGCTGTCGCCCGCGCCCTCGATGATGGTGGTGTTGTCGGCGTCGATTTCGAGTTTCTTGGCCATGCCGAGGTGCTTGATCTCGACCTTGTCGAGTTCGATGCCGAGGTCCTTCATGATGGCGGTCGCGCCGGTGAGGATCGCGATGTCTTCGAGCATGGCCTTGCGGCGGTCGCCGTAGCCGGGGGCCTTGACGGCGGCGACCTGGAGCGTGCCCCGGAGCTTGTTGATGACGAGCGTGCTCAGGGCTTCGCCGGCGATGTCCTCGGCGATGATGAGGAGGGGCTTCTTGGCCTGCATGACCTTTTCGAGCAGGGGGACGAGCTTGGAGACGGAGTCGATTTTGTCCTCGTGGATGAGGATGAGGCACTTGTCGAGTTCGACCTTCATGTCGTCGACGTTGGTGACGAAGTTGGGGGAGAGGAAGCCACGGTCGAACTGCATGCCCTCGACGACGGTGACCTCGGTCTCGAGCGACTTGCCCTCTTCGACGGTGATGACGCCGTCCTTGCCGACGCGATCGAAGGCGTCTGCCATGATCTTGCCGACCTCGGCGTCGTTATTGGCGGAGATGGCGGCGACGTTCTGGATGTCGGCCTTGCCCTTGACGGGGGTGGAGAGATCGTCGATGGCCTTGGAGGCGGTCTCGACGGCCTTCTTCATGCCGCGGACGAGGGCGTTGGCGTCGACACCGGCGGCGATGTACTTGAGCCCCTCGCGGAAGAGCGCCTCGGCGAGGACGGTGGCGGTGGTGGTACCGTCGCCGGCGTCGTCGGAGGTCTTGCTGGCGGCCTGCTTGACGAGCATGGCTCCCATGTTCTCGGCCTTGTTGCGGAGTTCGATCTCCTCGGCGACGGTGACGCCGTCCTTGGTGACGGTGGGTCCGCCCCAGGACTTGTCGATGACGGCGTTGCGGCCACGGGGCCCGAGGGTGGCTTTCACGGCCTTGGCGAGTTTCTCGACTCCGGCAAGAAGTGCCTGACGTGCCTCGATATCGAACGTGAGTTCCTTGGATGCCATGTACGGGTCTCCGAAAGACAAGTGTGTCTTGGTATGACGGCCTGATTGGGGTGCCACGGGGCACGACCGAACAAAGACTTACCCGTGCGAGAACGATCGCGCGGTTGGGTGTATGGAGGCCATGGCAAGCAGAGTGCCAACCGGCATCGCGTCACAAGTCCAGCATTTGCAATGGTTCAAGGACGATGAAGGTTGGTTGGTTCGTGTCGATGCCTGACATCGAGCGAGCGGAACCAGCGGGAACCTGCCAGAACGGCAGTCTTGCCTTCACGGCGGGCGGCTGCGGGGGAGGAAAGAGTTCGGGCTGAGCGTGTGAATAGCCGGTCCTGCCGGGCATGATACCGGTTGGGGCTGGAGTCGCTCTTTCTCAGGGCTACGAGGTGCGGGGACTGGTTGCGTGGCGAAACACAGCATTCGAAGGCGGCGAGCGGGGCGTCGATGCTGTGCTCGGGGATCTGCAGTTCACATTCGTGTGAGCGTGCTTTGCCAGCCGCACGGTGGGGCTTTGCTCTCTCAGGATTGTGATGCTCTTCCCGCGTTGGCCTGAGATTCCTGATGGTGTACGATAGCGGCCTATGCCGAGCACTCTCGCAGCGGTTGAGCTGAACAGTTACCTGCCGATCTTCATCATTCTGTTGATGGCGGTGACCTTTGCCGTGGCGAACGTGGCGGGCTCGCTCTTGATCGGTCCTCAGCGCAAGGGCGGGAACAAGGGGATCGCGTATGAGTCGGGGATGAACCCGGTTGGAACGGCGCGTAAGCGGTTCAATGTGCGGTTCTATCTGATCGCGATGGTCTTCCTCGTGTTCGACGTTGAGATCATCTTCCTGTATCCGTGGGCGGCGACGTTCCCGAACATCGATCCCGGCTCTCCGGACTCTTTGGTGTGGCTCGGGCGAATTCTCTTCTTCCTGTTCACGACGGTCGTGGCGTATGTCTACGGCTTCCGCAAGGGCGTGTTCCGGTTTGACTGAACCCGCGCCTCTGCGAGCGAGTTGACGGGCGTCTGATAACCAGTGGTTTGCTGCGACTGCCCGAGAACGCACCGGCACAACCGTCCGGGGCGGATCAGGTGTTGTTGGTTGCGCGCTGCCGGCACGGAACGGGTTGACAGCCAACAGGGATGTCGGCGGGGTGCCGATCGAGGGTGACGGCACGGGGCGACCTGGGCCTGCTCGGACACCCGAAGAGACTGGAAAGCCATACATGAGCAGCAAGAGGGGATCGACCGGGCTCTTTTCGCCTGCATCGCCGAGCATCGCGACGACGCATCATGACTTGGTTGAGGTGATCACTTCGCGCCGGATGGGTGCTGCGTTTCAGCCGATCGTCGATGTTGCCGCGGGGCGGATCGCGGGGGTGGAGGCGTTGGTGCGTCCTGCACCGACTGTGAGCTTCACGACGCCGAGCGAGTTGTTTGATCGCGCTGAGCAGCTGGGGATGCTGTGGATGCTTGAGGAGGCGATCCGGCGGGTGACGTTCCGCGCGGCGGCTCCGTGGCCGGATGATGTCCTGCTGTTTCTGAACACAACGCCGGATGTGGCAGGACACCCGGAGTTTGCGGATGCGTTGCTGGGGGCAGCGCATGAGATCGCCGGGCTGGGGCCGGATCGGCTTGTGATCGAGATCACGGAGCGTGCGTCCGAGTCACGGTTTGATGAGTTGCTGCGAGCGGTTGAGGAACTGAGGGAGCGGGGCGTGCAGATCGCGCTCGACGATGTCGGCGCGGGTTCCAACGGGCTCAAGCGGATCTCGCAGCTGCGGCCGTCATGGCTGAAACTTGATAGGGACCTTGTGTCGGGGATCGATTCGGACCCGATGAGGCAGCGGCTTGTGCGATCGATGGTGACGTTCTCTGAGGGTGCAGGGATCCGCATGATCGCAGAGGGCATCGAGCGGCGGGCGGAGTTGGGAACGATTGTTGATCTCGGTATCTCGTATGTTCAGGGGTACCTTGTCGGGTTTCCGACGACTCGGGGCGCGGCGATCGCGGGTGGCGCGGTGACTCGGACGCTTGAGGCACTGGCCAAGTGCTGAGCCGCGCCGGGAGACCGCTGGATCCCTAGCGTTCTCGCGTGGATGGAACTTCGGCATCGCTTGGCTTCGAGAGTCGGGCACGCGCGTCAGCACGGCGCGGGCCATCCATCGGCGTGTGGGAGCGGCTGGCGCATGTTGCGCTCGCGATGGCGTGCCTGGCCGTTCTGTGGGTTGGGCGGGGCTTGGAGCCGTCGTCTGCGGGGCACGGGTCGCATGTGCAGTTGGGCATGCCGCCGTGTGCGTGGGTTGTGCGGTTCGACAGGCCATGCCCGACGTGCGGCATGACGACATCGGTTGCGCACGCTTCGAGGGGTGAATTCCTCAGTTCTCTGGTTGTGCAACCGGCTGGCGCGGCGTTCGCGTTGTTCTGCGCTGTGGCGTTCTGGGGATCGCTGTACATCGCTGCGACGGGGTCGGCCTTGGGGCGGCTGATCGGCCTGCGGCTGCTGGGGACGAGGTCGCTCTGGTGCGCGGGGGCTCTGGTCGGCGTATCGTGGGCGTACAAGTTCGTGACTTGGTGAAACCGGCGATGGTCATCGCTCGGATCGGCACCCCTCTGGAGCGTGTACGTGGATAGAAGGAAGCGACATACTCGGGTGTGCGGCGTGCGTGTGGTGCTGGGGTCGGCGGTGTGCGCGATCATGCTCGGCGCGGGGGCCGGTTGTGCGGCGGTCGGCGTTGCTGCGGTCGCGGCGAAGAGCATCGAGGAATCTCGCCCGAAGAAGGTGAAGGCCGAGTACACGGGGCTGGTTGGAAAGTCTTATGCCGTTGTTGTGGCGGCGGACCGCTCCGTGCAGTCGGAGTACCCGACGCTGGTGACGGATCTGACGGCACGGATCAACGATCGGCTGTGGACGAACTCGGGAGCGGCGGCGGGTGTGCCGGCTCAGGAGTTGCTGCGGTATCTGTATGAGAATCCGAGCTGGACGGCTCGGCCGTACTCGGAATTAGCCGCGACGCTTGGTGTGGAGCGGCTCGTGGTGATCGATCTGAATGAGTTCCGCCTGAACGACCCGGGGAACCGATATCTGTGGGACGGGGTTGCGGCGGGTGCGGTCTCTGTGATTGAGGCGGACGGATCGGTGCCGGATGAGTTTGTATACCAGCGTGCGATCCGCATCGGATTCCCGGATGTGACGGGAGTCGAGCAGGAGCAGTTCACGGCTCGGCAGATCGCGTCTGTGTTGATAGCGAGGTTTGTGAATCGGGCAGCGTGGCTGTTCTATGACCACGAGGAAGAGCCCCAGATCAAGTATTAGAGAAGCAGACGGAGCTCCACTCTTGACGAAAGCTCTTGGATTGAATCTTGTGTCGATGGGCGCGGCGGCGATGATGTGTGCCGCGGTTTGTGTGTGTGTTGGCATGCTTTCCGGGTGCAACATCGTGGCGCCGGCGTACTACATCATCCACGGGCCGGAGAAGGTGCCTGCCGTGCACGAGCTGGACTCGAAGCGGCCGACAGTGGTGTTCATTGACGACAGGGGGAATCGACTGCCTCGCAGGGCTCTGCGTCAGACGATCGGCGATGCGGCCCAGCAGGCGTTGTTGAATGAGAAGGCGGTCGTTGACATGATCGACACGCGCGGCGCGATCGCGGCTTCGAGCCAGGATCGCGCGGGCCAGGCGATGTCGATCGTGGATATCGGGAAAGCGGTCGGCGCTGAGGTCGTGATCTACGCGACGGTGGATTCGTTCACGATGTCGACTGACGGCCAGAGTTTCTCTCCGTCGGCGACGCTGCGTGTCAAGGTGATCGATGTCAACGCGGATAAGCGGACATGGCCCGACGAGAAGGAGGGGTACCCGCTCTCCATGACGCTTCCGCCCAGGACCAGCGAGATCCCCAGGAGTGCGGCGGAGTTGCGTATTGCTGAGGAGGAGGTCGGCAGGACCATCGGGCTCGGGCTGGCGCAGCTGTTCTACAAGTATGAGCGAGCCCAGGGCGCGTCCCGTCGATAGACTCTCGTTGTGGCGAACGGCCTGACAATCATCCATGTGCTTGATCGTGGCGCGAGCGAGCGAGAGCGCGGGATGCTTGGTGACCTGGATGTGCAGGGGATTCGGGCGTGCGCTCCCTCTCTGGCCCCCCACTGTCGTCATGTTTCCCTCGACCTTGAGGGATGGACGCTGCTCAGCGCGATCGCGGGACTTCGACGCGTGCGGCGTCCGCCGGACGGGCGCGCGTTGTTCCATTGCTACTCAAGGCGTGGGGCGGCTGCGCTGCGTGTCGCGTTCGGGCGGAGGTGGCCGATTGTGCTCAGCGTCGGAGAGGAGGCCGAGCCGGTCTCGCTTCCGTTCCGTATTGCGGGGCCTGATCGCCTGATCAGGCATGGCTTTGCGAGTGGTTCGGCGGGATTCGCTTGCCTGCAGGTCTGCGACGGCGGCGTCGGACGAGAGGCGATCAGGGGGGCGATGGGAATCGGCGCGGACGAGTGTGTGGTCGGCGCGCTCGCGGACCCTGCGGGGGCGACGAACGCGCGATGGCTGGTTTTCTTCGCGGGGATTCTGGTGGCCGGGGGCGTTTCGCTGACGGTGCTTGTGCCGCGGGGAGCGGCGCAGGTGGCACGCATGAGGCGATTCCACGCGACCACGCGACTGAACCTTCGGGTGCTCGTGGTAGACAGCGGTTGTGAGGTCGGCGGCGCCGGTTCGGACGAGGTGAGCGCGTGGAGGGCTTGCGACGTTGCCATCGTTCGTCCGGATGTGCATGCGACATGCGTGAGCGGGTGGGCGATCGGCCGAGCGATCGGACGATCGCACATGTCAGGCGTGCCTGTGATCGCACCTCGCGAGTTGGCTCCTGAGGCGTTGTACTCGGGAGCGCTTGAGGAGAGACTCGTTGTGTCGGCCGCGACTACGAAGCAGATGGCGAGGTGCCTTTCGGTGATGATCGAGGACCGCGGGCTGAGGGTTGAGACGGCCTTGCTTGCGCGGCGTGCGGCGGAGGGGGCGATGGGGTCCGACCGTTTGCGAGAACAGATCATCGCGGCGTACAGCGTGGGCAGTCGCCAGTGGGCAGGATCCTCTCCGATGACGGAGGTTCTGGCGTGAATGAGCTCGGGCGTGATCGGAAGGGTGTGCTGTTTGTGTGCATGGGGAACATCTGCCGCTCGCCACTGGCTGAGGGCATTTTCATCCACCTTGCATCGGAACGGGGTGTTCGTGACCGCTTCCTGGTGGACTCGGCGGGAACGGGGGCGTGGCACACGGGGGAGCCCGCGGACCCGAGGTCGATCGCGGTGGCACAGGCGCGGGGGGTGCATCTGCCGAGCGTTGCGAGGCAGGTCGATCCGGAGTCGGACTTCGAGCGGTTCGACTTGATTCTGGCGATGGACCGGAGCAACCGGGCCGGGCTGATCACCCTCGGTGCGCCGGGTGAACGTGTGCATCTGATGCGGTCGTTCGACCCGGCCCTCCGCGAGTCACCCGAGCACGAGTTGGACGTGCCCGACCCGTATTACGGTCGTGGGGACGGGTTTGTGCGGGTGTACGACATGCTGCATCGAGCAACGACGGGGTTGCTCGATGAGCTGATGCGCGAGCAGTGAGGTGGGCGTGGCCAGCAGGAGGGCCTCGGCTCGGAGAGCCGAGCCACCCAGTGTCAGACCTCGAGGAGGATGCGTTCGGGATTCTCGAGCTGGTCCTTGATCCTGACGAGGAACCGGACGGCTCCCTCGCCGTCGACCATGCGGTGGTCGTAGGAGAGGGCGAGGTACATCATCGGTCGGATGGCGACCTGGCCGGGCTTGTCCGGATCCTCGACGGCGCGGTTCTTGGTCGCGTGCATCCCGAGGATCGCCGACTGGGGCGGATTGAGGATGGGCGTTGACATGAGTGAACCGAAGACGCCGCCGTTGGTGATCGTGAACGTGCCGCCCTGCATCTCTTCGAGCGTGAGTTTGCCGTCGCGTGCCTTTGTCGCGAGTTCCTTGATGCCGCTCTCGACCTCTGCGAAGGACATGCGTTCGGCGTTTCTCAGTACGGGAACGACAAGGCCCTTGGGCGTTGAGACTGCGATCGCGATGTCGGCGTAGGCGTGCTTCTGGACGGCGGGATGCCCCTCGGCATCCTTGACCATGTACGCGTTGACCATCGGGAACTCGACGAGGGCGTTGGCGGCGGCCTTGACGAAGAAGGACATGAACCCGAGCCCGATGCCGTGCTTCTTCTCGAAGGACTCTTTGTACTTTGCCCGGAGCGCCATGATGCGCGTCATGTCCACTTCGTTGAAGGTGGTGAGCATGGCGGCGGTGTGCTGGGCCTCGACGAGGCGCTGGGCGATGCGCTGGCGGATCGGCGGCATGCGCTCGATCGTGGTCGCGCGAGGGCCTGACGGAGCGGGCGCGGGGGCTTTGGTTGGCGTAGAGGCAGCAGCAGCCGGCGCGGGGCTCTTGCCCTTGACGAAATCGATGACGTCCTGCTCGCGGACACGGTGGCCGGCGCCTGTGCCGGAGACTTTGGAGAGGTCTACACCGTGCTCGGCGGCGACCTTCTTCGCGAGCGGTGTGGCGCGGATCTCGCCGTTTGCGGCCTGATCCGAGGTCTTGACGGTGTCGACTGCGGGGGGCGCGAGCACACTGGTCGCGGACCCGGACTCGCTGGCAACAGAGGCAGCAGACGCGGCGGGTGAGCCGCCGGCTTCCATGCGTCCGACGACAGCGCCGACGTTGACGGTGTCGCCCTCTTTCGCGGCGTGGCGGAGGATGCCGTCGGCGGGGGCGACGATCTCCATGTTGACCTTGTCGGTTTCGAGTTCGAGGACCGCTTCGTCGCGTTTGACGAACGCGCCGTCGGCCTTGAGCCATTTGGAGATAACACCGGAGGCGACCGACTCGCCAACAGTCGGGATGAGGATGTCCGTCGACATGAGGATGCTCTCGTGGAGGGTGTGCGGTCGGTGATCAGCGTGATGCAGCGGCCTTGGCCTTGCCGGGCTTTGCGGCTTCCGTTGCGCGGGGCGCGGTATCCGTCGTTCCGGCGGCGGGGCCGACTGCGGCGGCGATGATGTCCTCTTGCTCGTGCTTGTGAACGGTCTTCGACCCGACGGCGGGGCTGGCGGCGGCGCGGCGACCGATGTATGTGAGCTCGATGCCGAGACGCGAGCGGACGATGTCGCTGATGAAGAGGAACGCGCCGGTGTTCCGCGGCTCTTCCTGGCACCAGACGTGCTCCCTGACGTTGGGATACTTGGCGATGATGTCTTTGGCGAGTTGCTCGTGGAACGGATAGAGCTGCTCGACGCGGACGATGGCGACGTCTGTGCGAGCGATCGCGTCGCGTCGCTCCATGAGTTCGTGCCCGATCTTTCCGGAGCAGAAGACGATGCGATTGACTTTGGACCTGTCTGACCCGCGCGAGACGAACGCGGGATCGTCCATGATCTCCCAGAATCTGCCGGAGACCAGCTCGTCGATCGTGCTTGTCTCTTTACGGAGGTGCCCCTTTGGGGTTGCGACGATCAGGGGTTTGCGGAAGGAGCGTTTGACCTGCCTTCTCAGGAGGTGGAAGGTCTGGGCTCCTGTCGAGGGGACGACGACCTGCATGTTGTGCTCGGCACAGAGTTGCAGGAAGCGTTCGATCCTGCAGGATGAGTGCTCGGGGCCCGCGCCTTCGTACCCGTGCGGGAGGAGCATGACGAGCCCGGACCAGCGTTCCCACTTGGTTTCCGCGCTCGCGAGGAACTGATCGATGATGACCTGCGCACCGTTGACGAAGTCGCCGAACTGGGCTTCCCAGATGACGAGAACGTTGGGATCGGCGAGGGAGTAGCCGTACTCGAAGCCGAGGACGGACATCTCGGAGAGCGGGCTGTCGTAGACCTTGAATCCGGCTTGGCGGGGGCGACCGTCGGCTCCGGGGCTCCCGACCGGATGATCGGTGGAGGGCTCGCCCAGTTCGCGCATGCCGTTGAGCGGCTCGTACGGCGCGCCTGTGACGGCGTCTCGCAGGACAGCGTGACGCTGCGAGAAGGTGCCCCGGCGACAGTCCTGCCCGGAGAGCCGGACGTGGTTGCCTTCGAGGAGGAGCGTGCCGAATGCGAGCATTTCTGCGTCGGCGTGGGAGATTGCGCCGGCCCGCCAGAGCTCGGCCCGGGACTTGAGAAGGGCCTTGAGCTTGGGGTTGACGTTGAAGCCGTCGGGGACGCGGCCGAGCGCCTCGCTCACCTCGCGGATCGTTTCGATGCTGACATTGGTCGGGACGCTCTCGAAATTGAACTTCTGGGAGAGCCCGCGCCAGCGGTCGCTGCCGGGGTCGATGTTGGGATCGAAGGGCTTACGCTTGGCAGCGGCCTGTGCGTCCTCGAGCGACTGAGAGAGACGCCCGTTGATGACATCGATATCGGACTGCTGGATGACGCCCGCGGCCTGGAGGCGCTTGGCGTATGAGGTCAGGGTGCTGTCCTTGGCCTTGATGAGCGCGGCGAGGATGGGTTGGGTGTACGACTGCTCGTCCTGCTCGTTGTGGCCGTACTTGCGGAAGCACCACATGTCGATCATGACGTCTTTGCGGAACGCCAGGCGGTACTCCAGCGCGATCTCGGCGACCTTGAAGACCGCGTCGGGGTCTTCGGCGTTCACGTGCAGGATCGGGGCGTCGATCATCTTGGCGACGTCGGTGCAGTAGCGGCTGGAGCGAGAGTCCTCCGGGACCGTTGTGAAGCCGATCATGTTGTTGACGACGACGTGGATTGTGCCGCCGGTGGTGTAGCCCTCCAACTGGGAGAAGTTGAGGCACTCGGCCACGACGCCCTGGCCCGCGATGGCGGCATCGCCGTGGATGAGGACAGGGACGACGCGTCTGCGCTCGACATCGTTCCGGAGGCGCTGCTTGGCGCGAGTGCGGCCCTCGACGATCGGGTTCACGCTTTCAAGGTGGCTGGGGTTGCTGGCCATGGCGAGACGGAGGGTCTTGCCGGACCTGAAGGTGCGGACGCCGGAGTAGCCGCGGTGGTATTTCACGTCGCCCGAGGCGTCTGCGAAGCCATCCTGGTAGCTGTCCTCGAACTCGGTGAAGATCTGCTCGTAGGTCTTGCCGAGGATGTTGTTGAGGACGTTGAGCCGCCCGCGGTGGGCCATGCCCATGACGACTTCTTGAACGCCGTTGTCTGCGGCGTGTTCGAGGAGACGGTCGAGGAGGGGGATGAGCGACTCTGCGCCTTCGAGACTGAATCGCTTCTCGCCGGGATAGCGCTTTGCGAGGAAGGTTTCGAAGGATTCGGCGCGGGTGAGTTGTTCGAGAACGTGTGCCTGCTCGCCTCGGGTGAGTTTGATGCCGCCTCCGTTGCGGGAGGCCCTGGCGATGAGCCAGTCGCGTTCCTCGCGGTTCTGAACGTGCATGAACTCACAGCCGATGGAGCGGCAGTACGTGGTCTCGAGGCGATCGATGATGTCGCGCAGGCGGATGGAACCGGCGACCCCGACAATCGAGCCGTCGACGTCTCGGTCGAGGTCGGCATCGGAGAGACCCCAGTGGGCGGGCGCGAGCGCGGCGGGGCGTTCCCGTGGACGGTCGAATGGATCGAGGGCGGCGCAAAGGTGGCCGAGTTCCTGGTAGGCGTGGACGAGGTGCCAGACTGCGTGCTCGAAGCTGCCGACTGCGGCGGAACCCGAGGAGTTGGTCGTGCTTCGCGGTCCGCCACCGGCCAGCGCGAGATCGAAGCCCTGGAAGAACGCCCGCAGGTCGGGCGTTACCGAGTTTGGATCCTGCCTATACCGATCGAACTCGGCCTCCAGGAAGTCGGCGTTCCAGCCGTTCACGGATGGCGTAAGTGATTGCAACTGCTGCGCTTGGGTTGACCCAGCCATGATGAACCTCGACGGCGAGCGAGCCACGTAACCGTGCGGGCGGCGCGCGCCAACGCTTGAACCGGGATGGTAGGCCCATCTATCGGCGGTTCGCGAACAGGACTGGCCTGATTCTCAGACCTTCGGGGGTTTCGGCGTAAAGGAGACGAGACACTTCGGACCGTGTTGAGTCCCCCCCGGCGGTGCTCAGCCGAACCTGCCGGTAACGTAGTCTTCGGTCTCTGAGAGGCGGGGGTTCTGGAAGATATCCTCGGTCGTTCCGTGTTCGACGAGTCGGCCCAAGTACATGAACATGGTGTAGTCGCTGACCCTGGTCGCCTGTTGCATGTTGTGGGTGACGATGAGGACGGTGTAGCGGCTGCTGATCTCGTGGATCAGCTCCTCGATTCTGAGCGTCGCGATCGGGTCGAGGGCTGAGCATGGCTCGTCGAGGAGGAGGACCTCGGGCTCGGCGGCGATGGCCCGGGCGATGCACAGACGCTGCTGCTGGCCACCCGAGAGGCCGAGGGCGGACTGGTTCAATCGGTCTTTGACCTCATCCCAGAGGGCGGCACCCTTGAGACTGCGTTCGCAGGCCTCTTCGAGGACCTTGCGGCGGCGCTCGCCATCGATGCGGAGGGCGTAGACGACGTTCTCGAAGATCGACATCGGGAAGGGATTGGGCTTCTGGAAGACCATGCCGAGGCGTTTGCGGAGGTCGATCACATCGACATCACGGCCATAGACGGAGGTGCCGTTCAGGCGCATGTCGCCTGTGATGCGGACGCCTTCCACGAGGTCGTTGAGACGATTGACGGAGCGGAGGAGCGTTGACTTGCCGCAGCCGGACGGACCGATGATGGCCGTGACTTTGCCTCGGGGGACTTGGGTTGTGACGTCGTAGAGGGCCTTTGCGGCGCTGTAGTAGAGGCAGAAGTTTTCGATGCTAAGCACGGGATCGCCGGAGACGACTGTCTCGTGGATGACGGGAGCGGGAGTCTCGCCCCTTCGGATGGCCTCGATGACCGGGTATGAGCGCCCTGGGCGCTTTGTGGCCTGCACGTGCTTCCCTGCCTCAAGCTGTGTTGTGGGCATGCGAGTAGATGGTAGCGGCGGCGGCCCTCATGGCCCGTGTCGGAGACGTCTTTGCGCGATCCTCATAATTCGTGTGCATGGTTGGAGCGTTCATTTTGGCGCTCTGCCGCCCACGCGGAGTTCGAGCGGCTCTCGGGAAACGACTCTGGTTCCATCGGCGAGTGTGATCTCGCAAGAGAGGCGTGCGGCCTGGGATGGGATTCGGTCTGTGCCGACGGCGTTGAGGTTGAGTTCGAAGCCGTAGGCCGGGCCGGGCTGTGTGGGGAAGACGGCGCGACTGGTCTCGCGCGGCGCGAACGCCCAGACCCCGAGCGACTGTCCCTGTTCGCCGACCATACGGAACTGGAAGGTGGCGTCGACGGTCATGGGAAGGGCGAAGCGATTGGTATCGCCAAAGACATAGACGATCACGCGGACGGTGTCCACGAAGCCGTTGAGATCTCGGTCCTCGAGCGGCTCGTTGGCGACCAAGACTCGCTCTGGCTTGAGGTCGGAGGGTTGGGTGGGGAACTGAGATTGGGTCTGCCTGCGTGGGCGCGAAGAATCCGATGTGGCGCAGCCGGTAGCGAGCCCGATCGAGAGCAGGGCAGCGAGAAGGATGGCGAGTCGGGCGACGGGGATCATCGCGGGCGCTCCTCTTTGCGTCCGACGGTCCGGACGCGGTCGCCCTGAGCAGCCGAGGATGAGCCGGGAGCGGCGCCGGACGGGTTGCTCTCCCGCATTTCGAGCGGGGGCAGAGTGGTCGGAGGTGGGGAGCCATCGTGCATCTCGAGGGCGTCGCGGATCTGGGTGGGATTGGACATGCGTCCGATCTCGTGGCGTGTCCAGCGGCTCTGGAGATCGATGGAGCTTGGTGAATCGCCTGGCACGACCTTGGGCGTGAGGATGACGAGGAGTTCGGTCTTGATGTTCTCGACCTGGGTCGAGCGGAAGGCGTTGCCGATGATGGGGATGTCTCCCAGCAGCGGGACCTTGGTGCGGCGATCTTCCTGGGTGTTCTGGATCAGGCCGCCTATGACGACCGTCTGTCCGTCCTTGACGGTGACGACGGTGTCGACCTTACGTGTGGTGATGATCGGGGCTTCGAAGTCCTCGGAGATCTGGGTGGTGCGCTGGCTGACGGAAGAGATCTCGGGGGCGATTTCGAGCCGCACGAACCCGTCGGCGCTGATGGATGGCGTGACGTTGAGGATGATTCCGACATCTCGACGTTCGACGTCGGACCGTGTGTTGCCGTTGTCCAATCGTTCGACACCGGTGACGATGGCGATGTCTTCACCGACCTGGATGAGGGCCCGCTCGTTGTTATTGACCGTGACCTGGGGTCTGCTCAGCACTTCGAGCTTGCCCTGGACTTCGAGCGCACGGATCAGGACGCTGAAGTCGTTGCTCGAAATGGAGAGGTTCGCAACGCCGAGAGCGGTCGCAACGCCCGCGCCCGCGCCGAGCGCGCCGAACTGCCACATGTTGCCGCCGAACGGCCCTGCGGTCGAGTCCATGCCCCACTGGCGTGAGGCATCGAGCGTGACCTCGGCGAGGAGGACCTGGATCATGACCTGGGGCGGAGCGGCGTCGAGTTCCTCGATGATGGACTGGACGATCTCGGCGTAGCGAGGCGAGGTCGAGACGACGAGCTTGTTGCTTTTGCCGTCGCCGACGACCGTGACTTCCTGCTCGAGCTGGCGTGTCAGCGAGCCGGTCTGAGACGGGCCGAGTGTGGAGCGGATCTTGGTTGATTCTTCCTGGAAGTATCTGGCGAGGGTGCGTTCGACCTCGTCGGCCTTTGCGTAGCGAAGTTTGTAGACGAGTTGGAGGCGCTCGGTTGCTTCGATCCCGTCGAGTTCATCGACGACGGAGCGGACCATCTCAAGATACTCGTCGGTTCCTGAGACGAGGAGCGTGTTGGTCCGGGCGTCGATCGTGATCGAGAGCTCCTTGCGAGTGTCGGGAATGGGTGTGAGCGTCGTGTTGTTGAACGCGGGCGCGGCGGGATCGCTCTCGCCCGGGGATCTCAGATCGGTCTGCGTCGGGACGAGAACGAGACGATCGCCCTGCTGCTGGAGACTGAACAGATCACGGAGGACATCGGCCATGGCGCGGGCGTCGGCGTTCTTCAGACGGAACCACTCGACACGGCGTGAGCCGGCGGAGGTTGTGTCGAGATCGGCGACGATAGCGGCGATGACTTCCATCACGGCGGGCGGCGCGGCGACCATCAGCGAGTTGGTGCGCAGATCGGGCGTCATACGGACCTGGTCTCGGATCGCGCCGTCGACAGCGGCCTCCGTGGCCTCGCGGCCGGTGCGTCCTTCGATCTGGTCGGCGATCTGATCACGGAGGAAACGGATGCGTGTGGCCTGGGTTGCGCCGACGCCTCGGCCGCCGCCGAGCGTGCGGCCGGCGAGTACGTTCTCGAGCAGGTTCACGACTTCGAGCGCGTTGGCGGTGCGGAGCTCGAGGCGTCTGACATCCTGAACGGCGGTGACCTCGGCCGACTCCATTCGCTCGATGATTCCACGGATGGCGTTGACATCGGATTCAGTGCCGCTGACCACGAGGGCGTTCAGTTGAGCATTTGGAACGACGCTGACGGCGCGTTGGCCACGTCGGGCGATCTCTTTCTGGACGTAGAGTGCGTTGACGGTGTCGGCGACATCGGCGGCTCTCATCTGTCCGAGCGGGATGAGGGTTGTGCGTTCGGCGCCTGCGACGGCAGCGGCATCGGCCGTGAGGGAGACGATGAGGTCTTTCACCACGGCGAGGTTCTCGTCGCTGGAGGCGACGATCAGGAGTGAGTTTGCGGCGTCGGGCTCGATGGAGAACGCGTCCTGCGGCTGCTCGATGGATCCGGCGCGGCGAGCGGCTTCGAGGCGTTCACGCATCAGTCGCTGCACGCGGGGCGCGAGCGATGCGACATCGACGCCGGGCACCGGGACGACGTGGAGCCCGACCGCTTCGTTGGTCTCCGACGTGTCGAGGGTCTTGAGGAGGGCTTCAAGGATCGAGAAGCTGCTCACGCTGGTCGAAGCGATGAGGGAGTTGGTGCGGATATCGGCGGTGACGACGAGGGCGTCTTCGGGGCGCATCGCGCCGGTCGCCTGGCGCTGGCGGAAGATCTCGGAGGCCATGCTCGCGACACGGGCCGCGTTGGCGTGGTTGAGCGGGAAGAAGCGGACCGAGTTTGCTGCGGCGGCCGGTTCGACGTCGAGCTGCGCGACGAGTTCGGTGACGATGCGGAGGTTGGAAGCGGAGCCGATCACAACGAGCGCGTTCATCGGGAGCGCGGGCTGGATCACGAGCCCGGTCATGGGAGCGAAGAGGTCGCCCTGGACCGAGGCGCGCGGGTCGGCGGGGTCGCGGCCAGAGTCAACGACGCGGAGGCGGGCGATCTGACGCTGGATGCCGAGCGCCTCGGGTGTGCCGGCGAGGCCCTGGACGAGCGTCCGCCGAAGCAGATCGGCCATGGCGTTGGCATCCGCGTGCTTGAGCTGGAGGATGGTTGGCTCGATCCAACTGGTGGCCTCGGTGCTGTCGAGATCTCGGATGAGGACTTCGACGAGCGCGACGGCCTCTTCGCGGCCGGCAACGACGAGTGTGTTGGTTCGATCATCGACGGCGAGGGCGATCTCTCCGGCGAGTGCCCTGCCGGTTGCGGTGGTCGGGAGACCCTGTCTGGCCGTCCCGGGGAGCCGGCGCAGTGCCTCGCCCTGACGGAAGAGTGTGTCGACGACGGTGCGGGCTCGCACCGCCGAAGCGTTCTCGAGCGCGAACATGCGGATCACGACCGCGTCGCCGGTGGCGAGGGTGTCGAGCGTGTCGATCACAGCGCGGACCGCTTCGACGTTGCCGGGCGTGGAGGCAACCAGAATCGTGTTGGCTTCAGTGTCAGGGATGAGGCGGATCGGCTTGGAGAGATCGAGTTTGAGCGGGTCTTTGCCGACACCCTCTCGGATCACGCTGAGTCTTCTGACCTGCTCGGCGATGGCCCGGGCGGGCCCTGTCTGGCTCGCCTGTTCGGCGGGATTGAGCATGAGTCTCAGGGTATTGACGAGTTGGTTGGCGCCCGCGATGCGGAGACGCACGATGCCGACGGCCTGATCGGCTTCGACGGGATCGGAATCGATCTGTCTGATGAGGCCGCTGACGATGCGGGCGTCGGCGGGACCGGCGACAACTGCGATCGCTTGGCGTGTGGTCAGGGCAACGGTTGTGACGGGCTCGGAGACGATGCCGGGGCGATCGGACGGCTGTGCGCCGGAGATGCCGAGCTGGTCGAGCGTGCGCTTGATATCAGCGGGAGACGTGTTGGTGAGATCGACGATCGAGACGACCTGGCCGAGCCCGGGAGTGATGCTCTCTCCGTCGGCGGTGCCGAGCGCGGGTGTGTCGAGTTCCTTGATGGTTGTCTGGATCTGCTCGAAGAGTCGCTGGCTTGAGGCGATGACGAGGGCGTTCGCGGTACGATCGATCTCGACGGCGAGTGTCTCACGATTCTGCTGCGCGACGGGCGTGAAGGTGGCGAGGATCGTCTGACGGAGGCGAGCCGCGGGAACGTGCTCGAGTTTGAGAACTCTTGTCGCGAGGCGTGTGACATCGGCCTGCCCCTGGAGCGCCTCGGCGAGGGCCTTGACCTGGGTGAACTGCGTGTCGTCGCAGCGGACGATGAGGGAGTTGCTGGCCTCGTCGCCGACGACGACCAGTGCCCTGGGATTGGCGTTTCTGCCTGCACCGGATGATGCGGCGAAGACTTCTCGGATCGAGTTGGCGACTGCGGTCGCGCTGCCGCCCCTGAGGGGGACGACACGTGCCTCCGGCAGGCGGAGGGAATCCGGCTCGTCGAGGCGTGCCACGATGCCACGGATGCGGTCCATGTAGCGTTTGCCGGCAAAGACGACGAGGGAGTTGGTCTGGATCTCCGGCGCGACGCTGGGGATGCCCTCTTCATCGACGAGCAGCGAAGGAGCAGCGGACTCTCCCGCGCGGGCGTTGGCCCCGCGATTGCGCGATTCTTCGACGCGGAGGCGTCGTGCTTCGAGTTGCTCCTGAACGATGGCGCGGAAGCCCTCGTTGATGGCGCGGGCGACACCTGTCGCATCGGCGAAGCGGAGCGGCATCACCTCCAACTGACGGGAGCGGTCGTAGTCCTCGGTATCGAGTTTCTTGAGGAGCGATCGGATGCCCTCCCACTGGGTCGGCTCGGCGCTGACGACGAGGGAGTTGGAGGCGGGATCGGCGACGATCGTGACGTTGCGTGCACCTGGGCTTGTGGCCTCCGGGGCGGAGCGGCCGTAGAACATGCCGAGCGCCTTGGAGGCCTGCTCTGCATCGGCGAAATCGAGCTTGACGAACTCGGTCGTGCGTGTCGTTGAAGCGGGGACGTCGAGGGCCTTGATCATGGCCTCGATCTCGTCGATCTGATCGGCCGGTGCGGCGATGGAGATGGCGTTCTCGGTCGCGGAGTAGTCGAGGTTCACGGGTGTTTCGCCGGGAACCCGGGGGCGGTTTCGGAGCAGTTCGTTCATGGATGCCCAGACGCGATCGGCAACGGCGTGCTCGAGCGTTACCCTCTTGAACGAAGCGATGGTTCGGGCGGGCTGCTCGTCGAGCTTCTTGACCTGATCGATGACGTACTGGATTGCTTCGGGGGAGCCCGAGAGCACGATCGAGTTGCTGCGCTCGACCGGCGTGACGGTCACGCGGAGGGTCTGCGGGAGGGCGGCACGAAGCGCGTTCGCGACCTCGGTCGCGCGGGCGGACTCAAGCTTGACCGTTGCGAGCGTCGCCCCGCCATCGGTCGGCGGCGTGTCGAGTTGTCGGACGAGATCGGCGATCTGCGTCTGCAGGGTTGTGGGCGCGGAGACGATGAGGGTGCCGGTGCTCGGTTGGGGCGTGACGATCACCTGATCTTCAGCGCGTCCGCTTCGGGGGAACATGGAGCGGATGGTGGATGCGGCATCCTGTGCGGTTGCGTTGCGAACGGTGTAGGCCTCGATGGAGCGGTCGGCACCGAGTTCGGGCTGGTCGATCTGCGCGACGAGGTCACGCAAGAGCTTCATGCTTTCCACATCGCCGGAGGCGATGATGACGTTCCCCTCGGGAGAACCGAGGATTGAGAAGCTATCGGCGCGAAGCCCCTGGGCCTGGTTCCTGGCTGCGAAGAAACGCTGGAGACTGGCCGCGGCGCGCTCGGCCGAGGCGTGCTCGAGCCGGATCGTTTCGATCGTCGCGCCTGGACCGCCGACATCGAGGTCGGCGATGTACTTGGCGGCGGCTTCGACGCGATCATTCTTGCCGACGAGAACGACGGCCCGCCTCAGACGATCGATCTCGACCGTGACTCCGTCGGGATCAGGGCCACGCCACGGGCGCCAGCCGGGCGTCGCCATGGCACGCTCGATGACCGACTTGATCGATGCCAGATCAGCGGATTGCACGGCGACCGCCTTGACCGCTACCGCGCCGGCTTCGCCCGGCGGAACATCGAGCAAACGCACGATGCCCTCGACGGTCTCGATGGTCTCCTGGCGGCCCATGATCACGATGGAGTTCGTGCGCTCGTTCGGTTCAAGGTAGAAACGATCTTTGTCATTCTGGCCCGCGCGGCCGGAGATTCGCTCCCACTGCATCTCGCCGGCGAGATTCTGCAGCGTCGGCCCGATGTCCATAGCCCGCGCGTTCTTGAGTTCGATGACCTTGAAGGCAAAGTCGCGGGATGCCGCGGGATTGTCCATGGAGGCGGCGAGTTCGAGCGCTTCTTTGATTTCGTCGGGGGTGCCGGTGGCAAGGAGCGAGCCGGAGCGATCGTCTCCGACAAACTGGGCACGGACCTGCGTCGCGCCGGGTGTGCCCTGGCGTCTGGCATCGAAGAGCCGCTGGAGGGTCGAGGCGATCTCGGTGGGCCTGGCGTTGTCGAGCGTCAAGCGCTGGATGGCGAGGCGATCGCCGCTGGATCCCTGATCGAGCAGGGAGACAAATCGCTCAACGATGGGCATGGCTTCAACCGGGCCGGCCACGATCAGCGATGCGCCACCCGGGCTTGCGACGACACGGATTGCGCCGGGCTCGATGGTTGCGAGCGTGTCGGTACCCGGCGTGTCTGCGCCGGGAAGGGACCATTGCATGGCTCGAACGCGTCTGGCCTGGATGCCGCGGGGCGCGGCGCTGACGAGGTCGTTGACTGCCTGAACGGCCTGAGCGGCGGTCATGGATTGGAGGGGGAGGACGCGGAGGGTCATCGTCGGCCCACCTCGTTGGTGGATCATGGAACCGATGAGTTCGCCGACGACCGCGAAGTCTGTGTCATTCGACCAGACGATGAGGGCCCCGCCGCTCGGATCGGGAGCGACAGACACCGAGCCGGAGAAGCCGCTGGGATTCTCGATGCCGGATCGCCCGATGCGAGCGATGGTCTGGTTGACGATCGCGGCGACCGAGTTGGCATCGATCGCATCGGGGAGTGTGATGATGCGGACCTTGCCGGGCTCTGAGGGCAGACTGCGTTCGAGCTGGGCGGCGAGCGCGGCGACACGGTCGGTCAGTCGAGGGGGACCGACGACGATTAGAGAGTTTGTTGCGGGATCGACGCCGATGGTGAGGCCGCCGGTGGACTCTTCGGGTTCGTTCGAGACCGAGGGCTGGCCGAGTGCGGCGATGGCCAGCGCGCGGGCGAGGAAGGGCATGGTTTGAAGATCAGGAGGGACGTCGTGACGGGGTGCTGCGTTGCTTGAGGGCTTTGTGGCCGGCATGTCGGGCGTTTCGCGGCCAGCGGCACCGGATCTCTTCAGGAGCTCTTCGGAGGAGATGACTTCGACGGTGAGGCCGCCTCGGTCTTCGAGCAGGCGCTTCAGGGTCTCGGCCATGAGCGCGGCATCGGCTCTTGATCGATCGACCGGGATCATCCGGACCTGTCGGCTTGAGGCGAGCGCGGCCTGGTCGAGTTGCTTCACAAGGGACTCGATCAACTTCATCTGATCGGGCGTCGCCCTGACGATGAGGGAGTTGCTCTGGCGGTCGACGCGAAGGGTCGGCGCGGGCCCCTGATCGTTCTGCTCGCCGATGACTTCGCCGATGCTGACGGCAAGCTCGGCGGCGTCCGCACCGTGGAGCGTGATGACGCGCACGACGCTCGACGTGGAGTCGGTTTCGGGCTTTACGTCGAGTTCGGTGATCATCTGCTCGGCGAGGGTCAGGGTGGCGAGAGGGCCGCTGACGACGACCGCGTTGAGGCGTTTCTCTGCGGCGACGCGGATCTCGGCTTCGATCTTGCCGCCACTCTGGAGCAGGGCCTGGCCGCGCTGCCATTCGGGGAGCATTCTGAGGAGGGATTCCTTCCTCAGAACCTGCTCGACGAGGGGTGCGACCTGTTCTGCGCGGGCATTCTTCAGGAAGACGGTTCGAACGCCTGCGCCATCGCCTCGACCGGCGGTGTCCATGGATTCGATGAGCTGGGCGGCACGAGCGAGCTGTGCGGCGCTGCCCGCGACGAGGATGGTGTTTCCGGAGGGTTCGCCGGAGACGGATGCGGGTTGTTCGCCGGGCATGAGTGTTCCGGCGAGTGCGGCGCGGACGGCGTCGGCGACGGTTTGTGCGGAACCCTCGGTGAGGCGGAAGACGCGGACATCGATCGGGCCTGTCTGTGCGGGACGATCGAAGGCCGAGATGAGTTCATCGGCGATCGGCATGAGGAGACTGGGGCCGCTGAGCACGAGCCGGTTGAAGCGGGTCTCGGCCCGGACGCTGGGCATGGAGAGGGCGAGCCCGGCTCGCTCGGCGCGGAGGAGATCCTCCGGCCATCTCGAGCGATCGAGGAGCATGGGCTGGACCATCTGTGCGACCGAACTGGCGTCGGAGTGCTTGAGCTCGAGGATTCTGACCTCGCTCGCGGGCATCGCGATGGATTGCTCGTCGCGCTCTTTCAGAAGGCGCAATGCTTCTTCGACCTGTGTCTTTGTGCCGAGGGCGAGGATCGCTCCTGAGCGTGGCTCGATGGACAACTCGAGGGGTGAGCGTCCCTGTGGGAGCGTGGCGTTGACGATTCTGGCGACCGCGTAGGCCAGCGTGTTCGCATCGCCCCGTGTAGGCGAGTATGACGCGGCGGTGCGCTCCGGATCGCTGGCGGGCTGGTCGAGCTTCTCGATGACAGAGCGCGCGAGTTCGAGCGTGCCCTGCGGCGCTGAGACGATGAGCGCGTTTGTTCTGGTTTCTGCCTGGACACGGATGGTCGGCTTCTTGAACAGATCGGGACGGTTCTGCGCGTAACGAAGTTGGAGGGTCAGGATCCGCGGGTCGGTTTCCTGTTGATCGACGAGCAACCTCTCCACTGTGGTGGCGATCTGGGCGGCATCCGCGTGCTTGAGGGCGAAGGTCTCAACGGCGGGCGTTTCCGCGCTTGTGGGACGCACATCGAGCGGCTCGATCAACTCTTCGACCGTGCGGATATCCATCTCGAGGCCGGCGAGAATGATCGAGTTTGCGCCGGGCGCGCCGGTGACGGTGACGCGGCCGCCGCTGGGGAACTGCATCGAGCCGACGGCCTGGCCCAAGGCGGCAACCGTGGCGTTCACCTCGGCGAAGGCGAGCGGAATGATTTTGACGACGCTGTTGCCCGCGCTGGATTGCTCGCTGTCGAGCGTCTTGAGGAGTTCAACCGCGACGGCGTGGACCGACTCCGGCGCGGAGATGATGAGTCTGTTCGAGGGCGCGTCGGGGACGATCTCGAGCAACGAGCGCGCGTCGACGCCGAGCGGAAGTTCTCCTCCGCTCTGCGCCTCGCGGATCCGTACGAGGAGCAGCCGCTCAAGAAGAGGTGAGAGGCGGTCGGCCCTGGCGTGCGCAAGGTCGTACATCTTGAGGGCGGCCGGGCTGACTCTTGCGACGTCGAGTTCGGCGAGGATCTTCTCAACCTGTGGGAAGATCACTGAAGGACCGGTGACGAGAAGGGTGCGGGTTGTGGGCTCGACGTCGACGAAGACGCCCCTCGCGCCCGAGGGCGCGCCCGCCGGACCGTAGATGGTGCCTGCGTCCACCATGCGGCGAATGGTGGCGGCCATGGCGTCGGGCGCAACTCTTTGGACGCGATAGGTGCGCATCTCGGCATCGCCGAGTTTGCGGGAGTCATCGAGGCGGCGGATCATGGCCTCGATCGCGGGGAACTGCTCGGACTTGGCCCGAACGATCACGCTGGCCACATCGTCGATGGGTTCGATGCTGGGCGGCACGTATCGCGCGCCGTCGGTGGGTTCGAGGATGGGACGAGCGACTCTGGCGAGTATGGGCGCGAGTTCGCTGGGCTTTGACGAGACCTGGAAGGTGCGGGTTTCCTGCTCGATGCGTGCGCTGACCTCCGCTGATCGGAGGAGTTCTTCGAACTTTGAGATGCTCTCTCTGGCGCCGATCAGCGTGACGGTGCGGGATTCGGCCTCGAGTGCGGCGTGGATGGGCCTGGCGAGATCGAACCCCGCGGCCTTGTAGAGATCCTTCGCGCGAGCGAGGACATCGGCTGGGTCGCCACCCGCGATGGTGAAGAGCCGCACGTCTCGATCTGCCTCGGAGGGAACATCGAGCCCTGCGATCAGCGCGGCGACGGCGTCAACGTCGGACTCGGGTCCTGTGACGATGATGGAGGATCGATCGGGCGCTGCGACGTATCGGAGCACCTGCTGCTGGCGAGGCGTGAGCAGCCGGGAGAGGACCGACTCGATCTGATTCGGGACGACATGCATCAAGCGGATTGTGCGGGCGACACGAGTGATGGGGAGTCCATCGGGCGCGCCGGCGGGATCGAGCGCGCCGATGAGTGCGGTCGCGGTACGCAGATAGAGAGGGAGCCCGATGACGGTGACGCGCTGCTGATCCGGCGTTGTGACGACCACGGGCTTGCGGTCTGCAGGGACCTGTGCGTAGACAGCGTTCAGCGCCTGCTGGGCGAGATCGACCGTGAGCCCCTGGAGGGAGAATGAGATCAGCTGCTGGTCGCCGGATTCGCCGCCGGGTGGAACGTCCAGCAGGCCAACGAGCTCTTCGACGACGCGTAGGCGGCTCTCGGAGCCGACAGCGATGACTGAGTTCGTGCGCGGATCCGGCTGGATGTTGAGGCCGGCGACGTTGACCTCCTCGACGACGCGCTGCTGACCGTCCTTGTCGACGATCACGGTTTTCTGGCGCTCGCCGACGAGGCCGCGGAGTGCGGCGACGACGGAGTCGGCCTTCGCGTGCTTGAGCGGGAAAAGCTTGAAGGCGGAATCGACGGGGCGGACCTCGTCGATCGAGCGGACGATCTCGCGGATCCTGCGGCACTGCGCCGCGGTCTCGACGATCACGACCATGTTCTGCGCGGGGATGGGGGTGATGCCGCCGTATGCGCCGAGGAGGGGCTTGATCTGCGCGGCGACGAGTTCGGCCCTTGCGTTGTTGAGCGGGATCGTGATCGTCAGCATCTCGTCCGGCATGATCTCGGACGGGATTTCGTCACCGGAGACTCTCATCGGTTTGCGAGCGGCGTCTTGGAGCGAGGAGAGGTAGAGATACTTGCCTTCGCGACGGAGGTGCGCGCCGAACCTCGCCATGTTCAGATTCAGGATGCTGAGCGCTTCGTCAAGGGTGTAAGACTCTTCGCTGATGAAGGTCAGGGCGGAGGCGGGAACGTCGGTCTCCTTGATGACCGGCAACCCGGACTCGCGCGAGAAGAAGTCGATCACCTGATCGAAGGGGGAGTCCTTAAAGTTGAAGCGGATGCCGACGGGAGGGACCGGGCTTGCATCCAGCTGCACGACGGGGGGAGCCGCGGGCGGCTGGGCTTCTTGTGCCAAGGCGAGCGAGTCGAGGTGCCAGATCGAGATCGGGTGCCCTGCGCAGAGCACGAGTGAGGCAATGACCGCGCCAGTGTTGCGTCTCCACGCCATAGAACCCGCTCCTTCCGTGTGAGCGGTCGATTGTCCGACCACCCGCACAGTCTACCTATTCCTTCCTGATCCGGTCTGCCAGTGTCGCGCCTGTCCGAACTGTCCACATCGTGCCTTCGAGCTCGAAGACGGCCTCTTCGCCAGCCCCCGAAACGAGCGTAGCGCCGAGCACGGCGGCACCCGGTGCGAGCACTCGCCGCTCGCCATCCCTCATGTTGAGCATGAGGGCCTCGACGCCGCGCCGTCCGGAGATGACCCCTGTCAGTTTCCATTCCGCGAAGGGCGGGGCTGGTTCCGGTGGTTTGGGGGGGGCCGCCGCGACGGCTCGGTTGGGTGTTCTGGGGGGAGGCGTCGGCACTTTGAAGACGTTCTTCGCTGTGATCAAGGCGATTGCCTGCACGCCTGACTCGCCCGGAGCGATGATGGAGGGATCGTTCGGGTCGTCCGTCGAGAGATCGGGCATCCAGATGGTCGCGACGTCGAGTTTCAGTTCGAACCTCTCTCGTTCGCGTCCGACGGGACGGATGTTGAGGGTGTCGATTCGATGGATCCACGGCTGGCAGGCATACGTCGCGAGCGCTTGCAGGACCTGCGGCAGTGTGCCCGTACCTTTCACCTGAGCGCGAACCACAGAGAAGTTTGGAGACTTCTTGATGCGATCCTGCATCAGACGTTCCATGTTTCTGGCAACGGCGGCGGGGTTTCGCTCGTCTTTCGGGGGTGTGCTGCTGACGACGACATCGGTCAGGCCTGCATCCTGCCCCACCCGACTCAACCCCGTGCGCAGTCGATGATCGACACGATCGAACTGTTTGCCGAGGGTTGTGGAGGCCATCGCGGCGAGGCGGTCGCGTACTGCTTGCTGGCGCTGGAGTTCTTTCTCGTAGGCAACCTGGGCGCGCCGCAGGTCGGCTGTCTCTTTGAGCAAGGCATCGCGTTCGTTCGCGTACATCGCGCGGTATCCGTACCAGGATGCGCCGGCGAACATGATCGCGGCAAGCACGAGTAGCGTTGGCTTGAGGAAGCGTCTCATGTGCCGCGTCCTCCCGGTGCGGGCGAGCTTCCGTTCGAGGCCGGCCTTGCATCGGGCTTTGCGGCGGGAGATGAAGGGGCGGAGTCTGATGGCGTTCGGCGGGATGTGACGAGATCGAAACTGAATCGGTCTTCGGTGTCCGCCGATTGGTTCACGACCTTGTACAAATCTCCACGCACCAGGCGCCCGCGGAGATCGAGCGCGATCTCACGTTTGATGACCTTGCCGGAGAGCGAGAAGACGGCCTGCTGGCGACTTGTCCACTGCGCACCGGCGACGGAGCGATCGCGCGGAACGAACTCGACATCGGCGCTCATGATGGCGGAGACCTCGTCGAGTTGGCCGTCTTTCGGATCGGGCATCTGATCGCTGAGCCACGTGAGATGTCCGAGCCAGTCCATCCCCGCGCCAGCCCATCTCTCGACGCTTTCTGCCCTTACCTCCTGCACGAGCAGGTCGGCGTACTGCGTGCCCGCACGATTCATGGCGGCTCGGGCTGTGTCCCGGCTCTCGCGAAACTCGGCGAGTCTCATCTGGGCAACAACCCATGCGCCGCCAAGCATGATGATGAGCGAGAATGTGCCTGCCAGGGCGAGTTGGCGACGCCTGGCCTTCGGATCCGGCCCTTTCTTGACGACCGCGAAATCGAAAGCTTCGTGAGACTCGGCGCGGCAGACGCCGATGCCGATGATCGACTGGAACGCGCCGGTTGCGGCATCGGCGGGTTGCTTGGTATCGGGCTCGATCAGGACGCCGGGAGGGAGCGATGCGACTCGAACCTGGCTCGCGAGCGAGGCGTCGGCGCTCCGAGCCCGAACCCGCTCGGCTAGATCCGCATCGCCGAAGAGGAGAAGTGATTCTGGAACAGAACCTTCGCGTCCGCTGGTCCAACCCATCCACGTTCTTCTCGCCTCGACCACGACACGTGCGGCGTACTGCTCCAAGCCACCGTCATCTTGAGGCGCGCCGATCTCTACCGCGCGTGCGGTTGCGATCTGGCCGCTCTCAAGGACGAGGAACTCGGCCTTTGAGCGGCTGAGCGCGATGCAGAGCGCGGGTCCGTCGTGACGAGCGGCGATGCCGCGTGCGATGGCGGAGATTCCGGAGATCGCGAGCTGGATCCCCCCGACACGAGCACCTGCTGCACCGGCAACGGCCCGGTACCAGGCGAGCCGATCTGCCGGCAGTGCGGCGGCGACAACGGTGGCGGCACCGCTCTCATCGCCGGATGTATCAACACGGATGAAGTCGATACCCGCGCCATCGATGGCAACGGTCATCTGGCGTGAGAGAGAGAGTCGGACGAGCCCGGCCAGTTCGGTCTGGTTCAGGCCGGCTCCGCCGGGGATATTCATCCGTTTGAGAATGACCTCTTCGCGACCCACGACGAAGACAACGCGGCGGAGTGAGAGGCGGCTCTCGGCGGCGACGCGCCCCAACCACGCTCCGATCGCGGCGGCATCGCCACGGTCGAGACCCTCCGGTGCTGGAGACTCGATGAGTTCGCGCACGACAACTTTGCCGGATGCCACGGACATGCGTGCGCCAAGGAGGCGCGACCCATCGAACTCGATCGCCAGCATGTCGGATCTTCGTGGCATCCGTTGTCATCCTTTCGCTGACCATCGGCCCCTGCGCTGTCCCGAGGAGTCTCCGCCTTGTTGGGGCGAAGGTGAAACCCCTCGGCTTGTGCCGTTGCGCGTCCCGCTTGGTCTGCTCACAGACCGAGCATCGTCGCCGGGTTGTGCTGCTTCGGCAAGCGACGCGCCGAGCGAAGATTCGGGTGGGGTGCTGGATTGTTCCTCGTCCGCAACGAGTGTCTGAGCGAGCAGCGTGTCGATGCCCTCGGACGCACCGTCGAAGGTGACGTCCCGAAGGTATGACACCCTCACTCGATCGGCGGAACAATCGATGATCGCATCCAACGCCGCACGGGAGAGCACGATCGGTTCATCGTTTGAGGACGATGCCCTCGTGATCTCACCGACGATTCTGACACGCCAGTGCAGCGTGCGCGTGGTGATCCACGGGAGTGCCCGTGCCATGTCGGAGGAAGAGACGAGCCGCGCATCCAGAGGCCACGTCGGGCTTCTCGTGCGATCCGCGCCCAAGCGGCGTGCCGCTTCATGGATCTCCTTTGCCCGGCCCTCGAATCCGGGGATGCACCCGAGTACGGCCTCCGGCGCGCGGGAGATATCAACGAGTCCCTCGCGGCCAGCACCCTGTTCGCCGAAGGCGAGTTCGTCCCAGAGTGCGGCCCACACTGAGGGTGAGATACTGAGTCGATCGAGGGCCCGGGCCACGTCTTGAGCGGATGAGAGGTCCACATTCGCGCCGGTCAATCGCTCGACAGTCTCGGTGACCGCGTTGTCGGCGGCGAGCCGACGATCGAAGGACCCGGCTGCGGCGTCCCAGCGTGCTCGCTTCCGTCCGGAAGACGCGCGATCGCCCACGCCGATGCCGAGATCGGGATCGAGCGAGTACGCGGTCGCGAGCGATTCGAGCGAGACTCCTCCGATCGCGCCTGCCTCGTCGCGAGGATCGATGCCGACGAGGCGAAGGTCCTCGATGCTTGTCAGTCCGCCGCGGGTCGCGAGCGACCTGATCGATTGTGCTCGCTCATCGCCGAGGCCGGAGAGGCGGGCGAGCATGGGTGCCGTCGCCACATTGAGGTTGAGTTTCGCGGCCTCGCTCCTGGCAAGGGCGCTCGGCGGGGAGCCTCCGTCGGACCCAATCTGCTCTAACCTCACTCGGGCCGTGGTCGAGCCATCGGTGTAAATGGTCCATTCCTCGGTGAGTTCCGGGTCGCCTCCTTCGATGAGATCGTTGCGCTGGGTTTCAAGCTCTGCCATGACGCCGAGCACGCCTGACCAAGCGGCGGCCCTGGCTTCGCGCCTGAGCAGCGAGCCCCTTGCGCCTGACGCGGTGGCGTCTGATTGGTCCAGCGCGATCATGGCGGTGAGCGCGCCGAGCACGATCACGAGCAGCACCGAGAGCAGCGCGATTGCCCGCTTCATGCGCCTTCACCTCCGCCATCGGGGATCCGGACGATTCTGCGCCAGAACTCTCCTCGGGATGTGGTGACGCTGATCTCGATCGCGGTCGGCATTCTGCCTCGATCGGCGGCGTCGAACGTGTCGTGCCACGCGAAACCGTCCGCGTATCTGAATCGCAGCTCTCCAACACGTTCGCAGACGGTCGCTCGCATGCGTTCGCCCGAGACGAGCCATCGCTCGGCCTCAACCCTGGCCCCCTGTCCGTCGAAGTTGAATGAGGATCCCTGGATGTCACGCGGAGATCGTTCGCCGAAGCTGCCTCGCAGCCACACGCCTCGCGAGAGGATTCTGATCGATGTTTCGTCTCCCACAACGCCGGAGCCCTCGCGCGGATCGGCGGCGACCGCGGTCATGAGATCGGACTCGATCTGGTCCATCATCGCGAGGACTTCGCGAGCGGATGTTGAGATCGCGGTGACTCTGGCTCTCTGGTCTCTCGCGCTCCACATGAGCGACATCACCGCGCCCATGAGCAGGAGCAGCAACGCACACGCGACGAGGACCTCGATCACCGTGAAGCAGCGTGCGGATCTGCGACGGCTCACGCGTCACCTCCCTGCCGATCGAGGGGAAGGGCGGCGGCCGGGGCGTTGCCGATGCGCACGATCTGTCTCGCGGTGTAAATGAGCCGCTCTTCGGTGCCGACCGAGCGCACCACGCCGATCGATACGAGCATGTGGCTACGGAACTGGGTCGGCTCGGTCTCGACGCGTATTCCCCAGCCGCTCCAGGGCCCGAGCTGCGGGTCGCTTACGCCGGCACCGGGCGGAGGTCCCATCCAGAGCGGAGAGGATTCTTCGATCGGACCGTCGATGGATTCGGGCTGAACGACGCCGGATTCGATCAGGGAGATCGCGGACCAGGCGAGATCCGCTGCACGAAGGCGTTCGGCGGTGAGCGTGGATCGGTCGAGGGCGTGATCGAGAGCTCCGTGGATCGCCAGTCCGGCCATCGCGAAGAGCACGACGGCCAGAAGGAGCTCGAGAAGGATCGCGCCTCGTCTGTTCATCTCCACTTCGCAAACGGATCAAACTCGTCTTGCAAACCGCCCGCACGGGTGTCGAGCGTGTCGGTGCGGCGAGGATCGTCGGTTGTTGCGCCTGCGAGCGCGGCGACACCTGTCCAGGGATTCACTCTGACTTCGCTGGAGCGACCGTCGCGACCTCGCACGAGGATGGGACCGGAAACAACGGCGCTGCCATCTGGGAGAAAGACCGCGAGGGTGCGTTCGCGGGGTTCGGAGACTTCAGAGCGGGAATCGGATGCGGGCGCCCCCATGCCGCCGAGACTTCTCACCGGGTCTGCGGCGGGAGTGCGGCCCGCGATGGTGATGCCCTGGGGCAGGTTCAGCCGCTTGGTTGCGCGCGTGAAGGCGTGCTCCATGCCGGGATTGGCGCTTGCGGCTTGGGATGCCGTATCGGAGACGGTGCGGCTGTCTACGCCGGTGCGACCATCGTCACCGACGATTGCGATCACTGTCACGGGCAGACCGGATTCTCTGGCCGTGGCCTGGGCATCGCTCAGCGCGGACTGGATCCGAGCAGCGGCACCATCGACCTCGGCTCCGCGGACATGGCTGGTCATGGGCACGGCCACAAGAGCGGCAAGCATGCCGATAATCGCGATCGCGATCAAGACCTCGACCATCGAGAAGCACTTGTTGCGTGAGAGCGTTCGGCTGGTGGCCATGATCGTCACCCCGAGATGTGCGGACACGGTCGTCCGCACCACGAGTTCGCTCCGCGACAGTTGAAACGACCGCTCCATGCGATCCGGGCATTCGCCCACACACTTCTCAAACGTGCCCCGGCAGTGATTCCCTTGGCCGGGGGTTATGCACATATCAGCCACCGGGCGGGGGCGGGGGCAATCCCCTTCCGAATCCACCGTCTGCGTCGGCCTCTTCGGCGGCGAAGGCGTTGATGTCATCGTCCGTCCCGTCCTGCTTGTCCGGTCCGTATGACCACAAGTCGTATTCGCCATCGCGATTCTGGCTCTCGGCCCGATAACCCCACGGGGAACCCCAGGGGTCTGTGGGCACGGGAGATTCGAGGTACTTGGTCCACCGGGCCTGATCCTCTTCAGACTGGAGGAGTGACTTGTTCCAGAGAACAGCCAACCCCTCGTCCTCGGACGGGAAGCGACCGAAGTCGACGTAGAACGCCTTCACACCACCCTTGATGAGACGGATCTGGGTCTCAGCGATGCCCTTCTTGGCCTTGGCACTCTGTCCGATCAGGGCGAAACCGACGAGGCCGGAGAGCGCGAGAATGATCGCGATCACGATCATCACTTCGATGATGGTGAACCCGCGTCGCGTGCGACGGCGCGACACCCTTGATCTGGACTCCACTTCCTGGGTCATGGCTCAAAGATCCTTTCTGAGCGGTTCCTGCCGCGTATCTCAGTCGGCAGATTCGGCTGTCGGACCGGAGTCGGCCCGGCATCATCTCAACATCCTGAAGCGAAGGGAGTGTTCAGGAGCTAGTCCATACTAGCAAATCGCCCCTCGGCTGCAAAGAAGTTTATCCAAGTCGATGAGATCGCGGAGGATGCGCGTTTCGCTTCCTGTTCGTATGCCTCACACAACCAACGCTCCGGCAACCTCTTCCATCGTCGTCTGGCCTTGCCTGACCTTGGCGTATCCATCGTACTTGAGGAGTGAGAGTTCTCCCTCGGCCAACGCGGCGGCGGCCAACTCAGCGGCATTGACCCGCTTCATGATCATCTCGCGAGTTGCGCCGGTCAGATGGAGCATCTCATAGAGCCCGACCCGGCCCCTGAACCCAGTGCCTCGGCAGTTCCGACACCCAGCCCCGCAGCGGAGGTTTGCACCTTCTTCTTCGAAGTCTTTGGGCAGGGAGCCCGGTTCTGCTGTGAACGGCTGTGAACACTGTGCACAGACGCGCCGGACCAGTCGCTGGGCCATGACGCCCTCGACGCTCGATGCGATGAGGAACGGTTCAACCCCCATGTCGAGGAGTCGGGTTGCTGCACCGGCAGCGTCATTGGTGTGCAGCGTGCTGAAGACGAGGTGCCCCGTGAGCGAGGCCTGAACAGCGGTCTCGGCGGTTTCTTTGTCTCGAATCTCGCCGATCATGACGACGTCGGGATCATGGCGCAGGATGGAGCGAAGGCCGGAGGAGAAGTCGAGACCGACTTTGTGGTTGACCTGGATCTGGTTGACGCCCGGAACGTGGTACTCGACAGGGTCCTCGACGGTGATCACCTTGACTTCGTCGGAAACGATGCGGTTGAGACTCGCGTAGAGCGTCGTGCTCTTGCCGCTGCCGGTCGGCCCCGTCACGAGAAGGATGCCGTGCGGGCGATTGATGAGCGTGTCCCAGCTCTTGAGGACGTTTTCGGGCATGCCGAGCTGATCGAGCCCCATGAGAACCGCTGTCTTGGAGAGCACGCGGAGCACGACACCCTCACCGGAGAGCATCGGGATCACGCTCATGCGGAGATCGAACTCGGAGGGGGCCTGTCCCGGCGGCTTGTGCCGGAAGGTGATGCGTCCGTCCTGGGGCCTGCGTTTCTCGGCGATATTGAGCGAGGCCATGATCTTGAGGCGAGAGACGATCGCCGCGCCGAACCGATGAATCGTGGGCGGGACGTTCGCACGCTGGAGCACGCCGTCGATTCGATAGCGGACGGCGAGCGATCCCTCGTAGGGCTCGATATGGACGTCGGTCGCTCTCTCGCTGATCGCCTCAGCGAGAAGGTCGTTGACGAGCTTGATGACCGACGCTTCCTGCGCCTGCTCGATCTCGTCCGCCTCGCCCTCGATGGATTCGAGACCGGGTCCTTGGCCCGCCATCTCATGGAGCGTGTCGCCGCCGACGCCGTAGTGCGTCCGGATGAACTGCCGGAGCTCTTCTTCATCAGCGAGAACAAGCTCGATGGGGTTTCCGGTGACAAGGCGGAGCTCGTCGAGCGCGGAAAGATCGAAGGGGTCACTCGTCGCGACGACGAGGACGCCATCCCGAAGCTCGATGGGAACAACCTGCTGCTTGAAGACAACGCGGGCGGGTAGGAGTTGGATGACCTCCGGAGCGACGTCAGCAGCGCCGAGATCGACCACGGGCATGGCCAGTTGCTCGCCGATGATCTCGAGCACCTCGCGCCGCCCCACCATTCCCATCCGGATCAGAGCACGGTCGAGGCGCTCGCCTGACGATCTGTGCTCGGCCGCGGCCTGTTCGAGCTGCTCGCGCGTGATCAGTCCACGTTCAACAAGTATGGTCGCCACACCCATGTCGGATGGTACGTCGGGATCAGACCTGCTGATCGCTCACGGTCTTGGAATCCTGCGTAGGTCCGAATGTCGCGCTGGTTCGATCGGTCTCCCAGACTGTGATCTCCCTGAGTCTGGCGTCTCTTCCGAGACGAGCGATCTCGGCCGAAAGCAGCCGGAAAAAGACCATGGCGATGTTCTCGACTGTCGGATTGAGTCCGCCGTGGTCGGAGAACTCAGGCGTATCGAGGTTCAGGTGCTTGTGGTCGAACGGCTCGACAAGAACACGCTGGGTGATCTCTTCGAGTTCGGCTAGTGTGATGGCGGCTCGCGACGCATCCGTGCCGATTTCGACCCGCGGCTCGATCACGTAGTTATGCCCGTGTCCCGCCGGGTTGTTGCACTTGCCGAAAAACGCCCGGTTCTCGGCGTCCGAGAGCGCCGGCGAGTGGAGTCTGTGTGCGGCAGCAATCTCGAACTTCTGAGCGAGCACCACCCTGGTTCCCATAGTGACCTCTGAGTCGATAACGAGTGTCGGCGTGAGATGGAGTCGGACAGCGACAACTGGAACAGGCACCTGGTGCCGCAGCGACTGAAGAAGATCCGGCACGCACGCTGCGGGATCGGCGCGGCGGTCGATGTGAGCCGCGAGCGCGGGCACGGCGGTGCGTCGCACAGCGTCGTCGATCGCCTTGATGTTGATCAGGTACCCGGTGGCCGGGTCGGGGATGCCACTGCAGGAAACCGTGAGCTCGAAAGTCCTGCCCCAGGGGAGGAGCGAGGGAACGCCGCCGTATCCGTTTGTGCCGCGATCGCCGGCGGTGCTCGGATTGATCGCAAACCGAACTGTGCGTCTGAGCGTCACCACGCGATACGATAGGGAGTTGGTTTGATGCTGGTTCTGTGATGGAACGCGGCCTGCGGCCGCATCTGTGTGGCGCGTCGTTCCGAAACCGTTGGTCGAAGCACCCACACTGGAGTCATGCGATGGCAACCCGTTCTCGGCTCGCTCTCCTGCTCGCACCTCTTCTCGGGCTTCCTGTAGCCCTGGGGCTTGTCTCCCACCGATCGGCATCGCAGGAACCGGCCGGCGAGGTATCGCCTTATGTGCTCTCCTACACCATGACGAGGATTGACGGCACTGCCGAACGCCTCGACGCGTACAAGGGGAAGGTCATTCTGCTTGTGAACGTGGCGAGCAAGTGCGGGCTGACGCCCCAATACGATGCGCTTCAGTCGCTCTACGAGTCGAAGAGGGAGAAGGGCTTTGTTGTGCTTGCGTTCCCGGCCAACAACTTCATGGGCCAGGAGCCGGGCACGAACGAGGAGATCGCCGCGTTCTGTGAGAGCAAGTACAACGTGACCTTCCCCATGTTCGAGAAGGTCTCTGTCAAGGGGAAGGATGCGTGTGACCTCTACAAGCAACTGGCGTCGCTCCCCAAGCCGCTCGGCGGCGAGCCCTCGTGGAACTTCACGAAGTTCCTGATCGATCGCGAGGGGAATGTGGTGCAGCGGTTTGAGCCACGCACGAAGCCGGACGCGTCAGAGCTTGTAAGCCGGATCGATGAGCTGCTCGCGAGCCCATGAGCCCACAGATCAGGGGCGAGATCTCGCGTGGCTGCCCCCGCGATGTTCGTTCTCTTGATGCCTGCTATTCTGTTCGCTCGGGATGGCGACTTACGCGTACACAGCCCTCACTGCCTCAGGCGACCGGGTCACCGGCCTGCTATCAGCAGCAACGGAGCAGGCCGTGCTCGCCGAGTTGGAATCCCGTCGCCTGACCCCGGTGACGATCTCACCGGCGAAAGAACGGACGGCCAGGGGTCGGCGTGTCTCGGCACGGAAGCTAGGCGAGTCCTATGTGCAGATCGGCGATCTGCTCCATGCGGGCGTGCCCCTGCTCCGGTCGCTCAAGCTGATCGCTGCCCGACGGAGCCAGCCGAAGGTCGCGGATGTGTATCGCCACCTCGCTGAGACCGTGTCGGACGGAGGAGAGCTTGCAGAGGCGATGTCGCGGCGTCCTGAGGTCTTCCCACGCATCCACGTCGCGATGATCCGCGCTGGCGAGAAGGGTGGGTTTCTTGAGGGTGTGTTCAGCCGCCTCGGTGCGTTTGTGCTGGCGCAGGCGGAGCTCAGGGGTCGGATCGTCGGGTCGCTCATCTATCCCGCGCTGCTCGTGCTTTTCGGCGTGCTGATTCTCGGCGTGGTCTTTGGTGTGTTTGTCCCGATGTTCAAGCCGGTCTTTGAGCGGATGTCTCAGTTGCCGCTCTCCACACGGCTTGTGCTCGGGACGAGCGACCTGATCGCGGGGTTTGGTATCTCTATCGTCGGGGGCGCGGTCGCGACCGGGCTACTCGGATGGAGACTCTCGAAGCGTGCGGACGTGAGACGCCGGGGCACGGAGTTCCTCACGTTCGCTCCCGTGTGCGGGCAACTGGTGAGGGCCCTCGCGGCGGCGAGATTCTGCCGCCTGCTGGGAACGATGCTTGAGAACGGCGTGCCGATGCTCCAGGCGATGGCGATCAGCAAGGAAGCAGCGGGCAACGTGCTGATGGAAGAGGCGATCGATCGTGCGATCGAGGCCGTGCGAGCGGGCGAGCAGCTGGCTCCGCCCCTCGCTTCGAGCGGCCTCTTTGCCGATGACATCGTGGAGATGATCTCAGTTGGTGAATCGGCGAACAACCTTGAGAAGGTGCTGCTCAGCGTCGCCGAGACGATCGAGAAACGGATCGACCGCCTGCTCGGGATCGTGGTGCGGCTGATCGAGCCCCTGATGCTCATGGCGATTGCGGGCGTGGTCGTCGTCGTGGCGATGGGGCTGCTGCTGCCGATGACGCAACTCGGCGGCGAAGGGTGATCGCATAGGAGCCGACAACGAGAAAGGCCCCCGCGTGTGCGGAGGCCCTTCTTCGAGTCGAGCGTGAACCGATGCGAAGCGGCGAGACGATCAGTCGAGCTTCCAGACGAGCCCGATTGCGGCGATCGAGGCCCGACGCCGAACTGGATCGAGGATCATCTCGGGAGACTCGATGAGCGCCAGCGCGGTCCTGCGCGCGTGGGGCAGGAGGTTGTGGTCCCATGGTCCCATCCCGAAGCGTCCACGCTCGGCACCCTCGGCGATGGCCGGAATCGCGATGAGGAGGGGCCAGAAGGCGCCACCGCTGCCCATCGCGCCCGCGACGTTGACGAGCATGGAGCGATCGGCGTGGCTCTCGGTGACGAGGTCCTCGCCGTCCCAGTATGAGAACTGGGTGGTGGGCTTCACGTTCTTCATGAAGTCGGCGTAGAGCGGCACGGTCAGCCCGATGTCGCGGTCACCCTTCGGGGAGCGGGCCAGGTTGGCGAACGCCGAGCCGGCCATGCTGACCAAGGGGTATCCGTTCTTGGCAGCGCGGGCGGTGTCCACGAAGGTGACGCTTGCGAGGTTGCGTCCGTTGGGCACCGCGACGGCGAAGGTCGGGTTTGAGGAGATGCCCGGGCCGGACTTGCCAAGTGCCTGGGCCGACGCCGCGAGCACGGCCTGGGGTGTCAAGCCCGCGATGAACCAATCGCCCACGACGGCATAGGTGATCTCGAGGGGCACGGGCATTCCGGGGAAGCGGAGGGACATGAGTTCCACTTCGCCGGATGTCCAGATCGTCGGACGGATGTACATGCCTTTGTCTTGTTGGGCGAGTTGCTTTCCGGCTGCGGCGACGAGTCTGCGGTGCGCATCGATAACCCTGGCGCGGTCCTTGAGCGACGCGAAGAGGACGCCCGAGCCGAAGGAGCCGCCCCCCGTCGAATCTGACAGGTACGCGCCCCAAGTGCCGCCGATCGAGTCGATGATGTCCGCGCGGAGGTCAACTCCTGTGCGGCTCTTGAACTCGCCGAGCACGTCGTTGACGGGCACGCCGCGCTGGGCGAGATTGTCGATCAGAGCCGAAATCCCCGAGAGGTCGCCCTTGGCGATGGACATCATGGTCGCGTCGGCGGGGACCATGGCAAGGTCCTTGTCGTTCACGGGCTCCTTCGACATGTGCCACTGGCTCGCGTACTTGCCCGCGCCCTTCACACGCACGATGCTCGTGGTGTCGGTTGCGGTGTACCCAGCGACAAAGTCGATGGCGATCGCTTCGGAGCCGATGATGCCGGCTCGCTCTAATCCGGTCAGGACCTCAACACCCTCGGGAGGGAAGTTCCTTCCCGCCAGCGTGCGGGCCATGTTGATACCCGGCGTCAGCGCGGCGAAGTTCAGTGAGCCGCGCATGACGGGGCTGACGCCTTGTGGGGGCACGGGGAGTCGGTCGAAACCGGCGTCGGGGTTGTCGACCGCGCCGGCGACCAACTCGAATCGCCAGCCATCCTTGGACTCACGCGGGCCGTAGGAGATGAGGCCGAAGGGCAACTGCACGTCCTGCATGCCCTTAAAGCGCATGCTGTCGGCGGGCGCGGGCATGCCCTGCTCCTGGAACTTCTCGAGGAGCGCGGCGTGCAGGATGCCGTGCAACTGGGTTGCGTGGCCCTGGTCCTTCGCCTGCACGCTGAGCGTCAATCCGTAGCCAAAGAACCCGCCGGCGGCGTTGTCGGGGTTGTAGGTGATCGCGAGCCGCGCGGGCTGAGCCAGCGTCCGGAGGGCCAGTTGGACGATCGGCTCGATCTCCGGGGGCATGTCCGGAATCTCGCCTGGGAGTTCGGCGAGTCGAGCCGGGATCATCGAGATGGCCTGTTTGAGGCCGGCGTCTTTCCCATCGACAAGCCACGCGGACATCGGGGCGTGCTCGTAGAGGATGAAGGGCTGAACGCCGCCTGCATCCTGGGCGAGGGCAAGGCCGGGGGAGACGGCGGCAAGGCCGAGCACTCCGGCGAGTGCCGCCGTGCCGAGGATGGACCGACGCCTGATTCCGATGATCGAGCGACGCATGGATGGACCTCCTGGAGACTTGGGAAGGGCGGTTCTGATCACCCGCCGATCGTGACGCGGCCCTGATGGTTTGCAGTGCGGACCCTGTGGACTATTGGGGGTGCGGTCGGCCCACTTTCACGGGCGGGCGTGTGCCGGGCCGATGGACAGCGACCCTTGCAGAGCGAATCACTGCCCAAGTCGATCCTGATCATCCGGCCGAGCGCGCTGGGGGATGTCTGCCGCTCGGTGCCGGTGCTGGCATCGTTGCGGAGCGCGTACCCGGAGGCGAGGATCGACTGGCTGGTGCAGGACAGCTTTGCCGACGCGATCTCCGGGCACCCTGCGTTGTCGGGCGTGGTGCCGTTCGAGCGTGGGAGACTGGGCAAGGACCTGAAGAGCATCCGGCCGGCGAGCACGATCCGGTTTCTTCGCCGGCTGCGTGCTCAGCGGTACGACCTTGTGATCGATGCACAGGGGCTGTTTCGGAGTGGGATGCTTGCACTCGCGACGGGGGCTCGCCGACGCGTCGGCTACGCGAATGCCCAGGAACTCGGCTGGCTCGGGTACAACACGAGGCATCGCATCAGTCGTGAGATGCACGCGGTGGATCGGATGCTGGCGCTCGTCGAGCGAGCGGGCGTGAAACCGATCGCCGATATGCGCCTCTCCACGCTGCCGGCTTGGAGGGAGTGGGCAGCGCAAACGCTGGGAGCATCTCGCGCTGCGGTGCTCGCGCCGACCAGCCGATGGGCGGGGAAGCGGTGGCCGGCGGAGCGGTTCGCGGCACTGGCGGAGCGGATGCTCGCGATGGGGATTGAACGTGTCGCGATCGTCGGCGCAAGGTCCGAGCGCGAGCAGTGCGGCCCCCTGCTCGAGCTGGCGTCGCGGGATGAACGCGTGCTCGACCTGATCGGGAAGACAAGTGTCGGTGAGCTGATGGCCGTCGTTGAGCGGGCGGCGGTCGTCGTCGCGAACGATTCCGCGGCGATCCACATGGCGGTCGGCTTCGAGCGCCCGATGGTCGCGCTCTACGGGCCGACCTCGATCGCGCGGGTCGGGCCGTATCGGCGCGAAGGAGATGTGATCCAACACGTCCAGCCGGGGGAGGTCCTTGATCACAAGGACGATCTGGCCGGGCGAGAGATGATGGAGCGGATCTCCGTGGACGAGGTTGTCGAGCGCGTCCGGATCGTGCTCAAGACTGTCTGAGTATCACGAACCGGGGCTTAGCCGTTTGGCTCACCCGTTCTTCTTCGCAAAGTCGCGCATGAAGTCGGCGAGGGCCTTGCATCCTGCCTCGGGCATGGCGTTGTACATGCTGGCCCGCATGCCGCCGGCGGAGCGATGGCCCTTCATGCCGTCGAGCCCTGCGGCGGCCGACTCTTTGCAGAACTTGTCGTCCAGCTCTGGGGTCGGGGCCTTGAACGTGAGGTTCATGAGACTGCGGGCGTGTGGATGGGCGCATCCCTTCCAGAAGCCGCCGGAGGTGTCGATCGCGTCGTAGACAAGCCCGGCCTTCCTGATGTTCCGCTCGTGGATGACATCGAGGCAGTGGCGGTTGCCCTGGGCCTGGGCGAGGATCCACTTGAAGACGAGGCCGCAGACATAGATCGCAAAGACCGGGGGCGTGTTGGGGCGGCTCTCGTCCTTGGCGAAGGTCTCGTACCTGAGCATCCACGGAAGGTCGCGGACTTTCTTCGAGGCGAGATCGTCGCGGATGACGACGAGCGTGGTGCCGGCGGCTCCGAGATTCTTCTGTGCGCCTGCGTAGACAAGGCCGTACTTGGTGAAGTCGACCGAGCGGCTGTAGATGTCGCTCGACATGTCGCAGACGAGGGGCACGCCCGCGGGGACATTGGGGATGCGTTCGCGCCAGGTGTTCTTGTCACCGGCGATCTCGTGCCACTCGGTGCCGAAGATTGTGTTGTTCGAGCACATGTGGACGTAGGCGGGCGAGGCGGAGTACTTGATCTGCTCGTCCGTCGGGATGTAGGAGTGGTTCTTGTCCTTGCTCGTGAAGGCCTCGTGCACGGGGCCGTAGACCCTGGCCTGCTCGAGACTCTTCTCGGCCCAGTAGCCGGTGGTGATGTAGTCGGCGGTCTGGTCCTGGGGCTTCAGGTTTGCGGGGACGAGGAAGTTCTGGCTCGTCGCGCCGCCGGTCATGAAGAGGACGTGGTAGTTGCTCGGAAGGTTGCTGATCTTCCGGAAGTCTTCGAACGCTTCGGCGAGCACCCGGTCGTAGACCTTGGCGCGGTGCGAGTGTTCGAGGATGCCGATGCCGGAGCCCTTGATGTTGAACACATCCTCCTGAATCTGGCGGAGGACGGGCTCGGGGAGGCAGCCGGGTCCTGCGGAGAAGTTGAAGATCCGCTCGCCGGAAGTCGTCTTGGTCACGGCCGGCGCGGTCCCGGCGGGGCTCATCGTGGTCATGGCATCGTTCCTGAACAGAGGATCTGCGTTGAGTGGAGGTATGAGTGGTGGATTGTACGCCCCGATCGATCTCTGCCGGGTCCTGGAGCGGGGCTCAGTTGACGCGATTCTCGATCGAGCCGGCTTCTTTGAGGACTCGGACGATTCGGACGACCTCTTCCGCGACAGCGTTCTGGGCCTGCTCGGTCCCCGCACCGCTGTGATGGGTGATCGAGACGCCGCTCAGTTTCGCGGTCTGGCAGGTCCATGCCCCCTGCGGCTCCGCGGGCTGATTCTCGAATACATCGAGCCCTGCACGGATCCCCTTTGAGACCATCGCCTCGCGGAGAGCCGCCTCGTCGATGACGCTCCCTCGGGATGTGTTGATGAGGTACGCGCCGGGCTTCATCTTCGAGAGAAAGTCACGCCCGATCAGGTGCTTGGTGTCGGATGCGCCGGGGAGATGGATCGAGATGGCGTCGCAGACAGAGGCCAGCGTATGGAGGGCGGGCGTGTCGTTGCCCCCCCACTCTGCGCCGAGATCCTTCGCGTGATCCTTGGTGATGGAGCGGCTCCACGCGATCACGCGCATCTCAAAGGCGAGGGCACGCTTGATGACCGCGCGTCCGATCGCGCCGCATCCGACGACGCCGAGCGTTGAACCCTTCAGTCCCCGCGCACCGCCGAGACCGGTGCGCCCGAACTCTTTCTTGTCCCACTTTCCCTCGCGTGCGGCGATGGTCTGCTCGGGGATGCGTCGGTCGAGGTTGATCAGGTGCCCGATCGCGAGCTCGGCGACGGCGACGGCGTTCATGCCTGGGCAGTTCGCGACCGCGATACCGGCCTTGGATGCGGCGTTGAGATCGATGTTGTCGTAGCCCGCGCCCGCCCGAATGATGAGGCGGACGCCCCTCATGCCCTCGATGGACTGGGCCGTGACCTTCTTCGAGCGCACGACGAGCACCTCGGCGCGGGCATCGTTGACGACGGCGGCGAGCCCGTCCGAGGGAGTCTCGGGGACGTTGGAGACCTTGCACCCGGCTGCTGCGAGCCCATCCAGGCCGACCCTCTCGAACTTGTCAGCGACCACGACGTTCATTGTGGGGCTCCTACGCGCTTGGGGACGTCACGATTCTACCGCGTGCTGGTTTGAGCGCCGCCTATCGCCCCGGCGCCAAGCGAAAAGGACCCCCGGGGTCTCCGGGGGTCCTTTGCGGGAATCAAGTCATGCGATGGAAACGATCAGTCGAAGGACTGGCCGGTGAAGACCTCGCGGCCACCGTAATCAATGCCCTTGAGGCCGCCTCGGGTCCACTTCATGTAGCCCTTGATGTTCGTGTCGGTGAGCGCGCCGTTGCGGGTCGGGGGCTCCCACTGGTTGCGCGGGTAGAGGGCGCGGGAGAATGAGTACCAAGTGATCGCGGAGGACTTGGTCATCGGACTCCACGGGTCCCAGCCGGCGTTGGAGTCGCCGCTCTGACGGACCGAGGAAGAGGCGTCGAACATGAGGACGGGGATGCGTGCATCGTCGTAGGCGTAGTAGCGGGGAATCTTCTTGTAGCGGTCAACCGATTCATGCATGAAGGCCTTGCCGGAGGGGAAGGTGACGTCGGACGCGCGGGTGGCGTCGAGGTCGGCGGTTCCGGGCACAATATAGGCGTTGTGTGAAGACGAATACTTGATGCGACGCGTCACGGAGGGCCCGCTGGTGGCGCGGATGTTCGAGCTCTGGCCACGGTCGTAGAGCGCGACGACGGTGTCGTACGAGCAGGAGTATGGCCAGCGCAGCTCACTGCTATCGAGCGTGCCTGATCCGGCGGAGGCGGCGGGGCTCGGCGTGTAGAAGCCGAACTCGCGCCAGTTCTGCCACGCGTTGCGATGGACATCGCTGGGGCTGACGACCAGTTTTTCGGGGAGACGCGAGGCGAGATAGTCCTGCAGCACGAGGTGGGAGTAGAGGACGTGGGGAATCCAGCCGGAGATGCGGGTGAGGTTGCGGCCGCCACGCTCGTTGATGATGGAGACGGCCTGATCCGCCGCGGCTTGCAGGAGCGAACCGGAAGCACCGAAGGGGTTCTCCGGCTGATCGACGCGCCATGAGAACGTCGGGTTCTTGTCCGCGTAGTCGGTCGCGTACGAGTTGGACGCGACGCCGAGCTGGCGCTGGTTGTTGAGATCGATGGAGAGTCGGGCGGCCTTTCTGGCCTCGCCGAGCGCGGGGAGAAGGATGCCGATGAGCAGGGCGATGATCGCGATCACCACCAACAGCTCGATCAGCGTGAATGCACGCCTGTTCATCGTCTTTGACTCCATTGTCGGACCTCCGCGTGTTGTGCGACGCGATCACTTCCGCCTGGTTCAACCTACAGGGGTTGAAACCCTAGTCTAGCAGAATCCACATACAGATTGCAAGAAGAAAGAACAACGGACGTTGACCAAACTTTTTACGAACAATAAAGCCCCGTGCTCGGGCATTCAGGACCTCTCGGAGGCGCTCAGGCGGGGGCCATTATCTCTGCTCCCGGGATGGGATTCTTGCCATGGTCGGGATCTCTCTCACTTCGCCGAGTCCCATGTACTGCCGGTCTTGCTCGACGTTGAAGGAGGCGTTGCATGTCTTGCATGCCACGTCGTCGACGCGGGCTGCGGCAGCGCAGGCGTGGCAGACGCCGAGGATGTGGGCGATGCCGGGGACACGCTTTGCGATCTCCCAGAACTGTCGCGTACTCGGGCCGCGGACGATGGTTGCGGGGGTGATCTTCCCCCGGAGGGCCATGGCCTTCATGACTGCGTATGAGCAACCCGGTCGGAAGGGGTGTTCGATATCTCTGATGAACCACGGCCCCATGTGGTTCTGTGTGGCCTGACGGGAGAGCGGATCGAAGAGCCCGGCGCAGGTCTCGCAACGATCGTGTCGCAGGGAGGATGTGCCGCAGTAGGGGCAGAGGACGGGCCGGCGTTCGTCCATCTCATGGCCACCGTCGATGCCTTTGAAGCGTTCCGATCCATTGTGCATATGTGGATGCTACACGATGAACCGTCTGCGTGGGGATGGGCAAGTTCCCTACCCTGAGAGCCATGAGGAAGCCAAGTGCATCTGGTCCATGTGCCACCCGGATCCGTGCGCCTCGATGGCGTATGCGTCTGGCGACGATGGGCGCGGTCTGTATCGGCTGGATGTTTGCGTGTGGCTGTGCTGATTCCGGGGCGTCGAGCGACGCTCTGGGGCGTGAGGGGGCGGGGCTTCGCGCTTCGGAGCGGACCGTGCAGGTCTCCCGCCCGGGCGAGACGAGACAGCAGCCGCAGCAGGGAGGATCGGCAGTGCCTGCGGCGGTGCTCGGGAGCGAGACGTACACGATCGCCCAGATCGCGCCGTATCTTGCGGAGGCGTTCGGCGGGCTTGTCATTGAGGAGATCCTGATCACGCGAACCGCGGAGGCGGAGTTGGCGCGGATGGGACGCTCTCTGACTGCGGCGGACCTTGAACGCGAGCGTGCGGAGTTGGCCGATGCGCTGGATGTCGGGAGGAGCGGTGTCAACCCGGAGCAGGCGATCGATTCCGTGAGGCGGGCGCGGGGGCTCGGGCCGGAGCGATTCGGGCTGCTCGTGCGCCGGACCGCGGCCCTGCGGAAACTCGTGAGCGATGAGGTGAGCGTGACGGATGATGAGATCCGCCTGGCGCACGCCGTTCGATACGGGCAGAAGCGACGGGTTCGGATGTTCATGGCGGCGACTGAGCGCGAAGCGGCGGCTGCGCTCGCGGAGTTGCGGGGTCTTGACGGGGTGTCGCGTCGAGCCAGGTTCATCCAGATGGCCATGGACCGTTCGATCGATGCCTCGGGCGCGGCGGGGGGTCTGATCGAGCCGATCTCCGTGGCTGACCCGGCGTACCCGCTCTCGGTTCGTACCACGATCGGCTCGCTGCAGGCGGGTGAGATCAGCCCTGTGATCGCCCTGAATCCCAACTACGCGATTGTGCTCGTAGAAGAGGTGATCCCGGATCAGGGAGTCTCGATCGAGGCGGTGAGACAGTCGCTGGCATCGGACCTGCGGCGTCGGCAGGAGCGGCTGCTGATGGAGCGGAAGGCCAGGGCGATTCTGGAGACATCGAGCGTGACGATCATTGACCCATCGCTGCAATGGTCGTGGCGGAGCCGCGAGAGCCGCAGGGAGCAGTGAGACGGCGGTCCCGCTGGGGCTTGGGGATGCTCTGCCCGGGTTGCTCCGGGTGCCGCGGGTTCGGGCTATGCTGTCGGCATGGAGACTTCCTTTCGATCGCTGCGATTTCATGGTTGCTGCGCCGCATCGGCTCTGTGCGTTGCATCCGGGTGTGTCCAGTCGAACCACAGGTTGACGATCGGGGATGAGGTCGCGTTGGCGGCGTTCACTGAGCGCGAGCCGACGTCGGCCGAGGATCGAGGTGTGCCGACGCTGCGGACGGTCACGCGCGAGGAGTGGAGCACCGTCGAGTTCCGGGTTCCTTCGGACGGTGTGGGCCACCGCCCGAACTATCGCACGCATTGGCTGACGGATCGGACGCTCGCACGCGCGAGGGGCGAGCACCCGACGGCGACGACCGCATTCGAGCTCGGGCAATCCGGGAGTTCGTCGCAGATCCAGGAGGCGCTGATCGCGCCGTTCAACCAGATCTTTGATGCGGCCACGATGCCAGTGATGCTGCTTGTTGAGCCCCAGACCGCGGAGTTGCGGAGCCCATACCGGCGTTTCGAGAGGTCGCCGAGCACGTCGATGCTGGCATCCGAGGCGTGTGCGGTGTGCGTCAATGCCTGCACGGCTGAGGCGTGTCCGAAGGGTGAAGCACGATGAGCGGTGCGGCTCGCGATCTTCCCGAGGGGTATCCGTTTCAGCCGGGGCTGGAGATCACTCCACGCGAGACAGCGGAGTTGATGCGAACTCGCCCTGGTGAGCTGCTCGTGATTGACTGCCGCGAGAGGGCGGAGTGGGAGACGGCGCGGATCGAGGGGACGGTGCTGATTCCGCTTGGCGAGATTCAGGATCGGATCGACGAGATCGAGGGTCTGGGGAAGCCGACGGTCGCGGTGGTGTGCCATCACGGCCGGCGATCGATGAAGGCGGCCCTGCTGCTTCGGCAGATGGGGATCGACGGCGCGCTCTCTGTCGCGGGCGGGATCGACTGGTGGTCCCGTTCGGTGGATGGCACGATCCCTCGCTATACGAAGGACGCGAGCGGGTGCCGGGTTGTAGGGTGATGCGGGTTCGCTGGATTGCGGGCGGATTGTGCGTGTGCCTCGCGGGCTGACCCGTTTCGGATACGCGCGTCGCGGACTGCGCTGTGCGGCGATGATGAGCGACGATGGCCCGCGCCCGAGAGCGGACAAGGCCGTTGGTGCATATGTGTGAGTGAAAAAGACAGCCCCCGTGCCGGAGCACGGGGGCTGTTGTGCTGATCAGTTCTGCCGCTTGACCCGCCCGAGGACAGATCGAGCGTGCATCAACTCTTACGAGCACTGACCGAAGATGTCGAAGAATCCGAGGAAGTCCTGGATATCGACAAAGTTGTCGGGGTTGTAGCGGTCAACGTCAAAGAGCGCGTCGGAGCAGGGCGCGGTCTGGAACTCGCAGGGGCCGTAGTCGCCGAAGAAGTCCAGGAAGTCCTGGATGTCGACCTCGGTGTCGCCGTTGTAGTCAGCGGCGTCACAGGGGTTGCCACCGCCGCCAGCGGTGCCGTACATGGTCATCATGAAGGACGCGTAGGGGTTGGTCGGCCAGCCGCCGAACCAGTAGTTGCCGAAGCGGCCGGTGCGGGGAGCAGCGGTGTTCGGGTTGGTGGGCGTGGTCCACCAGGTGAAGACGTCGCGGACGCCGTCGGCATTGCCGCCGCCGCCGGTCGGGAAGTCGTCATCCTCGATGATGTCGGCGGAAGCCGGGAGGACGAGGTACGGGCCGGTGGTGCCCTTGGACTGGGTCTGGCCCTGGATGAAGGTGTAGCCCCAACCGAAGTCGGCCTTGGGGTTGCCGTCGGTGTCGTCAAGATCGCAGCCCTGGTTGGGGCCGTTGATCTGGAACGCGCCGGAGGCAGAGCCGTCGTTATCGCCGATCTCGAAGAAGTAGCCCTGCGTGGTGGGCTCGAAGTCGAAGGTGAAGGTCCAGCCGGTGAAGCCGGTGGAGAAGTAGGCGCCCGGCGCGCTGCTGAGCGCGAGGCCAGCGGCGGGAACCGCGACTTCGGAAGCGGCGAGGCCGCCGTCGCAGTCGTAGTACCACTGGATCAGCGTGAAGCCGGGGAGAGAGGAGACCGGAGCAATCTCGCGGGCGGCGTTGGTGGCGTAGCCGAGGCCGATGCCATCGACGACGGTGTTGAAGGGGATATCGCCCCAGTCGCCGGCCTCAGAGCCGAGCGCCGGGATCGTTGGGGCGCGGGTGGGGTTGTCCATACCGAAGAAGAAGTTGCCGTTGGCGGCATTATCCTGGTTGACGAAAATGCCATCGCCGAAGCGCTGGGAACCACCGGCGGGGGCGCCGAGGGTGACAACACGCTCGCCCGTGCGCATGTTGACATACACATGGCCGGCGTGACGGAAATTGAGAGCCTCAGCGAGCTGGGGCTCGGACGCAAACGCCGTGCAGGCAGCACCCGCCGCCACGGCAACCATCATGCAGCTCTTCGCCTTCATTGAACACTCCTCTTGAAATAAACCACGACACGGAACGGCCGTTTCTGGGCCACAAGGAAACACGAAAAGAGCGGGTCAGGAAAGTGCTCTCTCGTTGAACGCAGAACATGGACGCGACGACGCAGACTGATACGCCTCGCTTGTGAACAGATCGAGATTCGCGATCGACCTCCGTCAACTCCAACCAGCCGACACGAGGCGGCTCAGCCGCGTTCGCGCCATTCCTCCAACAATTCGCCATCGAGCGAGTGGGACTCGCACGAGGAGCATCTCTCTTCAGCCGCGGAGCGGCGTGTCGGACCGAGGCCTTCACCCCGGATGGTGACACTGCACCGAATATACCGGAGCGTTTTGTGGATGCAAGGGTCTACGGCGGTTCTGCGCAAAATTCCGACAAAGGAACACATATAGGGCCGGCGTAGTGGAACCGATTCGACGATCCGAAACCGAACACAAGGGCATGCCTGACAGATGTTTGGGTATCGAGCAAAGGATCGGAATCATACGACGGGCTGTTTCGAAGCCGTTGCGCGAACTTTCGCAGATTGACGCATGGCGTTCACGAACTGATCGAAGAGGTACGAGGCATCGTGGGGCCCGGGCGAGGCCTCGGGATGGTACTGGACCGCGAAGATGGGCCTGTTCTTGACCCTGAAGCCGGCGACAGTGTTGTCGTTGAGGTGAAGATGGGTAACTTCGCCTCCTGCGGCTTCGAGTGATTCAGGATCAACGGCGAAGCCGTGGTTCTGGCTCGTGATCTCGACGTGTCCGGTGGTTCGGTTGTGAACGGGCTGGTTCGCGCCGCGATGGCCAAACTTCAGCTTGTAGGTCTTGGCACCGATAGCGAGCGAGAGCAACTGATGGCCGAGGCAGATGCCGAAGATCGGAAGCTCACGCTCTCGGCGAGACCCGATAACCGCTCGAAGGGTTTCGATGGTCTGGTTGACGGCCGCGGGGTCGCCCGGGCCGTTGGAGATGAAGAGTCCGTCGATCTCGCCCTGATCGTGGAGTTCGAGGATTCGCTCTGGGGTGATGTCGTGGGGAACGAGCATGACCTCGCAGCCGCGGTCGGCGAGATTGCGGAGAATGTTGGACTTTGCACCGCAGTCCAGTGCGAGGACGCGGAGCGGGGCATCGGCCGTCTCTTTGCGGAGATCGGGCGACCACTCTCCGAGCGTTTCCGACCAGGTCTGACCGGAGGTGCATCCGACCCTCGGCACAAGATTCTGGCCCGCCATTGATGGTGCGGAGCGTGCGGCTTGGATGAGTTCGGCGTCGGTGAGATCGGCGCGATCGGTCAGTGCACCGGCCATCGCGCCAGCGGTTCGTAGGCGCCTTGTGATCGCGCGCGTATCAACACCCTCGATCCCCAGGACGCCGGAGGCATCCAGAAAGGACTCCAGAGACTGCACCAGTCTGAAGTTCGATGGTTGCCTCGCGAGTTCTCGGATGACGAATCCTGAGACTTGGACGCGGCGAGATTCCATGTCTTCGTTGTTCGTGCCGGTGTTCCCGATCAGCGGGAATGTGTCCACAAGGATCTGCCCGGTGTAGGAGGGGTCGGTCAGGGATTCCTGGTACCCGAGCATGGCGGTGTTGAAGACCACCTCGGCGGTGGTGAGGATGTTGCGACCGATCGCGCCGAAGCCGAAGCCCCGGAAGAGGGACCCGTCGGCAAGGGCCAGACGTGCGGGTGGCCGGGATGCTCGCTCGGGCGTGGAGCGGGCGTCTCGGTCGGGCGCGGAACCGGACGAGGAGCGTCGAGACGAGGTGGGTGTTGTCATCGGGCTAGATTGTACGCGTGGAATTTCCCCTTTTGCCTTTCACCGGGACGAGTGATGACGCGCCGAGCCAGCGCGGCATGCCGCTGGTTCGGGTCGCGGTGGAACGTGGGATCGAGGGGGATGGGCTGACGTACGCGAGCCCGTGGCAGGACATCTGCGTGGGTGAACGCGTGGTGGTACCGCTCGCTCGGGGGCGGTCTCGCGGGGTCGTGGTCGCAGTGGGCGGCGATGAGTTGCTCGAGGGACTGAGCCGCGAGCGGTTAAAGGAGTTGATCGAGAGGTCCGGAAGGGGCCTGCCAGCCCAGTTGGTCGAATTGGCGCGTTGGATTGCGGCGTACTACATCTCGCCGCTGGGGATGGTGCTTTCGTCGATGGTTCCATCGTCGGTCAAGGAACGTACGGGATCGCGTCGGGTTGAGGTGTTGGGGCGCGCGGATGCTGAGGTGGAACGGGCCATCCTCGCGGGGATTCGGTTTACACCGAGCGTGCGGGATGCGTGGGAGGGGATCGTCGCGATCGGCCCGGGGCAGTGGCCGCTGGAACCGAGAACGCTGGCGAGAACGCTCGGAGCGACAATGGGGCCGATCAACAAACTGATCGGCGCGGGTTTGCTGGTTCGCACGGAGCGGGAAGAGGTGCGTGCACGGGGGTTTGAGCCCGCAACTCCTGAGGCCGGATCGGAAGAGCGACCAGAGCCAAACCCGGAGCAATCCGCCGCGATCGATGGGATCGGCGCGGAACTGGACCGATTCGGGGTGCATCTGCTGTTCGGGGTGACGGGATCGGGGAAGACCGAGGTCTACCTGCGGCTGATCGAGCGAGTGATTGCCGGCGGGCGGCGAGCGATCGTGCTGGTGCCCGAGATCTCGCTGACGCCGCAGACTTCGCGTCGATTTGAGGCGAGGTTCGGCGGGAAGGTCGCGGTGCTTCACTCCGGTCTGAGCGCGTCGCAGCGTCACCGGCAGTGGCAAATGGCGATGAGCGGCGAGGCGATGGTTGTCGTCGGGGCTCGTTCTGCGATCTTTGCGCCGCTTCCCGATCTTGGGCTGGTGGTCGTCGATGAGGAGCATGATTCGTCGTACAAGCAGGACACGCTCCCTCGGTATCACGGGCGGGATGTCGCGATCAAGCGGGCGCAACTGGCCGGGTGCCCGGTGGTGCTCGGCTCGGCGACACCTTCGCTTGAGAGCTGGGCGAATGGGCGCGAAGGGAAGTTCCGGCTGTGGACCATGCGAGAGCGGGCCGGGGCTGGGAGTCTGCCGAAGGTCCGCATTGTTGATCTTGCATCGGAGCAGCCATGGGGCAAGGGTGGAGGGAGCGCGGGGGGGAGCGGCCGGGGACCGCTGATGATCGGCGCGACCCTGCGCGGCGAGATCGTCCGCACACTCAACGAGGGGGGGCAGGCGATCCTGCTCCTGAATCGGCGCGGCTTCGCGACGTTCATGCACTGCCCCGGTTGCAAGTGGACACTGTCGTGCAGCGAGTGCGACGCGGCGATGGTGCTGCATCGTGGACGCGATCTGCCGAAGGGCGAGGTTGTGCGGTGCCATCACTGCAGGGCGGAGCGGATCGTGCCTTCTGCGTGCGAGCTTTGCGGGGGCCGTGTGCTGGGGCTCGGGGCGGGCACCCAGCGAGTGGAGGAGGAAGTTCGAGCCGTGTTGCATGAGTGCATGGGCGAGGAGGGGGCGCGGGATGCGCTGCTGCGGCTTGACGCGGACTCAGTCCAGAACATCAGGGCGTTGCACAGCGGGCTGGAGAGATTCGGTGCCGGGGACGCACGCGTGCTGCTCGGCACGCAGATGATTGCCAAGGGACTCGACTTCCCGAACGTGAGACTCGTGGGGGTGATCAGCGCGGACACCGCGCTGCATCTGCCTGATTTCAGGGCGTCTGAACGCACGTTCCAGCTGGTTGCCCAGGTTTCGGGGCGCGCCGGTCGAGGGGCACACCCAGGACGCGTGGTGGTGCAGACGTTCAGCCCGCACGAGCCGGCAATCGTGCTCGCGGCCAGGCACGATTTCGTCGCATTCGCGGAGCGCGAGCTTGCTGCCCGGCGCGGCGCGGGGCTTCCGCCCGAGGGTCGGATGGCCCGCATTGTCGTTCGCGATCAGAACCATGCGAAGGGACAAAGGAGGGCGACCGACCTCGCAGAGACGCTGCGAGCGGGAGCGGATACGGAAGCGGGTGTCGTTGTTGAGGGCCCGACACCGTGCGTGATGGCTCGTATCGAAGGGTGGCATCGCTGGGAGTTGCTGGTGAGATCGCCGGGGAGGCGCGGATCTGCCGGGGCAATCCAGCGTGTGCTCGGGGGTGCGAGGCGGGCGGGCAAGCTGCTGAGTGACTCGCATACTGCCGTGGATGTTGACCCTCTGACGCTCATGTGAGCGTCCGCCCGATAGGATTGCCCGATGCGTGTGCACCTGAACGGACAGATCGTCACTCGTGAGCAGGCCCGGATCGACCCTTTCGATCGGGGCTTTATTTTCGGCGATGGTGTGTACGAGGGGCTGCGCACGTTCCGCGGGCGGGTGCGAGCCCTCGACAGGCATGTGCGTCGGTTGCGGGAGAGTCTGCGTGCGGCGCGGATCGAGTTCGATGCCGAGCGACTCGGCCCGATGACCGATGACTTGATCCGGGCGAATGGTCTCGCCGACGCCTTTGTCTATTGGCAATTCACACGCGGCACGCCGCCCCCTGGACAGCCGGTGAGGGCCAGGATTCCGGACAACATGGAGCCGACGGTGTTCGGATACGCTCTGGAGCGGCCCTCGCTCGAGTGCTGCACGGAGCCGGGGATCACGACGGCGGCTCGCGTCGAAGATTTTCGTTGGAAGCGAGGGCGTGTGAAGGCGATCTCGCTGCTCGGGAACATCATGGGGGCGATGGAAGCGAGAGATCACGGGGCGGATGATGCGATCTTTGTTCTCCCCGGCCGATCGGGATCGCTCGGCGACGGATTGGTCGGTGAGGCAACAGCGACGAATGTCTTCGCTGTTCTGCCGGGCGAGGGGGGGGAGCCACGGATCGTGACGCCTGATCTTGAGGGCGTGTCGATCCTTGCGGGTGTGACCAGGGATCTGATTCTCGAGCGTGAGCCGGAGATCGAGGTGCGTGACGTGCCGGGCGCGGAACTCGATCGCGCCACAGAGATCATGCTCTGCGGTACAAACACCATGATCGCGTCGGTTGTCCGGCTCGACGGGCGGCAGGTTGGCGATGGGCGTGTCGGCCCCGTCGCGAGGCGACTGGCCCGATCGCTCGTGGACGCGATCGGCGAAGAGCTTGGCGTGCAGGCCGCCGTAACACATCCATAGCGTGTCGGAGATTCGGGGTGGATCGAGCGATGCAGGACCTGAGCGGCAAGCGTTTCACCGTGATGGGGCTGGGCCGTTTCGGGGGCGGGATAGGCGTCACCCGTTACCTGGTCTCACGCGGAGCGGATGTGCTCGTCACAGACGTTGAGCCGGCGGAGAAGCTCGCGTCGTCTGTCGAGAAGATCGGCGATCTGGTCGCGAGCGGGCGCGTGACGCTTCGGCTTGGCGGGCACAACGTGAGCGACTTCACGACGTGCGACTGTGTCGTGGCGAACCCGGCGGTAGCTCGTCCGTGGGAGAATCGATACCTGCGTGCTGCCGGCGCGGCGGCGGTACCCGTACTGACTGAGATCGAACTGGCACTTGCCGAGATTCCCCGCGATGCGTGCGTAGTCGCCGTCACTGGCTCGGCGGGCAAGAGCACGACTTCCGCGCTGATCCACCACATGCTCAGCGGGCTTGGCCAACGGGTGCATCTGGGCGGCAACATCGGTGGATCTCTGCTCGAATCCATCTCGGAGATACGAGACACGGACACGGTTGTGCTTGAGCTCTCGAGCTTTCAGTTGCACTGGATCGGCACCGCTGAGCGTGCGACTCGGTTTCGCGTTGCGGTCATCACCAATATCGAGGCGAACCACCTTGATTGGCACGGCACCTTTGAGCACTACCGTTCGAGTAAGCTGGTTCTGCTCGGGCGCCAGCGTGAGGGAGACACCGCGATCCTCGGTCCGGGGCTGAAAGACTGCACGACGGCACGGGGCGTGCGACGGATCGACATCCCCGAGGGGGCGACCGTGAGCGGCCTGTTGATTCCGGGAGCGCACAACGAGCTCAATGCCGCGGTAGCGATCGAGGCATGTCGAACCGTTGTCGAATCGAAGCATCGTGGTTTGTTCGATGAGAACCGGGCAATCGCTGCGGCACGCACGTTCGCCGGACTCCCCCACCGCTTGCACCATGTCGGGACAATCGGCGGCATTCGGTTCTATGACGATTCCAAGTCCACTACGCCACACGCGACGCTTCTCGCGCTCGGGGCGTTTCCCGTCGAGCGTGAGACGGGACGCATTCACTTGATCGTGGGCGGTTACGACAAGGGGCAGGATCTCGCCCCGCTGGCGCTCTCGACCATGGACGTGAAGGGTCTCTACACGATCGGTGTGACGGGAGAACGGATCGCGAGCGCGGCGGGTGCTGGATGTCACCCGAAGGGACGAGTCGTTCACTGCGGCACACTCGACCGCGCGGTCGCAACGATCGCAGAGAGAGCGACCGAAGGGGATGTGGTGCTGCTCAGTCCCGGATGTGCATCGTGGGATCAATTTGAGAATTATGAGCAAAGGGGTTCGGTCTTCGCTTCTCTTGTGCGAGACAGGTTCGGCAAGGGAGTGGCATCATGAACGGGGCGCACCTGCTCGCTCTCTGTGTGATGGCCTCCGGCACACCGTTGCCGGTTGAGCCGCCACCTGAGCCGGAGAGAGACCATCACGCGGACGAACGCGTCGAGCTCGTGATTCCAGAGATGCCCCATGTTCGAGTTGACCGCGAGCGCGGCATCGTTGAGTTTGACGGGTTTGTGCCGATCGATGCGCACATCGAGGGCGCGCCCAACTTGTATCTGGAAGTGATGGTGTGCACTCCGGATGTCCGGGCCCATGAGTCGCTTGTCGCGTCGCGAGCGAGCCCGAGGCATGTTCATGCCGCACTGCTGCTTGCAGGGCTCACTCCCGGTCGCACGGGCGCGTGGCACTGGGATGGCACCGAGGTGACGCGTGTGCCACCGGAAGGATCTCCGGTCGAAGTGCGGTTCATCTGGACCGATGCCGATGGCAAGACGCATAACTCGCTCGCAAGCGACTGGGTCGTGAGCCGCGTGAGCGGGATTCGCCTGACCGAGACCATCCAAGAGGGTGCTCCTCGATGGGTGTTTGCCGGCTCGAGAATGGTCTCTCGCGGGGGCAGGGAGTGGTACGCTGCGGAAGCGGAGGGAACGATCGTCGGTCTGCACACCTTTACGAGCGAGACTGTTGCGTGGAGCGGTGTGTACAGCCCGAGCGCGGAGATCGAGGATCCTGAGTGGATTGCCGATCCATCCCGTGTGCCGCCGAGAGGAATGAGCGTGGTCGTACGGCTCATCGGCGTTGCACCGCCGGCGAGCGATCTCGCGGAGTAGCTTGGAGCATCAGCGGCCGAGCTGCATGATGAGTGAGCGCGTCTCGGCACCGTCGGGGCCGGAGAGCGAAACAACGACCGGTTTCCCGAGCAGGAAGTCGGCACGCATGAGTGCGACATGCGCGTCGTCGATGGAGCGCACCGGTCGGCCGGCGACTTCGCTCAATCGGGCGTTCTCGAGAAACCCCGCGTCGTCCGCGGTTGAACCGGGAAGCACAGCATTGATGAACACGCCGGTTCGGTCCTGGCCGAGGCGCATGCCGTAGCGGATCAGAGCGGGGAAGACCGATTGTCCTGCGAGCACGGCCTGCGGGAACTCCCCGACAAGCACCTCAAGATCGAGAGGTGCTCCGTCTCGCCAGACCCTCACGGTCGCACGCTGACCGGGGGACATCGAGCCGATGCTCGATCGAAGCATGGCTGGATTCCGGATCGGCGCCTGATTGAAGTGCGTGATGATGTCGCCCGATCGGATCCCAGCTCGTGCGGCCGGACCTTCCTGCTCAACGCGGGGGATTCGCACGCCGGTTCCGATGAAGCCCGCATCGGAAATGATCGGCTCCTCGTTTGCAGGAATCGTGATGCCGAGGTAGCCGCGCGTGACATCTTGTCCTTTGACCATCTGCGACACGATCGGCTCGATGGTTGAAAGCGGGATGGCGAACGAGATTCCCGCCGACTGTCCCTGCAGGAGGTTCTGGGTTCCTGCGCCGGTGGCGATCGCGACGTTCATGCCGATCAGACGAGCGCGGTAATCCACGAGTGGGCCGCCGGAGTTCCCGGGGTTCACCGCTGCATCTGTCTGAATGTAATTTGTCATGCCTGTCGGCTCGTCGTTGAGCGGATCACGGCCCAACCCCGAGACGATGCCCTCCGACATCGAGAACTTGAAGCCGAATGGAGACCCGAACGCGAAGACGCGCTGGCCGATTCTCGGTTCGAGCCCCGTCGCGCGGGCGATCGGGAGCAGCCCCTCGGTCGATGCGGGTCGGAGCACGGCGATGTCGGTGTAGGTGTCGGCCTTCAGAATCTCCGCAGGGGTGATGCGCCCGTCGCTCGTCTGGATACGGATGAACGTTGCACCCCGGACGACGTGCGCGTTGGTCACGATGTGGCCTTGTAGATCCCAGACCCATCCCGAACCCGAAGAGGCGCGACCGCGTCGTGATTCGCTGGACGGGATATCCACATCGATGTGGACAAGGGAAGGCATGACCGCGGTTGCGACCTGCTCGACGGACCGGTTCAGACGCTCGAGAGACTCTTCGGCTTCGAGGGCGACGCGTGCGCCCTGCGCTTTCCCGATGGTGGCAGCGAGCGACATGCGTCGGACGACTGTCGGCCCGACGAACATCAGGGCGACCGCCGCGAGCAGCACCACAACAGCCGGACCAAGAGCAACGAAACGACGCATCAGCGGGGTCTCCAGCAGTCGCCGTTCAGACGCGTTTCTCGTCAGAGTCGGCGGGGGCGAGGCCCGAGCTGAGAATCTCTCGCAGTCGCTGCGTCTCGCCGGGCTTCATTGTGTATCGCATGCCGCCGATTCTGGATGCGGCAACCCGCTCGACCCACTCCTTTCCTGCTTCTTCGATGGCGGCACCGAGCGAAGCGACCGATGCGGCAAATCTGGGCGGCGCATCGGTCAGCCCGATGAGATCGTGGAGCACAAGTACCTGGCCGTGACAGGCGACGCCAGCCCCGATGCCGATCAGCGGAACGGAGGTGCGGGCGAGTATCTCTGCTGATACCTCGTCGGGCACGGCCTCGACCAGAAGCATGATCGCGCCGGCTCGCTCGAGCGCCACCGCGTCGAGAACGACCTGAGCGGCTTCTTCCGCGGTGCGACCTTTCGAGGCGTAACCGCCGGAGAGCATGGCCTGCTGAGGTTTCGATCCGACATGTGCAACCACGGGAATCCCGGCCCGGGCCATCTTCGAGACGAGAGGAGCGTAGCTGGCGTCCGCCTCGATCTTGACGGCATCTGCGCGGCCCTCGGTCAGAAATCGGGCCGCATTTCGGAGAGCCGAAGACTCGTCGGCCTGGTACGACATGAAGGGCATGTCGCCCATGACCATCGTGTTGGGGGCTCCGCGTTTGACGGCGGCGGTCAGCGCGAGCAGCACGTCGAGGGGCATGTCGATCGTGCGATCGAAGCCGAGAATCATCTCTGACGCGGTATCGCCGACGAGCAGGATGTGCACACCCGCACGTTCGAGCCAGCGTGCGGTGGTCGCGTCGTAGCATGTGAGGCACGAGAACTTCTCGCCGGCGAGGGCCATTCGCTTGATCGTGCGAATCGTGACGGCGGGGCGCGCCGTCGGCCCGGCCCCTGCCTTCGGACGGGGGCGACGGGCAGACTTTGGATCCGCCTCTTCGGAGGGAGGACCCTTGGTCTCGGGATCTTCGCCGGGGGGCGGCATCGGGGGGCTCTTGCTCACGCTTGGATGGTACTCGGTCTCCGGCGGTCGGGATTATGACCATCCGAACCTCGCGTACGGACATGACTCTGGTTCGCAGCGGTTTAGAATCGCCCTTATGGCCCTGCTCGCCGTCACCAATCTCATGCACAGTTACGGGGATCACACGATCCTCGAAGGGGTTTCATTGAGCATCGAGGCGGGTGACCGCATCGGCATCGTGGGACGCAACGGAGCGGGCAAGAGCACGCTCTTGCGCTGCATCACAGGGGAGATCCGCCCTGATTCGGGCACGATCTCCCTGCAACGAGGAGCCCGGGCCGGATACTTGCAACAGGATCCTCGCCTTGATCCCGATGAAACCCTACGGCAATCGGCCGAGGGCGCGTTCAAGGCCCTTCATGATGTGCACAAGGAACTCGACCGCGTCTATGAGCAGATGGGCTCGGCGGAGGGACCCGCACTCGATCGGCTCTTGAAGCAACAGGTCGCGCTCGAGCAACAGATGGAGTCTCTGGGCGGATACAGCATCGGGCACCGGATCGACGCCACACTGCACGGCCTGGGCTTTACGGACGCTCAGTTCGAGATTCCGGTGAAGAGTCTCTCTGGAGGGCAGCGAGGCCGACTCGCTCTGGCGAGACTCCTGCTTGAGGGCCCGGATCTTCTGATGCTCGACGAGCCGACCAATCACCTTGATATCGATGGTCGCATGTGGCTCGAACGATTCCTGCGTGACGAGTACAAGGGCGCGGTCGTCATGATCTCGCACGATCGCTATCTGCTTGACGCGGTTGTGAAGAGGATCATCGAAGTCGAAGACTGCCGACTGATCGATTACCCCGGGAATTACGCGGCGTTCCGCGAGATTCGCGCCCAGAGGCGGCTCACGCAGCTTCGTGCGTATGAGAAGCAGCAGGATCGATTCCGCAAGGAAGAAGAGTACATCCGGAGGTTCAAGGCCGGTCAGCGAGCTCGCCAGGCCAAGGGGCGAGAGAGTCGCCTTGAGCGAGAGAAAGAGGATCGGACACTCGAGCGACCGATGGAGTTGGACTCCTTCCGGCTCGCGCTGCCGCGTGCGGAGCGAACGGGCGATGTTGTGCTCTCCGCGCGGGGACTCAGTAAGTCGTACGAGAGTTCGGACGGCTCAACGCGGCATCTTTTTACCAACCTCGACATCTCGATCGCGAGGGGCGAGAGGTGGGCGATTGTCGGACCCAACGGGGCGGGGAAGACGACGCTTGTGCGCTGCCTTCTGGGCGAGCTCGAACCCGATGCGGGCACACGGCGAACGGGCTCGAATGTCAAGCCGGGCTACTACCGGCAGACGCACGACCACATGGAGATGGACGTGCCGGTCTGGAGGTTCCTGCAGAACGCGATCCTGAAGGAGACGCAAGGGAAGCCGTGGTCCGAGCAGCAAGCCAGAGACCTTGCGGGAGCGTTTCTGTTCACTGGGAAGGAGCAGGAGAAGGAACTGCGTGTGCTCTCAGGGGGAGAGCGGTCTCGGGCGGCCCTCGCCGCACTGCTCGCGAGCGCGAAGAATCTACTCGTCCTCGACGAACCGACCAACCACCTCGACATCCTTGCTTCCGAGCGGCTGGAAGAGGCGCTCCGGAAGCCCGCTGAGGATGGAGACGATGTCGGGTTCGACGGCACTTTGGTCCTGATTTCGCACGATCGGGCCCTCATCGACGCGACCTGCGACCACCTCTTGATCCTCGACGGCTCAGGATCAGCAGAGGTCTTTGTGGGTAGTTTCAGCGAGTGGTACTCCCGTCGGCTCGCCAACCAGCGTCAGGCCCAGCAGGATGCCGAGGATCGTGAGCGGCAGCGTGCGGAACAGGAGCGAAAGCGAAAGGAGGCCGAGCAGCGTGAACAGGCGCGCCAGGCGGCGAGCGTTCGCGCACCGGCACCGAAACGAGGCAATGACTCCGGCTCCGCCAAGAACCGCCACTCCTGGCTCTCCGTTGACCAGCTCGAAACCAGGATGGGCGAGGTCCAGGCGAAACTTGAGGACCTTGAGATGATGCTGGCGGATCCCGCCGTCTGGACCGACGTGGCGAAGAGCAAGTCGCTCACCGAAGAGCGGAACCGAGCACGCGCCGAACTGGAAGAGCTTGAGGAAGCGTGGCTCAGGAAATCCACCTGAGGCGAACGGATCAGCGTGCACCGACAATCCATTGCACGAACGCCAAGGCGAGTGCGATCCCCAAGAGAATGGAGATAGCAAGTCTTCCGAGCACTGCCCGAGATGTCTGGACATCTTTCTCTGCCGGCCCTCGCACCAAGCCGAGCCGCGACATGGCGCCAGGCGAGACTTTCGCACCCGACGGCTTCGGCTGCGCCTTCGCGAGCCGCGCATCGTCCTGCATGATCGCTATGACGAGGTTCGCATCGAAGGGTCTCAGCCCCATACGAACACCGGTGGTGACGAGTCTGGACCGTATCTCTGGCCGGAGTACGGCCGCTGCGCCTCCTTCGAGAGACTCGACCACTCGCCGAGCGAGGATCGCCCGTGCATCCTCCGGGTCGAGTGCTGATGCCCTGGCGTTTTCCTCCTGAACCCGACGAACCCTGCTCGAAAGCACTGAGACTGAACCTGGCGGATGCTGGGACTCGCGATCAGGCACGAGTCTGGTCGTCCGTCGCCCAGGGCCGTCGAGCGGCGTCAACGGCGTTGTATCCACGCCGCCCTCAGGGTGGACTATCCGCAACATCCCCTGATTCGTTGGACCTCGTTGCATGCCGTTCAAGCGTAGTGCATGCGCCGTGCCACCCGGAAACGGATTGGCCGATCCTCGCAACAGTCTGGCCCGTACTCGTGACGATACAGTCACCGTCGGAGGATTCATGGACGATCCGATCACACACGACAACGCGGCGAAACGTGAAACTCCTGAGTTCTCGGACCTGATCATCGATCAAAGCCCGGACGAGATTCGTAGGCGGCTCGACATCGCCGCACGAAGGGGCAGGATCCCGGGGTTACATCCGGGAACCGGCGACCGACTCTTCCACGTGGATGGATGCGGTACACCGTTCGACCATCATCTGATCGCAACATGGACACCGGCAGGCAAGAGCACGCGAGTCAGTTTCACGCTTGAGAGACAGCGACGTATACCCTTGATCTTCGCGGCATTACTGGTCGCAACAGTCTGGCCCGGCGTGTACTTCATGGATCAACTCATCCCCGGTGAGTGGAACTGGATACGAACCGAGTACTGGTATCTGCCGCTCACGATCCTGCCTATTCCGTGGTTCTGGCGCTCGACGGCCAGAAAGTCGAGGCAGATCGCCGCGGAGGATGCGAATTCGATCGTGGCAAAGATCAGAACAGAGTTCGGGCTTCAACCAAGAGAAGAGACGGCCACGCCGGCATGAGCGACGCGGCGCGCATCGTTGAGCAGATCGCTGACGGGCTGATCTCAGCGGAGATCGCGCTCGCTGAGGAACAAGCCCTGCGCGGGCTCGACATGCTCGATGAGACTGAGATCCACGTTCACATCGCCGGCTCGCTCGCTGCGTATGGATGGGGAGTCCTGCGGGAAGTGGCGTACCCGACCCCGCCGCATCCGCGTGCGAGGCGGTCACTCCGAGAACGCTGCGACCTTGTACTGACGCCGAGCCCGGGGCAGCACATCATCGATGCAGTCGAGCGAGCCGCTCGGTTGGAGAAGCAGTCGGCGACGCTGTTCGCATCGATAGAAGACACGGCTCACCACGATGATGGTGAGATCGATCCCTCTGTAGCGATCTGGCTGGAACTCAAGACAACCGGTGAGTTCGTGTGCCGCGATGGGATCGGGGGGCCGAATCAGTCTTACAGCAGCGAGGTTGTCCGCGGCCCCGCGACAGACCTTCGGAAGCTCGCATCAGACGCCACAATCGAGCGAGCTATCGCAACGCTGATCCTCTTTGCGAGCGATGAGACCGTCGCGCGTCACGATATCGACCGTGCGGCACACAGCATGCTCGATCGGGGACTGCCGCTCGGATCACTGGAGGTCGCGACGCTCAAGATCGCGGATCGGATCGGAAACCGCTGCTGCTGCGTCGCGGGATTTGCGTGCGCTCGAAACCTGCTCAACGGTTAAGTGCTGCGATCGCGGGCATGGCGGCGCACGCCTCGTCCGCCGCATCAGCGATCAGCTCCGCTGCCTTGGAGGAGGCATCCCTGCCGGCGAACTGCTCAACGACACGCTGCAACTCCGATCGTTGCAACGATGCGAGGTCGGGGGACTCAAGCAGATCGCTCGCGTGCCGCACGATGGGCTCGGCGTCGCCGAAGTGCGGCACCAGTTCCGGGACAATCTCTCGACCGGCGATGAGGTTCGGCAGCGTGAAATGGTCTGTCGTGAAGAGAACGTCTCGCGCGATCGTGTAGAGAGCACGATCGAAGAGTCCCGACTTGTACACGATGACCATCGGGCGGCACTGTTTCGCGATCTGGAGCGTGACCGTTCCGCTGACAACGAGCGCGAGATCGCACCAACGCACGATGGCGTCTGTCCGGCCGGAGAGCATCTCCAGCCCGGCGGGCCAGCCCCCGAGATCCGCGGCCATCGACCGCAGCGTCTGTTCAACTCTCGGGGTTGTTGCCGCTACACAACCGATCAACTGCGGGTGGTCGGCCTTCAGGCGCCTGAACGCCTCGTGGAGAATCGGGAAGTTCCGTTGGATCTCACCGGGCCTGGATCCGGGCATGATCGCGATCCTTGGGTGAGTCTGGCCGAGGGCAGCCGCCTCTGTGTCGAGAGAGTCCGGATCGAGAACGTGGTCAAAGAGCGGATGACCGATGAACGTTGCGCGCACGCTCCTTTCATTGAACCACGGCTCCTCGAACGGAAGCAGACAGAGCACATGATCGGTCAGCTTGCGGAGCTTGTTGATACGCCAGCTCCCCCATGCCCAGACCTGCGGAGCGACGAGATGGACGACCCTGATCCCGCGACGCTTTGCGATGCGACAGATCGGGAAGTTCGCAGCCGGAGAATCGACCGGCACATGCACCGCGACCGGGTTACTCTCGAGCCACGCTGCGATCCGACGGTTGATGCCGCAGTGCTCCTTGATCTTCTTGATGCCCGGCATGCCCATCACCGCGTCGTCGCCGGTGCGCTCGACGATCGTCGCGCCGGCCTCGGCCATCTTGGGTCCACCCCAGGCGTGGATCGAGATATCGGGACGCGTCCTGCGGAGCCGGGCGATGACCGCCGATGCATGGTCATCGCCGGACGGCTCGAACGCCGTGAACAGGATTGCGGGTGTGCGGGATGGCGGCGGGGTGGCGCGTGACAAGGCAAGCAGTCAATCCAGCCGGAGGCCTCGGGTCAAATCGGATGCAACGGGACCGGATCAGAAACCCGAGTCCGAGAGCCACCCGGACGGCCGGGATCCCAGCGCGGTGGCGATGGCCAGCAAGGACTCCAGCGAGGGGAGGTGTGCGCCTCGCTCGATCGAGGAGAGCTGGCTGACGCTGACGCCCGATGCCTCGGAGAGCTCCTTGAGCGTCCATGAGCGTTCGGTTCGGGCCATCCGGATGTGCCTCCCCAGCCCCATGCGGAGCCGGTCCTGGGCACGCTGGCCGAGCTCGAAGGCGTCGGCTGCTTGCGCGAGGCAGCGCCGGAGTTCATCGATCGAGAATGGCTTGGCAAGGTAGTCGAAGACGTCTTTCTTAAAGGTTTGGCGCATGCTGTCGAGCGAGGGGTATCCTGTGACCACGATCACGCACAGCCGCTGCCAACGCCGACGGATCTCGTTGAGCGTTTCTTCGCCGCTGAACCTGCCCATTTTGATGTCGAGGAGCACGACGTCCGGGAGCCGTTCCTCACACATGGAGAAAAACTCGTCAGGCGTCGACGCCACCCGCACCTCGTGTCCCTCGGCATCGAGCACTGTGGCGATGTACTGGCGGAAGTCCGCGTCGTCGTCGAGTGCGACGACGGAGAGCGAAGGAGGCACGGCGGAAGGTGTCGATTCCGAGTCCATTGGGTACATCCTACTCCGACTCTGCGGATCGGTGCTCTTCGGCGGGCTGCCCGCGCTCCGGTTGGCGCCCTTGAGCGTGCATCGGGAGGAGTAACTCCATTCTCGCGCCGCGTCTGTCCGGCATGTTCCCTGCAACAAGGACGCCGCCGTGCTCCCTGATGATCCCTTCTGAGACAGCCAGCCCAAGGCCCGTCCCTCGTGAATCCAGGCGTGTGCTGACGAACGGCTCGAAGAGCGTTGTGAGCAGGGATGGCTCGATGCCCGGGCCGTTGTCTGTGACTGTGATGGTCGCCCAGATCGCTCCGTCTCGGTCCCCGACAACCGATTCAACCAAGATCTGACCTGGTGGATCCGGTGCGAGCGAGGTGCGTGTCCGAACGGCGTCGGTCGCGTTGCGCAGCAGGTTCACGAAGACCTGCACCATTCTGTCGGCATCGCACTCGACGATCAGATCCGGCTTGACCAGATTCTGTATGGAGACGTCTCTCGCATCGCGATCCAGTCGAACAAGCGTCGCGGCCTCCTCAACGATGCCTCGAATAGCAACCGGCTGCGAGATCGGCGGACGGACACGTGCGAAGTCCAGCAGGGACTCGCTGAGCCGCTCGAGTCGCCCCACCACTCTCAGCATCAACTGCGCTTCAGCGTCGGAGACGCCGGCCCCCGGGTCGCGGCTGAGCCGCTCGACCATCCCCTTGAGCACAGCGAGCGGGGTGTTCAACTCGTGCGAGATGCCCGCCGACATCATGCCGAGACTGGCCAGGCGATCCGCATCGGCAAGGTTGCGACGCGCCGCTTCGAGCAGGTGATTCTTGCGTTTGAGATCTCCCGCCACACGCTCGATCTCGCCAAGCGCCCTCGAGAGTTCGTGCTCCTTCTCGCGGATTGTCTTGATCGACTCGTTCCGCGAACGCATGATCTCACCCAGCTCATCGGCGGGAATCGCGGACTCCGGGATCAGCTCGTCGTCGGTTCGGCCTTCGCGAACGGCAAGATCTGCTCTCAGCATGCGACGGATAGGGGCGTAGACCTGCTGAGGCAGCACGAAGACCTCGAGCGATAACGCGACAAGCGCATAGACGCCGAGCAGGGCGATCACCATGAATACATACAGGCGCATGACCGCGCTTCGGGCTTCATCGATCCGGACACTGATCTTTGTGAACACTCCATCGTCCGCACGGGGGTCGAGATAGACGACCGTCGAGACCCCGCTGACGGCATCCACTCTCAGCGGCACACCGGGAGATGCGGAGGCCTTGTTTGCTTGTTCAGGAGGAAGCCCAAGATCGGAGGCCGACCCTCTGGCAACCACAATCCCATCGGGGAACGAGAGATCCGCGATCTCAGCAGAAATGAGAACTCGTGCCAGCGCGGTCGCCTCGTTTACTTCCGCGCGTTCGACGATCTCGGAGATCGCCGGCCTGAGCGCGGCCAACAGAATGGTCGCGAGCGCGGCCGAGAACGCTGTGTGCAAGAAGATGAGCTTCTTTCGGATGCGCATCCCGGCGAGGAGTCCTCGCCTGACGCGACGGTCCGAGACGCCGTGGCGCTCGCTCACGCTGCCGATCTCCTTCCGAACGTGCCGGCTACAAGCGTGCCGCACCGTCGGCTACAGTCCGACGTGTCCAAGTTCCGCGAATCATCGTCCTCAGACCGTGGCCCCACGGCAAGCCGGTCCGCAAAGAAAGCGGCAGGACCTGGGCTGCAGAGTCAGGACGCCTCACCGACCCCCCCACCGCCCCCCACTGCCGCGACAGACGGGCGGGATGCGGCGATTCGTCACCTGGCGAGACTCGCTGCACGATACCCGGATCTGAACCCCGAGACTGTGAGAACAGATGGGCTCGACACCCGTGAGGCCGCGCTTGCCCATGCAATCGTTGATCAGGCGGTGCGGCGGTGGATCACGATTGAGCATCTGATCCGCGTCTGCGCGATGCGCGAGCCCGCGGAGTTTGAGCCGCGACTCAGAGCCGCGCTCCTCAGTGGAGGCGTGCAGTTGCTGTTTCTTGATCGGATCCCTGATCACGCGGCGATCGACCAGACCGTAGAGTGGGCCAAGACGCGGATCAGGCCCGGGGCAGCCGGCATCACGAATGCTGTCCTCAGACGGCTTTCGAGCGTTCGAGCTTCTGATGCTTCAAGCACGAGGATCCTGGATGACCGCTGGGAGGACCGACGAGACGAGCTCCCTCTGTCCTCGGGAGGATCTCTTCGTCTCGCGGGAGACGCGCTCCCCTCTGATTCCATCGAGAGGTGGGCCGTATCAACCGGGCTGCCACGGGATCTTCTCTCGAAATGGGATCTGGATTGGGGGAGCGAGCGTGCACGCGATCTGGCCCTTCACGCCATGATGCAACCTCCGACGATCCTGAATGTGTCGCACGCCGAATCACGACTTCCTGCGGACCTGATCGAACCCCATTCCATCGCGGGCTTCGCTGTCTTTCAGGGGGACAGAGGCACACTTTCCAGAATGCTCAACGCACGCAGGGATGTCTGGGTGCAGGACTCTTCTGCCGGTGAAGCCGTGAACGCGATCGCTGCGATCGACGCGGCACGAATCGTGGACGTCTGCGCAGGACGTGGCACAAAGACCCGCCAGCTCCGGGCGACGTTCCCTGGCGCATCGATCATCGCCTCTGACACGGATCGAGCACGGCTGGCACAACTGGAAGAGATCGTGGAGAGTGACGAGCGGGTGGCGGTCGTCGATTCGGCATCGCTCGCGAGATCATGCAACGGGAAAGCGGATCTCGCGCTACTCGACGTCCCGTGCTCGAACACCGGAGTTCTCGCGCGCAGGGTTGAAGCGAGGCACCGCTACAGCCCAGAGCAGTCGCAACGGCTCAGAGAGATCCAGATCGGTATCGTCAAGCAATCGCTGAACCTCGTTCGATCAGGGGGATGGGTTGTGTACTCCACGTGCAGCATCGAGCCCGAAGAGAACGAGGAACTCGCTAAACTGGTCAGCGACCGATTCGGGCTGCGCCTGGAAGCCATGCACCGCACCATGCCGGCGGGGAAGCCGGGAGAGCCGCCACATGGATACCGTGACGGCTCATTCTGGGCAGTGCTGCAGCGGCCGTGACTTTCACTAACGAAAATCGGGCCACGGTGCGGCCCCCCCCACGATTGGCCGCGTGTTGGGTGTGGTCTACACTCTGCCCCATCGCCGAGACGCCTCGGTCCATGACGCGGCCAACCGGGAAGAGCGACGAATGAACCTGCTCGACATCCTTTCCCCAAGTTGCATCCGTGCCCCGCTTGTCGCTGTCGATAAGCGCGCCGTGATCGACGAGCTTGTCGATGTCCTCGCCGCTGCCGGCAAGGTCAGCGATCCTGGGACGCTCAAGCAGGCCGTCTGGACTCGAGAGCAGACTCGCACGACAGGTATCGGGCACGGGCTTGCGATCCCCCATGGGAAAGCCGCGGGCATGTCTGCCCTGGCCATGGCGATCGGCAAACCTGCCAACCCCCTCGACTTTGAGGCGATCGACGGTCAGCCCGTGCGCTTGATTGTGCTTCTCGCCAGCCCTCCTGAGCGGACGAGCGATCACATCCAGGCGCTTGCCAGAGTGAGCCGCCTGATGACGATGGAAGACTTCCGGCAGCGGATTTATAGCGCAAGCACCCCGGAAGAGATCCTCGAACTGATCAAATCTCAAGAGTCTTGACACCCTCTATCAGGGTGGATTCAAGGTCCGGATAATCAACGCGGCCCAGCGCAGAGATCGGACCGTGGGGCTTCCGTTCTCAGTGCGATTCCGCTACGCTGAGTATCTCGTGGGGTTTAACCCCATCACCCTGGAGACGGAGGCAGAAGCATGAAGAAGATGATCGCCGCGGCCGCACTCGTGGCCGGTGTATCGTGGTGCGCGCACGCTCAGACCCCACTGACAACCGAACGGATCGCAGCGGGTCTCTCGAATCCTTTGTTCGTAACCCATGCGCCCGGTGACGACACCAGGATCTTCATCGTTGAGCAGCGGTCGGGTTCCACGGGAAGAATCCGGATCTACAACCTGCTGACCAACACGCTCGTCACGACGCCGTTCCTTTCGATATCCGGCGTTTCGACGGCGAGCGAGCAGGGCTTGCTGGGTCTTGCGTTCCACCCGAACTATCTGGCGAATGGCTACTTCTGGGTGAACTACACGAACTCATCCGGCACAACGGTGATCGCGCGATATCAGGCGACCGGCGACCCAGCGACGTCGAGCTTCGCCAATCTGGCCAGTGCTCAGGTTGTCCTGACGATTGCACAGCCGTTCAGCAATCACAACGGCGGCTGGATCGGCTTCGGACCGGACGGTTACCTCTACATCGCGACCGGTGACGGGGGCTCGGGCGGCGATCCGGGTAATCGTGCCCAAGATACGACCAACCAGTTGCTCGGAAAGATGCTCAGAATCGATGTCGACGGTCCGGACAACATCCCCGGAAACGCCGACGACGATGGATTCCCTGCCGACGCCACCAAGCTCTACACGATTCCCTCGGAAAACCCGTTCGTCGGCACCGAGAACGACGACGAGATCTGGGCGTACGGGCTTCGCAACCACTGGAGAAACTCCTTCGATCGCGAAACGGGCGATCTGTGGATCGCAGACGTCGGCCAGAACAACTGGGAAGAGATCAACCTCCAGCCCGCCACAAGCACGGGCGGCGAGAACTACGGCTGGCGCTGCTACGAAGGCAACAACGCCTTCAATACAACCGGTTGCGCCTCTGCTTCGACCATGAAGTTCCCCATCCATGTGTATAACCACTCGACCGATGGGTTCTCTTGCTCTGTGACCGGCGGGTACGTGTATCGCGGGCCGATCTGCGATCTTCGCGGCACATACTTCTTCGCTGACTATTGCTCGAACAGGATCAAGTCGTTCCGCTACAACGGCGTCTCGGTGACAGAGTTCACCGACCGAACGACGCAACTCGATCCGCCGGGTGCCATCGCGATCAACTCCATCACCTCGTTCGGCGAGGATAATCAGGGCAATCTGTACATCGTCGATGGCGGCGGAGAAGTGTTCCGCCTGATCCGGAGCGGTCCTGCTGCCGGGGATTACAACGGCGACACGATTGTTGACGTGCTCGATATCCTCGACTTCTTCGATGACTTCGGGACCTGCTTCGGCGAGGACCTGCCATGCGGCGGCCTAGGCAACCCTGATTTCAATGGCGATACCGTCGTCGACGTGCTCGACTTCCTGGACTTCCTCGATGCGTTCGGGCGCGACTACTGTGTGTGATCACGCCCAGACGACGCACGCCGACTGACGCAAGCCCGCCTTTGTTCTCGAATGCGCCGATCCGGGCCTCCCACGCTCGAACGAGTCTGGGAGGCCCGTGTTCTTGATGCAGCTCGCTCAAGTGTCGGCTTTGGGTCCGGGGTGCAACTTCGACCCCGCCGACCGGACCTGGGCGATTACACCGATCAGTGATTCCATGCGACCGAAGGCACGGTCAGCTTGGCTGCGGAACATCACATAGGGGAAGAGCGTCGTCAGGGCCACGACAAGCCCGAAAACGGTCGTGTAGAGAGCTTCGGCGATCCCCCCCGCGACGAGCGTCGGATCGGTCACACCACGCTCTTGTCCAAGCAGCTGGAAGGACTCGATGATGCCGGTCACAGTGCCGAGAATCCCGAGCATCGGCGCCGCGGTAACGATCGTCGAGAGCGTCACGGAGAATCGCTCGATGCTCGGCCTGGATCGCTCGATGAGCTCGATGCCGTGTGCCTCGATCGCGGAGGCCTCGGCATTGGCGCGTGCGTCGGCAAGCAGCCGTGCCGCGAATGGCCCGTAGACGGACCGATCGCTCTCGGCGAGATCCGCCGCACCGGCGAGGTCTCCCTCACGAGTGCGTCTAAAGACGGAGCGGAGAAGCCGCGCGGTGTGGGATGAGTGTGTGCGAGACCAGAACCAAGTCCGTTCGAGGGAAAGCGTCACCGACACGATACTCATGCCGAGCAGGGGCCACATGACCGCACCGCCATCGGCGAAGAAACGAGCAAGCGTGTTCAGGGCATCTGACATCGCCGTCATGGTAGACACGGGGTCTCAACGGGCGGGACCTACGATCGGTGCACGTCCGGTACGGCGGGAGCATGGTTGTGCGAGATACGTCATCGATTGTCCAGTTGGTTGATGCACAGATCGACCGAGTCGTGACCCGACCCGGCACGCCTCCCGCGCTGATCGACTCAATCAGGTACGCCGCACTCGGCCCCGGCAAGCGCGTGCGACCCCTGCTCGCTTGGCATGCTTGTGTCGCTGCGGGCGGAAGCGGTCCGGAGTCTTTGCCCGTCGGTGCTGCGGTCGAGATGGTGCATGCCTTCAGTCTGGTGCATGACGATCTCCCGGCGCTCGACAACGACGACCTTCGCCGCGGGCGCCCGACACTTCACCGCCGTTCCGGTGAGGCAATGGCCATACTCGCCGGTGATGCGCTGCTGACTCTGGCGTTCTCGTCGCTTGCGGATCTGTCGCTCCCGGCATCACGAGTGCTGCGGATTCTCAATGAGTTGACGGCCGCCACGACCGGAATGATCGCGGGTCAGGTGTACGACTCTCTGGGTGGTCTGCCGAGCGGGCTCTCGGACGAAGAGCGGGTCGTGCTGATCCACAGAAACAAGACCGGTGCTTTGATTCGGGCGTCGGCTGTCATGGGTGCCCTATCCGGTCCGGAGGAGTCGGCCGATACGCTCGATGCGATCGTCCGATACTCGGACGCGATCGGCCTGATGTTCCAGATCGTTGACGACCTTCTTGACGTGACCCAGACTTCGGAGGCAGTGGGAAAGCGCACTGGAAAGGATGCCGAACTCGGCAAGCTGACCTATCCGGGGGTGCTTGGCATCGATGGGTCGCGGACCCGGGTCGACGAGCTGCTCTCCGGAGCCGAAGAAGCGATTTCTTCTCTGGGGCCACGATCCGCCGGCCTGCTGGACATGGCCCGAACTCTGGCGCGGCGGGACCACTAGATCTCTGTCGGCATAGACGTGGCCGGCCTCGGCCGCGACTGGTACAATTGTTTCAGTACATATTGAAAGATCCAATCCTTTGAGCCACATCCCACCACGCATCCTCGCCGGACTGAGTTCCCCACGCGACCTTCGGTCACTCTCGATAGAGGACTTGGAGCGTCTCGCCAAAGAGATTCGCGAGGCGATCGTCGCCCAAGTATCAAAAACGGGCGGGCACCTCGCGCCCAATCTCGGTGTGGTCGAGCTGACGATCGCGTTGCACTATGTCTTCGACTTCGGTCACGACAGACTTCTTTTCGATGTCGGCCATCAGTGCTACCCCCACAAGCTGCTCACGGGGCGTCTCTCGATGCTGTCGGATCTGCGAACCCGCAAGGGCATGGCAGGGTTCCCGGAGCCGAGCGAGTCACCTTACGACCTGTTCAGAGTCGGGCACGCGGGAACGGGGATCTCAACAGCAGTGGGCATGGCGCGGGGCGATGCGCTCAATCGCGAGTCATACGAGCCCAAAGCTCGCACCGACGGCCGGCGGGTGGTCACCCTGATCGGCGACGCCTCGATCGTGAATGGCGTGGCGATGGAAGGGCTGAACAACGCGGGCACGCTCAAACGCCAGTTCCTTGTCGTTCTGAATGACAACGGGATGTCGATCAGCAAACCACAGGGCGCGGTTTCACAATACTTCGACCGGGTCAGACTCTCGACGCTCTACGGCGATTTCAAGAAATCCGCCCACAAGATCCTGAAGCATGTCCCGGGTGGTTCCGCGCTGGAAGAGGCGTACCACCGCATGGGCGAGGCGACCAAGGCGTGGGTGACCGAGGACTCGTGGTTCGAGAGGTTCGGACTTGTCACCGTCGGCCCCATCGACGGACATGATCTGCGGACTCTGATCGAGTTTCTGACGGAGGCCCGCGACTTTGATCGCCCGATGGTTCTGCACGTCAAGACGATCAAGGGGAAGGGCTACTCATTCAGCGAAGCAGACGCGAGCACGTTCCACTCTCCTCCCGCGTTCAGCGTCGATGGCGAGGTCGTCCGTGAAGGATGCCGCGTTGAGTTGAAGAAGGAAGGCCGCTCGTTCACGACCGCCTTCGGCGAGGCCATGCTCTCGATGATGGAGCGGGACGAGCGAATCGTTGCATGCACAGCAGCGATGCCGGATGGCACGGGCCTCACGCGGGTGATGAACCAGTTCCCTGACCGATGCTGGGACGTAGGGATCTGCGAGAGCCACGCCCTCGACATGATGGCCGGACTTGCCAAAACGGGGTACAAGCCGTTCTTCGCGGTCTACAGCACGTTCCTTCAGCGTGCCTTCGATCAGGCCTTCCAGGAATCCGCGCTCCAGGGCCTCCCTGTTCGCCTCTGCCTCGACAGAGCGGGCTTGGTTGGCGGCGACGGCGCGGTCCACCACGGCTTCTGCGATGTTGCACTCCTCCGCACCCTGCCGAACGCGTGCATGATGGCGGCGATCGACGAGCCGTCCCTCATCGCGTCGCTCGAATTCATGCGCACGTTTGAGGATGGCCTCTCGGCCGTTCGCTATCCGCGTGACAACGTCTCCTCTGCCGTGGCCGATTCGCCATGCCCGGCGTTCGCTTTCGGCAAGGCACGGTTGCTTACAGCTCCTGCGGCCCGCGTGGACATCGCCGTTCTGGCGTTCGGGACCCCAGCGATAGACGCCCTCGTCGCGGCGAGGGAGCTCGCGCCCGAGTACGCCGTATCGGTCTACGACGCTCGCTTCGCAAAGCCGGTCGATCGCGAACTCATCAGGAAGCTGCTGTTGGATCGTGTGCCGATTCTCACGCTGGAAGATCACAGCGTTGTCGGCGGCTTCGGCTCTGCCGTGCTCGAAGCGGCCTCCGAACTCGGCCTCGATACGTCTCGGATCCGCATCCACGGGCTGCCGGACTCATGGATCCATCAGGATCCGCGCTCGTCGCAGCTCGCCGAGGTCGGGCTTGACGCCGCCGGAATCGCCCGCGTGATCCGCACGATGCTCGACCGCTCTCAGCCGACAGCACGCGAGAGTCCCGATACCTCCTTGGCCGGGCACACCACGGAGATGACTCAAGCACCTGTCCCAGAGCAGGTCTGACCGCTGTTTGGCAGGTACACTCAACCATGCCCAAGCGCGTGCTGCTTCTGGTGAACCCTCGGAGCGCGGAAGCGACCGCTGTCGCGAAGGACCTTGTGTCGGATATCGCATCGGTCTCGACTCTTTTGGGGGTCGAGGATGCTCTGGAAACACCACCGGGACCTCTGTGCGCGAGCGCGGATGTTCTTGTGGTGCTCGGAGGCGACGGGACTCTGCTGTCCCAGGCAAGGCGTTTCATCGACTTTGATGTTCCGTTGCTTGGGGTCAATCTCGGCCGGCTCGGTTACATCGCAGAGTTCACCCTCGAGTCGTTCCGACACCAGGCCGCGTCGTTGCTAGGTGATGGGCCGATGCCGCTGAGGGATCTCGTGATGATCCACGCCGAGGTCTTCAGCCCCGGCTCGCAATCGCCCCGCCTCACAGGGACCGCGCTGAATGAGGCCGTGGTGGCCAACGGTCTCCCTCGCCACATGATGGAGCTTTCGATATCTATCGACGGGCGTGTGGGTCCTTCCGTCAGCGGAGATGGCCTGATTGTCTCGACGCCCATCGGCTCAACCGCATACAACCTCTCGGCCGGAGGTCCGATCCTCGCACCGGATACGGACGCCTTTGCGATCACACCGCTCGCGCCTCACTCGCTGAGTTTCCGCCCTGTCGTGGTCTCCGGCGCGAGTGTGATTGAGTTATCGATGTTGAGGGCGACGTCGGACGCGGGTGGCGAGACATGCGCGCTCGTGCTTGACGGCCAGGTGTCAGAGCCGCTCGGAAACGCAGACCGCATCGTTCTCAGGCGTCACGCGAGCCGCACGAAGTTTGTGCGGAATCGATCCGCCGACTACTGGGGCACACTGATCGAGCGTCTCCATTGGGCTGCGCCACCGAAGAGGCGCCCCAGCTGAGAGTGAAGCGAGGCGATATCTCACGCGCCGAACTCGCCTCATGAAGGCACCCGCAATGAAACCGGGCGGCCCCTCGATGGGACCGCCCGGTCGCGTTGAATCAGATCATGACTCGAACTCAGTCGCAGCCAGTGCCGAAGGCGTCGAGATAGTCAAGGAAGTCGAGGATATCAACGAACGTATCCCCGTTGAAGTCGCCGCTGATGCCGCCGGAAGAGCAGGGTGCGGGCTGATTCTCGCAGGTGCCGAAGGCGTCGAGGAAGTCAAGAAGATCCGTGACATCCAGTCCGCCGCCGTTGATGTCCGCAGCACATGGCGGTGTGCAATCAACCACTGTGACCTTGAAATCGTCAACCGCGGCCTCGACGATCGAGCCGGAGCCGAGGTCCGAGGCCTGGAATCTCATGCGCACGGTCGAGGTCGGGGCGACAAAGTCGCCGACGTTGAACTCGTGGAAGTACCAGCCGCCGGAGGCCTGCGGACCCGTTGGGCCGACGGTCTCCACGGTTGTCCAGGTGGAGCCGTTGTTGTTCGAGATCTGGATCACGAAGATGTCTGCGTTCGGAGCCGCGCCCTTGTCGTTGGAGTACCAGCGCCAGTAGGAGATCTTCGCGCCGGATGCCCCATCAAGGTTGATCACGGGGCTGACAAGGGTCGTCGTGCCGTTATCGACGTCAAACTCACCGATGCTGGAGCCGGCGCGGCCGTCGGTCACCCAGCAGTTCACGCCCGGAGCCGGTGTGGTGTCGTCTTCCGGCTGTGCTGCTGTTCCCTGCGGATCCATGCGGTTCCAGATGCCGGACGTAGCATTGTCACCGGGAGCCCCGACAGTCCATCCACGGTTGATCTCCATGTCGTCTTCGAACGGAATCTCAACGCCGTACGCACCGGTCGCCACGAAACGGGCACCGTCGGAAGTCGCCGTTGAAGGATCGAACGCGAATCCGGCGGCCGACTGGGCACGGATGTAGTACTCGATCTTGTCGCCACACGCGACGATGGGCAGAGAAGCCGTGTAGTTGTTCGGCGAGTTCTGCGTCATGGGCAGGAGAGTCTGGCTGCCCCCGTTGATGGAGTAGACAACCGCGCCGGTGCCCGCGATAGGCGTGCTACCAACTGCGGAGACGATCACAGGGAAGGTGGCCGCAACACCGGGAGTGACGTACTCAGGACGCCCGCTGGGGTATGTGAAGGCGAGGAGCTGGAGAGATGGGCAAGAGATCCCGTGCTGTCCGAATGCGTTGCAGATCCGGCTGTAGTTCGGCGTGCCGTCACTGAGATTTCCGTTGTCGTCGTCGACGGTCAGAACCTCGATCGCAGTCGCCGGGTGGGCAGAGTTCAAGGTGCCGCTGCCACCGACCGTGATCATTGCCCAGTCGACGTTGAGCTGACGAGCGAGATCGAGGCCGGTCGCAGTGCCGTAGAACGACTGGTAGTTCTCGGTCAGCTCGTACCAGGTGCCACCGAGGATCTGACCACAGGTGTGAATTGCTGAGGAGGAGCAGGGGTACTGCTGATTGGCTGAAGCCGGGTTACGAATCGCGCCGCCACCAGTGAAGAAGCCCTGGCCGACGACACCCGTGTCGTACATCATGATGGCCATGGTGTCACCGAAGCCCTCACCGAAGGCGTTCTGCGAAAGGCCGAGGCGATTGACGATGAAGTGGCCGTACTCGTGCGCGACAACCGTGCTGAAAGAGGTGTTGTTGCAGCCGCCGCCTGAGTTGTAGAAGTTGATCGATGGACCGCCACCGCCCGTGGTAAAGAAGGCGTTACAGGTGCCGGAGACGCCCGTGTTCGCCGGAATGACAATATCGAGACCGGTGAAAGCCGGCGCACGGTCCTTGATGTAATCGTGGGTCAGTGTCGTGTGAACGAACGCGTTGATCTGGGCGACGTTGCCCTCAAGAGTCGAGCCGTCACCGAAGATGAAGTTGCCGGGACCGGGCGGCGTGACACTGCCGCTCACCGAAAGCTCGGCGATTCCGTTCGGATTGACGTTGACCCACTGGCCAGCCGAGAGGTTCGACGTGACCGTGACGGCCGACGATCCGGGATTGGCGATCGTGTAGTTGCCGCTGCTGTTCGTGAAGGCGTTGTTCCCGCCGGTGATCGTCATGCGGATCTTCGGCATGGGGAGGTTTGCCGGAGGATTGCCCGCGCTGTGCGCGAGCAGGTTGGGTGTGCCGAAGCCCTGGACGTTTCCTGAGACATCGATCGTGTAGACCTCGTCTCTGGCTTCCAGGATCACCCCCGTCGCCGTGTCAACAAAGAACGTGCGCCATTGGAAGTCGCCGGGAAGGTCATGGCCACCCTCGAACTTCCAGGCCTCCGTCGTGCGGCGACCTTCCGCGTCGGCCCAAACGACCAGCTCGGGGATAGTCCAGTTGCCATAGGAGCGGAACATCGGGTGAGCCGCGGCGATCTGAACCGCCTGCTCTGCGTCCATCGCGAGAGCAGCAAAGCCGTCAGCGGGGCGGTCGGCGAGTTTGGACGAGGCGAGAACAACCTTGCCGAGCGCGTTGTTCACGACGATCCGGGCGATCCCGCCTTCGACGGGCAGGCCGTTCATCGTCTGCTTGTATGCGAAGACGGTGAAGCGACCATTCGAGATCTCGTGCGCGCGATCGATCTCGAGATCGGAAGGCGAAATGCCCCAAACCGAGGCGTACGAGGCGAGCCACGCTTCAGCCGCGGCATCTGGTGTAGCGCCCCCCGACATCGGCACGCCGTACACCATCTTGATGTTTGTCCCCTCTGTGAGGACTCTGGCTCCAGGGAACTCAAGCTCAAGCTCAGCGAACTTCACGCCCGCCGCTCCCGTAAGTCCATTTGTCTGATTGGTCGCAGTGGCCGTACCTGCCACGAGCACGAGCATCGCCGCCGCAATCCCGGTTGCTCCACGTACTCTCATCACGCTAACTCCAGATTTGGGTGTGAGGGAAACTCTCTCGTGCCCCGGAAGCACCGCCGCAACAAACCGGGATTCAGAACGGCACCCGCGCCCAGAATGAGCGAGAGAAATGACCGCCCGTATTGATCGGCTGTTCGGCCGTCCTAAACCGGCGGTTCCCGCATGTGAGGCGATCGCCTCAGAAGCACGCAAAAAGTGCCCTAATACCTAACGAATCGTGAATCAATTGATCCGTGATCCAAAGCGAGCGAGTCGAGCCGCTTGGCATAGCAGGCAAGTGCCGGCCGCGGAACGTCCGATAAACCCGTTCACACGGTCTTCAGGTCTGCGGCAAGATGATCCCGATCCACAAGCACCGTCTTGAACGCCCCCGGGAGGGCTCGAACCTCCGACCGACGGATTAGAAATCCGTTGCTCTATCCAACTGAGCTACGGGGGCAGTGATCTGAGTGTATTCGAGAGACGGGCAGGAAACAGCCATGCCGGCACTCCACGCGGGAACAATGGAGGAATGATGCCCAAGAACGGATACACGCTCGGACGAGTCCCCCATCTCCTGCTTGCAACACTCAGCGTGGTGTTTGCCTCGCTCGTGGCTGTTGCTTTGCTGCCCTCGCAGGGCCAGACCTGTACCGCTGCGGCATCCTCAGCATGGTCCGCACCTGTCGACATCCGTGTCGCGACGTTCAACGTCGAGGACATCCGAGAGTCAGACCTATCCGACCCTAACCACCCACGACTGAGACGAATCGGATCCGTGATCCGCGAGATGCGTCCAAACATCATCCTCCTGAATGAGATCGCATACGACGGCCCCGGCTCGCCCGGTTTTCGCGAGGGCGACCAGCCGGGCCAACTCGCGCAGCGATTCGTCGAGATGTTCGTCCACTCGGCTGAGGATCACTCTCAGTCTGGCATCCGTTACCGCGCGTTCATGGCGCCGGTCAATACAGGGATGCACAGCGGTTTCGATCTTGATAACGACGGCCGCGTTGTTTCGACCTTTCCACATCCGATGCCGTCGAACCCGGAGGGCACTCCACCGAGACAAACCAACGAGCAGCGCGCGTACGGCAACGACGCATGGGGCTTTGGTACCTTTCCGGGTCAATACGGCATGGCGCTCTTGGTTGACGAACGCCTCGAGATCGTGAGCGACCGCGTTCGTACGTTCCGGCTCATGCCGTGGGACTATGTGCCAGGTGCGTTCGTGCCGCGCCTCCCCGAGACGAACGAGCCGTGGTACGACGCCGAAGAGTGGGCCATCTTCCGATTGAGTTCGAAATCGCACTGGGACATTCCGGTGCGCCTGCCGAACGGCCAGATGATCCACTTGCTCTGTTCACATCCGACACCGCCCGCATTTGACGGCCCGGAGATGCGGAACCAGAAGCGGAACCACGATGAGATCCGATTCTGGGCCGACTATCTCGATGGTGCGGCATACATCGTCGACGATCGGAGTCAGCCCGGAGGGCTCGACCCTGACGCTCACTTTGTGATCCTTGGGGATCTGAACGCCGATCCCGAGAAGGGCAACTCCTTCAAGAATCCGATCAAACGAAACCTCTTCGCGAACACGCGGATCAACTCATCCATCACGCCCGTCTCGGACCTCGCTGTCCCGGGGCTCGAGCCGAGCGACACCGCCATGTTCAAGCTGAGAGTCGATTACGTGCTGCCCTCGCGCACCCTCGAACCACTTCGGGCGGGCGTGTGGAGATCCAACCCCGAACCGGTGGACAAGCCCTTTCCTTCCGATCACTTCCCGGTGTGGATGGACTTGCGGATTCCCCCTCCATGATGGTGCCCGTCCCGCGATGCATCTCACGCCCAAGGCGATGCATGGATACCGAGGAAGGTGTATACTCTCGGATTGAAATTGCCGTCAGACAGCAATGTGTGCTGTTGAACAGGACGGCTATCGCCCGACGATTCGTGCAGCGTTGACACAGCACCCTTCCACGATCACGAGCAAGCTCGACAGCGTTGGTGGCGCAGTCGTTGTGCCGCGCTCATTCTGGAGTGCAATCGTCGCGACGACCAAGCCGGGCATCACCCGTCTCGTGACGATTACAGCACTCGTGGGCTTTGCGATGGCCGCCCTCGGCCGCGGATGGACCTCGCCGGAACTCGTCCTCGCTCTTTGCGGCTGTACGATCGGGACGTTTCTCTCTGCCGCTGGCGCGAACGCCCTCAACCAGTGGCTTGAACGTGATCGCGACGCGCGCATGCCCCGCACAGCGATGCGTCCGATTCCTGCTGGTCAGATCACCGCATCGGCAGTTCGAACGGCGGGCTTATCACTCTGCGCTCTCGGGCTGCTCACGCTATGGCTCACAGTCGGCATGATCCCCATGCTGGTGTCGCTCGCGTGCATGCTCTCGTACATTCTCGCGTACACGCCACTGAAGACGCGCACCGTGCTAGCAACGCTGGTCGGCACGATCCCGGGTTCGCTCCCTCCCTTGATCGGCTGGACGAGCGCGGGGGCTGTGAGCGGAGACGTGCTGGCACCCGGGGGTGTCTCGCTCTTTGTCCTCATGACGATCTGGCAGTTGCCGCACTTCTGGGCGATTGCGTGGCTCTACCGCGAGGACTATGCCCACGGCGGCTATCGCGTGTTGCCGATGATCGATCCGAGCGGTCGTAAGACGGCAGCGGCCATCGTTCTGACTTCGATCGCTCTTCTGCCGGCGACACTCTGGCCGGCTTGGGCGATGCCGGAACTCCTCGGAGCGTTGTACATGAGCGTGGCCGGGGTGACCGGACTGGCGTTCCTCGCGCTGGCGCTCAGCATGGCACGGGACCGCTCGCGGAAGTCCGCTCGACGTCTCTTCCTTGCATCGATTATTCACTTGCCCCTGCTGCTCATCGCAATGGTGCTGGATGCGTTTGTGCACGCGTTCCTCTGATCTGGCTTCTCCCGCCTCACGCTCGGACGCATGCAAGCCGATCGTTCCAACCCTACCCCGCAACACTCACAGCACGAGAGTGAGAGTTGCCGCCAGCCGTTGGAACTCAGCGGCATCACACGGGTGTATGGACGAGCCCGCGACAAGGCGAAGTCGAAAGAGATCGGTCCTGTCTCACTCACCATCGAGCGGGGCTCGTTCGTCGCGCTCCTCGGCCCGAATGGCTCGGGAAAGTCCACGCTCTTGCGCATCCTCTCGCTCAGCGACACACCGAATTCCGGGCGGATCCGATGCGCGGGAATCGATCCCCATGAGAGCAGAGCTTCTCATCGCGCCTACAGGTCCGCGCTCGGCGTTGCCTTTCAGTCACCTGGCCTTGACCGGCTGCTGACTGTTCGTGAGAACCTTGTGCTGGCGGGCGCAATCAGCGAGCTCAAGCCGGAGGCCGCCCGCGACCGCATCACCTCGCTCAGCACGCGGCTCGGCATCGCGGATCGGCTCGACGATCGCGTGTCGACGCTGTCCGGCGGCCTGATTCGACGAGTGGATCTCTGCCGGGCGATGCTCGCGAGGCCCTCCCTGTTGCTGCTCGATGAGCCGACGGCCGGACTCGATCTCTTGGCGAGAGAGGAGTTCATGCGGCTGCTTGCGCGTGAGATGGACTCGATCGACCCTCGTCCGACAACGATCATGGCCACCCACATGATGGACGAGGCCGAAGGCGCCGATCGTGTGGTGATGATGCACCGCGGGAAGGTGGTCGCGGATGGAAGCCCGGAAGAACTGCGAGATCGCGTCGCGAAGCGTCGCCTGCGAATCTGGATCCGAAGCGAATCGGACAGCACTCTCGCGGCCCGGTGCCTCGCCGCAGCCCCACAACAACTGATTCAACGCGAGGCAGGAGCGACAACAACGAGAGACATTTGCATCGGGCTGCACGAGGAGTGTGCATGGCTCGCCGGGGTCATCAGCTCGTTGAGCGAATCGGGATTGTCGTTCGAGCTCTCCACCCCCACTCTCGGAGACGCATATGTCCTTGCCACAGGGGAGTCGCTGACGCAGGTATCCGACACTTCGCCTGATCTCGGCCCGGAGGCATCGTCATGAACGCGATCTCCGCGCTTGTCGGGCGCGAGTTCACCCGATTCCTGCGCCAGCCCTCTCGCATCGCTGCCAGCATAGGCACTCCAGCCATGATCTGGGTCTTTCTTGCCTCCGGCTTTGCGGATGCGATCGGAAGTAATGAGGGTGTGTCGTACACCGTGACCCTTGCGCCGGCGATGGCGGCTCTCACCATCGTGTTCGCATCGATCTTCGGTGCGATCTCCCTGATCGAGGATCGCCAGTCCGGTTTTCTGCAGGCGGCACTCGTGAGCCCTGCCCGGCGCGAGCTGATTGCGTTCTCGAAGGTCATCTCGGGTTCAGTCGTTGCGTTCGCTCATGGCGCGGTGCTGATTCTCCCCGTGGCATTCATCGAACCTCAGATCGGGCTCGTTCAAGTGGCGGGCTCGCTGGTCCCGCTCGCGTGCATCGCTGTCGGTATCAACGGGCTCGGGCTCGCACTCGCGTGGCGTGTCGATTCGATCTCGGGCTTTCATGGGGTGATGAATCTTGTGCTGATGCCGATGTGGCTGCTCTCGGGCGGCCTCTTCCCGCTTGAGACTTCATCCGCCTGGCTGCGTGTGGTCGCCCTCGCGAATCCGCTCTCATGGCCGATCCGAACGATACAAGGCGTGTTTGCGACGGCGCGGCCATCTGAGCCGTGGTGGCTGCTCTGGAGCGCTACGATCATGTTCGCCGTCGCGGGGCTACTTGCCGCGAGTGTGACCATCGGCCGAGGCCGTCGCCAACGATGAACGAGACTCAACGCACATCTGATGCTGACCGTCCGGCACCACGCATTCCACGCCTGCTCTTTCACGCGCTGATCGCCACAGTGACTGTCGTTGTGACCTCGGGAATCATGTACTCGATGCGCCCGAAGCGGGTGTCGGCCCCATCGAACATGAATACGGTTGTGCCCGCCTCGCCGCTCGAAGCCGATGAGGGTCTTGAGGGGCTGGTCATTCCCGACTTCCACCTCGTTGACCAGTTCGGAAAGCCGGTTGACCAAACGATCTTCGACGGACGTATCACGATTCTCGATTTCTCCTTCACGAACTGCCCCTTCGTCTGTCCCGGCATGAACGCGGCCATGCTGATGCTCCAGTCACAATTGGTCGGAACTTCTGTCCGCTTTGCTTCAATCAGTGTTGACCCGCGGAATGACGTCCCTGAGGTGCTCAAGGCGCACGCTGACAAAATCGGTGTTGACCATGCACGCTGGACGTGGCTGACAGGCGAAGAAGCCGAGATCAAGCGGATCGTCTCCGAGAGTCTCAAGTTCGAGCTGCAGGACGATCCTTCTCGGCCGATCACCCTTGCCGACGGCAGCGTGATGAACAACATCATCCATCCGTCGCGGCTCTTTCTCATCGGACCGGAGAGACAGTTGCTCGCCCTCTACCCGTTCAGCGACATGAGCGCACTCGACGCGCTCAAACGCCGCGCAGAATCCGGGGCACGGATGGTTCAGAAGCGCTAGCACGAAGCTCGAGCTTCCGAGATGTCTACTCCATGCCCAGCGCGTCCCGCACTCGTTTGCGGGTTGATTCCGCGTAGAGATCGCGCTTGCCGAAACCGGGCACCGCTCCCGCGTACTCGGCTTCTTCCTGGGCATCGCGATGGTTGCTCACGAGCATCAGCCGTGAGGCCGCTCCACGCAAGCCCAGCTCCCTGATGAGCTCGACGCCGGAAGCCGCGCTGAAATCCCCGTCCAGAAGCCGGTTGATCACGAGCAGATCGCTCGCAAGAGCGGCCTTGTAGGCCGAGTCGTCATCATCTGCGGACTCAACGACAGCACCCGGCACGAAGCTCTGCATCGCTGATCGCAACGCGAACGAGTCAGGTCCGCAGTGGCCTACGAGCACAATCCGTTTCGCTCCCACTCTTGTCTCCTCTTGCTTCGATGACAACGCCATCTCGCTCGACGGTCACACGAACCCCTGAGTTCCTGCCCCAGCCAAACTCCCGTGACCCCCCTTTACCGTCCCTGATCGCTCGGATGAGTCTGCTGAGCTCGGCCGCTCGAATCCGATCCAGGAATCGTCCACGAGTCAAGTCGCTGATCACGCGCCGGATGACCGCCCCGACGACCACGCCTCGTTCCCCTGCGAGCAACACACGAGGCACGATGACCGAATCCGGTGAGCGGACAGCGGCCTTCAGGATCTGGTCGGCACGATCATCCAGAACGCCAGCGGTTTCCCGCATCAGTTCGGCGGCTCTGCTCGCCCTGATCTCGACACCCGGCGCAAGCTCTTTCAGGATCGGGGCGACCCGCGCACGGACCGCGTTCCTGAGTAATCGGAGGTCGGTGTTGGTCTGATCCGTGACCCACGAGAACCCTCGCCCATCATTCGCCAGACGGCAGATCCGCTCAGCGTCTGCCCGTCCGACGCCGAGCATGGGACGAAGAAGCCAGATCGTGCGCCCGGCACGAGAACTCGCGAGTCCGATCCTGCGTGCGGGCGCGGGTCCTGCGAGTCCGCTGGGCCCGGCACCTCGCATCAATCGCATAAGGATGGTCTCGAGCACGTCATCCGCGTGATGTGCTGCCGCAACAAACGCAAGGCCGCCCGCCGCCGCCATGTCCGCGAGCGCGGCGTATCTCGCATGCCGCGCGTTCGACTCGGCATTACCCGGGAGACCTCGCACGGAGATTGCCGCCTCAACAAAGCGAACTCCGAGTGTTTCAGCGACCTTGAGGGCATGATCCCGGTCGGCAGCGGTCTCATGATCGGGCCTGATGTCGTGGCGAACATGCCCGATGGTGATCGGGATCGACACGCACGAAAGAGCCACGGCGAGCGCGACAGAGTCAGCGCCGCCTGAACATGCGACAAGTGTGCCCCTCTCAGCGTCGCGGTCGATCCCTGAACACCGGTGCGTGAGCTCTCGGTGGGTCGCGATGATCCGCCGAACCGCAGGATCCCGTGAGATCGCACCCCTGGGAGCGGCATCGCTCATCACTTGCTCGCTCGCGCGGCTTTCTTCTGCTTGTGGTGCAATTTCGGCGTGACGTGGAACGTCGCGATTGCTCGCCCGACGCGCTTGGGCTTCTCACCCGGCTTGTTCAGCTGCTGATGAACATCCATCGTGATGGTGATGTTGAACTCCCCGCCGCGACGGACAAGATCCTCGACCACTTCGTGGGGAGTGATCAGGTAACGTGCGGGGCCGAAGCACGGGCGGAGGAACTTGTACTCAAGGTGCTTGCAGACGACGGTGTAGTCGCCGCCGCAGATGCCGAAGACGTACATGCCCCCAGCGATCTCGGCGTTCCCGAGGAGCGCGGCACCCGCCATCGCGTTGTACCAGTTCCGGTTGAAGCGGCGGAATGGGAGCACCGCCTCGAATGTCTTCCCGTCGATCCGCTTCATCTTGATGCCGGACCGGAACGCATAGGGCAGCCAGATCAAGGAAGTAACGCGGTGCCAGAAGTTGTTCTTGGCCGAAAGACGGCTGACATACGCCTCGACCCTCTCGGCGAGGGTTCGCTTCTTCCGGCGGACCGCCAGCGTTTCGGCAGGGACGGCGCAAGACTCGGTCGCAACAGGAGCAATCTGCACATCTCCGCGATGGGCAGCGTCTGGACGAGCGGTCTGATCGTCGATCGGGGGAGGAAGGGTCGGATTGGATGGTGTAGTCTGCGACACGCGGGGGGCGGCTCCAGAAGCCAATTGCCAGAAGCCAAGTGTAGGGTTCGACGCGGAGGCGTGTACCTAGGCAGAGGATTCCGGTAACCGAAACCACCCCTTGCCGTCGGGTTCCACCGTTCGGACTGGGTTTCCCGGCTCATGATCGAGCACGATCGTCCACTTTCTGTCAGAGGCCTCGCGCAAGAACCACCGCTTTGAGACCATCGAGGTGTAGGGCTCGACGTCATAGGCAAGCGAATACGCAGCCCCCACATGAGCGGCGGTGGGCATCACATCAGGAACGAAGACGACTGTCCGTCCCGAGGTGTCCTTGAAGGTCATCGCCTGTTGCCCCCATGTGTGGCCCGGCACCTGGAAGACCTGAACGCCAGGAGCGACTTCCGACATCCTGGCCTCCAAAGGCACCGACGGATCGGCCTCCCGGTCGACGACAGCACCCGGCAGGAAGGGGCGAGGCGAATCGGTCAGAACGACCCGATCAGCGATGGGTTCGAGATGGTCGCGGTAATAGGTCCTTGTCATCACACTGCGGTTCGCTAGGGCGTCAGACCATTCCCTTGCCTGCACGTGAACCGTTGCATTCGAAAAGGTCGGAACCGCGTGCAGTGTGCCGCCAGATTCCCCCGCAATCGGTCGCCTTGTGAGTCCGCCCGCATGATCGAAGTGAAGGTGGGTCACGATCACGCGATCGATGTCTTTCGCATCGCACCCCACTTCGTGGAGCGCGTCGCAGACCCACCTTGGCTCGAGCGCGAAGACAGCCGACATCTTCTCGTCGAGTTTGTTGCCGGTGCCACATTCAAGAAGGATGCGCCGGGGCGCAACCTGTCCCCCTGGGACGTCCGTCGCTCGCTCGAGAAGGATGCAGTTGTGGTGAACGTCCATGCGTCCCTGGGCGTCGGTCGGCACCGATTTCGACCATACAACGCGTGGAATCAGCCCGAACATACTGCCAGCATCCAGTTTGAAGCCGCCAGCTCGCAGGAGGGTCCAACGGTAACGGATGTCCTCGCTGACGTCTGCGTGGGCGCTCGGGGGGGTGTTGGCCATGGTCTCATCCTACGGTCGGACGCGTGCCCCGCGGGGCTGAGCGGGCTTCTGCTTGACGCTGATCGAGCCGACTGCCGATAGACTGAACCCATGCGAACCCGACTCCCCGACGCCCGGACGACGCCGCGTTTCGCGGGCCCGTGTACGTTCTGCCGCTACCCACTCATCCAGACCGTCGAGCAGTCGAGTCTGCCAGTCGATTGGGCGATCTACGGTGTGCCATTCGATGGGGGTGTGAGTTACAGGCCGGGCACGAGATTCGGCCCTCGCTCCATCCGAGAGGCATCCCAGTACGTCAAGCCCTACTCCATCGAACACGATGTGGACATCTGCGAGGTGCTGTCGCTGACCGATGGCGGAGACGCCCCGGTGCATCCGTACGCCATCAAACAGACGCTCGACGCTGTAGCCGCTTTCGCGACGTCGCTCGGGGATCCCTCCCACACGCGACTCATGGCGGTCGGGGGTGATCATTCGATCGCCTACGCCAACATTCGTGCGACATGGCAGCGACGGGGCTCCCCGCGATCTGGCTTTGCCGTCATTCACTTCGATAGCCACCTTGATACCGTGGACACGGTGTGGGGCGAGCGCTGGGGGCACGCCTCCCCCTTCCGTCGTGCGATCGAGGACGGCCTCGTTGACCCAGGCGCCATGCTGAGCATCGGCATCAAGGGGCCGCTGAATCGACGCGATGATCTCGATTACGCCAGGTCGATGGGCATCACACTCCTCACCTACGACCGATGGCGGAGCGAAGGTCAATCAGTGATCGGTGAGTTCCTCCAGCGCGTGCAGGGACGCGAGACATACATCACATTCGATATCGACTGTGTTGACCCGGCCTACGCACCCGGCACGGGCACGCCCTCCATCGGCGGCTTCACAAGCGCGGAGGCCCTCGCGACGATTCGTTCACTCCGAGGGGTGAACATCGTGGGAGCGGATGTGGTCGAGGTGCTCCCCGACCGAGATGTAGCTGGAATCACATCCCTGCTTGCATCACACGTCATCTTCGAGTTGATCGCGCTCGACGCCGCACGCCGCAAGATAAACGCCTGACGATCACCTGCGCCGACGTCCGACGAACGCAAGACCCATCCCCATCGCGACGAGCGTCGTCGGGGCGGGTATTACGCTGTCGAGATAGTCTGTGAGCGTGCGGAGGGTGATCTCGGTGGCGAGCACTGCTGCATCAAACGGGGTGTCGATCCCGACGTGGATGTGTCCCGCGGCAAAGTTTCTGTACGCGGCGTCTTCGCTGTTATTCATCGAGTGGTACCACACCCCATGAAGACCGATGAACTCGGAGAGAAAGTTGCCGCCCGTGCCGGTGGTGTCGAGGTAGACATCGTTGATGATTCCGGCCGCCGCGACCGCGTCGCGTATCTGCTCTTTCGGGAGAGAGGAATACAGATCCGTGCCGACGGGAAGGGCTTGGAAAATCGGCGAGTCCAGATCAGGCAATGAGGGCGCGCTGTAGTCCGGAGCCCAGAGGTGTTGTGCACGTCTGCGATGACGAGTCTCGATCTCCCATGAGCTGCCGGGATTGCCCCTGCTGAAGGTGATGATCGCCGCCGGCTTGAGCTCGTCTGTAATGCGATGCCAATCGGCTACGGTGTCCTGGTAGTCAACCTCAAAGTCGCCGACACCCCTCCCCCAGTTCGGGCCGGTCTGGCCGGGGAACTCGGGGAAGTAGGAGTAGATGTTGTACCCGCGTCCCTCCCAGTTTTCCCCCACCCAGCCGAGCGGGTTCTGCTCAGGATTCGCGCTGAACTGGCGCACCATGTTGTTGGTCTGAGGCCAATAGCCCGTGATCATGATGTTGCGGGTATGGCCGGCGTCGGCAACAAGGGTCGCGGCGGACACTCCGACTGCGGCAGCGAGGCATCGATTCCACATCTCTGTGACCCCTTTCAGATAAACAGACGCACTCCGAGCCATCGTGGCTCTTCCAGTGTGACTGACGTTCGGCATTCGTCAACCGGTTTGGTCCAAAAAAGCGAACCAGTCACGATTCCCTACACTCCGCGGCATGATCCGGGTTCATGGTCAAGGTGTGCGTGTGGGAGCGGTCCTCGGATGGGCGATCTACCTCGCCGTGTCATGGACATGGTGCATCGGCATGTTCCTGCCGATTCTGCTCCTGCGTGACTTTGGTCCGCTTGGCTACATCGCATTCGCGGTTCCGAACGTTCTGGGTGCCGCGGCCATGGGGTGGCTCATCATGAGCCCGGAAGCCAGCCGGCGATTTGTCCAGCGCCATCGGGCGGCGTGTGTCACCTTCAGTCTCGTCACCGCCTTATTCCATCTCGCGTTTGTTCTCGCAGTGATCTACCCGCTCGAATTGCTCAACCGGGGGATGCTCGCGACGAGCGTTGTGCTTCTCGCGCCACTGGTTCTCTCCTGGCTCGACCGACCACGAGCGACCGCGCTGATCACCTACGCGATCAGTGTCGGAGTCATCTCAACGTTCATCGCACGCGGCTGGATCCCGGCTCCTGATGCTGACCCGCTCGCAGCCGAGTTGCTCAGGTCGTTCCGCCAGCCAGCCGCGGCTGCGCTGATGCTCGCCCCGGCGTGCGTCTTCGGCTTCTTGCTGTGCCCGTACCTCGATCTGACGTTCCATCGCGCACGCCAGAACCTGACAGGGACAGAATCACCCCTGGCGTTCGGGATCGGATTCGCGATCTTCTTCCTCGCCATGATTCTCTTCACGATCGCTTACGCGCCCGTGTTCACCCCTCGTCTTGATAAGAGCACCACCCTCCCGAACCAGACACTGCTCCTTGCTCTGCTGCTGCATCTGACCGCTCAATCCACGGCAACCATCGCCTTCCATCTCCGAGAGCTGCACCGGCCATCATCCGGGCCATGGGGTCGTTTCCTGGCCATGTTCCTGGCATCCGTAGCGGTGATCGCGCTTGGCTGGCTCGCAGCGTGGAGACCGGACATCGCTGGCCCCCCCGCTCTCTCAGACGAGCACCAGAAACTGGTGTGGTACAGGATCTTCATGTCCTTCTATGGACTCGTCTTTCCCGGGTACGTCTGGCTCGTCTCGATACCAACCCGAGATGGCCATGCTGGTCCGCGAGGGTCTCGTGGACGGAAGAAGCTCCGTGTCCTCGTCCTCGTTGTGGCACTGGCCGCTCCCTGCTTCTGGCTTGGCTTCGTCGAGCGGGAGACGTGGTGGCTGCTTCCCGGCATGGCGGTGATGCTGGGCTCGCGTCTCTTGATTACTCCGAGGCCTCACCGGCGGGGTCTCTGATCGCAGCATCGATCTCTCTCAACACTGCCTTGGCGGTGGCTCTGACCAACTCGGGTTCCTTCGCGCTCCACATAAGGCCGACGATCGCCTCACGAAGCCGATGGTGCCTCTTCGGGTCGCTCTCGGTGCGTGCCCGGTTGCCGAGCACGATGATCGCGTTGCGTTTCATCATCGTGAGAGTCACTCGCTTCATCGCCGAGGAGTTGAACGCACCACGACGTTCGTTCTCGTCCCAACCGAGCACATCGAGCAGATCGAAGGAATTTCGCTTCGGTGTGTACGCATCGAGAACCAACCCGACACTGCTTCGGACGCCGTGCGGCGTGGGCGCATTGTGCGGGCAGACCTCCTGACAGATGTCGCATCCATACAACCACTCTCCGATCGCGGCGTGGAACTCCGCCGAGACACGCTCCCGATGCTCGATCGTCAGGTACGAGATGCACCGCCGCGCGTCAAGGCGATATGGCGTCAAGGCATCCGTCGGACACGCGTCGATGCAGCGGGTGCATGTGCCGCAGTGGTCATGCATTCTTTCTTGGCGGGGCGGCACGACAAGTTCAAGCGTTGTCGCGAAGCCCGCAAGCACCATGTAACTGCCGAGAGTTGGGTGGATGAGCATGGTGTTCTTGCCGGTCCAGCCCATGCCGCAGCGTTCGGCAAGTTCTCGTTCCATCACTGGAGCAGTGTCCACGAACGAGCGGAACTTGTGGCCCGGGTGCTCGGGTCGTAGTGAATCGCACAACGCATGGAGTCGTCGCTTCATGATCCGGTGGTAATCGTCCCCCCGGACATATCGCGCGATCCTGCCCGCGCTCGCATCAACTGCAGCATCGCCAGGTTCGCCCCGCGCCGCGTACAAGTCGGCCACCATGACGAACGATCGAGCCCCTTCGAGCAGGCGGCCTGGGGAGAGCCGGACGTCGACGGCCTCCGTCATGAAGTCCATGTCGCCGTGCTGGCACGCTTCCAGCCACGAAATCAATTCTGAGGCACGTGCGCTCGGGTCCGCGGCGCAGATGCCGGCGAGGGCGAATCCCATCTCGCGGCACCGGGCCAAGACCTTGCGTGATACTTCCTCAGGAACGGCGGCCATCGCTCGCCTTCCCGCTCAGTGAGCAGCCCCGACCCCGCGATGCCGCCACGCCGACGAAGCCGTCCAGCGTCGCACTGACGCCGCTGCCGAGGCCAGCACACTGCCCGAGTCTGCCAACTCGGGCATCCAGAGCTTGTCCCAGTCCACAACGATCCAGCCGCTGAATCGCCTCTCAGCCAAGTGGCACACGAGAGCTTCGCATCCAAGATCTCCCTCGCCGATCTGGGATGGCGTTCCGTTCCGAGTGTCTTTCAGTCTGGTGAGCCAAAGTCGATCCGCGAGGGTGTTGACACCCTCGATCGGTGATTCACCCGCGTTCCTTGCGACCACCGGGTTGTATGATGCTCCGAGCAACGGATGATCGATCTCATCCAGCAGGCGGCGGAGATCCGCCCCGGTCGCGAAAGAGCCGCCGTTCTCGATGACAACTTTGACGCCGGTGTTGCGAGCCGCATCGACGACCATGGCGAGGCGTTCGACTACACGCCGCTCAGCGAACTTCGGGTTGTCCCCTTTACGGAACTCAAAGCCGAAGACGCGGACATACGGCATGCCGGACGCCGCCGCGAGATGAATCATCGACTTCGCTTCGCGGACGCTCCGATCGATGTCCGCGACAACCCGGCCAACAACCGGCGGGAAGATCGGCTCATCGAATCGGCAACCTGTCGCGAGACAGCACGCTACCACACCGGCAGATTCGAACTGCGAAAGGACCTTGGCCGGGGCCGTGTGTGCCGGATCACAGGCGATCATCGTGGAGCCATGCCCGAAGGTGCGGAGCTCAACGCCATCGAACTCACCGCTCGATGCAAAGGCCACGACTTGTTCGAGAGTCCAATCCGGGCAAGCAAGAGTGCTGAAGGCCAGTTTCATGCGCGATCCCTCTGGCCCTAGGGGCCCGAACATACTGCAATCGTCAGCACCCCCGCCCCCACTGTCAAACCGCGGGGTTGGCAAGCACCAACATGGGTGCGACCTCAACTCCCCACTCCCGATTCGGACCAACCGGCCGAGACCGCTCGGACCTCGCTATCCGATCGAATGTCACGATCGGCACGGCATATGCCGCAAGATTTCCCGGGCCGCGGCATTCCGCCCGCTTGAACTGCATAGTTCAACCAGCGAAGCGGGTGCTCGCCCCGGGGGTTCGCGGGGCCAGCATGGGATGACAATCCGGGCGGCTCTCGGAGTTGAATGTGCGCAGGCGAGCCGGATTCTCGATCGCCCGACGATTGATGCTCTATGCCCTTTCTCCGCCGTGCTTCGCGATCGGGTTTGCTATCGGCGGTTGCGGGTTCTCGGCACGCGACGATTTTTTCCAGATTCGTTCCGCACAATTGATCGCGATGCCGGGTGACCGATCCGCGTTCGCTCCGAGAGCGGGTTTCCCGACGCTCGCCGGATTCTCTGCAAAGGACCTCACGCTCACGAGCGCGTCAGATATGCTCTTGGATCCGTGAAGCGTTCTGCGGGCTAACCTTGGCGAGTCAGGAGACTCGCCATGAGCCAGCACGGAGCCGAAGGGCTTGAGTCCGGAGTTGTCACCAACTTCAAGGACCGAATGACGTACTCGCAGTACCTGGACCTCGACAGGGTTCTCAACGCGCAGCACCCGCTCTCCGACCCTCCCCATCATGATGAGATGCTCTTCATCATCATCCACCAGACCACCGAACTCTGGTTCAAACTGGTGATCCACGAGCTGCGTGCGGCGATCTCACACATCCGGCATGATCGACTCGAACCGTCCTTCAAGATCCTCGCCCGGGTCAAGCACATCCAGGCACAGCTCCTCGATCAGTGGTCGGTCCTCGCGACGCTCACACCCAGTGAGTATGTCCAATTCAGGCATGTGCTGGGGCCTTCGAGCGGCTTCCAATCCGCCCAATTCCGCACGGTCGAGTTTCTCCTCGGTAACAAGAACCGATCAATGCTCGACGTCCATCGGCATGATCCCGCGGCGTACGCACAGCTCGAAGCCGATTTGAACGCACCGAGTCTGTATGACGAGTTTCTCGCACATCTCGCGAGGAGAGGAATGCCGGTTCCCGAATCTGTTCTGAAGCGAGATTTCAGCCAGCCCCACACGAGCCACGCGGGCGTGATCGAGCTGTTCCGTGGCATCTACGAGAACACCGGCTCGAACTGGGACGCGTACGAGATGTGCGAGAAACTCGTCGATGTGGACGAGCAGTACGCCCTGTGGCGATTCCGCCACATGAACGTCGTGTGGCGCGTGATCGGCATGAAACCGGGCACGGGCGGCACATCCGGCGTCAACTTCCTCCAGAAGACCGTTGGGATCAGGTTCTTCCCCGAGTTGTGGGAAGTACGGACAGAGATCGGCCCGCCAACCTACGGGCTCCCTGTGCGACGCCAGACGTGAGGAGCATCGACCATGCAGACAGCCGATGCCATATCCCTTCATTTCCATGACATCACGCAGGCGGTCTCCGCGCTCGGCAACGGACCTCTGACTGAGGCAGGACTGCGCTCGCACATCCACCCGCTGTTCTCGCGGGTGTTGGAACGGCAGGAGATCTATCTCGCGAACCACTCGCTGGGGCGACCGCTCGATCGCATATCGGAAGATGTCGCACGCTTCGCCTCGCTCTGGCAGCGTGACATGGACAGCGCGTGGGGAGCATGGCTCGCCGAGATCCACGCGTTCAGAGAGATGCTGGCTCGCGTGATCGGGGTCCCTCGCCCTGACGCTGTCGTGCCCAAGACGAGCGCGGGTCAAGGGTTGCGGGCCGTGCTGAACGCGCTGCCACCCTCGAGAAGCGGCGGACCGCACCAGATCGTTGCGACGCGGGCGGAGTTCGACTCGATTGACTTCATCCTCAAGACGTATCAGACAAAGGGACGTGTCGAGATTCGCTGGGTCGAGACTCGAGATGGGTTGGTGCATGAGGACGATGTGATTCGAGCCATCGACAGACAGACCGATCTTGTAGTCGTCAGCCATGTCGTGTTCTCAACCGGCCAGCTACTCGTTCGCGTTGGCGACATCGTGTCGGCAGCGCACGCCGCGGGCGCGCTGTGCCTCGTTGACATGTACCACTCAGCAGGCGTTGTGCCTCTGGACATGCAGTCGATGGGCGCGGACTTTGCGATCGGCGGCTCGTACAAGTACTTCCGGGGCGGGCCGGGGGCTGGGTGGCTTGCGATCCATCCGCGACATCTGGCAACGGAACAGCCCACCTTGCGAACTCTCGACACCGGCTGGTTCGCCAAGAAGAACACTTTCGGGTTCGCGCGGACCGAGACGCCGCTTCTCGCGTCCGGCGGCGATGCCTGGATGGAGTGCACGCCCTCGCCGATTTCTGCGTATCAGGCGAATGCGGGGATCGCGCTCGTGCTTGCACTGGGAGTCGATCGGTTGCGGGCATACAGCATCGAGCAGCAGTCGGGCCTGGCAAGCGATTTAACCGAACTCGGCGTGCCAGTGCGGCTCATCGAGCCGCGAGGCGCGTTTCTCCTCGTGCCGAGCAGCGATGCCGCGGGAATGTCAGCCGCACTCAAGTCAGCCGGCCTGAACACCGACGCACGCGGTGCGCATGTGCGGCTTTGTCCGGACATCCTGAACACCCGAGCGGACTTCCGTCAGGCGGCACACACGATCGCAAGAGTGCGGTCCACGACCGGATTATGAGATCTCGTTCCGGCGAGTCGGGTTCGCATCGGTGCCGGCAGGAGCGGCAATCCCCGGCAACACGATCGTGAAGTCGGTCCCTTTGCCCTGCTCGGTGTGGACCTCAAGCCGGCCACCGTGCGCTTCGACAAGGCGGCGCGCGGTCGGCAGACCAAGCCCGCTGCCGCCCGCCTTTGTCGTGAAGTACGGCTGAAAGATGCGATCGATCCTATCGGGCGCGATGCCGGGGCCCGTGTCGATGACGTGGATTCTGGTTTCCGGCTTGCGCTCGGCGTCGAGCGTCGCCTCGGTCCGAAGGATCAGCTCCTTGGTGCCGCTCGTCTGCTCGCCGGACATCGCCTGCACCGCGTTCAGCATGAGGTTCAGCAGCGCCTGCTTCAGGTGCGGCGCATCGACCTCGCTCATCAGCCGATTCGAATCGATGCTCTCGCGTAGGCGCACGCCCTGGCTCTCCGCCTGCGGGAGAAAGAAATCGATGAGTTCTCTGACGATGTCGTTCAGATCGGTGGGAACCCGCTCGAGCTTCAGATCCCCCGCGTACCTGAGAAAGTCCGTCAGGATGCCTCGCAACCGCTCGACCTCGCGCCTTAACGACGAGATCCTCCGCGTGAGCCGCCCCTTTTCATCGTCGGCGACCGGTAGTTCCGCTATCGCCTCGCCGAGAAGCTGGGCGTTCAGGCCGATCGTCGAAAGCGGATTCTTGATCTCGTGTGCGAGCCCCCCGGTCATCGCGCCGATCTCGGCCATGCGCTCGGCGGCACGGGCCCTGCGCTCCGCAGCTCGCACCTTTCGCAGATGGCGTATGATCATCCAGCGCGCCGCGCCCGACGCCAGAAGCACGCCCGCGCCAAACGACAGAAAGGCGATTGTGACCGATGAGGGCACGCAGATCCCCGTTGATGCCGCGAGTCGAAGAGAGAAGCAGCATCGTATGTGCCGAATCGCGTTGAATCGGCGCGGCACGATCAGCGACGGGGCGTTCTGGAGTAGTTCCTGCGCGGCACAACATTCACCTCGACGGCATCCGCTCCGCGCTCGATGCGGGTCGCTTTCCAACCCTTGTCGGTCTGGACCGCGTCATAGGTGACAACCGACCCGTCCTTCAACGCTCGGAACCCCTCACCAACGATGACAGAGAAGTGGGCGAAGATATCCTGCCCCAGGGGTCCGACAATGAAGCCGAATCCCTTGCGAGGATCAAACCACTTCACTACTCCCTCGGCACCTTCGAGCCTCTGGGCTGACTGATCCGTCATGGGAACGCTCCCAGACTGTCGCAGCAACTGTGTAGATGTACCCTGTATGCCGCACCGACACAAGCCACAGGGTGCCTCCCAGCAAGCACCTACACAGTCATATGAACTCCTCAATACGCATTGTGGCCAAAACTGGCCATGCTTGTCAAACGCCGTTACCCAGATTACCGAGAAAATCAGTTGATAGTCCGAAAAAAACCGCGAGCCCGATAACATCGGGCCCGCGTAGATGCTTGCAGATAAGGCACTTAGGCCGTTATGCCTTCGGGGCAACGGGCTCAGTCGCCATGGCCGCTTTGCGGCTCAGCTTGATTCTGCCCTGGTCGTCCACGAGCAGAACCTTCACCTTCACGACATCGCCAATCTTGACCACGTCGCTGACGCTCTTGACGAAACCGTCGGCCAGCTCGGAGATGTGGCACATACCGTCTGTGCCGGGCGCAAGTTCAACGAAGGCGCCAAAGTCCTTCACGCTGACGACCTTGCCGGTGTAGATGGCACCGACCTTGATCTCTGCGCAGAGCGCCTCGATCTCGCCGCGCGCCTGCTCGATCGACTCGCCGTTCGGGGCGGAAACCATGACCGTGCCGTCATCCTCGACGTCGATCGTCACACCGTAGCGATCCTGCAGAGCCCTGATCATCTTGCCGCCCGGTCCGATGAGCTTGCCGATCTTGTCTGGATCGATCTGGATCGTCACGAGGCGTGGCGCGTAGACGGAGATCGTCGGGCGGGGAGCCGCGATGATGGACTCCATCGTGTCGATGATCTGGACGCGACCGACACGGGCCTGCTCAAGGATGCGCTCGATCTGCGAGATCGTGAGGCCACGGGTCTTGAGGTCGAGCTGGATGCCCGTGATGCCCTCACGCGTTCCGGCGACCTTGAAGTCCATGTCGCCGAAGAAATCCTCTTCGCCGATGATGTCGGTGACGAAGAGCTCATTCTTGTCGTTGTCATCCGCGAAGCGGCCGACAGAGATACCGGCGCACGTCGCCTTGATCGGAACGCCCGCATCCATGAGCGCAAGACAGCCGCCGCAGACGGAGGCCATCGATGACGAGCCGTTGGACTCGGTGATATCGCTCACGATGCGGATCGTGTAGGGGAACTCTTCAGGAGAGGGGAGGATGCCCATGAGGGAACGCTCGGCGAGCGCGCCGTGACCGATCTCACGCCGGCCGGGACCTGTGATGCGCTTGGCCTCACCAGTCGAGAAGGGGGGGAAGTTGTAGTGCAACGTGAACTTCTTGGAGTACTCGGGGATGAGCCCGTCGATGATCTGCTCGTCCTTGGCGGTACCGAGTGTGCAGGAGACAAGCGACTGGGTTTCGCCGCGCTGGAAGAGTGATGAGCCGTGCGTACGGGGGAAGACGCCGACCGCACCCTCGATCTTGCGGATTTCGGCGGGCTTGCGGCCGTCGGCGCGGGTCTGCTTCTCGACGATGAGGCGCCGAGTGAGCTTCTCTTCGAGACGCTTGAAGGCCTCCTTGGCCATTCCGCGACGCTTCACGCTCTCCTGATACTGGGCGACATTGCCGTCGGGCTTCAGGGCGAAGTGAGTATCGAGAAGGGCCTTACGCAGTGCGTCAACGCGATTGCCACGGTCCGCCTTGCCATTGATCTGTCGAGCGGCGAGCAGATCGTTCTCGCAGAGCGACCTGACCTGCTCAGTGATCTCGGGAGTGGGGAGCAATAGCTCGCCAGCGACCTTGGCCTTGCCGCATTTCTTGGCCAGGTCATCGATCAGGCCGAGGATGTCAAGAATGGCCTTGTGACCGAATGCAATGGCGTCGAGCACCGGCTTCTCAGGGACCTCGGCAGCACCGACCTCAATCATGTTCACGCCATCCTTGTGGCCGGCGAGAACAAGGTCCATGTCGCTGTAATCGAGCTGAGACACGGTCGGGTTGAGAACAAAGGTCGGCCCGCTCTCGGTGTGGACTCTGCCGACACGCACGGTCGCCGTCGGCCCCTCGAAGGGAACATCGGAGAGCGCGAGCGCGGCGGATGCCGCGGTGCCGGCGAGCACGTCGGTATCGTTCTCGCCATCGTGGCTCATGACCCAGACCTGGATCTGAACCTCGTCGAGGAACCCATCCGGGAAGAGCGGACGGATCGGGCGATCGATCATCCGCATGGTCAGAACTTCCTTCTCGTTGGGCGCACCCTCACGCTTGCGGAAGCCCCCCGGGAACTTGCCTGCCGCTGCGGTCTTCTCGCGATAATCGACTGTTAGGGGGAAGAAATCGATGCCCTCACGCGGAGCGGCACGGACGACAGTGGCAAGAACCACCGACTCGCCATACGTCGCCATGACGGCCGCGGAACAGAGCTTCGCAATCTTCCCGGTCTCAAGTACGAGTTTCCGGCCACCGATCTCACGCTCGACACGGATCAGATCTGCCATGTTGTCATGGTCCTTCTGCGCTGCGGCTCACGCGCGAGAATCGCGCGACGACGCCTGGGTTCTGATGTCCCACCGGATCCCTCAGGGCAGAAGGCATGACGCAGACGCTCGTGTGTATCGGGACGGCTGCGCCGTGCCCACTGCCACTCGGGTCCGGCGGAAAGTTCGCTTGAACGTACGAAAGAAGCCCTTGCGCGTCTCCGCACAAGGGCTTTGGAATCGGTGTTACTTACGAAGACCGAGGCGCTGAATCGTCTCGCTGTACTTCTCGTGGTTCGTCCGAGCGAGGTAGCGAAGCAGTCGGTTACGCCGGCTCACCATCATCAGAAGCCCGCGGCGGCTGTGAACGTCCTTGCGGTGCTGCTGCAGATGGCCGGAGAGAGACTTGATGCGATCGGTCAGAATGGCGATCTGCGTCTCGGGAGAGCCGCTGTCGGTCTCGTGACGACGGAAGCTCTTGATGGTCGCGGCTTTGGTCTCGGCGGAAATGGCCATGAAAGAGATATCCTGAGGGCGTGAACGCGAAGACCCGAACATGGCCGGCGCGACGATCGCGCTGGACTATCAGACTCGGGGGAGGACTTTAGACACCTCACGCCGTTGGATCAACGCAGACACTGATCGATGGTTGCAGTTTGTTCGCATGCCATACACAACCCTATTCAATGCATTCAGAACAATACGGTATCGCGAATCGCCGACCGACAGATACCCTTCCGGCCATGACAAGCATCGGAATATCTCGTCGCGTCAGCGTTCTCAAGCCATCCGTGACCGTCTCCATGATGAACCGGGCCAAGCAGATGCAGGCCTCGGGCATCGACGTGCTCTCGTTTGCTGCGGGTGAACCCGACTTTGACACCCCGGACGCCATCAAGCAGGCCGCGATCGACGCGTTGCGTGCCGGCCAGACCAAGTACATGCCGACACTCGGCGACATGGCAACCCGCCAGGTCATTGCTGACAAACTTGGTCGAGAGAACGGCATCCCAGGAATCGCTGCGGAGAACATCGCGATCTCCTCAGGAGGAAAGCACTCGCTCTTTGTTCTCTGCCACTGCCTGCTCGATGAGCCCCGGCCGAACGAACAACCGTGGGAGGTCGTGCTTCCGGTGCCCGCCTGGGTGAGCTACGCGCCGATCGCTGAGCTTGCGGGCGGACGCATCGTTGAGGTGCCGACAACATGCGAGAGCGGCTTCAAGGCGAGCGCGGAGCAGATACGTGCGGCAATCACGCCGCGCAGCAGGATGCTCATTCTGAACAGCCCGAGCAACCCTTGCGGGACGATGTACTCCGAGTCGGAGTTGCGCGAGATTGCTGCAGTGGTCGCAAACGCCGCGAGGTCGATCGCGCCGAATCTCGTCATCATCTCGGATGAGATCTACGAGAAAATCGTGTTCGGGCCGATCCCCCACTTCTCGATCGGATCTGTCCCCGAGGTTGCCGAGCGCACGATCACGCTGAACGGCCTGTCGAAGGCATATGCCATGACCGGATGGCGCATCGGCTACACCGGTTGTCCCGGGGAATGGGGCAAGCAGTTCACGAATGCCATGGCAACACTCCAGGGGCAGATGTCGACCAACATCACATCGTTCGTCTACCCCGCAATCAGAACCGCTCTCAAAGAATGCCACGCGGACGCGAAGCGCATGTGCGATGCGTTCGCCTCCCGCGCCGAGGTCGTCACCCGGCGTCTGAACGCGATTCCCGGGCTCAGGACACCCACGCCGACGGGGGCTTTCTACGCCTTCCCCGATGTATCTTCGTACTTCGGGCGAGTCTCGCCGGCAGGCAAGCGAATCGCCTCGGCACTGGATCTTTGCGAGTCGCTCCTTGCAGAGGCCCATGTAGCGCTCGTGCCGGGTGAGGACTTCGGCGGCTGCGGCGGAAACCACGTCAGAATCAGCTTCGCGTGCAGCGAGACACAGATCGAACGGGGGATGGATCGCTTCGGTCAGTTCCTCGCATCGCTCAGGCCCGCCTGAAGCGTTCGACCCATAGCCCGCAAATGTCCGACCCCGCAGCACGCTCAGTCGGCAGGGTGTTCTTCCGCCTGAGGTTCCGGCTGGGCGGCTTGCTCGGCGGAAGCCAGCGAGCCGCCGGTAAGCGAGACCTCGATCTCTGCTTCCCCAGTCTGCTGGTGGCGGATTCCAAGTCTGACTTCCTGCTTGCGGACAAGCTCGAGCATCGCGAGAAACAGGCCGATCATCTCGCCGTGCTGTCGGCCGGCAAACAAGTCGGCGAACAGAACCGCACCACTCGGACCCGCTTCTCTCTTCAGGCGATCGACGATATCTGCGGCATGCAACTCAATGGGCGTGTCGTCATACGTGACCTGATGATCACCGAGCCGCTCGAAGATCAGCATCGACGACACACGCCGATACGCCTCCGCCAGATCGCTCAGGTTCACGTCTTCCAGATGCATCTCGCCCGACGCGGCATCGATCGCTGCCTGAAGCGCGTCCGTGTCGATGCCGATCGCACTGACGGGCGATCGACGCGACCAGTCCTCACGCCTCCGTTCAAGCCCATCAGCAAGATCCCGGAACCGCTTGTACGCCAGGAGCTGCTTCACGAGGTCAGCGCGGGGATCGACTGCTTCGTCAGATGGTCCGCCCGTGCGGACCTGCTCAGAATCCTCTGCCGGACGAGGCATGAGCAACTGGCTCTTGATCTCCATCAGTGTCGCGGCCATGACGAGGAACTCGCCCGCGAGCTCGATGTCGATCCTGGCATGGCCTCGGTCCAGCTCGCCGAGGTACTCAAGGTACTGATCCGCGATGGCAGCGACAGGGATGTCGTGAACATCCACCTCGGCCCGACGGATGAGGAAGAGCAGCAGGTCCAGCGGCCCCTCGAAGGCGTCGAGTCTCACTCGATAGTCGTGGTCGATCACCATCTCCGGGCCTCCGTACCACGGCGACAACCGCAAAGAAACCGAGCATGCGTGCCCCGCGTCTCCAGTGTACCCTCTCATACGAATGTCGAGCGGATCCACTCCTCAGTTTGAACCACCAGCCCCCCGTGAAGAACTGGACTACGCCCGTTCGGTCCTGAAGGCCGAGGCCGCGGCGATCTCGGGGCTTGTCCACGCCGCGATCGAGGACGGAGACGGTTTCATCAAGGCCGTCGGTCTGATCGTGGGGTGTGCGAGCGCGGGCGGCACCGTGCTCGTCTCTGGGCTTGGAAAGTCCGGACTGGTTGGAGCCAAGATCTCAGCAACCCTGTCGAGTCTTGGGATTCCCTCGCACAGCGTCCATCCCGCCGAGGCGGCCCATGGCGACCTCGGACGCTTCCGCGCGAACGACACCGCGCTCTGTATCTCTCATTCGGGGGAGACCGACGAGGTGGTAGATCTGGCCGCGATTCTCAGGCAGGATGGGCTCCCGATCATCGCGATCACCGGCGGAGGGCAGGAGTCGCCATCGAGTCTCGAACGCCTCGCTACGGTTTCGTTGCGACTGGGCGTTGAAGAGGAGGCCGGCTCGCCGACACTTGTCGCACCGACCTCCTCAACGACCGCAACAATGGCCCTCGGCGATGCACTCGCACTGTGTGCCGCACGCCGCAGGCAGTTTACTGAGGCCGATTTCGCGAAGCGGCACCCAGGAGGGAGTCTCGGCGGTCTGCTGCGTCCTGTGACGGATGTGCTGCGATTCAGCGCGGGCCGCAATCTTCCCGTGGTGCCGGATGACCTTCCTGTGGGCGATGCGTTGCGAAGCGCGATCAACGGGGGGAGGCGCCCGGGCGCGCTGCTTCTGGTTGACTCTGATACCGGTCGGCTCTCCGGCATCTTCACCGACGGCGATCTGCGGCGGCTGGTGCTTCGCGACCCTTCCGAGCTCGCTCGCCCGATCCGCGAAGTCATGACGCGCAACCCGAGAACCCTCTCCGATACCGCGCTTGTCCGCGACGCCGTGCGCATGGTTCGCGAGCACAGGGCAGATGAGATCCCGGTCGTTGACAGCGATCATCGCCCGGTCGGGCTACTGGACGTCCAGGATCTGGTCGCGATGAAACTCGTCAAGGATTGAGTGTCTACGCCGGAGGATCGCCCGTGAAACGAGACGGATCGAGGATCGAACTCCTTGTACTCGACGTCGATGGCGTCCTCTCCGACGGCTCCATCATCCACGGACCAGAGGGCTTCGAGCTGAAGCGATTCAATACGAAGGACGGGTTCGGTCTCAACCTTTGGAAGCAGATGGGATTTCGTGCCGCCATCATCACAGGAAGATCGAGCCAGGCCGTCACAACCCGCGCTCGCGAGCTGGGAATCGACCCTGTTGTGCAGGGCTCGAAGGACAAATCCCGGTCTCTCGCATCCATGCTTGAAGCCCTGCATCTGACCGCGGACAGGGTGTGCGTGATCGGCGATGATTGGCCCGACATTCGTATCATGCGTCAGGCGGGATACGCCATCGCGCCAGCGGACGCGACACAGGAGACAATCGCCGCCGCCGATCACGTGACACGCCAACGAGGAGGCCACGGTGCGGTCAGAGAGGCGGTCGAGCACCTTCTCTCTCTCAAGGGACTCATGGAGAGAGCCCTCGCGCACTACGATTGAACGATGGCACGCAGACGTATGCTCAAAGCCCGGTTCTACGGCCTCGTCGGTGCCGGCGCGTTCGCGATCGGTGCGGGTGCCCTGATCACGTTTCTCATCGTCTCCGCGAATGAGGCGCCGCAGCTCGCCGAAGACTCGGAAACGCCCGCACCGCCCGACATTCGCGAAGCACTGCCGCAGAACGCCTCTATCGGCGCGATGGCCGGCAAGGATCTGCGGGTTCAGATGATGGACAAAGCGGACCCCACTCGCCAATCGGGCGAGCTTCGTGCTGCGGTCGTCGATCCGATGCAACTCCCTGGCCATTATGCGGTCGACAAGCCGCAGATCTGGATGTTCCTGAAGAACGGAAAGACCCTCTTTGTTCGTGCCGATTCAGGCCAGCTCGTAATGCCGTCGCGCAGGCAAGAGCCGGAATCCGGCGTGCTGCGCGGCTCTGTCGAGATCCGCATCTACGACACGATCGGTGTCGGAGACGAGACCGAACTCGGCGCACCGTCCATTGTCGCTCGCATGCCAGTTCTGACATTTGACACGACCGTTCCCGAGCTCGAGTCGCCTCAACCGTTCACCGTGCAGGGGCGGGGCATTCTGTTTGAGGGACAGACGCTGCGCGTGCTGGCCAGCCAGACGCGAGAGCGGCTCGAACTTGTCGAAGTCCTCCGAGGCGGGCGTCTCGTGTGCACCCCATCAGAAGCGGGCAAGGGCCGAAGCAGTGCTGCGCCTGCGATGCTCCATCCCACTCGCCAGACCTCCGGGCGTGAAACGATGCGTGCTACAAACGCGTCGTATCAGCCGCGCGGGCAAGCCGCGCAAACGCCTCAGACCACCGCTCCGGGCGATGCGAACATCGTCCACTACATGACGACATTCGCCGACGATGTCGTCGTGACACAGACCACGCGGATGCTCACCGGGGATCGCCTTGATGTCTGGTCTCGAATCATCGATGGACGACTTCCGGACGGCGCGATCGGCGGCAGTTCACCCCGCACACCTGAGAGAAGCGAGGCCCCAACGTCAGAGTCCCCCATCACGCCGGCCGTGACGACACGGAACACGCCTGCCGCAACAAACAACCCCCTCAGCCAACCTGCCTCGCCGCCCTCGCAACAGATCGCAGCTCAGTCCGACGAGACCGATGGTTCTGTCGAGCTGACATGGAAGGGTGTCATGGTCGCGCGGCCGCTCGCCTACGAACCCGTCGAACTGGAACTCGACGATGTATGGCTGCGCGTGACGGCCGACCGAACCGGGCTCGTCAGAATGGACGATACCGCGTCAGGGGCTGAAGGGCGATGCACGCTCTTGGAATATGCCGCAACGCGTCAGGAGATTGCCATCGCTCGATCCGGAGCCGAAGGCGCGACGCTGTCGCTCCCCGGAAAGGGCCGGATCACCGCGACCAGGATCGAGCAGAATCTCGCGACCGGCATCGGCTATGTGCCGGGAGCCGGGTTGATGGAATCGCTCGACGTCGCCGACGCAAGGGATCCGCAGCGTCCCATGGCTCGCTGGAGCCGCAGCGCGGTCTTCGCATTCGCGACGCTGGATGGGAGAATGTCCGATCGGCCCGAACGTGTCATGCTTGAAGGTAACTCGCTCGCATCCGCGAGCGGCTCATCGATCTCTGGAGAGACGATCGAGGCGTGGTTCTCTCCGACTTCGGCGGCCCAGAGCTCACCCTCGCTCAGCCGCGTCAGGTCACAAGGTGGCGTGCTGGCTCGCGACGCAGCCGGAAACTCGATCCAGTCAGAACTGCTCGATGTGCAATTTGTGTCCCAGGATGCCGGAGCCAACCCCGAGCCGAGCGTGGCCACCGCGATCGGATCTGTGCGTGTCGCAAGCTCACAGGGTGACATCGTGACGGCCGGTTTCGTCGAGGCGGATCTGGCCCGCGATCCGACCGGCAATCTGACCGCCCACACCGCAAGAGCCGAGGAATGGGTGGAGGTCACGACATCGGATGGCAAGCAAGCAGTCGCTTCGACGCTCCTCGCGCTCGTGCCCGAGCAGCTCATCGATCTTTCAGGGCCGGGCTCGAGCGTCTCGCAATCGACGCCTCATGCTCGCACAACTGCAAAGGGCGAACTGATCCGGCTCGATGGCCTTACAAACGCGATCACGATCACGGGCCCGGGATCGTTCGCCCATGAATCGAGCCGAACCTCGGAAGAGACACCGGGCCGCTCGATCAAGGCCGCCTGGACAGAGTCGATGATGTTCGATGATGCCCGTGGTGAACTCCGTGCACGAGGCGATGTGCGAGCGGAGTCCAACGTATCGATCCTCGAGCGACAGACGATCGAGGCCGACAGCGTTGATGTCAATCTCGAGCCGGCGGGCACATTCGAGCGACGCCTCCGCGATGCACGCCGCGACGGCCTGCCAACGCCCGAGCGCGAGATCCTGTTTGCCCAATCAACATCCGACACTGAAACGGGCACGGACTCGATGGTCCAAGCGGTCTATTACGCGATCGACGACGACGCACCTGAGGGACGGCGCATCGAGCGTCTGTTCCAAGCCCAGGGCGCGGTCATCACAAGCGACCAGAGCACCGGCACACTCGAGATCCCAGGGCCCGGCCGCTTCGTCGTCGCCGACCTTCGAGACAAACCGACCGGCGCAGATCGCTCTCCGGGCATGGCGTCTCAGGCATCATCGCGCGGCCGGACGCTCTTTCGCTGGGACGGTGCGATGCGATTTGAGCGAGCGACAGGCATCGTGCGCCTGAACGACAATGCCTCCATGGTCCAGAGGCGACTCCAGGACGATGGCGTTGTCAACGTGAACGCGAGCATGCTTGAGGCGAGGGTTCAAGAGAGAAGCGCGGCCGCACCTTCGCAGCCCGCCTTCGATCTGACCGGCGTGACCGCGACCGGGAACGTTGTGGTCATCGAGCGCGTGGGTTCTCCGCTCACGCTCAAACGCGAGATCGTCGCGGATCGGCTGGACTACGACACAGTGAGAGGAGTCGCTGAGGCGACCGCTACAACCGACTCAGGTGTGACGCTCTTCGAGATCGAACGGGGCACACCCATCCTAGCCCGCAGCATCTTCTGGGATCTGGTTCAGGACCGGATCGATGTCCGCGGCCTCAGCCCGGTCACCTCGCCACGTTGACCAAGACCTGAGCACGACTCGGCCGAACCATTTGTGCCTAGCACATCAGCTCGACGTGCGATCAACAATCCGGTAATGCTCGCGCTCACCCCGGCCTCGAACTGGGTAATCCTTCCTCAGCGGGTGAGCAGGAAACGACTCCCACGTCAGGATGCGCCGGAGATCGGGATGGTTGTTGAACCGTATCCCGAACATGTCGAACACTTCACGCTCTGTCCACTCGGCACCGGGCCAGAGATCCGTCACAGAGTCGATCACGAGCGAGGGGTCTTCTTCGGTACCTTCCGTCGGTTTCGACGGATCGAGGAAGACCTTCACAAAGAACCTGTCGTCGCGTGAGCTGCTCACCAGGTTGTAGATCACGGCGAAGCGGCCGGGCATCTGAGCCGGATAACCCAGGTAATCGACGCCGATCACGTCTGACAAGAAGTCGTACGCACACCGGGGATCACTCTTCAGGAAAGACATGACCCGATGCAGATCGGCGGGTTCAACGATCAGGGTGGATTGACCTCGGAACTCCGTCGCGCGGAAGCGAGACGCCGGCAAAGAGTCCTTCACGATCTTGAACGTCGGATGCTCGAGATTGGGTTTCGACTGTGTCATGCGTGCCTCGCGTGCCTGGCCGCCACGATCATGGGGGACAGGGCAGCAACTGTAGCCACACCCTCAGACTTCCCGCCCGAGCCCGATCGCGGCCCACAAACCAGACTCATCCGGCACATTCACCGGTCCATCACAAGCGATCATCAACGGAATCTCTCGTGCCCGGGCCACTTCAACAAACGGCCTCAGCAGTCTGGGGTCGATTCGCCCGGCATCGAGTGATGCGGCGACAGCCCTCCCGTCTTGTGCGAGATCGACATTTGAAAGAATGATCGCACCGAGGAGCGGAGCGTGCTCTGCCACTTGCCGAACCCGCGAGAGGTGGTCCTCGGCTTGATCGAGCATCGTTGGCGCAAGCAGACCGACCGGATCAAGAGCAAGCAAGAGGCCATGCTGCTCCTGTCGAGCAAACGCCAGGCAACGCTGTGGATCGGACAACACATCCGCATGGTTGGGTCGAATCATCACACGCGTCGGCACGCTGGAGAATCCTGTTTCATCTCGACGCAAGAACTCAGATCGGAGGCGCTTCAGCCAGTGCTCCAATGCCTGCTGTCCCGCGAGTCCCCATGTGTGATGCGGCAACGCCAACGAGCCGCTACGGAACACAAGCACGGGATGCTCGCGATAGATCCTGAGGTTCTCCGTCTCGAGCTCTTCGCCGAGCGGATTGCGATCGATCCACCTGCCAATCGGCTTGGCTTCTCGGTCTGAGATCACGCCGCTCGCGTTGAGGAACAGAATCTGCATAGACCCGACGATAGCTGCGCACATGCTGCGCGTCCCGCTACGTCCTTGTCGGTTACACCGTGGAGCTTTGGAATCCTGACCGTCGATAGTGGATGCCCGAACGGGAACTCATGGAGCGATGCGTTGATCGGACTCCTCTTTGAACACACGGTTGAGTCGTCCATCGGCACAGGAGAGCCAGAGCTGTCGGCATGCCTGCGCCGCGACCAGCTCGTGGATCGCATCGTGGGACTCAATCCCACAGCGAACCCGGCCTTCCTCTTGCGATTCGATGATCGCACGCTGGAGGAGTATCTCAGCCACCTCCAGATCGCCTCCGAGCCGCGCGGCAACCGATGGGTGCGTTCCGCCTCGACTCCCGCAATCGTCTGGACCGAGTCCCCGACAGATTAATTTGGGCGCGACATCTGTATTCGTCGCTCCAATTCCCGAGACCTTGCTTTCTGGCACGTGGCGCGGGCGGTTGTGGTGGACCGCCCGCGCTGCCGCCGGTTATGGGGGATCTCGGCGAGAACACATGCGGACTTTCTTGGTTCCCGGACTCATGCACGCCGCGTCTCCGTCCGATGTAGGTGCCTGTCGTAGATCCCTTCAAGATCGGCTCTTGAGTGGTCCGATAAGTGCTACGAGGTAGGGCTATACCCCGACCCGGAAGGTGACACGGAGCGTGCGAATGCGACCACCTCACTCGGCAGCCGCAGCGGCATGTGCATGCACAATGGCATGTGCGGGCTGCCAGAGCTTCACGGCAACCTCATATACCCCATCCGGCTCATCAGCCGACCCCAGGCCTGTCGCGACCTCTCACGATCAACCCGTTCCTGCGACATCAGCCCGAAGCAACAACGACCAGCAGGGTCTCGGCGGGCCGCGTGGATCGAGTCTAGGTTTCGCCTTTGATCCGTCCGACACGGGATACTCGGTTGCTTTGAGGCACGCAGTGCCTTCTGAGGCGTCGATCGGCGTGGCCGATCGGAACGCGCCGAACGCGAACCAGATCACCTACACATTCGATGGCGCGGACTTTGACCCGATGGTCTCAGCCGACGGATCGGTCATTGTCTATGCCAGCACGCAGCACAGACCGACACCTGATATTTATCTGAAGCACGTCGGCTCAAGCGTCATCAGACAGCTCACGAACGATGCGTCCAGCAACGCCATGCCCGCCTTGAGCCCGGACGGCAGCCGCGTTGCGTTCTGCTCCGATCGCTCGGGAAACTGGGATATCTATGTCATGCCCGTCGGCGGCGGACCCGCGGTTCAGATCACAACAGATTCGTCGCACGACATCCACCCGTCCTGGTCGCCTGACGGAACAAGACTTGTCTTCGGCCGCCTCGGTCAGACCACGCGCCGATGGGAGATGTGGGTCGTCGACGCCTCCAGCCCGACAGTCTCGGAGTTCATCGGATTCGGCATGTTCCCAGAATGGTGCCCGATTGCCGGCACCGGCGAGAGCGGCTCGGACAAGATCCTCTTCCAACGCAGCCGCGAACGTGGAGACAGGGCTTTCGGCCTCTGGACGCTCGACTACGGCAATGGACGCGTGGGGAATCTGACACAGATCATCGCTTCGCCTCTCTCCGCGTTCATCAACGCATCGTGGGCTCCGGACGGGAAGCACATCGCGTTCGCGACGGTCCCGACCCCTGCCGCGTGGTCCGATGCATCCGCCGCCCGGCCTCCGAGAGCGGAACTCTGGATGATGCCAGTGACGGGCGGTGCGCGTGTCGCGCTCACATCGGGCGACGCGGTCGACCTCATGCCGACATGGGGTCCCGACAACAGGATCTTCTTCGTCTCTGATCGCTCAGGATCGGACAACATCTGGTCAATGGACCTCTCTCCTGCGATCCTGGCGATCACCGGCTCCGAGCCCGCATCGAGATCGGTCATCACCGGATCTGGCACCAGAACAATCACACTCGAACGAGACCAACCTCTCGCAAACGTGCGAGAGAGAGAGTAAACAGAAGCACACGGGTGCCCGCGCGGAAACGTGCCGGCACCCCATCACAGAAGCCCGACCGGAGGACCGGCGGCGAAGAAGGCAGGACGCCATGACAACCGCACCGACCATGCTCAGATCCCGAGTGTCGCGAGCGATCTCGCGCCTCGGAACCCCGCTCATTGCCTCGTGTTGCACCCTGTTCGCCCTCGTGGCGTGCTCGGGCACACAGACCGAGAGGGTGCTCACGCCCCCGCGCGTCCTCGTCGCTCCGTATGACACGACGCGAGGCGAGACGCTTTGGGCCGTCGCGCCGCTTCGCAACGAGTCCGGCACAACCCTCATCGATGGATTCGAGATCACGGACAAGGTGATCCTCGCTGTCGAAGAGGTCCGCGGTATCAGATGCCTCCCACTCAATCGTGTGATCGAAACGATGCGCTCGCTCGAGATGATGGCGGTTCGCACCCCGGACGACGCACAGCGTCTGGCGAGCGCGCTGCGCGTTGATGGCCTGATTGTCGGCTCCATCACGGCGTACGACCCGTACAACCCGCCGCGGATCGGCCTAGCACTCGCCCTCTACTCAAACTCGGCCGGAAGCGGCACAAACCTCGACACGCGGACGCTCAGCACACAGGCGACCGACGCATCACGCCAACACGCGAGATCGTCGCAATCGCCTTCAACGGTTGTCTCAGCGATGCTGGATGGCGCGAACCACCAGGTCCTCATGGACGTAAAGACGTATGCGCAGGGACGTCACGACGACCGCAGCGCACTTGGCTGGGAGATCTACCTCGCGAGCATGGATCGGTACGCGCAATTCGCGGCCCACCACGTTGTGGACCGGCTGGTGCAGAACGAGTGGCTCCGGCTCACAAACGACGCCGGGCGCCAGGCACAGGCAGCCCCCTGATCCCCACGGCCTCGTCGGCCTGCCGGGGTCGGAGGACCTCAGCGCGAGACGACGATGCCGTTCCGTCCCGAACAGAACAACGCCGCGAGCCGGAGCGTGCGCATCACGCTCGCATCCGGCAAGCATCGCTGGACGTTCGAGTGCGACCAGCGTGGACGCGACGCGCTCGACACCACCCTGCAATCGCTCGTTTCGCACAGCGGGCTGAGCTTCTGTGAATCCGACGCGCTCATCGTCCGGCGCGCGGTCGCCGAGAGTCTCGGGCTTGTCCCACAAATCCGTCAACCCTCGGCACAGGACCACCCCCCTACCGGCCGATAAACCTGTACGTACAGGAGCATCACATGTCGTCTCTTTCGATTATTGAAGCGTTCGCGACCTACCTGATTGACGAGCGCCACTTCAGCCCATACACGGCCCGCTGCTACGGTGCCGACCTCCGCCAGTACGTCGATTTCCTCTGTTCCGAGCACGGGACAGAGATCAATGAGAAGCGAGAGGCGGAGATTTTCTCCCAGCTCGCTGACCGTGCCGCACAGCCCGGTCAGTCCAAGACCGACCATAACGTCCTGGCCAAGATCGCCCCCCACTCGCTCACCGGCCTGATCTGCGACGCAACTGCAGACTCGATCAGGGCCTTTCTCGCCCACCTGGGCGAGCAGCAGTACTCCGCGGCAACAATGGCCCGCAAGATCGCGACCCTGCGCTCGTTCTACAAGTGGGCGGATCGCCGCGGCTTCTCGTCCACAAATCCGATGATGATGATCCGCACGCCGCGCCAGGGCAAGCGATTGCCGAAGGCGATCACCGTCGAGCAGGTAGAGCGCTTGCTCTCTGCCCCGGGCGACTCAGACGTGCTCGGTGTGCGCGACCGCGCGATGCTCGAGACCCTCTACTCAACCGGTATCCGCGTCAGCGAGCTCGTCGGCTTCGACATCGAGGATCTCGATATCTCCGGCGAAGCGCTGCGTGTGCGCGGCAAGGGGAAGAAGGAGCGTCTCGTTCCGCTCGGCTCTCACGCGCTCGCATCGATCACCCGTTACATCGCGATGGTCAAGGCCGACCCTCGCTTCGCCCAGAACTGGACCGATGCCCGCCCGACACACCCGTTCTTCATGAACAAGCATGGACAGAGACTGTCCAGCCGCTCCGTCCGCAGAAAGCTCGACAAGTACCTCATCCGGGTCGGGCTCGATCCCTCGATCAGCCCGCACACGCTTCGCCACTCGTTCGCGACGCACCTGCTCGATAACGGTGCCGATCTCCGCAGCGTCCAGGAACTGCTCGGCCACCAGTCACTCAGCACGACGCAGATCTACACCCATCTCACATCGCAGCGAACCAAGGATGCGTACAAGAGCGCACACCCGAGGGCCGAGGCGATCTGATCACCGCTGGCATGGGCGTGAATCGCTCAACGCTCTCCGAGCGCCTCGGAAATCGCATCGCGAATCTCGACCTGTGCCTCGTTGATCCTGTCCTCCAGGTCATCAAGAACGACGACCTTGTGCAACCTCCCCGCGCGGTCAACGATGCACATCGCCGCCCTCGCACCTGGTGCCACGGCATCGATCGTGCGTCTCTCGGGCGTGCTCCAGACGATCCCCACACCGTCCGGACCGAGATCACCGATCTCACTCGTGATCGCCTCGTAGCGGGATGCGCTGAACCCCACACCACCGAAAATCGCCGCCGGCAGGAGCACAACCTCCGATCCAGGTCGTGTTTCTCCCGACACGACGCGGCTGCGCAGCCGTTCGCGCAGCACGCTCCGGCAGATCTCCGCGCCCTTCCGAACGTCACGCAACGAAGCCGATAGCGACGCTTGATCGCCGCTCGCGCGGAACATCGTCACCACCGCCACGCCAATTCCATTCCTCGAGTTCGCCGAGACGGGCTTTGTCCACAGGTCCTCGTTCAACACCCATGATCGCCCATCTGATCTGACCCAACCGACTGAAGGAAAGAGATCTCCGGGCACGATCGTTGGACGTCGATCCACCACCGCAGCCAGCGTTGCTCGCCTCTCAAGCCCCTGTGTGCGGGGCTTCCATCCAGTCAGTTCACCCGCCTCGATCGGTTCAAGCGTCACAGTGAGCATCGCGAGCGGACCACCGCTCGGGCCAGACACCACAAGACGCACCAGACGTGAGCTGCCCCGATCGAAGGTCGCCTGTACGGCAAGATCGCCGCTCATGCCGCCCAGCACCCAGAACGCTCCGGTTGAGTCTTCTGCCAAGCCGTTCCAACGGATCTCCGGAGTCGCGGGGGTCCATGCTGCCTCGCCAGACAAGATCGCAACGGTTGGAGCCACGATCGGTGGCAAGACCGCCCGCAACGAAGCCACGGGACCTTCCTCGACTCGCTCAGACTCCCACCACCCACTCGCCTCCCGAGATCCAACAACCAGCACACCTCGTTCATCGGCCCATACGCTCATCCCAGGGAACTCGATGAGCAGACTCGCAACGCCTTCGCCGGCTGGATTCACCCTGACCAAGAGCCGCGAACGCTCGCGACGCCCCATGCCGTCGATCACCTCGACGTCAATTCGGTCGGCGAAGGGTGCTGATGCGTAGCCCTTGCGTGCCATCGCAATGACCTCACCGGCATCGGTCGGCTGGATCGCAAGGACGTGTGTCGCGATGAAAGACGTGACGAACGCGGCCGCACAGACCCGTTTCAATCCTGATGCTCCGAAGCGATTCAGTCGCCACATCGCAGCCGCTCCAATGCCTCCGCCACTGTGTGACCATATCCAGGGATCCTTGCCTGGGCAGCGATCTGGGCCAGTGGCGCGAGGACAAACTCTCTCTCGAACATCCGCGGGTGCGGAACCTGGAGTCCCGGTTCGTCGATCATCGCACTCCCATAGAGCAAGAGATCGAGATCCAGGGTCCGAGGCCCCCATCGGGACACCGTCGCACGGTCCCGCCCGTGCTCTGCCTCAATCCGCAGCAGCTCCCCAATCAGCCGCCGCGAGGGCAGCAAGGTCTCGATCGCAATGACTCCGTTGAGAAAGTCCGGTTGATCGGTGACGCCGACCGGGGCGGTCTGCATCCAGTCCGATCTCGCGATCACGCGTGTATGAGGCAGCCGTGCAATCTGACAGATCGCGGACTCCAGCGTCGCCGCTTTCTCGCCCAGGTTGGAACCGAGCCCGATGTACGCGACAACAGCCACGCCGTCGCTCGGACTCACCTGCCCCGATATCTCGTCATCGACCGGCACACTACAGCCAAGCCCGCAGCCAGAGCAAAAGCAAGCGGACCCGGAAGATTCCGGGTCCGTGTGTGGACTTCATCCAGTCTGTATGCATGCCGGACAGCAAAGGCCGAACCAAGACTGCTCAGCGATCGCTGCCGTCGTCCTCGAGTTCCCGCATCTTGTGCTGCATCTGGGCCTTCAGGCGAGCGAGGATGGAAGAGTGCATCTGACTGACGCGAGACTCAGAAAGAGCGAGCGTCGCGCCGATCTCCTTCATCGTCATCCCCTCGTAGTAGTACAGAATCACGATCAGACGCTCCGCACGGGAAAGCCCCTTTGTGAGCATCTCGCGAAGGTCCCTGCTCTGCAGCATCCGCAGCGGGTTCCGCTGCGTTTCATCGCGGATCACATCGATCTCTCGCAGCTCGCGCGTGCCGTCGGAGCCGAAGCACTTGCGTGTGAGACTGATCGTGTTCACGGCGACGGAGTCACGCTTGTACTTCTCGAACTCCTCGAACGGAATGCCCAGTCGCTGGGCAACCTGCTGGTCCGAGGCCTCGTGCCCGGTCTCCATCTCGATCTTCTGGCGAGCGTGGTCGACCTTCGCCGTGCGATGACGCACAAGGCGAGGGACCCAGTCCATGGATCGGAGTTCGTCAAGAATCGCGCCGCGAATGCGGGGGGCGCAATACGTCTCGAACTTCACCTTTCGGTCGAGGTCGTATGCGTCGATCGCATCCATCAGGCCGAACAGGCCCGCGGACATCAGGTCCTCGATGTCGACCTCGTCAGGCAAGCGTGCATAGATCCGCTCGGCGTTGTAACGGACAAGCGGCAGAAACTTCTCCATGAGATAGTTTCGCAACTCCTCCGACGGGGCCTTCTGGTACTCCCGCCACACCTCTTCGATGGGCCACGATTCATACGGCGAACCCGCAAGCCACGCTTCAGCGTGACGCGCGGCGTACCGCCCGTGTCCTCTCATGCCGTGACGAAGTGATTTCGCTGCTGACATCTGGTCCGCTCCTTGACCCTCGACGTCGAGTCTCTATGTTCCGGCTGAGGCAGAGGCCTTGCCGCCTACAGGCTCGCACCTGAACCGTCCTTGGCCAGGTGACGCGGGAGTATACATGCTTCTCCGTGTCACGCTTGCCAAATCCACACCTTGTCCACCCAAGAATTCACGCAGCACGACGGATCTCCCTTGCATCTGCGTGGAGTCCGCCAGCCGCTGCTCCTGCCGGCACGTGTCCCTCAATCTGCTGCTCGCCCAGAACAGGTCTCTCGCTCCCATAAACGCCGGCCGCATCGCTTGCGACGGCAGAGAGAACCCAGCCCAGAACTCCCCCAGCAACGCGGCAGACCACGAGCACAATGATCGCACGCCCCAGAACCGTGACCGCATCGTTCTGCGCAAGCAAACCCGCCGCGATCGCGATCGCGAATGAAGCCAGCGCGAAACACGCCCCGATGGGTCGGCCGATGGATTCCACGTCGCGGTTCACCCCGTACAACGGCCCTTCAGCGAGGCCGAAGCGGGCCTCATCGGCCCAAGAAAGCCCGCGCTTGAGCGAAGTAGCTCAACCCGGCGGTGAACTTCCTACCTGTGACGATCGCGCCACCGATTATCCATACGCCGCCCTAACGCGCGCCCCGAACAGTTGTCGCATGGCTCAGCCGAACCCACTCAGCAACCGTCTGCGAGAGCGCCACGATATCTCGCCTCGCTCGCGACCTTCCGGGGTCGCTCAGGAGCGGACGACGGGTTCGCGATGCGAGCACCATGTCACGATCCCACGAGATCGTGCCCGCGGTTCTGAGATCCATCTGCAGGAACCTCTGAACCACGGCACCGAGCCGCTCGACAACTCGCTCAGATTCAGCGGCAGAGCCGACCTGATTGAGCACCAACCCCGCGCGAGCCGCCGTTGACCGATTCTCAACGCGCAGTGCCTTCATCAATCCATATGCGTCCGCGATCGCTGCCGGCTCTGGCGTCGCCACGATGAGCGGCACATCCGCAGCGTGCATCCACGATCTCACCCCGACGCCGATCCCCGCGCCGGCATCTACAACCACGATGTCCGCGTCGGCACCAAGCGTGCCCAGCCCCATCACCAGCGCGTGACAGGCGGTTCTGTCGCCATCCGCTACCCGCGCCACGCCCGCGGCACCGGGAACAAGCCGAAACCCCAACCCGGTATCAATCGACAAAGCCCGAAGCGGTGCCACACCCTGGGACAGTTGGCGGTCCGAAGTCAGCAGGTCGAGCCGACGTGACGGAGAAAGGCCGCACACCACATCGATATTCGCAGTGCCCAGATCGCCATCGACAACCGTAACGCGCAGACCCCGCTTCGAGAGCGCAATCGCGAGATTGACAGAGAGAGCAGTCTTCCCGACGCCTCCCTTCCCAGATCCAACGGCGATAACGCCAGGCCACCCCCGCCGATCACGGGAGACCTCCGGCGGCGACTCGATCGGAACTATGGCCGGAGCACGCTGCGCTGCCTCCGCCAACGAACGGAGCCGTGCGGCCTGATCGACTCCCACGTTGGCCTCTCGATATCGAACAGGCGTGGGCGAGATCACCGGAGGCACGCTCATCCCACAGGCCTCCTGCTCTCTTGTTCATTACGACTCGGGTGGCCGAGCAAGATCGACACGACCCGCTCGCCGCTTGCGACCTCGATGTTGTCGGGCACATCCTGCCCATTCGTCAAGTACGTCAGACCAAGCCCGAGCGAACGCGGAAGATTGATGAGCGAGCCCAGAGCGACCGCCTCATCCAGCTTCGTGAAGGCGAGACTAGTCGGCCGAAGCACGCCGAATGATGCCACCGCTTCAAGAAGAACGGGCTCAGCAGCCGTTGCCGCGAGGACAAGATGCACGCGGTCTGGCTCTGCCGCCGCGATGACTTCTGCCAGTTCATTCAACCGCTCGGAGTCGCGTTGCGACCGACCCGCGGTATCTACCAAGACGACATCCACGCCATGCGAGCGACCTATCGCACCCGCCATCTCCTCGGGTCCCCTCACAACCTCTACAGGAAGGCCGATGATGCCCGCGTAGGTCTTCACCTGCTCGACCGCTGCGATTCTGTATGTATCCGCAGCGATGATCCCGACCTTCTTGTTCTGTCGCAGTGCAAGATCCGCGGCCATCTTCGCGATCGTTGTCGTCTTGCCGACGCCAGTCGGACCGACAAGCGCAACAACGCGGGGTCGCCCTCGCCTCGGAGCGACGCCATCGGCAACCGGCGAGATCGGCACCATCGAGGCCAGCGTGCTCCGGATTGCTCTCCAGACACCCTGGCTGCTGCCGCCGATCGTGGGGTCCGCCTGCACGCGCTCGACCAACTCATCGATCCAGACAGAGGCCACACCATGCCGACGCAGCGCATCGACACAGCCGCCGAGTGGCCCCCCCAAGCGCGGACCTGTGGCCGTGGTGGGCTCTGTCGGAGGACGCCGGCTGATTTCGAGCACCTCGCTCACGAGTTTCTTGATCGATGCCAGTTCAGACTCGAGCGTCGCTCTGGCTGCCTCATCAACCGGATTGATACCAACCCGAGTGCGAGGCAACACGCTCGGAACAGGAACAACCGGAACCGGCGTCGCGATGTCGCGAGCAGCGGGCGTCTGTCCAGGCACCGGCTCGCGTGGTTTGCCCGGCTCAGAAAAATCAGGCAGAGCATAAGCTCTCGCAATGGCTGGTATTGACGTCGCCGAAGGAGACAGAACCGGCTCGCGGACCCGAGTCGGCGTCACCTGAGGGTTCGCACCAACAGCCGCCCGCGGCCTGGGACCCGGCGCCCGCTGGTCAGACGACGCTGTGATCTCGACCATCGTTCGGGCACCAACGCCCATGACGCCGCCGACCTTGAATGAACGTGCGTGAAGAATGACCGCGTCTTTCCCGAGGTCTTTCTTGACCTCTGAGAGCGCGTCCGCCATGCTGTGAGCGCGGTAGGTTTTCAGTTCCATCGGCGCCGTCCTTGGGCCATCGTGCTTCCTGCACACTCACTGTAGCAGATCTTCCCGCTCTGCATCCACCGACCGCCGACCTTCTCGGCTATGCCGCTGCCGGAGAGTGCCGCGACAATGCGCTCGGCACCCCGATCAGCCCCATCGACTCCGCCTCGACGCCCGATGCGACCTCGTTGTACCCGAGCACCGCCACAGCGGGCATGTGCGGATCGAGGATCTGTCGCACCGCCGCCCTCACCTGCGGCGAGGCAACAACCACCGGATGCCCACCCGCAGCGGTCACCCGCTTGAGCCCCTCGGCGATCTGCTCCGCGATCGCACCCGCAACTCGCGCAGGCATTGAGAAGGTGGTACCCGCGGCTCCACGGTCGATGTATCCACTGATCACGTCCTCGAGGGACGGGTCGAGTGTCACACAAGTCAGCGTCATACCACCCTCGGCCGATGGGCTCGCGTACTGCTGGCATATCGATCGCTTCAGCCCATTGCGGACGTACTCGGTCAGAATATCCAGGTCCTTGGTCCTCGCCCCCCATTCGGAGAGGGTCTCAAGGATTGTCTCCATGTCACGCACGGGCACACGCTCCCGCAGGAGGTTCTGGAGGACCCGCTGGAGTTCTGCCGGCTTCACGATTGTCGGCACAGTCTCCTCAACCAGCTTCGGAGCTCGCTCCTTCAGCGGCTCGAGCAGGTTGGCCACTTCCTGCCGGGTCAGCAACTCATCCGCGTGTCGCTTGATGATCTCCGTGAGATGCGTCGCAACCACGCTTGTCGGATCGACAACCGTGTAGTTCATAGACTCCGCTCTGGCTCGCTGCGACGACTCTATCCACCAGGCGTCCAGACCAAACGCGGGCTCTCTCGTTCGTTCCCCGTCTACCTTGCCCTCGGCGATCCCGGAGTCCATCGCCAGCAGCCGATCGGGGCGGACGCTCCCGCTCGCCACGACCGCACCCCGCACCTTCACGCGATACTCGGTGGACTGAAGCTGGACATTGTCACGCATGCGCACAGGCGGCATGACAAGCCCGAGTTCCATCGCGAGTTGGCGACGCACTGCGGCAATCCGGTCCAGGAGTGTCCCGCCCTGGCCCGGATCGACCAGTGAAACGAGGCCGTAGCCGACCTCAAGCTCGAGGGTGTCCACCTTCAGAAGCGTCTCAACCGGAGGGGGCTCGGCCCTCGTGTGGGTCGCCGCAGCAGCAGCTTCCGCATCCTGCGCAGACCTGCGTTTCCCGCGTGTCTTTGACCAAGCGATCCACCCGATCAGTCCGGCGCAGGTCAGAAGCGGTATCGTTGGCAAAGGCGTCATGGCAAGCAGCGTCAGAAAGCCGGTCGTGATGAACAACCCCTTCGGCTGGCTGATCAACTGGCCCGTCAGTTCCTGCCCCAGGTCCTCGCGTGAGCCGGATCGCGTCACGATCAACGCGGATGCAATCGCGATGATGAACGAGGGAATCTGGCTCGTGAGTCCATCGCCGATCGTGAGCTTCGTGAAGACCTCGGCCGTCTGCCCCGCAGGCCAGCCGCGGTCGATGATCCCGATGGCGAACCCGCCGAGCACGTTGATGATGGTGATGATGATCCCGGCGACCGCATCGCCCCGAACGAACTTGCTCGCACCGTCCATGGCGCCGAAGAAATCGGCCTCCTGCCTGATCTCGTCACGCCTGCGCCTCGCCTCGGCCTCGTCGATCATCCCCGCGTTCAGGTCGGCATCGATCGCCATCTGCTTTCCCGGCATCGCATCGAGGGTGAACCTCGCCGCAACCTCGCTGACTCGCCCGGCTCCCTTGGTGATCACGACGAACTGAACGATGACAATGATCAGGAAAATCACCACACCGACAAAGAGCGAATCGCCCGCCACGAAGTTCCCGAAGGCGCGGATGACGTGACCCGCAACCAGGGCCGCCTCCGCCGGGGATGAGGCGTCCGCCGTGAGAATCAGGCGCGTTGAGGCGATGTTCAGCACCAGCCGAGTCAGTGTCGTCGCAAGCAGCAGCGACGGAAAGACGCTGAACTCCAGCGGCTTGGCCATGTAGATACATGTCAGGAGCACAATCACCGATGCCGCGATGTTCAGAGAGATCATGATGTCGAGCGCCGCCGGCGGCAGCGGCACCACGATCACAACGATCATCAGCACGAAAGCGACAGGCACAACGAGCCCACGATGACGCGCAACCCAGGCGGTGATCCCGCCCGTTGCCGTCGCACTCGCTCTGCCGTCATTCACCGCCAACGCTGCCGCTCCTCTGACTACTCACACCATCACGCGGTGCGACGATCCAATCGATAGACGTACGCAAGCACCTCCGCAACCGCCTCGTACTGCTCGGGATCGATCGCGTGCCCGACCTCGACGTTGTAATACAGCGCTCTCGCCAGAGGCGGACGCTCAACGATCGGAACCCCGTAGACCGCCGCGACCTCCCTGATTCGATACGCCAGAAGATCGGCCCCCTTCGCGACCACGACCGGAGCCCGCATCTTCTCGTTGTCGTACCTGAGCGCGACGGCAAAGTGTGTCGGATTCGTGACGATAACGTCCGCCTTCGGAACGTCAGACCGGATCCTCTGCATCGCCATCTCGTACGCGATCTTCATCCGCCTGCGCTTGATCTCAGGGTCCCCCTCCATCGAACGCCGCTCATCCTTGACCTCTTGCTTGGTCATGCGAAGGTCGCGCGTGTGCTGCCACTTCTGATACCACCAATCGAGCACGCCAAGCACAAGGAAAATCGCGATGACCCATACCGCGAGTTCAACGATCGACCATGTCATCACAGACACCGCAGCGAGCACATCGAGGTTCGGAAGCGTCGCGAGCGCTCCCATGTTCGATGCCAGAACGATCGTCGCGATCCCCGCGGCGATCACGAGCTTCGTGACCCCCATCGCGCCCTTCACCATGCCGCGAAGCCCGAGGATTCGCTTGACACCCGCAACCGGATTGAGCTTCTCCAGCTTCGGCTTCAGGGGATAGGTCGTAAACAACACCCCGACCTGCATCATGTGGGCGATGGCCGCCGCGACAAACATGATGATCATGAATGGACCGGCGATCGTCACACCCTCCATGGCCGCCCACTTGATCGTGCGCGCAAGATCCGAGTGTCCGAGCGCGACCGCGTCCGATTCAAGCTCGAGCGTGCGACGCATCACGGACGACATGCTGCCGATCATCCACGCCCCGAGCACGAGCAGGACCGCGAGCGCGACCGCGATCTCGATCGCCCCTGTCAACTCTGTGCTCTTGGGGACCTGCCCCTTATTCCTGGCATCGCCGAGACGACGCCCGGTTGGCGCTTCCGTTTTCTCCCCTAGCTCCTGGGCCATATCGCCCCCTCACTCTCCGCGCCGAGCGAGCCCACCCAACCCTCGACCACGCGGACCATCCCCGACATGGCGTCGGCACTGACATCGCCGATCACGTGCATCGAGATCGCCAATACAAAGACCCCGAGCAGGATCTTGAGCATGAATCCGATCGTCATCGTGTTGATCTGAGGCACGAACTTGCCGAGCAGCCCCATCACGACCATCAACGCACCGACGGCACCCCACACCGGGGCCGCGATACGCGCCGCGAGCTCCATACCAGAACCGAGCACACCGACAAAGGTCTCCAGAGGCAGATTCTCGACCCCGAACCCGCCCAGCGGCACACGATCGAACGTCGCAAGCAAAGCAAGAAAGAGACTCTCCAATCCACCGATGACAACAAACGCCGCGAAACCGACAAAGAACAGGAGCTGCCCGACCGCATCGACTTCCGCGTCTGTCTCAGGGTTGTAGACACGGGCGAGATTCATGCCCATCTGATGACCCATCAACACACCTGCGAGGTCGAGAGCCAGCAGCGGGGTGACAGCGATCATCCCGATCGAAACACCGATCATCGTCTCGGAGAACAGCAACCACGGCAGCGAGATCAGATCCGGCTTGATGTCCGCCCATCCCGCGCCAATCACCATCGGTGCCGCAGCCAGCCCGAGCGCGGCCGCCAGCAACGCCCTCGCACGGAGAGGCAGCGTCAGACTCGACACCATCGGCGCGAAGACAAACAGGCCCGCGATGCGAGCGACCACGAGCAACCACGGAACTGTCTGGCCCAGCAGGGCCTCGACGCCCGGCATCAACGGACTCCTAAGACAGTGTAAATGCCTCGATCGCATACTCGATCAGACGCTGGGCAATCCACGGGATAAGCAGTGCCGCGACGATCACCATGACCGCGATCTTGGGCACAAAGGTGAGCGTCTGGTCCTGGATCGAAGTCACCGACTGGAAAATGCTGATCCCAAGCCCAACAAGCATGCCGACAAGCAGGATCGGCGCAGCGATCTTGAGCATCACAAGCAGCATCTGCGTTGTCATCTCGATCACACCGTCGTTCATCAGAGATCCCCTTCACGCATCAGCACACCACCCCGATCAGCCCCGGCGCTATGTCGTGCAAGACCGCGAGCACACCATCAGGACCGAGCAACATCGCGCTCCGAACGCCCGACTCGACGCCCTCGCCTCCCTGTCCCGTCGTCACGAAACTCGTCAGCAGACCCCCGACAACCAGCCGCCAGCCGTCCACAAGGATGAATAGCAGCAGCTTGAAAGGCAGCGAGATCAGCACGGGCGGCAGCATCATCATGCTCATCGAGATGAGGATGCTCGCGATCACCATGTCGATCACGAGAAACGGCAGATACACCCTGAAGCCCATCATGAACCCGACCTTCAGCTCGCTGAGCACGAACGCAGGGATGAGCGTCACCATATCGACGTCGCCCCGGGTCAGACGCTCCGGCTCCGTCGTATCCACGCCGCGATACTCGAGCACCATGTACACGCTCGACCAGTTGCCGCTGGCGTCGATCTGGTCAAACATGAAGTCCCTGAGCGGCTGACGCGCCTTGATCCACAGCGTGTCGTAGTCGGTGATCTCCCCCTGCCTGTACGGCTCAACCGCCTCATCCCATACTCGCTGCGCTGTCGGAGCCATCACGAGCATCGTCATGAACAGCGCCAGCCCGGTCACGACCTGAGGCGGCGGCAGCGTCTGCGTGCCCATGGCCTGCTTCAGCAGGCCAAGCACGACAAGAATCCGCAGAAAGCACGTGCAAAGCAGCATGATCGATGGAACGAGTGAGATAACAGTCAGCACCAGCATCACGTTGATCGCGGCCGACAGCCCCACCCCTTCACGCGACCCTGCACCACGTCCCGTCAAAGTCCCCGCCGCATCGTCGAGCACACGAAGCGGATTCAGCGTGCCCGACATCGAGCTTTGCAGCAGGTCGTCCCCGCTCGATGCAGCACCTATCGACCCGCTCTCAACCGGCGGCCCGAACTGCGCGCCAGCAGGCCACACCATGAACGCCACGACGAGCATGATGCACAGCAACCGGCTCATCGGCCTCCTCCTCGCCGAATGGCTTCGATTCTCGATCGAAGTGCCTCCGCCCCATCCTGCTTGCTCCCTTGCCCTGTGTTCCCAACTTGAACTGCGGGCGTCTGCTGCCGAACAAGCGGCTGGGAACGAGCGATTGGCTCACTTCCAGCCGCGTTCTGCCGAGCAGCAGATCCACGCCGACCCCCGACACGCTCGAACCAGTCGGCACGCTCGATCGGGGGCACAACGGTCACGGCGCGCTCAGAAGCTTGCGCCGGCTCACTCATCTTCTCGATGATCTCTCTGAACTTCCTGGCGACGCTCTCTCCGGACTCATCGCGAGTCTTCACAAGAATGGACGCCACATCCTCCGGATCGCTGAGCTCAGCCAACGTCGCAAGCCGCGCCCCGCCTCGCCCAGCCGTCTGTCCCACAAGGATCACCCTGCGATCCAGTTGCAGGAGAAGCAGCGACTGCCCGCGCGCGATCGGATACCGCCCGAGCACGCTAAGAACCCCGGCGGGCGCTCTTCCGCCAGGGCCACAAGCGCCCGCGATGCCCCCGTGTTTCTTTGCAATGAGTCTGATACCGGCAGCAAAGCCCACGATCACGACGATGATCCCGCCGAGCACAATCAGCGTTCGGGCCTCCGATGCCACACCACGAGAACGCTCCTCGCTGCCTGATCGGAGCGGCTTGGCCTCGACTGCGGGTACGCCCAGCGGCCGACGCTCTTGCGCAGCCATGTCCGTGCTCGCGACGACTGGACCTCGAACGTCCGTTGCTCGCGGCACAACCGCCGCCGACACATGCTCCTCCGGCTCTGGGCCGGAACCACACACGACCTGACTGGCAACGCCGATCAAGACGCCGCACACGGCGGCACGCATCGCTCTGAATGGAATGATGTCGTTCTTGCGGCCCATGTCGCCATCCTGGCAGGGTCCCGACGCGATCCTCGCGTCGAATCACAACTTGTCATCACGCCGGCGTCTTGACTCGGTCTGTTGGCGTCTCCACGATCTCGCTGATACGCACACAGAAGTTGTCGTTCAGCACAAGAATCTCGCCGCGGGCCACGTGGCGCTCGTTCACATACACGTCAACCGGGTCTCCCGCGAGCTTCTCGAGTTCGACGACCGCGCCCTCGCCGAGTTTAAGAACATCCTCAACGAGCATCCGCGTCCGGCCGAGTTCAATCTTCACGTTGAGCGCGACGTCCGCCAGCAAGGAGATCCCCTGGCTCTCCGCACTGCCCCCCACACCCTGGATGTCGGGAATCTGAAACTTCGCCGGCGATGTCTCGCCGCCAGGCGTCGCACTATCCGGAGGACTCGTCTGCTCTGACATTGGCTCCGCCTCTGCAGATCATGACCCTTGCCACGGCGCAGCCACAACGCCGACACAGTGGCGATCTGGTATCGGTGAGATACCCACCAGCACGCCAATATTGCCGCCACGCGCAATCTCCGCGCGGTTCCGGCCGTCCGCCGCGCATCAATCGATCTGCATGCCCTTGCAACGCGGGATGAGCACCCGTGCGATGTAGGGGTCTCCGTTCGGATCGGTCCCCATCACCTCGGCCATGTACGCCGTGAGCTGCCGGTTCATTGTCTCCAGGCCCGGCTCCTTCAACTGGGCGTGGCTCGCCCGCCTGAAGAGCATGGAGACACCCTCTTTGATCTCAGCCGATCGTGCCTGAAGCACAAACGCGACGTGGTCCTCGTGCTTGGCCTTCACCTTGAGGAAGATCTCCACGTCCCAGAGCCAGACCCGCCCGGTCTGCATGTTCTGGAACCGGTCCTCCACCAGTCTGAGCTCCACGAGAGCCGTTTCCGCCGCGGCATGCCCGCCGTCGATCTCCGATGCCTCGCTCTTGGCAGGAGCGGACATCATCTTGACCGCTGCGAAGACCGCGATCCCCTCAACGGCCATCAATGCCCCGACGACGATCGGCAGCGGAAGACCCTTCTTCTTCGCCGCTTTCTCTTCCGACTTGGGGGTCTCTGCTGACATCCCGCTCTCCCATCCATGGGGATCCACACACTCATGGTCACGCCGCGCGGCGTCCCGAACGCCCGTTCGCCACCCGCACCCCATCCGAAACCGAGGTCGCCTCGGGCGCGATCCGACCTGCAACAGGTCCGGCCGCTCTCCCGACCTTCGACCCAATCGCCAATGTCAGGATCGACCCAAACGCCAGTATGGCAACGATCGCTCCGAAGACCTGTCCAGCCGATAGCCCCGGGGTCACGCCGATCGCCATGGCGAAGATGCACAGCCCGCCGAGGACAGCACTCATCCTCTGATGGCGTTCCATGTGCCGCAGACCTTGGAACCCGCTGACCGTGCGCATGACATGCTCCGACCCGGCCAATCGCACCGGGTCTTTGAGCATCGGTTCCGTACACGAACGTCTTAAGCACTGGGCCCCGCTGCCTCGATGACGACGCTCATCGGGCAACAGATACACTGTTCGAACGCTTCGGACACTTGTTATCGGACGACCCGCGGGCGACGCTCAACGTCCGATCAGGAGCAGCTGCTGGATCAGGTCGTCCGCAGTCCGCACGACACGCGAGCTGGCGGAGTAGCCCGTCGAGGCAGTGATCATCGTGATGAACTCCTGTCCCAGATCAACGTTCGAGAGCTCGAGCGCGCCACTCACGATCACGCCCGCGCCCAGTTCACCCGGCAGCGCCTCGACCGCAGGGCCGCTGTTCGAGCCCACCACATAGATGTTGTTCCCAAGATCTACAAGCCCCTCGGAGTTCCTGAACGTCGCGAGCGCGACCTGGGCTAAGGGTCGAGTCAGCCCGTTCGTGAACACACCCGTGACAACCCCATCAGCCCCGATGCCGAAGTCGGCAAGCGTCCCGATCGGGGAACCGTCCCGGTAGACAGCCGCCACAGCCGAGCCGCTGCCCGAGAGTGCTGTCACTTCCCCCGCATCGTCCTGCAGGTCGATCTCAAACGACAAGGCGGGGTTCGCACCGGTGCCAGACCTGTCAACGGTCACTCCGATGGGTGCCGTCGTCAGAAGCCGCCCGTTCGTATCAAAGTCAACCGTGCCGGTCGCAACACGAACATCGCCCCCGCCGCCATCGCGGGAATCAACGTAGTACCGCCACCTTGTCCCGAGATCGCCCTTGGACTCAAGCGCAAACATCACCTCGACCTGCACAGGCGCACCCAGTGAGTCGTAGACGATGAACGCCGTTCTCACGGACTCTCCATCCGCCTCATGCACCACCGACGGCACAAACGGTGTCGATACGAGCCCGCCCTCCGCGCTCAGCACGCGAAGGTCCGATGCATCAATCTGAATCGCGTTCGCCGAGCCCGTGTTCCCAACGATGGTCATGACGCCAGTCGCGGGATCGAGCGTCACCCCAGGCGTCTCGCCATCGGGATTGGTCCCGCCCGTGCTGTGCAAGCCCATCGCTCGCGTCAGAAAGTCCATGATGTCCTGAACCGTCGTCGTCGATTCGATGCGAAGCGAGTTGGGCGGCAATGTCGTACCGCCGCGTTGCGCCCCGCGGACCTCAAGAGACTGTCCGGCAATGAACAACGGCGTACCGCTGCCGGGAGCCAGAGGATCCTCGATCTCAACCACGAGACTCGTCGTTTCGAGCAGATTCGATCCGCTGGCCGGCACTGTCGCGCCTGCAACAAGCGAGAACCCTGCCATCTCCGACGAACCGAGTGTCACCTCAGAGCCCCTCGTTGACGCGCTGCCGCCCGCATTCAGATTGCCGCTGAATCGCGTGAGCGTTGTGGCCTCTGCGATCGTCAGCTCACCGATCGGTATCGAAATGCCGCCCAGCGTGCCACGCTGGATGTTGTACTCTGAATCAACGGAGTACCCGAGCAGACGCTCACCGGTCACGGTCGTGAGGTCGCCCTCACTGTTCTGACGAAAGCCGCCGGCCCGCGTATACCCCACTTGGCCGCCTCGCTCCACCATGAAAAACCCGTTGCCGTCGATCGCCAAGTCGCGACCATCACCGGTTGGGCTTATCGCACCGCCACCCATCTGACGCTGCGTTCCCGCAACCCTCACGCCGAAGCCCACCTGCGAGGGATTCGTGCCGCCAGTCGTGTCGCCGGGAGGCGTACCGATGCTCAGCGTCCTGCCGAACATGTTGGAGAAACTCACGCGGCTGGATTTGAATGCCGTCGTGTTCGCGTTCGCGATGTTATTGCCGACGACCTCGATCGTCCGCGAGTTCGCCGCGAGCCCCGAGAGCCCTGTGTAGAAAGCGGTTGTTGTCGCCATCGTGAATCCTCCCGTGCCGAATCACACGGCTTATGCCGCGTCAACGCCGATCGCTCTCGCCAGAGATGGCCCCATCACAGGCACCGTCGGAAGCCCGACGGACCCGCTCGGTTCGTCGCTCTCCGCTGCCTGCCGACCAGGAACCGAAGCCACCGCATCAATGCCGTCCAGCAACTCTCCTGAGGCCGGATCAAACTCGCCCCGCACCTCGCGAGTCAGGACATCCACCTTGAAGAACCTTCCATCGATCGCGACGAGCGCGTGGCTCGCGCCGCTCGCATGCAGCCGATCAAGAACCGGACCCATGCGATGCAACTGCTCTTCGCTCAGTTCCGTGGCTGACCCGCTCGCGATTCGGACAGGCAGGCCGGTCTCTAGCGCGCCCGCCCTCGCTTGCTCGAGCAGCGCGGCAAAGTCTGCCTGCACGCCTCCCGAAACGGGCGCGGTCGCTTTGTTCGTAGAGAGCCGCTCCGGCCCATTCACGCCGGCGCCCAGAGCTCTCAGCAGTTCTGCTCCACTCGCCATCACTTGGTCTCCGGAACTGTCGCGAGAATCTCGTCGAGATACGCCATTCGCATCTTCTTCCCGCCCTTCAGGTTCAAGACCGCGCCGGCGTTTGTCCTTGACACCGACTCAACCTCGTCTTCCACCCTCTGGTTGGAATCGGTGAGGCCGCTGACACGACGCCCGATCAGACTCGACGCCCCGGCAAGCTCGTTCTGCGCAACCATGGATGTGAGCCGCGACTGCAGCTCAAGATCCGACTGAATCGACCGAATGCTCGAGAGCTGCTGCAGCAGCGCTCCCGTGTCGTTCGGCGACAGCGGATCCTGATTCTGAAGCTCGGTCAGGATGATCTTCGTGAACTCCTCGCTGCTCAGGTTGCTGAACGCATCCCCCGATGCCGTCCTCGTCCCCTCGCCAGCACCAAGCACACCCTGTATCGACATCACGAACTCCTTCGTCTACGTGGCTCAGCCCGTCGCGTCGAGACGAATCACACCCGCAACCTCGGCGAGCGCTGCATGCGGCTCCAGCCAGCGACCGCCATACGCCAGGCGCGGATCGATCGCACCTGCCGCTCCATCAGGAAGTGACTCAGGCGCTCCGCGCCACGACCAGCGAGCGCGTCCCTGCGCCCCCGCGTCCTGGGATTGACGGTCTCCGCCGTGCGAGCGATCCTCGCGCATATCCCCAGCCCCGCGATCCTCGTGGGGCGGCGTCTCCGAAGTCTGGCCATCGATCTGCCCCGCGCTCCGCGCCGGCTTGTCGATCGTCAGGTACTCCACATCAAGGCCACGCGATTCCAGCGCGGCTCTCAATGTCGCTGAGTCCCGAATCAGCAATTCCCGTGCCTGTTCAGTCTCCGCCTGCACGCGTACACCTATGACCCCCGATCCGACACGCACCTGTATACGCAGGGCGCCAAGCTGCTCGGGATTGAGCCGCATCGTGATCTCACCCCCCCCGGCCTTCAGCACCTGCGCGAGACCGCGCTTGAACTGCGCTGATACCTGCGTTTCCTGCTCGAATCTGAGCGCTGAAGCTGGCCGATCCGTCTGCGCTGCTTGTTCGTGCCTCGCGCCGATACCGACCAGTCGTGCGAGTGCCGCGCGACCGCCATGATCCGAGAGTGCCGACTCTCCATTCGTACCCGCACCCATCTGGCCACCCGTGCTCGACACCGGCTGGACAGACCCAACACCCCCGACAGCCACCTCACCACGAGACGCACCCAACGCCGCGCCGCTGCGAATCACCTCGCCACCGATTGGGACCTGTGCGTGCAATGGAGAAGCCAACTGATCGTGCTTCGCTGGCTGCGTCGTGCCCAGACGCTCAGAGCTCACCGGCATCGCGCGCGGGTCCTCCCGTGGCTCACCCGCCGGAATCTCGATGCCGAACCCGTTCTGTCCACTCCTATCAGCAGGCGGCGGCACAGGAATCTCAGCGGGCTTCTGATGGCTTGCGGTCACAACGCGGCCCGAAGTCCGACGCCCGCCATCATTTACAACAGTAAGCTGTTCCGAGGGCTCCTCGCGCCGACTCCCCTCGATGGTCGCTCGCTTGTGATCGATCGCCGCCTGCTGCTGGTCGATCGGCCGATCAAGCGCCATCAACGCAGCGACATCAAGCCGACCGTCGAGCGTGACATAGATACCCTCGGCGCGCGACATCGCGTCGTCGAACGACGGCGTATCACCGCTGTCCGCACCGCGTTTCCTGCTCTCTGCGGCTCCGCCGCCGGTCTCGGTCCCTGCTGGTCGGACGCTCTCCAACGTCCGCTCGCTGGATAGAGGACTCAATCGGGATCCCTTATGGGCCGGCACTCAGAGCGCCACCCAGAGCGGACTGCTCGGGCAACGGCTCTGAACCGCGCGTCCTGAGCCGTTCCAGCAATTCCGCTGCCACTTGCTGCTGCCCAGCCGCGATAAACTCCGTCAACACTGCCGCACGCTTTCGATCCTGCATCGCGTTCAGATACGCGACCACCTGCTCCGGATCCCCAGAACGCAGCATCTCCGCCATTGCAGCCATCGCATCGGCCGCATCCAGTGACTCCAGAACCGACACGGCCTTTCGAAACTGCTTGTTCCCTTCGGTCAGGCGTATCTGCTCTCGCATCGCTGCGAACGCCTTCTCTCTCACCTCGAGTGCCTCAAGATCCGAGTCGATCTTGCGCTGTTCACGCGCAATCGCTGCCTGCAACAGCGAGATCTCCTTGCGCAGTCTCTCGAGCCGCTGCTCCTCGTCGGCATTCCGCTGGATCCTCATGTCCATCGCATCTGCGAACGGAACCGGCGATCCTTCCTTCTTTCTCGCCTCTTCGATGGCCGCAAGTTCCGTGGCCTGCCTCTCCGCCTCTTCCTGCTCGAGCCGCAGCCGCTCCTCGGCCACCGTCTCGACAAAGGTCTCGCGCACACGCTGCACACGGTCGCGATCCACACGCCCCCCGACGACAAGCCAGGCGACAATGCTCGCGAGAGCGATCAGATTCGCAATCGCCATCACCGACAAGGCATTCCAGATCGTGCGCATCACACCGCTCCTTCAATCAGCCGATCCAACTCGCCGCGCCGGGATGAACGTCCCATGATCGCCATCTCGTCCATCTCACGCTGCTCCTGGCGAAGATCCTGCAAACGCCACTCATCGAGTCTCTGCTGACGAAGATCCTCGATCGCTCGCCGACGTCGAGTCGCTTGCAGCAACTCATCGCGTGCTCGTGAGACCTGGCGCTCCGCCGCCGCGACCTGCATCGCGGCCTGCTTCAGCACAACAAGATCCCTGAGGGTCGAGTTCGCTTGCAGTCTCACCGCGCCCATCTCGACGCCGCCGACTCCCTCTCCTGAAGCAAGCCGATCCCTCCAGTCTGCTCTCCCCATCGCAACTCGAGACTCGATCTCGCCGGCGACACGCAGCCGCTCAAGGCGAACCCGCTCGCACTCGGCAAGGGCGAGCATGGCACGATCCTCCTCGCGTCGACGCATACGCAACACGGCCTCGAGTTGGAACACGAACCTTGCCACTGGCAGCGATTCCTTTCACGCCCGATGCTCAAGTCTTCACTCGTACCTGACCACGCTTCTGCACCATGTCCCCCGACACCAGAGCAAGCTTGACGAGCTCGGATCTTGCTTCGTCAAACAAGACTCTCTCGTCGCGGCTCTGTCTCAGCAGCGCGTCGATCCGCGGCATCAACTCGATGGCCACGTCGGTCTCCGCGCTCGACCCCGACGCATACGCACCGATGCGAACAAGCTCCTCAATGTCGCGGTAGAGCGCAACAAGCCGCTGGATCTGCCGTCGCGCCGACTGATGCCCCTTATCAGTCACGTCGTCAGCGACTCGACTGACCGAGTCCAGAACGTCTACCGCTGGATAGTGGCCGCGTTGCGCAAGCTTACGAGAGAGCCACACATGCCCATCCAGGATGCCTCGTGACGCGTCGGCAACCGGCTCGGTCATGTCGTCACCCTCAACCAGAACGCTGAAGATGCCCGTCACAGATCCTGATCTGCCCCCGGGGAGATCAACCGCACCTGCACGCTCCATGAGTTGTGCGAGACTGGCAAACACGCTCGGCGTGTACCCGCGTGTGGCGGGCGGCTCACCCACCGTGAGCCCGATCTGGCGCTGGGAATGCGCGAATCGCGTGACGGAATCCATGATCAGCATCACGTCCATCGCGCGATCTCTGAACCACTCGGAGATCGACATCGCCGCCATCGCCGCACGAACGCGCATCAAGGGCGACTCATCCCCCGTCGCGACGACAACGACAGATCGAGCCAGCCCCTCAGGCCCGAGTGTGTGCTCGACAAAGTCGCGCACCTCTCGCCCTCGCTCGCCGATCAGCGCGACGACTGACACGTCCGCGCTCGTCCCCTTTGCGATCGTTCCGAGCAGTGTGCTCTTGCCCACACCAGGTCCGGCAAAGATTCCCATTCGCTGTCCACGCCCCATCGTCATCATGAGGTCGATCGATCGCACCCCGGTGTCGATCCGCTCGGTCACACGCCTCCGCGTCATCGCCCGCAGCGGCTCCGGAGAGAGCAGCGTCGGCGACAGCCCCGACACCGGTCCCTTGCCGTCGATCGGCCTTCCAAGACCGTCGATCACCCGCCCGACAAGCGACATCCCCGCACCGATCGTCGGCGATGACTGCTCACCAACCACATCATCACCCGGGCGAACACCGTTCATTCGACCCAGCGACATGATGACCGCGTGCTCGCGAGAGAATCCGACGATCTCCCCCGCGCACGCGCCATCGCCACGCCCGATCGAAACCAGTGTCCCCACCGGCAAAGGAAGGTCCTCAACGAGCACGGTCATCCCACGCACCGCCGCAACCCGCCCGGTGACCCCGAGCGGCTGCGCCCTGCCGAGCATCGAGAACTCTGGTCCGAGATCCATGGCAACACGCGAGCCACATGGTGTTGCGCGGCCACTCGCCTCCGCCCCTTTCGCTCGCGCAGCAGTCATGCCGCGGATCTCGACTGATCGCCCGTGATCTCACCCTGCTCCCTCTGGCCGACAGTGCGTTCATCCTCCGCAGCGACAACAGGACGTAACGCACCCTCGATCGAGCAACCCCGCGCACCGATCGCCGAGGCCAGACGGTCGAGCTGAGACCGAAGCGTCGCGTCGATCATCCCTCCGGACTCGGTTCGTACCACGCAGCCGCCTCGTGGAATATCGCGATCGAGCGCGATCTCAGCGTGGGTCACCTCAGAGAACCGCTGCACAAGACCCGGCAAAGCCCCTCTCACGAGTTCCTCATCATCGGGGTGGATCGCAACCGCGATACGCGTCGCACGGGCAAGAACACCAAGCGCCGCCTCGATCTGTCGCAACACAACCGACTCGTCCGCTTCGACCGAGCGCCGAATGACACGCTCGGCGAGCGCAACCGCGAGTGAAACAGCATCCCTGCGGAGCGCCGACAGCATCTCCGTACGTTGGGCCTCAAACTCCTGGATCTCACGCTCCCAGGACTGCTGCAATCTCGCCAACTCTGCCGCGTGAGATTCCAAGGCAGCCCGACGCCCCTCCTCAATACCAGCAGCACGTCCCTCTTCCAGCCCCTTCTGATACCCCTCTGCACGCCCCTGTTCCGAAGCGCCCGAGAGCAGTCGCTCACGCTCGGCTGTGGCCTCAGCAACGATCCGCGCGGCATCTGCCTGCGCTTTCGCAGCCAGACGCTCGCCCTCGCGCGCCATGTCCCCGAGATTCATCACGATGGCGTCTCTTGCCATCTGCTGGATGTCGGGACGCCGTATCAGACCCATCGATCACGCTCCGCTTGTCGCAACACCGCTTGCTGCCGGTCAGACCATCATCTCGCTCTCACCGCGCCCAGAGATCGCGACCTCTCCGGACTCTTCCAGACGCCTGACGACATCGACGATCCGCTGCTGCGCCGATTCGACATCGCTCACGCGCACAGGACCCATGTACTCCATGTCTTCCTTGATCATCGATGCCGCACGCTCGGACATGTTGCCGAAGATCTTCTGCTTCAACTCCTCGCTCGCGGTCTTCAGCGCCAACGCAAGCTCGCTGTTCTCGACCTCCTTCAGAACGGCCTGGATCCCCTTGTCGTTGACCATGAGGATGTCCTCGAACACGAACATCAACCGCCTGATCTGTTCCACCAGATCCGGATCGTCCGCCTCGAGACCCTCCATGATCGATTTCTCTGTCGAGCGATCGGCGAGATTCAGGATCTCCGCAACAGTCGGCACACCACCCGCCTTCTCCATCGACTGTGTCAGCATGCTCGCCAGGCGGCTCTCCAGCCCCTTCTCCACCTCGCGGATGACCTCGGGATTGGTCTGCTCCATGTTCGCGATCCGCTTGATCACCTCGATCTGCTTCTGCACCGGCAACCCGCCGATGATCTCCGCCGCCTTGTGATGCGGAAGATGGCATGTGATCAGCGCGATCGTCTGCGGGTGCTCATCCTGAATGAACGTCAAGAGGTTGTCCGTCTCGGCGCGCTGCAGGAAGCTGAACGGTGTCTTCTGCACCTGCGTCTGGATCTGGGCAAGCACCCTCTCTGCCTGCTTCGGATCGAGCGACTGGGCAAGCACCTGCTTCGCGTAATCCAGACTCCCCTCGTTCACGAACCGCTGCGCCATCGTCAGGTTGTAGAACTCCTCCACCACAGCCGACTGGAGCGCATCCGGCACACGCCCGAGACCCGCAAGCTCGCGCGTGACCTCCTCGACAGTCTCCGCCGGAAGCGACTTGAGCATCGCCGCCGCCTGCTCCGGACCGATCGTCAAAAGCAGGATCGCGGCCTTCGTCAGGCCTTCCAACTCCGCCGGGTCGCTCGGCAGTTTGTCATGTGGCTTCCGCGCCATCGCTCACTCCGCTACGACCAATCCCTGCGATCACTGATCAACCTGGAGCCAACGGTTCAACACGCGTGTCGTCCCGACCGGATCCGTCTTCACCATCTCACCCAGCTGCTCGAGCATCTTCTGCACACGCACCGAGTCCTCTTCGATCTCGATCCCCGCCATCGCGGTCTCCATCTCGTCTGCCTCTCCCACGACGCTCGCGCCGGTCTCAAGCGTGGGCGGAACGCCGACGATCTCCTGCGGCGTCGGCAGCGACACCGGCTTCGTCGTCTTCCTCACCATGAGAAGCATCATCCCGACTGCCGCGAGCGCCAGCACACCGAGCACACCCTTCTCGATCAGACCACTGCCCGTCCCGAGCGCAAGTACGCCCCCGCCACCAGATCCGAACATCCCCGCCTGTGTCGGACCGCCGACACCTATCGGCGGCAACTCGACCGGCACCATCGACACACGAACCTCGCCATCCGTGGCTCCAGCCCTCAAATGAGGCAGAAGACTCGCCCGAATGTCCGCTTCGATCTCCATGAACTTGTCGCGAACCTCGTCCTGCGTGATCGCAACCGGCGCGCTGGTCGAAGCCCCGCCAGACGCCAACTCCTTCGCCCGCTTCACGAGCATCTCGACGTACCCCTGCGGCACGTTCACACTCGCCGCCAGTCTGGTCGTCATCCCGCGTGGATCCACCACCCGTTCGGTCTTGGAACCGACACGATTCTCCATCTCTGTCTGAGTGTCCTTCTGCTCGGACCTCTGCCCGGAGCCCCCGCTGCCGCGAGAGATATCCTGACCCTGGTTCGAGCGGATACCCGGCTCGGCTGATCCGCCCCCGGAAGAGTCCGTGACGCTGTTCTTCGTTTCGCTCCTCAGCAGCGAGACCGTGCCCCCCTCGTCCACCGACGAATACATCGTGGACTGTGAATCGCGCCGGGTGATGTCAACCTCCGCAGTCACCGCCACCACCACGCCCGGGATATACGACACAAGCTCCAGAATCTGGCGGCGTTTCTGCTCCTCGGCATGCGCCGCGGCCTCTCGATAGTGGACCGGCATCACCTGATCCGACGACGTCGGCGTCCGCTGACGCCCCGTCGAGCCATCGATCACACGCACGTTATCCACAAGCAGTCCGGACTTCGCACCGCTCACAAGAGACGCGACCGCGTCCACCGTCGCCTGATCCAACGCTCTGCCACCATCCGTAAAGACCGTTACCGAAGCGGTCGGCTTCCGGACCGCAGCCCCCAGCCCGACCGCCTGCGGCGCGTCGATCAAGACCGTCGCCCGCCGGATTCCCTTGAAGTTCGAGATCACTCTTCCAAGCTCGTTCTGCAGAGCGATCTGGAACATCTGCTCGTTCTGTGTGCGTGAGTTCTGCCAGCTCTGCTTCTCGATCAGGTTCCTGAAGAGGAGCGACGTGTCATCGGGAAGGTGCCCCTCCTCCTGGAGCATCGCAAGCGCGCGCCCCTCCGTGCCCGGCTGGACCATCAACCGACCGTTCTCGTCCCTGACCTGGATGTTCGACGCTCTCAGAATCGCCGATGCCCGGGCCTGCTCCGCCGGAGCCACTCCGGGCAGAAGCTCAACCATCGCCGGGCTGCCGGCATACTGAGAGACAAGAAAGAGCGCCATCGCTGCGATCACGCACACGGAGCCGATCAGCATCTTCTGGGTCGGCGTCAGCACGCCCAGGCGCTTCCGGACCAACGCGATCGCGTTCTGTAAACGCTCCAAGACCGGCCTCCTGCCGAGAGTCCCCGTTCCACGGAGACATCAACCCGCAGGCACGACGCCCTCGGGCGACCCTTACCTTCGGCCAGAGACATCGCTTTGCTTCAAACCTGCGCTCTGCCGAGCGCACCATTCTGCGCGACGCGCACTTCCTGCCCGGTCGAATCCCGGATCAGACGCGCATCTGCTTCACTTCTTCCAGCGCATCCATCATCCGGTTCCGCACGCTCTGAAGCGCCCGAAACGCCAGATCGGCCTTGTGCGTCGCCAGGATCACGCCCTCGACATCCTGCCGCTCTCCGGTCTGCAACTGCTCGATCGCGAGCGTCGCGTCCTTCTGCAACTCATTGACCTGCTCGATGTTGCGCATCAGAACATCACGGAATGACGGACCGGACTCCGGCTTGCCCTGCGCCGCACCGGGAAGAGCATTCCCGTTCGGTGCCGCACGGCCGACAAACCCGTCACCCCCGCGGATCAGTCCAAGTGGATCAGACACGTGCAGCCCTCTCATTCACCGTTCGATTCAATCTACGCACGAGCCATGCCACTCGCAACCCGCTCACGCAAGCAGCCGGAGCGCCTGCATCAGCATCGACTTGGTCGCCTCCGCGGCCTGAACGTTCGCCTCATACGACCGCACCGCCTCCATCGCGTTCAACTGCTCCACGATCGGATTGATATCCGGCACCTTCACATAGCCGCGCTCATCCGCGAAAGGATGCGCCGGATCGTGCTTCTCGATCAGCGCATCGTCATTCACCATGATCTTCGCCACGTGCACGCCGAGCTTCCGTCCTTCCGGTGTGCTCGCCGCCGGATCCCCCGGCGCAAACATGGCCTGGCGACGCCGATACGGGTTGTACTTCCCGTCCGCATCGACGAGCGTGTCGCGATTGGCGATATTCGCGGCGATCGACGCGAATCGCGTCCGCTCCGCCACCATGCCGCTGGTCGAGATGTCAAGCGCTCCGTACACCCGGTGGACTCCTTATCCGATCAAACCCGCTGTGCAATCGCCATCTTCATGATCTCGGACTGGCTTCTCATGAGATCGATCGCCACCCGGTACGCCGCAGAATTCTCGGCCATGTCCTGCATCAGCCGCTCGATATCCCGGTTGTTGCGATCATGGAACAGGACACCCGACCGAGGCGACTTGGGCGAGAGCCGAAGGCCCGCCGGGCCGATCTGGATCTCGCGCGAGCTCGGCGGCCGCAGCTCTCCCTGCATGCCCCCCGCAGATCCGCGCCTCTCACGCCGTTCCTGCACCGCCTCGCGCAGATACTGCTGAAAGGTCTCGGGGCTGACGTCACGCTGCACGAAGTCCGGCGTGCTCAGGTTCGCGATGTTGTGGGCGAGCAGCCGCTGCCTTGCGCTCGCATACCCGACCGCCATCTCAAGGACGGGCAACGCGCCGGTATTGACAATCCCGTTGATCATCTCGCCACTGCCCTCGCAACCGCCGCGCCACTCTCATGGACTCGACCCACCGCTCCAACTCTCCCCCCACTTACAGCGTCTCGGCGACGATCTTCTCTTCCTTCCACTTCTTGATCTTGAGCCCGAGTGTCCGCACGCCAATCCCGAGCTCCTTTGCCGTCTTGAGCCGGTGGCCATCGTGCTTCCCCAGCGTTCGCAGAATCGCCATCCGCTCGATCTCTTCCAGCTTCAGCCCGTCCAGCTCGATCCCAGTCGGCTTCCCCTCAACCAAGCGTTCAGGACGGGAGTATCCATTCTGACCCAAACCAGATCCGATTCCGGTACCGATCAGCGCACTCGCCGACCCGGGCATGCTCGGAGCCGGAGCCACAAGCCCACCGAGCAGCCACGGCTCGATGAGCGACGCGGGCATCTCAACACTACCGCCACCCGTCGCAGCCCAGATCACAACCGCGCGCTCACAGATGTTCTGGAGTTCGCGCACATTCCCGGGCCACGAGTACGAACACAGAAGCGCCATCGCGTCGGGCTCGAAGCCCATCGATTGGCGACCATCTCTCAGACAGATCTCATCAACAAAATGCTCAGCCAGCTCAGGGACGTCCTCCGCGCGATCCCGCAGCGGCGGCAGATGGATCGGCAGCACATTCAACCGGAAGAACAGATCCTGGCGGAACTGGCCTGCCGAGACCGACCGGGGCAGATCCCGGTTGCTCGTCGCCACGACCCGCACGTCAACGCCGATCGTGATCGAAGACCCCACCCGCTCGAACGCCCGCTCCTGCAACACGCGCAGCAACTTCGCCTGCACGCTGGGGCTCACCTCGCTGATCTCATCAAGCAGGAGCGTGCCCCCGTCCGCAAGCTCGAACCTCCCCTTCCGCATCCGGTCCGCGCCAGTGAACGCGCCACGCTCGTGACCGAAGAGCTCACTCTCCAGAAGCGACTCGGACAGCGCGGCACAGTTCACGGCGAGCATCGGCCTCCCCGCCCGGGGCGAGATCTCGTGGATCGCCGTCGAAACGACCTCCTTGCCCGTGCCAGATTCCCCGCAGATCAGCACGTTCCCATGCGAAGAAGCCACAGCCATCACCTGCTCTTTGACCCGGCGCATCGCTGCCGACGACCCGATCAATCGCTCAAGCCCGGAGTACTCGATCTGCCCGTCCGCTCGCCCGCTCGCCACGCGAAGCACGGCGTTCTCGCGGACGACACCGGCGTGCTGCACCGCTCGCTTGATCGCGACAACCAGCTCATCTCCCTCGAATGGCTTGGTCAGGTAGTCGAACGCGCCGACCCGCATCGCCTTAACAGCCGTCTCGATCGTGCCGAAAGCGGTCATGAGCACGATCGGCAGCTCCTCATCGATCGCTCGTATCCGCTCGATCAGCTCGATCCCGCTCAGCCCGGGCATCCGAAGGTCCGTCACGACCGCAGCAGGACGTCGGCGAGCGATCATCTCCAGCGCAGCGGCCCCGTCCGTGGCCGTCGCCACCTCGAACCCCGCCCGCTCGAGAGTCCCCGCGACGCTGTCGCGCATCATCTCCTTGTCATCAACGACCAGAACCATGCTCATCCCGCGTGCTCCCTGCTCAGAAGTCCGGCGCCACACAGCCGCTCGCTCTCGCGCAACGGCCACCACAACTCCACGCACGCGCCGCTCGGACGCTCGCGCCTCACAACCACCCTGCCGCCGTGCGCCTCCATGATCCGGTGCACGATCGACAGGCCAAGTCCTGTTCCAGCCGCACGCGTGGTGTAAAACGGGTTGAACATGCGAGCGATCACATCATCGCTCATGCCCGGGCCGCTATCGCGCACCCACACCACGCTCCAACCCTCTCCCTCACCGCGTGCCCCCCACTCCTGCCTCGCCCCGAGCACCAACTCGTGCCCGCCATCCCTCGGACCGCTCTCGGCCATCGCCTCAACAGCGTTCCGAATGATGTTCAAGACCGCACGCTCCGCGAGAGCGTGGTCGCAAACCATCAGCCCATCCCCCTCGATCGCCCAGGCCGTGCGCAGCCCGCCGGGCACCAACGCCAGCACATCCGCGCACTGCTCCAACGCGCGATCGAGCAGGTCTCGCCCCTCGACGACACCCAGCCGAGGCCTCATCTCCCTCGCAAACGCGAGCACATCGCCCACGACAGCATCCAACCCCTTCGCCGCGCCCGCGATCTTTCTCGCGATCTCGCGCGACGCTGGATGATCCGCAAGATCATCCTCCAGCATCCGGGCATACAGCTTGATCGATCCAACGGGGTTTCGAACCTCGTGCGCGATGCCCGCGGCCATTTCCCCAATCGCAGCCAGCCGCCTCGAACGCTCCAGCTCCTCGTTCGCTCGCTCGAGTTCCGCGTTCAGGCGCGCGACCTCGGCCCGCAACTGCCCGTGCGTCCGCTCCAACCGCTCCGTCACCTCATTGAACGCGCCAAGCAGCTCCGCAAGATCGGTCGGCGTCAGGGCCGCCCTTCCCGCGGCTTCGAACGCTGCTGCCTGGTCCGCGATCAGTTCCATTGTGCTCATCCCTCGCGATCCTGGAACCGAGCACCTGGCTCGGGACTCACCCCATACGCCGTGACCGCGCGCCGGGTCACGCCGACAGTTGATAACGCGGTCGCGATCCCATCCCGCTGAGCCGCGAGCAACTCACGATCTCGCTCGTCTCTCTCGCTGATCTCCGCCGCCAGCCGCTCGATCGCGCGAACCCGCTGGGCCATCCGCTCGCGTGTCTGTGCATCGATCGTGGAAAGCGAATTCGCCCACCGTTCGCGCAGTGGACGCTGCTCCTCCGCGATCGTGGCCAACTCATCCAGCAGCCCCTGACGCGATTGCAGAACCTCGAGCACGCCCTGCGCGTCCCCCGCCTCAACAAGCGTGGTCTGGTGCTGGGAGAGCGCATCAAGAGAGGCGTACAGCGCGCTCTGCCGCTCAACCAAGGCGACGAGCCGCTCACGCCAGTTGTCTCCGATCGCTCCGCTCGATCGCGTCATCCCGGACCTCCTGTCCAGTTCCGCGCCACACTTAATCCAATCCGCCGCTCCTCGACTGCTCGAGTGCGTACAACCTCGCGCTGGCCTCCAGCCAACGCTCCCAGTCCTTCTTGGTCATCGGCAAGTTCGGGTCATCCCAAACACTTTCCGGTAGCGACTCATAGAACCGCCTGGCCCGAAGGTTCGCCGTTCTGGCTCGCTCCCAGTCACCCCGCTCCACATACGCGTTCACGATCTGCACCATCGCGACAAGCGAGGCAGGGTCGTTCGGGTACCGCTCCCGAGCGACCTCATATCGCCGTATCGCCTCGTCAAACTGGCCAAGGTCGTACGCACAGTCCCCGAGGTAGAACAACGCATTTCGCAGGTACAGCGACTCGATCGCCCGGCGACGACGCTGCTCCTTCTTCTCGATCAAGGCCGCCGCACGCTCGTACTGGTCGATCGCCAGCCCGAGTCGATCCCGAAGGGTCGTCTCCAGTTCAACACGATCGCCGTCCGGCATCGCCCCCCGCAACACGGCTCGGATCCGCTCAGCATCACGCCGCGCCGAATCAGCCAGCCGGAATCTCCAGAGCCCGGCTCGCGCATCCTCCGGATACCGCTCGAGTGCCTCGGAGTACCTCTCGATCGCGCGTGGCCAGCGTCCGCTCCGCTCGTACACCCCGGCGAGCTCCACCAGGGCATCGCGATACACCGTCGCTCGCGTCCCCGAAATCGCCCCGTCCACAACCGACACAAGAAGTTCCTCCGCCTCATGGTCGTTCTCCGCTTTCCCGTCGAGCAGCAGACACTGTGCAAGCGGCACATAACTGGCGTCCGCGTACGGTCCCACCCGCACGCCCACATCACGGAGCGATCGATCCGCAAGGATCGAGCGAAACACCTCGGCACCGCGCTCGTACTCCCCACGCGCCTGGTACGCCGTGCCCAGCCGGAACCTGGCCTCGGCATGACGCCCGTCGCTCGGAAACGACTCCGTGAATTCCAGAAGTGCCGCCACCGCCTCATCGCGGTCACCCGCGATGTCGTAAGCATCCGCCGCGTCCCAGATCGCATTGGCGTACGACACCGCATCGTCCGAGACACTCGACGCGTACAAGTTCGCGTACATACCCGCCTGCCGGAGATGGCTCCTCGCCTCCTCGCGGACTCCCGGCTCCATCGACGCGATCTCCATCGCCGGATCAGTCGACTCAGATCTTGATGGCAGCAACTCAGCCGCAATCGCACGGTGCGACGCCGCCATTGCACGGTACACATCCGCGGGTGCCCGACCCTCAGGAGCGAGCGATTCCGCCAGCGAAGCGAATGCCAACGCGCTCCGCGGATCCGGGTCGCCGCCCCGTGCGGGTGTTCCGGCCATCAGAACCCGATGCTGACGCAGCAGACTCTCAATCACATCCGCAGTCGAGACAAGCCCCGAACGCTCGCCGGCGTGAAGAGCACCGACCAGCGTCCGATACGCACCCAGAGACTCATCAAACTTCCCCAGCAACGCCTCGCTCTCACCCAGCCCCAGCATGGCTCTTATGAACGTGCGGCTACCGCTGAAGTTCTCGATGATCTCAACATACTTCTCTCGCGCGTCCTGGGTCCGCCCCTCACGCGCATCGATCTCCGCCTCCATCGCGAGAAGCTCACCGCGAAGTCCATCCCCCGCAGAAAGCAACTGCCCCGCTCGCGCCAGACTCCTCGACGCCTCCTCCGATTCGCCGGTCTGCATGTACGCGCGCCCGAGCAGCAGATGCAACTCCGCGACCTCGCGCCCCTCCGTACCCGCAAGGCGCGGCAGGGTTCGAAGCAGCCGAGCAATCACATCCTCCGCATACCCCGCAGCGAGCATCGCCTCCGCCTGACGAGCCGTCGCCCACGACCGATCTTGAGGAGGCAGGGTCGCATCAGAGAGCATCGAACTGAGCATGCTCGCCGCACGGTCCCTCCCAGAGACACCCTCCTTGATCGCGAGCTCGACCATCCGCCGATACAGCGTCCGTCGTTTCGCCGGGTCGTTCTCCCCGAGCTTGTCCGCCCTCACACGCGCCTCATCAACTCTGCCAAGCGAGACCAAGGTGTCCGCAAGGAAGTATGAGTCACGCGGATCAAGACGCTCACCCAGCTGCTCGGCCAGCAGATACTCCCGCGCAACACTCTCGTTGTTCTCGATGAGAGAGATCCCCAGCCGCTGCTGCCCGAGGTAGATCGCTCGTGCCGCCAGCGTGTGGTACGCACGACGCTGCTCCAGCCCGACAGCCCCGGAATCCACCGCCGGAAAGACCTTCTCATTCAGGAGCGCGAGCGCTTCCGGGCTGCGATCATCCGCGATCATCCGGGACGCCTGCTCAAGCGGACCCGACACATCCGGCTTCGGAACGTTCGTCGCAACCCGGTACAAGCCGATCGTCAGACCCGCGACACCCACAACAAGCAGGGGCACCTGCCAGATCTCACGCCACGACGCATGCCGACGCCCCCCCTCTGGCGCTCCCTCCGCACTGGCCTGGTCCTCGTGCTGTGTCGAGTCTGCTGCCACACTCGGGCCTCGCGCAGGAACATCCACGCCGCGGCACGCGCCCCGGCTCCTGGCTTGCTATCGGACGTTCTACCCCCACTTCTTCACCGCTGGAAGCGACACACCCGCTCACTCTCCCCGCACCGAACTCTCCTCAGGATCAAACCGCTCGACCACCACCGCCCCGGCCGCCACGTCCCCTCGATGCCTGCCACCGGCCTCGAAAAGCCCGAGCATCGCCGCCGGCGGAAGCGCCCACTTCACGGCGTTGCGTGTCGCCGCACGCAGCAGTCCAAGCCCCCTCCGGTCGATCGTCTCCCGTCCTACCACAGGCAGCACCTCGCACCCCAGCAACCCCTTCCCGATCGAGCAACCGAAGAACGCCTCGGCGATCGTCCCCGCAAAGAACCCTACGACCACAATATCCACTAGCCCCATGACGCCCATGCCCCCGGGCGTCAGCTTCAAGACGTCAAGCTGCTGCCCCGGCGACGCGCCGGTCAGCAGCCAGACCGCGCCCACCGCCACACACAGATCAATCACCGATGCCGCGACCCGTCGCCCACTCGGAGCCAGCGCCACACCACGGGGAAGCGTCAGCACACCCGAGTCGTCTCCGATCCTGATCACAAACAGCAGCACCGCAGTCGTCGCACCCACAAGCAGCACAACCAACGCGCGGAAATCCTGCGTGGAAAGCGGCCCCCTCCGTGCCGCAGACCCGTCATGGAATACAAGCCCGGTCGATGCCGACACCTCCCACACTTTCGCAGACGCCGCGCCACGCTCAACTCCCCCTTCGTCGCCCTCTCCCGTCCACACCGCCACCACCCTGCCGACATCCCCGAGCGGCACGATCCCGACCGGTTGCCCGCACTCATCATGCGCGGCGATCCGATACCAACCACCGCCGATGTCCGTCCAGTAATTCAACGACGAGCCAAGCCACCCCACCGCAACAAGCACAGAGCCAACACCCACGAACCGCACCCCGGGAACCTCATCGGGGACCGATGCCAACCCGCGCCGGACCCAGACACCCGCATCATCATCCCCATTCTCGGATCCCGGACCGGGCTCCACCGATCTCACCCACACACTCAGCCCGCCCCCCCTCGCATGCCCCACGATCCCGAGCCGTCCGTCAATCGTGACGACATCAACCGGCCTCTGCAAGTCCACCCCGCCATCGCCATCGGTTGGAAATGGCGTGACCTCATCCCACGCGCTCCCGCTCAGTCGAGAGACCACCACGCCGCCGACTGCCCCGGGCTCGTCCGACCGAACCACCGCAAACACGCCCTCGCTCGTCCCTGCAACGCCGAGCAGACCGCCTCGCCTGGAGAGCGAGCGGTGCGCATCCAAGCGTCCACGCGGCTCATACGCATACATCCCCGCGATCGGCGTCAGCACCGCTCGAAGCGACAACACCTCCAGCGAGCCCGAATCACGCTCCGGAGGCGGATCGAAGAGCATGTACACACGGTCGGAGACCGCCGCGATCGCAACCGCCGGTTGCTCTAGACGCATCGCGGGATAGAGCAATCCATCCGACGCGCCATACAACCCCGCCCTCGGCGCGACGTGCGCAAGCATCGTCGCTCGCTCATTGCGGGGGTTCGGATCCGGCAGCACAACCCAGCCATGCGATGGACCCGCGAGGCCCGACACACTCCCCGCCGAAGGCATTTCGGCTCGCGCGCAATGAGCGCACACCCACACGACGAAACCGATCAGGATCATCGCTCGGTTCATACCCATGCACGCCATCCTACGGCCGAGCAAGCGCAGACCTCGCGGAAGGGGCCCCAGCACATCGCCGGAACACCTCCCCGCGATGCCCGATTCACAGTCTCTCAAACGTCGGCAGAGACCCAACCAGCGGCAGTGCATACTCGACAAACTCTCGCGAAACATTGTTGTGCCCCTGGATGAACTCCTTGGGCATGTGACGTGTCTTCGCGGCCACGGCTGACAACTCCACACGCTGATACTCGCTGACATACGGCGCGCCGTTGTCCATCCCCAGCCACAGCGTCGAGCCGGAGCCAGGACGCTTGATCGCCACGCTCCCATCCAGATGCCCCTGCATCGCGACCCGGGCCGCATACTGCCCGCTTCGTCTCGCCTCCAGCCGGTCGATCGGCGACGTATCCGGCCAGCATCGCTGGATGTATCCAAATGTGTCAGCCCGGACGCGGGGCGGCTTGCCGCCCGCAGGGGTCAGCTTCGCCTTGATGAGATCGGACAACTGGTCACCCAGCGCGCCCGAACCTGAGAGCTGCACATTCCCGTGTGCATCGACCTGCCCACCCTTGATGAGCGTCGCGCCGATCGGCGTGCCGCTCGCGTCGCTGATCCCCTCAGAGACCGCGATGTGGCAACGCCCCTTCTTCGAATAAATCGCCTCTACGTCGGCAAGAAAGCGATCGGTCTCGAACGGAACCTCGGGCAGATAGATCAACTGCGGACCGTCCGTCGACTCGCCCTGCACATGCGGGTTCAGGTGCCGATCAAAACGCCGGGCGAGCGCACTCGCGGCTGTCAGAAACCCCGCGTGCCGACCCATGATCACGTTGATCTTGATCCCCGGAAGCGAGATGTTGTCCATGAAGTCCGCCATGCACGCCATCGCGACAAAGCGCGCCGCCGATGGAAATCCCGGCGTGTGGTCGTTCTCCATCAGATCGTTGTCAACCGTCTTCGGCACATGGAAGCAACGCATGTCATAGTTGGAAGCGACCGCCATCTCCCGCACGATGCGGCACGTATCGCTCGAGTCATTCCCACCGATATAAAAGAAGTATCTGATGTCGTGCTTCTTGCACGACTCAAGAATCCTCTCGCAATACGCACGATCCGGCTTGTCGCGCGTCGAGCCGAGCCCCGCCGAAGGCGTGAACGCGAGCCGATCGAGCACATCCTGGTGCGTGTCGGTGAAATCATGGAACTCGCCCTTGGTCAGCCCGCGCACAGCGTGCTTCATCCCGAGGATCTTCGAGACGTGCCCCGAGGCGTGCAGCCCCGAACGCAAACCCTCGACCACGCCGACGAGTGACTGATTGATGACAGCCGTCGGGCCGCCGGACTGACCGATCGCTGCGTTTCCACGGACAAGGTCGGGCATGGCATATCTCCTGAGGCCATCATCGTAGAGCTACCTCCGATCAGAGGCGCATGCCGTATACGACCTTGTCGTCGCCCGGGGCGTAGAAGTCCGCCAGGCGCGCCTCTTCGGCATATCCGAGAGAGATGTAGAACCTCCTGGTCGGCGCGTACTGATCGCGGCCGGACGTCTCAGCGAAGAGGCGACGGCCGCCCAAGCCGCGAACTCGCGACTCGGTCTCGCGTTGGAGGAGCCGACCGAGGCCATGAGCCCGGAAGTCGTTGTGGACGGCGATCCAATAAAGGTCGAAGGTCCCCTGGGTGCAGGGCGTCTGCCCGTAGCAGGTGTAGCCGATCGTGCGGGTGCCGCCGCTCCCATCGGGGGCGTCGGCAAAGAGAAAGCGGTACCCCTCGATCGGGCCTTTCGCGAGCGTCTCTTCGACGAGTTCGCAGGCCACATCGATCTCGTGGTCGTAGAAGAACCGCGTGCTTGACACAATCTCGCGAACGCGCACGATGTCCTCACGCATAACGGCCTCGCGCAGTGTGAGCGTGCGAAGCAGGTCGCCGGGTTGTCGAAGGGGCATGTCAGCCGCGTTCATCGTGGTTCGCTCGCGTCATGTGGGAGTGAAGGGGCGATTCGGCGTTCGATTGCGCAGCGAATGATCCGATCAACTGCCCCTGCGTAAGAGATGCCCGCGCGGCCGAGTGCCGCCGCAAATCCCGCATCGGGCGCGATGCACGGATTGGTGTTCACCTCGAGCACCCACGGCTCGTTGCGCCCATCGACCCTGATATCGATCCTCGCATACCCGGAAAGGCCGAAGACCTCCCAGGCACGCCGCGCAACGCCCCTCAGCCGGTCGATGAGCTGAGCATCCTCACGCGGAAAGTCAAACCGGCGCACAGTCCGCTTGTACTCCTCGCTGCTCTCGTCCCACTTGGCGCGATAGCCGATGACCCTCGGCTTCTCGGCGCCATACCCCTCGAAGACGATCTCGGCCGGAGGAAGAATCTCGGGCACTCCAGGCGAGCGCGGATCTTCGAGCAACGACAGATTGAACTCGCGCCCGTCGATGAACTTCTCAGCGAACCCCTCGCCCCCGAGCGCGGGCAACCGCCGTTCGATCTCTCGCTCCAATGCCTCACGAGTCTCGACCGAGACCACCGAGTCCTCGTCAAGCCCGATCGACGCGTGCTCCCAGACGCTCTTCACAATCCAGGTCGCCGACCTCGGGAACGCCCCGCCGCCGACCGCGTGCGTCGGCAGATGGCGACGGGACCGATCAATCTCGATCCAGTCCGCCGTAGGCAGATTCGATCCGCGCATCAGACGCTTCGCCGTCAGTTTGTTCGCCGTGATGAACGTCGGCGCAGACCCGTTCCCCGTGAAGGGAACAGACTGCGACTCAAGCAGCAACGGCACAAGCGGACACAGCCGCCCGCGCGACCCCAGCGTCTCGACAAGGTTGAACACCACATCGGGACGCTCGCTCAGCAGGTTTCGTTCCAGCGATGCAAGATCCAGCGAGCATGCGATCACGCTCGCCACGTGCCCGGTCTGCACCAACGCCGCACGGACCGCATCAACCTGCGCCAGCAGATCCAACGCGTCCGGAGCGGAATCCGCGGGCACGTCGTCATGAAGGATGAGGACATTCATCCCCGAGCACCCGCCGCGTCGCGCACCTGAGACCCTTCGCAAACACGCTCCATCGCGGACTCGATGATCCAACGGATCAGTTGCTCATACTCGATCCCCGCGTACTTGCAGAGAAAGACCAGATCCGACCAACCAGGCCTCAACCCAGGCAGAGGATTGATCTCGATGAATGCGGGCTTGCCGTTCCGATCGGTCCGCACATCAACCCGCGACACATCGCGACAGCCAAGCCCGCGATACGACGCAAGCGCAAGATCCGATGCCGCCCGGGCCTCGTCGTCGGTCGCAATCGAGTACGACACCTTACCGACCCAGTCATCCTTGTTGGTCGCCGAGTAAAATCCGTGTGGCGCATTCGGTCCGATGTGGATCTCCATGCATCCGAGCACCCTGGCCCGCTCACCCGTCCCCACGATGCCGACCGTGAACTCACGACCCGGCAGGTACTCCTCGACCAAGACCGGCTGACCGTACCGCTCGAGCAACGCGAGGCACACATCCCGAAGCTCACGCGGCTCCGAGATCTTCGACGCTCCCGTCACGCCCTTGCTCGACCCCTCGGCGACCGGCTTCGCAAAGAGCGGATACGCAAGCTCGATCGATCCCAGGTCACCCTCGCAACCGACAAGCCCGAATCGCGCCGTGTTCAATCCCATGTCGCGCACGACACGCTTGCACATCCCCTTGTGCAGCGTGAGCGCGCACACGAGCGGGTCACTGAAGGTATAGGGGATCCTGTACGCATCCAGGAGCGCGGGGACCTGCGCCTCACGACCAATCCCGTGCATCCCCTCCGCGATGTTGATCACAAGATCCCATCGCTCGCCCGCAACAAGGCGCTTGGCAAGATCCTTCACATGCCCCACACGCGTCGTGCGATGCCCCATCAACTCGGCGACCGCCGCGAGCGCATCGACGGTCTCGATGCTATCCAGTTCCGAGCACTCATCCGGCGTGTACCCCTGCGCGAGATACTCGTTCTTGAGGTCGTATGTCAGCCCGATGTGCATGGCCCAAGCGTATGGGGCAAGCCCCTCGACGGTGGACCTCTGTCGCCTTCAATCCTGGGGTTTGTAGACGTTTGGATTCCAGACCTCCATGTACCGCGAGGGGTCGGGCATCGGCTTGAAGCCGAACCTCGCATACAGCGCGTGGGCGTCGCGCGTCAGCAGACAGAACCGACGGAGCCCATGGAGATCCGGATGGGCCAGGAGCGACTCAATCAGCCACGTCCCCAGGCCGCGTCCCCGAACCGCGTCGAGGATAAAGACATCGCAGAGATAGGCGAAGGTCGCTCGATCCGTAACGACTCGAGCAAAGCCGATCTGCCTTGGTGCCGCTCCGGACGTCTCGTACAAACCGAACGACAGCGAGTGAGCGAGAGCCCGCTCGATCGTGGCACGCGGGATTCCCGGCGACCAGTAGCAGGTCGAGAGGAACCCGTGGATCACATCGAGATCAAGCAGCGTCGGATCGCTGGAAATGAGAAAGCCGTCCCGACGAACCGCGTAAACCATGCCCTCGGCCATGACGCGAGCGTAGCGTCACATCAGAGATTGAGCGTGGGCGCCGCGATCTGCGCCGACAGCCCCGCCCGGAGCAGGATCGCTGACAGATGATCGATGTCGTGCCGTGTGAACGCATTGAACTCATACGAGTCCGCATCGAGCACCGCATCGCAAGAGCCATCCGGGCCGATCAGCGGCACCACGGCCTCAGACATGTCCCTCGGATCACACGCGATGTAGTTCGATCCCAGCGTCCGAATGTCATCAACAAGGATCGGCTTCCGCTCAAGCATGCAGCGTCCGCACATGCCCTGAAGCCCGATCGGCGAGCACGCGGGCTTGTCACGCCTCGGACCGAGGACCATCTCATCACGCCCGGGCACTCGCAGATAAAACCCGATCCACGAGACCCCGTGCCGACCCGTCACATCCCAGAGCGCATCGATCACCTCACGCATCACACGCTCACGCTCGCCCGCGTCCGTCACATACGGGCGCGACGCGACGCGAACGTCGTGATACGGACGACGAACGGCCTGGGTATGAACTGGAGCCATCGTGCTCGACTCTGAGCGGTTCACAGCGTCGCGGACGTGAACGGCAGGAGGCCCATGAACCGGGCCCGCTTCACCGCCTGTGCGATCATCTTCTGCTCACGCGCACTCGTCGAGAGACGCTTGCGGCCGTAAATCTTCCCGTTCGGGCTCATCATCCGACGAAGATTCTCGATGTCCTTCCAATCAACATACTGAGTCCCGTTGCCGGACTTGCGGGTCACCTTGATCTTCGGGGTCTGCGTGAAACGGTTGAAGCGGCTCATTCAATGCTCCGTCGTGGACTTTCGGCCTCCAGAATCCGGAGGCGACGGGAAGGCCGGACACCTGTCCGACCGGGCCAAGACGATAGGCGTGCCCCGCCCGCGAATCCCCACACGCCCTCTCACAACCGGTCCGCACACTTCTTCCGTCTCAGCAACACCCACTCTCAAGAACCGAGGAAGGAATGCGTTCGGGTTCTCACGCCCCTCGTCGCCGACAAAGACCGTCGAGCGCGATCGACCCGGGCCCGAGCACAACCAACGCCAGAGCCGAAGCAAACAGCGTCAGGTTCTCCGCGAGCTTGCACATCCCGATCGGTCCCTCACACCCGAACGGCCCCTTCATCTTGCCGAAGCACCCGCACGTGACATCCAGGTCGCGCGCGATCACGCTCCACACCGCGTACACAAATAGACCCATCAGCGACATGGCCACGGCCGCCGCAGAGCGGCTCCACACACCCAGCACCAGCATCGCACCAACGATCAACTCCATCCACGGAACGACAAACGCTCCCAGAGCTGTCAGGTGCTTCGCATCCTCAGGCACGAGCCGATACGCCTCGATGCCGAACGCGAACTGCTGCGGGTCTCCGATCTTGACCAGCGAGGCGTACACCAGCACGCCCCCCAGAAACAGACGTATCGCGAGCAGAAGCACAGACCCGACGCCGATCGACTCGCACGCCCGAGGCCCCGTGCGGCAACACCCTCCGCCGCTCATGAGCCACCACCCTCTTCGGACTCATCGTGCGAGGCCTCAACCTCATACCCCGCCTCGACCCATGACGGAAACCCCTCGACCATGATGTGGATCGATGCAAAGCCCGCTTGCTGCAACAGAATCGCCACGTTCTCCGAAGCGTGACACTCACCGCCGCCGCAATAGATCACCACCGGCCGCGATGGATCAAGATAGGTGAGCACATCCGGCGTCCTGCTCCCCCGGAAGTCGGCCTGCGTCAGGTTGTACGCCCCCGGAATATGGCCGGGCCCATACTCGTTCGCCTCGCGCGCGTCGATGAACTCCGCATCGCCCGAGTCATACAGAGCCCGCGCCTGCGCCAGCGTGATCCGAACGTCGAGCACGACCGGCTCGCTCACGCCCGGCTCCCGATCCGGCTGTGCATCCACATCCGCGCCCTGCCCGGCTCCCGTGGCACGTATCGCCGCCGGAGCGGTCGGCCTCAGCGCCAACTGCACCGGCCGTCGCACAGAGTCGATCACGCCGATCAATCCCGCGATGCCCACGATGATGATCGCCCGCCCCACGACGCGCGCAGCAGCACCCGATCGCGCGCCGCACCCGCACGCACCCCCGCACGCCTTATCCATCTCAGCGCCCGCCCCCTCGAACGGTGGCATAGAACGGCACCTCAACCTTGGGCTGGTCCTTGTTGTCCGTCGTGAACTCAATCTTCCCGCGAATCGGCTGCACCGCGTTCGGCGCGGTCCCCGTCAGCACAACCTTCACCTCGGAGGTGCCGCCCTCGGAGATCGCCTCGACTTCCACAACCAGATTCCCCGCATTCGCCGGCACAACCTGCGACTTCAGAATCTTGAACGGCTTCCCGCTCCTGCTCGTCACCCTGAACTCCGCACGAAGCGGATCCCCAGGACGGACAACTCCGAGCGAGATCCGATTCGGATTCGGCACCAGGTCGCCGAGCACCTCCGCGATCACCTGCTGCTGAACGACCGGCTTCTTCGGGTCGTTCGTGCGAATCGCGATCGTCTCGCTGTGATTCCCGATCGGCACCGTCGGCGCAAGCGTGACCCGCACCGGGTACTTCCTGAAAATCTCCCCTTCCTCGCTCTTCACCTCGCTCGCCTCGCCCACCTCTGCGCGGAAGACGACCTCGTTCGTCACCGCGACGCTTTCGACCTTGAACCCGGGCACCCGCGAAAGCACCTCGATCACCACGGCCCGCGGATCGCCCTTGTCAATCCTCGAGAAGTGGGCGACCGCCGGCTCCGTCCAGGTCATCTGCTTGACGTTCGCGTTGATCACCAACTGAACCTGCTCCTGATCCCGAGCATTCGTCAGAAGCGTCACCGTCTGGTGCTGCATCCCCTTCTTGTGCGCCGGATGGAACACGACCTTGATCGTCGCCGACTCACCCGGAAGCAGCGAACGCTTCGAGATCTCCGGCACCGTGCAGCCGCACGTCGCGCGGTGATCGAGAATCTCCAGCGTCGTATCCCCCGTATTCGTGAATCTGAACGTCGTGTCAACGTTCACATCGTCGAGCACCTCGCCGAAATCGTGCGTCGTGCGATCGAAGCTGATCGCCGCATTCCCGAGCAAAGGCGACGCGGCAGGGGCCGGCGCAGCGGGCGGCGCGAGCAACTGCGCGCACGCACGATGGCCCACAAACGTGCCCACAACAATCATCGCGGCTGTTGGCAGGGTTCTCATCCGAATCCTCCTACTCCCGGTCCGTCAATCACGGCACACACACACAAACCACACCCCGTCCGACCTCGAACGGCGATGAGAGACTCACGCGCCGAACTATACGCATCGGCACGCCACGCCCCCGAATCAAGTCCGTACCGAAGCTCCCGCCCGAAGGTTGCACCCTCCCGCCAGGAAGTTACGCACACCCCTCCGCGAACGCCTGCATGAAGTCCAACAGATCCAGGATGTCCACCAGACCATCCGAGTTCACGTCCGCATCCCGAAGCGGGTCAGGGCACGGCGATGGCTGCAACTGGCACCCGCCGAACGCGTCGAAGAAGTCCAGAAAGTCCAGGATGTCCGCCGAGCCATCCCGATTGAAGTCCCCAAGACACACCCGAGGCCCAGCCGCAACACCTTCGACCTCGCTCGCGATCGTCACATCGATCCGCTGAAACTCGAGCGTCAGCAGCACCTTCGCAGGCGTGTTCGGATCCAGCGTCGGCAGATCGAGCGGCACATTCTCAACCGCCGGGAACGGACCCGGAATCTCCGAGCTGTTCGACAGATTGATCCCAAGCGTCAGCATGGCTCCATCGACCGTCGGCGTCAGCGTCCCGCCGATCGGAGCCGCGATCGCAAACGTCCCCCCCTGCCCCGGCTGGCCAAGCACCGTCGCATCAAACGTGACGTCGAGCCATGCGACCCCTGCCAGCGTGTACGAGCCGTCTCCGTTCGGCGTCAGCGTGCCGACCGAATCACCCGCCCCAAGCGTCGCCGTGAGCACGGTGATCTGTGCGTTCCCGATCGGAATCGTGATCGGTATACCGCCCGGATAGAGAAACGTCGGACTCACCGTCCGAAACGTCGAATACGTGATGGTCGCGCTGATCGGTGCCTCGATGACTACCTCATTCAAGAGATCGATCCAAAGCTCAGAGATCGCGAACGTCCCCGCGCCGGTGTTTGCGAGCAGCGTCAACACACCCCCGGGCGATGTCTCGCTCTCCTCACCCACGTTGACATCCAACGAGATCGGGATCGGGTTGTTCCCGCTCCCGCCGAAGATGCCGGGCAGTGTCCGCGTCCCCGTCGGGTTGGTCGTCGCGTCGTAGTTCCCGATCAGCGTCCCAGTCGAGGGCGCGAAGATCGAGTTGTCCACCACCACCCTGGAAGACGGCTGGAGCGTCAACCGATACGCATCCGAAGCCATCGACGATGTGGCACCAATCGCCCCGACAAAGGCACCGACAAGAGCACCAACACACATCCGAGCAACGCGTGACATACCTCTCTCCATCTCACAGGGTCCAATTCCAGAGCACGGCCAAACCCAATATACAGATCAACCTCCCCCGAACCAGCCCATTCTGATCAGTTATTCGGCCTCTGCACCCTGGACTCGCTCGGCATCCTGGAAGTACGTCCGAAGATCCCCTCGCAGATAGGCATCCAACGCCTCATGCACCTGATCCGGGTGCGTCGCCAGCCGGATCGCCTCCTTGAACGGCTTCACCCCATGCCGCGTGCCGCCCGGCTCCATCCCGAGCCGCTTGGCAAACCACGAGATCCGCCTCGAAATCTGGAACAGCGCGTACCGATCGTCCCGCTGCTCGCGCATCAGCGTGAAGAACCGCCGGATCATCTCGATGATCTCGGGCTCCGTCGGTGCCGCAGGTGCCGTGCCCGTCGTGAGCACCCCCCACGCGCTCCGGAAGATCCACGGCGTCGAAAGCGCGCCCCGCCCGATCATCACGCCCGCGCACCCCGTCTCGCGCATCATCCTCGCCGCATCCTCGGGCTCGCGCACATCCCCGTTCCCGATCACAGGGATCGCGCCCCGCACCGACTCCACCACCCGGGCGATCCCCTCCAGCCGCACGCTCCCCGCGAACTTGTCCTCCGTCGTCCGCCCATGCACCGTGACCGCGCTCACCCCCACATCCGCCAGCATCCGCGCGAGATGAGGCGAGCACGCGCTCCCCGACTCATAATCCGATGTGTGCCAGCACAACCGCATCTTGCACGTGAGAGGAACAGTGACGGGGAGAGGCGATGGGGAATGGGCAACGGGCAATGGTGAAGAAAGGGACTCAACGCGGTGGGCCGCGGAGGGCCGCGGAGGCGAAGCGGGCGAATGAGAGAGGGAGGAAGCGGCAATGCGGGCATCGCCCAGTCGCTTCGACCACTCCGCCGCCGAGAGCGGGATGGTGTCGAGTTCCTTTCGCACGCGCTCGGCAACCGCAACAGCCCGGGAAAGATCGGTCAGAAGCTTGGATCCCCCGTCCTTCTTGGTCACCTTGTCGACCGGGCACCCCATGTTGATGTCCACCACGGTCGCGCCGTGCTCCACCGCCCACCGCGCCCCCTGCGCCATGATCTCCGGGTCGCTCCCGTAAAGCTGCATCCCCACCGGCTTGTCAAAGTCGTTCGTCTTCGCAAGGTCCAGCGACGTCGCCGTCCCCCGGAGCAACCCCTGAGGCGACAACAGATCCGTGCACGCCAAGCCCAGCCCGCCAAACTCGCGGCACACCGTCCTGAACGCCAGATCGCAATACCCCGCGATCGGCGCAAGCAACAGGTTCGTCGAAAGTCGCAGCGGACCGATCTGGAGGGGCTCAAGCGTCACAGAGAATCGTAGTGACCGCGCGTTTGTGTGATCAGCACCATCCTGCTTTACTTGGAGGCATGGCATTGCCCCTCTCCGTCGCAATCGTCTGCAGGAACAACGCCCCGACCATCGGTCGGACCCTCGATTCCGTGCGGGGTCTGGCCTCAGAGATCGTCGCCGTCGACTCCGGCTCGACCGATGAGACGATCCCGATGCTCGAAGCCGCCGGGGCACGCGTCATCCGCTCCCCGTGGCTCGGACACGTCAGGACCAAGCAACTCGCCCTCGAGTCCTGCACCCACCCCTGGATCCTCTCGCTCGACTCCGACGAGAGCGTCGAGCCCGAACTCGCACGCGCCATCGACGCCGCGCTCACCCGCAACGACCCCGCCGTCCGCGGCTACGAACTCAACCGCAAAATCTTCTACGCCGGACGCTTCCTCCAGCACACCTACCAGCCCGAGTGGCGCCTCCGCCTCGTGCGTCAGGGCGCCGCCGCATGGGGCGGCCTCGACCCCCACGATAAGCTCTCCCTCATCAAAGCGCCGGGTGCCCCCGCATACGTGGCCCGCCTCTCCGGCGACCTCCGCCACGACTCCTGGACCACCATCGCCGATCACCTCGCCAAGCAGGTCGGCCACGCTCGCATCTCCGCCGAGAGTCTCTTCAATGAAGGACGCCGCACCAACGCCGCCCGCCTCGTCATCTCCACCATCGGCGCGCTCTTCAAGCAGATCGTGCTCCGCTCGGCGTGGAGGGATGGATGGCGAGGGTGGGCCGCCGCGGGTTCTGCCGCGGCGGGGACGCTGATGAAGCACGTGATCCTGTTGGAGAGGCAATCCAAGCCATTCACCACGGAGGGCCACGGGAGGGCCACGGAGGAGAGTGGGAAAGAGGCCTGAGGACCGACGGGCGAGCTTCGTGTGTGAAAGTCGGTGGATTGCCGCACCGGCAACAAGTTGCCTGGGGAACGTCAGGGCATTGCGATTCGGCATACGATTGGTGGATGACGGGCGGCAGCGAGCTGCCCGTGGTTGACGCCGCGTGAGCGTGCCCGCTCGGGTGCGCACGGCGAACCCTTTGCGAGCGCTCCACACTCATGTCTGACGTTGATACCTCTTCCGCCTCGTCGTCACCGTTCGATCACAGTTCTGGATACTCACACGAGGGTGGTGAGGGCGGCTCCTCTTCGGGTGGAAGTGGCAGTGGCGGTGGCGGTTCGGATGGAGGCGGCACGTCTGCGGGTGGGGGCGGAGATGGCGGACCTCGCAAGAAGCGGCGCCGTCGGCGCGGCCGCAGTCGCGGCTCGAATCCCGATGGATCTCCCAACGCCGCCCCAAACGGCGGTACCGATGGCGGCTCCGGCTCAGCCCATGGTCACAGAGACGGAGGCGCATCCGCCGGACGCCCGTCGCCCGTCCCGAGCGCCGAAGGCAGTTCCTCCGGCGGACCTCGATCTGAAGGACGAGGAGATGGTGGACGGCGCAGTGGTTCAGGTGGCGGCGGCGGACGAGGACGCGGTGGAGGTGGAGGTGGAGGTGGCGGTGGCGGTGGCGGTGGCAGAGGTCGAGGCGGACGCGGACGTGGTGGCGGCGGCTACGGAGGCGATTCCTACGACGACGATCGACCCATCACCGCTTCCAACGAGGACATCTCGCTCGGCGGCATGGCAGGCGAGATGGTCGAGATCGTGAAACTCGACCACGATCCGGACCTCGACGTCCCGGATCCCGTCGCCCCCGAGCACAAGCCGCTCTCCCCCGAAATCTTCGACACCGAAATGACCTTCGAGCAGCTCGGATTGACCGAGCCGATCCAGCGTGCGATCAAGGCGATGGGGTTCCGGCATCCCACACGCATCCAGGCCCAGCTCGTTCCCGTTGCCCTCACAGGCAAAGACGTGCTCGGCCAAGCCAAGACCGGCACCGGCAAGACCGCCGCGTTCGGTCTGCCCCTGCTCAACATGTGCACACCCGGCGAGCCCTTCCAGGCACTTATCCTGGGCCCGACGCGCGAACTCGCCGTGCAGATCCACAACGACCTCGCCAACTTCGGTCGCTACACAGGCCTCAGCGCTGTCACCGTCTACGGAGGCAAGCCGATCCGCCAGCAGGCGGCACGCCTCGCCAAGAACCCCGAGATCATCGTCGGCACACCCGGGCGCGTGATCGACATGGTCGAACGCGGACACCTCCGCCTCCACAACGTCAAGTTCGCCGTCCTCGACGAAGTCGACCGCATGTTCGACATCGGCTTCCGCGACGACATCCGCAAGATCCTCAAGATGTGCCCGACCGATCGCCAGACCATGTTCGTCTCGGCGACGATCTCGAACGAGATCGAGGACCTTGCCCGTCGCCACATGCGCGACCCCGAGAAGATCGTCACCTCCTCCGGTTCGCTCACCGTCTCGCTCGTCCAGCAGCACTACCTCACCGTCCAGCCGTGGGACAAGAAACGCCTCCTCGCACACCTCCTGACCCACGAAGAACCCGCGCTCACAGTCGTCTTCTGCCGCCTCAAGCGAACCTGCGACGAACTGGTGCAGTATCTCGCTCGAAAGGACATCGAGGCACACGCCATCCACGGCGATCTCCCCCAGAGCAAACGCAACGCCGTCATGGCTCAGCTCAAGAGCGGCAAGCTCGAAGTGCTCATCGCCTCCGACCTCGCATCCCGCGGCATCGACGTTGACGGCGTCACGCACGTCATCAACTACGATCTCCCCGAAGACCCCGACATCTACGTCCATCGCATCGGACGCACCGCCCGCGCCGGAAAGCAGGGCGTCGCATGGTCGCTCGTCACCCCCGAGCAAGGCGAACTCCTGACCCAGATCGAGCACCTGATCAACACCGAGATCCCCAAGCTCGATTACCCGGACTTCCAACCCGGCCCCGTCCCCGACGGCTACCGCCAGCAACGCGAGCAGGACGCCCAGCTCAAGCAGATGCGCTCGCAGAAATTCAATCGCTACGCAACGCCCGCGCCGCCCCCGGCCGGCGCAGCCGCCACCGCCGCCCAGCCCGTGGACCAGGAGAAACTCGCCGCGAAGTTCCCCGGTGGGATCATCCCGACGCAACTCCCGACCAAGCGCATGTTCGGCAAGGTCCGCACAAGCCGCACCGCCAAACTCGACGCCGCGCCGCCGCCGCCCCCACCCGGCGGAACGCCGCCCGCTTCGACTTGAGTCGGTTGCCGCGGCTCACTCCCGCGCCGCTTCACTCATTGTGATGCTCGATCGGGAACCCCTCGGGCGAGAAACGCCCGTTGATCGACGCCCCGCCGGGCAGCGACGTGTACAACTCGATCGAGATCTGTGAGATCGGCATCGGCACACCCTCGATCTCCGGCCGCGCCGAGGGCGTGATCGTCGCCATCACCATGACCGGTGTCCCATCCTTCACATGCCGCATCGGCTTCTTCACATCCGGATCGCCGCCCGTCATCTCGATCATCCGGCGATGCGTCGGGTGGTGATACCACACCCGCGCAGACTCGACATCCTTGAACCACGCAACGATCACGTTCTTCCCGCTCTGCGTGCGCGCCGACTCAACACCCAGACACCCGTCCACGCTCTGCAGACTCTCCGCGAGCATGGCCCCGAAATCCGGCCCGCCCCGCTGCTGCCCACCCGCGGGCTGCGCCGGCTGTCCAAGCACCGCCGAAACCCCGCTGAACGCAGCAAGCCCGGCCGCACCGATCAACGCCGAAACGACAATCGCCCTCGCATCCATCGAACCTTCTCCCTTCGCAATCACCCGGCCACCCTCGCGACGCGCAAGCGTGCCCGGTCACAGTTGGCAATCATGTGCCGCAGGTTTCCACCCTTGTGTGTCAATGTGCTCCGCCACCTTCTGCCGGCTCCGGCTTCACCACGACCGTCACCATGTTCTCAGGCCTGTAGTACTTCGCAAACGTCGAACGGATCGCCTCCGCATCAATTCTCTGGTACGCCTCAGGATCGGCAAGGATCTCGTCGAGCGAATCACCCCGGAACGTCATCTGCCCGATCCGCCGCGACCAGTACCCCGGCTCCAGCAGGTCCTGCTGGAACGTGTTGGCAATCTGCTTTCTGGCGACATCAAGCTCCTCCTCGCTCGGGCCCTCCTTCGCGAAGGCGTCGTACATCGCCCCAAGCTTCGCCACAAGCGCATCCGCCTTCGCCGGCTCCGTTGGCGCTGCCGCCGAGAACATCCCGAACCCCGGGTACGTCGTCCCCGGCCTCGATCCCGCGCCGATGCTGTAGACCAGTTGCTCCTTCTCCCTCACCTCGGTCACCATCCGTGTCGACATGATGCGAGACGCAAGCGCCATCGCCCGAGCATCGTCACGATCCAACTGGTCGGCCCCGTAGAAGCCCGACATCACAAACGCCTGCTGCGTCGGCGTCTTGATCACCTCCGTCACCACACGCGGCCCCACCGGCCGCTTCAATGATCGCTCGGAAGAGAACAGCGTCGCACCAACCCGCTCACGCGCTGGCAACGAACCGATATACCGCTCGACGAGTGGCATCAACCTCCCGCGATCAATATCCCCGACAATCGTCACCTCGATCGGCGAGCCGCGCACAATCGCATCGAGCCACGTCTGCGCCTCATCGAGTTTCAAACGATCAACCTGCGCAACCGTCAGCGGCTGCACCCTCGCCACATCCGCCGGATACATCGCCGCAGAAGCAACACGCGTCCCGTACCGCAGTGGGTTCGTCTCCGACTCAAGAATCGACTCCCGTGAGGCCGTCACGAACTGCTCAAACGCCGACGGCTCGATGCGCGGCTCAGTCAGAAGAAGATGCGCAAGCTGGAAGCCCGGCTCAAGATCCTCCGGACTTCCGGAGATGCTCAGCGAGATCGAGTCGGTGTTGCTTCCCCCGCCGCCGCCGCCTCGCCCGCCGCCGAATCCCCCGCCTCGGACAGATACCTTCTTCCCGGTCATCAGCGAGCGAATCTCGCTCGAAGACAGCCCCATCGTCGCCGGTCGCGACCAAGCGAGCGTTGCCGCGCCCGTGATCCCGCGGTTCTGCGCCGTCTCCAGCAGCTCGCCGCCGATCAGGTCGATGCTCACCGTGACCTGGTTCTCACGCTCCTTCATCTCCCTGAAGTGGACCCTCACGCCGTTCGAGAGCCAGCCGGACCACACGCGGCTCGCCTCGTGCATCGCGCCCTCAGACACCTTCCCCGGCTCCGGCAACTCGGTCATCAACGCAACCGCGCCCTCGCTCTCGGCCTCAGGCGTCGGCTTCACCGCCAGCGCGGCAACGCCGATGTCGAGCAGCTCCTGCTCCGTCGGCACCGTCGGACCCGAGGGAAGCGTCACGCCGAACGAGACCGCCGAAGTGTCAAACTCTGTCCTGAAACGCGAAGACACCTCCTCATCCGTGATCGTCGGCAGAAGCGCGTTGATCAGATCCAGCCGCTGCTTCGCGGACATCGTCGGCCTTCCCGCGGCCACATCGCTGTTCAGCCGACCGATGATCATCTGCGCAGGCCTCGTCGCCTCCGTCTCCACGGCACGCTCCGCGCCGGACACGATCTCTCTCCTCGCCTCCTCGATCTCCCGCGCCGAAAAACCAAACGCTCTGGCCCGTTGCAACTCGAGCGCGATCTCCTCCAGAGCCGCTCTCCACATGCCCGGCTTCGCGCGCCCGCTGATCTCCGCCGTATGGATCGCGCGAGACTGCGTGCCGCTGCTCGCACTCGCGCTCATATAGCTCGTCCCGCCCGCTGCAACCTTGTTCGACAGCCGACGGTTCATCGCGAACTGCCCAAGCGAATCGACAAGATCCTCACGCATGCCCCCAACCGTCGTCACCGGACGCCGCGCCGGCTCCAGCCGAACGATCTGCACCGATTCCGTCCGAACCTCCGGATCATGCGTCACGATCGCGAAGCTCTTCTCGTATGCACGCACGCCCACATCCTGGGACACAGGCACAGGACGCGCCGGCAATCCGCCGAAGTGCGCCTCGATCACACCCTTCACAACCTCCGGATCAGCATCCGCGACCACCATCAGCGTCGAGTTCGACGCCCCGTACCACGCGTCGTAGTACGCCCGGAAGTCCTCCACCATCACGCTGTTGATCGTCTCCTCGGTGCCGATCGGCAGACGCACGCCGAATAGCGAGCCGGGAGCCATCTTCTCAAGCATCTCATACTGCGTCCGCTGACGCCCCGAAAGCCCGCGCCGACGCTCTTCCTGAATGATCTGGCGCTCCTCCTCGATCTCCTCGGGCAGCAGCGACAACCTCCCCACAACATCCGCAAAGAAACGCATCCCGTCGCCCAGCGTCTCCGGCTTCGCGTCCGGCAGCGACAACTGGTACACCGTCTGGTCGAAACTCGTAAACGCATTCTGGTCGCGCCCGAACGTCATGCCCAGCGATTGGAAGAACGGCACAAGCGAACCCGGCGCGAAATTCTCCGAACCGTTGAACGCCATGTGCTCCAGGTAGTGAGCGATCCCACGCTGACGGTCCGTCTCATTCAGAGATCCCGTCCCGATGTGGATCCACATCACCGCACGGCCCGGCGGCACCGCGTGCTGCTTGATGATGTACCGCAACCCGTTCTCAAGCCGACCAGTCACCAGAGTCGGATCAACGGGCAACGCCGTCTCCGCATTCCACCCCTGTCCGACCCCGCGTGCCTCACCGCTTCGCGCGCCGCGCTGACGCTCCGGCTGCTCAATCTCCGTCAGTCCGCTCCCGACCGCATGTCCGCAGACAAGCAGCACCATCGCGCAAATCGACAACCCCGTGCGGCGTTCAAACATGATCGGCCTCCAGTTCGTGCGCGGCAGCCCGCCGCGTCAGCCCAGTGTACCGACATCCGCCCGCCCCCGCGATGAAACCTCTGCAACCCCAACCGCCCCACCCATCTACAACATGCCGCGGAACACACGGAAGCCAAACGATGCACCACCATACACGTGCGCGTCGCCCCAAGGCCGCGCGCCTCGCCGCCATCGCCTCGATCGCGATCACGGCTCTCCTCCCAACGCTCCCATCCCACGGCTCTGATCCGCTCCCGCCGCTGAGCGATGCGCCAACACTCTTCCGCAACGTCAATGTGCTCACCATGACCGAGCCCGGCGTAAAGTCCGGCTGGTCTGTCCTCGTCGTCGGAGGCCGCATCGCGCAGGTCGGCCCGATCGACGCCGTCAACCCCGGCGACGCGCTCCAGAACCTCACAATCATCGAAGGAGACGGCAACGCCTGGCTCATCCCCGGCCTCGCGGACATGCACGTCCACCTGCCGCCATACGAACCCGGCAACGCCCAACATGAAGCCGCCGCCTTCCGCGCATGCGCACTCCTTCTTGCAAACGGCATCACCACCGCACGCGGCATGGTCGGCCATCCATCCCACCCCCGCCTCAGACAGGCCATCGCAGACGGCTCCCTGCTCGGCCCCACACTCCACATCGCAGGACCGCCCATTCACCAGGGAATCGCCAAGACTCCGGAAGAGGCCTAGGCAGCAGTTCGCCTTCATTCGGAGACCGGCTTCGACTTCATCAAATCTCACCGCGTCGTTCAGGAGAAGGTCTACCGCGCGCTCCAGACCACCGCCGGTGAACTCGGTATCCCGGTCACCGGACATGTAGACAACGAAGTCGGCATCACCGTCGCGGCGGAGTACCCGCAGCAACAGGAACACCTGGACGCAATCCCGGCCGCTTTGATCGCCAATCCGGCCGCCGCATCCCAGTTCGGACAGATCCCCCCCGGCCCCGTGCTCGACGCCATCGACACGAACCGGCTTCCCGAGCTCGCGAAGAAACTCGCCGCAGCGGGCATCTGGTCCGTCCCAACGCTCTCACTCTTCGAGACCATCCTCGATCAGAAGAGCCCCACCGCCGAGCTGATGGCCCGACCCGAGATGCGCTACATCGTCCCCCAAGCCGTCGGGCAATGGGCCGAACAACGCAACGCGACCAAGTTCCCAGCACTCTGGGGCGTGGACTACGGCGAACGCGTCGCCGCTCTCCGAAAGCAGATCACCCTCGCGCTCGCCGATGCTGGCGTCGGCCTCATGGCAGGATCCGACTCACCACAATTCTTCAAGGTCGTCGGCTTCTCCCTTCACGACGAGCTCGCGTCCCTCGCCGCATGCGGCCTCGGCGCCGAGCGTGCCCTCGCCTGCGCGACCTCAAATCCGGCACGCTACATGGACTCGCTCCCGAACCGTGGCTCCGCAACCGGAGTCCCACCCGACTTCGGCTCCATCGCACCCGGCAAACGCGCCGACCTTGTTCTCCTCGACGCCGATCCGACCGTCGACATCCGCTCAACACGCCGTATCCAAGCGGTCATGCTCAGAGGCCGACTCATCCAGCGTGCCGAACTCGACGCGCTCCTCGCCGAGGTCGAGCGATCCGCCCGCCCACCCTTCAACCAAGAGCCGCCCCTGAAATCAGACCTCTGATCGAACCGGCTCGCCCGCCGCTTCACCGGCGCCACGCTCCCCGCTCCGCGCAGGCGACGGAGACAGCGGATGACTCGCCAACTCCCCTGCCCGGGCCGCCTCAACGTTCGCAGCCGAAGCGATCCGTGCCGCCGCCTCCGCGATCGCACTCGCCTCCCTCGCCCTTCGCTTTGCCGCTCGCTGCTGATCGTACTGCGCCGTCATCTCCGCCCCGACGAACAGGATGATGCACGAGTAATACACCCACACCACAAGCGCGATCAGCGCGCCCGCCGCGCTCCCGTAACTCTCAACCACGCCGCCGTGCTTCAGATACCACGAGATCGCCGCCTTCCCTCCGGAGAACAGCACCGCCGTCGTGATCGCACCCAGCCACACCTCGCGCCACGCGATCCTCGCATCCGGTAGCACCTTGAAGATCGATGCGAACAACAACGCGCTCACCAGCATCGAGACGCCCGAGAGAGCCACTCTCCCGACCACCTCATTTGTCCGAGGAAGCAACGCCTCGATCACGGTCGAGACCACCATTGCCACCAGCAGAATGAACATGATCGCAAAGATCATCCCCATCGAGACCAACCGCTTCCAGATCCACGCGAACACCCCCGACCGAGGCGAGGCACGCATCCCCCAGATCCTGTTCAACGACTTCTGCAGCTGGTTGAACACCATGCTCGCCGACACGAGCAGCATCCCCGAACTCAGGATCCACCGCCACGCCTCCCGAGGTGGCCCCGCACGCTCCGCCTGCGCGATCACCGCCTGCCCGACCTGCGCCGCGTCCGGACCCAACTGCGAGTAGAAACTCTGCACCAGCTCGCTCTTGGCCACCTCGCCGATGAATCCCCCCACCGTCACCACCAGCAGCACCAGCGGCGCAAACGACAGCAGCGTGTAGAACGCCACCGCCGCCGCAAGCGACAGAATGTCGTGCTCGACAATCCCGCGCACGACCGCTCGAAGGAAGTTGAACCCGCTCCGGAGACTCATGCCCTTCTGCCTACTCCGCGTCACGCCCCCTCGCCCGCATCTCACGGCGACTCACGCCGACACGCCCCGCCTGCTCCTCATACGGCCCGTCGAACTCGTTCACGGCCGCCAGAAGACCCGACGCCGTCGCGAACGCATCTCGCCCCACAGGCCCCATCCCACGCGAAGCTCGCCAGTCGTTATACCCGCGAAGCAATCCCGCCTGCCCATCCTGGATGTACGCGATCTGCACGACCGGGAAGTAGACCCGGGAATCCCCCTCGTCCGATACAGACCGACCGCCCAGCCCCGATCCGGTGTACGCCCGGCCCTGCAGCATCGCGCAGAACCGATGCCACTTCTCCTGAGGCGTGAAGTTCATCGGACGAGAGATGAACCTCGCGATCGGTCCACGAACCTCCGACGGTTGCGCCGTATCCGACCGAGGCCCCAGCCGATCCCAGAACGTGTCCTCCAATACCAGGCCGATCCACTCAGAACGCGAAACCCACGGGTTCCCACGCTTCCCGAGCGGCTCGTACATCAGCTCCGCACCATACGTCTGCGCGATCAGGAACGTCCCGGACTTCTCATCGTGAGGCACCGACTTGTCCAGCCCCAGACTCACGATCGAACCCGACTCCGCCCCCGATTCAATCAACAGACGCTCACCCGCATTCATCGGCACCACAAAGTCGCGCTCGAATCTTGCAAGCGTCTCCTCAGGCGACAACCCCGCAAAGTGCGGCCTCGGATACGAGGGGCGGGCATCGTTGTCAGGTGACCCGACGTAGAACCACGCCCGCGCAAGCGCGGGACGGCCCGGCGGCTCCAGCAGATGACGCCTGTACGCATCCCCCATCCCCTCGAACAAACGGCTCGCCGGGTACGCATCGAGATGGTGTCGGATCGTGTCCGCCGGCATATCCCCTTCCGAGACATCATTGTGGTCTCCGGCCGGTTGCCTCACCCAGATCCGCACGCGCGACGCAAGATCCGGGCTCGAACCAAGCCAATCCTCGATCTGCGACCGCTCCGACATGCACCACTCGGCCCACCCGCGTGCCGCCGACGCCTCCCCTCGCACGATCGCCTCGTTCCGATTCCCCGTGATCACCCGCCTCAGCCCGCAGAACCTCACATCAACATCGCCATGCACCGGGGTCACAAACAGCACCACTTGCGATACCAGTTCCTCAAGCGTCAATGCCGCGTGACCCCTCTCACCCCCGGGTGCCGTTCCAACAGCACCAGAAGGTGGATCGCCCGGCCCTCTCACTTCAACCATCGCGCAACTTCCAAGCGGAGACAGCACCGCGCAACTCAGCACCGCGGCACACACACGCACGAGATCGAGCCAGCCCTGCTTCTGCTTCATCATGCATCGTACTCGCGCCACCTGTCTGCCCCCGCAACCCTCACGCCCCTCTACCATCAAACAATGCAAGCTCCCTTCACACTCGGCGACCACACATTCCTCGACCCCGGACAAACCGGCTCCCTCTCACGCTTCAAGACCAAATATCGTGCCCCCATCGCCAACGCCCCACCCCCCGGCTTCCTCGCCGGATACACGCGATCACCCGCAGCATCCGACGCGTCCAGAATCCTCATCACCGGCGAGTTCTGCGGCCACGGCGAGCCCACCTTCACCGTCTTCGACATCGTGATCAACGGCAAAGACCACCTCGACATCGCCACCTACTTCAGCGAAGACGAGAATGAGGAAGAGGACGACGAGCCCCGCGAAGCGGGCATCATCATCGCCCGCGCCCGAGGCGCGAAAGGCCCATGGTTGGTCGTCTTCTCCGAGGAATGGCGCGACGAGTACGGCGAGATGCACGTCCCACAGACGCCCGAACTCAAGACCTTCGACCCCGAAGAAGAGAGCCAGGTGATGGAAGTCGCGCAACCCGGCTTTCTCTCCATCGGCTTCGAGTACCCATGCGATGCCGGCGCAATCGACGAGATCTCCTGGATCGCCGTCGATGCCTGCCCGGAGGGGGATCAAGACGGCCCCTACTTCCTTGTCTCCACCGAAACCCGCTGAACAGAGCTCCACACCCGACACACATCCGCGCAACAAGAAGGGCTGCCACATTGGCAGCCCTTCTGCTCGCTTACATACTCGGCAGCAATCAGTCGGCGCGGATATACGCCGCCTCAAGCGCACGCGCGATCCGCTCCTTTGACTCAGACAGATGCGCCCTTGTATAGGGATCGCCGTTCGGTGCCTTCGACACGATCTCCTGAACCGCGCGAAGCTCCTCGCGTGCCAGCGTCGCCATCATGCGACCGCTCGCTCCGCCCCATGTCCTGCCCGTCGAGAGCGCGATCAGACGAGAGACATGCTCGCGCTGCAGAGCCCTTCGCGATGCCGACACCATCGGCTCACGCGCCGTCGGACGCGCATTCGAGGGATTCGCAACCTCGCTCCAGATCTCCTTCCGGATGGACTCCAGCACCTCCGGCACCGTGACAGCATCCTGCCCGGCCGGAACGCGTGCCTCATTATCGAGCACACGCCTGAACAGCGTCGGACTCATCAGACGCGTCAGCGTCGAGGTCTGCATCGCCACGACCGTGTCAACCGCGGGATAATCCGGCGACGCGCCCCAGTCCTCCCACCACTCGTCCGCACCCATCCGGGCCAGCAACTCCGGCGTAAGCCCGACAGATGCGTCACGCAGCCCGTTCTCCAGCACGAACTTCAGCGCCTTGCGCTGGTCCGCAGCGGGCACAGGCACGTTAGGCAGCTCATCGCCGGGATCGCCCCGACGAGCCCTCGAGATGTGAACGCCGCCGATCTGCCCGGTCGCGTTCCACACCCCCGAGAAGTGCTGCCACATCACCATCTGGAACCCCTCGCGCAGCCGCTGCCACGACTGCCCGTCCTTGACGGCCCGGTCGATCAACCTCGCACGCAGCTTCGCCGCCAACTCCACATTCCGCTGCGCCCACATGAACGGGTCATCGCCGAGGTCCCACGTCCGCGTCCGCGGATCCGGCCCCCACGCGCCCTCGTCCGCCGTGAACGCCAACTCCGGCTCGGTCCCGCGCTTCGCGATCGGCTCGGGATCCTCGAACGTATACCCCCACTGGATCGCCCACTTGTCATACGTCCCGATGTCCGTCATCCCGTAGTGCCCGCGGAACTCGCCCGGACCGTAAACAAGATTCGTCGGGTGATAATCCATCACCGAGCCCGAGATCTGCTTCCCGCTCGCCTTCCACTCCGGCGAGTTGATCTGATCGAGCGAATAGATGCTCGACGCGCGGTAGTTGTGCATCAGCCCGAGCGTGTGCCCGACCTCATGCATGATCACATCGCGCACCAGCGGCCCGATGTACTCCTCAGGAACGCCGTCGATCAGGCCGTCCGGCTCATCGCCACCCTTGCCGGCCTTGTCCCCGACCTCATCGTCGAACCCGAGCATGCCGAGATTGTGCGCCAGCCGCGCCAACGCGACCGACATCGTCTTCCCCTTCGCGCACGCGCAGAACCGATGCTGCATCCCGCTCACCTTCGAGAGCTCCGAGACATCCTCGGGTGCGATCCCCAACTCCTCGGGCACAACCGCCCCCGCCATAGCGATCCGCGCCACTGTGCCGCGTGCCGCCGTCGCCGGACCGAACCCGGCGCGACGCAACGCCACCCGAGGATCCCACTCAGGATGACGCTCGATCCACTCCAACGACTCCTTGTCCATCCCCGCCAACGCCGCCTCAGGAACCATGTCCTTCCACTCACGCACCCAACCCGAAATGAAACCCTCATCCATCACGATGTCCGCATCGCGGATCTCGCCCGTCTCAGGCACCACGCGGCACGGCCCGATCGCATACCCGATCCGCGCGTTCGTCCACCGGATGAAGTTGTAGTTCACATCCTCCGGGTCCTTATCCATGTGCGCGCCCGTCGATGCATCCTGCTGATGCACCTGGATCGCATCCACGATCCCGACCTGCTCGAACGCCTTGTTCCACGCGAGAAGCCCCTCCCGCACCCAACGCCGATACCTGATCGGCGTCGTGTGCTCGATGTAGAACACGATCGGACGCTTCGGAGGGCTCAGACGCAGCTTCGGATCCGCCTTCTCGATGTGCCAGCGGTTCACATACCGCACCGCCTCAGAATCCGCCTGATTCTTCGAGAGATCCGAGAACACCGAATAGAAAAAGCCCACCCGACGATCCGCCTCGCGCGGCGTGTAATCCGGGTTCTCCGCGAACGAACTCATCGAGTAATGCAACGTCGCCATCCGACCGCCGATCACCGGCACCTCGACCGCGATCTCCGCGTTGTTCGCGAATGTCTTCACGCTCTTGATCGTCGCCAGATCGTTCCTCGCCCCATTCACAAACGCTCCGAAGAAGAACCTCGCATTCCCCAGAAGAAACGCGTCCAGATCGATCACAGGGTTCCCACCCGGACCCATCGCAACGATCGGCACCGTCAGCAACACCCGGTCCGTGTAAGACCTCGCCACGGCCGCCTTCGACTCGTTGTCGCCCGTCGACCTGATCTCCAGCTGCGGCTCAATCAAAGCCAGTTGCTTGTCGTACCGACGCCAGTACACATACCGATCGCCCGGCATCCCCCACCGCGTATAGATCGGCAGCACCCCCGCCTCAGGATCCCCCGAAGCAACCGTCGGCGCGATGTAGAACCGCTGCTGGTCGCCCCAGTTGTTCAACTCCGCCAGCATCTGCCCGTCCTTCTCCCGCGTCCAGATCGTCCAGAAAGGCGAAACACCCGGCGGGGGCGCAACCTTCTTGTACTCCTTGGCAACATCGTTGAACGGCGGAAACTCCGGCTTCTCATTCTGGGCAAACACGGGCAACGCGAGCGAAAGCCCGGCGATCAGAGAAACGATTCGTGAACGGTGCATGCATGGGCTCCGAAGATGGAGGGAATTGAAATCTGGAATGAACCGAGACGACCCGACGAATCAGATTGTAAAGCCCGAGGCGATCATCCGCTGCCACACGGCCCTGTAACGTGCCGCCATGGCATCCAAAGACGCCGGAATGACCCGAACCTGTCCGATTGTGGTGATGAAATTCGTATCCCCGCCCCAACGAGGAACGAGGTGGACGTGCAGATGCTGCGGAATACCCGCACCCGCGGCCCGACCCTGGTTGATACCCGTGTTGATCCCCTGAGGTTCCAGCGTCCGCTCAACCATCGCCGTCGCCGCAACAACCAACTCCCACAACGCCCGACGCTGGTCGGGGCCATAATCCAGAAGCGACGGGCGCGGATCACCCAGAGCCACAAGCACATGCCCCGCGGCATACGGATACGCGTTCAGCAGGATCATCCCCTGATCCGTCCGCACAATCACATGATTCTGAACGTCACGCTCAGGGGCCAGCCAGTAATCCAAGAGAAAGCTCCCGCTCCCGGGCTGGGGCACCTTCCCCTGCTTCTCCTCCTTGTCCAGACGCTCGAGATAATCCAAACGCCACGGGGCGGGAAGCGACGACGGCCCCATCGAAGGGTCTGTGGGCTGGTTGGGCATGCGGAGAGAATGGTAACGGCCTCAGCCCCGGCCAGAAAGACAAACCGGAGCCCGAATCTGTACCATCTGAGACGTGAAGCCAACCGTCTACCTCGAAACGTCTGTCGTGAGCTATGTGGCCGCACGGCCAAGCCGAGACATCGTCGTTGCGGCACAGCAGCAACTGACTCACGAATGGTGGAATACCCGCCGAAGTGACTTCGAACTCGTCATCTCAGACGAAGCATCCGCAGGCGATCCAGATGCCGCCGCTCGTCGCCTGAAGTTTCTCAGTGGCTTACGTGTCTTGCGACCGACCGACGCAGACGCCTCCCTCGCTCAAGCCCTGGTCGCGCGGCTCTCCCTTCCACGGCGAGCCGCAATCGACGCACTTCACATCGCAATCGCCGCTGCGAATAACGTTCAATACCTGCTGACATGGAACTGCTCGCACATCGCAAACGCCGTCCACCGCCCAGGAATACAATCTGTGTGCGTCGAAAGTGGTCTATCACCCCCGCTCATCTGCACACCGCAAGAGCTCATGTGAGGCCTCGAATGGCACGCGATCCGATCATTGATGAAGTCCGTAAGGTGCGCCAAGATCTGCTCGCCCGCTTTGGCCACGACCTGAACGCATACGTAAAGCATCTGAACCAGAAGCATGGTGCCTCGAAACGCGCTTCCAAACCCGGCGCGACAAAGCCGAAAGCATCCAAGCGCCCCGGAAAGGGCCGTGCGGCCTAGCACCAGTCCAGCCCTGTGACTCGGCCAAGCCAAGCCACACTACCATTCCACCATGCCTACAAAGCACGTGGTTGTATTCCCCGGCTCCTTCGATCCCGCAACATACGGGCACCTCGACGTCATCCGACGCGGCAGACGCCTCTTCGACGAACTCATCGTCGCCGTCGGACGCAATCCCGGCAAAGACTCACTCTTCTCCGCCGACGAACGCGTCGACATGCTCGAACGCCTCCTTACAGAGATGGTCGCCACCGAACCCGACGCCGCACCCGTCCGCATCAAGGCCTTCAGCGGGCTCACCGTCGACTTCGCCCGAGAGGTCGGCGCGACCGCCCTCCTCCGCGGCGTGCGCAACCTCTCCGACCTCCAGTACGAGGTCCAACAGGCCGTCACCAACCGCGAAGTCGCCGGACTCGAAACCGCCTTCGTCGTCGCAGGCCAGACCTTCGCGTACACCTCGTCGAGTCTCATCAAGCAGATCGCAGCGATGGGCCGCGACCTCACCCCCCTCGCCAGCATGGTCCCCCCACTCGTCGTCGAGATGCTCCGCCAGAAAAAAGCCGCCAAGCACCCCTTGCTCAAACGCCTCGCAACGAGCAACGACGGAGCTGTTGAAAGCTGAAGGGCTCGGAGGGGGTGCCATCAGTTCCCGGCGAGCGGTGCGAGCCGGAACTGATGCTCGTTCGTACACCTGCATCTCCCGCCGCCCCACTACCATTCACACGCTCATATGCAGATCGGTACGCGCGACATCTCCGCCGCCAATCCACCCTACATCATCGCCGAAATCGGCGTGAACCACGATGGTTCGGTCGATCGCGCGCTCGAACTGACCGACGCCGCTGCCGACGCCGGAGCGGACGCCATCAAACTCCAGTTGTTCGAAGCCGATCGCCTGATGTCCGCCGCCGCCAAACTCGCCGCCTACCAGAAAGCCGCGGGAGAGAGCGACCCCGTCGACATGCTCCGTCGCCTGGAACTCTCCATACCCGACATGGCCCGCATCGTCGAGCTCGCCCACGCACGATCCATCCACGCGATCGTCACCGTCTTCTCCACCGAACTCGTCGACGCCGCCGAATCGCTGCCGTGGGACGCCTACAAGACCGCATCCCCCGACATCGTGCATCGTCCTCTGCTTGAACGCTTGGTCGCGACAGGCAAGCCCCTCATCATCAGCACCGGCGCGAGTACGATCGACGAGGTCTCCCGCGCGCTCAGTTGGTTGACCGCTCGCGATGCCGCCGTACCAAGCCGCACGGCCCTGCTCCAGTGCGTCAGCAGCTATCCGACCGCGATCGAACACGCCGAACTCGGCGGCATTCTCGCCCTCGGCGAGATCTTCGACGGTCCCATCGGCTACAGCGACCACACGCAGGGCGTCGGCACCGGCGCGATCGCCGTCGGGCTGGGCGCCCGCATCCTCGAGAAGCACTTCACGTATGACACGAACGCCCCGGGGCCCGACCACGCGGCGTCGCTCGAGCCACGAGACTTTGCCCGCTATGTGGAGCTTGCCCGCGACGCCGCACTGGCCGCGGCAACCGACAATCGCAAATCCCAGTTCGAAGGCATTGAGCCCGTCAAGCGTGTGATCGCGATCGAGGAGGATGTGCGAAAGCTCTCGCGTCAATCGGTCGTGACCACGCGCTCATTGCCGGCGGGCCACGTGCTGTCCGCACGCGACCTGACGGTCAAACGCCCGGGAACAGGCGTCCCGGCGTTCGAGTTCGCGACGATGATCGGAAAGAGATTGAAACGTGATGTCGCTGGCGATGTGCCGCTGACACCGATAGATCTTACTCTCGGATAGTTCAGTTCTTGGTGGCACCGCTCTCCAGAGCGGTGTGCCTTCGCGTGTAACCCTGCTGGATCATCGTGAGGATTCGCTCACCGACGCCTCACGCCGCAACCCGCGAGTAACTCACGCGGCAGCCGATCCTGCTCACGCCCGCCCCACGCTGCGAACGCACCACCGTCCCCTTCTCGCTCGTGCTCCGGGGCAGGTTATACAACGTCACCGCCGAACCCACCGCCACATCGATCTCGCACGCGATCCCAAGCCCCTCCGCGCTCTCATCGATCAGATCCACATACGCGATCGAGACCGCGCCCGAAGGATCCGTGAACGCCGCCATCGCACGACCCTCAACAGGCGAACGTGTCGCACCCCGACGCTCAAACACCAACCTCTCGCTGTATGGACTCCGCTCGCAACCCGGCTTGCACTCAAAGCACACACTCGCGCCCGGCCGTCTTGAAATCGCCGACATGGTGCCGCCCTCGTCTAGGTGCCCGCCGCCAATCCACCCGATCCACGCGGCACATGCACCCACGCGTTATCGTCCCCGAACCGCCCCCACTTCAGTCAACCACCCCACCTCCGCCCCAGAAACATACGACTACACCGGCCCTCCGCCCCCGCTCCGTCATCTACCGGTCCTCCTCCCACCACCCCGCAGTCTGCCCCTTTGCTATTTGCTATCTGCAATTTTTCCCCCCCGCCCCTCTGCCCCTTCGCCCCTTTGCCCCTTTGCCAAAAAAGCATGAACCCCAGCCGATGCCGGGGTCCATGCCGCACGAAGGGAACGGAATGGGGTCTTTCACGCGGAACGTCGCACGTGCTCGCGACGACGCGGGGGTGTGCCGATCAGAGACCTCAGCGACGCCGGCGGCCGGCAAGGATGCCCGTCATGCCGAGCAGTGCGAGCGAACCGGGGGCGGGAACCACGCCCGTGATCACGCGGATCTCATCGATCTCGGTGGACTGCTGCAAGCGGACCCACACCGAGTTCGTCTCCATATCAACCGCGACACGGTCGAACGCATCGATCTCCACGCCGCGATACGGGCTGAGACTGTAGAGCGTCGTCGCAAGCCCGAGATCAACATCCGTCGCGACCAGGCGGTTCCGCGTCACGATGATGCCGAGGATCGGTCCGTCGAACCCGAAAGAAGCCTCGACCAGCATCTTGATATTGGTGTCAGTGTCCATGTGGATGAGATGGCTCGAGATCCTCGTTCCCGCAGGGATCACATGGCCCCGCAGCGACGCCGTTCCCTCAAGCATCCCGTGACCCGCCCAATCAACCGCGAGGTCATAAGGAAGCGCGATATCCTGACGCTCATTGATCGCGTAGATCGTCGTCGCGCCCTCAAGTGCACCGACTTCCATCGACATCGGAGGCGCAACGACTGTGCCCGCGCCGCTTGTCCAGATCACATCAGCAAGTGCAACGTTCGAGATCAGACAGAGCGACATCCCGGCCCACAGATTCGTGCGCTTCATCTCCATTCTCCTTTTGTGCTTCGCTTGTGCTCCGGGGCCTTTGGGGCTCCTTCGCGTCGGCGATATGGACAAGATGCCCGATGGCCGGAGAAAGGCCAGCGGTCACACGGATTTGCCCAGACTCAGACGTGAGGCCGTCCCGCGCCACCCGAAACTCTTGCCTCAATTGAACATACGCGGGCTATCGCCGGGGGTTTCTAGGACTCTTGCCGCGCCTGAAAAGCGGCTTCCCGCCTTGCACGTTCCCCGTGCCGCCCTTCTCGGACCCCTCGGCCGTGGTGCCCGTATCCTCGCTCACCTCAGGCCGCGGCTCCGATGAATCGGCCCCCTCGCTCTCCGGCCGCTCCTCCTCCGCATCTTGGATCCTCGCGAAGACAAGCCGGCCCGCCGCGGTCTGCAGCGTCGAAGTCACCTGCACCGTCAGGTTCGTTCCGATGCGATCGCGTGCATCGTCCACCACCACCATCGTGCCATCCTCGAGATAGCCGACGCCCTGCCCCGCCTGCTCTCCCGGTTTCACGATCCGCGTCACCAGCGCATCGCCCACCGAAACCGACGGCTTCAACGAAGCCGCTAGCTCGTGGATGTTCACCACACCCACACCCTTGATCCCCGCCACGCGCGACAGGCCCGAATCCGTGGTGACGATGTACGCGTTCATCCGACGCGCCAACTCGATCAGCAACTGGTCGACACCCTTGCCCGGCACGATCGTCTCATCGATCGAGACATCCAGGTCCGCCGATCGCTGCAACTTGCCCACGATGTCCAGACCCCGCCGCCCCCTCGCCCGCTTCGTCTTCTCAGACTGGTCCGCGAGCAGCTGCAACTCCGCCACGACGAACGACGGTATCACGATCGGCGACTGGATCACCCCCGTCTCCGCCAGATCCGCGAACCTCGCGTCGATCAACGCCGACGAGTCCAGCAGCATGGGACGAGTCCCGCGGATCTCCTTCGCGAACTCCACATACGGAATCACCAGCCGGAAGTCGTCCTGAGTCTGCAAGACCGTCGTGATCGCCAGGTACACAAAGCAGACGCCCAGCAGCAGCTTCACCGCCTGCACGATCGTCTTGTGCTTTGCCCCCTCGAACCCGTACAACACCGCCAGAAGATCGATCAACTGCCCGAACGCCCACGTCGCCAGCATCCCCGCCGCCAGCCCCACAAGGATCCCCACCAGCGTCGAGATCCGCTTGCGTGGCGTCAGGATGTCCGCGAAGACCACCAGCGCGCCGATCATCAGCACGATCGCGATCGTCCACGGCACATTCCGAAGCCGCGCCTCCCCCGTCGCCGGGTCGTCGGCAAGCTCCGTCAGATACAGGAACGACGCGATCGTGAAGACCACCACGAACGCCAGACGCACGAAGTTCACCACCGTGTTGCGCGCACGCTGCTGCACCTCGGCAACCGTCTCAAAGGATGGGCTGGACTTCCGCACGCAAGCGGAGTGTACGCGATGCACCGCCATGCGTACCATCAGCCCACTCCCGCCGGTCGACGGCCGGGCCCGGTGCACGGGTGTCCCGTGAACCTGGTCAGGGCTTGACCGCAGCAGCCATAAGCGAGCGTCATCCGGTGCCGCCGGTGTCCTGGCCGTCGACCGGCGAGAGTGCGCGCTCATCCGCGTCCCCACTTCCACTCCCTGAGCGTTGTACCGATTGCCTCTCTCTCCTGCTTATACCCATCGCCCTCTTACCTGGCACTCCATTCGCGTCTCCCCTCCCGACACCTCGCCCGGAGCACGCGATGCGCAGCACATACCTCTTTCCACGCGTCGTCCTTGCGCTCTGCGCAATCGCCGCCGCATCCCTCACCAACAACGCCCACGCGCAGTCCATCACCGTCAAAGACCTCGCCCGCGTCAAAGGCGAGGGTGAGTCCGTTCTCAGAGGCGTCGGCCTCGTCATGGGACTCCCAGGCACCGGCGACTCCGGCAAAGAACTCGTCTCCGCGCGCCCCCTCGCCCAGGTCCTCCAGAACGCCGGCGTCCCCGTCCCCGACCTGAAGGAACTCCAGAAGAGCAAGTCCGTCGCCCTCGTGATGGTCACCTGCACCGTTCCCGCAAGCGGCGCACTCACCGACGACCGACTCGATGTCCACATCGCGACCCTCAACTCCGCCAAGTCGATCAAGGGCGGCCGCCTCTTCCTCTCCCCTCTCTCCGGACCCATCCCGGGACAGGCCGTCTTCGCCATCGCAGAAGGGGCCGTCGAGATCGAAGACCCCTCCGTCCCCACAACCGGCCGAGTACGCCTCGGCGCACGTCTCGTAAGAGACATCCCCACAGGCACGATCTCACGCACCTTCGACCTCATCCTCGAACCCACATTCTCCGGCTGGTCCGCGGCATCCCAGATCGCCATCGCCATCAACGACGGCTACTTCGCCTCCCCCATCCACCGAGGCCCCCCCGTCGCCGTTCAGGTTGACGATCGAGTCATCCGCATCCAGATCCCCGACCCCGAGCTCGACAACCCCGGCCCCTTTGTCGCGGACGTCATGAGCACGCCCCTCAACCCCGAACTCCTGCGCCTCCCCGCCATGGTCGTTGTCAACTCACGCACCGGCGCGATCATCGTCACCAAGGACGTCCGCATCGGACCCGTCGCGATCACCCACAAAGACCTCACGATCACGACCACCGTCCCTGCCCCTGTCCCCTCCCCCGCCGACCCGCTCATCGAGCGCTCCCGCTGGGCCGGGCTCGAAACCGACGCCCGTCCCGTCGAACAGGCACGCCTCTCAGACCTCCTCCGCGCCCTCGACCGCCTCGACATCCCCTCCCAGGACCAGATCGAGATCCTCCAGACACTCCACAAGTCCGGGCGTCTCCACGCACGCCTCGTCATCGACTGACAAGACACCGCACATGCCCCCAGACAACACCATCACCAACTCCTTGCTCTCCCGCACCCAGCTCCCCCCCCACGCCACCCACATGGCCCCGGGCAGCGCGATCCGGAGCCAACGCTCCTTCGCCGAAGTCATGTCCATCGCCGACAGAGGCCCCCTCGCCACCGCGCCGAATCCGCGCGAAATCGCCGAGACCTTTGTCTCCGTCGCCCTCGTCCAGCCCATCCTCGCACAGGCACGCGAAACCACCTGGGCCGCAGAGCCCTTCGCACCCTCACAGGCCGAGAAACAGTTCGGCGCGCTCCTCGACGCACAGGTCGCGCGCGAGATCACCTCCGCCGCACGCCTCCCGCTCGTCGACCGACTGGCACGAGATATGCGGAGAGTCTGACCAAGCCCCGCGCCCGCCCTCCCACGCCGGACGCACACCGCCGGAGCCGCACGGATGTCCCAACGCCGAGCACACGAAGAGAACACCAACTCGACGCTCGGCTCGCAGCTCGAATCGCTCCTCCACGCACTCATCGCGGCACACCACCGCCTCGGCGAAGCCGTCGAAGCTCATCGCGTCGCAATCTCACTCGCCCACAGCGAAGGCATCCGCATCGCCATCGATGAGCAGACCGAGGCCCTCACACAGATCGCCGATCTCGAACGCGCCCGCGCCGCCCTCGTCGGCAACGGCCAGCCACGCACCATCACCGAACTCGCCGCAGATCTCCCGGAGCCCGACCGCTCCCGAATCATCACCCTCGCCTCGGACCTCCGAACGCTCATCGGCGAACTCCGCTCAAAGCAGGCCGTCGTCAGATCCGCCACACGCTCGCTCCTCTCACACACACAAGGGCTCATGGCCCAGGTCGGAGCAGCCCTCAGCCACGCAGGCACATACGGACGAGCCGGCAAAGTCCAGAGCACAACGCCCGCGTGCGCCGCACTGGATCTCTCCACATGAGTCTCTCCGCAGCCATGCAGATCGGTCGCACCGCGCTCAGCGCAAGCCAGCTTGGCATCGCCACGACCGGCAACAACATGGCAAACGCCGCGACGCCCGGCTACAGACGCCAGCTCGCAACCCTCACCCCCTCAAAGGGCGCGGGCCGCGGGCTCGCTGGCTCCGTCGGCCTCGGTGTTGCCGTCGCCGACATCCGCCGCCAGGTCTCCATCTCGCTTGAGAACCGCACACGCGGCGCACTCTCCGACGAGCACGCCTCTTACGCAAGACAAAACATCCTCGGTGCCATCGAAACCGCCCTCGGCGAACTCGGCGACAATGACCTCTCCTCCCAGCTCTCTTCCTTCTTCAACGCATGGTCGGAACGCGCCAATCTCGTCCAATCCAGCGCGGTCGTCGTGCAGGAAGGCCGCTCCCTCTCCTCATTCATCCAGCGCCTCCGGGGTGAACTCACCTCTCAACGCACGCAGCTCGACCAGGAACTCGGACAGGCCTCCCTCCGAGCCAGCGACCTCATCGACCGCATCGCCGGCCTCAACACCGCAATCGCCCAGTCCGAAGTCGCCTCCACAACCGCGAACTCACTCAGAGACCAGCGCGACGCGCTCATCGAAGAACTCGCCACGATGGTCGATGTCTCAGTCATCGAACGAGGCGGCTCCACCGACATCCTCATCGGCTCCACGCCCGTCGTCCTCGACGGCATCAGCCGAGGCCTCACCATGCAGCGGAGCGCGAACGGAGAGATCCGCCTCGCCACCCGCGACGACGGCACGCTCCTCTCCCCGAAGTCCGGTGCCATCGGCTCGCTCCTCGCAGAACGCACCGGAGCCGTCGACCGATCCATCAACGCCCTCGACTCCCTCGCCTCGAACCTCATCCACGAGGTCAACAAACTCCACTCCACCTCGATCGGCGACGCCTGGTTGCAGTCCTCCGCCGCATCACTCCGCATCCCGGTTGCCGACCGCTCGCTCGCACTGAACGATCCCGCAAACGCCACCCTGCGCTCTCTACCCTTCGCGCCGACCAACGGCGGCTTCAATGTCAACATCCGCAACACCGCGACCGGCGCGATCACAACCGTGCGAGTTGGCGTCGATCTCGACGGCCTCACCGCCGCAGCCACCCCCGGCACATCCAACGACACCTCCGCCGAAGATATCCGCAGCGCGCTGCACGCCATCCCCGGCCTCAACGCCGCCTTCACTCCCGACGGCTCGCTCAGCATCGCCGCAAACGCCGGCTTCGAGTACTCATTCTCCGACGACACCTCAGGCGTCCTCGCCGTCCTCGGTATCAACGCCTACTTCACCGGCACAAACGCCTCAGACATCAACATCTCCTCAACCCTCGACGCCAACCCCGGCATGCTCGGCGTCGGCACATGGGGCCCGGGAGGCCTCGTCGAAAACGGCGCCGCCCTCGCACTCGCCGGACTCAACGCAAAGCAGATCCCCGCACTCGGCGGACGCACACTCCTCGCCGCATGGCGAGACCACGTCACCGTCACCGCCTCCGCCGCTTCCGCGGCTCAAACAGAAGCCGCCGCCGCGACCGTCGTCAGAGAATCCCTCGACAGCCAACGCGCCGCCGTCAGCGGCGTCTCCCTCGACGAAGAGGCCATCAACCTCCTCAACTTTCAGCAGCAATACCAGGCCGGCGCACGCGTCATCGAAGTCGCTCGACAACTGATGGAGTCACTCCTGAGCATCGTCTGAGTTCCGGACGCCACCCATGACCAGCATCCCCCCAGGACTCTCCCGCGCCCCAAACCTGCTGATGAGCCGGAACGCTCTGAGCACCATCAATCGCACCAGCGTCGGCCTCTACAGAGTCCAGCAGCAGATCTCCACCGGACAACGAATCTCAAGGCCCGGCGAAGATCCCGTCGCCGCCGCAACGCTCTCCGTCCTCGACGCTCGCCTCGAGCGTTCCTCCCAGCTCCTTCGCAACATGCAGCACGCCGCCGCCTCGCTCGCCACCATCGACACCGCCCTCTCCGAGGCCTCCGACCTCGTCAACGAAGCCATGCAGATCGCCTCCGAGCAGGTCAACAGCACCTCCAGCCCCGAAGAGCGGGCCGCCCAGGCAACCATCGTCGACTCACTCTTGAGACAACTCTTCACCCTCTCGAATCGCTCCGGAGTCCAGGGACACATCTTCGCCGGCTCAACCCCCGGCTCCTCCCCGGTCACGGAGTTCTTCGGCGCGTACCGCTACACAGGGTCGGGCCCCGGGCTCGTCACAGACATCCGGCTCGGCTCCACCGCCCCACTCACACTCGGAAACCCCGGAGCCATCGGCGCCACATCCGCGCGGCACAACGGCTTCGTCGATCTCGCGCCCACCCTCACCGGCTCAACCCGCCTCCGCGATGCGGACGGCGCACGCGGACTCGGCATCTCCACCGGCGCGATCAGCATGCGATTCGACGGCGGACCGGCCGTAACCATCGACCTCTCACACGCAGAGACCTTCGCCGACGTCGCCCACACAATCACCGCAGCCATCCGCCAGTATGAATCCGACAACAGCACCACAATCCTCGGACCGGGCGGCGTCTCTTTCTCCGGCGAATCCCTCTCGTTCGACATCGTCGGAGGCACAACCGATCCCATCCTGACCTTCTCCGATATCGGCTCCGGCATCACAGCCCGCGACCTCGGGCTCGCATCCGACACCGCACCCATCACATTCGATGCCGGCTCACCCGATGGCGCATCGGTCAGCCCCAGGGTCACCTGGTCCACGCCACTCTCCGCCCTCGCAGGCCTCGACATCGCAGGCAGCGGCACGCTCGGATCGATCCGCGTCTCAAACGCCGGACGCACCGCCGAGATCAACCTCGCCGACGCCGAGACCCTCCAGGACATCAAGAACCTCCTCGAAACCGCCGGGCTGGGCATACGCGTCGCCATCAACCAGAGCGGCACCGGTATCGACATCCACAACGAGGTCTCCGGCTCGCGGGCCGGAGCTCTCTCGATCACAGACACCGACGCCACCAATCAGTCGGCCCTCCGCCTCGGCATCCGGACCTTCTCCGGCGCGACTCTCGCCTCTCAACTGAACGACGGAAGAGGCGTCCGCATCGTCCACAATCGCACCGACCCGATCACAGGTCTCCCCGATAGCTCCCTTGATGTCGATTTCAGGATCGGACTCGGCGATGCCGACGGAACGCTCATCGACATCGACCTCCGACCCGAAGACCTCACCACCATCGATGCCGTTCTTGCGCGAATCAACGCGCAACTCGACGCCGGAGCAACCGCCGCAGGGCACACCCCGGGCACGATCCGCGCGTCCCTCAGCCCCACCGCCAACGGAATCGTCATCGAACGCACCGGTGTCTTCCCATCCCCCATCAGTCTGGAACGCACCAACAACTCCAACGCGCTCGAAGACCTCGGCCTCCTCAATACCACTATCGCGACCGATGGCTCATCCACCCTCGGACGCGATGTCGCCGCCGTCAGGGTCGACAGTCTCTTCACAGCTCTCATCGATCTCCGAGAGGCCCTCGCAACCAACAGCACGTCTGGCATAGCGATTGCGGGAGAGAACCTCCAGCGGTTCGTCGATCGCGTCGCGCAGGAGCGCGCCGTCGTCGGCGGATACGCACGTCGGATAGACCTCGAGACTGTCTACGAAGAAGGACGCCGCACCGTGGACCAGACCACACGCAGCCAACTCCTCGACACGGACTACGCAGAGGCAGTGACACGCATGACCCTCCTCCAGACACAGCTCAACGCGGGACTCCAGTCAACCGTCGCCGCGACCAGCAGAACCCTCTTGGACTTTCTGGGCTGACGCCCGGCAGAGTCGTTTCAAGGACTGAACCTCACGCCGGCCCGGCCCCGTCGATGAGGAACGCGACCGCGGCCCACCGTTGGAGGGTGGGAGCCGGTCGCCAACAAGGCCGTGGGAATGGAGCGCACAATGGACGTGCGAACGACTCGGTTCGGTGTCATCCAGATCCAGGACGATCGGGTGATCACCTTCCCCGCGGGACTCCTCGGCTTCGCCGGCCGCACACGCTTCTGCCTGCTCGAGCCGGGCGAGGACGCGTGCTTCTTCTGGCTCCAGTCACTCGATGACCCGGGCCTGGCCTTCGTCGTCACCGACCCCTCGCTCTTCGTCCCCGAGTACTCCGTGCCGATCCGCGCCGAGCAGATGGAATCGCTCACGCTGGCTCGCCTCGAAGACGCCCAGGTCTTCGTGATCGTCAACAAGGTCGACGGACAGCTCACCGGAAACCTCCAGGGGCCGCTCGTCGTCAACACGCTCACGAGGACCGGAGAACAGATGGTCCTCGCGGAGAAGCGCTGGACGACTCGCCATCCGCTCATGCGGGTCGGCCAGCCGGCGGCGCGTGCGACCGCCTGAGCCCCACGGCCCAGGCATCGCGGAAGAGGGTCGGGACGTCCCGCACGCATCGGCGTGTCGGGGGCATATCGCACGGACGCGAAAGACAAAGGAGCACACGGATGCTCGTGCTCTCAAGACAGCGAGACGAAACCATCATGATCGGCGACGAGATCGAGATCACGGTGGTCGACATCCGAGGGGACAAGGTTCGCCTCGGCATCACGGCGCCCACAAGGATCGCCGTACACCGCAAAGAGGTCTACGAGGCGATCAAGCGAGAGAACCAGCAGGCATCTCGCATCGCCCAGGACCAGCTCGGTTCCATCCCACGGCCGATCTCACCCGGCCCCGCGCGGACGCGGGTCTCGGCACTCAGCGCGGGAAACCCCAACAGCCGCAACGACACACTCCCGCCAAGAGCCGCAACCGGATCATGAGACACACGACACACTCACGGGACCATCACGGAGGATGCCCATGACACGCATCAACAGCAACATCCCGAGCGTCATCGCGCAAGCGAACCTGAGCAAGACCAACCAGGAACTCGAGATCCGCCTCCAGCGCCTCTCCACGGGGCTCCGCATCAACCGAGGCGCAGACGACCCCGCAGGCCTCATCATCTCCGAGCGACTCCGCTCAGAGATCCAGGGCAACGAGCAGGGCGTCCGCAACTCCGAACGCGCCTCATCGGTCATCGCTACGACCGAGGCGTCGCTCGCAGAGGTCAACGACCTGCTCAACTCGATCAAGTCGCTCCTCGTTGAAGCCGCCAACACCGGTGCCTTCTCAGACGCCGAGATCGAGGCCAACCAGCGACAGATCGACTCCGCCATCGAGTCCATCACACGAATCTCAAACACCGCCTCCTTCGGCGGGCTCAAACTCCTCAACGGCTCCCTCGACTACACCCTCTCCGGCCTCGCCACGGACACCATCTCCAAGGCAAGAGTCCTCGGAGCGTCCTTCATCGGGCAGTCCTCTCTCGAAGTCGAAGTCGACGTCGTCGCCTCCGCACAGACCGCCGCGCTCTTCATGCGAGGCGATCTCCCGACGCCCGGCGCACCCGAGAACGGCACCATCCTCTCCAGCATGAACCTGCGAATCGCCGGCCCGCGAGGCGTCGTCGAGCTCCAGTTCGCTACAGGAACCGCGCTCGGCTCCGTCGCCGCCGCCATCAACAAGGTCTCCGGACTCACCGGCGTCCAGGCCGGACTCATCAACGACAACGCGCTCTCAGGGCTCGCCTTCCGCTCAGAGGGCTTCGGTTCCTCGCAGTTCGTCTCCGTCGAGCGCACCAACCGACCGAGCGACTCATCCCAGGACTCCTTCGCCACCTATTCCATCACCGACAACGGCACCGTCCCCGGAACCCCCTTCCCCTGGTCAGAGATCGGCACCACACTCACAGCCGACAACCGCGATGAGGGCAAGGACGTCGTCGCACTCATCAACGGCTCGCTCGCGACCGGCAAGGGTCTCAGCGTCTCCGTCAACTCGCCATCCCTCTCCATCGATCTCCTCCTCTCACAGAACTTCGCGACAGATCCCAGCATCGCCACCACGCGATTCAACATCACAGGCGGCGGCGCACTCTTCCAGCTCGGGCCGCAGGTCACCAGCCAGCAACAGGCGAACATCGGCATCCCCACCGTTGCCGCCTCCCTCCTCGGCGGAACACTCGTCAACGGCAGACTCCAATACCTCTCATCACTCCGCACCGGCGAAACCAACTCCCTCTCCGAGTCCAACCAACGCAAGGACTTCTCCGCCGCCTCGGACATCCTCGAAGCCGCCATCGACGAGATCTCGATCCTCCGAGGCCAGCTCGGTGCCTTCGAACGCAACGTCATCCAACCCAACGTGCGCTCCCTCCAGGCAGCGTTCGAGAACCTCTCCTCGAGCCAGTCACGCATCCGCGATGCAGACTTCGCCTCCGAAACCAGCAAGCTGACAAGGTCTCAGATCCTCGTCTCCGCCGGAACATCCGTCCTGGCACTCGCAAACCAGCAGTCGCAGCAGGTCCTCCAGTTGCTCGGCTGATACAGAAGCCCGCCAGGGCGGTCCGGATAACAACCCAAGCACCCGTTCAGGGGCCTTGCCGAGCGTCTCGGCAGGGCCCCTTCCGCATGCGCTCGACATCTTTCGCATAAATCCCGTCATCCTCCGCTCAACCCGCACCTTCCGGCCGTCGATCTCCACTCACGACCCCCGGCGCGGTGCCGGACCAAGGGTCAGCAAGCCCCGGCATGGATACCGGGGTTCCACGGCCGAGATCACCTCGGCAACACAGTGGTCAGGGCCGGAGGGTTCGGCCCAATCGCCACGCGGGGCGGTCGGCAATCAACGGGCCGAACCAGTCACGGAGGATGTCATGAGTCGCATCAATACGAACGTCGCTTCTCTTGTTGGTCAGCGGGTCCTGGGCGGCAACAACGCCTCCCTCAACAACTCGCTCCAGCGCCTCAGCACCGGCCTTCGGATCAACCGAGGCAAGGATGATCCCGCTGGCCTCATCGCGTCGGAGAATCTCCGCTCCGATCTCCGCGGCCTCAACGCCGCCATCGGCAACGCCGAGCGCGCCGATCAGGTCGTCAACATCGCCGAGGGTGGCCTCCAGGAGATCTCCGGTCTTCTGACCGAGCTCCAGGGCCTCCTCACCACCACCGCATCGACCGCCGGTCTCTCCGACGAGGAGAAGAAGGCGAACCAGCTCCAGATCGATTCGATCCTCCAGACCATCGATCGCATCTCCTCCTCCACCTCCTTCCAGGGCTTCAAGCTCCTCAACGGCAACTTCGACTACCAGGTCTCCGGCGTCGACAGCGGCGTCAGCAACTACACCGTCAACGCCGCCAAGCTCACCGCCGGCGGCACCCTCGACGTCGATGTCCTCGTCACACAGTCCGCACAGCAGGGACAGCTCTACATGTCCTTCGGCGGCGGCAACATCGACCTCAACGGCTCCGGCAGGCAGTTCACCATCGAGGTCTCCGGCGCTCTCGGCTCCCGCGAGCTCCAGTTCTCCTCGGGCACCTCGCTCGCCGACATCGAGTCCGCCATCAACACCTACAGCGATGTCACCGGCGTCACGGCCTCCGCGTCGTCCAGCGGCATCACCCTCCTCTCCAACGAGTTCGGCAAGGCACAGTTCGTCTCCGTCAAGGTCGTTGACGCCGCGGACGTCACCGGCTCGGGCGTCGGCCTCTACAAGTTCGAGAACAACGACGCCAACAGCCTGAACACCACCATCAACAGCACCTTCGCCGCCGCCACCAATGGCATCCGCGACGCAGGCCAGAACGTCCAGGGCACCATCAACGGCCTGGTCGCCACCTCAACGGGCAAGACCCTCCGCGTCAACTCAGACTTCCTCGATGTCGAGCTCACACTCGACACCGGCTCCGCTCAGTCTCTCGCCACGGTCGATGCCTTCTCGATCACCGGCGGCGGTGCTGACTTCCAGCTCGCCGGTGCGGTCGACATCGCGGGCAAGGTCTCCCTCGGCATCCGCGACGTGACCACCCGCAAGCTGGGTGCCTCGTCCGGCTCGGGCTTCCTCAGCGACCTCGGCTCAGGACGCTCCAACAACGTCGTTGACGGCGACATGACCAACGCCCAGAAGATCGTGGACTCGGCCATCGAGCAGATCTCCGGCATGCGTGGCCGCCTCGGTGCCTTCCAGCGCAACGTCGTCGGTGCGACCATCCGCTCGCTCAACATCGCGGTCGAGAACACCTCGGCGGCCGAGAGCGTGATCCGCGACACCGACTTCGCCACCGAGACCGCCTCTCTGACCCGCAACCAGATCCTGGTCTCGGCCTCGACGAACATCCTCGCCATCGCCAACAGCCAGCCGCAGGCCGTCCTGCAGCTCCTCGGCTAAAGCGAACGCCGGGACGACCGGCTGAGGTAACCCCCCGATCCCACGGCCCCGGAGCACACGCTCCGGGGCCTTTCGCTTTTGCACCCCTTCGCGCCCATCGATCCGATCTCTACATCACCCCATGCCACCGGCTCGAACCACCCCGCCGCCCCCACGCAAGAAGCGCCCCGCGCCACACGACGACCTGCCCCGCGCCCTCGCCGCGGAGATCGATCTCTTCTTCACCTACATAAGAGTCGAGTGCGGCTTCAGGCCCAACACGGTCGCCGCATACGGACACGACATCCTGACGCTCGCCCGCGACCTCGTCTCCCGAGGCGTGGGCTCATGGAGCTCCGTCAACGGGCGCATGCTCTCCGAGCACCTCGCCTCGCTCCACGCCATCCACAACATGGAGCCCTCCAGCGTCGCCCGCCACCTCGCCACGCTCCGCGTCTTCTTCCGCTTCCTTCACGCCCGCTCCGTCATCGCAGAGGATCCCACCTCGCTCCTCGAACGGCCCACGCGCTGGAAGAAGCTCCCGAACGTCCTCTCGCCGAAGCAGATGCGGGCCCTCGTCGAGGCGCCGAGCCCCCCTGCCCCCAAGCCCGATACCGAGCAGACGCCCCGCGCCCTCCGCACATTGCCGGAACTCTGGATGCGCGACCGGGCCATGCTCGAGCTGATGTACGCCTGCGGCCTGCGGGCCAGCGAGACCGCAGACCTTCTCCTCACCGACTGGGTGCCGACGCTCGGCATCATCCGCGTGCGCGGCAAGGGCGAGAAAGAACGGATCGTCCCCGTCGGCGAGCACGCCATCATCGCGACCGAACACTACCTCGAACACTGCCGCCCGCGCCTCGCCAAGCCGGGCGCGAAGGACAAGGGCCGGCTGCTGCTCTCGGTCAGGGGCCTGCCGCTGGAGCGGGTTGCGATCTGGCAGCTCGTCCGCAAGCACGCCAACGCCGCGGGGCTGCGCGAGGTCCACCCGCACATGCTCCGCCACTCCTTCGCGACGCACCTGCTGATGGGGGGCGCGGACCTGCGTGTCGTGCAGGAGCTGCTCGGGCACGCCGACATCGCCACGACCCAGATCTACACGCACGTGGACAAGACACGCCTGCGGAGCGTCCACCAGAAGTACCACCCGAGGGGATGACTAGACCACGCGGTCGCCCGCGCACGCTCGTCACTGGCCGATGGCCGTGCGCAGCATGACAAGGGCCTCGGACTGCGAGAGTCCATCGACCTCTACAACCTCATCCGCAAGGGCAAGGTAGAGCGGATCGCGCCGCGCGAGGATCCCCTCGAGCTCGTCGAGCACGCCCGAGCCGGTCAGAGACGGGCGGCTGGCGTTGTCCGCGCCGGAGAGGCGTTGGCGGAGCGTCGGCGCGGATGCGCGGAGATAGACGACGATGGCGCGTGCCGCTCGCTGCTGTTCGACGAGCATCTCCTTTGCGCCGGGTGCGGTCGGGGTGCCGCCGCCGAGCGCGAGCACGGCGCCGGGCGTCGCGAGGGCCTTTGCGAGCGCGAGGGTCTCGCCCTTGCGGAAGGCCTCTTCGCCGTCTTTCTCCCATGCCTCTGCGACGGAAGCGCGTGAGAGGATTCGAGGTGTGAGTTCGTCGAGATCGACGAAGGCGCGGGCGTTTTCGAGGGCGAGGGCCCTTCCGAGGGTGCTCTTGCCGCTGCCGCGCAGTCCGATCAGAATGATCGTGAGTTCCGCCGCCATCCGACCGAGTGTACCTGACTCTGCTCTGGAGAGCGGAGCCACCGCAAGACTCACGCGCGAGAGAGGTACGAGCCGTCGGCAGTCGAGACCTTGATCTTCTCGCCGGTCTCGATGAAGGGCGGGACGCGGGTCTTGAGCCCGGTCTCGCAGGTCGCTTCCTTCAGTTGGTTGGTCGCGGTCGCGTTCTTGATGCCCGGGGGCGTATCGGTGATCGTGAGTTCGACCGAGGCGGGAAGCTCGACGCGGATCGGGTTCCCGTCGTTGCAGAGGACGACCACCTCGGTATTGGGTCGGAGGTAGTAGATCGCATCGCCGACCAGTGCCTTGTTGAGGACGTGCTGGTCGTAGTTCTCGAGATCCATGAAGGTAGAGCCGGTGTTATCCGTGAAGAGGAACTCCATCGGACGCCGGTCGAGCTCAACGACCTGCAGGTCCTCGGTGGGCTGCATCCGCTTGTCGAGCTGCTTGCCCGAGAGAACCTCGCGGTATGTCAACTGAACGAACGCGCGAAGGTTGCCCGGCGTCCGATGCTCGATCCCGACCACCACGCAGAGCTTGCCATCCATGTTGAAACCGATACCCGGGCGCATCTCGCTGACCTTCATCGCAACTTCCCTCGAATCGCTTGCATGTTCGGAAACAGTCAGGGCAAGTGCCCCCGACCGGTAGGAGGAGAGTGTAGGCGATGCACCCCCGGCGATGCGCGGTGGTACGCTGAGATGCTGGCATCAGTCCAGGTTGACCGCCGGAAGCAGGAGGCGACACATGCGCGACGGAACCAATCGTCAGGGTGAGATGACCGGCGTGGATCGACGGGCGTTCATCGCATCGGCGTGCGCCATGGGTCTGTGGCTGGCAGCCGGGAGCAACGTCGCGAGTGCCCATGTCGAGCAGCCCCCCCGGACGCGCCCGGGCCGCGATTCGACCGATCCCGCACCGAGCGAGCCGACACCCGTTCCGCCGGGGTACTTCGCCTGGGCCGCGCTCTCGGATCGCGTCCTCTTCGCGCCCGGCGATGGCGGCAACGCGCTGCTCCTGCTCGCGCCCCGGGGCGGCGCGTGCGCGCTCGTCGATGCCAAGATGCCGTACGTCGCCACGACCCTCAGGCGAGAGGCCGAGCAACGCGGCGGCAAGATCGAGACCGTGATCAACACCCACCACCACCTCGATCACATCGGCGGGAACCTGGCGTTCTCCGCCGACACCCGGATCGTCGCGCACGCGAACGCAAAGCCGCGGGTCGCGCCGCAACTGGAACGGCTCCGCCAGTTTCTCAAGAGCGGCGTCCGAACCGTCAGCAACAGCGATGGCATCAACAAGGAGCAGGCGTTGAAGGACGCCGAGGCCCTCGCCGCCGCGGCGGACACGATCGCCGCGGACCGATGGGCTCCGACACAGACGTTCAGCGGGCGGATCAGTTCTGCGAATCTCGGCGCGATGCCGATCGATCTTCACCAGGTCGGGGCCGCGCACACGGATAACGACGTGATCGTCCACGCGCCGCAGCTCGACATCGTCCACATGGGCGATCTGCTCTTTCACAATCTCTATCCGTTCATCGATCGCGACTCCGGCGCGAACGTGCGCGACTGGATCAAGACGTTGAAGTACGCCAAGCGTCTCTGCAAACCGAAGACGATCGTGGTTCCCGGTCACGGCGAGGTGACCGACGTGAAGGGGATCGACGGGATGATCGAGTTCTTCGAGAAATCGATGGACTTTGTGCAGAAGCAGATCCGCCAGAAGAAGCCGCGGGAAGAGGTGGTGGCGATGACCGTTCCGGGCCAGGAGGAACGCGGCTTCGGGCACCTCCGCGAGATGGCGATGGGTGCGATGTACGACGAATTGATGGGGTGAGCGGAGAAGCTTGAACGCGATGTACGCGAAGAGGCGACTCGATAGGAAGCAATAGAAAGTTCAACGCGGAGGGCTGCGGAGGGCACGAAGATCGCGAGAAAGAGGATTCACCACGGATCGCAGACCCGCATGGGCGGGGGGCCACTGAGGACGCGGAGAAGAGGGCAAAAGGGGAATGTGAATGAGGCCAGAGCGCGAGAGCTTTTTGCGTCATCGCTTCATTGCCTGTGTGTGTCGATCAAGGATGATGATGGCTTGGATCCATCGACGGACCCGCTCGATGCCGCGCACGTGCGGCGGGATAAGCCCCACATGGTGGGTCATTTCCAGGCGTGCAAACACACGCTCGATCACGCGCCGGAGTGACAGCAGGCCCCTGCCGAAGCCCGTCATGCTCTGCTCCAGCATGTCGATGGCTCGACGGCGGTCCGGATGCGTTCCGGACCGCCGCACGCCGCGACCCACGCGGCAGTCCTTCCGCGGAACCACCAGTTGTCCGCCCTTGCACGCGCAGAGTTCATAGAGCTTCACGCTGTCGTAGTTCGAGTCGGCCAGCACATACCCGTTCAACTCCATGTCTCGCATCATCCGCTTGGCCATCACTGCTTCATGGCAGTGCATGGGCGTGAGACGCCAGGAGACGATCGAGCCCGCGAGATCGCAGATCGCATGGAGCTTGTAGCCGCGCAGTCCCCATGCGCCGAAGGTCGCGGTCCGGTCTCCGGAGTGCGAGGCGACGCGCAGGGCCTTGCCGTCAAGAGCCAGCACCAACGCTCCCGATGCAGAGACCAGATTCTCCGCCTCCGCCGCGGCAAGTAACGCCTGGACGCTGGTGGTTCTCAGCCGCCGGCTCATCCTGCTTGGCGAGGGCAATCGACCACGCCGCCACAACGGCCATGCATCGCGTCGGCACGCCCAGGAGGTGGGTCGTCGGTGCAAGACGGCCCAGAGAAAGGTCAGCACGATGTCCGCATCGGTGAAGGTGAAGCGACCGCCACGCGGGCTCCGATCCAGCTTCCGCACGCTCGCCGCCAACACCCTCCAACTCGCGTTGTCCATGCTCGGTCTCCTGTCTGGCAGCTCCACCAGTGGGACCGAGCATGGCATGAGCCATCAGATCGCGCAAGTCTCCACAATGGAAACACTTGGAACACATGGCGCAAAATGCTCGCGAGCGAGGGCGTCGCTGGCAGCACACACGCAACAAAGGCGTTCACCACGGAAGGCCACGGGAGGGCCACGGAAATGGCTCGCTGCGAGCGGGCAGGTTTAGGACGTGCATGGAGCGGGTGGTGATTCGGTCGGTTCCGGCGGAACTTCAAGGAACGCAGCGACTTCGGGCGGGAAGAGTGCCATGAACTCCGGCGGGAGCGGTGCGTCTGCGTCAACGTCGGAGAGGTCGATGCCGCGTGAGGCGGCGAGTTGTTCGAGGTGGGCGTTCAGGTCGTCGAGGGAAGAGGGAGAAGAGAAAGCGTTCTCAACGCGGAGGGCCGCAGAGGACGCGGAGGGATCAGAGGAACGCGGAGGGGAGGGAGAAGGGTCAGAGGGACGGAGGGGCAAAGGGGCAGGGGGAGAGGAGGAGGTCTCTACGCGGGAGTCCGCATCGTCCTTGAGGGACGATGCGGTGGGGAGGTCATGGAGAGCGCCCGCCGGGTGAACCGGCTGGTTTGGGAGTTGGGAACCGGGCGTAGAGGAGGTCCGCTCACGTGTGTTCGTGGTTCGGGAAGGCGAGCGCGATTCATCGAGCACTGGTTCCGGTTCGCTGTGCTGACCGGGAACCAGTGGCACCCGAACGGAGTGGACGCGCGCGAGGGCGAGGTGAGCGGCGTCGATGGGGACGATGCGTGAGAGGCGGTAGAGGTGGTACGCGGCTTTGCGGGCGCGCTCGGAAGCGCGGATGTAGTCGAGATCGCTCAGGTGGGTTGCGGGATCGGGCTTGGAGCGCGCGAGGGCGTGGAAGTCGTCGAGGATGCGGACAAGCACGCGCACGGCGGAGGAGAGGTTGAGGGATGAGGCGAGGCGCGTGTGCGTGCTTGCGCCGGTCTCCATCTCGCGGACGCGGGCCTGGATCTCCGGGCGCGCGAGCCAGAGCGTGAGCGCGGCGAGGGAGAGGTTGAACTGTCGCGCGACGGAGTTGAGGGAGCATTCGGGATCGGCGAGGGCGGAGAGGATTGCGTCGGCATGCGAGGAGAACGCAGAGGACGCGGAGGAATCAGAGGAACGCGGAGAGGAAGAGGGAGAAGGGGCGGAGGAACGAAGGGGCAAAGGGGCAGAGGGCGGAGAAGTCAGAGAGACACCGCTCTGGAGAGCGGTGCCACCGGGAGGGCTGCCGGCGGGGCTGGCGTGATCGGGGCGAGGTGTCGCGGTGGCCGCGGGCATGCGTCGAAGGTACGCGGCGGCGGAGGCGATGCAAGGGGGTGGTGGGCCGAAAGTGGGCTCTCACTGACAGACGTATGTCAGTGAGAGGAGCAGATTTTTGCGAATGTGGGATGGGGCGCCCCGGGGATCGGCGATGTTCGATGGTTCCAGAGGGACGGAGAAGGGGATTGGGGTCACCGGCCGCAACGAAGAACCCGGGCGTGCGCTCGGGGCCCCCTTTGAGTCAGTGCGATGAAGGAGGTGTCGGGGGGGGCGCCCGCGTGTTGATCAGCGTGCGCGTGGGCGTCGTTCGCAGCGGATGAGGCGGTAGCCCAGGTCGAGGGCATCGAGGGTCAGGAGGTGGCGGTTGCGGTCGGCCCAGCGACCCGTTGAGTGATCGGGGGAGAGGTCGGCGCGGAGCGCGGCGAGGCCGGGCTCCGGGTCGATGCGTGCGAAGCTGGAGATGCAGGCACGCTTCTCGGGATCAAGGTAGCACTCGGGCCTGCGCCAGTAGGCGCAGAGGAAGCCGTCGATGCAGTCGTGAGGGATGGGGACGGGCGTGATGTGCGGGGGGCCGATGGTGCGTTCGAGGAGTGTGGTGAGCGCGGCGGTGGTGGGGAAGATGGTGCGGTCGTGGGCGAGGATCTCGGGGAAGTAGTCGCGGGTGAGCCAGAAGGGTGAGGCGTCCGGCGCGTCGGGGATCCAGGTGAGGATGACGACGCGATGGCGCGCGACGCGGGCCATCTGGCGCAGGCCCTGTGCGGGGTCGGGCCAGTGGTGGATGGTGAGGATCGCCATGGCGGCGTCGAAGGAGTTGTCTTCGAGGGGGAGTGAGTCGGCGGAACCCTGCACGCAGGGGGCGGCGAGCGGGGGCGCGGGTCGCTGGCGGATCATGACGTCGGAGGGTTCGACGGCGAGGACGGTTCTGTCCTGATGTTTGCTCGGAGGTTCGTACGAGCCCGTGCCCGCGCCGACGTTTACGACGCTCGTGGCATTGCCGAGCGCGGCGTTGATCGCCTGGGCGATGCGCGGGTCGGGGCGACGGTGGCGGGCGTAGGCGTGGCCGATGGTGTTGTAGAGGGCCATGTGTTCCCCGGGCGCGGCGTGCCGCGCGAGAGGGCATGGTAGAGGCGGCGGGTCCGCACATGGAGGGGGCGTGGTCGCGAGGATGCGGGCGGATGCGAGAGGGAGAGGATGCGGCGCGGGCCGGATGAACCGGCCCGCTTGGGAGTTTTGAGCCGGGCCCGTGCGGGCCGCTCCACCAAGGAAGCCGCTGCGCGGCGGGTTTGGACCCAGGGCGCCGCTCGTGCCTTCGGCACTCGCTTGCCCTGGGCTGTGGCTGGGACGGCCCGTTGGGCCTCGCATGAAGAGGAGCAGAGAGGCCGAAGAGAAGCACTGAGAAGAAGCGTCGCCCTTGGCGACTCCCCGCGTTCAAAGGATGCCGCGGCGCGGCGAGCTTTCCACGGGCAGCGTTGCCCTTCGAGGCGGCCTCGCCCGTGGCCACATTCCGTCGGCCCGTTGGGCCGCACGGACAAGATGAAGGGAGCAAGGAGAGGCGAGTGAGACGAATGGAGGCGAAGTCTGTGGTTCGAGCACTGACCCACGCTCTATCGCGCGCCGACTGATTCGCTCCCGATCGCGGTGCTCTGTCCGAAAAGGAAGAGCCAGCCGCGTTCGCCGCGGACGCAGATGTGAACGACCTGGTAGCGCGCCTCGAACCGCTCTCCCCGGTAACTGAACTGCTCGGATGTCCGCAACGTGACCATGGCCACGCCTGCGGCGAGATGGTCGATTGCCTGGGATTCGATCAGTTGGGATTCAATGCGAACCTCGCCTTGGGCTCGGCTGTGGAGATACGCATCCCGGGACAAGTCGCGCCCCAACGAATCGACATAGCGGTACCGCTCGTGCAGGATCGCGGCCAATGCGGGGATGTCCATCTGGATCAACGCACGAGTCCGCTCCGCAACCAGAGCGAGAAGAAGGTCCGCATCGTTGGGCGTGGACATGGAAGGAGGTTAGGGAGCGTGCGCCCGGGACTGAACGGAGGAACACATTCAGTCGCCTTCGGCGACTCCAAGACGTTCAAAGGAACGCCGCGGCGCGGCAGGAGTGGACCCGGGCGATGCTCGTCGCTGCGCGACTTCGCTTGCCCCGGGCTCTGGCTAGAGCGGCCCGTTGGGCCTCAAGAGCGAGGCAGTGTGCGTGTAGGGGGATTGAAGAGCACCGAGATTGGGCCAGAGCGGCCAATGCGGTGGCACGGGCAAGGCAGTGTTGGGGCTACTGCCGCGGAGGAATGCCGGTCCCACACGCCGAAAGGGTGAGACACTTGGTGCTACTGTTGTACCCATGGTTTCTGATTCCTACCCGTGGAAAGCCGATCTTAAGCGTCGGGCGACTTGGCTCCGAAAGCAACAGCATGAACGGAGATGGTCCGAACCGGCACTTGTCCGTGTTGAACAATGCATCATGATCGGGTGCTATTGCATCCGTAAGCTAGTGGAGGCGAAGTTACTCACGGATCGAGTTGTGAAGCGTCCCGTTCCACTTGTGATTTACCCCACGACGGGCAAGCCAGTCACGCTGATGAACTGGCACAAGGTCGACCAGTTGTATAACTTTGAGAAAGGACAATCGCAACCTCGTCAAGTGGGCTTCCTGTGTAACCAGATGATTCACAGCTATGTGTTCGTGTGCGGATTCAACTCCCGCAATGGCTTGAGCTTCATTCTCTTCAGCTCCGACTTCGAGCGAAATAAGAACCTGTACCAAGTATCCGTGCGGGCACTGGCGAACCTTTTTGACGCTGTCGCACGCGATGGTGTTTGGTCAAGCCACCTCGTTCTCGAGATGACCCAAGACGGTGCGGTGAAAGACTACAGAGTGAGGAATCGGTAGTCATACTTAGTTGTTTTTAGAATCATGGCGCACGACCTGGACCAGTGTTCCGCAGGACGTCGCCTTACCTCTCCACACTCACCGTCACCTGCGCACCCTTCGGCTGCTTCGGCGCTTCGATGTGGAGTTTCTTGGCGCGGTGTTTGGACCAGTCGGTGACCTGGAGGTCGGGGCTGTCCGCGCCGGTGTGGGCGCGGAGGATGTCGTAGGTGTTGTTCCGCTGGGCGGGGGTGAAGCCCGCGTCGCGGATCAGGCGGCAGAGGACGGCCTCGTTCAGGCAGTACGTCGTGCCCGCGGATGAGACCACGTTCTCTTCCATCATCACCGAGCCCATGTCGCTCGCGCCGTACATCAGGCCGACCTGTCCGACGTGCGGGCCCATGGTCACCCACGAGGAGCCGATCGAGTAGATGTTGTCGAGCATCAGGCGGCTGGCGGCCTGCGTGCGGAGGTACTCGGTCGCGCCGGCCATGCGGACACGCCGGCCGAACTCGGCAGCGCCGGGGCCGAGGTCGCGGTAGTCGACTTCATCCCCACCCTTTCCATCTGCGGCCCGGCCCCAGTTGAACGCACGCGCGACAATGTCACCGGGGAACTCGGCATCGAGTTCGCCGGGATTGGAACCCCAGTCTTTCACCCGGCCCAGGGGTGTGTTCTCGCGCTGGAAGGGCCAGGAGATGAAGGCCTTGTAGTGGCCGCCGGGGGTGACGCGGCCTGTGGCGGGATCCTCAACGCCCGCGCCGAACTCGAGGATGGCGCGGTCCTGCCACTCGCGGACGAGCTTCATGTGGTGGATGCGGTCGGCGTGTCCCTCGATGTGGCCGAACATCATGGTTGCGCTCGTGAACATGCCGAGGGAGTGGGCGACGTACATGCAGGTGAGCCAGGACTCTGCGTCGCACTTGCCCAGGCCGATCTTGCGGCGGACGGGCGTGGCGAAGATCTCTCCCCCACCACCCGGCAGCGAGTCGAGGCCTGCTTCCTTGAGCTTGGTCATCATCCAGCGGACTTTGGCCTCGAAGGTTGAGCCGGGGGGATTGAAGAAGTGGACGAACTCGACGAACTCGGGGGGGCTGAAGGCGTGGATGTGGATGTGTGGGAAGCGGGACTTGATGGAGTGGAGGAGGTTGAGGTAGTAGTCGAGGGGGAGGTCGGGGTTCATGCCGCCTTGCATGAGGATCTGCGTGCCGCCGATGTCGGAGAGCTCGGCGATTTTCTGGTGGATGGTTTCGGTGGGGAGCGTGTAGGCGTCGTGGTCGTCGGCATCGCGGCGGAAGGCGCAGAAGGTGCACTTGGCGGTGCAGACGTTGGTGTAGTTGATGTTGCGATCGATGATGTAGGTGCGGAAGGTGTCGCCGTGGAGGGTGCGGGCGCGGGCGTCGGCCCAGCGGCCGAGCGTGTGGAGGGGTGCGGCGCGCAGGAGGTCCAGGCCCTGGTCGGGGGTGAGGCGGGCGTGGCCCTGCGCGACGGCAGCGAGCAGGCCGGCGTCGGTGGCGGCGAGGTGAGGGTGCTCGGGGGGCGGGGTGTAGACGACGGGCTTTGAGTTGGTCATGGGCGGCTCCGTGCTCGCACCGGTTTCAATGATTCCTGAAAGGATAGGAAGAGAAGAGGGAACTCACCACAGAGGCACAGAGGACACAGAGAAGAAATGGACTTGGTGGTAGGAAGGGATAAGGAAGAGGGGCAAGAGCACTGGTTCCGGCCGCAGAGCCGACCGGGAACCAGTGGCAACCGAGGAAGAAACGGCGCGGAGTGCGGACTGAACCAAAGGCATGATTACACCTGGGCGTCGGCTTTGCGGACGGCATCGCAGAAGGCGTGGATGAGGGCGGGGTCTTTGACGCCGGGGGCGGATTCGACGCCGCTGGAAACATCGACGGCGAAGGGGCGGAGGATGCGGATAGCGTCGGCGACGTTATCGGGGGTGAGGCCTCCGCTGACGATGAGGGGGAGGTCGAGGGCGTCGGCGTGTGGCTTGAGGGCGGACCAGTCGAAGGAGGTGCCCTGGCCTCCTGAGGAGCCGTCGACGAGGATGGCATCGACTTCGTTGATCTTGGAGAGGCGGGCGAGGTCTTTGGCGATGGTCGCGGCGTCGAACTTGATGGCTTTGATGAGGTTCGGGCCGCACTGCTGGATCAGTTGGTCGGATTCGTCGCCGTGGAGCTGGACCATGGTGGTCGGGCAGGTCTCTTCGGCATCGCAGAAGAAGTCGAGCGAGGCGTTCTTGAAGAGTCCGACGGTGGAGAGGAATGGCGGGAGGGAGGCCTGGATCTCGAAGGCCTCGTCGGGGGTGATGGCGCGGGGGCTGGCCTTCACGAAGACGAAGCCGATCGCGTCGGCGCCGGCGTTGGCGCAGGCGATGGCGGAATCGATGTCGCGGATGCCGCAGATTTTGATTCGTGTGCGGGGCATGGGGACCTCAAAAGAGCAATGGAAAATGGTCAAATGGCAAACTGAGGCATAAGGCAACCGACGGGAAATCAGCCGAGTTCGGCGAGGAGTTGGCGGGCGAGTGCGGCTTGTGACTCGTCGCGGAGGTTGGGGAGTGCGTCGGCGATGAGGCGTTTGGCGGCGACGGGATCGTTCAGGTAGCGAGCGCTGACGAGGCCGAGCATGAGGCGGACTGTCGGGGCTTCGCCGTCGGCGTTGTAGGCGTCGAGGAAGCGCTGGTAGGCGATCGAGGCGGTGGCGTGCTCGCCCTGCTCGAAGAGGCGATTGGCGATCTCGTATTGGCGCTCGCGCGGGAGTGTGACGGCGTGCGAGAGGTGGCCGAAGGTGCCGAGGAGCGAGCGGTAGGCGGTGATCGCTCCGGCGTGGTCGCCCTCTGAGAGTTTGCCGAGCACATCGGCGCGGGCGAGGGCGATGGCCTCGGACTGGGGATCTGGGGGGCGGGCGGCTTCGATGCGGGTGTGTTTCGCGGCACGGAATGAGGCCTCTTTGATGGCGCGCCGGCGCGAGGCCTGCTTGCCGAGCGAGAAGAGGTCGAGCCCCTCACGCTTCACGAGGCCGCTGGCCATGCAGATCGAGGCGACGACGAATCCGAAGAAGTACCCACCGAGGTGGGCACCGACGGCGGTTCTTCCCGCGCCGGTCCCCAGTTTGAGGAAGTCCCAGGTGATGTGGAAGAGGATGAACATCCAGGCCGGGAAGGTGAGGACGCCGATCAGGATGAAGAAGACGAAGATGCGCACGCCGCTGCGCGGGAACATGACGAGGAACGCGCCTGCGACGGCGGAGATCGCGCCGGATGCGCCGACCATCGGGTGCGGGCCTCGGAGGCCCCACTCGGCGAGCCCGGCGAAGATCGCGCCTGCGAGGTAGAGGGCGGTGTAGCCGATGCGTCCGAGGCGGTCTTCGACCGGGGGGCCGAAGACGAAGAGGAAGAGGCAGTTGCCGGTGAGGTGGAGGAAGCCGCCGTGCATGAAGGCGTAGGTGATCCATGTCCACCAGGGGCTGACACCCGGCTGGAGCGCGAACGCCCTGCTGACACGTTCTGAGCCGCCGTCGGAGAGGGCTCCGTAGACGAGTTGTGCGGCGGCGGCGGCGATGGAGATCCCCAGCATGACGTGTGTCACGAGGGGTGGGCGTCGGAGGTGGACATCTGAGCCGAGCGGGATGAGCACGGTCGATGTTATTCGCGGGCGGGGTGGGTTGTCGGGGTGTTGTGGGTGTGGGTTGAGGGGGAGGGGTGCGAATCCGGATGTGTGCGGGTTTCGATTCGTGCGGAAGGTGGCTCGTGACGGGTCACTTTCCTATAGTCGGCTCCTTGCGCCAGGTGTGGCGGTCCGATGTGCGGCCGGTCTGGGGCGGGATTGAATCACGATCGAGGACTGGCGAGCATGAGCACCTTCGCGAAGGGCCTGGAGGGCGTTGTTGCCGCGGAAACGCGGATGTCTTTCATCGACGGCGAGAAGGGCATCCTCGAGTACGTGGGCATCCCGATCGATTCGCTCGCGCGGAACTCGACGTTTGAGGAGACGGTGTTCCTTCTGTGGAACACGCGTCTGCCGAACAAGGCGGAACTGGATGGGCTGAGCAAGCAGATCCGGAGCAGGACGAAGCTTCCCCCGAAGTTGATCGACATCATCAAGGGGATGCCGAAGGACGCTCAGCCGATGCACGTGCTGCGGACGGCGGTGTCGGCCTTGTCGCTGTTTGATCCGAACCCCAACGCGACGGACATTCCTTCGGCGCAGGAGAAGGCGCTGAACATCCTGGCGCAGATCCCGACGATCATCGCGGCGTTTGATCGGTTTCGGCGCGGGCTGGAGATCGTGGAGCCGCGGACGGACCTGACGTTCGCGCAGAACTTCCTGTACATGCTGAACGGGAAGGAGCCGACGGAGGCGATGGCGCGGGGGTTCGACATCTGCATGATCCTGCACGCGGACCACGGGCTGAACAACTCGACGTTCACGGCGCGGGTGGTGACCTCGACGCTGAGCGACATGTACTCGGCGATCACGGCGGCGATCGGTTCCTTGCGCGGCCCGCTGCACGGCGGGGCGAACGAGGAAGTGATGGAGATGCTGGGCGAGATCCCGTCGATCGACGCGGTTGAGCCCTACATCATGGGCAAGCTCGCGAAGAAGGAACGGATCATGGGCTTCGGGCACCGCGTCTACAAGACGATCGACCCGCGGGCGACGTTCCTCAAGACCTTCGCCAAGCAGATCGCCAGCGACACCGGCAATCAGAAGCTCTACGAGATGTCCACAAAGATCGAGCAGATCATGGCCCGCGAGGTCGGTGCGAAGGGGATCTACCCGAACGTCGATTTCTACTCGGCGACGACGTACCACTCGATCGGGCTGAAGCTGGACCTGTTCACGCCGATGTTCGCGATGTCGCGCGTGAGCGGGTGGGCGGGGCACTGCATCGAGCAGTTGAGCGACAACCGTCTGTACCGGCCAGCGGCGAAGTATGTCGGGCCGCACGATGCGCCGTATGTGCCGATGGAGAAGAGGTAAGCTGGCGTTGGACCTGAGTTCGGAGACGCCTTGACGGGAACAGTCTTGACGGACACGTGACGACTGCGCTATTGCTGTTTCCAAACGGCATTAAGCACTGTACAATGGTCTGACGTCTTGCTGGACCGTCGCCCGGAGGCTGGCCCTTGTTCACTTTCCATGTCGAGCATTTAAGACGATTCGATCAACGGCAATCCCTAGCCGTACGGCCGATAACAATTCTTGTTGGCGAGAACAGTTCTGGGAAAACATCTCTTCTAGCAGCACTCTTTGCGGCTTTACGTCAGCGCACAATACCATTCCAGTTCACGTTCAATAACCCTCCCTTTGAGATGGGTGGCTACTCTTCCATAGCGACATATAAGGGAGGGAAGTTTGGCAGGTCTCCCTCATTCTCAATCGGGTTCAATCTCGCATTGAACAAACAAGAGCACCAGTGGATTTGCGAGTTCCGAGATGTAGACGGCATTCCTTATCCATCACACATTACAATTAGATCGCCGACCGGAAGCCTGTCGGTAAGAGTTGATAGTGGCTCGTCTCTTAAGGCAGATATTTCGCTCAATGGCATTAGTAAGTCACTGTCATTTGATGCGTCTCAGGCAAGTCGTGAATCTATTTCAATACTCGACCTGTGCGTCAGAAAGCTATTCACGGATGACAAGGGCGCCCCAGGCAAGCTCGCTGAAATGCTGCTGACAACGGCAGATGGACAAAGACTTGTTAATCCTTTACGACACGTGCCAACGGTCCTCGCTTTAGCTCCCATTCGCACTAAACCAGAGAGGACTTACAATAGACTCAGCGATGCTCCGACACCCGAGGGCGACCATATCCCCATTATTTTGGCTCGCTTGCTTGGACCGAAGAGACTTTCTGATGAAGCTTCGACCATCCGAGAGCAGCTCATCGCGTTTGGATCAGAATCCGGATTATTTAAGGACCTTAAACCTCGTGCATTGGGCGACAGCGCCAATGATCCATTTCAGTTACTCGTAACCACGAATGGACGGCCTGCCAATCTCGCCGATGTCGGATACGGTGTGAGCCAAGCACTTCCGATCGCCGTGCAGTGCTTGATAGCCCCCCCAAAGCAGATGCTTATCGTGCAGCAGCCCGAAGTGCATCTGCACCCCCGCGCGCAGGCCGCGCTTGGATCTCTGTTTGTGCGACTCTCGCAATCTGAGAAAAAATCCTTTGTAATAGAAACGCATAGTGATTATTTGATTGATCGCGTTCGACAACACATTAAGCGCGGTGACATCCCGGTGTCTGAAGTCTCGATTGGCTACGTCGAGATGAATGGGATCGTTTCTACAATACATCCAATCGAAGTAGACTCGCATGGAAATATAACCGACGCACCGCCCAATTATCGAGAGTTTTTTCTCGATGAACAGTTTGGTCTGTTTTATTGAGGTGCGACGATGGTGTTAACGATCATCGACGCCAATAGCATTACCCTTGTACTGGGTGATGAACCACATGCATCGCACAAGCCGGTCCTATTTGCACTTGTTAGCCGACCCGCCCGAGCAAAAATCTGCATTGGTGGCTATCTTGTTCAAGAGCTTGAAAAGACATCTATCGCGTGGGGACGTCTACTTGAACTTGAGCGCGCGGGTCGTGTGAGACGTGTGCCCGCAGAGAAAGTGGATAAGGAGCAGGTAGTTGTAGAGCAGTTGCCTATCAAATCTGACGATCCACATATATTGGCTCTCGCCCGTGTCTCAGGAGCCCGTGTACTCGTTACGAATGATGTTGCTCTTACAAATGATTTCAGGGATGTCACGATTGTTCCATCGCCGCGTGGTCGTGTCTATCGTGACCAGCGACATTGCAACCTCTTTGGATTAGACTCAAAGACAAAGTTCGATTAGCGACTTGTTACACAGGGCTACGGCTGTCACGCCAGATTGGACTTCTTGGTCTGTCTCTTTTCCATTGATGACGCCCGCTCGTATTACCTGCATCACCAAGCCTGCCGGCCGATCTGTTTCGTGCGCGCTGCTCTTTACACATGTCAGATCGCACGCGTTCCAAGCTGTTCAGAACGGCACCTTGCTCTCGCAGCGTTCGGGGCGGCGATTCTCGGGATCGATGAAGGCGAGGACTTTGGCGTGGAGGAGCATGCGGGGGGAGGAGGCGAAGCCGTCGCCGTAGAGGGTGTCGCCGACGATGGGGCAGCCGAGGCCGCCTTTGCCGCCGGGGGCGGTGGCGTAGGCGGCGTGGACGCGAAGTTGGTGGGTGCGTCCGGTGATGGGCTCGAAGTGGACGCGTGTGCGCGGTCCGATGGCGGGTGTGGTGTCTGTGGCGGGGTGTGCGGGCTCGCGTTTGAGGACTCGCCAGCGCGTGACGGCCTCGCGTCCGTGTTCCCAATCGACCATCTGCCAGGGGCGGCGGTCGATGTCGGGGCGCATGGGGAGGGAGATGGTGCCGGAGTCCCCCACCACTTCGCCCATGAGGACGGCTTCGTAGGCCTTGGTGACGGCGCGGGCCTCGAACTGGCGCGAGAGGTGGCGGTGGGCGTCGGGGTCGCGGGCGAGGACCATGAGGCCGCTGGTCTCCATGTCGAGCCGATGGACGACGAATGGGCCGCTGGCCTGCGGGACCAGGGCCTTTGCGCGGCGTGCGACGCAGTCCTGATTGTGCTCGCCCTTACCGGGGACGGAGAGCAGCCCTGCGGGCTTGTCGACGACGACGAATCGCTTTGAGATGAGGATGAGTTTGAGTTCGCCGCTGATGGGCGCGGGTGTGGCCGGAGGCGTGGGTGGTTGCGTCGGTGGAGGAGTTGGCGGTTGGGTGGCCATGTGGTGGGTGTCGTGGTCTGACCCGGGGCCGGGGTCGCGCTAACCTTCACTTTGACGCGCTCAATCTACGCATCCTCCGGCTTCGACGCCAGTTGCCGGCATTCTGAGGGGCAAGCGACATGAGTGGATTCGATGTGATCCGGAGTGTGTGTGCGGCGGCCTCGCTGGGCGGCGTCTGCCTGTTTGCCTCGGGGCTTGGCGGGCCGTGGGATGCGCTTGAGGGTCCGATTCTGACGGGTCATGTCCGGCTGACGGATCCGGCGCGGTTCTCGAAGGCGGGGGAGGCGTATTTCAGCCCGGATGGTAAGCGGATCATCTTTCAGGCGGTCGAGGTGGGCGAGCCGTCGAACGCTCCTTACTCGATGTATCTGGCGGAACTGGTTCGTGGGGAGACGGGTGAGATTGTGGGGCTGGCGGAGCCGGTGCGGATCAGCCCTCCGGGTTCGGCGAACACGTGCGGGTGGTTCCACCCGACGGATCCCGCGCGGGTGATGTTCGGCTCGACGCTTCGGCCTCCGAGGGTTGATGAGGCGCCGGGGTTCAAGGTGGGTCAGAGCCGCTATGTGTGGGCGTTTCCGTCCGACATGGAGGTGTGTACGTGGACGGTGCCGGAGTTGTGGATCCGGGCGCACGGGGGGTGGCCGGGCGAAGATGCGCCGGGGGATTGGAATGAGCCGCGGGCGTTGTTCACGCGAGAGGGGTATGACGCGGAGTGCACGTGGTCGCCTGATGGGCGGCATGTGCTGTACGCGCGAGTGGAGCCGGCGGAGGCGGATGAGAACGGGGTGTTGCCGCCGCCGGATGCGGATATCTGGATCTATGACACGCTGACGCAGGAGCATGTGGCTCTTGTTGCGGAGCCGGGGTATGACGGGGGGCCGTTTTTTTCGGCGGATGGGAGGTGGATCTGCTATCGATCGGACCGGGCGCGGGACGACCATCTGCAGATCTATATCGCGGAGTTGGCGTATGACGGCGGGGGCGCGATCACGGGGATCAAGAGGGAGATCGCGCTGACGGCGAATGAAGCGGTGAACTGGTGTCCTTACTGGCATCCGAGCGGGCGTTTTCTGCTGTACGCGACGAGCGAGCTGGGGCATGACAACTACGAGATCTTTGCGATCGACACGGATCCTGAGGCGTCGGTCAAGAGCCGCGTGAGGGTTCCGGTGACGCGGACGCCGGGTGCGGATGTGCTTCCGGCGTTTGATGCGACGGGTGAGTGGATGATGTGGACGAGTCGGCGGCAGCTTCCGGGGGAGACGGGTGCGGGTTCGACGCAGTTGTGGGTTGCGAGGTTTCGTGCGGCACCGCTTGAACAGAAGCTGATGATGCCGGATGATGGTGCGCCGGTCTCGAACTGAGTCGGCGAGTTGCGGAGTTGGCAGCCGGAGCGGGGCGCATGTTCGAACCGGACGATTTTGGGATGTCAGCCGCGGCGACGCTCGCGCACGTGGCCGATCCGACGCCGAGCCGTCACCATGTGCCGTTCTGGAAGTCTTGGGTGCGTGCCGTGGAGGCGGATCGGCCGGTGTTGCGAGCGGTGACGGGGCCGTTGCCGGACCCCGCGGACGGAACGGCGACGCATGAGTTTGCGAGTTACCGGCATGTGCGGATCGGGTGCCGCCTGGTTCGGCCTGTTGATGGTGTGGTTCGCGCGGGGCTTGTGAGTTTCCATGGGTACGGTGCTCCGATTCCGCTGTCGCAGGAGGATGAGCAGTGGGCTGAGTTGGCGGCACGCGGGGTTGCGACGCTGGCGATCCGTGTGCGCGGGTTTCCTGGGTCGATGGTGGACACGGGGGACTGGACCTCGCACTCGTGGATCACGCGTGGGCTGGATGTGCCGGTGAGCGGCGTGGGGCCGGATGGGACGGACACGACGCACTCTGACATGATGGCGTGGTCGATGGCGCAGGGGGTTGCGGACGCGGTGAATGCGTGCCGCGTGATGCGTGCGTGGCTCGGGGCGGGTGTGCCGTTGTATGTGCGGGGCGAGTCTTTCGGGGCGGCGTTCGCGGTGATCGCGGCGGCGCTTGCGGCGCAGCATCCTGAGCTTGGGTATGGGATTGATCGATTGCAGATCGGGCTGCCGACGATGGGTGACTGGCGGTGGCGTCTGACGAGCGACCGGGCGAGGCGCGGGGGCGGGACGCAGCGCGAGATCGTTGAGTTGCTGACGCGTGAGGCGTCGCGGGCGGAGGATCTGAGCGAGCGGCTGCGCGTGTGCGACACGGCGATCCACGCCCAGAGGGTGAGGTGCCCGGTGTTGTGCAAGCTGGCGGTCCGCGATGAGGTTGTGCCCGCGCCGGCGGCGGCGGCGGTCTTCAACGCGATGTATTCCGCGCCGGGGTGCAAGTGGAGGTTCGTGACGCCTTACGGGCACTTTGACGGTGGGATCCGCAACGCGAGGCGCCACGCGCTGTTCGACCGGTGTGTGACGGACTTCCTGGACCCGGCGGCGGAGCCGATGGAGTCGATGCTGCGGTGGGAGCCGATTCTGGGGCGGGGCGAGCGGGCTCCGTGAGGGCTTCGCGGGCGGCTATTCTCTGACATGATTCAATCGCTTCGGACGTTGCTCGCGGGGCTGATCGACTATGCGGGGCTCTTTCCTCCGGCGAAGCTGGAGATGGGGCCTGCCGCGGAGGCGTTTGCGCGTCATCTGCGTGGCGAGCACGAGTTTGCGCTCGGGCGGTTCATCTGCCCGGTGTCGCGGCTGGAGGAGTTCTCACGCGCGGCGGCGGTGCTGATGCCGGGGACTTTCGCAACCAGCGGGTACCGGGAGTACGCGGAGAGCACGCGGGCGTGGGCGGTCTCGGCGATTCTTGACTGGCCGCTGCCGGATGCGTTCGAGCAATCGCTTGATGCGATCGATGCGTTCAACGCGCACCATGCTGAGGAGGCGAACGGGTTGGCGCGGATCGACACGATCGAGTTGAAGGTGACGCGTCCGAGCGCGATCGACGAGGCGCTGGATGAGTTGCCCGACGATCTGTTCCCGTTCTTTGAGTTTGATCTTTCGCAGGATTGCCGCGGGTTTGTCGCGGCGCTTGCGGGGAACGCGGAGTCGGGGGGTGCGGGGGCGAAGTTGCGGTGCGGGGGCGTGAAGCCGGAGTTGATTCCTGCGCCGGAGCATGTGGGGGATGCGCTGTGCGCTCTGGTGGCGGCGGATGTTCCCTTCAAGGCGACGGCGGGCCTGCATCATCCGTGGCGAGCGGTTCAGAGTCTGACGTATGAGGCGTCGGCGCCGCGTGCGGTGATGCATGGATTCGTGAACGTGTTTCTCGGGGCGGCGTTGGCGCGGGCGCATCGCCTGGATCGGGGCGTGCTGCTGCGGGTGCTGACGGAGGAGGATGCGCGGGCGTTCGTGTTCACGGAGGACCGGGCGTCGTGGCGTGACTTGTCGATCGACACGGCGTCGCTGGCGAAGGTGCGGGAGACGTTCGCGTTGTCGTACGGATCGTGCTCGTTCGACGAGCCGTTCGCGGATCTTGCGGCGAGCGGTCTTGTCTGAGTATGCTGCGCGGATGAATCCGCTGCTGATGATGTCTGCGATAACGGCGATCGGTCTGGGGGTGCTCGCGTTCGTTGCATGGAAGCGGCGACGGGCGCGGGGGCAGGCGTTCCGTTCGATCGCGATTCTCCGGCGATCGGCTCCGGTGTTGACGGAGGAGCGTCTGAGGGCGTTGGTGGAGCGTGCGCTCGGCGATGTGCCGGAGATCGTGATGCTGCCGGTGCCGCCCCGGGACGATGTCGCGAGTCTGTTCGCGTTCATGCGCGGGGATCTTGCGTTCGGGGTGATCTGTGTGCCACGGCCGTATGTTGATCCATCGATGCACGATGAGGTTCGTGCCTCGGTGGAGGATGAGATCGTGGTGCGGGGGTTGACGGAGCATAAGGCGTGGATCTCGGTGGATCACATGCGCGGCGGCGCGGAAGCTGCGGAGATCGACGCGATCATCGGGCGGGTGGCGGCGGAGCTGATCGACGAAGAGGCGATGCTTCTTTATGACGTGAGGCATCAGCGGATTGCGAAGATCAATGAGATGACGCGCGACATGCTGCGCGGTCCGGCACCGATGATGGTCTTCGGCGCGGAAGGCACGGAGGTTGCGATCGACGTGGATGACGCGGCGATAGAGGCGGCCAAGCGGGAGGCGCAGGATCGCTGGCAGGAGTTTCTGATCGCGTGGCACAATCGCGAGCCCGACGAGCACTTCTCCGTGAAGGGCCCCTTTCATGACGGGCGGAATACCGAGCACATGTGGTTGACGGTTGAGGACGCGAACGAGCAGGGAGTGAGGGGCGCGGTGGGGAACGTGCCGTCGGTGGTGAAGAACATCAAGGAGGGGGACCCGGCCTCGATCGCGTTTGCGGACGTTGAGGATTGGCTGATCGTTGAGCCGTCGGGAAAGATGCGGGGCGGATTCAGTATGGGCGCGATGCTGGCCCGGAAGATGGGATGAGCGGGGGCTGGTGAACGCGGCGGCGGCCTTCGCGTGTTTCAGGGGCGGCGATAGGCGCTGAAGTCTGCGAGGACGATGGCATCGCCACGGCAGCCCGTGATGCGGATGCGGAGTCGATCGGTGGTGATGCGTTCGGTGCGGAGGATGCGGCGCGGGCCGATGGTTGTGCCCTGCGCGAACTCGATCCACTGGCCGCCCGCCCAGTAATCGACGGCGAAGGACTCGATGCGCTGGCCGAGACGGATGTGCTCGCGGAGTTTGATGACGTCGATCGTGCGGCGTTCGGGGAGCGTGACTTCGACGGCGGCGGCGGTGATGCCGTCGGGTGTTGCCCAGTAGGTCTCGGGGTCGTTGTCGAGGAGGTTGGCGGGCGCGAAGCGTGCATCGTCGGCAGAGCGGACGGATTGGGAGCCGATGAAGGAGCCACGGAGGAGATCCTCGTCGAAGGTCGCGTCGAGGATGCGGCGGAACTCGGTGAGGGAGGCGATGTCGTTCTCGTGGATGAGGCCTCGGCGATCGGGCGGGATGTTGAGCAGGAGGTTCGCGCCTCGCCCGATGGAGCCGTACCAGATCTCGAGGAGCTGCTCCGGGGTCTTGACCTTGTCGTCTTCTGAGGCGTGATAGAACCAGCCGGGGCGGATGGAGACGTCGGCCTCGACGCCGATCCAGTGGGTTCCATCGGGGTCGCCGGTATCGAGGCCGTTGATATCCATGCCGGGCATGAGGTTGCCGGGGGAGATCGTCTGCCACGAGGTCTCCGCGCTGAAACCGTGCTCGTTGCCGACCCAGCGGCAACCGGGGCCGACATCGCTGAAGACGATGGCACCGGGCGCGAGGCGCTGGATCATGGCCCATGTGTCGGGCCAGTCGTAGTAGGTTGCTTTGTCGATGGTGCGGGTTTCGCGGGCGCCGCCGTAGTAGCCATCGCCGCCGTTTGCGCCGTCGTGCCAGACCTCGAAGACGGGTCCGTAGGTCTCGATGAGTTCGGCGAGTTGCGCGCGATAGACATCGACGTATGCGGGCGTGGCGTAGGTCGGGTGGTTGCGGTCCCAGGGGGAGAGATAGACGCCGAATCCGAGCCCGAGAGCGCGGCAGGACTTTGCGAGATCGCCGACGACATCGCCTGTGCCGCCTCGCCAGGCGGAGGACTCGACGGAGTGTGAGGTGTGAGCGGTGGGCCAGAGGCAGAAGCCGTCGTGGTGCTTGGCGGTGAGGATGAGGCCGGTCATACCGGCGTCACGTGCGACGCGTGCCCACTGGTTTGTGTCGAGTGCGGAGGGATTGAAGATGTCGGGGGATTCGTCGCCGTATCCCCACTCTTTGTCGGTGAAGGTGTTGGTGGTGAAGTGGATAAACCCGTAGAACTCGCGCTCGTGCCAGCGGATCTGCGCCTCGGTCGGAAAGGCGCCGACGGGAGCGGGCGGGGGTGTGAGCGCGAGAGCGGCGAGGATGAGTTGGATGGGCATGGCGCGGAGTGTACCGCGCCCGGTGATGGGCGCGTCGCGCCATGCGGGGGGTGTGCCTGTGCGGCTCAGCCGGTGGATTGCATGGCGGCGGCGATGGCGTTGATGCTGGCGTAGATCGCTTGTCGGAGTCGCTCGAGCCGATCGGGATCGGATTCGGTGCGCGCGCGGCGGAGGAGTTCGACCTGCGCGAGATTGAGCACGTCGGTCCAGGGGTTTCGGGCTTCGATCGCGCGGGCGATGACGGGCTCGTTGTGGAGCAGGTCGGGGTCGCCTGTGATGCTGAGGATCGCGTCCCGGGCGGCGTTGAAGTCGCGCTCGATCATCCCGTGGATGGCCTGGCCGTGCTCGTGTTCGTCGGCGTAGAAGCGGGCGGTGCAGAGGCGGGCGCGGGCCATCTCGCGCTTGGCGTTGTCGATCACGGTCTGGAAGAAGGTCCAGTTGGTGTAGGCGTTGCGGGACCAGTCGAGCTCCTGGGGTGAGAGTTCGGAGAGGGCCGCGCCGAGCCCGTACCAGGAGGGGGCGAGATAGCGCATCTGGATCCATGAGAAGACCCAGGGGATGGCGCGGAGGGCGTCGAACGTGAGATCGCCGCCGGTTCGCGCGACGGGGCGCGACGCGATGGGGAGGCCGCCGATGTGGCCGACGGGGCTGACGGCGGTGAACCAGGGCCAGAATCGAGGATCTTCGATCAGGCGGCGGTACGCGAGCATAGAGCGATCGGCCATGCGCTGGAGCATGCTCGACGCGTCGGGGGGCGTTGCGCGTGCGGCGGGGGTGTTGATCACGCCTCCCTGGTGCGCGGAGACGATCATCGCGCTGATGATCTGTTCGAGGTGGCGGCGTGCGATGGCGGGGACGCCGTAACGGAAGGAGATGACCTCGCCTTGTTCGGTGAAGCGGATGCGGCCGTTGTGGGCGGGCTGGGGCATGGAGAGGATGGCGCGATTGGCTCGGCCGCCGCCTCGGCCGACGGTGCCGCCCCGGCCGTGGAAGAGCCGGAGTTGGATGCCGCGTGCGGCGCAGAGGGATCCGATTCGCTCTTGTGCTTCTCTGAGGGCGACGTTGGCCATGAGGAAGCCGCCGTCTTTGTTGGAGTCTGAGTAGCCGAGCATGACCTCGATGAAGGGGGCTTGGTCGTGGGATTCGGTCGCGCCTCGGGCGTGGAGGTGGGCGAGGAACGCGGGCTCGTTGAAGAGTGTGTCGAGGAGTTCGGGTCCGTGTCGGAGATCGTCGATGGTTTCGAGGAGGGGGACGACGTCGAGCGAGCTTGTCACTCGCCCGTCTTGGGCGCGGTACAGCCCGACTTCTTTCATGAGCAGGAGGACCGCGAGCAGATCGCTGGGGGCGTGGGTCATGGAGACGATGTACGCCTGGACGCTCTGCGGCTCGTGGGCGTGGGCCTCGGCGACGACGCGGAGGACGTCGATGGTTTCGCGCGTCTCGGGGGAGAGGGGTGCGCCGGGTGGGAGGAGCGGACGAGGGTTGGCGAGTTCGCGGCGGAGGATGCTCATCCGCTCGGGCTCGGGGAGGGAGGCGTAGTCGGCGTGGACCGCGCTGAGTCGGAGGAGTTCGGCGACAGCGGACTCGTGCACACGCGAGTGCTGGCGGATGTCGAGCGTGGCCATGTGAAGGCCGAAGGTGCGGACGCGGAAGATCAGGTCGGCGAGCGGGCCGGCATCGGCGCAGTCGCCGAGACCGACCGCGCGGAGGGCTCGGGCGATCTCTTCGAGATCGGTGAGCAGGAGCGACGAGGTGTAGCCCTGGTCGTGGGCGAGGCGGGCCCTGAGCTGCATGATGCGGAGGCGGAAGGGCTCGTGCTGGGCGTGGGCGAGCGCGTCGTGGTCCTGGGTGTCGAAGGCGCGGTCTCTCTCGATGGCGGCGAGAAGGTCGCTAGGGCAGGGCGCGAGGCGATCGGAGACGCTGAGTTCCTGGCGGAGGCGTTCGAGGGCCTCGGCGACCTTGGCGCGAGCGGCCTGCCCGAGCATGGCGATGGTGGTTCGGGTTGTCTGGCTGGTCACTCGGGGGTTGCCGTCACGGTCGCCGCCGATCCATGTGCGGTATCGGAGCACGGGGGGGATGTCCGCGATGGAGACGGGAGAGTGTGAGCCGTGGACGCCCTCGATCGCGTCGGCGATGTCGCGTGCGAGTCGGGGGAGAGAGTCCCAGATGGTTCCGGTGAGAAAGTGGAGACCGTTCCTGACCTCGTCGAGGACGCTGAGGCGTCTGGCCCGGACCTCGTCGGTGAGGAGGAGCATGGTGGAGAGTTGGCGGAGGCGAGAGTCGGCCCGGCGGATGCGCGAGGGTGTGGCGTCGCTGCGGTCGCGTCGGTCGATCAGTTCCGAGACCTCTCGGAGCATGAGCTGGAGACTTCGGCGGCGCGATTCCGTGGGGTGTGCGGTGAGGGTCGGCTGGATGTCGAGGCGGCGGAGGAGGTCGGCGGTCTGGCTCGCGGAGAGCCCGGCGCGGGCGACAGCGTGGATGCCCTCTGCGATGGACTCGGATCGGGGATGCTCGAAGGTTTCTGCGCACTCACGCTGGCGATTGACTCGAACGATGGTGGCTTTCTCGGCGTTGTTGAGGAGATGGAAGCGGACGGTGAGGTAGCGGATGACGGCGAGGATCTCTTCGGTCGAGTGGCCGGAGATGAGGCGTCCCGCCTCGGCGAGCGGATCGCCCTTTGTGCCGGGCGCGCCGTGCGATTCGCAGAGCGAGGCGAGCGAACGGGCGAGGTCGCGTGCTTCGGCGTGCGGCCCGGTGGCGACGGCGTCGAGCGTGCCGGTGACGAGGGCGTAGACGCTTGGCTTTGCGGCACTCTGTTGCATGCCAGATTGTCGCACCGTATCGGGCCGGGGGAAGCGCCGTGGTTCAGATACGTCGCCTCAGCAGGAGGGCGGTCTGGTCGCCGTATGCGCGTTCGATCGCAGCGATCAGATCGAATGCGGGCGAGGCCATGCGAAGGAAGAAATCACGATCGTAGAAGATGTTGGCGTTGGGGCCGGTGCCGAGCGTGCGGCAGGACCAGTCGCCTTCGGCGGCTTGTTCGGAGAAGTGGGCGATGATGTTGGTTGTAAGCCGCCAGTGTGGCGCGTGGGCGATCGTGCTGCGGATGAACGCGCGATCGTGGATTGTCACGTAGAGCAGTGCGCCAGGGCGGAGCACGCGGGCGAGTTCGAGCAGCCATGCGTCGGCGAGATGCTCGATGTGCGTGAAGACGGAACCTGCGTAGACCAGATCGAGCGTCGCGTCGGGGAGCGGGAGGTGGGGCGAAGTGGTGTTGGTGAAGACCTTGAGTGTGTCGCACAGGTTGCGGCGGCACCAGTCCACGGCGATCGGATCGATATCGCACCCCCAGAGGTCCCACCCCGGGCGCGAGGCACGGAGGGTGCGGAGCATGGGGCCGGCGGCGCAGCCGAAGTCGAGCACGCGAGGTGTCGCGCCGAGCCCTTGAGCATGCGGCTCGATCGTACCGAGCATGGAATCGACGTGACGCTGAGCGAGCCGGAGGTACTCGGCGGGAGTCAGCCCGTAGCCGCGCCAGAGTTCGACGGGGGGGATCGGGTATCCGTCTGAGCCCGGTGTGTCGTGCCCGAACGGTCCTCTGAGCGGGATGGTGCGGGTGCGGAATCGGCCCTGCGGTGGCGCGGGGGATTCGGGCGGTCCGAGCACGCCGCACGGGATGATGCGGCGGGGCGCGTTGGGTGGGCCGGTCATGCTTTAGGCCTGTGGGTATTCGCTCTGGTCAGGTCTTCAGGATGACGTACAGGGCGTGGATCAGACCTGGAACGGAAAAGAGGAGTGTCAGGATGATGCTGATATGAGGGGCATGCCGAGGCCCTTCTTTAGGAAGACCGCCAGAGGTGGGAGGAGAATCGCGATGATGACCATCAGGAGGGTGTTTGTCTGCAGGTCGCTCATGTGTCGGCTCCGCGAGTGGTGGGACGTGGAGAGCTTTCGCACAGAAGAGAGTCCGCATGCGACACTCCCGGCGCGCAGCATAACAGGCGTGCCGGGCGTGTGCCAACGATGGGCGGCTCATGGAGGCGTCGGCCGGTGACGAGATGCTCACGCGCTGAGAGACTCCAGCAGGAGGCGGTGGAAATGGTGGACGCACTGCTCGCGCGACGGCGAGTAGCGGCCCTGTGTGTAGAGAGTGGAGCGGACGCCCTTCTGCGTGGCTTCGACGACGGCCTCGTCCTCGCGTTCGACGCGGTCGAGCCCGCTGCCCGCGCCGCGGTCCATCTTGGATCGATCGCCGATGTATGTCAGGAACGAGACCTTGGTGAGTGTCGGAGATAGGGGGCGGACGATGTTGACTGAGAGTCCCCAGGGGTAGAAGTTGAGCATGATGTTGGGGAAGAGCCAGTAGTAGTATGCCGCGATTCGCTTGCCGTGGTCGGGATGTTCAGCGGGGGTTTCAAAGCAGGGGTCCGCGCTGTTCTTTGCGGCGGTGCCGATCTGGAGATTGCACCAGCGGTGGAGATCGGTTTCGTATGCGCCGTAGTCGAGGGCATCGTTCAGTGAGTCGTGCACGAAGGGAATGTGGAGCCCTTCGAGGTAGTTGTCGCAGTAGAGGGCCCAGTTGGCGTTGACGAGATAGTCGCGGCAGCGGGTCGGTTCGAGCGTGAGTGACGCGGTGTCGATGAACGAGAGGCGTTGCCGGATGGGCGCGATGGCCTCGTCGAAGGTGCAGATGGGGTCGAGGGAGCACCAGATGAGCTTGGCGAAGTCCGCGAAGGGGACCCTGGGGAGGTTGTCGCGCTCGGAGGGGAAGTCTTTGCACCCTTCGAACTCGGGCATGTGCTTGAACCGTCCGTCGAGATCGAATCGTCGTCCGTGGTAGCGGCAGCGGAGGGTTGAGCAGACTGCGCCGTGCTCGGCGACGAGATTGCCACGGTGCGTGCAGGCGTTCGAGAGGACGTGGAGCCGGTCGTCGTGGTCGCGCGTGATGAGGAGCGGCTCGTCGAGCGAGCCCTCGAGGAGCGTGACGGGGAGGGCCGTGCCGGGGACGCGGAGGGCGTCGAGGTCGGAGATCGGCTGCCAGGAGCGACTGAAGACGGTGGAGAGGATGCGGGCGTGGAGCTCTGGGTCTCCATAGATCCAGCCGGGGAGGGTCTGGGCGAGGGTGATATCGGGGTGGACATCGGGGAGTTGGCGCGACATGGGACCACGTTATGGGATCGCGGGGGGTGAGTACAAGCGGAAGTTCGGCGACTTGAAGCAGACTCTTTTGTCGCTTGTGCGACAGAAGACGGTACGATGGTGCCCGGTGCGCGTGCGGGCACGGCTCTTGTGGCGTGCTTGTTTCGGTGTGCGCATGAGCGTGCGGCGTTCTGGAGTGCATCGATGAATCGGTGGATACTGGCGGGCATACTCGGGGTGATCGCGCTGATCACGACGGTTGTTTCGGTGCTCATCCAGGGGCGGAGTGCTCTGGTTGAGCTGCTGCCGAACCTCGCGGCCGAGATCGTGGGGCTTGCGCTGACCGTCGCGCTGGTGGACTGGCTGATCGAGCGTGCGAAGATGGCGGACGAGGCGCAGCGGATGGCGTGGGCGATGCTGCACGACATCGACCACGCGGTGTGGGTGTGGCAGGGTGGCCGGCGCGAGTTCCATCTTGATGAGATGTACGCGCTGCTCGACATGGTGCAGGAGCACGAGCCGATCGCGGACTCGACGCAGGAGTTGCTCGCGAACCTGGGTGTCCGGGCGTCGGACAACATCCGGTTGCAGTCGCGTCTCCTGCGCAGGCACAGGAAGCTGAAGGCCGCGATGACGTCGCTCTCGGGGCTGGCGCAGTTGCGGGAGATCAAGCGGCTTGTCGATTCACGTTACGCGGTTGATTCGCTGCAGTTGTCGATCCGACAACTGGCGGAGTTGACCGACCAGGATATCCACCCCGGGCAGTTCGGCGCGGCCAAGGGGCTCCGTGATGCGACGCTCGACGCCCAGACCAGACGCTACCTCGGAGAGCGCGGGATCATGATGTCGGCACGCGCGGCGAGCGAGAAGTCGCCGAGTTCGATCGCCGTGGGGGCAGCGATGTCCGACAGCAGCGGGCCGGGATCCGAGTTCGGATCGGCGGGTAGGATCAGGTAGTGCGGGCCGGGTCTTCCGTCCCTGCAGAGCTTTTTGCATCATTCCTCTGCTTCTTCCCCCACCCCTGCGTCATCCATCGCGTTTCGCTGTATGACACCCCGGGGCCGAGCCCACACCGCGAGCGCCACATGCGACACGTCACGCTCATCACCACGGGCGGCACCATCGAGAAGACCTATGACGAGCAGACGGGCGGACTGGCCAACCGGCGTTCGCTGGTGCGAAGGATGCTCCGGCGGCTGCGCCTCGAAGAGACCTCGATCAACATCGTGGAGTTGATGAGCAAGGACTCACTCGAACTGACCGACGAGGACAGGGCGCGGATCGTGGACGCGGTGCGCACGTTCGGGGGCGAGGCGGGATCGACCCTCGAGACCGATGGGATCGTGATTCTCCACGGGACAGACACGCTTGAGGTCACGGGGCAGTGGCTGCACGAGCGGATCGTGCGTCCGCGCGTGCCGATCGTGCTGACGGGCGCGATGCGTCCATTCGAGATGACGCGCTCGGATGCGCTGCAGAACCTGACGGAGTCGATCTTTGCGGTCGGCGTGCTGGAGCCGGGCGTGTACTGCGTGGCGCACGGGCGTGCGCTCGGGTTCCCAGGCGTGGCCAAGGACCGCCAGCGTCACACGTTCGTCAAGAAGTGAAGAAGTCGGAGATGCTACTGCGCGGGAGGGAGGCCGAGATCCTTGCGCAGCTGGACGAGGTGCTTCTCGTAGGGCTTGTACCGGCCCGTGGACTTGTACAGGGGCTTCCTGACCTGGTCGTTTGATGCGGTCATCGTGATCCGGTCGGACTCATAGAACTTGAGACAGCGCTCGTCCCAGGGGAGTCCGACGAACGAGAGCAGCTCGCGCGTTTTCTCTTCCTGGCGATCGACGAGATCGTCGTAGTGCAGTTCCATGATCGCGCCGGGGAAGAGTCGTTGCCAGTGGCGCATGAGGTCCTCGTGTAGGCGGTACATGAGGGCGATGCTGGAGAGGTCCGAGGCCCACGGGATGGTGTCCTCGAAGTCCTGGAAGTAGTTCGAGACGCAGACATCGATCGGGTTGCGCCGGCACCAGACAACGCGCGAGCCCGGGAAGAGGAGCTGGATGAGGCCGACGTGCTGGTAGTTGAAGGGGTTTTTGTCGGTGAACTTCTCTGCGCCGGGCGCGCGAGCGTTCGCCATGTCGTGGTAGCGGCGTGCGGCTTCATCGACGGCGAGCTGGCTCAGGCGTTCGGGGGAGTGGACCTGTCCGGAGAGGGGGAAGTCCGAGAGGCGCATATCGTGGGCGATCATGATCATGTCGAGCAGCTCGCCCGCGCCGAATGCCTTGGGGTGGCTGGCGATGATCTGCTCGGTGAGCGAGGTTCCGGAGCGTGACATGCCGACGATGAAGGCGAGGCGAGAGCCGGATCGTTTCGCGCGCGGCGCACGGGCGACGGCGTCGGGCGTCCAGGTCTCGAGCGTCCGCTCGGTGGCGGCCTTGGTCATGGGCGCGTTGAAGCGTTTGGGGGACGAGGCGTTGGCGCGTGTGTACGCGGCCCATGCATCGTCGTATCGCTTGGCCTTGTCGTAGAGCGCGGCCAGCCGGAAGAGCGCGCTGGCTCGCGGCCTGTCGCCGACATCGGGACGGTCGATGACAGCCTCGAGACGCCTGATTCCTTCGGCCGCACGATCGAGGTTCGCGCAGAAGAGGCCGAAGGCGATGTCGAGCATCGGGGACTCGAAGCCGGAGGCGTTGGCCTCTTCGATGATTCGGCACGCTCCCTCGGCATCGTCGGCGAAGTAGAGGAGCTCGGCCTTCATCTTGACGGCGGGCTCGTGGCGGGGATCGATCTCGATGGCGCGATCGAGTTCCTTCTGCGCTCGCGCGACCTTGCCCTCGCGTCGCGAGATGAAGGCGAGTCCGCAGTGGAACCTCGGATCATTCTGTTTGAGTTTGACGGCGCGATCGATGGACGCACGTCCATCGACGTTCTTGCCGAGGTACGCCTGGCAGAGCCCGAGGCGGAACTGCGCGTCGGGATCCTGCGGCGCGGCCTTGGCGATCTGGATGAGCGGGCCGAGGGCCTTGTGGTAGTCGCCCTTCTTGTACGCGGCCTGGGCTTCGGCGACGAGTTGCTGGAACTGGGCTTGCATGCGGTTGCTCCTGGCTCGGAATGCATACCGCCCACGACACAGCGGGCCGAGCCGACTCGGCCACCTTCATCGGCTGGTTCTGATCAGCCGTTCATCGCAGTGATCTTGACGCTGGTGTAGCGCTGCCGGTGGCCGGTCTTGCGCGAGTGGCCCTTCTTGGGGCGGAACTTGAAGATGTACAGCTTGTCGCCCTGGACCATGGGCTCGACGATCTCGCCGACGACGGAAGCCCCTGAGACATAAGGGGTTCCGAGCTTTGCGCTGCCGCCGGCTTCGCCGATGACGAGGACCTTATCGAAGGTGATCTTCTCTCCGGCCTTTGACTCGCCACCGTTGATGAGATCGACGAGGATGGTCTCGTCCTTGGTCACCTTGCGCTGGCCACCGGACTCTTCGATGATCGCGTACATGCTTGAAACTCCAAGACTTACGATCCACGCTTGATTCGGGGCGGGTGAGAGCAGCTCACACGTCTTGGTGCCCGTCGGGCTGTGGGGTCGGGATGGTAGGCGTGTGTGCATCGCAGGGCGACTTTGAATGTCTGCTTGCGAGCGTTCTCCCCACATCTTGGGTCGCGATCTTGGTATGCTGGGGAAGTTCTGCGGCGATGCCCGCCGCGGGCGGGAGGACTGCTGCCATGGCTCAACATTGGATCGTGACGAATCGTCGTGTCGAGACGGATCCAAAGTCCGGACGTGAGCGGGTGGTCGTGACGGACTCGCAGAGCGAGCGTCTGGACTCGCTGCCGACGTTCCGGATCGCATCGTTCAGGGACAACGGCCTGCCGGCGACTCCGAGCGCGGCCGATCTTGAGGGGGCGGTGACGTTCCTGAAGGACACCTTCGAGCCGGGGTATGACGATGTGACGAAGGGAACGAAGGCGGAGACGCTGCCGGGCACGCAGCGGATGTTCAAGTCGCTGTACGACACGATGAGCGCGGCACCGGAGGGGAAGGGCGATGTGCTCTTCTTCATCCACGGCTTCAACTACTCGTGGCCGGATGCGCTGGTGCATCTGCACCGGCTGACACAGGTCTACGCCTCGAACGCGCACAGCCCGGTCTCGCAGATCGTCTATTACACCTGGCCTTCGTGGGGCAAGATCCATCGCTACTGGAAGGACCAGGAGATTGCTGCACCTGCGGGCATGGTGATGGGGCGTCTGTTCTCGAAGCTGGTTCGCTTCTATGCAGAGTTCTTCGATCCGGAGAGGCGTCGGGCGCGTCCGGAACTGTGCGGCAAGCGGATCCATCTCACGGCCCACTCGATGGGCAATCAGGTGCTCCGCGAGTTCATGCGTTCGGTGGTGAGCGATCAGTCGCTGAGGCATCCTGTCTTCGGGGAGACGCTGCTGCTGAACGCGGATGTCGAGTGGACCGCGCTCAACCCGGGCGAGCCGATGCACCAGTTGGCAACGTACTCGGATCGCGTTCACGTGTACAACCACGTGAGCGATGATGCGCTGCGTCACTCATCGACGGTGAAGAACCCGGGTGAGAAGCGTCTCGGGCAGCACGGGCCGCAGTCGGTTGACACGAGCATTCTGCCCCCTCGCACGGTCGCTGTCGATTGCAGCGCGCTCCGGCTCGGGGCAAAGTCCGCGCATCCGGCTACGAGCGGGACACCCATGAGGACGAACGCGGCATCGGTGCTGGGCGCGATCTCTGACAGGGCGTCGATCGAAGCGGCGGCGCGGGTGCTCGATCAGCCGAAGTCTTCGATGAAGGAGCGGATGTTTGACCACTGGGGATACCTGCACCGTCCGGAGGTCATCGCGGATATCTGGCAGGTGATGTCGGGGGTCTCTTCGAGCCGCATCCTGGGGCGTGAGCGGCGATCGAATGAGCACCTCTACCGGCTGCTGAACCAGTAGCGTGAGGAATCGGGCGAGACGGGTGGAGGGCGGCGTGCATCTCCCCCACTGCTTGGCCGAGCAGTGATCGGGAGGGTGGCGACTCTGCCTGAGGATGAGCGGCACAGGGCCGACACCGGTCGTGTGGTCGGTGCTATTCTTGGCACACGCCGCGTCCGGCCTGTTGCGGTTCGGGGTTCGCGTCGGGAGGTTCCGCCCGTGGTTCGAATCAAGCGCATCACACCGAGCGACGGCGCGTTGTACGCGCAGGAGGTCGCGCTGCGTGAGCAGGTGCTGCTGAGGCCTCTTGGGCTGGACATCCACAAGTTTCGCGACCTGTTCCCGGGGTATGAGGATCGCTTCGAGCACTTCGTTGCGGTGTTCGATCATCCATCGGGAGAGCGGGTGATCGGGTGTGCGCTGCTCCTGGCTGATTATCCGGAGCGAGGCATAGGGAAGTTGATGCAGATGGCTGTCGATCCGCAGCGCCAGGGTGAGGGGCTGGGGAGGCGGCTTGTGGTCGAGGTGGAGTGCCGCGCGTTCGGCGAGCTCGGGCTTCGCGAGCTGTTCTGCCACTCGCAGAAGGGTGCGAAGGGTTTTTATGAGAAGCTCGGCTGGGCGAGAGACGGCGACGAGTTCTCCGAGGCGGGGATCCCGCATCTGAAGATGAACCTTGTCGCGCCGGATGAGGAAGAGGAAGTCGAGTAAGCAGGCACTGCCACCGAGTGACTAACCCCTTGTGTGGTTTGGGGTTGGGAAACACGTGCATTGTGCGTGGATCGCGGGTACGGGCCTAGGATTCGTCATGCCGTCCTCACAGGACCAACACGCGATGGGCAGGGCTCCGAGAGAGGTGCTTCGTTCGAGCAATCTCCGCTGCACCCGTCAGCGGGAGTTGGTGTACGAGGCGCTCGCATCGACGCACACGCATCCAACGGCCGAGGAGCTGTACGACTTGGTGCGACGGCTGGAGCCGGGCCTGAGTCTTGCGACGGTATACAACACGCTTGAGGTCTTTGTGCGTTCGGGGCTGGCGCAGCGGATTCCATGCCCTTCGGGCGCGACACGCTACGACTCGGACATGCGCGATCATGTTCATCTGACGACGGCGGACGGGCGTGTGATGGACGTGCCTGAGGATCTTGGCGTTCATCTGGTCGATGCGCTCAGCCCGCGTTTGAGAGAGGATCTGGAGAATCGCTTGGGTGTCTCGCTCGGGCGGGTTTCACTCAATCTGGTCGTGCACGGGCTTCCGGAGCGGCTGGGAGCGGCATCGGACGGAGCCGCAGAGAACGCGTAGCGGTTGATCGAGAGCACGTTTTGCGCCCTGTGGCCATCTGACGATCAAGTCGGGTTGGGTCGTGGTCGATAACTCAGAGCGGGGCCGGCAGGCCCCCTCTGGAGCGGTGCCATGCCCGGTGAGATCAACCCCGTCCTCCACACGATCAATGGCGAGAATCGGCGCACGTTTGAGCGATTCTCGGTGAGCCCCGCGTACACCGAGGTCAAGGTGCGCGTCCCTGGAGAGCCCACGCTGCTCGAGGGTCACGCGTATGACATCAGCGAGGGTGGCGTGCGGATGGAGCTCGATCGTGCGATCGAGCCGGGGACATCGATTGTGCTGGAGGTGAAGCTCCCGCCCGGCAATGCGAAGGGCGCGCCGGTCGAGGAGGTGCTGGCCCGGGGGACGGTCATGTGGGCGGACGACGATGGTGTGCCCGGGCCGGTGTTCATGGGCGTGCTCTTCGACGAGTTCGCGACCAATGTGGATCGGGATCGGCTTCTCGGGCGGTTCGCCTCGGGCGCGTACCACCGGGCGGCGTGAGTTCGGGGATTGGTTCGCGGGTATGACGCCGAGTGGGCCTATCGTCAGGGTCCATGTTTGTCGATCGCGCCATTATCAAGGTCAAGTCCGGCAAGGGCGGGGATGGTCATATCTCGTTCCGTCGGGCGAAGTACGAACCCAAGGGTGGCCCCAACGGGGGCGACGGGGGTGACGGCGGGTCCGTCATCCTGGTGGGTGACCACAACGTCAACACGCTGTACACCTTCCGAGGCCAGTATCACTGGGAGGCGGAGGAGGGCGAGCCGGGTCGGTACAAGCAGCAGCACGGCGCGAACGGGAGCGACTGCGTGATCCGTGTGCCGCCTGGGACGCTGGTTTTTGACGAAGAGACCGGCGAGCAGGTCTGCGACATCAAGCCTGATGAGCGCGTGGTGATCGCGCCGGGAGGCCGGGGCGGATTCGGGAACGAGCACTTCAAGACCTCGACGTACCAGACTCCGATGCACGCCAAGCCGGGCGAGCCGGCGGTTGAGCGGACGCTGCGTCTGGAACTCAAGCTCATCGCCGATGTCGGGCTTGTGGGGATGCCGAACGCGGGGAAGTCGACGCTGCTCGCGGCACTGACGCGGGCGACACCGAAGATCGCGAACTATCCGTTCACAACGCTCTCGCCGCAGCTGGGCATCGCGGAGCTTGACCAGGATCGACGGATCGTGATCGCCGACATTCCGGGATTGATCGAGGGTGCGGCGGACGGCGCGGGGCTCGGGCATGACTTCCTGAGGCACATCGAGCGGACGCGTGTGCTCGTGCATCTGCTGGATGTGATGCCCGACAACGAGCGGACGCCAGCGGAGAACTACGACGCGATTCGCGCGGAGCTCGCGGGGTACAGCACGACGCTCGCAGAGAAGCAGGAGATCATCGCGCTGAACAAGCTCGATCTCCTGCCCGACGAGAAGGAGCGGACCGCGAAGGTGAAGGAGCTTCGCCTCAAGCTCAAGCTCGGCAGGGACACGGAGGTTGTCGCGCTCTCCGGCGCGGCGAAGCTCGGGACGCGGGAACTGCTGGAGAAGCTCTGGGAGATTCTGCACCCGCGGGGGCTGGAGCGCGAAGAGAAGTGGGCTCCGGTTTCGGAGGCCGAGTGAGCGATGCCGGTTGACGGGGCTCAGGACGAGTGCCCGTATGTGAGCCGCGGCGGGCTCAAAATGGAGCATGCGCTGCGCGAGTTCGGTCTTGACCCGAGCGGGATGGTGTGCGCCGATCTCGGCGCGAGCACGGGCGGGTTCACGGACTGCCTGTTGCGGCACGGCGCGGCGAGGGTCTATGCGGTTGACACGGCGTACGGCGAGTTCGCTTGGAGACTGCGGAAGGATCCGCGCGTGGTGGTGATGGAGAGGTCGAACGCGTTGCACGCTGCGCCTCCCCGGGATGTGAGCGATGCTGGCGGGGTCGATCTTGTGGTGATTGATCTCGGGTGGACGAGGCAGCGGCACGCGATTCCTGCCGCGCTGCGGTGGATGAAACCAGGCGGGCGGATCATCACGCTGATCAAGCCCCATTACGAGGTCGGGGAATCCGGTGCGCGGGTCGGGGTGACGGTGCTCGGTGAGGAAGAGGCGGAGGCGATCACTGATCGGGTGGTGTCGGAGATGCCCACGCTCGGGGTGAGAGCGATCGCGGTGACGAAGTCGCCGGTGCTGGGCGGCTCTGTGAGTGCAAGGCGGAAGAAAAAGGGCACGGGGAACGCTGAGTGGCTTGTTCTTCTCGAACGCGCGGAGAGCGACTGATCAGCCGCGCCATGCGATGTTGGAGGGCGGCTTCTTGGCTGGAGTCGTGAGTTTGAGTCCCACGATGCCGAGACCGATGCAGGCGAGGCATGCGAACTGGACGAGGTTCATGCGTTCTCCGAAGATCAGGACGCCGGCGATGACGGAGCCGAGTGCTCCGATGCCGACCCAGACGGTGTAGGAGATCCCGAGGGGGAGCACCCGCATCGCCAGGGCGAGGAGGGTGAAGCTCACGAGCATCGCGACGATCGTGTAGACGCTCGGCCAGAGGCGGGTGAATCCGTGGCTCTGCTTCATGCCGATGGCCCAGACGACTTCGAGCAATCCGGCGACGGTGAGGAGGATCCATGCCATGCGTGGATCATTCGCCCGCCATCGATGCCGCGAGAGCGGAGATCACTCGTCGTCGGGCGGCAGGGCGCAGGTTCCGCCGTGCTTCTCGTGGTAGTCCTGGTGGTACTCTTCGGCGGGCCAGAAGGGACCGACATCGGCGACGAGTTGGACCTGCGTGACGATCTTCCTGTTCTTGAATTTGTCGGTCTGCTGGAGCGTTGCGATGTAGGCCGTGGCCTCGTCGAGCTGTCGCTGGTCAGACGCGAAGATGGCGGATCGATACTGCGTGCCGACATCCGGGCCCTGGCGATTGAGGGTAGTCGGGTTGTGGAGTTTGAAGAACCACTTCAGGAGCTCGGCGTAGGTGACGTGGGCGGGATCGAAGGAGACCTCGACGACCTCAGCATGGCCGGTTTCTTCGTAGCAGACCTGCTTGTAGGTCGGGTTCTGGGTCTTGCCACCCTGATACCCGCTGACGACGTTGATGACGCCTGGGATCTGCTGGAAGCGGTCTTCGACGCCCCAGAAGCAGCCGCCGCCGAAGTACGCCTTCTCCATCGCAACGGGGCGAGCCATGGGGGGGAGTTCGGTACCGTTTTCGACGAAGTCGAGCGAGGCGGAGTTGAGGCAGTATCGGAGTCCTGTGGGCGCGGGGCCATCGTCAAAGACGTGTCCGAGGTGGCCGCCGCATCGCTCGCACATGATCTCGACGCGGACCATGCCGTGTGAAACGTCTTTCTCATAACGGATGTGGTCGCGATCGAAGGGCTGGAAGAACGAGGGCCAGCCGGTGCCGGAGTTGAACTTGGCGTCTGAGGAGAAGAGGGGCAGCTCGCAGAGCTTGCAGATGTACGTGCCCTTGAGCTTGTTATCGAGCAGATTGCCGCAGAACGGGGCCTCTGTGCCCTTTCTCAGGATGACCTTCGCGTCTTCGGGTGAGAGCTTGGTCGCGAGTTCGTTGATGCGCGACTCGCCGAGGCGAGAGATGTCGTTGCCTGAGCGCGAGTAGCGCGGGCCTTGTGGAGCGTTCATGTCTGTGCCTTGGGTGTGCTGGATGCCGGCGGTTGCGGGCCGGCCGGCCGTGGCCGTGGAGACGAGCGAGAGGAGCGTACCGCTCGGGCGTTTCGCGGCGGCGATGGACCACGTGACCAGTGCCGCGGCGATCACACAGAGACCAAAGAGAGCGATCGCGGTTCCTGTTCTCATGCGAATTCCCTCGGTAGCCCCTTGACGATTGGATGCCGCGTGGGCGTGTGCGTCACCGGACAGAGTGTACCGATGGGTTCGGCGTTCGATTCGCGGCGGATTCTCCTGCCGGTTTGGATTCGGTTGGTGCTTTCGAGGGTCGGGCGTTCAATCGGTACCTGCGAGGCGGCGCATGGGCCCTTCGTCGAGTCGAAAGATCGTCCAGTCGGTGAGGGCGCGTGCTCCGAGCCCTTTGTAGAAGCCGATTGCCGGTTCGTTCCAGTCGAGGACGAGCCAGTCGACGCGGGCACAACCGCGTTCGAGGGCGATCTGGGCCACTCGAGTGAGGAGGGCGCGACCGAGCCCGGCGCCGCGGGCTTCGGGCCGAACGAACAGGTCTTCGAGGTAGACGCCGGGCTTGCCGGTCCATGTCGAGAAGTTGTGAAAGAAGACGGCGCATCCCTGTGCGACACCATCGACCTCACCGATGATTGCTTCGGCGTATGGGCCGCGCGAGCCGGGAGGAAGGCCGATGCCGAAGATGTGGGCGAGGACCATTTGTTCGGTCATGACGACGGCGTCGGGCTCACGCTCGTATGCCGCGAGGTCTTTGACGAGTCGGAGGATGAGCGAGGCGTCGTCCGGCACGGCGTTTCGGATGGTGACGTGTGGCATGGCATGAGCGTAGCGAAAGAGGCCGGGGCCGTGCGAACGGTCCCGGCCCGGCATAGTGGTTGCATCACCGGCGGCCGATGTCTCCGAGTGGGAATGCCGGTGTGGCGATGGGCTTGAGAGCGAGTGCGAGGAGCGCGAGTTCGTGGTCGTCTCCCGCGATGCGATTGGTGCGGAGTGTGCCGCAGCCCGCGCAGCGATGGACGATCGACCATTCGCCGTCCTTTCGGACTTCGATGGCGATGGGCTCCATCGGTTCGCGGCACGGGCAGCATCGATCCCCCGGCTCGTCGTCGAGGTGGCGTGACCAGAGACAGTGCGGGCAGTGGTTGCGGTGGCGAGTGCCCCAGGCGCTCTGGCTGACTTGGAAGGAGCAGACGATACAGGTGAATCCGGAGTCCGGACGAGACTTGTGTGACATGGGTGGTTTGCTGATCCGTCGTGACCGGCGGCGTCGGGTCTGGAAGACCCGCGCGCGGAAACGCGTTGATGTGGAAGATCGTGCATCGGCTCAGAGAGACCGAAGCACGGATGAAGCCGAGTGTGTGAAGAACGCCCATTGGCGGGCGTAGTGCGCGCGATCCCGGCGTTCTCATTGCTGCCAAAGACATTCCGGACGAGGGTCCGGATTGCGATGGTCAGACGGGCCGGGATGGATCAGGCAGTGGCAGACATCAACGACTCCGAAGCGACCGATCCTGCTCAGAGGATGGCACTTGAAAGGATACCCGATCCGGGGCGGGTCGGATCGGGTTCCCGACGCACGTCTCATAACAACGGGGAAAAGGTCCTATAGCCAGTTTCAGGGTCCGAGAGCCCCGGAACGGCCTCAGGATCTTCCCTGATTGGGTGCAAAGACGGCGTCTAAACCTTGAATTCTCCGCGACTTGTGGCATTCTTACTGCGGCACGCCATGTCGGGCGTGAGTGGAATTTGTACCCCGCCATAGCGGGTGCCATAGAGAAGAGGAGAAAGAGCATGCGTTTCGCTCGATGTGTTGCCGCTGCTGCGGCTGTTGCGTGTGTGGCTGGTCTTGCCGTCGCTGGTCCTGTGGCGACGGTGGTGATCGATGGCTCCAGCTATGAGCTGGCATCGTTCGAGGCCGATGGTCAGTTCCGCCTGGTCCCCGCGGTGTACACCTTTGGTGACACCACGATCGAGACGCTCGCCGGCCCGCGTGATGCGGGTGCGACGATCGCCTACGGCCTGGCGATTGTCGACGCCGGTGGCGCGTCTGCGTTCTCGTTCGAGTTCAGCATGCCGATCACGCTCGATGCGGGCGCGACCACGATCGTCTCATCGATCGTCGGCGGCATGACGGACTTCACGGGCAACGGCGTCGGCATCTCGACGACGGGCGGCTTCGACACGATCCAGCGGTCGTGGGTTGCCGGTCCGGTCACGGATCTCGGCGTGAACGTCGGCGGCTCGGTCTCCTTCGGCCCCGGCCCCTCGGGCTCGCTGTACAACTACGGCGCGTTCGCGACCGGCCCGATCGCCGGCCCGGACCTGTCCTCTTTCGCGACGCTGCATGTCGCGGTGGACTTCATGGCCTCTGGTGACAATGACGTGATCGTCCTCACGGGCTTCACGGACATCGTTGTCCCGGCTCCCGCATCGATGGTCGCTCTCGCGGGCCTCGGCCTCGTGAGCCGCCGCCGCCGGGCCTGATCGCCTGACGGTTTGAGTTGAATCAGTAGAACGCCGGTCGCCTTATGGCGGCCGGCGTTTCTTTGTGTCCTGCCTGTTCGCGAGAGGTCGTGTAGACTCGGCCGGATGAGCGATCCTTCGAAGGGCGGAGAGGGCGGGGGTATTTTGCGCGTGCTCGGGACGCGGGATGCGATGTGCGTGGTGATCGGCGCGATCATCGGCGTGGGCATCTTCTTCACGCCGAGCCGAGTGGCCGCGGTATCGGCGGACGGCGGATTCGCGATGCTGGCGTGGATCGTTGCGGGCGGGATTGCGCTCTGCGGGGCGTTGGCGTTCGCGGAGCTGGGTGGGATGTATCACGCGCCGGGCGCGCAGTACGAGATTCTGCGGGACTCTTACGGGCCGTTCCCGGCGTTCTTGTTCGTCTTCTGCAACGCCACGGCGGTGCAGGCGGGGGCGATCGGCGTGATCGCGGTGATCTGCACGGAGAACCTGATCGTTGCGTCGGGCCGACCGGCGGGATCATCGGGGGGCGTGCTCGCGGTGTCGATCGCGCTGATCGGGCTCGTGACGCTCGCGAATGCCATGGGTGTTCGCTGGGGCGCGCGGATCCAGAACTTCACCGTTTACGCGAAGGTGCTGACGCTGCTGGTCATCACGGGGCTGGCCTTGATCGTCTCCCCGGAGAAGCCCGTCGCGAATCCGGACGAGATGCCACTGAGGTCGCTCTCGCCCTTTGCGGGACTGCTCGCGGCGTTGACGCCGGCGTTCTTCGCGTTCGGCGGGTGGCAGCACGCGCTCTGGATATCGGGCGAGGTGAAGAACCCTTCGAAGGCCCTGCCCCGCGCGATCGTCGGCGGGGTTGTTGTGGTGATCGTGGTGTATCTGCTCGCGAACTGGGCGTATCTCGACCTGCTCGGGTTCCGAGGCGTCGCAACGAGTAAATCCCTCGCGGCGGACGCGGTGGGCTCGGTCTTTCCGAGCACCGGACGGCGCGTGATCGCAGGGGCAGTCGCGCTCTCGGCGTTCGGGGTGCTGAATGCGCAGCTGCTGAGCGGGCCTCGGCTGGTGTATGCCGCGGCTCGTGATGGGAGGTTCTTCGCGCCGTTCGCGCGACTCTCGGCGAGATTCGGGACGCCGGTGGCGGCGATCCTGCTCCTCACGGGCGTCGCGGTGGCTCTCCTGCTCGCTGCGGGGGGCAAGGACGCGGTGGACCGGCTGACGACGGGTGTGGTGCTGATCGACGGCGTCTTCTTCGGGCTGACGGGGATCGCGCTGTTTGTGCTGCGCCGGAAGAAGCGGGATGCCGCACGGTCGTTCCGCGTGCCGCTCTACCCGGTCGTGCCCGCGCTGTTCGTGATCGGGGAGCTTGGGCTGATCGTGGGTGCGTTCCTTGAGCCGAGCGTGCGCGTGCCCGCGCTGATCGCGGTCGGATGGATCGGCGTGGCCGGCGTGTTGTACGCGGCGCGGTTCAGGCGGAGCGGCGGGTCTTGAACTCGGGGCCGTGAGCGACGGGCTTCAGGCGGCCCGCTTGGATTCCATGCGCTCTCTCGACGGGACTCTCACGTTGCTCGCGAGGCCGAGCGCGGCCATGGTCCTGATCACGATGTAGCTGGCGTCGAACTGCCACCAGCGGAGCCCGTGGCGGGCCGAGGCGGGGAATGCGTGGTGGTTGTTGTGCCACCCCTCGCCGAGCGCGAGCACGCCGAAGATGGGGTTGTTGCGGCTGTGATCGTGGCTGCGGAAGGGACGCGAGCCCCAGAGGTGGCAGACGGAGTTGACGCTCCACGTCACGTGGTGAACAAGGAAGACACGGACGAGCCCACCCCAGAGGAATCCGAGCAGGGCGCCGTTCCATGACATCATGACGAGACCGCCGATGATCGCGGGGATGATCAGTCCGAGCAGTGCCCAGAGCGGGAAGAGCGCGCTGATGCGCCGGACCATGGGGTCTTTGACGAGATCGACCACGTACTTGCGATCGCGAACCTGCACGCCCTTCAGGAACCAGCCGACGTGGGCGTGCCACGCCCCCTTCAGCACGCCGACGATGCCTCCGCCGTGGTTGTGTGGAGAGTGCGGGTCGTCCTCGTGGTCGCTGTGCTGGTGGTGGCTGCGGTGGGTCGCGGCCCAATCAAGGAGCGTGCCCTGCACCGCCATCGAGCCGGCGACCCCGAGCAGGGCGGCCATGGGACGGCTGGTGTCGAAGGATTTGTGGGTGAAGTAGCGATGGAAACCGATCGTGATTCCGAACCCGGTCACGAGGTACATGCCCACCATGATGGCGAGGTATGTGAAGTTGAAGACGCCGCCCCAGAGAAGCACCATTGCGACTGCGAAGCCGATGACAGGGGCAACGACGACCACGGCGGTGGCGATGCGTTCGCCGAGCCCGGCGTGATGATCGGCGTTGTCGAGAGACCCGGCCTCGGGCGTGGGGATCGCGCCTGAGCCGTCGATGGCGACCGGCTGTATCTGCCCGGCCTCTACCTTCGTGATGACGAGCGGGAGAACCCCCTCGGTGGGATCGATGGTCTGAGGATTCAGAGCGGGGGCAACTGATGGTGGTGTCATGCTTGTATCACGCGGCTGTCCGCAATTCAGGACTCGGAACTCTGTATTTACGATAGGAGCGATTCTCAGCCGAAACTCACGCTCTATCGACGCCCAATGACCCACGGGGACAGAAACACGCGGGCAAGATAGCGACTGAGAGCGGGGTACGCGAGCGGCGGGTGTGAAGCCGGAACTCGGCTTCACACGGCATTCACATACGCCTCCTGCTGACGCGACTCGCGAGCGGGTGACGCGGAGTTTATGCGCACGAGGCCCTCGGACCCAGATCGTGCTCCGCGACACCGGATACGGGTGGTTGGGGCATGCAGTCGTGGGACTCAGGGGCCGGTCCGTTCACGCGACGCGGCGGCGACTCCCTCTCGCTCATCGACCACGAGTCGCAGCAGCACGAGGCCAGCCGAGAAGCAGACGGCGAGCGCCCCGAGGGCCAGGGCGCGGGACTCGGCGAGCAGCGGCGCGCCCTCGGCATTGCGGAGAAGGGTCGAGAGCGTGCCGAAGAGGAGCACGCCACAGATGCCCGAGAGTTTGTAGACCATCCCCCACAGCCCGAAGAACTCGGCGGCTCTGTCGAGGGGTGTGAACGCGCCGACGATCGCGCGGCTGGAGGTGCCGATCCCGCCGAGCCCGATGCCGAGCAGGGCCGAGACGCACCAGAAGAGCACCGGGGGTAGGGATGTCAATTGTGCGGCGATCAGCACGCCAACTCCCGCGACCCAGACACCGAGGAAGATCGAGATCGTCCGCGTGTGGCCCAGACGGTCCTGGAATCTCGACGTGGTGAATGCGGCGAAGCCGGCGGCGATGGACATCACAAGAGCGAAGAGGATCAACTGGGGGAGTTTGAAGCCCATGTCGTCGCCGAGCATCCCGAGGAAGTAGATCACGGACTGGGTGCCCATGCTGTAGACAAAAAAGATGGCGAGGAAGCGGGCGAGTTGGCGGAATCTGTGGGCCTCGCGGACAGTCCTGACAAGGCGGGAGGCGGTGGAGCCCACGAGAGAGGCGGGACTCTCCGGCAGAGAGGCATCGACCGGCTTCTCCCTGAGCCAGATGAAGGAAGGCACGATGCCGACGATGAACCAGATGCCTGCGAAGAGGAAGAGGGGCCGCGCCTGGGACATCTCGGCACGCCCGGCGAGCATGATCCACGCGGCGACGATGCCGAGGAGCACGAGCGCACCGATGTAAGACATGGTCCAGCCGAAAGCCGAGACGCGCCCGACGGTGGCGGGAGTTGAGAGCTGGGGAAGGAACGAGCCGAGGAAGTTCTCGCCGAGGCCGCACGCGACGGCGGCGATGATGTAGAGCGTCGCGGCGAGCGCGAGATCGCCTCGCCCGAGGGACGCGAGGGCACAGGTGAGGACGCCGCAGAGAACGCCGGAGACAAGGAGGAGTTCCCGCTTCCACTGCCTCTGGTCGGCGAGGGCTCCGAGAAACGGGGAGAGGATGACGATGATGAGGAGCGATCCGGCGGTGATCATGGTCCAGATGCGGGTGCCGGCGCGGGGATCGTCTCCACCGACCACGACCTCTCGCAGGAAGAGGCCGAAGAGCAGGGTGTTGATCAGGAGCTGGAAGGACTGATTGGCGAGGTCGTAGAGAGCCCACGCCCAGACCTGGCGGCGGTTCGGTATGTCGGCGAGCAGGGGCATTGGCCGATCCTTATGGCGTGACTCTGTCTGAATGGACCGGAGGATAGCGATGGGATGGTTGGACCGACTGAAGAAGGCGATCGGGGGCGGAGGGGGCGTGGTCGGCACTTGGCCGAGCGACCAGTTCTCGACGGTGCGGGACCTTGTCCATGCCGCACTGTCACGCTTCGAGAGCTCGCGAGCGAGTAACGGCGGCTGGGTCTCCATCTGGATTCACAATGCCAAGGGCAAGGAACTCGGTGTGATCCAGTACGCTGGTGATGGAATCATCAACTTATGCAGCCGGGACGACATCGACTTGGCGGCATTGCTCCGATCGGCAGGACGTGAGGACTTGGCGTCGCGGTGCGATGAACGTGACTCGGCGATGTTCGCGCTTCAGAATCCGACACGCGAAGAAGTCGCGTTGGCGATCGATCTTGTCATCAGCTTGGCATATGCCGAGAACGAAGGCGGGCGTGTCATGGTTGAGATCGATCCGGGCTGATCATGGGTTCACCCGTAAGTGCCTGGCCAGAAACTCGGCCTGGATGTTCTTGGCCTCGTTGGAGACGCGTCCGAAACCGACGTGCTCATCGGGCGCGCCGGTCGATGGCCAGGTAGTGAACTCGATGAGGGATGGGTCTGCGGCACGCGAGACGTAGTGGCCACGGAGGGTCTCGATGAAGCGGCGCTGGGTCGAGACTGGGACGAGGCGATCCTGCTCTGAATGGAGCGCGAGAAGCGGGAGCGGCTTGAATCCTGCGAGGTTCTGCATCGGGTCAAGCGTGGCGACACGGGCCGGATCGTGGCTGACGGGCCACGGGGGAGCATCTGCGGGCGTCTTGTTCGATGGCGCGTAGAGCCCGGCCAGGTTGCCCGTCGTGCCTTCAACCGCGGCGCACTTGAACGGGTGCTCGTCGCAGAGCCGGCGGAGGGTGGTCATGCCGCCCGCGGACATGCCGCCGATGGCGAGGCGGTCGAGATCGAAGGCCTCTGCGTGCGAGGGGTCGCTGAGAAACTCGAGGACCTGATCGACCTCCCCCACTGCCTGCTGGAGCATATCGAGCGTGCGGGCGGGGGTGTGGAACTCGGGGATGAGGCGTTCGCCGTGGCCCGGGAGGTCGATGGCGCAGACCGCGAGTCCGGCGCGGATCCAGCGAAGGTATCGCCCGGGGTCGAGCTCTTTGTAAGCGGTGCGTCCGTGCATCCAGAGGACGGTCGGCGCGGGGGACTTCCAGTCCGGGTGGGCGAGGAGGAGAGGGATCGCACCGGCCCGCGCGAGGCGTGACTGGGTGCGCAGCGCGATGGGGAAGGCGGAGACCAGCGCGGGTGCGTCATGCATCGCGGCGGCACCGGATCACTTCGACACCCGTTCCTTCTCGGCGCGCCGGCGTTTGAGTTCCGCATCGATGAAGGGGGCGAGTTCGCCTCGGAGAACGGCCTCGTAGTCGGTCTCCTCGTAGTTGGTGCGATGGTCCTTCACGCGGTTGTCGTAGAAGACGTAGGAGCGGATCTGCGTGCCCCAGCCGAGTTCGAGCGTGCCGCCCTTCGCGGCGGTGATCTCTCTCTCACGCTTCTCGTCCTCAATCTGCTGGAGCTTGGCCTTGAGGAGCGCGAGCGCTGCGGAGCGATTCTGTGTCATTTCCTTGTAGGTGTTGGTGGTGATCTGGATGCCGGTCGGCTTGTGCGTGATGCGCACGGCTGTGGCGACCTTGTTGACGTTCTGCCCGCCGGGGCCGGAGGAGCGCGCGAAGACGACGACATCGATCTCCTTGTCGGGGATCTCGACCTCGGATTCTGCGATCTCGGGGATGACATCGACCGTGGCGAAGGATGTCTGGCGTTTGCCCTGGGCGTTGAAGGGCGAGACCCTGGCGAGCCGATGCGTGCCGCGCTCGCATGAGAGATAGCCGAACGCGTACGGGCCTTTGACGTGAAGGGTGACGGAGTCGATACCGACTTCGGGTCCGAAGCCCTTGTCCACCTCTTCGAGCGACCAGCCCATCTTCTCGCAGTAGAAGATGTACATGCGGAGCAGCATCTCGGCCCAGTCGTTGGCCTCGGTGCCGCCCACACCGGCGTTGAGCGTGAGGAAGCAGTTTCCGGCGTCGTACTTGCCGGTGAAGAGGGACTGGAGCTCGACGCGCTCCATTTTGATGCCGAGCTGGTAGAGCCCCTCATCGACCTCGGCGAGGAGATCCTTATCACCGGCCTCTTTGGCCATGTCGTATCCGACTTTGGCGTCTTCAAGACCGGTCATGGCCTCGGCGAGCGGGAGGACCTGAGAGCGGAGGATTTTGACCTCGGCGACGACTTTCTGTGCCGCGGACTGGTTGTCCCAGAACCCTTCGGAGCCCATGCGATCTTCGAGGGCTTTGAGTTGGGCCATCTTGGAGTCGTAGTTAAAGAGAGTCGCGGATGGTCAAGATCCGCGCCTCAAGTCCCTCGATCACGGGTTTGTGGGCGTCATAGTGCATGGGGAATCTCCAAACGAAGGGCGATGGTAGCCGCGTCGGGTGTCGCTTTGAGGGGGTTCGGGGTGTTTATGGGCCTGCGTGTGTCCTGCGGCAGATCGCGAGGAAATTTTGAAAACCTCGCGCGCATCGGGTTAGGGGTCGCCTCATTGTGTGGCAGCACGGCCGAGAGGCCCGCGTCCTGGGAGGGCGCGGGCCAGGCCTCCACCGAAGGAAACAGCCACCATGAAGACAATCGCATGCACAGCCGTTGCGCTGGCAACCCTCTCTGGAGCGGCGAACGCCCAGTGCACCATCAATCGCTACGGCGTCCCCGACTTTGACCAGCGGCGCACCGGGCTCTCCAACAACGGGGGCATGCACTGCGTCCCCACCTCATTCACGAACATCCGCGGTTATATCGCCAACAACGGGTACGGGAACATCATGTCCGGCCCCCGGAACTGGCAGAGCCAGACGAACTACAACTACGTGACCGCTCGCATCAACGCGATGGGCACGTACATGAGCACCAGCGGCGCGAATGGAACCAAGAGCAACAACGCCTATAACGGCTGGAATGACTTCATCGAAGACTGGCACGAGGACAAGTTCACGCTCAGTTCATGGAGCGGGTACGTCCCGCCGGCATGGCTCTTCATCGGCATGATCGGGGGCCTGACGAACGTCTGCTACGGCTATTACAAGCCGCAGGGCGGGGGCGTGTTCGATCGCGACGGCGGGCACTGCGTGACGCTCGTCGGGTTGAAGGGGCTGTGCACCAACTTCAACGAGCCGACGTTCCGTATTCGGAACCCGGCCTCTGATGATGGTGACCTTGCGGTCCAGTCCGTGTTCTCGACCGAGGAGACTCGCACGGCGATCCAGGGCTTCAACTACGACGGCAACTGGGTCAACCGGCACCGCATGCTGGATTTCGGTGTGGACTCGACGACGCGTCGCTACCTCGACCAGCTGTGGGTGGTCTGGCCTCAGGTCTGCCTGACGGGGAAGGTCACGTTCGGCTCGGATTTCCATATCTACAAGCCGGTCAAGGTGTTCGGCCTGAACAACGAGAACTCGTCTTCGCAGACCCCCTCGCCCGGGATGGAGATCCTGCAGGTTGCGCTGCATCCGATGGGCGTCGAGGCGTATGCGCTCAAGGTGAATACGGCGACCAACCAGCACCGGCTTTACAAGCAGGATCTGGCGACGGGCGTCTGGACAACGGTGCTCCCGACGTTCACCGCTGAGCGCGCGAACATCGCGGTGTCGCGATTCGGCCACCTGTTTGTGCATGCGGATGGATCGGTCAAGAAGTATGACCTGAACCAAGGGTCGTACCCGCTGCTGGCGCAGGCCACCGCGCCCGGGCCGATCGTGGACATGGAGTACGACGACAAGAAGGACGAGATCGTCGCGATCACAACGAACGGTCGGTTCGTGCGATTCAACAACGATCTGACGCCTCGTGCGAACCAGCCGTTTCCGACTGGTGTGTCGATCATCGGAGACGGCTCCGTCTTCCCTGACCCGACCATGCCGGATCGCTGGTACATCTGCTCATCGGGCTCGCCCACGATGTACCGCGTGATGACCGACTCTCCGACCGTCGATCGCATCCACATCGATTCGCTCATCACATTCCCGGCGGGAACTGAGCCCCGCTCGCTCGTGATGACGGACTCCGGCCACCTGGTTTTCTCTGACCGAGGCGTGATCGCCGACTGGAAGTTCACGAACTTCGGCACGCATGCCGCGTGGGCTCCGGACCCCTCCTCAGCGATCGCGGGCCTTCCGGCCGGACGGAGCATCGAGGTGAGCCGCTCGCGCAACAACTTCGTCGCGGGCGTGCATGACCAGCCCAAGTGGCAGAACGACAGCTATCAAGACGAGGGCGTCGTGCCGGTGCCCGATTGCAACCCGGACCTCAACGTGGACGGCCAGGTTGACATCCTCGACTTCCTCGCGTTCTTCGACTCCTTCGGGCAGTGCCAGCTCGAGCCCGGCCCCTGCGGCGCGGCAGGTGTCAACGCCGACTACAACAACGACGGGCTGGTTGACATCCTTGACATGCTCGACTTCGTGGATGATTTCAGCTACGGCTGCGTCTGAGCGGACGCGTCACGACTGAGGACAATCACGGGAGCGGACGCACCGATTCCCGAACACACGGCGGCTCGCCCACTCCGGGCGGGCCGCTTTTCTTTCCCGGGGATGCAGTGTCCGGGGCGGATACACGATGAAATCTGCGTGATGGGCCCGTGCGCAACGAGAGAGGGAGCGGCACATGCGGTTATAGTGGTTCGATGCCAATACTCGCACGAACTATCGCGCAGGCCGGAAGCGAGCCCGTCTCGAATATACGCGACGGCTTCGGCCTGCTCATTCTTCTGATCGGGATATGCGTTGCACTGGTTGTGATCGCGCTTGGGATGATGGTGGTCGCGCGAAAGTCGAGAACACCCGGCACCAGAAAGCGCCATGCCGGCCCGAAGGTTGATGCCTGGAAAGAGGCGGGTGCTCGGGCACGCACGCCTACGGCCTGGGAACTTGAGAAATCGAATCGACCTCGCGTGAAGCGAAAGAAAGAGATCGATCCCGATGCCTTCGAGGAGGGGCTGGAAGGGGCGGGCGACGGCTCAGCCGGAGGACCCGATGGCGACGGCGGCGGAGATGGAGGCGGCGATTGACGCACCTGCACCTTGAGACTGAGCTCGCACGCCTGGCCGAATCGGACGCGCCGATCGCACTCGTGACCGGTGCGGCACGGCGTGTCGGGCGTGCCATCGCCCTTGAGCTCGCCCGCGCCGGCTGCGACGTTGTCATCCACCATCACGCATCGGAGGCCGAGGCCAGAGGTGTGCGAGCGGAGATCCACTCGCTCGGACGCAGGGGCGTGTGTTGGCGGCTCGATCTTTCAGACCTCGCCGGGGTCGAGCGCGGAGCGGCGGAGTTGGCCCGTCGGCTTCCTCGACTCGATGTGCTGGTCCACAACGCGTCGATCTATGCCCCGACACCCATCGCTTCGATCAACGCCGAGATCCTCTCGCGATTCCATGCGGTCAACGCGGGCTCGCCCGCGCTGCTGAGCGCTGCGCTCTCGGCACATCTCTCGCGCTCACCGCTCGACGGGGGCGGCGCGATCGTCGCGATGCTCGACATCCACGCGATGGGTCTGCCGCGCCGCGAGTTCGCGCCGTACGCGATGTCTAAGGCCTCGCTGCACGAGCTTGTGCGCTCGCTGGCGCGCGACCTCGCCCCGCGTGTGCGAGTGAACGGCGTCGCGCCCGGCGTTGTGGCGTGGCCTGATGAGGGGTATGAATCGGGTCGCGCGGCGCAGGAGGTGTATCTGGCGCGAGTCCCGCTGGCCCGGGCCGGGACGCCCGGCGACGCGGCGGAGGCCGTGCGCTGGCTCGCTCTCGAGGCACGCTACGTCACCGGTCAGGTCATCCGAGTCGATGGGGGCAGGTCGTTGATGTGAGAGCGTGACGCGACGGCGGTCTCACGCGTCGGCCATGACCGGCAGCGTCGCGATGGCGTTCTCTACGACAGTGTCCGCGTTCACACCCTCTGCCTCGGCCTCGAAGTTCATGATGAGGCGATGACGGAGCGCGGGAAGCGCGATGCGCTGGATGTCCGACACAGAGACGGCGGCGCGCCCGTCGAGAAGCGCAACAACCTTCGCGCCGAGTTCGAGCGACTGGGCAGCACGAGGGGATGCGCCGAGCCGAACGTATTGGTTGACCATCGGGGTTGCGAAGCGCCCTCCATCTGGTCCGGCGGCCTTTCCCCTGGGGTGTGTCGAGAGCACGAGGCGCACCGCGTAATCACGCACGCTCGGAGCGATGGGCACGCGCCGAACAAGCGCCTGGTGGGCGAGAAGTCGTGCCGTGTCCAGCACGGGCTCTGCCTCGACACTGACGCGGGTGGCGGTGCGTTCGAGGATCTCAGACATCTCTTCACGTGTGGCGTACCCGACCATCACCTTGAAGAAGAATCGATCGAGCTGCGCCTCGGGGAGCGGGTAGGTGCCCTCCTGCTCGAGCGGGTTCTGCGTCGCCATGACAAAGAACGGCTTGGGCAGTGGATGGCTCGTGCCGCCGACGGTGACGGCCCGCTCCTGCATCGCCTCGAGGAGGGCGGACTGTGTCTTCGGCGTGGCGCGGTTGATCTCGTCGGCGAGCAGCATCTGCGTGAAGACCGGGCCGGGTTGGAACCTGAATTCACGGCGCACCCTGCCGTCGCCCCGATCATCCTCTGCGACGATGGTCGTGCCTGTGATGTCGGCGGGCATCAGGTCGGGCGTGAACTGCACGCGGCCATGAGCCAACGAGAGCGCCTGGGCGAGTGTTCGGACCAAGAGCGTCTTGCCGATGCCCGGCACGCCCTCCAGGAGCACGTGCCCCGAGGCGAAGAGACAGACCAGCACCTGCTCGACCACATCCCGCTGGCCGACGATCACCCGACCGATCTGCTCCCGCACGGCGGACGCGTCGCGGACGAAAGACGCCGCGGCTTCGCGCACCGCCTCCGGTGTCGCCGGATCGTCGGTGTGTGGAGGTCGAGAGGCGTCGGCCATTGGTTCGTGGTCGGTCGAAGGAGGCCCGTTCCCGCAGGGACGGGCGAGGGGCCGGTGTGCTGCGCAATGGGGACTCCCACTCGCTCGGAAAGGCCGCGGTCGGATTCGAACCGACGAAGGGTTTCCCCAACGGATTTGCAATCCGCTCCATTTGTCCACTCTGGCACGCGGCCGTGCTCAAAGCCGATTGACGGGCGGATGATAGCCCGCATCCGGGCGTCCGATCCTCGCCGGAGCGTCGGTTGTCACGCGGGGATGGCGAGCATCCCGATAGGATATTGACGTATGCACGCCCAACACGAAGCGATCGTTCGATACGTCTTTCTCTGGCTTGCGGCCGTGACGCTCGTCGCGCCTGCGGGTATCGCCCGGGCGCAGGAAGAGCCGCCCCCGATCGGCACGGATGAAACTGCTGATCCCTCGAAGGATGCCGAGCTCAACGACGAGTCGATCGAGCGTGTGCGGAACGAATTGCGTGAGCGTCCGGCTTCAAGGATCCTCTACCCGTCGTCCAAGTCGAGCACGAGCGCGGCCTCCCCGTCCGGGAGCGTCGATGTCGCTGTCGAGGCGGGCCTTCCATCGATCGACCCGCTCGGCCCGCGTCCGCCCCTTCTGGCCGAGGGGTCCTTCATCGTTCGCCGGCGCGGCGTGCTGATGGTGACAGACTGGGGCGCGTACATCTTCGCGTTCGCGCCATCGCCCGAGGGGACGCGTGAGCGTCCGATGGCTGTCATCCCGTGTGAGACGCTGCGTCGGATGGAGTCCGCTGCGGGCGCGACGGGTGAGGGCGCTCGCTCGCGCGCCGCACGTGTGCAGGTTGTCGGCGCGTTCCTTCTCTCTGGCCAGATCACCGCGTACGCAGGACGAAACTATGTGCTTCCGACGGTCTTCTCACTGATCGACGAGAAGGCAGTATCGCCCGATGCCGTCGAGCCAAACCGGGAGCGTCCACCTGCCGGGGTGAAAGACCCCGAGATCGATGAGTTGATCTCGGACCTGGAATCGCTCCGCGCCACGCCCCGGACTACGACACCGACTCGCACACAGCCCGGCGCACAACAGAACGCCGCCCTGCTCGCCGACGACACCGTTATTCCGCGGCGGAAGGCGCGCCTGACGCGGACACCACGGGGCGAGGCGGCGCTTGTCTTTGACTCCGGGCCCGAGGGTACCGGCGATGTTGCGATGATACTTGTGCCGTGCACCGCGACCGAGGGGATCGAGCGTGCCGCGGCCCGTGCGGGCGACGGCGCGATGTTCGATGTGAGCGGGCGTGTGTTCCAGCACCAGGGTCGGAACTACTTTCTGCCGGTGATGTATATCGCGGAGACAAGCCGCAACGTCAAGCCGCTTCGTTGACGCGCTTTGTGCGATCCATCAAGGCGACGGCACGCGCGTGATGGCCGCGTACGACTGCCAGGAGCAGGGCGCAGGCGATGAGCGCGACGCCCACGGTTTCGGCCGCTTCTTCCATGGTCTGTCCCCATGGCGGAGGATCCTCGGTGAGCCGAAGCAGCAGATCATCCGTGACGTATCCGAGACCGACAAAGCCGCATGCCGCGGCGAATGTCCACGCGAACGAATCGAGCCCGAGGAGGAGGCGCTTCCAACGCACTCTCGCGCAGATGAGCGGGACGAAGAAGCACGCCGCCCCGACGATGAAGAGCGCCCCCCACATGACACGAACGAGAATATCGGTGTTCGGGTCGGTCCACCAGTCGCTTCGGAAGCGGACCGCGTTCTCGGCTGTGAGACCGAGGATGTGGATGTTCTCGGGGTTGAGCAGCACGTGGAGGTCGAGCTCTCGCGTGCCTGCAACAAACGAAAGAAAGCCGACCCACAACAGGAATGAGACATCCCGGCGCGCGCCGCCTCGCCAGCACCCGAAGGCGGCGATCGCCACGCAGAGGAGCCATGTCCACGGGTGCGTGCGTTCCATGACGCCGCTCTCGGCAAAGACGTGCTCGAGTTGCATCCCGGGGCGTGCGAGGATCAATGCTCCGAGCGAGAGAGCTCCCAGTGCGCACACGGACGCACTGATCCCGCGGAGGCGCGTGCCTGCGGGGTGTGAGAGGTACAGGGTCTCTTCGGGCAAGGACGGCCCCCCACGCTCCGACGGGTCTGAAACAACAGAATCACGCTCAGCCATGGAGACGCCTCTTCACTGGATGAAGCGGATCAGGCCTTGGCGACGGGAACGCCCACGATCGAGATCCCGCGGGCATCCGCGAGATCGATCACCTCGGCCTTGTTGATCATGATCACGTCGCCCGCGGCAAGGGCGAGACACCCCGCGCCCGCGGCGTGCAGATTCTCGATCGTCTGAGGACCGATCGTCGGCACGTCCGATCGGCGGTCGTGCCCGGAGCGGGCCCCCTTGCAGATTGTCCAGCCCTTGGCGCGACAGAGTGTGCCTGTGCGTTCGATCATCCGGTCGGTGCCCTCGACCGCCTCGACTGCGATCACGTCACGCTCGCGTACGGAGACGGCCTGGCCGATGTCGAGCCGGAGCAGCTCACGGAGCATGGGCCAGACGAAGTCGATGTCCTGTTCCTGCATGGCGGTCGGCCGGGTACGGGTCATCACGCCCTCGGTCGCGAGCTCGGCAGGGATGGGATAGGTCGAATCGAGGAGTTGCACGCCGCAACGGTCGAGTTCCTCGGCGATGGCACCGAGGACGGCGTGCGAGCGCCGGTCGTGGCGCAGGTGGCGATACCAGGCAACGACGGTGCGGACGTCGGGGATGTTCTTGACCATCCGCAGCGGATCGTGCATCAGCTTGGCCTTATCGACCCTGCCGACCATGATGGCGTGGCGCACGCCCAGACGAGCGAGAATCCGCGCCCAGGACCCGACGCGAAGGAGCCCGACATCGCGGAACGACGTGCAGATCTCCGGCAGGCCCGCCTCGTACTGCCTCCAGAGCCCGAGACCGTGGACAGTGTGGCCCTTCTCTCGCAACGAGCGGGCGATGATCACGGGCAACTGGCCGCCGCCCGCAATCAGACCGATCGCCGTTGGTGGCGCAGGAGGGTCCGGCAGGATGGTCAGTGGGCTAAGCATTCGTGAACAAGGCACCGAGCCCGGCCAGCTCCGGGGAACGCGAGAGCGCCTCCGCACCCATTTCGCGACATCCAATCTAGTTCCCACACCCCCATCAATCAAGTTCGGTTTCTGAAAGGTCGCCCCCGGGGACCGACCCCGGAAGCCAGTCCCAGAGACCCCATTGAGGAGCGGAGACCCGGCCAAGCCGATACAGAGTGTCGGATGTCTGACCGCCAGAAGCCCACAATACGGACCTCGGGGAGCGAGAATCGGGGATTCGCGCTGCCGATCGCATACCCCAGCACGGCGATCACGCCTGACGGCGATGCCTTCGTGCCCGAGGGGGCCACCCCACCGGAACCTCCCTCGACACCGGCGCGACCCGCGATCGGTGTCTACTTCGAGTGCGCGAACCAGTACGTCCGCGTCTACAGGAACGCCACCGGCAGCGAGTATCTCGCCAGATGTCCGAAGTGCGCCAAGACCATGTCCTTCCTTGTTGCGCCGGGGGGGACTGCGCGGCGCATGTTCGCGGCTTCCTGCCGGTGAACGCGGGCCTCGGGCCTCTCTCTCGCGCGGCGGCTAGACTGCCCACATGAGCATGATGCCTGGATACGAGATCGCACGCGCCAGCGGCGTGTGCGCGGGCACCGGACGCCCGATCGCTGTCGGTGAGTCCTACATCGCCGCGCTCTGGACCGAGACCGACCCCGAACGACCCGGCACGGAACTGATGCGCCGGTCGGACTATTCGACCGAGGCGTGGATCGCCGGACACCGCCCGACCGGGCCCCTTGTCGGGCACTGGCGGGCGACGCTGTCGCCCCCCAACACGAGGAAACGGGCCCTCATCGGTGATGATGAATTGCTCGACCTCTTCATGCAACTCGGTGAAGCGACCGAGACCAAGCGTCTTGCGTTCCGTTATCTGCTCGCGCTCATCCTCGTTCGCAAGCGTCTGCTTCGGGTCGAAGGGTCTCCTCAGCGCGGCACACTGACTGTCCGACTCAAGCCCGTCGGCGATGCGCCAGGCCAGGTGGTCGAGGTCGTCGATCCGGGAATGGATGAAGCGATGATCGCCGACGCGACCGAGCAGCTCTCCGCCGTGCTCGCCAACGATGAGCCGGTGACGACGTGAAGCCCCCCCCACGATCCCCCCCACGATCCGCCCCACGATCTGCCCCACGATCTGCCCCACGATCTGCCGCCACGCTCTGCTCCGTGCTCGCGCTCGTGCTTGCTTGTTCACTGTCGGGCTGCAATTCAGGTAGTGATCGGCGGGGCGAGCGGGTGGCCGAGCGCGGGCCGGCACCCGCCTATGCCGAAGCCGCGGCGAGGTTCAACGAGGTTGCCACGGCATATGACCATCTCTGGACGCCGGTCGCGTTGCGGGTCCGCTATCGGGATGCGAACTCCGGGAAGATGACCGAGGACCTTCTGGATGGTCACTTCCAGGCGATCGCGCCCGATCGGGTCGCGCTCCGCATCGACAAGCTCTCCGAGACCTACGCGTATCTCGGGTGCGATGCCGAGCGTTACTGGTGGATCGACGTGAAGGCGGGGTCCGCCATTGTCGGCACGCACGCGAGAGCAACCCCTTCTGCGCTCGCCGACTTTGATATTCCCGTTCATCCGCTCGATCTGATCGCGCTGCTGGGAATCGTGCCCGTTGATCCGACGGGCTACGGCGCGACCCGCTGGTCGACCGACGGCAAGTCGCTCGGCATTCTCACGCGGGCCCGCTTCGGCAACCGGCTCTTATGGGTGGACCCCAAGACCTACGAGCCGACCGCCGTAGAGATCACCGACGAGAACGGACGGACGAGCCTTCGCAGCACGATCACACGCCCCGAGCGCATCCCCATCGACGGAGATCGCAATTCCAAGGCACGCATCGCCACCCAGTACGATGTGGCGTTCGAGGGATCGGATTTCGCGCTGGGCGTGCGCCTGCAGGCACCGGAGAACCGGCGCGAGCGCATGCGCCCCGCGGCGTTCAACATGGAGACCGTCCTCAGGACCTATCGCGTCAAGGACATCATCGATGTCGATGCGCCCAGCCCCTGAGATCCAATCCCGACACGATCCTCGCGATGAGTTCACGCTCCTCTGCGAGCGATGCGGGTATGTGCTCGAAGGGCTCGATCACGGCGGCAACTGCCCCGAGTGCGGCAAGCCGATCGCCGAATCGCTGCCGCGGAATGCGAGGCCGGGGAGTCCGTGGCAAGCGTGGCGTTCACCACCGGATGCGGCATGCGTTGGTTGCGGGTATCCGCTTGAGATCGAAGATGATCGCGATGTGTGTCCTGAATGCGGCACGCGTGTGCCGGAACATCGGGAGGATGTGGAGCACCAGCGATATCTAACCCGTGCCGGCGTGAAGGCAGTCCTCACAACAATCCGAGAGATGTATCTTCGCCCGCGCGCGATGCTGTCGCGTGTTCGAATCGAAGAGGGGCCTACACGATCACTAGGAGCGATGATCACGTCCGTGGCCTCGGCTATTCTGATCGTGCCCATCGGATGCATGCATGGGTGGTCGATCTTCGTGCGTACGACGTGGACGCTCGAGAGCGCACTTGAGACTGTCGGCGTGCTCTGGGGAATGGCCGTTGCTGGACTGCTCGTGCTCTGCATCCTGGTCTTCTTGTCCTTCATTGAGGAGATGGGCATCCAGCTCTTTGGCCGCGTGCATAAGCGACGAATCACGAGCGCGGTTGCTGAGACAATCTGCGCACATGCCTGCGTCGGATGGATCACGGGCGCGGTTCTCTTCTGGGGGTTCATCCTGGCTGCCGTGCTGCTCGGCGAGAATCGACTCGCGTTGTTCTCGCCGATTGGGCTGATCCTTGGCCTGCTCCACTTTGAGATCCTCGTCTGGCTGGGCGTGAAACGCTGCCGCTACGCCAATCGTGAGCGGCCGGACGCGAATCCCATCCCGCGCCCTGAATCTCCGTGAGAGAAGACAGCCCTGGGTCACTGGGGCATTCAGCGACAGGAAGATGATTCACCGTCTTGTACCCAGGGCTAACGCCCTGGGCTGTATTCTCGCGCGGCTGTGCCGCTCCGGAACCGCACTTCGGGCTTCCCACCTTGGAACGGGGCGACTTCATGTTTCCAGACTTCGTGACTCCGTGACTTTCTGACTCCGTGACTTCCTGACTCCGTGACTTTGTGCCTTGTGCCTTGTGCCTGTTGCCTTCTTCGTTACACTCCCCCCATGCAGAGCAAAGCCACCACCGTTGACCAGTACATGGCCGAACTGCCCGAGGATCGGCGTGCCGCCCTGAGCGCGGTCCGTCAGACGATCCGGGCGAACATCGATAAGGACGTCGAGGAGTGCATGGGGTATGGGATGCCGGGGTACGCGATCCCGCACCGCGTGTACCCGCCGGGGTATCACTGCGATCCGTCGATGGGTCTGCCGTTCGCCGGGTTCGCCTCGCAGAAGAACTACATGTCGGTCTACCTGATGACCGTCTACGGCGAGGGGGCTGAGGAGAACTGGTTCCGCGAGAAGTGGGCGAAGACCGGCAAGAAGCTCGACATGGGCAAATGCTGCATCCGCTTCAAGAAGCTTGAGGACTTGGCCCTCGACGTGATCGGCGAGGCGATCCGACGGGTGTCGGCGAAGGACTTCATCGCGCATTATGAGCGGAGCATCCTCAGCATGAACAAGTCCGCGACCGCCAAGCGTGCGGCGAAGGGAATCGCAAAGAAAGCGACGGCCGCCAAGCCCGCGGCAAAGCCAGCCAAGAAATCCGTCGCCAAGCACTCCGCCAAGCCCGCGAAGGGAAAGGTGACAACGCCAAAGGCCGGGAAGAAAGTCGCGAAGAAGACCGCAAAGCGTGTCGGGCGGCCAACGGCAAAGAAGAAGGCCGCGGGGCGGATCCGATCTCGATAGCAGCGAAGATGAATAGCGAGCTCAAGCAACCTGAGAATCCGCCATTGAGCGTGAGGGTCCGCACTTTCGCGGCAGACTGGCTGCCTCTGCCGCTTCTCGTCGTCACCGTCGGCATCATCGTGTACGCCATCTACCGTGCGATGAAGTTCGTCCTCCAGTGGGTGGTTGAGGTGCTGATCGGCTTTCACCCGCTCGCGCCATTCGGGGTCACAATCGCGGCGCTCGCCATTGTCGTTCCATACGCCGTCCGGGGGAATATGAAACGACGCCGTGTAAAGTCTCGCGTCGGCCACGCGTGCGTCCGCTGCGGCTATGACATGGCAGACAAGCTGCACGGCACATGCCCCGAGTGCGGCCTGATTTGGGCGACAAACCGGCGTAAGGACGGGTGGAAGCCGTCTGGTTGCGCCGTTCGCAGTGCGAGGCCCGATGAGTACGGCATCAACGGGCCGATCTGGCAACTGCACACCGACTCCTATGGAGGAATCGCGGCGCCCGCGCTCGTCGAGTTGCTCCGTACCAGAGCCGGCGACGCGGCCATCTCTCTGGTGGCGGAATGGGATGGAAAGCCCGCCGGGCACATTCTGCTCGTTCCATCGGTCGTGCGGCTCGACCGTGCGGATCAAGCGGAACCAGAAACGACCGAAGTTCTGATACTGGTCGAGTTCGCTGTCGCTGCGGGACATACGGGCATGGGAATCGGCTCAGCGCTCGTCATTGCGGGCTTGCGCGAGGGAATGGCTCGGGGGTACAGGCGCGTCGCAACAGACTGCCGCCCGCACTTTCTCTTGAAGTTCGGATTCGAGCCCGCCAGCAAGCGGAGCATCCGGCTGCCATACTCCGATTGCGAGGACGAGGACAACATCGGCTGGGTCGCGCTCGAACTCGTCCCCGGCGGGTTCGGCGACTGCGCGGGCGTGATCGAGTATCCGCCGCGCGAGTTCGTGTCTGGATCGGATGCAGTGGACACGGCAGGTCCGAACGCCTGAGATCGAGCACGACGTGATGAGAGCACCGCAAAATCCGGGCGCGAGCCGACGATCTCAGGGTCGGATTCGATCCTTCATCAATGCTCTGACGCATGGCGGGAAGGTGCTTGCCGCGTGCTTTGTGGTGGCTGTCGCGATCACGCTCCTGCTCTTCTTCGACATCTTCCGTGAAACAATGCTGATCCTCGTGCTCAGCATTGTCGCATACACATGGATCAGCATCGTTCTCTATAAGCGACGAGAGCGCCGATGGAATGAGCGATTCGGCCGCGCGTGTGTTCGCTGCGGCCAGGAGATGAACGGCAACATCCACGGAACGTGTCCAAAGTGCGGGCTCGAATGGGCAACGCACAGACGCAGCATCGGTCCTTGGGGCGCCCTGTGGTCCATTGGTTCGTACAGCATCAGGCACGCACAACCAGCCGACATCGAGCGTCATGCCTCGACGTGGCAACACTGTGACCGCTCCGCGGCACTCTCAATGGATGTGGACCGTTTGCACGAGCTATTCGGTCCGGATGGTGTCATCTGGCTTATAGCGGAGCGTGATGGACATGTCTGCGGCCACATCCTGCTGCTCACAGTGGTCGTTCGACTCGACAAGCCCACTGCCGATGGACCTTGCACCGCCGATGCATTCGCGGTCGAGGCATTTGGTGGAGATCTCGCGAACTGGCCACACGACGTGCCTACCGAGGCGCTCGCAATTGCGGCTTTCCGCGAGGCCAGTGAACGCGGCTGTCGCCGAGTCGTGGTGTACGACCGTTGTGACTTCATCCGATTCGGATTCCGCGATCTGGACAGTACGAAGCTGCGAGCGTCCTTCGGCGAGGCCCATAAGTGGCTCGCCCTCGAACTCGTCCCCGGTGGGCTCGACAACTGCGCTGGCGAGATCGAGTACCCGCCGCGCGCCCTGGGATCTTGATCACGACCGTGACCCTCATCACTGCTCTGGCTTGATCAGCACCGCGCTCAGCACCCGCTCCGTCACGAACGCTCGCAGGACCTCCGTCGTCGCTTCCGCCTGCAAGGAGTCCACGATTAGCGTCGTCGGCTCCGCATCGGTTTCGTGTTCCCGTGGCGGCGCGAGCACGATCCAGTGCAGGCCGGGCGCACGAACGAGTGCGACTGCGGGGTGCCCCCTCTGAATATGCGACACGAGACGTTGCAGAGACTCCGGCGACTTGGGCTGCAGCACCACACTCGCATCGAAACCGTCCTGACCCAGCACGCGCAGCATGTCCGGGTGCAGCGTGCCCAGCGACTCCGGATCGAAGTTTGTCGCTCGCTTGTCTGTCCCCAGACGGAAGCGGAGTCGATTCGTCCCCGGATCAAGCCCATAGGCGCGATACACCGACGAGATCGCGTGGAACCCGCACGTGTGCGGCTCGACCTGCTTCTCCGGCGCGAACGTGCCCGGATACTCGAGCGGCGCGTACGCGACCGGCGACGCGCTGTACTTGTCAGAGTAGTACCGCGGCGAGCCGACGCAGAACGAGCCGATCGCCACGGCGATAGCCGCCACGGCCACGAACAACAGAATCGCCCGCTTCCACGCAAACGCACGCATGCGGACAGCGTACCAACTCCGTCGCATCCATTCGATCGGGTTCACACCCCATGTGAACCAGATCGCCACCACCGGCCACAGCACTCACCCCACTATCGCCTCAAGCAACTCCCGCCATTCGGCGTAGGCGTACACAGTCCCGTAGCGATCGTGCAGTTCGCGGATCTTCGCCATACCGCGCTCGGTCAGGTCGTGCTGCCACGCCTGGGCCGTGCGATCGCAGAAATACACGCGGCAGCCGAGCGGCCTGACGGGGTGCACGCCGCACAGGTTTCGTTCTTGAAAAGGACATCCGCCGCTGGCTCGGGCCTGCTCGACATCAGCGCCCGTCAACCCGCGCGGCTCTGCCAATCTCGCCAACCGCACCACCGTGTATGCCGCTTCCAAGCCGGTCGTGTACAGGCGATGACCCGTCTTCTCAAAGTTGCAGCAACGGCCGGAAGCCCAGCACGCGGGCCCACGCTCGCCGATCTCGCGGGCCACCTCGGCGTAGATCGATTCAAGCTCCGCAACAACAGCCGGCTCATTCGCCTGGCGCAGCCAGTCAGCCGCCATCGAACGGAGTGTTCCCTCGTCACTCATCGCGCCGGATCCAATCGTCCCTCGATCGTCGCGCGCACCATCCTGATCTCGCGCGGGTCGTGCAACTCGCCCTTCCCCATTCCAGGGCACGTGCGCATCCCCTGCTTCCATCCTTCGGGAGATCGAACCATCGCGGGCCAGAACGGCCACGCGCGGCACTGCGCCGGCCGCGCCCCATACACCGAGCAGACTGCCTTGCCCGGAACAGACTTCCGATCGAGAAAGACGCAATCGAAGCCCGCCGGCGAGTCCTTCTCTTTCAAGGACAGGCCGAGGAACGTGCTCTGGCAGTAGGTCTCGCGGAACGCATCGTTCGAGATGCCGAGCTCCGAAGCGAGAGCGGCGATCTCAGCATCATCGACAATCACATACCCCGGCGGCCCCGAGCAGCAGTTGCCGCACTGGGTGCAGGTGAACCGGAGCCCGACATCTCCCGTCGCCGGATCGGCAGCGTCGAACCACTCGCGTGTTGTCTCTGGCTCGTGATGTGATGACTGCTCGGCCATGGTTCAGGATCGCGCCGCGTCCGGGGCGCAGGCACGCTCAATGGCAGCGGCCCTCAACACCGCATCTGCAACGAGGCGATCGGTCTCTGCGTCAAGACGCATTCGCTCACCTTCTGTTGAGACCAGCGGGAGGTTGATCCGGACGTTCCACGCCGCGGCTCGTGCGCACGCTTCTGTCAGCAGCGCGGCGATCGCAAGATCCGACTTCAGGTACGGGTTGGTTATCGGGCCGAGTTTGCCCAAAAGGCGAAGCAGGTCACCACACGCCGCGAGCATGGAGTTCGGCGCGCCGAGCGCACCCTCAACGGCCTGGCTCCATTCAGCGATCCGCTTCGGGTCGTTCTCAGGGAGTTTCTGCAGTGCGTTGAGGCGCGAGTACGCCGCGGCGTCCGCCTCCGCGAGGAGCAGGAGCAGTTCCCTGGCTCTGGTCAGTTGGATCGCGGCCGATTCCAGCTCGGGTGTGTGGGCCGCGAGGGACTTTCTCCCGACGGAATAGGCGACCACCATGGAGCCGAGGGCGGCTCCGAGGGCACCGACAGCGGCGGCTACCGCCCCGCCCCCCGGTGAGGGCGTCTTTGAGGCAACCGCTCTGAGCAGATCAGAGAAGCGCAGATCGGCCAGCGATTCGTTTGTAGTCTCGGTCACGGGGAGAGCGTAGCACATTCCCCTAGATTGCCACATTCGTTCAAATCGTTCTTCAGGAATGGGGCGTCTGTGCTTGTAAATGGTGCAACAAATCAGTAAGTTGGCGTTGCTTCTGCGCGCGGTGGCCACCCTCGTGTCCGCTCACGCGCCGAGTCAGCCGAGTCATTGGAGAGTGACCGTGTGTTTGCCGGGTCTTGATGGGGCGTCTGGGAGTTTCGAGTTGGAGTCTCGTTCGGAAGTCTTGTCTGGGAGGCGCTAGCAGGTTTGATGGTGAGTGTTTGATCGGAAGAGAATTGAGAAACGGAGTGTGATCGATGAAGTATGGCGCTCGTGCGCTCGCGGCTGTCCTTCTGTCAGGACTGGCCGTTTCGGGTGCGTATGCACAGGTTCAAGTTTCGAATGCAGCCCCCGTGCACCCGGACAAGCGGGTTCAGGAAGCACGCGACAAGGAGCAGGGATCGGTCAACGAGGCCCGTGCTCACGCTGAGTGGTGGTACGGACAAACCCGCGGCCCGGTTTCATCCGAGCGCGTCATATACGGCGCAGACAACCGAATCGAAGTGTGGCAGGAGACCGACCCGGTGCTCCGCCAGATGGCCGAGGCCGCGTGCGTTGTTGTCTTTCCTTCTGAACTCGTCAACAACGGCAACGGCACGTACACGCTGAACACATCGCCATGGACGAGCTCAGGCGGAACGCTCTGCGCGGATGAGCCCTTCCGGGGTCAGCCCCAGATCGGCTTCTGCTCCGGCTTCCTCGTCGGCACGGACATCGTCGCGACAGCGGGTCACTGCGTCGGATCGGGCGGCGTCACGGGCGCGACCAACGTCGCGTTCGTCTTCAACTTCGAGATCGATACGAGCGGCGGCTCCGCACCGACGATCGTCCCCGCCAGCGATGTCTACTTCGGCGTTGCCCAGATCAACCAGGCACTGGGCGGCGGACTCGACCACTCCATCGTGCGCATCGACCGCACCGTCACGGGGCGGAACCCGGTTCCGATCCGGCGCAGCGGCACGATCAGCAACGGCGATCCGCTTGTCATGATCGGCCACCCAGTCGTCATCCCGAAGAAGATCGCGGGCGGCGCAGAGTGCAAGAACGCCAACGGCTCTACGCCGTGGTTCCAGTCGAACCTCGACGCCTACGGTGGCAACTCCGGCTCGATGGTCGTGAACGCCAACACCTATGAGGTCGAGGGCATCCTCGTCCGCGGCGCGCCCGACTTCGTCACTTCCGGCGGGTGCCGCGCCTCGAACAGAGTTCCAGACTCCGGTAACACCGGCGGCGGCCTCCAGTTCGAAGAGTGCTCCAAGACCACCGCTTTCGCGAGCCACATCCCGCCGCTGGGTATGCAGGTCACCCCGCTTGGCAACACGACGCACATCGGCCTCGTGGGCGGCCCCTTCTCGCCCGCCACCGTCAGCTACACGCTCTCGAACCCCACCGGCGACCCGATCAACTACTCGGTCTCGCTTGTGTCGCCGACCGGCAACGTCCTCATCAACGGTGGCACCGGCACGCTCTCGGGGTCTCTGCCCGCGAGCGGCAGCATCCTGGTCACGGCGTCGCTCGCCGCGGGCGCGAACGTGCTCGGCGCCGGCATCTACTCGGACACCATCGCGTTCAGCGATCTCTCCAACAGCCGCACGGTTGAAGCCGTCCACACGCTCGAGATCGGCCAGACGCTGGTGACGGTCTCACCGGCGAGCAACCTGAACGCCTCCGGCCCCGTGGGCGGTCCGTTCTCGGCATCCGGGTTGTATGTCATGACAAGCGAGCGTCCGACGCCCGTCTCGGTGCAGGTCTCGGCGGATCAGCCGTGGGTCTCGCTCAACGGCGGCTCCGGCCCTGTGACGGTCGGCCTGACGGGCCTTGGCGATGAGGACTCTGTGCTTGTCGGCGTCGGCCCCGCCGCCGGGTCGCTCCCCGCAGGAATCCAGACCGCGACCGTCACGTTCCAGAATCTGACGAGCGGCGCGACAACGACCCGTTCGGTGATCCTCGATGTCGGCCGCTATGTCTATCACTCGAACGATGTTCCCCGTCCGATCACGGACAACAGCAGCTTCGACAGCACGCTCAGCGTCTCTGACGCATACTGCGTCGGCGATGTGGATGTTGCCGTAGATATCACCCACACCTTCAAGGGCGACCTGATCGTTGAGCTGATCTCGCCCGAGGGCACCGTTGTTCGCCTCCACAACCGCACAGGCGGAAGCGACGACAACATCATCCAGACCTACGACCAGGGCGTCGTCAACCCCGATGGCCCTGGCTCTCTCGACGATTTCAACGGCGAGATCGTGACCGGAACGTGGACCCTCCGCGTCTCCGACAACGCCAACCTCGATACGGGAACCCTGAACGCCTGGTCGCTCCGCATCGCCACCAGCGGCCCGGTCTGCCCGCCGAGCGCGAGCAACGGCTCGATCATGGCCATGCCCGGAGCACTTGAGACCATCACGCTCCAAGCCCTGAGCGGCGTCGGCAACCCGCTCGACTTCATCATCACATCGCTCCCGACGGTCGGTGCGTTGTGGGATCCCACAACCAACACCGGCATCCTGTCGGTTCCCCACACCCTCGCGGGCGGCGGGAATCAGGTCTACTACAAGTCGTCCTACGCCTCCTCCGGATCGACCTCGTTCACGTTCAAGGCGAACGACGGCCTCGACAGCAACACCGCCACCGTCAGCGTCACACTGACCAATGAGGGCGTTGTCGCGAGCTTCCCGCTCGACACAAATCCCGGCTGGACCACCATGGGCCAGTGGGCATGGGGCGTGCCCACCGGTGGCGGCTCAAACGGTGGAGATCCCACATCGGGCTACACCGGGATGAACGTCTATGGCTACAACCTCGCCGGCGACTATCCCAACAACCTCTCGCCCACCCAGTACCTCACCACAACGCCGATCAACGCGTCCAACGCCACGAACGTGCGTCTGCGGTTCTGGCGCCGCCTCGGCATCGAGAGCAGCACGTGGGATCAGGCCAACGTCCAGTACTCGACCAACGGCACGACCTGGACCACGATCTGGCAGCACGCGAGCGGCTCATTCAATGAACTCGCGTGGACGCAGCACGAGTACGCGTTGCCCCTGGCCAACAACGCCATCACGCTCTACATCCGCTGGGGCATGGGAACCACCGATAATTCCGTCACCTATCCCGGCTGGAACATCGACGACATCTCGATCATCGGTGACATGCCCATTCCGAAGCTCGCTGACTTCAACGGCGACACGCTCGTTGACATCCTCGACTTCCTCGACTTCCTCGACGCCTTCGGCTCGGAGCACCCCTCGGGCGACTACAACGGTGATGGACAGATCGACATCCTCGACTTCCTTGACTTCTTCGACGCCTTCGGCTTCGAGTGCTGTGACTGACGCATGACCTTCACGCCGCGTGTGTGCGGCGTGATCGATCCACACCCCTTCTCGCGGGCGTGCCGAACTCGTGGCGGCACGCTCGCTTTCTTTTTCAATAGTGACACACGCAGCAGCGAGAGCCGCCGAGGGCTCCCGCCGGATGCGTCATCACATGTTCATCGCGAGGCGATCAACGCTCGATCGGCACGCCCACCATGCTCCCGTACTCCGTCCACGATCCGTCGTAGTTCTTGACATCCCTGAGTCCGAGCAGGTATCGAAGCACAAACCAGGTATGGCTCGACCGCTCGCCGATGCGGCAGTACGCGATCGTCGGCTTCTCCGGATCGACCCCGGCCCCCTTCAGGTAGATCTCTCGCAGCTCGTCGATCGACTTGAACGTGCCGTCCTTCTGCACGGCGGTCGCCCACGGCACGCTCCGGGCCCCTGGCACGTGCCCGGCGCGCTGCGCCGTCTCGGTCATGCCGGGCGGGGCGATCACCTTGCCGCTGAACTCGTCGGGGCTGCGCACATCGATGAGGTTCGCGCCGCGCGACTTCACCGCGCCGAGCACGTCCGTGACCATTGCTCGGAGTGAGAGGTCGGGCTCGGACGCTGTGTACGTGGTCGGCCTGACCTGCGTCGGCTCCACGGTCAATTCTTTGTCGTCCTCGGCGAGCCACTTGGCACGGCCGCCGTTCATCAGCCGGACATCCTTGTGGCCGTAGAGCTTGAAGAGCCAGAAGGCGTACGCCGCGAACCAGTTGTTGTTGTCGCCGTAGAGGATCACCGTATCGGCGTTCGAGACGCCGGCCTCAGAGAGCAGCCGCTCAAACTCAGCTTTCGTAGGGATGTCGCGTCGGACCTGGTCCTGCAGCTGGGTCTGCCAGTTGAAGCCGACCGCCCCTCTGATGTGCCCGGCGTCATACGCCTTCGTATCCACATCCACCTCGACGAGCCGTATGCCCGGCCTGCCCAGATTCTCCTTGACCCAATCCGTCGAGACCAGCACGTTCGTGTCCGCGTACTCGCTCATGATTCGCCTCCTGACTTGGTGACTTCCTGACTTCGTGACTTCGTGACTTTCTGGCTCCCGGCTACGCCTCGGTCCCTTCCTTCAACGCCGGAAGGTGCCTCAGCATGCTCGACATGTACTTGAAGATGCTGTCGCAGAAGATCATCACGCCCATGCCGACCGGCTCGCGCGATGCGACAAGCCTCGCACCCTCGAAGATCAGCCCGCTGCTCGGTCCGGCGAGGAGCCCCTCGCGCTGGGCGAGTTCCATCGCCCCGGTGTACGCCCGCTCGAAGTCGATCTCGATCACCTCGTCGACAAGCGACTCGTCGTACAACTTCGTCACGTGCAACTCGCTCTTGTTGCGGATGCCGGGGACGTCGTGCCCCTCAGAGGGCTGAATCGCGACGATCCTGATCCCGGGGTTCTTCTGTTTCAGGAACGTCGCGCATCCCGTCACCGTGCCGCACGTGCCGAGGGAAGTGAACAGGTGCGTGATCTTCCCCTCTGTCTGGCGCCAGATCTCCGGCCCTGTGGTTCTGATGTGGGCCTCGACATTGGCGCGATTCTCGTACTGGTTCGGCATGACGTAGCGATCGGGCTGCGCCTTCGCGTGCGTCCGTGCCATGCCGATCGCGCCGTCACCCATGCCGGGGCTCGGACAGAGGTTGTCGTTGATGACATCCAGCTCCGCGCCCGCGAGCTTGAGCAGCGCCTTCTTCTCGATAGGCACCTTGTTCGGCACAACGGCACGCATGCCGTATCCCTTCGCAGAGGCGATCGCCGCCAGGGAGAGCCCCGTGTTGCCGCTCGTCGGCTCGACGATGGACTTCCCCGCCGAGATACGTCCCTCACGCTCCAATGCTTCGATGAGCGCGGATGCCGCACGGTCCTTGACGGATCCGAAGGGATTCATCCACTCGAGTTTCGCCCAGAGCGTCGAGCCCTCCGGCGCGAGCCGATTGAGCCGCACCAGCGGCGAGGGGTTCTCCTCACTCGGCAGCATCTCAAGAATGCTCTCGTACACGCGTGCGCCATGGTCCATGAATCAGCCCCTCGTTCGACGCGATGGCAACCGGTCCTGGTGCCGATCCGATCGCGCCGAGCACATAGGTCAGCGAGCGGACGTGCCGCCGCCCAACCACTCAGATGCAATGACTGTCAAAAGGGGAACAGAAGTCCGCCGACGAACCGTCCTGTGCTCAACAACAACACGAGTTCGCGCCGAGGGCGTCGAACCGGTGGAGCATGGACTCGGGCGAGGTGGCTTCCATCATGCCAAACGTAGTAGGCACGACCCATCGCCTCGTCCACGCCAACGACAAGGAAGACGCAGAACCTGCCAGGAATGGCGGGAAACCCTCACTCACCGGGGGCATCCAACCAAGCACCACGCTCGAACACTCGCGTATGGTCGACCAGATAAGCACCAATTCTCAGGCATCGCCAGGCGGCCCCACGCCTCCTTGGATGGGGGCAGTGCTCCGCATCGCCGGCGTCTACAACATCGTGTGGGGCGCGTGGTCTGTCCTTGATCCTCGCTTCCCATTCATCTTTCTGGGCGCGCCCGTCCCGACCGATACCTTCATCTGGCAGTGCCTCGGCATGGTGATCGGCGTCTACGGAATCGGCTACTGGCTCGCTGCATCGAACCCGGCACGCCACTGGCCGATCGTTCTCGTCGGTTTGCTCGGAAAGATCTTCGGCCCCATCGGTTTCGTCTGGACCGCGCTCATCACGCGTGATGCGCCAGCCGAACTCTGGCCGATGCTCATCGCCAACGATCTGGTGTGGTGGATCCCCTTCACCCTCATCCTCGCACACGCATGGCGAGCCAACGAGGCAGCTCGCCTCTCACGCATCGCGGCGATTGACACCTCCGCCGACCGCGCCGCTCCCGACACCGCACTCTTGTCTGTCGCCAGAGCATCGGATGGACGCACGCTCCGCGAGATCTCTGACGTGGGACCGACGCTTGTGGTCTTCCTGAGGCATATCGGCTGCACGTTCTGTCGCGAGGCAGTGGCCGATCTCGCACGCATGAAGCCCCGGTTGGATGCGAGCCATGTGTCGGTCATTCTCGTCCACATGAGCGAGCCGCGACGCGCCGGCGCGTACTTCGCCACGATGGGCCTCTCCGACACCCCTCACATCTCGGATCCTGACCGCTCGCTGTACCGGGCGTTCGAGCTCCAGCGCGGGCGCCTCGGTGCGCTCTTCGGGGCGCGTGTCTGGATCCGGGGTCTGCGGGCGGGGCTGCTCGATCGGCATGGCGTGGGCCGGCTTGAGGGCGACGGCTTCCAGATGCCCGGGGCGTTCCTGGTACACCGGGGCCGTATCTTGCGGGCCTTCCGCCATGAGTCGGCGTCGGACCGCCCCGATTACTGCGAGCTTGCGGGGGCCTGACTCGAACAGCCCAACTCACTAGCCCGCGCCACCCTCGCTCGCATAGACACGAGGCCGGCCCGAGCCCACACAGCCCCTCCACCGGATGGTCCCTATCATCACGGTTCTTATGCCAGTCCCACGCATCGCCATCATCGGCCGACCGAACGTCGGCAAGAGTTCGCTCCTCAACATGCTCGCGGGCGACAAGGTCTCGATCGTCGACGACGCGCCGGGCGTGACGCGCGACCGTGTCTCCGTCCTCATCGACCTGCCCAGCCACCACGAGGGCGAGCCCGAACGCACCGTCGAACTCACCGACACGGGCGGCTACGGCGTGTACGTCGCCGAGGGCGAGCGCTTCGACGATGTCGGTGCCGACCTCTCGAAACTCTCCAAGGACATAGAGGCCCAGATCGCCGAAGCGATCTCATCGGCAGACGTGATCCTGTTCTGCATCGATGCCCAGGCAGGTATCACGCCCCTCGACGAGCACATCACCCGGCTGCTCCGCGAGCAGCGGCTTGGCACGCGTCAGCGAGATGGGCACGTCGTGCCGGTGCACGTCGTCGCGACAAAGACGGACGGGCCCCGGTGGGAGGCCCACGCGTTCGAGATTGCCGCGCTCGGCTTCGGCGAGCCGATCCTCTGCTCCGCGCGCACGAACTACCTGCGCCGCGAGATGCGTGAGAAGCTGTTCGATCTGCTGCCGCCTGCGGAGCCGGGGGACAACGAGGGCGTGCTGGTCGATCTGAAGATCGCGATTGTCGGCAAGCGCAACGCGGGCAAGTCCTCACTTGTAAACGCCCTTGCGGGCGAGCCCCGCGTGATCGTCTCAGAGATCGCGGGCACGACGCGCGACGCGGTCGATGTCAGGATCCAGGCCGGCGACAAGTCGGTGATGCTGATCGATACCGCCGGCCTCCGCCGCAAGAAGTCGTTCACCGGAGCCGTCGAGTGGTACGCGTTCGATCGCGCCAAGCGGGCCATTGACCGCGCCGATGTTGTCTTCATGCTGATCGATGCCACCGAGCCCGTGTCGCAGGTCGATCAGCAGATGGCGATGCTGATCCAGAAGTCTTTCAAGCCCTGCGTGATCGTCGTGAACAAGTGGGACATGATCGCGGGCCGCAAGAACGACAAGGGGCGCGAGATCTCTCCGGCCGATTACCACGCCTACCTCCAGAAGGAACTGCGGGGGCTCGACTTCGCCCCGATCGTCGTCATCTCGACTGCCACGGGCCTGAACCTCAAGGCCCCCATCAAGGTCGCGTTCGATCTCTTCGAGCAGGCCGGTCAGCGTGTCCCCACCGGCCAACTCAACCGGCTCCTCGAATCGATTCTCGCGCAGCGCGGCCCCTCCTCCAAGCTCGGCACCATCGCGCGGGTCTTCTACGCCGCACAGGTCCGCACACACCCCCCCACCATCGCGATGGTCGTCAACCACCCGCAACTCTTCAACGCCAACTACAGGCGGTACATGCTCGGGCGATTCCGTGACGCGCTCCCCTTCGAGGAGGTTCCGATCCGGATCCTGGTCCGGGGTCGCAAGCGCGGCGAAGAGATGCACACCACCGAGCACCTCAAGGGTCGGGTGCAGCGCGAGCAGCCGCTCGTGCAACACATGGAATCTGAGGCACTCTCCGAGCAGGACATCGCCGAGATCCTCAGCGAAGAGATGCCCGACGACGCCGAGTCTTACTTCGATGAGGAATGAACCGATCGCGTCACGTTCGTGTATCGTTCGCACGAACTGCCGACATTCGTTGGGCGATCACGTCGCGAACGGCCTGCCCGCGTGATGGGCGAGCTCGGCCGACCTACATTCCATCCCATGCGCTCGACGTGGCCCCACGATGCTGGGGGCTTTCCAGATGCGTCCGATCCAGGACGCGCGCCGGGCGGTGGACACCGTCAACATGAACCGCAGGATCAAGCGTCTGTTTCTCACGGCGGCTCGCATACGCCCTTCCAGGCAGATCGCTCTTGGCTACGGCGCTTACATGCTCTTCGGCTGGTTTGCGTTGATGCTGCCGGTAAGCCATGCCGGCGGGGCTGGAATCCTCGACCACCTCTTCACTGCGGTCTCAGCGGTTTCGACGACCGGCCTTACGACGACTCCCACCGGTGACACCTACACGCTCTTTGGTGAGATGGTCATCCTGCTCTTGATCCAGATCGGCGGTATCGGCTATATGACAGCGGGATCGTTCGTCGTGCTCGCGCATCGCAAGCGACTCCCGGCGTTCAGAGAGCGAGTCGGACGCGCTGTTTTCACGCTGCCCGATGGAATAACGGTTGCGTCGCTGGTGCGCGGGGCGATGTTCTTTACGCTCTTCATCGAGGCCGCTGGAGCGACGGCACTCTACTTTGCGTTCCGGGACGCCGGATCGACGCGTCCCCTCTGGGACGCCGTGTTCCACTCGGTCTCCGCGTTCTGCACGGCGGGTTTCGGGCTTTACGGCGACAGCATGGAGTCGTTCCGATCGCATGTGGGACTGAACATGATCCTTTCGGTGCTGAGTTTGCTCGGCGCGATTGGTTTCATCGTCATGCTTGACCTCCTCCGTCGGATGACGGGCATGGCGCGGCGCACGACGGTGACGACACGGATCATCCTGTTCACGACTCCACTGATGATTGCTCTCGCGACGGTGCTCATCTTTCTTGATGAGCCGCTCATCTCCGGGCTTCCGCCCCATCAACGCCTGATGGCTGCGTTCTTTCAGGCGATGTCGGCCTCCACGACCGTGGGATTCAACACCGTGCCGATTGGATCTCTATCTCGTGCGACGACCGTGGTCCTGCTCATCCTCATGGTGGTCGGGGCATCGCCCGCCGGCACAGGCGGCGGAATCAAGGTGACCTCCCTTACGGCTCTTCTCTCGGTCGTCTGGGCGACGCTGCGCGGCACGACGGATGCACGCTTTCTCGGACACTCCCTGCCGCTGGAGCGAATCCGTTCTGCGATGTCAAACCTTGTCGTCTATCAGTTTGCGCTCGTGATCGGCGTATACCTGCTGACGCTGACGGAGTCTGCCTCGTTGGAGGACCTGACGTTCGAGGCCGCGTCGGCGATCGGAACCGTCGGCCTATCGAGGGGCGTCACCGGATCCCTCTCGCCGCTGGGGAAGATGATCGTAATCGCCTTGATGTACGTCGGTCGCGTCGGACCCGTGATGCTTGGTGCGAGTCTACTGGCCAAGGAGAGCAACGGCTCGAATCAGATCGCTCCGGAGAGCCGAACACCGGAGGACGTGGCTGTCTGAGGATTATGCCCAGACGTGTTCTACGATCGATTCCCTAGGAGCAATCGCCATGAGCAAGAAGGCCGCCGCCAGAAAGCCCGCATCGAAGAAGGCCCCCTCCAAGAAACCGGCACCGAAAAAGTCGGCCCCGAAGAAGGCGTCCCGAAAGAGCCCCGCTCGCAAGCCCGCGAAGAAGGGCTCGCCCGCGAAGACGGCCCCGAGAAAGTCCGCACCGAAGAAGGCGGCATCTCGGAAAGCAACCGTCGCTCGCGCGACGCCGACCACCTCCAGAAGCATCGCGAATCAGGCGATCGCCTTCCTCCGCTTCGCGGCCTCGACCGCCGATGCCCAGATCGGCTCCATGCCCGATGAGCACGCGCTATCGCAGCTCCACGGCGCGGACAATCACGCCGCGTGGACGCTCGGGCATCAGGCCCTCAGCCGCGCGTGGTTCGCCTCTTCCATCTCCGGCGTGATGCCCCCGATCCCCGAGACGTACAGCGCGCTGTTCGGCGGCAAGTCCAAGCCCTCGGCCGATCCGGGCATGTATCCCTCGCTCGACGAGCTCCGCGCCAACTACAGATCCTCGCTGGACGCGCTCATCGCCGCCGCAGAGTCACTCACCGATGCCGATCTCGATAAGCCCGCGCACGGCGACTCGGGGGGCTGGCTGACGACGCGCCTGGACGCTGTGCTGAAGGCGGCTTGGCACGAGGGATGGCACGGAGGCCAGATCGCGACGCTGCGGCGCGGCCTCGGGCTCCCGCCGCTCATGTAAGCATCGCCTGAGACACAAAGAGCGACACCCGCGCGAATCTCGCTTCATACGCGACGTGCGGTTGCGCGCGCCAATCGATCGTGGATGGCGGCCCAGATCTCGGCGTCGGAACCGCCTGTCGGCGGACGTTCGATGATGATCAGTTCCACGCCCGAGGCGTCGGCCTCGCGCAGCGCGCGGTAGAGGGATGAGGCATACCCGATCGCGTCCGAGGGCATCTCGATGAGCGTGTGAACACGGGGCCGCCCCGGACCCGCGATCGCGACCAGCGCCATCGGCACGCCGCTCTCCTCGATCGCACGCCCGATCTGCTCTCTCGGAAGCAGCACAGCCCGTGTCCGCGGGGCATAGTGCGATTCCATCCGTCCCGGCGAGGCCATCGGCCCGCCCGCGGGGTCGTCGCTCCCGCGTCTCTCCCGCACATCGCACCCGAGCGCACGGGCCACCTCGCTCGCGCCGATCACGCCGGGTCGCAGGACCTCTGGCGTCTCGCCGACAACCGACACAACGGTGGACTCGATCCCCGCGCGGCATGCGCCACCGTCGAGCACCATCAGTTCACCGCGTTCGATCTCTTCGCGGAACTCGTCCTCAACGTGAGCCGCACTCGTCGGCGAGAGAAAGCCGGATCGATTCGCGCTCGGCCCGACGATGCCCTCGCCGACCATCTCGATCAACGCGAGAGTGAGCGGATGCGCGGGGCATCGAACCGCGACTGTGGACCCGCCCCCCGAGACCGCTGCGGGCACCCGTGCGCCTCGCTCGACCACGATGGTCAGCGGGCCGGGCCAGAACGCGTGCGCCAGACGGGATGCACGATCGGTCCATCGGGGGGTCAACGTCCGTGCCATCTCTTCGCCGGAGACATGCACGATCAACGGATTCCCGGGGGGCCGACCCTTCATCGCAAAGACCCGCCCCACCGCACGCTCGTCCGTCGCCAGCGCGCCGAGTCCGTAGACCGTCTCGGTCGGGAACGCCACCAGTCGCCCCTCACGCAACTGGGCGACGGCCCTTGCGATCTCCTCCGGTCCCGCGCTCATCTCACGGTCCCGCCGTTGCCGGCGCCTGCCCCGAAGCGGGCACGCGCGGATCGTTCACCAGCACGGGGATCCTCCACCCTTCCATCGGCGGGTCCTCAACCTTGAAGTCGATGCGATTACGCTCCAGGGCCATGCCGGTCGCCGCCGCGAGTTCCGCCAGCGAGACGTTGTAGTCGATCAGGGCCGCGACCTCTTCGCGTTCGGCGTTCGCCAGCGACTCCTGCCGGTTGAGTTCCAGGTCCAGGCGCTCCACGGTGTAACCCCGGATCGTCTCCTTCTCCACCAGGAGCGCACGCAAGACCTCCGTTGCTGCGTACCTGCTCGTCCGTGTCTGCTCGATCAGCTTGTAACTCGTCGTCATGTTGTCGAGCGCGTTCTTCACCTCGAGCACGATCTGCTGAACCGTGTTCTGATACGAGATCGTCGCCTGCATCCGCTCGATCCGGCGGCGCCTCAGTTCCGCCTCCGGCGCGCGGTTGCCGATCTGCTGCTCGAAGAAGAGCCCGACCAGATAGTCCACGAACGAGCCGTCGAGATTCTCGTACGCCTCGCCCGCGTTGTCCTCGAGCGCGAGGAACCGGGTCTGCAGGCGCATGTCCAGTTGCGGAAGCCGGTTCTGCTCCGCCACCCGCTGCCGGATCGACGTGTCGTCGATCGACAGGATCGCCTGCTGGATCTCGGGCCTCTTCTCGAGCGCGGTCGTGATCGAGTCCGCCAGTGAGTACGCGACCGGCGCGTCCAGAGCGGAATCCGCTGGCAGCAGAATGACCTCGCCCCCGACCGGCAGATCGGGGTCGTTGATGAGCAGCTTCAGCCGATCCGATGCCCGGCGCAGCGCGGTCTGGGCGCGGAGCAGGTCCGCGCGCCGCCGCTCCACACGCGCCGTCGCGTCGGCGATCTGCGCCGGCGTCGCGTCCAGCGTCCGACGCTGGGCCAACTGATCGCGCACCTCAACGCCACGCTCAAGAAGCCGACGCAGGATCTCTAGATCCCGCTTGGCCTGCACGACCTGCCAGTACGCACGCTCCGTGTCCGTCACCGTGGAGATCAGATCACGCTTCAACCTCGCGACCGACTCGCGTTCGGCGTTGCGGCTCAGACGCACCTGCGCCAACGCGACATCCGAGCCGAAATTCCTGAGCAGCGGCTGGTCGAGCTGCACCGTCACGGCCAGCTGCGATGCGGGATCGGGGCTCACCCGCAGGCCGGGCGTCGAGTTGTCCGTGTAGATCAGTTCCTGCTGCACCTGGAACGAGCCGCCCGTCTCCAGCGGCTTGCGAAGCCCCGTCGTGCTCGACACCGCCTGCCTCTGCTCAGAGCTCACACCCGTCAGAATCCCGCTCGTGGACTGCCTCGACCTCGGTTCATCGACGTTGCTGTACTCAAGGTTCGAGAAGAACGTCCAGTCGAACGCCGCTTCGGCGGTCACAAGCTGTGCCCCGCTGACCGCCGGGGCCAGACGCGCGAACTGCACCTGGAGATTCCGCTCCACCGCCGAACGGATCGCGTGCTCCAGCGAGATCGTCACGGTCCGTGCCGGCGTCGCCGTAAGATCATCGGGCAGAGGCAACTCCCGACCGGCATACGCGCCGGGGCCGGCCATCTCATCGAGGGTCTTCAGCGTCTCGGGTTTCAGATCCAGACGCGAGACACCCACATCGCGGGTCGTCTCACGCAGTGCCGGGTTGGCCTTGCTCTCTGCCAGCTCGCGCTGGACCTTCTCCACGACCGAGCGGCGCAGCTCCGCCTCGCTCGATGCCCGCAGGGGCGACTCGCACCCTGCCGACAATGACAAGAGCATCGCCCCGCTGATCGCGCCGACGCATACCCGCAAACGACGCCCGACGTGCTTTGGAGAGGTCATGCGAGGGAGAAGTTAGCCCCTCACAACCCCTGCGGCAACAAGGCCGACTCTTTCCCGCACGGAAGATCGCCCCAATACTCAACTTCAACCACTTTTGCCGATACGATTTGACGGTCCGGCCTCCCGCGACGCTGGGGAATACGCCTTAGCCAGCCGCGACCGATGCGAATCGCGCGAAGGAATGCCACGATGAACACCGCTCGCTCCATTGCACTTGCCTGCGCCCTCTCACCGGCCTGCCTCGCCCCGCTTGCGGCCGTCGGCGTCGCGACCTCGCTCTATTCGACAGAGGCAGCCGCACAGCAGATCAAGGCCGTTGACGCGTACTGGGCCATCACAGAGCGGCCCGCCGTCGTCCACTGCGGCGATTCCCAGCGTTACTACCGGGTCGCGGAGCTCCAACCCGGCACGCTCGTTCGGGTCGATGGCCAGAGCGGAGACTGGGCCAGAATCGCCTACCCGGCGGGCATCGGGGCCTTCGTCCGTGCCGATTCCGTAACGCAGGGCAACGACCCCGGCACGCTTGTCCTGAACTCACCCTCCCGCCTCTATGCCGCCAACGCGGTTGCCGGCCTCGACGGCTCTTGGAAAGCCCTGCTCGCCGAAGGCCAGGCGCTCCCCGCCGGCACCAAGCTGACGGCACTTGAGACGGTGCGGAACCAGTCGAACGCCATTTCCGGGTACAAGGTCGCCGCCCCCGAAGCGGCCCGGGGCTTTGTTCTCCGCTCGAACCTTCGCACGCCGACACCCGAGGAACTGAACGCCGCCGGTGTCGCGAGCGCTCCCACACCCACGCCGGCTCCGACGCCCGCACCGACAGCACCCGCCCCCACTGAGCCCGTTACTCCTGCCCCGATCTCCCTCATCGAAGAGCCGACGAGCACCGGCACGCCTCCGCCCGCCACACGCCCGGCAACAGATACTCCAGCAGACTCGCCAATGGTGATCGAGCAGCGACCCGTCGCACCCGTGCAAGCCCCCCCGGCTGCCGGATCGTTGCAGGCCCTTGACGAGTCCTTCCGCCGGGTCCAGTCACAGTCCGATGCCGAGGCCGAGATCGACGAGCTCCGCGCCGAGCTGGAGGCCGCTCTCGCCAAGGTCGACGATGTCCCCTCGAACCGCTTCATCCGCGCAGGGCTCCAGCAGCGCATCGAGATCCTCCGCATCCGCGCCGAGTGGCGCGACCAGATGCGTGCACTCGAAGAGCGTCGCCTCGCGGCCACCGCCGCCACCGGCACCACCGAGCGCACGATCCAGGAACTGCAGCAGCACCGCGTCTACACCATCACCGGAAAGCTCACCACGAGCGAGCTGTACGACGGCGTACGACTGCCGCGCATGCTCCGTGTGCAGTCCATCGGCGGGCAGACGACGCGGACGCTGGGCTATATCCAGCCGACACCCGAGCTCGGGCTCGACACCAAGATCGGCCAAACTGTCGGCGTCGTCGGCAACATCATCCTTGACCCGCGGACCGGCCTCCGCACCATCGAGGCCTCTCGCGTTGAGGTCCTTGCAAACGTGCCCACCAGCAGGGAATAACCCCTGCCGCCCGGTAGGCACACCTTCAGCCAGTATCGGAAGGGCCGACATCATCCCCTCCGGACCATTTTCATCCGCACAAGGCACCCGCCTTCTGCATTCTCTTGTGACGATTTCGGTACAGTAATGGAGCCGTGCGAACCAAGCATCCATCCATCCTGACGGCAAGCGGCATCTCCGCTGAGCCCGACCCGTTGACCGCCGCAGCGAACGCGTGCGAGCGTCTTCTCTCAACGCCCAATCTCCCTCGCTCACAACCGGACCTGGTCTACCTCTTCGTTTCCTCGCACCACGCCTGGTCCATGCGCACCATCGGTGCCCATGTCCAACGACTTCTCAGCCCGACGCGTCTTGTCGGCACGACCGCCGAATCGGTGCTGGGCTCATCCCACGAGCTCGAGGGCGCGCCCGGTATCGCGCTGCTCGCCATGTGGCTCCCCGGCGTCAGGGTTTCCCCGTTCCTGATCGATGACCTTGTCCTCGACGACGAGCAGGACATCGAACGCCAGCGTGAATCCATCCGTCGCGTCATCGACGCAGGCCCCGACCTCCGCGCGATCGTCACCATCCTCGATCCATACTCCGTCCCCGTGTCCCGCCTCCTTCCCGCTCTGAACGACGCCCGCACCGATCCGCGGGCACCGATCATCGGCGGCATGGCATCCGCTCCCCGCACGCCGGATGGAGGCGGAAACGTCCTCCTCATCGACGACCGCATGATGGACAGAGGGGGCGTCGGCGTCTCGTTCTCCGGCCCACTCCGCGTCGACGCAGTCGTCAGCCAGGGCTGCCGCCCGATCGGCCCGAACCTCGTCATCACCAAGGCCCGGGGCAACCTCATCCTCGAACTCGGAACGCGCCCCGCACTCCAGGTCGTGCAGGAACTCCTCGCCGAACTCAGCGAGGAAGAGCGCAATGCGCTCAAACGCGGCCTGCTCATGGGACGCGTCGTGGATGAGTACAAGGAACGATTCGGGGTGGGTGATTATCTGATCCGCGCCATGGTCGGCGCCGACAAAGACCACAGCGCCATCGCCGTGAGCGAGACCGTCCGCGTAGGCCAGACCGTCCGGCTGCACGTCCGCGACGCCGACACAGCAACCAGCGACCTGTCCATGCTCCTCGACGGACAGAAACTCCACGGCCGACCCGCCGGAGCACTCGTCTTCACGTGCAACATGCGAGGCCGGCGTCTCTTCCCGTCCCCCGCTCACGATGTCGGCTCGCTCCAGCGCGCCTTCCGCGCCACGCCGGACGGTGCGGCACGAGCGAAGGGCGGCACCGCCATCGCCACCGACACGTGCGAACTCCCTATCGCCGGTTTCTTCGCTTCCGGCGAGATCGGCCCCGTCGGGCGCGATGCCTACTTTCACGCCCACACCGCCAGCATCGCGATCTTCCGCGATCCCTGATCGCGGAAGATCGCGTTCTTGAGCGATCTCGCGACCTGAACGCCCCATAAGTCACGCCCCCGAATCGCCGATGCTTCCAGAAGCGGGAGCCGAGGTCTATCCTTTGCCCCCGCCCTCTTTGCTCGCACCCGGACGCGGCTTTGTCACAAAGCCCTGTTCTCACAAGAGATACGCGCCATGTCCTCCCACCTCTCGATCGCCCTGGCCCACGGTGACGGCATTGGTCCTGAGATCATGAACGCCACGCTGGACCTCTTCAAGGCCGCGGGCATCCTCGAACGCCTCGCCTTCGTCCCAGTCGAGATGGGTGAGGGTGTCTTTGCCAAGGGCAACACGCGAGGCATGACCGATGAGGCCATCCGCACCACCGAAGACTGCGGCATCCTCTTCAAGGGCCCCATGGGCACGCCCAAGGGCGGCGGCGGCAAGTCCATCAACGTCACCGCCCGCAAGATGTGGAACGCCCACTCCAACTTCCGCGTCTTCAAGACCCTCCCCGGCGTCCACACCGTCTACTCAAAGGCCGGCATCCACATCGACATGTCCGTCGTCCGCGAGAACATCGAGGACACCTACGGCGGCGTCGAGCACCGCCTCTCCAACGACATGATCCAGTGCAAGCGCCTCATCTCCGCACCCGGCTGCGATGAGGTCCACCGCTTCGCCTTCCAGACCGCCCGCAAGCTCGGCGTGAAGAAGGTGCACTGCGGCCACAAGGCCAACATCATGAAGATGACCGACGGTCTCTTCCTCGATCGCTTCAAGCAGGCCGCGAAGGACTTCCCCGAGATCGAGACCGGCGACGTGATCGTCGATGCCCTTTGCATGAACCTGGTTGTCAAGCCCCAGCAGTACCAGATGATCGTTCTGCCCAATCTTCAGGGCGACATTGTCTCCGATCTCTGCGCCGGCCTCGTCGGCGGCCTCGGCTTCGCGCCCAGCGCGAACATCGGCAACCACATATCCATCTTTGAAGCCGTGCACGGCACCGCGCCCGACATCGCCGGGCGAGGCATCGCCAACCCCACCTCACTCATCCTCTCCGGCCTGATGATGCTCCGCCACGTCTGCATGGGACACGAGGCCGCGACCATCGAGAACGCGCTGCTCGCGACGCTCGAGTCCGGCGTCCACACCGGCGACTTCGGAGATCCAGCCACCCCGCCGGTCGGCACACAGCAGTTCGTCGATGCGATCAAGAACAACCTCGGCAACAAGCCCAAGACCGTGCCCGCTGCCGCCGTGCCCGACGCCTCAGAAACCTGCTTTGTCCGCGCTCCCAAGCCCAGCGGCCCGCAGGTCATCCGCACCTTCAAGAACCTCGTGACCCAGGCGGTCGGCTGCGACATCTACCTCGACACGCCCCTCAGCCCCATATCACTCGCCGAGGAGATGCAGCGCGCCTGCGCCGACACGCCCTTCAAGCTCACCGTCATCTCCAACCGCGGCACACAGGTCTGGCCCACCGGCTCGGTCTACACCGAGTGCGTCGATTACTACCGCGTCCGCTTCGAGCTCAAGGACGGCGTCGTCCCCGGATCCTTCGGACAGAGCCGCTGCGTCGCGCTGATGGACAAGATCGCCGAGTCCTTCACCATCTGCTCCTACGAACTCCTCCGCACCTTCGACGGCGTCAAGGGGTATTCGCTCGCGCAAGGGCAGTGAGCCGCTCAAAGGGAGCCCCAAAGTCGATCAGCATCGAGCGCGAGCTCGCGGGTTCATCGCACGCGGACACCATCCCCACCCCACCGCGGCAGCCAGCACCGCACCCGCCGCCGATACGCCTCATACCGCTCCCCGAACCGCGCCAGCAGTTCCCGTTCCTCCTGCGGCCGCACCGCCACCTGCCAGATCGCGCACCCCAGCAGCACATAAGCGAGCGTGAGACCCGAGCCCAGGTAGATCGCCACCGACAACCCCTGTAAGAGCCCCGCCACCGCCATGGGATTCCGCACCCACGCATACGGACCCGTCGTCACCAACTCAACGGCCGGATCGGTCGGCAGCGGCGTGCCCCGCCCGCGAATCGCCATCGCTGTCGCGCTCCACAATCCGATCGCGCTGGCGCCTGCGAACATCGCGCCCGCTGCCAACCGCCGCCACGGTTTGATGCCCTCCCACACCGGCACGCCGAGCTCGCGTTCGACCAGTCCGATCGCCGCGGGCACGACCGCCAGGAAGAACGTCCAGAACACCAGCACCTGCCACGCGGTGCGGACCAGCGGCGTGAGCCCGTTGTTCACTCCGGAATCGCAACCGTTCATTGCTCCATTCGACGAAATCGCCCGCGTGAACGCGCTCGCGATCACAACCGGAAAGAGCAGCAACGGCAGCATCAGCCCCGCACCCAGCCACAGCGTCCGATCGAACACCCACATGCCGCAAGCGATAAGCGCCGCGTACACCGCCGCCCCCGCGTGCAGCCACAGAAGCGGCACGGTCCATCGCGCCCCGCGCTTGATCGCCCACGCCCCCGCCCAAGCCGCCACGGGCAAGAACACCGCATCCGCGAGCACGAACGCTAGAAACGTTGCATCCGGCGCGCCCGCCATCACGAAGTGACTTCGCACACCGGGAACAAGCCACAGTACGGCCCAGAACGCCACGATCCCCGCGCCCTCAAGCGCCAGGTACGTGCACGCGAACGCACGCGCCGCCTCACCGGGATTCGCTCGAGTGCTCTCCACGCGCCCAAACCACCCCGCTTCCCCTCTGTGTCCTCTGCGCCTCTGTGGTGAGTCCTGTCTTTCTTCTTCCTTCGCGCTCAGCTTCTCATCTAAAACAAATTCTGCTGATCCTTCACCTCACGAGGCATCGTCGCCAGCTCATCCAGTTGCTTTCGCATGTCGTCCACCGACTGGAACTGGTGATACTCGCTCGCGAAGCGCAGGAACGCCACCTCGTCCACCTCCAGCAGCTTCCGCATCACCCGCTCGCCGATCACCCGCGACGCCACCTCGCGCTCGAAGTCCCTGACCAGCCCTTCCTCCACCTCTTCGGCGATCTTCGCCTTGACCTCCTCGGAGATCGCCCGCTTCCCGCACGCCGCGATGATCCCCCGCATCACGTTCTGCCTGTCAAAGGGCACGTGCGTCCCGTCACGCTTGATCACCATCAGCCGCGAGGTCTGCTCCACCCGCTCGTACGTCGTGAAGCGCTTCCCGCAGTGGACGCACTCGCGACGGCGACGGATCACCCGTCCGCCGTCGCTCGCGCGGCTGTCGATCACCTTGTCGTTATCAACCTCGCAGTATGGGCATATCACGCCCGAGACTATACCAGACTTCTACATCCCCCCGCCCGATCCGCCTCCGCCTTGCCGGTTGCACCCCGAACTCACCGGCCCGAATCGCCATCGCGATTCTCCGACTCTCGAGACTGAGCGGAAGGATCGATCGCCGGAGAATCGATCCCGCACTCCCGCACGATCCACCTCACACCCTCGATCACCCGCGGCGGCGCCTTCACAAACAACTTCGTCCCCACGATCGACATCGCCGCGATCTCCCCGCCGTTGTCCACCCACCCGTCCGGCTCGATGAACGTCGTCACCAGCGAGTGGATCTCATCCTCAGCCACGCCACGCAACTGCGCGGCACTCAGATCGATCGTCACGAGCACCCGCTCCTGCATGTCGAACGCGTGCGCCGAAGCGACACGCAGCACACCATCCGCGATCCGATAGTCGATCGCACCCTGACGGTCGATCCCTGATAGAACCTCCGCTCTCACAGAGCCCGTGTTGATCGCGCCGAACACCTGCGACAGGTCACCATCCGTCACGTCCAGCGTGACCTCCGTCACCGTCTCCAGACCGAGCGGGGCGAGCGAGTGCCAATCCACGCTCAGCCGCTTTCCCGTACTCAGAGCCACTTCACGCAGCACCTCCTGCAGCGGCTTGCCCGTCGCGCTCAACCTGCCGATCGGAACCGCCTGACGCTGCTGCCCCGACGCGGCGTACACGCTGATCTCAGGCCGGCTCGGCTCGCCGCCCCCCGACATCGCCACAAAGCTCGTCACCAGTGCCGCACCAGCCATGCCGAAGAGTCCCAGGTTCATCGCGATTCTCCTTCGCGCCGGCGACTTGCTCGCCCGCGCATACCGTGCCGCCAGTTCGGCTGCATCGCCCAGTTCCGCGATCGCCTCACGCGTCGCGTTGGCCTCGTGCAGCCCAGTCAACATCAGGTCCCGTACCCGATCACGCAGGTGCGAATCCAGTTCATCTCGTATCGCCCGCTTCTCCGCGCTCCCCAGTCGCACCAGTCCCATCAGCACATCCAGCCACGCCCCCACCGGGTCGGGCTGGCTCAGCCACATGCTGTCAATCGCATCGCGCTCGCCGCCCGAGAGACCGGGCCGTGTGCTGCTCGCCGTGCTCATCGCGTCACCTCCCCCGCCTCAGGGCCAACCAGCGCGTCGATCAACGACCGAAACGCTCGGTGCGCTGCCAGGCGCTGCGCCATCCGCTTCTTTCCCTTTGCCGTCACGCGATACCACTTGCGCTTCCGACCCTCGCCCGGCTGCTCCTCCTCCGACTTCACCTCGTCCCACGTCCCCTGGATCAATCCCGATGCTTCGAGTTCCTTCAGCAGCGGATACAGCACGCCCGGCGTCAGCCGCACCCGCCCATCCGACTTCGCCGCCAGTTCCTTGCTGATCGCGTACCCGTACTTCGGCGCCTCGGCCAGAAGCGAGAGCACCACCAGTTCCATGTCGTCCCGCTGTCCGCTTCGTCCGAGCATCGTCCGCTCCTCGTGCCTTGTGCCCTCACCTCTACGCCGCCCACACCCATCGGTTCCGAATATATCGGATTCAGATATATCGTGCAACAGAGGATTGTTCCCCATTCGTCCCTCTCGCACCGCGGCACCCTTCCTTGCGGCACGCCCGCACCCCGGCTAACCTTTGCCACTATGAACCCGGCGATTCGAACTCCCGCCACGACCACGCCCCCCTACCGCACTCGCGCCTGAAGCCGGACGCGCGAGCACGCCCATCGACCCCCACCAAGCCCGGCCTTTCGGTCGGGCTTGTTCGCTTTCAGCAGGAACACATCCCATGTCCGAAACCCCACCCGACTTCCACCCAGAGACCTGTCTCCGCTGCGATGTCCCGCTTGAGCCCGGCTTCATCGCCGACTCGGCCCATGCCGCGATTCTCCAGGCCCGCTGGTGCGCCGGCGAGCCACGACCGGCAAAGTTCATGGGCATGTCCCTTGGCGAGGTCAGCCCATCACATCTCCCCCGCGCTCTGAAGATCACGGCCCAACGCTGCCCCTCCTGCGGCCGCCTCGAACTCTTCGCCAACGCCGCCATCTGACCCTTCCCTCTATCCTCTGCGCTCCAGCCCCTCATCAGGCATCACACGAAAGAAAGCCCCATGCCCCGCATCACCCTTCCCGACAACTCCGTCAAGTCCTTCGACGCCCCCGTCACCGCGCGCCAGGTCGCCGAGTCCATCGGCTCCGGCCTCGCCAAGGCGGCCATCGGCGCCAAAATCGATCTCAATGACGGACAGGGCCCGCAGCTCCGCGACCTCTCCACCCTCATCGATCGCGATGCCTCCATCGCCATCATCACCGCGCCCCGCGCCAACCAAGCCGCCACCCCCGACGCGCTCTTCCTCATGCGTCACTCCGCCGCCCACGTCATGGCCGAGGCCATCCAGGACGTTCTCGGCAAAGACATCCTCCTTGCCTACGGCCCACCCACCGACACCGGCTTCTTCTACGACATGTTCATCCCCGAGGGAAAGAAGCTCTCCTCAGATCACTTCGACGCCATCAACAACCGCATCGCCGAGATCATCAAGGAAGACCGCCCCTTCACCCGCTACGAGCAGCCCGCCTCCGATGCCCTCCCGCGCCTGAAGTCTGAGGGGAACAAATACAAGGTCGACAACGCCGAACGCGCACTCGGGATGCCATCCTCTGTCTACACCGGTCCCAAAGCGGCCCCCCCACTCCCCCCCTCCGACTCCTCCACTGCGTCGCTCCGTCACTCCGTCACTCCGTCACTTTCTTTCTACGCCACCGGCCAACCCGGCAAGAACTGGGAAGACCTCTGCCGGGGTCCGCACGTCCCCTCCACCTCCCGCATCGGCGCCGCCCGCGTCATGTCCCTCGCCTCCGCCTACTGGCACGGCGATGAGAACTCCGATCGCCTCATCCGCGTCTACGGCACCGCCTTCGCCACCCAGGAGCAGCTCGACGCCTATCTCGTGCAACTCGAAGAGGCCAAGAAGCGCGACCACCGCGCCATCGGCAAGGCCCTCCGCCTCTTCCACATCGACGAGGCCGTCGGCCAGGGGCTCATCCTCTGGACCCCCAAGGGCTCCATCATCCGCAAGGAACTCCAGACCTTCATCGCCGCCGAGCTCAAGAAGCAGGGCTACACCGAGGTCTTCACCCCGCACATCGGCTCGCTCGAACTCTACAAGACTTCCGGCCATTTCCCCTATTACAAAGACTCGCAGTTCGCCCCCATCATCGAGCGCAACGCCCTCGACGAACTCTGCTCCTCCGGCTGCTCCTGCGCCGAGATGCTGAGCCGCGTCGAAGGCGTCTCCGATCGCCTCGCCCGCGGCCTCAACGAACGCGCCCAGAAACAGATCATCGCCAAAGACCGCATCCTCCCCGATGACCAGCTCATCGAGGGCTTCATGTTGAAGCCCATGAACTGCCCCCACCACGCCAAGATCTTCGCCTCTGCGCCGCACTCCTACCGCGACATGCCCGTGCGGCTGGCCGAGTTCGGCACCGTCTACCGCTGGGAACAGTCCGGCGAACTCAACGGCATGACCCGCGTCCGAGGATTCACCCAGGACGATGCCCACCTCTTCTGCACCGAGGACCAGATCCCCGCCGAGATCCAGGGCTGCCTCTCGCTCGTCAAGACCATCTTCAACGTCCTCGGCATGAAGGACTACCGCGTCCGTGTCGGCCTCCGCGATCCAGACTCCAGCAAGTACACCGGCTCCAGCGAATCGTGGGACAAGGCCGAGAAGTCCTGCATCGACGCCGCGGCATCTCTCGGCGTCTCCTTCTCGAAAGAGCCCGGCGAGGCCGCCTTCTACGGCCCCAAGATCGACTTCGTGGTCAAGGACGTCATCGGCCGCGAGTGGCAGCTCGGCACCGTCCAGGTCGATTACCAGATGGGGTTCCGCTTCGACCTCTCCTACATCGGGCCCGACAACCGCCAGCACCGCCCCGTCGTCATCCACCGCGCCCCCTTCGGCTCCATGGAGCGCTTCTGCGGCGTGCTCATCGAGCACTTCGCGGGCGCGTTCCCCACCTGGCTCAGCCCCGAGCAGTGCCGCGTGCTGCCCATCTCCGACAAGTCCAACGACTACGGCCACAAGGTCCTGAGCGCTCTCCACACCGCCGGCGTCCGCGCATCCATCGACGATGCCAACGAACGCGTGCAGGCCAAGATCAAGGTGGCCGCGGACGAGAAGATCCCGTATCTCCTCATCGTCGGCCCCCGCGATGCCGAGTCCAACTCCGTCTCCATCCGCGCCCGGGGAGTCGAGAAGGACCTCGGCGCGATGCCTCTGGACACCTTCGTCTCACGCCTCAAGCACGAGATCGAGAGCAAGGGACTTGAGCTGGGGGTGAGGCCGTAGAATACGAGGTCAAGAAAGGGGCTGCGATTGGCATTGAGGCACCAAGGCATCACAGAGCAAGCGAAAGCCGCGTTCCATCGCAAACGCGATTCGAGAGCACTGTTTGATGACGGTGCGAATCACACGCGTGGCGCGATGTATATCGGCGGCTATGCAATCGAATGCAAAATCAAAGCAAAGTCAATGGAGATCTACAAGTGCCGTTCGCTCAGCGAACTTCGTGCAAAGCGCGAACTGTCTGAAGACCAGGTATTCATACATGGGCTTGAATCGCTAATCGTGAACCTTCTGCCGAATGATGTGAGCAAGAGATTGCGTGCTGGATCTGCTTGGCGCGCTTTCACCTCGCAAGTGAACCTTTGGTCGCCGCAATGGCGGTACCGCCAGGACAACCCAAGCCGCGAAGCAGCGCTGAACTTTTTGGACGCGGTTGACGAGGTATGGAACTGGTTGGAGAAAAATGTATGAACAAGTCGGCACGCAAGAAGAACACGAAGAAGGCATCCAAGAAAGCAGCGAAGAAAGTGACTACGCGTCAGCGCTCGCCAGCAAAGGGCGCGTTCGATCTGAAACGCAAGCTCGAGACATCGCTCCGCGAGACGTTCAGCAACGATCTCGTGGACATTTCTGATGGTTACAAGGGAAATGTGCATGTTCTGGTGGTATCACGCAGGTTTGACGGAAAGAGTGAGTTCGAACGTCAGGAAATGCTGCATGAGATCATCCGAACCGCGGGATTGACGAAGCAGCAAATGGGCAAGATAAGCCTGCTGCTTGCCATGAGCCCTTCTGAAATCAAGTAACGCGTTTCCGGCACGTGGCTTCATCTTCCCTGCACCGTACCACCTTCGTCTCACGCATCAGGCAGGAGATCGAGAGCAAGGAGATTGAACTGGCCGTGAGGCCGCGAGCCGATCAACTTGAATCTCTCCCCACTCAACCATTTCTATCACCCTTGCCTCGGACCATATCAATCAAGTTACTTGCTCTGCGTTTTACCTCGTCTTGATCGACAACAATCTGTGCTGTCGCGATTGCCGCAGCTTGGGATATGCATATCTCCAAGTAGCACACAACAACTAGGACCATCGAGCAATACACTTTTCGCGGGTCTGCGCCAAGACCGATTCCCGAACTCGCAATCTGGTGACTGGCTGGTGGATCCGAAAAACGGAACTCCAAAGACGTATGTGCAGCAGCATTTCTTATCTTGCGAATTCTATTCAGCATTCTAAATATGTCGTCGGAAATCAGCTTCAGCGAATACGACAGAGTGATTCGTACAGACATGCTGCCCAAAGCACGACTGTCTTCAAGCAATTCGTCTGTTTGCTTCCCACTTCTCATCGCATGTCGGAGAAGGTCTTCAATCTGTTCGTCTACAAAGGCACCAGTGACAATAGCCAAAACGTGGTCGTTGCACTCGTGCAGTTGCGTCAGCAGCGCAACGATTCTCGTTGCTCGTGCGTCCGCCCAGTCCGGGGGTTGATGCGTACCGCTTGTCACTCCCGAAGTGTACGAGAGCCGGCGCATCTCTTCTTCACCACTTGCGAGTGGAACAGAACTTCCCCGACGGTGTCACCGAGGTTAGTCGCTTTGCGGACCAAGCTCGGTGCCCTTCTTCCCCGCTGAGCGGCCCAGCGGGCCGCAGGTGTGTAGCCGCGGGTGTAGCGAAGGCCGCTTCGGCCAAGCGGAACCCGTGGTCACAGCGTCGCGCAGCGACATCCCCCACGCCCGCAGGGCGTTCCTTGGTGGAGCGGGGCGGACGCCCCCGGCTCGTCTCCGGCCGAGCGCTCAACCCCGTGTCCGCGCCCGCCGCCGCTTGAAGGCCATCCAGCCGCACACCCACGCGCCCCCGCTGCGGCGCATGGCGATGACAAGAAGTTGAGACCGATGGTCCGCTCACCAGGGGTTGCGCTCGGGGCTTCGCCCCTCACTGACCCCTGGCTACCACTGCCCGCCGCTCCGCGGCGATGATGCATCCGCACCCGCTCATCCCCCGCCTCACCCCGCTCGCATCGCCTCGAGCGCGATCACCACGGCGGTTGTCCGGTTGTCTGCGCCGATCTTGCGGCAGATGTTCTCGGCGTGCTTCTTCACGGTCAGCGCGCTGATCCCCAGGATCATCCCGATCGCCGCGTTGGACTTTCCTTCGGCCATCCAGCGCATCACCTCGGCCTCGCGTCGCGTCAGGCCGAGCGTCACGAGCCGCGCCGTTGCATCAGCCGGCTCCGGCCGCTCGAGAAAGCCGACCGAGTACTCGTTCGGGGTCGGCCGGATCGGCGCGATGTGAACGCTGACCGGGCACCCCTCGCACGTGTAGAAGAGCGGCGAAGGCGGATGCCCCCGCACGCGCCGGCGCAGCTCCGCCAGCCACTCCGCGGGGATCTCGCGTGCCGACGCACGCTCCCCCAGGCACAGACGCATGAGCCGACTCGCACGCTCCGTCGTGCGCAGGATCTTCCCCGAATCATCGCAGACCAGCCAGCAGAAACGCTGCACCGGAACCTCGCCATCACCCATCGGCGCACGCTGAGCGTGCCGCGTCACGAGCGCGTCCGTCGCGGCATCGAGGTGGTCCGCCAGCGCCTGCATCACCATCGCGTCCGAATCATCGAACGCAGCCGATCCGCTCCGACCGATCTCAAGCCGGTAGTTGTACAGGCCCGGCGTCAGGCATCGCATGATGCTCCGCGCGCCGAGCGGACGCCACACATCCGCGTAGATCTCGGTCTTCTCAAGCCCATTACGCTCGACGAACTCTGTCGGTGATGCGGGACGATCAAGCAGCAGGCGCAGGCGCCCCGTGTACACGGGGTCCTCATGGGCGTGAAGGAGCACGCGATCGGCGTACCCCTGCCAATCCGCGCTCTCGGTCGAGAAGCAATGTCGCGATTGCGGGAAGTGCGTGGTCGTCAGCGTGACGAGCGGCCAATCACACGGGATCAAATGCCTCAGCGACTCCGCCGCGATCTGGCCGAGTTCACGCACATCCGACGCCTGATGCAGACGGATCGTGGCCTCGGTCAACTGTCGCATTCGGACGTTGTTCAGCACGCCATCCCTCCAACGCCGATCCCACGCATCCGCATCGCATCGGGCGATTCGTGCGCCGTCGTAAGAGACGGTACGAATCACGGCCCACCTCGGTTGAATCAGAGCGCGCGAAGACCGGACACACGGGTTCGGCACCCGCATGAAGGTCCGAGAAGTAGGGCGAAGTACGGATACCCGAACGAGTTTCCAATCGCCCCCCTCGCACATTTTGGACCCAGGACATGATTTGGCCGGCATTCTCAGACGTGCGGCATGTTACCCCCCACATTCTGGATGTCACCGATGAACCTACGCGCCCTCGCTTTCGTTGTTCCTGCTCTGATCGCTCTTCCTGCTACTGCCCAACTCGTGAACGGCGGTTTCGAGGATCCCGGCCTCGGCTTCCGCACCGTCAACTCGGGCGAAACCTACGGCAGCTGGACCAACGGCGGGCCGTCGAACATCGAGTTCGTGAAGGCCGAGGTTCGTCCGACGCTCCCCGGCCTCGAGTTCTCCGCCTACGAGGGCTCGTACTGGATCGACCTCGTCGGCACTGGCTCCCCCAGCAGCATCTTCCATGACGTCGTTACCGTTCCCGGCACCAAGTACGAGATCTCCTTCGCGTTCGCCGGCAACCCCTTCAGCGGCGGGCGGATCATGACCATGGATGCCCTCTGGAACGGCGCGGTCCAGGGTTCTTACAGCCACAACACCGCCGGGCATTCCGGCGCCGACATGGGCTGGACGGTCTACACGTTTGTCGTGACCGGCACCGGCAGCGATCGCCTCACGTTCAAGGCCACCAGCGGCGGCGCTGCGGCCGGTCCTGCGCTGGACGCGGTCACGATGAAGATCGTGCCGACTCCGGGCGCGCTCGCGGCGATCGGCATCGCCGGGCTGCTGGGCGCACGCCGCCGGCGCGTGTGAACGACTCGCACGACGCCTCTCACCGATCTCCGACACGCGGATTCAAAGCCCGCGTTGGCGGGACCCACACGACAATCAAGAGACCGCGCCCGCAAAGCCCCGGTGCACGTGAACCGATCACCGCGTGCCGGCGAGTTGCGGCGTGGCGCGACGGCTGAGCACCTCTGCCGCGTACTCGTTCATCGCATCGCGGAGTTGCTCGAAGGACTCAAGCACGTAGTAGATCGGCTGGAAATGGTCGATCTCGAAATCGGTGTTGCAGATGCGGCGCATATCGAAGGGGCGCCACTCGGCGACGGGACGCTCCTTGCAATCCTCCGCGCTCTGACCCTGCTTCTCCCACGCGCCCTTCAGCGCGTACTCGCTCTCGGAGTGGCTTGAGACCAGGCCGCTGCCGTACACCTTGACCTTGCCATCCTCCTTGATCAGCCCGAACTCGACGGTGAACCAGAAGAGGCGCCCGAGTTCCTTGACCGACTGCTCATCATCACACATGAGCGCGGCCTTGCCGTAGGTCTGCAGGAAATCCGCGAAGACGCGGAGGGCGTGCAGCGGCACGTGCCCGAAGACATCGTGGAAGATGTCCGGCTCGGGGAGATAGTCCATCACCTCGCGTGGGCGGATGAGGACCGTGGTCGGGAACTCGCGCTGGGCAAGGCACGCGAAGAAGCTCTTGGCCGGGAGATAGCCCGGCACGCCGTAACTCGCCCAACTGGACTGGGCCTTGAGGAACTTGTTGATGCCGTCGAGGCGTGCGCCCTTCTTCAGCACCTCACCCCCGGCGATGGTGATGTCCTGGTCGAGCGTCACATCGTCGAGCAGCGGGATGCGATCGGGCGTCAGACGAAGGATCCGCATCCCCTCGATGAACTGGCGAGAGACCTGCTGCTCCAGCACGGTCCAGCGCCGGTTGTAGAGGTCCCGCCAGACCTCGTGATTGTCCTGTGTGTACTTGTGGTAGTTCTGGGTGATGTAGAAGCGGTCGGCATTGATCTGATCGGCCGGAAGCGTCGCCGCGGCATCCGCAGCGGCCTGCGCCGTGCGGGCCTCGTCCGAGTCGATGATGTTGTTGTAGCGGATGTTCTGACGCATGGCGCTGCTCCGTGCGGCGTGGCGTGTGATGCGGGATACGTCAGGTCATTGTATCGCCCGTGGACCAGCGTTCGGATACCGGGGGGACGCGGAGGGCGCAAGGGAAAGGGGCGGCGAACACCGCCCCTTCTCCCTGCTTTGGTCCACCACTCTCGCGGGTGGCTCGGGTCAGACGCGACGGCGTCTTGCCAGACCGACGATGGAGCCGAGTGCGAGTGCCATAGTGCCTGGGGTCGGGACGTAGCGGACGTTGTCGATATAGGCGTTACCGAAGCTGCCAAAGGCGGAGGAGGCAACGAAGCGGAGGTCCTGGAAGTCGCCGCCAAGTGCCGCGAAATGGTCTGCACCGAGGTTGAGGGTGATTCTCTGATAGCGTTCGACATTGTCACCGGTCACCGGTGTGATCGAGACGCCGAGGCCGGCGAGGTCGAGGAGGTTCATGCCTGCGAGTTCAACCCAGACGGAGCCGGAGAAGTCGTAATCGAAGCCGATGTCAAAGGAGAGGGAGAGGCCGTTGCTCGGAGTGACCATCTCCTGGGACATCGCAGCGCGGCCGAGGAGAGCAACGGTGGGCGAGAGAGTCATTGCCCAGCGATTGGGGCCGATGGGACGGAAGGCCGGGTCGGTGACGTCGGATGAGCCGCCGATACCGGAGGAATCGAACCAACCGTTGTCGAGAAGAGACAGGCGGTCGCCTTTGAAGTCCCCGTTGAATGAACGGACCTCTGTCGGCGCGGCCCATGAGTTCCATGCAAGACCGTACTGGCTGGCGAAGAACCCGTCGTCGGGCCTGGCTTGCGCCCACGCGCGGATGTAGTGCTGCTTTGCGTTCTGGACCTTGTAGAGAAGGTGCTCGGCGGTGCTGTCGTTCGAGTCGCTCTTCTGCCTGATCGTTCCGACGCTTCCGAGTTCGGAGACGCCGAGGTCGAAATTATTGAGGGCGTTGTAGACCCACTTGTCGGGGCTTTCGTCCGTCGTGCCGCCGCCGGGGCGGGTGTTAACACTTCGGTTCCATGTGAGCGTCGAGGTGAGGTAAGACCCTTTGCGAAGGGGTTTCTCGGTGAGGTAATCGCTGGAGTTGCCGACACCGGTGGCACCGAGCATAAACCCGGTATCCCACCCAACCAGCGGAACGCTGGCACCTACGAGGGTGTCACCAACATAGGTTGGCGCGTACCGGCCAGTGTCGTACTGGAGGTAGGCCTGCATGGCATCGAGTTGACCGGTGCCGGTCTGGTTACTCATGGAGAAGGCACCCCTGCCGAGGTTGGGGTTACGGTCCCAGCGGACGCCACCGAGGTCTTCGACGCTCTTGTTGGTGGAGTTCATGACGACAGATCGCATCACGAGCGGGTTTGTCGAGAACCCCTTGCTCAAGCCATGCTCCTGAAGGAGTGCGACGGTCCCAGCGACCATCGGCGTCGCGTAGCTTGTGCCAGAGCTCTCGCGAAACGTGGTGTTGCTTGTGGCGGCTGCACCGAGGATGCGCCCGCCGGGCGCGACGAGATCGGGCTTCACGCGAGCGTTCGGCGCTGCGCGGCTTGAGAAATCCACCAGTCGCTGATACCCGCTCGCTCGGCTGGTCGCCCCGACTGTCAACGAGTTGTATGCGTATCCGGGATTCGTGATGGTCCCGAAGCCGCCGCCCGCCGTGCCCACCTCGTCGCCCTCATTACCAGCTGCCGTCACGTAGAGCACATCGTGCCTGAAGGTCATGAGATCGGCAACTCGTGTGATGCCCTCACGCATCGCGACGGGCTCGAACCAGTCTCGGCCCCAACTCACGTTCACAAGGTTGACGCCCCGCGCGAGGTGCCAGTCGGCGGAATCCTTGAAGCGTTGCGTCTGTGTGGCGGCGTTGTTCGAGCGGGACGTCCAGCCCGAGTAGAGTTTCGCGCCGGGAGCGACACCGCGGAAGTCGCCGCCTGCTTCGGTCTTCTTTCCGACAAGGATCGAGCCGGTGTGGGTGCCGTGATCAGTGACGGTGCCAAATGCGCGAACCGCGGCGACCTGTCCTTCCAAAGCGACATGCGTCTGAAGTGGCACGCCGGATTCGGTCTGGCCGATCCTGATGCCGTTGCCCGTGAGTCCGGTGTTCGTTCGGACCTCGTCCATACGGATCTTCTTGTACCAGGGAAGATCGCCAGCGAGTGCGGGCAGGGCAAGCCCGGACGACGCGGCAAGAAACAGGGTTGTGGTCAGGGTGATCTTCATCGGTCGGCTCCTTTTGAGTGTGGTTCGTGCTGGCGAGCTGGCCGCTCGCCATCCGAGACCCACAGCGGAGTCCGAAGCCGCGACGGGCGTTCAAAATCAAAAAAAATGTCATACCCCGACAGTTGCCGGCTCGAGTTCCTTCCCTGAATCACACCCGGTTGGAGGAAGCATCGGAGTTGGACAGTTGCCGGTGGCACAGGGAGCGGTGGCCAACGCCACGGAGTCAGATCCGCTTTGGTGTCCAAGTCGCTTGTGGGTATGCTGCCACCAGCGGAGCAATCTGCCTGCGGGAGGTTTCACATGGCCATCGACCCGATGATGTATAGGAAGTACAGCGGCAAGTCCGGCGACCCGTATGCCAATTTCGGCGCGGCCCTCGCTCAGAACGACGCTCAGACAAGCAGACGAGAGCAACAACGCCACGCGAACCGGTCTATGCGCACGTCGCGTTCTGAGCGGTTCCAGGCCGTGCTCTTCGGCTTGGGGATCGTGGTCCTGCTCTTCGGCGGCGTGATCCTGTTATGGGCGATCTTCGGCTGATGTCCTCGTTGGCCGCACACCCTCGTGGCCATTCCTGTTGCCTTTCGCGAAGAACCTGACGCCCACATCACGTCAGGGCACCACGAAAGCGCCCCACGCTTCGGGCTCAGCGACCGCCTGCTCGGGTGCGATGGCTTCGTCCGCCGGCATGTCGGCTCGACGGCGATGCACCGCCGCCTGGATGCTGTCATCAGCGTCCGGCCGGACGATCGGCGTGTCTGAGCCGAACCAGAGAAGTTCGCCGGGCCTGCACCCGGCGTCGATGAGCTCACGGAGGGGAAAGACCCTCGAGAGCCGGTGCGGCAGAAGGCGGCGCAGGGCCTCGATGTCGGCGAGCAGGTGGCAGGGCTGGACGCTGGCAACGACGCCGAGTTTGGCGAAGCGGGGGACGTCGGCCTCGTCGATCAATTCGGCGTGCTCGATGCGGAGGGGAGTGGCGGAGAGATGAAGAGAGGGAGTGACGGAGGGAGGACCCGTAGGGGTAGATTGGCCCAGTTCGGCGGCATCGAGACAGGCGCGGACCGCGCCGTCGCCGATGGCGTGTGCCGCGAGGTGGAGGCCATGGTCAGTACAGGTGCGGATCGCCCCGGCGATCTGCTCGACGCTCATCAAGGGCGTGCCGCGTGGGTGCGAGGGGATGGGATCGGCGAAGGGTTCCAGCATCCACGCGGTGCGGCTGTTGATGGTGCCGTCGGTGAAGACCTTGCCTCCGGCGAGGCGCACCTCGGCGGATTCCCACGCGGCACGGGTGGATGCGATGCGTTCGAGGTCTTCGACGAGTGGGTAGAGGTGGACGGCGCAGGGGAGACCGTCCGAGCCGGCCTCGCGCCGGAGTTCGGCGAGAATGGGGCCGAGCCAGTCGTGACTCAGCATGTCGTGGGCCTCGATGAAGCCCTTGGCGGCAAGGTCTAGCAGCGCGAGGAGCACGTGGGCCTTGCGTTGCTCGTGCGTGGGCTCTGGGACTTTCGACCAGACCAGGCGTGTCGCGGCTTCGAGCATGAGGCCTGTCGGCTCTCCGGTGGCGTCGCGCTCGATGACGCCTCCCTCGGGGTCGGGCGTAGCGCGGACCACCCCGGCGATGGCTAGCGCCCGGCTGTTTGCGCAGAGGGCGTGATGGTCGAAGCACCAGATGACAAGGGGAAGATCGGGGCATGCCTGATCGAGTTCGGGGCGTGTGGGCCAGCGATGCTCGGGCCAGGATTCGGGCCGGGCGCTGCGAGCGAGGAGCCAGCCGCGGGGAGAGAGGCGTTGGTCTCTCGCGCTGCGGATGGTGTCGAGGCACTCGCCGAGCGAGCGGCAGTGATCGAGGTTGACCATCGCGGCGGCTTGTCCGTGCGCGTGGAGATGGCAGTGGGCCTCGCGGAGGCGCGGGGGATGTGAATCACTCAGAGGTGCGGCCATCGCGATCTTCCCGTTCAGACCTGGGTTTGTTCCGGATCGAAGGGAAGAAGGACGCTCGCGAACCGCCGGAGCTCTTCGGCGGAAGAGGCACATCGTTCGAAGGTAAAGCGAGCGACGCCGAGGGGACCACGGAGATCGACACCCTCTGGATCGACGGCGATGACAACGGGATTCTCGCCGGGCCGGAGCCCGAGGGAGAGGCCGAGGTATGAGACGGCCTTGCCGAGCGCGGGGCGATCGGCGTTCATGGCGCGTCGGAGGGAGGCGGACTCGGAGGCGAAGGGGTCTCTCAGGTCGATATCCGGACCATCGACGACGCGCGAGCCGAGGCGAGCGCCGTCGATCTTGAGGCGGAAGAGGCGGATGGGATCGGGCGCGCCGTGAGCCGCACGGTATCTGTCGGAGTCTGTGTCGCCTGCGGGCGCGGAGAGTGCTGGGAGGATGAGGACCTGGAGGGCGTCGTTGGACTCTTCGGGGATGAAGAGGGTCGCGCTTTCGAGCTCGGTCTCGGGATCGGCGAGTGGCGCGATGAGCGAGCCCCCGATGGGATCGATGGCGGTCGGACAGGGACGGGGGCCATCGGCAGTGAGGAGCACGCCGGACCTATGGGCACGGAGCATGGAGACGACGTGGGTCGAGGCGGGGTTCGGGGGTATGGGTGGCACGCCCCGATTGTGCCATGAATGGGCGGTTTCGGGAAGGGGGCGGGGCGTTTCTGGGGGTGAAAAAAGAGGGAAGGCCGGGTTTCCCCGGCCTTCCTATCAGCGGCGCTCCGATGAGGTCGGACCAACACGATCCGACACGATTGAGAGAAAAACGGTTGCGGCCCGAGTCCTTCGGGCCTAGTTCAGAGGGTTCGGATTACTTCTTCGCGGCCTTCTTCTTGGCCTTCTTCTTGGTGGTCTTCTTCGCTGCCTTCTTTGCTTTCTTCTTTGCCATGATGCGATCTCCTCGGTTCTTTTCCGATGACCGAAAGATGTTGCGCGCTTCGGAGCGCCGCGCGCTTGACGAACCGTTCGAACTCTGTATCGGACACACCGGCCGCCGTCCTTGAGCGTGTGATGTGTCCGACTCTCCAGAGCACCCGAACGCCCCGTCGCGTTCGATCTCGACGACGACACGCACACGCGCGTCCCCCGTCGATGCGCACATACTCACAGAGTGATGGGTGTGTTGTCAAGTCGATCGTCCGATTGTGGAGATCGTGGCGCGAGTTCTCCACCGAGGCGAGGTCTCGGTGATCGTCGCGATCGATCGAAAGGCGCGTGAACTGAATCGATCGGCGGCGCGTCGAGAGATGGCGGAGCGTCGGCGCGGCCGGCGCACGCTAGACTCAGGAACCCCGAAGGAGAAACGTGTGACACGCATCGCGACTCGAACACTCACGTGCGGCATGACGGTGGTCATCGAGCCGATGGCCGGGGTGAGGTCGTGCGCGCTGACGTGGCTACTGCCTGCGGGCGCGGCGCACGATCCGGAGGATCGGCTGGGTCTCTCGGCGCTGTGGGCGGAGCTGCTGATGCGCGGGGCTGGGGGCCTTGATTCGCGCGCTCATGCGGACGCGTGCGACGCGATCGGGATGTCCCGCTCGGCGGAGTGTGGGCCGCTTTTTCTGCGTATTTCGGCCACAATGCTGGGGGATCGGCTCCTCGACGGGCTTCCGCTTCTGGCGGACATGGTGCGTCGTCCCCGGTTTGATCCGGACTCTCTGGAGCCGGCACGTGAGCTGGCGTTGATGGGGATCGAGGCGTTGAAGGACGAGCCCCAGGAGCGCTGCTCGCTGCTGGCCAGGACACGCCACCATCCCGCGCCGCTCAACCGGAGCGTGCTCGGGACTGTCGAGGGTCTGGGGGCGATCACGCAATCGGATGTCGTTGATGGGTGGGCAACGCGAGCGGTCCCCGAGGGGTCGTTGCTCGGGATCGCGGGCGCGGTTGATGTCGATCGAACGGTCGATGCCCTCGAGCGACTGACGAGCGGCTGGCGTGGATCTCGCCAGGAGCCCGCGCTCGGCCCGACGCCGGCGCGGGTGTACCACCATGAGCAGGATGACACCGCTTCGCAGGTCCAGATCCTTCTGATGACGGAAGGACCGGCCGATCCGGACAGCAACTCACTGCTGGAGCGCATCGCGGCGAGCGTTCTCTCGGGCGGGATGTCGGGTCGGTTGTTCACCGAGGTGCGAGAGAAGCGGGGCTTGTGTTACTCGGTCTCGGCGTCGTATGCCGCGGACAAGCGGTACGGGACCCTGGTCGCGTATGTCGGAACGACTCCGGAGCGGGCGCAGGAGTCTCTGGATGTGCTGAGCGCGGAGCTGGGGCGGATCCGGAGCGCAGAGGGGCGTGTCAGCGAAGACGAGTTCCGGCGTGCGATCGTGGGGATGAAGTCCGGGGTGGTGTTCTCGGGCGAGTCGACGGGAGCACGTGCGGCGGCGATCGCGTCGGACTACTACCGGCGCGGACACGCCCGATCCCTGGGCGAGATCGCGGCGGAGATCGACCGGGTGACGCTGGATGATGTGAATGGGTATCTGGCTGCACGTCAGAACGGGGCATTCACGATCCAGACCCTTGGACCGAAAGCACTTACGCCGCCCTCATGAGTGCCCGGGCGGGGTGTGCCCGGAGCTGGGGCATGTGTGGTGCGCGTCTCTCTATATAAAGGTGTGTGAGCGGAGCTAGCGGGGCGCTTCCTGCGGCTTCTGTTCCCGATAGACTCTGCCCCCCATGTCCACGCTTCACGAAGCCAGCACCGGCGAGAAAGTCCCGATCGGAGCCCGAGCGGCCCGGTTCATCGGTCAGTACGGGGTGATGATCGCGCTGTTCCTGCTGCTCGGAGCGTTCCTGCTCTACCCGATCGCGTTGACGGTGCGGGGGGGGCTCGCTCCCGATCTTCGGTCTCAGGACGGGTGGACGCTGAGGCATGTGGTCGCGGTCTTTGAGGACTCGAACGAGCGTCGGGCGCTCTTCAACTCCCTGAAGATCGCTCTGGGCACGACGACGCTGGCGTGCTGCATCGCGCTGCCGCTGGCGATTCTGTCGGCGCGGTATCGGTTTCCGTTGAAGGGTGTGTTCAACGCGACGGTGCTTGTGCCCATGATCATGCCGCCTTTCGTGGGGGCGATCGGCGTGAAGGCGATGCTCGGTCGCCAGGGCGCGTTGAACGCGCTGCTGGGGACTGAGTTCGACTTTCTGGGTGACGGAAAGATGATCGGGATCATGGTGGTGCAGGCGTTGTACCTGTTCCCGATCATCTATCTGAACGCGACGGCGGCACTTGCGAACCTCGATCCCGCGCTGGATGAGGCGGCGGAGAATCTCGGGGCGGGGCCGTGGCGTCGGCTCTTCCGCATTGTGCTGCCGCTGGTGCGTCCGGGGATCTTCGCGGGCGCGACGATCGTGCTGATCTGGTCGTTCACCGAGCTCGGCACCCCGCTGATGTTCGACTTTGACCGTGTCACGCCCGTCCGTATTTTCTACGGGCTGAAGGAAGTGGAGAACGCGTCGCCTCGTCCTTACGCCCTGACGCTGGTGTTGCTGACGGCGGCGGTGCTGATGTACACCGTGGGGAAGATCCTGTTCGGGGGGAAGGCCCACGCGATGTACGCGAAGGCGTCGCGGGCGTCGGCGGAGAAGCCCCTCACGGGCGTTCGCGGGTATCTGGCGGCGGGTGCCTTTGCGTTCGTGTCGCTGGTGGCGGTGCTTCCGCATCTCGGGGTGATTCTGACCTCGATCACGCTTCCGGGGCAGTGGTATCGGACGGTGCTCCCGACTGCTCTGACGGGTGACAACTACGTGAACGCGTTGACGTACGACACGGCGTCGAGCGGGATCACGAACAGTCTGATGCTGGCGACGCTGGCGATGGGCCTGAACCTGGTGATCGGGGTGTTCGTGGCGTACGTGATCGTCCGGACACGGGCCAAGGGGCGCGGGGTGCTGGATGCGCTCTGCATGATGCCGATCGCGGTGCCGGGGCTGGTGATGGCGTTCGGGTATGTGGCGATGACGCTGCGCTGGCCGTTCGACGGGCGCCTGCCCGAGGGGCTCGAGCGAGTGCTCTCGGTTGTGCTGCCGGAGCGTTGGGTGGTCTCGATCTCGCACGCCCCTTTGGACGGCACGTGGTTTGATCTCGCGGTGCTGGGGACCGATCCGAACCCGTTCCCGTTGCTTGTGATCGCGTATGCGGTGCGGCGACTGCCTTATGTCGTGCGTTCGACGGTCGCGGGGCTGCAGCAGACGTCGGGAGAGTTGGAGGAGGCGGCGGTGAACCTGGGGGCGAGCCGCACGACGGCGGTCCGGAAGGTGATCCTGCCTCTGATCATGGCGAACCTGATCGCAGGGGGGATTCTGGTCTTCTCGTTCTCGATGCTCGAGGTGTCGGACTCGCTGATTCTGGCGCAGCAGCAGAAGCACTATCCATTTACGAAGGCGATCGTGGCGTTCACGGAGCGTCTTGGCGATGGCCCGTATGTGGCCAGCGCGATGGGTGTGTGGGGGATGGCGCTGCTGACGACGACGCTGCTCGCGGCGTCGATGCTGCTGGGCAAGAAGCTGGGCGCGATTTTCAGGGCGTGATGCGGCGGGCCTTCGCTCGGTTCGCTCGCCTATCTTCTCATAGATGTCGGGTATCTTGCGGCATCTCGGATGCCCTGCCAGGAGCGAGCCATGATCCAGAAGGTCTTTGCCACACCAGAGTCCACCATCGGCGATCTGCGTGATCGCGGCATCATCCGCGACGGCATGACCGTCATGGTCGGCGGCTTCGGCCTGTGCGGCATCCCCGAGCGGCTGATCGTTGCGCTTCGGGACTCGGGCGTCCGCGACCTCACCTGTATCTCCAACAACGCCGGCGTCGACGACTTCGGCCTCGGCCTCCTCCTCCAGACACGCCAGATCAAGAAAATGGTCTCCTCCTACGTCGGCGAGAACGCCACCTTCGAGAAGCAGTTCATCAGCGGCGAGCTCGAGGTCGAGTTCAACCCTCAGGGCACCCTCGCCGAACGCATCCGCGCCGGCGGGGCGGGGATCCCGGCGTTCTACACGGCGACGGGTGTGGGCACGCCGGCGGCCGAGGGGAAGGAGACACGCGAGTTCTACAGGCCGAATGAGGATACGAGGGCGATGAATCGCGAGTTGAAGGGCGCGGTTCGCGCGGAGGGGGCGCGGAAGCGGACGTATGTGCTGGAGACGGGGCTGTATGCCGACCTCGCGCTGGTCAAGGCCTACAAGGCGGATCACTTCGGGAATCTGGTCTTCAGAAAGACGGCGCGGAACTTCAATGCGATGATGGCTGCCGCGGCTTCGTTCGTGATCGCCGAGGTCGAGGATCTTGTTCCGGTCGGTGGGATCGAGCCGGACCAGGTCCACACGCCCGGGAACTACGTCGATCGGATCGTGCGCACGGTCTCGGAGAAGCGGATCGAGCAACGAACAACCCGCGCGGGCTGAGCCGCAGGGAGGGGAGCGATCCATGAGCCCTATGAGCCATAGTGAGATCGATCTGATGGGCTTCGAGGCCGAGCGCGTTCGCAGGCGGGGCTTGGGGTTCTATGGGTCGCTCTCTCTGGCTGTCGGGGGGATCGCGCTCATGATCTGTGCCCTGGGCATCGTGGTCGTTCGGACCTATGTCGCGGCCGGGGAACGGTTCGCGGATCTGAGCGGGCCGGAACCCGACGCCTCGCCATCGGGTGTGATCGGGATTGCGCTCGGCATCGCACAGGGTCAGGGGATCCACAGGCCGTTCGGGCTTGCGGGCGCGGTGCTGCTGATCTTCGGGATCTTCACGGCCGTGTGCGATGCCATGCTCGCGAGATGGCGAAGGCGCACACTCGCCCGGTCGATGGCGAGCATCGCCGACGAGGTGCGGCGTGTGAAGCGCGAGAAGACCGGGGAGTGAGACGGGCGAAGTTGACGCGGTGATTCAACTGGCGGCTGCCGCGGCCCCCGCTGCTGCTGCTGCTGCACCGGCTGCGGCGGCCTGTGCCGCCTGGATCATCTGAGCAGCGGCGTCATCGGTGGATGCGCGGTCGGTGGCCATCATGACGACACCCCCGGAAGAGCCGACGCCCCTTTCCCAGAGAACGCCGCCGCTGGTGCGGTCGAGGCAGTAGACGTAGCCGCCCCGGCCGACAAAGACCTCGTTGCCCGAGGCGATGAGTGTGACGATTGAGCCGCCGAAGAGGCGTGGGAGTTTGATGCGCCAAGCGGGCCGGCCTGAGTAGCGGTCGAGCGCGGTAACGACCCGCCCGCTGGCGGCGAACATGAGTTCCGTTGGCGTCTCCATGCGTCGGTCTCCCGTTCCGGGGCCGCGTTGTATCGTGAGCCGCCGCCCCGGTCAGACGCGGCCCCCGACGGTCGCAGTTTACCAGATGATCGCGACGGACTCCAGTTGATTCGGGAAGTCGCGGCACGGGTTCGCGGCCAAGGATAATGCGGGGTGAGAGGTGCCTGCGATGCGACTTGATCCGGACCGGTTCGATGCGTTGACATTCGATTGTTACGGGACGCTGATCGATTGGGAGCGTGGGCTTCTTGACGCGATTCGACCCTTTGCAGCCAGGGCATCCGCGCCGATCGATGATCAGATGCTATTGACGACGTATGCGCGGCACGAGGCGGCCGCAGAACGAGGGGAGTTCAGGCAGTACAAGGAGGTCACGCGCATCGCGATGGAAGGAGTGTGCGCGGAGCTGGGCATCGCGATCACGCGTGATGAGGCGGATGCGATCTCACGGTCGATCGGCGACTGGCCGGCGTTCTCCGACACTGTCGGCGCGATGCGTGCGCTGAAGTCGCGGTTCAAATTATGTGTCTGCTCGAACATCGACCGCGATCTGTTCGAGGGGTCGCGTGCTCGGCTCGGCGTCGAGGTGGATGCGGTTGTGACCGCCGAGGATGTGGGGTCGTATAAGCCGGCTTCCGGCCACTTTGAACGGGCACCCGCCGTGCTGGGGATCGATCGATCACGGATCCTGCACGTGGCCCAGTCTCTGTATCACGACATCGGACCGGCGAGATCGCTTGGCTACACCACGGTGTGGATCAATCGCCAACGGGGGCGATGGGGCGCGACGCCTCGGGTCGATGGAGATGTACGGCCTGACTTCGAGGCGCCGGACCTTGCGACGCTCGCTGCGTGGCTGGTGCCTGACTTTCGGGAATAAGTCGAAGCCGGGATAGAGCGCGAGGGTCTGGGGCTGGAGATGCCCCTCTGGGGGGGCGGCCGTTGCGAGCGTCGGCGCGTTCGGCTCTCTTGTGATGGTTGAAGACATGCGCTGCCTACCCCGGGTTTTTACCGGATCTCTTCCGGCGCCCCTCTCCAACGTCTTGAATCGGGGGTGGGCTGAACTATCGGACGCGAATGAGCGGCCGATTTCACTGGTCATCACCGAGTTTGGTGTCATTCTGTAACGTGTGATTCTGCGTAAGCGCGGGAGGCGGCGGTGTCGCCGCGTGCTTACGTTATCTGTACACAGCCAGGAGGTTTCGACATGATGCGTTCTTTGCCGTTCATGCTCGTCGCGGCTCTCGCGACTACGGCGCAGGGGCAGATCTTTCAGCCGACGTCCGCGATCGCCGGCAGCGAGTTCAGTTCGTTGTACGACATCGGGAACACGATCGATGGATCGGGCCTGCCAGCCGGGTTTACGCCCGACTCGGTGCATGCGACCTATGTCGCCAACAACCACTGGACGACACAGGCGGGTGCTCTGGGTCTGGGGCGTGCGTGGGCTCAGTTCTTCTTCGATGAGCCGGTGCGGATCGGCGTGTTCCACATGTGGAACCACCTTTCGAACGGGGTGGCAGCGGATTCGGGGTACGCGGTGACGTTGTTCAACCTCGAGCTGCTCGATTCGAATGACAACGTGCTGTACACCCTCGCGAACGCGATGGCGCAGCCGCACGTGAGCGTCGCCCAGTCGTACTTCCTGCCTGTGACAAACAACGTGTCGAGCGTGAAGTTCACGATTCTGGCGAACAACGGCTCGAACAATTACACGGGCCTTGCCGAGGTCGCTTTCGGTGCGGTTCCGACACCGGGCGCGGCGGCGTTGCTCGGGGTCGCGGGCTTGCTCGCTGGACGCCGTCGTCGCTGAATGTTCGAAGTGATCGTGCGGAGGGCGGTCGCGCGTGCGGCCGCCCTCTTTCACTTGTGTGGTCCTGCGCGCGGCGGGTTCTGTGGCGGCTGCGTTGGGACGTTTCGTGTTCTAGCCAACATCGGCGAGGCCGAGCTCATCGCCGAAGGCGAGTTTGAGGCGCCGGACCAGCAGTGCCTCGCCGGGCTGGGAGAGTGTCGGAGAGCGTTTGATCCACGATGCGGCGTCGTGGCGAGCGAGAGAGAGCAGATCGAGGTCTCGCGTGAGGTCGGCGACCTTGAGGGGCATGGAGCCGGACTGCCTGGCGCCGAAGAGTTCGCCGGGGCCGCGGAGGAGGAAGTCGGTCTCGGCGAGTTTGAAGCCGTCGGTGGTTGAGGTGAGCGCCTTGAGGCGTTCTGCGCCTTCGGGTGTGACCGGGTCGGCGATGAGCATGCAGACGCTGGGTTTTCTGCCACGTCCGACGCGCCCGCGGAGCTGGTGCAACTGAGCGAGGCCGAAGCGGTCGGCGTCTTCGATCGCGATGATGGTGGCGTTGGGGATGTCGACGCCGACCTCGATGACGGTGGTGGCGACGAGCGCCTGGATGGAGCCGGCGCGGAAGGCCTCCATGATGCGCTCGCGCTCGGCATGCGGGAGTCGCCCGTGGAGGGTCGCGAGGGTGACGCCGGCGAGAGGGCTTTCGGGGAGAGAGAGTTCCTGCGTGAGGGCGTGAGCGGTGGTCGCGCCGGATTCGGGCTCCTCGCCGGAGGTGTCACCGATGGCGGGGACGACGATGAATGCCTGCTCGCCCCGATCGATGCGACGCTTGACCTGCTCGTAGACGAGTGACCGCTGGGCACGGCCGAAGAGGGCTGTCTTGACGGGCTTGCGTCCGGGCGGGAGTGCGTCGATGGTGGAGACGTCGAGGTCGCCGAAGATCGTGATGGCGAGGGTGCGCGGGATGGGCGTCGCGGTCATCACGAGAACGTGGGGTGTCGAGGTCGCGTCCTCGGCCTTGGCACGCATCCGGGCTCGCTGGTGGACGCCGAAGCGGTGCTGCTCGTCGATGATCGCCACGGCGAGGGACTTGAAGCGGACGGTGTCGGTCAGGAGCGCGTGCGTGCCGACGAGGAGATCGATCGTGCCTGAGGCGAGCGCGTCAAGTATGGCGGCACGCTCGGAGGTGGGCGTGCTCCCGGTGAGCATCGCGATCGAGACCTTCGAGCCGGCGAGCATGCGTGAGAGTGAGTCGAAGTGCTGCTCGGCGAGGATCTCAGTCGGGACCATCATCGCGGCCTGGTGGCCGCTGGCGACGGCCATCAGCATGGCGTATGCCGCGATCACGGTCTTGCCGGAGCCGACATCGCCCTGGATGAGTCGGTTGGTAGGGATCGGGCGTGCGAGATCGGAGACGATCTCTGCGACGACGCGGTTCTGCGCATCGGTGAGTGTGAAGGGGATGCGCCGGCGGATGTGCTCGTCCACCTTCGCGTCGGCACGGAGCGAGGGGGCGATAAGCCCCTCGCGGAGGCGAGCGCGGCGCATCTGCACGCCGAGCTGGAGGAGCAGGAGCTCGTCGTAGGCGAGGCGGCGATGTGCGGCCGCGACGTCGGCGTCGGTGGCCGGGCGGTGGATCATGCGATAGGCGTCGGCGAGCGTTGGGAGTTCGCGTTCGGCGCGGTAGGACGAGGGGAGATGATCCTCGATGAGCGGGAGTGCGGCGTCGAGCGTGAGATCGAGGGCCTTCTCGATGTGGCGTTGATGGACACCCTCGGCGAGCGGATAGACGGGGCGCACGCGGGCCTCGCGGAGCGCGGGCTCGCCTCCTGATTCGGCGATGAGCTCGTAGATGGGATTGACCATCTGGAGCCCGAGTCCCCGGCGCTTGGTCTTGCCCTGTACACGGATGCGTGCGCCGGGATGGAGGCGATTGGCGAGGTATGGCTGATTGAACCAGACGAGATCGAGTCGGCCGGTGTCGTCGGTGAGCGCGGCCTCGAATCGCGCGGGGGAACGGCCTCGGGCCCGCGCGACGCGCGTCGCGGCGATCTCCCCTCGTGTGGCGCAGAGCCGATCGGCTTCGAGGGAGGAGATGGCGGACTCGCTCTCGAGCGACTCATGACGGAGCGGGAGATGCGCGATGAGTCGGCCGACGTTGGTGAGGCCAAGGAGCGCGAGGGAGTCGAGATCGCGCTTGTTCAGACCGGGCACCTTCGAGAGGTGTGTCCTGAGGTCGATTGGGGGCGCGGGCTCCATCTCGGGAATGAGGATAACCGGCGGGCTCACGTAGAGCGCGGGGCTTCGGGCGGGGGAGATGAGCCGGGCTGCTGGGCGGGATCGATGCGGCGGAGGTAGTCCCATGAGTAGATGCCGGTGGAGTGGCCGTCGGAGAAGCGGATGCGGATGGCGTAGTTGCCGACGAGTTCGGCGTCGAGCGCGACGAGCGGGCCAGCGGAGCGTGCCGCGGGGAGCACAGTGAGAGGGTTCTTGGCCATTTCGTCCCTGAGGTGCTTCATGTCCGCGGAGGGGGACATGCGACGGAGGTAGGCGATGGAGTAGTAGGCGGTGGTGCCATCGGGCCATTCGAGGGTGAGACCGCGGTCTTTCTTGAGGTCGATCCGCGTCGGGGTGTTCGATGCGGGATTGGGGCTGGAGTTCGAGTTGGGGTTCGACGTGGGGGGGGGCATCGGCATATCTTCGCGGCTATGGGCGCACAGACCAGTCCGAATCGGCGGCCGTTTATCGATCTGCTCGTTGAGGGTGTGGACAGTGCGGGATCACCGATCTGCGTCGGGCTCGATCCTGTTCTTGAGAAACTGCCTGAGCGGGTGCGGGCGGAGCACTGGGAGCCGGCGGCGGCGATCGAGGCCTTCTCGACGGGCGTGATTGATGCGGTGGCAGGGATCGCGCCGGTTGTCAAGCTGCAATCGGCGTGTTACGAGCGGTACGGGGCGGCCGGGGTGCGTGTGCTTGAGCATGTGGCAGCGCACGCCAGATCGCGCGGGATGCTCGTTCTTCTCGACGCGAAACGCGGGGATATCGGGATCAGTGCCGAGCACTACGCGCAGGCCGCAGTCGGCCTGCACGCGAACGCGATCACCGTCAGCGGGTATCTCGGGCCTTCGACGATCGAGCCGTACCTGCGGGCTGGACTCGGCGTCTTTGTGCTGGTGCGGACGAGCAATCCGGACAGCGATGTGGTGCAGGGGGTGGAACTGGGTGATGGTCGGAGTGTTGCTGGGATGATGGGAGAGATGGTGGCGGGGATCGGTGCCGGCTGGAAGGGAGAGCGCGGGACCCTGAGTTCGGTCGGGGCTGTGGTCGGTGCGACCAAGGCCGCTGATGGCCGGATGCTGCGTGAACGCATGCCGGACCAGGTCTTCCTCGTGCCTGGATATGGGGCGCAAGGGGGCACGGCAGCCGATGTCAGGGCTTTGCTCAGGTCGGGACTGCTCGGAGCCGGGGAATCGGGCGTGCTCGTGACGGCGAGTCGGAGCGTGATCTACCCGGCGGTTTCCGAGGTTGACGGTGACGGGATGGGCAGCGGCGATTGGAAATCGAATGTTCGGCACGCGGCAGAACGGCTCGCCAGCGAGATCGGATCGATCACGAGGGACTGACGATTGTCAGTCCGGTTGACCCTGGTCACGACCGATGTCTGATCTACCGAAATTCGCTTGACACGACAATGAAAGAATCGGGGCCCACCCTGAGGTGAGCCCCGATCGGACGAATCTGAGATTTCGAATCAGATGAGATCAGCGACGACGACGAGCCAGGGCGAGACCGCTGATGCCGACGAGGGCGAGAGAGCCGGGGGTCGGGAGGATCTGGCCATCGATCTGGGTCGGACGGTCACGGAAGGAGCCGCCGAAGAACGTGCCGGGCTTGATGAAGAGGCCGACGATGGCGCCGACTTCATTGTTGAGCTGGGTGAGGGGGAAGGAGAAGCCGCCACCGTCGGGACCGTCGAAGGACGAGTCGGCCGCGCCGTTGTCGTTGAAGGTGACGCCGCTCATGGAGCCGTTGAAGTAAACGTATCCGGAGCCGCCGTTGATCCACATACCTGAGATGAGGCCGGTGATGGTGTCGCCGTCATCGTCGGTGATGGTGAACGAGCCGGAGCCCATGGCGGTGAGGCCATTGTTCATCGTCACGGCGATCTCGAAGACCGCGTTGGCGAAGCCGGAACGGCTGGTGAAGCCGAACGCGTATTCAGCCGTGGCCGTGGGGGCGCCGATCTTGGTCACATCCCCGGACGTGGCGTAGTTCGCGTTGTCCGTCGCGACGGCACGGAAGATGCCCGTGGCCGAGTCGTACGAACCGGCGAGATCAGTGAAGCCGTAGGTCGCAACGACGCCCGCGTTCGCGGCAGTCGCCAAGAGGCCAGCGGCAAGAACAGTGGAAACCTTCTTCATCATTTGAGCCCTCCTCAGGACATCACTCTCTGGTGTTAAGAACACATCCACGGGTAGGCCCTGAGGGGGGCCGCCCGCTCCACAAACGTCCAGAAGTGAAAATGCGCTACAACCGCGAGAATGCCAGCAAAGTGGAACGAAATACCCGACTTTCTGTCACAGCCGGCGCGAACCTCCCAGCCGGAAGACCTGAAACCGGCCGCAACGCAATTTATCGGGCTATGCAAATACCCTAAACAGGGCTTGTTCAGTGCTCGCGATGAACAATCTCGGACCTACGGACCGAGCACTGTCGCAAGAAAGTAATTTGTTAGGGCGACGCCGCGATTCGGGTCCACTCAGGAACCACACATCCGACGGGGGTTGCTCACATGGGCTTCTTGCCGACGGTGGCGTCGAAGATGCTCAGGAGCTTTTCCTTGTCGAAGACCATCTCCTGGCGGGAGAGGCCGACGACGTCGTACTCGGGGGTGAGTTCGATGGCGTCGACGGGGCAGGCCTCTTCGCACATGCCGCAGAAGATGCAGCGGAGCTCGTCGATCTCGAACTTGGCAGGGTACTTCTCGCGGTCGTCCCACGGGCTTTCCGCGGCGACGATGTGGATGCAGCGTGCGGGGCAGATCGTGGGGCACATCATGCAGGCGACGCACTTGACGCGTCCCTGCTCATCGCGATTGAGGCGGTGGACGCCTCGGAAGTTGCTGGGTTCCTGGCCGCCGTCTTCGGGCTTGTAGTGCTCGCGGCGTTGCTCTGGATACTGGATGGTTCGGCTGGTCTTTCCCTGGCCGAATGAGGTGAAAAAGTGCCGCATCGTGGTCCCGAAGCCCTTGACGATCTCGGGGATGTAGATGCTCTCTACGCGGTTGAGCGGTGGGTTCGAGACGTGCACGATGTCTTCGTCGCGGATGGCCATGGGGCGGGATCATAGCGAGGGGCATGGGCAAGGTGTCGAATGTGGCGGCACGGTGGAGAAGGTTCTGCGGCGATCTCACCGATACAATGCAAGCATGCCGGGCGGGAAGTCACCTCAACCTCTCTTCGAGCTGCTGGCCAAGGGCCAGTCGGATTCGCTCACGCGCCGAGCAAAGGCGTTCATCCCTGGAGCGGAAGAGGCGGGACAAACGGCGGGCGGGCCTTCGCAAGGGGGACCGCCGAGTGTCGGTCAGGTAGCGGGTGGTCCATCCGTTGCCGGCGGGTCGCCAGCACCGTCTCTCTCACATGTACCTCCCCCCCCCGCTCCTGCTGCGGGTCAGCCGAGCGGGCGTGAGTCTGCAACCGGACCCAGGCCAAGCCGTTTCGGCTCACAGGGACACGTTACGATTCCGATGGTCGGCGTTTATGTGGGTGCTGCGGTTGCGGTCACGCTTCTGGTTGTGACGTGGACGATCGCGTACGGCCGCGGAGCGGCGGCGGGCGAGCGAGAGTGGCAGGCGGAGATCCTGGCAAGCCGAGCCGGGAACATCGGGGCGGACCCGTTGATCGATCCGATCGCGGGCGGGAAAGGGTCGGAGACGACTACACCGCCGCAGGGCCGCCAAGAAAGAACAAACACCACACAAAGACAATCGAACCCGACGACCGGAGGCCTCTCTTCGGGCCTTGCGAACATGGCAAGAGCTGGGATTCTGTCGTCTGCGGGTGTGCTGCCATCGGATCCGAGGCAGCCGGGGCAGAACTACCTGAAGTTGGCTGTGCTGAGCCGAGCAGACGCGGAGCACGCGATCGCGTACCTGGGATCAGGGGGTGTGGAGGCGATTGGTGTGCCTGTGGTTGATCCCGGTGCGGGTGCGGGGAAGAATCCTTCCCGCTACGAGGTGTTTGCGACCGTCGGGATCACGGGCGAGGAGTACAGGAACAACCGACCTGTACGGACCGAGCTTGAAGCGAAGGTCGCGCGCATCGGCGAGCGGTATCGGCGAGAAGCCAAGGGCTCGACTGACTTTGCCAAGCCCTTGTGGATGAAGTACAACCCCTGACGGCGCGATGCGTCGATCGGGAGACTGAGCGACGACTTGAAGTTTGCCCGATCGGGCTGGAGATGGCCATGAGTCTTGATCGTTCTCTGAAAACCGGCGGCAAGCTTTCGAGCAAGCGGAGCGTCATGAAGCGCACGGAGCGCGTCGCGAAGATGATGACCGATCGCAAGTTCGATCCGGCGAAGGACCGCGTTCTGGGCATCCCGAAGACGCTGGTTCCGAAGGCCTGATCGGCCCGGCTGGATTCTCGTACAATTTAGAGCACGTGCGCGGGCGATTGGGTCCGTCGCGTTGGAGATCGCGCCATGGGTGTTGATCGGCATATCGCGTCGCGCGCGAGGAAGATCGACGCGTCGGGTATCCGGCGTGTGTTCGACCTTGGCGCGAAGTTGAAGGACCCCAACAACCTATCGATCGGGCAGCCGGACTTTCCGGTGCCTGAGAGCGTGAAGGATGCCGCGGTTCGTGCGATCATGAGTGATCGGAACGGGTACACGCAGACGGGCGGGATACCCGAGCTTCGCGCGCGGATCACGGCCGAGTTGGCGTCGGACCTCGGGTGGGATGTCTCCGGACCGGTGGCCGGGACGGGCGATCACGCGGCGATGCTGGTGACGAGCGGCACCTCGGGCGGTTTGATGCTCGCGTTTCTGTCGCTGCTCGAACCCGGCGACGAGGTGATCGTCCCCGACCCATACTTTGTGGCGTATCCGCACCTGGCGACGATGTGCGGCGCGACGGCGGTGAAGTGCGACACGTATCCGGACTTCAAGATGACGGCAGCGCGGGTCGCGCCGCTGATCACGGCGCGGACGAAGATCGTGCTGGTGTGCTCGCCCGGAAATCCGACGGGCGTGGTGATGAGTTCGGAGGAGCAGCGTGAGCTGCTGGAGTTGTGCCGCTCGCGCGACGTGCTGCTCATCAGCGATGAGATCTATGACCTGTTCTGTTTCGACGAGTCTCGGACGGAGCGTGACGTGGCGGGGAAGGCCCGTTGCCCGAGCGCGGCGCGTGCGCCCGGCGCGTGGGAGCATGTGCTGGTGGTACGCGGGTTCGGCAAGACGTACGGCGTAACGGGATGGCGGATGGGGTATGTCGCGGGGCCGCGTGCGATCGTGGATCAGATCGCGAAGATGCAGCAGTACTCGTATGTCTGTGCGCCATCGCCGGCACAGTGGGGATGTGTCGAGGCGTTGGACCAGGACATGAGCGGCGTGGTGCGAGACTACCAGGCGAGGCGGGATCTCGTGGTGTCGCGTCTGAGCGAGGTGACGGAGGTCGCGCTGCCGGGAGGGGCTTTCTACGCGTTCCCGAGGGTGCCGGAGCGGCTCGGGATCAGCGCGACGCAGTTTGTCGAGCGCTGCATCGAGAGGAACACACTGGTGATTCCCGGGTCGGCGTTCTCGACGCGGGACACACACTTCCGTCTGAGCTTTGCGACGACGAGGACGCAACTGGAGCGAGGGCTGGATGTGCTCGTTGACCTGATGCGGGGCTCGCGCGGCTGAGAGATCGATCGAGCGTTCAGGCGTAGGCGTGGAGGCCGGGCAGGAGCAGATTCACGCCGAAGTACGTCCAGAGCATGATGATGAAGCCGATCAGCGAGAGCCACGCGGTCACGAGCCCGCGGTTGCGACCGGTTGTGAACCTCAGGTGGATCACGATGAGGTAGACGATCCAGGTGACAAGGGCCCAGGTCTCTTTGGGATCGAAGGCCCACCAGCGGCCCCAGGAGTGGTCGGCCCACCAGCCACCGAGGAGGATGCCGACGCCGAGGGTCCAGAACGCGAGTTGCAGGACGGTCATCTGGGCGGTGTCGAGGTCCTTGAGGGTGCGCTCGCGGGCCGTCTTCGGCTCGTTTGCCGAGAGGTCTGCTTCGTTGAGTGCCGCTGCGGCGACGACGGTGAAGTCCTCCGGTCCCGTCGGTGCGAGCCCCGCGCCGATCGAGCGGGCGTAGTGAACGCCGAGATAGAAGCAACTGATGATGCAACCGAGGGAGATCAGCCCGTAGGAGACGAGCACGGTGGTGACGTGGTACTTCAGCAGCACGGAGGTGTTGAGGATCGCGGCCTCGCGCTCGATGTGCTTGCCGGGGATGCCGGTCTGAGTCGCGGTGATGAGCACGAGGAAACCGACACCCGCAGCTGCGGCGCCGAAGAGCCACTGACGACGAAAGAGCATGATCGCGAGTCCGACGACGGTGGCGAAGAGACTCAAACCCGTCATGGACTCAAACTGGTTCTGGATGGCGAAACGCTCCGCGATCATGCAGCGCAGAACGAAGCCGTAGGCGTGGAGCGAGACGGCGGCGATGAGCGCGCCGACGCCGAGGGCGATGAGCCACTTGCGGCCCGTGCCGAAGGCGAGGATCAGCGAGACGAAGCTGAGCATGTAGATCCAGTAGCCCCACTCGAACGCGTTTGTCCGGTTGTAGGCGAGTTCGAGTCCGGCACGACCTGTCGGATAGAGCGGCTGGTTGACCTTGGGAAGTTCGGCGGCAAGCGTGCGGGCTGCGGCGTTGACGCCATCGGCATCGCCGGCTCGCCACGCGGCACCGAGCGATGAGGCGGCGACGCGGGCAGGGTGGGTAGTCGGGAGTTCCGAGAGGTGGTGCCAGGGGAGGTCGGGGGCATCGGGGGCGATGACGTACCAGTTGGCGCGGCTCTCGACCACGAGCGACATGGCGCGGCGGACGCGTCCGAATGCATCGCGGTAGGGATCTTCGAAGGCGTGCGCCTCTTCGAGCATCTCGCCGTAGCTCTGCGCCATCACGGGTGTGATGCGCGTGAGCTTCATCCAGCGTTCCTGCTTGCGGGCGTCGTCGGGAAACGCGGCTTCGAGGAAGGCTCGGCGCAGGGGCAGGTAGTTGATGTGGATCAGCGGGCGATCGAGGTAGTACGCGGGATCGATGACAAGATCGAGCCAGGTGAAGAGCGGGTCGTATGACTTGTTCGCGGGCTTGCTCTTTGAGGCGGAGTCGGCATCGGTTGCGTAGATGGTGTCGAAGTAGTTCTTGCGGCCAGCGACTGCGCTGACGGTTTCTCGCGCGAGCGTGTCGAGGATCTTCACGCGGCCGTTGTGGAAGACCGCAAGCCCGCGCAGCGGCTCGAGATCAACCTTTGCTGCGAGATCGAGCTTGCGCGCGGTGTCGAACGGGGATGGAACCGGCACCTCGCCGAACGGGCTGGGGAGGGAAGCCCCCTGCTCGCTGACGGCGTGGGACTCTGGGTGGGCGTTGCCATCGGGCGCGTATTGCGCGAGTGAACGCGCTGCGGGGAGCCACGTGATCGCCACGAGGAAGATCGCGAGGATGCCGGTGTTGATCCTGAGCTTGATCATGGCTTGACCTCTTCGGGCATAAGCGAGACAACGACGGGTTCGGCTGCGGATGTTGCGCGGGCCTTGCGTGATGGGGCGATGTAGGTGCCGTCCTTGATCTGCTGCTGGATCCGCTTCTTCTTGCGTTGGACGATGAGCGGCTTGACGTAGAAGGCCCAGGGGATGCCGAGACCCATCAGGATGGATCCGAGCGCGATGACGTGGATGCCGGGGTTGTTGCCGACACCCAGGATCGTGTACCGGACATAGGGGCGTTGGATCTGGCCCGCGTCGGCCATCTGCTGGGTCTGCTTCCACATCTCGGCGTCCCATCCGGCCTGGCTGAACTTGTACTGGTTTGGGCTGAGTCCTGAGACAAGACGGGAGAGGGTGTTGGCGATCGGGCTCCTGCTCTCGTCCCAGCGGTGCGGAGCCGTGAGCGGCGCGTTGAGCTTGGTGATGTGGGTGTAGGCCTCGAAGGGTGTGGTTCTCGGGCCAGTCATCGCGGGAGAGACAAGCACGGAGGATTGATAGTCTCTGGGTGCGCCGCGATGGTCGTAGGCGATCATCTGGAAGTCAACGAGGCGGATATCGAAGCCGGGGAGGGGATGCCTGAGACGCCCGAAGCCGAGCCGCAGCGTGCGTCCATCCGGGAGCGCGACGGTGCGGACGAGGTCGTCGGCGATCTCGAGATACTTAATGAACGGGAGCCAGACGACCGTGGACCAGCTACGGTCGGGCGCGGTGGGGCCGAGATCGACGGTGATCTCGACTGCGAGCGCAGCGCGGTCGTGGGTTCCTACGAATCGCTTGTCCTGATTGATCGAGGGCACGGGGATCGGCCGCTCGATCGTTGTGATGTGGCGCCATCGTTCGGTGACGGTGAGCGCGATGCGATCGGGGACAAGGTCGAGTGTCGCGCCGACGCTTTCTGTCACACGGACCTCGCCGCTGGGGAGACGCACGATGGCGCGGGTGGAGCCGTCCGGACGCTCGTCGAGGTTCACTGCGAGGAGATTGGCGTCGATGTATCCGATGCGGATGGAAGGATCGGCATCGCGCCGTGCGGGCATGCCCTGCGCGTTCACGGTGTCGAGCATGTCCTGGTTGATCTCGGGGAAACGGCTGTAGATCCATCGCGTGAACCACTCGCCGGCGGGTGAGGTCACGCGGACGATGGCGACACTGCTGGTTGCGCCCTCGAACCCCTTCGTGATGATGGGGAACGGGGGCTCAGGGGCGAGATCCTCGACTTCGATCGTGTAGCCGGTCTGTCCGACCTCGAGCTTCTGCCCTCGAGCGACCGGCAGAACGAAGCGTTGATCGGTACCAGGGAACTCGATCGCGAGCGCGTTGCGAACGCCGACGGGGAGCGGCTCGGCGAGGTCGCGCCAGCGCGCCTCGGGCATGCCCATGGTGTACTCGACGCTGAGCATGTTCTCTGTCGATGCTCGGGCGGCGGGTGATCTCGGCTCGAAGCGGTACCGGTGGACTGGCCCTTCGGGGACCCTTCCACGGGAGTCGGGGATCCAACTGAGCAGGTCGACGAAGCGAACGGGGCGGTCTCTTCCCTGTGCGGCGGCGAGATCGGCATCTCTCTCAGAGGCCTTAACCGGCTCGGAGCCGATGTCTGCGTAGGAGGCGTAGCCTACGACGCGGAGCTTGATGTCGGCATCGACGAGCGAGGTGCGCGAGGGCATGACGCTCCGGCTGAGCGTGCGGGGATGATCGGGCGTCAGCGCGTAGTCGTTGTACCGGGGGATGCCGCTGAGCGGACGCTGCTCCCACCCTTTGAACTGGTCTATGAAGAGGGCAACTCGCGTGTTGTCGTAAAAGACTGCCGCGGGGGGGCCGATCGTGGTGTCGCCGCCCGGGGTCGGATTGCCTGCGAAGAGGATCGTGTCTCCCTCTTTCTTGAGTCCGGTGTAGTAAACGCTGCCGAGGGCGATGACGACGATGCCGGTGTGGACGGTGAGCACACCGATGTTCTCAAACTTGAACTCGATGCGGCGCACAGTGGCGGTGACCATGTTGGCGACGAAGGCGAGGAGCACGACGCGGAGCGGCCACCACGAGTAGAACTCAAGCTCCGACATCTCGACGCCGGGGAGGCGCCGGAGCGTTGTTGAGTTGTACTGGCGCACGAAGTCTGCAAAGAGCATGAGCCCGCGCCCGGTGACCGGGTCGTAATGAAGGGCGGGCCACGCCGCGACAACCCAGAGCCACGAGCCGAGGACGATCGAGGCGATGATGCCGACGACGCCGATCGCGAACCGTGCGGCACGGGGGATCCCGGCCCGACGGAGCAGAAGCCGCGGGAGAAAGAGTGTGAAGAGAGAGATGCCGGCGATCGTGAGAAGGAGCGTAAGGGCGTAGATGAGGTACGTCGGGATCTGCGCGAGGAGCCCGATGGGGACGCTGGCGAGAATGGCGTAGATGACGACGAAGACAAGGAGACAGACCGCCAACGTGATGGTGCTGAACGCGTGCAGGAGCCAGCGGACGGGCTGTGCCCAACCCGGGAAGTGCTCTTTGTCCCACTGTTGACTTCGACGCCACTTCTGGCTCATCGGATCTCCTGCATGGCCCTCGTCGCCTTCGCACGTGTATGAAGCGGGGCATGAGAACGAGTCGATCTTATTCTTGTCAGACCGTATTTTTTCTTGTCCAAAGCCAATTTGGGCATGAATCGGCAGAGAGGACCCACGACAGGGGATCATCGGCATTCGACGTGGATTGTGGCCTGGATACATCGACAGCGATGATGCCGAGCGGCGTCGAGCCGGGGGTCAGGAGGAAGTCGGTGGGAGATGCGTCCAGGGCGGATGCGCCGTGGAGAGTGGCCATGGTGAGGAGTGTTGCGGGTTCGGTCGCGTCGCGTCTGTGGATGTAGCGCATCTCGTCGAGGATGGAAATCGATCCGGATTGGGGGTCCGCGGTGTGGGCCGGGAGATTGATGATGGAATCTGTGCCGAGCGCGACCGGAATGCCGCGGGCGAGCATGTCGCGATAGCGGTGAGGTCCGAGACGGGCGGGAGCCCCGAAGTAGTCAGAAGCCCGCGGGCAGTAGACAACGCGCGTGCCAGTGCGGGCGAGGATGTCGAGGTCGGCATCGGTGACGTCGTTGCAGTGGACGACGGTGAAGGGGGTCCACTGGCGGCGCGCCGATTCGAGGACCGGTGAGAGGTACTCGATGGGTGAGAGGCCTCGGCCTATCTCGGCGGCGACGGCGTCGTTCCAGAGGCCGAGCGATTCGAGGAGGTCGCGTTGCGGGCCGCGGGCTCGGGCGATGAACTCACGCTCTTCGGGTGACTCTGCAAGGTGCGTGCAGACAGGGAAGTTGCGTGGGGGCCCGGCCATTTCGAGTGCGTGCTGATACCCAGCGAGGGCGACGGTGTTCGGCGCGTGGGGTTGGAGCCCGAAGCGGGCCGACACGGCGGCTTCGCCGCGTTCGTACCGCGCAGCGACAGAGCGTCCGAGGGCGGGTAGCGCGGTATTGGTCATTGCCTCCATGCCGCGTTGAAGCCCATTGCCGATCGCGAAGAACTCGATATAGGAGACGGACGCGATTGACGATTCGGCGAGGGTTTGGAAGGGGATTGTGGAGGGCGTGGCGCGTGGCGCACCGGCGATGTCCCCCACTGCCGCGGTTCCGCCGGCGAGGGAGAGGGAGATGCCGCGACGGACTGCGGCGGCGATGGCGGCATCGTCCGTGGGTCGTTCGCGCCGGACCATGTCGATCCAGGGCATGAAGCCGTTGGCCGGATCATGGGGGCGCGGGCCGATGTCCGTCAGATCGAGGTGGGTGTGAGCGTTCACGAGGCCGGGAAGGAGAACGGCGTCGCTGCGTTCGATAGTCGGGATGTTACTGCGACAGAGTTCCGGGGGGAGTTCGGAGGCGGGGGTGATGCTCAGGACTCTGCCTCGGGTATGGTCGAGGAGGAGCGCGATGGGACCGGTGCGATGGGACCAGTGCCCGCGCGCATCGGCGGCGGCACGGGCGATGATGATCAGGGGTTGGGCGTGCTCTCGCGACGCGGGGGGATTCATGGCGGAAACCCGGGGTGTACGATAGATGTGTACCGACGCGCATGGCGCGGCTCGGTTGCATTGCGCGAGGCCGCGCGGACGCTGGTGGCGTCGGTTGCGGCACCTGAATCACTGCACGGATAGGCCTTTGGCCCGAGGGATCGAACCATGACGAATCGACGCAATCGGATCTACGCACTTGCTCTGGTCTCGCTCGCGGGCGCCGGCCTTTCAGGGTGCGTCAGCCAGCAGGCGTATGACGAGCTTCGCCAGACGAATGTCTCGCTCGAGAACAGGAACGCGGAGTTGGCGCGTCGGGCGAGCGAGCTCGAGGCCACGAACCGGATGCTGACGAACGAGCGTCAGAGTCTGGATGCGGCGCTTGCGGCGTTGCGTGCGGCGAACGGCGACCTTGCGGCTTTGACGAAGCAGCAGCAGGACGAGTTGAACCGGTTCGGCAGCCGCCTGCAGGGTTTGAGCGGGATCGCGCTCGACCCGACGACGGACGCGGCGTTGCAGGCGCTGGTGGCGCAGTACCCGAACCTGATGTCGTACGACCCTGCCCTTGGCATGATCCGGTTCAACGCGGACCTGACGTTTGATTCGGGTTCGGACGTTGTGAAGGACAGCGCGCGGCAGGCCCTGGATGCGTTCGCCCGGGTGTTGAATTCGAGCTCTGCTCTGAATTACGAGGCGGAGATCCTCGGGCACACGGATTCGCAGCGGATCAGCGCATCGACGGCATCTCGTCACCCGACGAACATGCACCTTTCCGCGCATCGGGCGATTTCGGTGCGTGCGGTGCTCGGGAGCATGGGCGTGCCGGCGGATCGCCTGAAGGTTTCCGGCTGGGGCGAGTTCCGTCCTGCGGTACCGAATGCCGCGAACGGCAACACCCCTGCGAACCGGCGCGTGGAGATTTATCTGCGGAACAGCACGGCGGGGATCAGCTCGTCGGCTTCGCCTTCCGGCGGGAGCGCGTCGCCTGATCGCGACCCGGTTCCGACGCGCCAGTTGGATCCGACCAAGTGAGGCACCAAGGCGTCAAGGCATGAATGCAACGAGGTCCGCTCCATACGGGGCGGACCTCTTTCTTGCGCGGATGGGAGTTGCATCGTCGAGGAGAGGGCACCCGGAGGCCACGAATCCTCGGAGAGCCGACCTACGCCGCGGGTCGGCGGCGAACGCGGGAGGCGGCGAGAGCGATGATGCTCAGCGTGAGTCCAGAGGCACCGATGGTCGCGCCGGGGAGAGTCCATCCCATGGCGCGAAGGCCATCGTCGGCGAAGCGCGGTGAGGGAACGGTGCCCTTGGGCATGACCATGAGTGCCGCGCCGAACTGCCACGTGCCCTCGACGAGCTCTCCGGCCTTGTTGGGTTGGTAACGTTTGGAGGTGGGGAAGGCGAGTTGCTCCTTGCGGAAGCCCCCCTCGGGCAGGAACTCATAGAAGGCAAAGGCCCACTCTTTCCGCCAGACCTGCCCCCACGTTCGCGGGTCGACGCCCTGCGGCGGGATGCGTGTGACGATCACGAGTCGATCCGGAAGATTGCCCTTGGCGATCTCGTTGTTGACTCGTTGGAGTTCGGCGGCGGTGCCCTCTGTGAAACGGAGCACCTGCATCCAGTCGGCGTGGGCACGCATCAAAGGGATCTGGCTCATCGCTTCGCTGGGAGGTATCAGCACCCTCAAGGGGAGAGACTGATCGCCATATGTAACGACGATGGAGCCGGGACCGCTCGGTTCATTATCCACGGTCGGATCGGGCTGGAACTCGAATGCGACATCACGATCGGCGAAGTAGAAGGACTGATCCTTCACGGGCATGAAGACCGGGCGAATCTTGCCGGAGACTGCGTTGTTGACCTTTGCAGCCATGAACCAGCATGAGACCGCGAGCAGCACGGCGGAGATGGCACCGCCCGTGCGAGCGATGTGGCGGATGCTGGTTTGAGAGATCGGCGCCATGTGTCTGGTCGCGTCTGAGCGGGCAGGGCGGGAGATCAGTGGCCGCCTGGCTTGTCGTGACCGTGGTGGTCGCCCTTTGCGGGAGCGGAGGTCGAGAGCGCACCGGTGTGACCCTTTACGGTGCGACTTGCGTTCGGGGTGCTGGCATCGGCGTGGTGGTCGTGCTTGTGCTTGACCGAGGCCTTGATGCGCTCGTACTTCTCGGGGCCCCACTCGGCGAGGTACTTCTCTTTGGCGAACTTCACGACGCCGCCGGTGACGGTCTCTTTCGCGTCGCCGCTGCCTCGGCTGACGCCTCCGGTGCCGCCGACGGCGATCTCACCCTTTTTCCAATCGTAGACGACGCCGCGACTGCCAAGATCGATCATGGAGAAGAAGAGAAAGAGGCCGACGGCGAAGAGGCAGTTCGCGAAGATGATGGCGTTGAGTTTGTTGTCGTACTTGAGCTGCATGAAGAAGAGGAGGACGAGGAGCCCCTTGATCGTTGCGATGCTCATGGCGACGGCGACGTTGACCCACTGAGGAATCTCGACCTTGAAGTAGTCTGCGGCCCAGACCTCGGCGCGGGAGAGCCCGACCGTGAGAACGGTGAAGAAGAGCAGGGCGAGCAGCACGTTCATGAGCGTGCGCTTGGGGATGATGACGTGCTCGTGATGGGTTGCGCCGTGGGGATCCGTGGGATCGAAGGCGAGTCCGTCGGAGCGTTCGGCGTGGGGTGCGTGTCCGTAAGACATGGTGCTGGTCCTGATCGAGGGCGATTGATCGGGCGGACGACGGGCGGCGGAAGGTCGCGGGCGTTAGTGGACGAGGTAGAGGAGTGGGAAGAGGAAGATCCAGATGAGATCGACGATGTGCCAGTAGAGGCCGACGATCTCGACGGCGTTGTAGTGGCCCGGGCCGAAGTGGAGCTTGCGAGCCCGGAGGTAGAGCCAGAAGATGAGGCCGACACCGATCAAGACGTGGGTGGCGTGGATGCCGGTGGCGCAGTAATAAATGCTCCACCACATGGGCTCGTAGGGGTTGTCCGCGAAGGGATAGTCGAAGAGGGAGCCGGGACGCTTGCCGCCGTAGCCCTCGACGTACTCGAACATGCCGCCGAGAGCGGTCTGTCCGCTCGCTTCATAGTGCGAGAGTGCGGGATCGAACTTGAAGAACCATCCGGACCACTTGGGCGTGTACTCGAAGGTGAACTTGATGCCGACAAAGAGGAGGGCGCAGGCGATGGTGAGGAGGAGGTTCCTTCGGAGGGCCTTCTGCTCGTTGCGCTGGGCGTTGCCGATGGCGGTCGCGATCGTCCAGGATGAGAAGAGGAGCACGATGGTGTTGAGGCAGCCCCACTTCCAGTCGAGGTAGTGCGATCCGTTGCGGAACGCCTCGGGGTGCATCATTCGGAAGATGGCGTAACCGACGAAGAGCCCCGCGAAGAGGAGGACTTCGGTGGCAAGGAAGAGCCACATGCCGATCTTGACGGCGTCGAACTCCTCATCCTTCGAGCGGAAGTGCGAGGCGGGCTTGTAGGTCTCGTGGTATGGGCGTCCGTCTGCGCCGCTTCCACCGCTGTTGATGTCGAGTGTGGTCATCTGGTTGAACTCCGGGGGCAGGCCTTGTGGCGGGGCTCCGGGTGATGGGCGAGTCAGAAACCCACGGATTGAATCCGTGGGTTCTCGGGGTCAGTGTGCTTTGGCGCCAGGGGGAAGCGGATCGGCGAGGGGATAGTCCTTCGGATCGCAGTGCGGGGGCACCACGTCGTCAAAGGCGTAGGGACCATGCTTGGCGATCGGCTCGTGGTGGAAGTTGTGGGTTGTGGGCGGACTGTCGGCCTCCCACTCGAAGGTGAGGCCGCCCCATGGATTGGCGGGCGCCTTCTTGCCGGCGAAGAGCGAGCCGACCAGCACGGCGAGGTGGACGAGGAAGCCGATCAGCAGGATCGCGGCACCGATCGAGGAGATCTGGTGGAGGGTCTGGAACTCGTCGGGGTATGAGGCATACCGACGGGGCATGCCGCGTGTGCCGAGGAAGAACTGGGTGAAGAACGTCGTGTTGAAGCCGATGAAGACGAGGACGCAGGCGAACATGGACCAGCGTTCGTTGTACATGCGTCCGAACATCTTGGGCCACCAGTGGTGGATGCCGGCGAGGAAGGCGATGACCGTGCCGCCCATCATGACGTAGTGGAAGTGGGCTACGACGAAGTAAGAGTCGTGGAGGTGGAGGTCGGTGGCGAGGGCGCCGAGGGGGAGCCCTGTCAGGCCGCCGATCGAGAAGGTGAAGAGGAAGAAGAGCGTGTAGAGCATCGGCGTGTTGATCTGGATGGATCCCTTGTAGAGCGTGCCGATCCAGTTGAAGACCTTGACGGCGGTGGGGATCGCGACGAGGAAGGTGAGAGCCGAGAAGATCGTCGCGGCCAGTTCACCCTCGGACGTGAAGAGGTGATGGCCCCAGACGAGGAAGGAGATCGCGGCGATGGAGAGAGAGGAGAAAGCGATGGCCTTGTAGCCGAAGATCTGCTTGCGGCTGTGGACCGCGATGCACTCGGAGATGATGCCCATGCCCGGGAGGATCATCACATAGACAACGGGGTGGGAGTAGAACCAGAAGAAGTGCTGGAAGAGGACGGGATCGCCGCCGAGGGCTGGGTCGAAGATGCCGACGTGGAAGAGCCGCTCAAAGACCAGAAGCAGGAGCGTGATGCCGATGACGGGTGTCGCGAGGACCTGGATGATGGAGGTTGAGTACATGGCCCAGACGAAGAGGGGCAGGTCGAACCAGCCAAGCCCCGGGGCGCGGAGCTTGTGGACGGTGACGATGAAGTTCAGGCCGGTGAAGATGGAGGAGAAGCCGAGGATGAACGCCGCGAGGATCATGAAGACCACGCGCCAGTGACCTGGGTCGGCGTGCGAGGATGAATAGGGCGTGTAGAAGGTCCAGCCGGTGTCGACGCCTCCCATCACGATCGCGAGGATGCCGAATATCGAGCCAAAGACGTAGACGTACCACGAGGCGAGGTTCAATCGCGGGAAGGCGACGTCCTTGGCACCGAGCATGAGCGGGAGGAGGAAGTTGCCGAGCGAGGCGGGGATGCCGGGGACGATGAACATGAAGACCATGACCGCGCCGTGCAGGGTCATGACGCGGTTGTAGATGTTGTCGGCCTGAGCGACGCTCATGTCCTTCTGACCGAAGAGCGTGGCCAAGTCGGTGCCGGTTGCCTTTCCGGCCATCTCGCCGACGGTCTGGATGCGCACGGGCTGGAAGAGTTCGTAGCGGATCAGCATGGCGGCGATGCCGCCGATGAAGAACATCGTCAGGACCGCGACGAGGTACATGACGCCGATCTTCTTGTGGTCGATGGTGGTCGCCCAATCGATGATCGTGGAGACCATGCCGCCCTTGCGGTCGAGGTAACTCCCGTCATGGTGGTCGTGCCCGCCGTGGGAGCCGTGTGCGCCTGGAATTTCGCCGTGGAGTGTGGTCATGGCTTTCGCCTCTGCTGGCTCGCCTCGGATGATGCCGGGGCGTCTGTGTTCATGGATCGATCAAAGTCATGGATGTGTGGGAGAGGATCAGTTCGATTCGGCAGATTCCCCGTACCCGGCTCCGGGTCCTGGCGGGTTGTCGCCGAGGGATTCGATGTATGCGATGAGGGCATCGAGTTCGCGGTCGTTCAACTGGCCCTGGTAGGAGACCATCTGGTTGGGGTAGCCCTTGACGATCTTCGCGCCGGGGACGAGGATGGATTCTCTGATGTAGTTCGGATCGACGACGGCCTTCCCGCCGCCTTCCATCTCGTGCTCTTTGCCCCAGATGCCCTTCCAGGTTGGGCCGGTGTTGCGCGAGCCGTCGACGGAGTGGCACGCGCTGCAGCCCTTGGTTGTGTAGAGGACCTTGCCGACAGCGGCGAGCCCATCTCCCCAGGGGATCGCCCAGCTGTTGATCTTGGCGCGGTACTCGGGCTCAGGGAGGACGCGGATGATCGCGTACATCTCAGAGTGGAGGTCGCCGCAGTACTCGGCGCAGTAGACGACGTGGTCGCCGGGCTCATCCGCCTGGAACCAGTATGAGGTGTAACGGTTCGGGAAGATATCGAACTTGGAACGGAAGTCGGGGACCCAGAAGGAATGGATGACGTCCATGCTGCTCATGCGGAGCTGGACGGGCTTGCCCGCGGGGACGACGAAGATGGGTGCTTCCTGGGCGGATGTGACCTGATTCCCCTGGGCATCCGTGTAGACGAATCGCATGGACTCAGGGCTTTCTGCGCCGTTGGGGTAGGTCATGCGCCACGCCCACTTCTGGGCCTTGAGGTTGATGACCTCGGCGTTGGCGGGCGCGACGATGGCGTCGGCATAGCCCCAAAAGCCCTTGAAGAAGATATAGACGAGGAAGACAGTCGGCACGACAGTCCATGCGATCTCGAGAGGCGTGTTGTGGGCGGGGCTGCGCGTCAGCTTCTTGCCGGGCCGACGCTGGTACTTCACGACGAAGTAGAACGTCAGTCCCATCAGGAAGACGAACCACGCCACGGAGAGCCAGAAGGTGTACATGAACAGCTCGTCACCGATTCGGGCGACGGCGCTGGAGCTCTTGGCGGGAGACCCGAACCAGAGCCAGTGCCAGAAACCATCGGCGAGCGTAGTTGTGATCGGATTCATCGTGACGCTCCAGCGATTGACGCGCGAGAGGGCTGAGCTGCGGCATCGCCCGATCGATTGACCGTGGCGCGGCGCCGACGCAGGCGCTCATGAACGAACAGACCTGCCACCAGCCCCCCCACCGCGAGGACGGACAAGCCGCCACCGATGCGCATGAGGGCCATGGCCTGAAGGGTGTACGCCCCTGCAGAGGGGTCGTAGCGGTAACACTTGTGGATCATCCAGTCGCCGAGAGTCTTGGCGATCTTGCCCTCGCTGGCTTCGAGGAGGGCGAGCTTAAGGTCCCGCGGCGTGTAGTTGAATCCATGGATGTAGCGGGCGACGCGCCCGTCTGCAGTCAGCACCATGAAGACCGTAGGATGCGCGAACTCGCCGTTGGGCATGCGGCTGTAGTGGAAGCCCACGGAATCGGCGAGTGGACGGACCTGTGCCGAAGAACCGGTGAAGAAGCCCCAACCGGCCTCGACCTCGGGCGTGACGCCACGGTCATAGCCGACAAGCGCCGTTGATCGCCACTTGGCGGCATCGGCCGGCCCCTCGGTCGGATCGAAGGAGACGACCATGACGTTGAAATCGGACCCGACGGTGTAGTCGTCGAGCGCGTCGATCGCGTCGGCGAGCCGATTCATCACGAGCGAGCAGACGATCGGGCAATCGAAGTAGATCAGCGCGAGAACAACGGGCTTGTGACCCTGGTTGAAATACTTGCTGATCTGGTGGGGCTTGCCGTCCCAGCCGTCGAGAACGTGCTCCATCGAGATCGTTTCGCCGAGTTTCTCGATCACGCCCGCACCCTGCGCGACCTCCGGCTCCTCGGGCAGAAGCAGCTGAGCGTGGACGCGACCGGCCCCGACGAGGCACGCGACGACAGCAGAGACGAGCCACGCGGCTCGGCTCAGGCGTCGGAGATGTGCATGGGGGCGGTTCATTCGATGCTTGAGTTCGATGCGACGACGGATTGCGATTCGAGAGAGCGTGCTGGGAACGTGACGGATCAGTTGCGATTCGCGGCGTAGTCCTGAACGACCTGATCGATGGCCTTTGTGATCGGGATGCGGACGGCCCCCGCGGCGGGATCGGACCACCCGTAGCCGCTGAGCGAGGCCTCGGACTGGGCCCGATAGGCCCGGTACTCCTCGGAGAGGACTGTGGTCTCTTTCTTGATCTGGCGTTGGTGGGTCATGTAGGAGAAGAAGTAGAGCGCGCTCAGAAGAACGGTCAGAACGACCGTGATGACGAAGCCACCGGTGACGATGGCGAGGATCGCGGGATTGGCCTTCGCGCCGTGCTCGCGCTGGGGCGCGCCCTCGGCCACGGTGTGGGTGTGCCACTCGTCGGGCTTCGCGTGCTCGTGCGGGAGTTGCTGTGGCTTGTCGTGAGACATGGCGTGCAGGTCCTTTGGATCTGAATCGTCAGACGTAGTTCTTGTGCGCGAGGGCCTCGTCCTGGCGGGGATCGTTCAGCGGGATGAGAACACCCGAGGCGACCTTTCTGACCAGAAGCCCGGCGTAGATGGCGACGATGCCGGAAATGGCGACGATGTCGAGCCAGACGGCGACGCCGCTGGCGGAGGTATCGGCCGGAGCGTTCGCGTAGACCATGGGGCGGACGATCCAGAAGACGTCGAGGACGTGCATCAGGAGCATCCAGAGGCCGACGCCCGCGAGCGCGAGAGAAGACTGCTTGACCTTGCGGAGCATCAAGATGAGGAAGGGGACAACGAAGTGTCCGAAGCAGAGGAGCGCGGAGAGAACTTCCCAGCCGCCCTCGCGACGGTGCAGGTAGTAGGCGGTTTCCTCGGGGATGTTGCTGTACCAGATGAGGAAGTACTGGCTGAAGGCGATGTACGCCCAGAAGACGGAGAACGAGAACATGAGCTTGCCGAGGTCGTGCGAGTGCTCCTGCGTGACGACGCCGGTGAGGCGGCCCATGGTGCGGAGCACGGCGATGACGATGGCCATGAGGGCGACGGAGCTGAACGCGCAGCCGGCGAAGATGTAGACCGGCCACATGGTGCTGAAGAAGCGGAAGTCGAGCGACATCAGCCAGTCGAACGAGGCGAACGCAACGGAGAGCGCGAAGGCGAACATGCCCCACGTGCACATGCGACGGGCCTTGACGGTCTCGGTCCGGTCGCCGGTGCGATCCTGTGCGACACTGTGAGACCAGAGACGCTGGCAGAGGAAGAGCCAGATCCCGATGTAGAGCAGCGAACGGATGACGAAGAACGGCTCGTTGAGGTACGCCGCCTTCTTCTGGAGCAGGTAATCGCCCTTTATGTCTGATCTCATCCACTGGATCAGCTTCATGTCGTCGGGGAGGACGAGCTGAGCGATCAGGTAGGGGATGAGCAACGCGACGGCGAAGGGGAGCAGAGACATGATGTTCTCTGCCTGGCGACGGATCGTGACCGACCAGCCGGCGTTGATCAGGTGCTGGGACATCACGAAGAACATCGCGCCGAGCGACATCGCCATGACCGCCATCACACCCACGAGATAGGACGCGAGGGCGTGCTTGGGTCCGTGGACAACCGCTCCCGCGACGGTGAGCGCGATGCAGACCGCGCCGACACCGAGGAGGATCGTTGAGACGCCCTTGCCCGCGCCCTCGGGGAGATAGATGTTCTCACGCGAGAGGAGGACCTTGGGGTCGGGTCCGTGATGGGCGTCATGGCCATGATGGTCGCCGTGACCGGCGACGGCGGCGTGGCTCACTTGGCACCTCCGTTGGTCGCCGAGTGGCTGGTCGCGTCGGCGGTTGTGGCTGTCTGCCCTGCGCTTGCACGCTGGCGTTGAAGGATCTCACGCTCGGTTGTCGGAACATCGTCGAGCGTGGCGAGTCGGGCGTTCTGGAGAGCACGGAGATAGGCAACAACGGCCCACGCGTCCTGCTCGTTCAGGGCATGGGCGTATCCGGGCATCTTCTGCTTGCCATCGCCGCCTATGACGCCGTTGCGAACGACGTGGAAGAGGTAGCCGTCTTTACCGGTGTTCTCTGCGGCATCGCGGTACTTGGGATCGTGGAAATTGGCAACCGGGTAGGACCAGCGGGCGCCGACGGTTCCTTTGGCATCGCCCTCGTACCCGTGGCAGGCAGAGCAGTAGATATTGAAGCGTTCCATCCCTCGTTCGATCATGGCGCGCGAGGGAGCAACCGGGATGCGGGCGAGGTAAGCACCGCTCTCGTCGACGCCGCGGAAGAAGGCGTCGTCCTCGCGGAGAAGTGCGGCCCGCTGCGTCATGTATGTCTCGGCCCAGGGCTGGTCGGAGACCTGAGAGGTCCTGCCGAAGGCAACGGTTCCGGGAACGGGGAGGCGCATGGTCCTTCCGTCGGCGAAGAACTCGCTCTTGCCCTGGGGCTTCCACTTCATCTGGTCGTCCAGATCTGGGAAGAACTGGCGCGGCGTGTTGTCGCTTCGCTCTCCCCGGCATCCGCTGAGGGGGGCGATCGTTCCCATGGCGAGCGCGAGCCCGAGCGAGATCGCTCTGAGCGGGCGCCGGAGGGTGGTGTGTTGTGTCGTGGTCATGCGTGTTCGCCGTGGTCGTGCGAGGGAATGGATCGATCAGGACTCAACGAGTTCGATGCCCGTGCCGCCCGCGGACTCGAGGAGCGTCTTGACGGCATTGGGCTCGAACTTGGCATCGGATGCCTCAATGGCGATGAAGAAACCATCATCGCTGGACTTGAGGAAGCGTTTGCTGTTGAAAATGGGGTGGTGCCAACGGGGGAGCCCGTTGAGCGCGAGCATACCGATGAGCGTCGCGAAGGCGCAGTGCAGAATGCCGAGCTCGAAGGTGACGGGGGTGAAGGGTTCCCACGCGGTGAACGGCTTGCCCTGGACGACAATCTTGTAGTCGACGCTGATGAAGAGCTGGAGGAGGAAGCCGACCGCAGCACCGCCGAGGCCGACAGAGCCGGCGATCAGCGGGAGGATGGTGCGTTTGATGCCCATCGCCTCTTCAAGACCGTGGATCGGGAACGGGGTGTGGACATCCCACCGCTTGTAACCGGCGTCGCGGACCTTCTCGGCGGCGTGGTAGACGTCGGCGGGTGTCGCGAACTGCGCGATGATCGCGTGAACCTCGGCACCGCTGGGGGTGACGAAGCGTCCGGGCTTGCGCTTCAGGAACGGGAAGTAGTCCGCGATGTCGTTGAGCGTAAAGGGAAGGGACAGGTTCATCTCAGTGGGCTCCCTTTCCGTGTGAGTCGCCGTGGTGGTGAGGGCTGGCTTCGGGCATCACGGCCTTGAGCTCGGCGATGGCGAACATGGGGAGGAAGCGTGTGAAGAGGAGGAAGAGCGTGAGGAAGAGGCCGCACGAGCCCACGAAGGTGAGGATGTCGACGAGCGTGGGGTGGAACATGTGCCACTCACCGGGGAGGAAGGCGCGGTGGAGCGAGGAGACGATGATGACGAATCGCTCGAACCACATGCCGATCGTGACGAAGACGGAGACGATGAAGATCACGAGCGGGCTCTGTCGGAACCTTCGGAACCAGAAGAGCTGGGGACTGATGACGTTGCAGGAGATCATCGTCCAGTAGGCCCACCAGTAGGGGCCGGTGGCGCGGTTGATAAAGACCTCCTTCTCGTAGTCGTTTGCGCCGTACCAGGCGATGAAGAACTCCATCGCGTAGGCGAAGCCGACCATGGAGCCGGTGAGGAGGAGGATCTTGGCCATGTTCTCGAGGTGACGGAGCGTGAGGAGGTTCTTCATCCCTGGGAAGAGCTCACGCGCGGGGATGAGGAGGAAGAGGACCATCGCAAAGCCGCCGAAGATCGCGCCCGCGACGAAGTAGGGCGGGAAGATGGTGGTGTGCCATCCGGGGAGGATGGAGGTGGCAAAGTCGAAGGAGACGATCGAGTGGACCGAGAGGACCAGTGGCGTTGAGATGCCGGCGAGGATGAGGTACGCGGCCTCGTAGCGGTGCCAGTGGCGTCCGCTGAATCGCCATCCGATCGAGAGCAGCCCGTAAACGAACGCGCGGATGCCGTCGCCCTTGAGGGCAGCGGGACCGCCGGCCTTCGCCTCACGCAGGCGACGATCCGCACGATCGCGGAGCGTGGCGAGGTCGGGAATCATGCCCATGTACCAGAAGAGGGCCGAGACTGTGGCGTAGGTCGAGACGGCGAAGACGTCCCAGAGGAGCGGTGATCGGAAGTTGGGCCAGATGTAGTTGTAGTTCGGGATCGGGAAGAGCATCCACGCCATCCACACGCGACCGACGTGGATGCCGGGGAAGATGCCCGCACAGATCACCGCGAAGATCGTCATCGCCTCGGCGGAGCGATTCACCGCGGTGCGCCACTTCTGCTTCAGCAGGCAGAGAATGGCGGAGATCAGGGTGCCGGCGTGGCCGATACCGATCCAGAAGACGAAGTTGGTGATGTCCCACGCCCAGTCGACCTGGTTCGTGAGTCCCCAGACGCCCACGCCCGTGATGATCAGGTAGCCGACCATCAGACCGATGAGCGATGCGACGCTCGCGGCCATGAGTGTGGCGGGGAGCCACCACTTGCCTGGTCCCTTCTCGGCGTAGCCGCAGACCGTCTCGGTGACATCGTTGAAGGACATGCCGCCGAGGACGAGTGGAGCTCGCACTGCGGGGTCATCGATCAGCGTGCCGTCACCGGTATCGGGATTGCCGATGAGTGCGCCGGCCTTGAGACCGGCGAGTCGCCTGGCGTTGGCTTCGTCAGGGTGCAGGGTGGTCATGCATGAACTCCAGCACTCGCGCCAAGGACTCGGAGCGAGAGCGCGTATCCGTCATCGGTGCTGCGTTTGCGGGAATCGAAGAAGGCGTGTCCGTTGCCATGGGCATCGGCGTGTCCGTCGTGATCGTGTCCATGGTCGCCGTGGCCGTGATCACCGTGACCGTGGTGGAACGGATCCTCGACGGGCTTGCGGAGCTTGGGGTTGGGGTTGCTGACGCGGACCATGTGGCTGGTGCGCGGGCGTGTGTTGAGGTATCCGAGCAGCATGTAGGAACGCTGGTTCTGACGCGCCTTGCTCACCTTGCTCGACTCGTCGAGGATGTCACCGAACGTGATCGCGTTCGAGGGGCATGCCTGCTGGCAGGCGACCTGGAAGAAGCCGTCCGGAATACCCGGCAGGCCCTGGAGCTTCGTCTCGACGCGCGCGGCGTTGATGCGCTGCATGCAGTAGGAGCACTTCTCCATGACGCCGCGGCTGCGGACCGTGACGTCGGGGTTCATCTTCATCCGAGAGATCTCGTCGAGCTTCTGGCGGAGACGAGGCGGGATGAGGTTGACGTTCTTGGGACCGCCGCCCGGCATGAGGTCTTTGCCGTAGTAAGAGCCGTTGAACTTGGTGACGGCATAGTCGAAGAAATTGAAGCGGCGGACCTTGTAGGGGCAGTTGTTGGCGCAGTACCGCGTGCCGATGCAGCGGTTGTAGGCCATGTCGTTGGTGCCCTCGGTGCCGTGCGCGGTGGCGTTCACGGGGCAGACTGTCTCACAGGGGGCGTTCTCGCAGTGGACGCAGGCCACGGGCTGGTGGTACATCGCCTCGGGGCTGTTGATGTCGTCGCCGATGAAGTAGCGATCGACGCGGATCCACGTCATCTCGCGGCCCTTGGCGGTCTCTTTCTTGCCGACGACGGGGATGTTGTTCTCGCTCTGGCACGCGATCGTACACGCGCCGCACCCGGTGCAGGAGGAGAGGTCGATCGTCATGCCCCACTGCGGCCCGCGCGAGTAGCGAGCACCTGGCTTGGGATCGACAAGCGAATCATTGAAGGGGTTGGCGTAGATGCCGATGTTCGGAGGGGTGTGGCTGAGTTCACCGAGCTTCTCCGCGAAAGAGAGCTCCTTCACTTTGCCCGCGTAGATGTGATCGGGCTCGGAGACCGGGGGCTGATCGCCGAACTTCTTCCAAGCTGGCAGATCGACGCTGCGGACGATCGCGGTGCGACCCTCCATGGACCAGTGGTTCTGCGTGCTGGCGATGAGATGTGTGCCGCTTGATTTGGTCAGGCGCACATTGCGGACGATGCGTCCGGACTTGCTCTCACGGACCTTGTTGGCATCGAAGCCGACAGGATCGGACTCGTTGCCGCCCACGTGGCCGCACACGCGCCGGCCGTAGCCGAGCGGGAAGAGCACGGTGTTGTCGGCCATGCCCGGCAGAATCCAGACGGGAACCTGCATGGAGCGACCGCCGACGGCGAGAGTCGCCATCTGTGCGTGCGGGTACTTGGGCTTGGTGTAGATGCGTGAGGGGTCTTTGTCGGAGTAGCCGACGGGCTCAACGCCGAGAGCACGAGCGGTCGCCGGGCTGACAAGTGCGGGATTGTCCCACACGACGCGTGTGCCGACATCCGGCAGTTCCTGGAGCCACGCGTGATTGGCGAAGCGGCCGTCGTAGATGCGGCACGTCGTGAACGCGAGGTCGAGCGAGTCCTTCGTCGGCGCGGGGCCGACGGCCAGCGTGCGAGCGGCCTCAGCGATCGCGCCCATGTTGGCGGCCCATGCTACGGGGCTGCGTGGCGAGACCGGGGCGACACCGTCATGGAGCGAGCGGCGCCATGACTTCTCAAAGTCACCGGGCATCACGCCCTTCCACGTGGCACGCACAATCTCGAACCCGTCTGTCGTCGAGTGGCCCGCGATCATGGCGAGAAGTTCGATGTCCGAGTGCGCCGGAGCGTAGAGCGGCGCGATCATCGGCTGAACGGGTGAGAGCGTGCCGTCGGCGGCGATCGTGTCTCCCCATGATTCGAGGTAGTGCGTTCCGTTGAGCGACCACGTGGAGATCGACTCGGTCTCGTTGGCATCGACGGAGAGCGTGATCGTCGTCGCCTTCGCCATGCGGGCCGCGAAGTCGAGATCGGCCGGCGCGTCGTACGCCGGGTTCACGTTGAGCATGACAAGCGTCGTCGCACGACCGGTCGCGAGCATCTCGGCGACGGCCGCGACAGAGGCGGTCGAGCTGGAGGCCTCCTCCGCGGACATCTGGCTGTAGGCGACGGTGTTGCCGACGTTCCCGAGCAGCGCGTTGAGGCCGTGCACGATGGCGTGGACGGCGGGAGACTGAGCCGCGCCGGCCATGATCGCGGAGCGGCCGCGGTTTGCGCCATCCACCAAGTCGTCCGCGACTGCGTCGATGAACTTCTGATCGATATCGGGACCGGGCTCGAAGGTGGCCATCGCAACGGCGGCGCCCAGCGCGGAGGCGCTGGGGCCCAGACGCTGGCAGACGGCCCTCGCGATCGCGATGGCGTACGCGCCGATTCGCGCGGGAGAGACGCGGAGTCGATGGTCCGCGTTGGAGCCGGTGTGGGAGAAGCCGCTCTCGACCATGTAGACGCGGCTCATCTCATCGTGGGTCGTCATGACAGCGCGAGTCGCCGCGAGTTCGCGTGCGTGAACAAGGGAGGCGGGTTCCTGCTCGACGAAATCGCGATCGAGTGAGAGGATCACCCTTGCCTTTGAGAGAGTGAAGATCTCACGCCCGGGCTTGCCGAAGGCGATCTCGGAGCCGCGCGATGAGCCCTCGGCCTCGCCCGCGTCGTACGCGGACCAGACGGCCTTCGGGAACTTCTTGAGGACGGCGTCGCGCATCGCGTCGCGTGTCGGGCTGGACTTCTTGTCAGCGAGGAAGACGAGCCCCTCGCCACCGTTCGAGGCATAGGTTGCAAAATGGTCCTTCGACCACGTCGCGAAGTCGTCCCACGAGGCGGGAAGACGGCCTCGTGCAGGATTCTGATAGGCGGGCTGCTTCAGGCGATCGGGGTCGTAGAGGCCCAAGATGCTCGCGAGCGACCAGACAGAGGCCTTGCCGCGGTTGATCGGATGGAGCGGATTGCCCTCGATCTTCGTCGGGCGTCCCTCGTGCGTCTCGACGACGAGGCCCTCGGCTCCGCCGCCGGGGAGGGGCATGCTCGTCGCGTAATAGAGCGGCTTGCCGGGGATGACATCTTCCGGCACTTCGCGCGAATAGGCGAGGATCTTGTGATCGGGACGGCGGCAACCGGGGATCGTGGCGGCTCCCGCGAGGGCGAACGACGCGCCCATCACCTTGATGAAGTCGCGCCGCGATGCTGCGTCGAGTTCCGACGCGCCGGCGGGAAACTCTCTTTCAAGGAAGTCGCGGTACTCGCCGCTGTCGGCGAACTCCTCGACGCTACGCCAGTACTTGGCGCCGCCTGCGAGCCCCGCGTTGACGCGGTCCGGCTCGCGACGGTTTGCATCGGGAGTCAACTTTCCCTTGGTGGATGGGCACTGGTCGTGGCTCATGCTCGACGTTCCAACTTGCCGTGTGTTCGAACTTCAATGACAGAACGCTCTGGACGATGATGCGGGAGGGGTCAGTAGTGGCACGCGCCGCAGTGCTGGGGCGGGCTCTCTCGAAGTTGCTCTTGGAGTTTGCGTGCCTGCGCATCGCCCTTCTTGACTGTGGCCAGATGCTGCTCAACCCAGAAGAGATTTGTCACCTTGTCCGGCGGAACGAGGTACTTCTCAGGGGTCTTCTCGACGCCCCGGTGGCAGTCGAGGCACCAGCCCATGCCGAGCCCCTCGGCCTGAAAGACCACAGGCATCGCGGTGATCTGGCCGTGGCACGAGTAGCAGGAGACGCCTGCGTTGATGTGCGCGGCGTGGGGGAAGTTTCGCACGTAGTCAGGAAGCTTGTGGACCCTGCGCCACTCGACGCTGTGGTCCTTGGCGTAGGCCTCGCGGATAAACGCGACTTTCTCACCGGGATCAAACGCCGTAGCGAGACGTTCCTCGGCATGGCACCCGATGCACGTGGCGACAGCGGGGATGTTCGCCTCGTTTGATTCTTCAACTTTGGTGTGGCAATAGCGGCAATCCATGCCGAGCTTGCCGGCGTGAATCTGGTGATTGAAGCCGCTGCCGGGCTGGGTGGGCATGTAGCCGACCTCGAAGTAATCGGGCGTCGCCCAGTACCACGTGCCGACAACGACAGCCATCGTCGCGCCGCCGCCGCCCATGGCGAGCAGCGTCGGAACCATGTTCAACCACTTCGGAAAGATCGTGGCCATCCAAGAGACTCCACAAGCCGCGAGGCGAATCGCCGGAGCGAGGAGCGTCGCGTGAGGATGAACCGCCCCACTTCCCGCGCACCCGCGACGGGAAGAGTTCCAACGGCTCACTCGGAACGAAGTTATCAGATCCTCAACTGTTGTCCAATCGGCTCTGTTTTCTGCGAGACAGCAATTTGTGCCGCCCTACCGTATCTTGTCAAGCAAAGACACTGGTACATACCTAACTGAGACAGAGTCTCAATCGAATCCGGCTGTTTCGCTCGACTCGACTCGAGTGCCTATCTTTGACCGTACAAGGAGGCCCGATGAACGCTGGCCAGAGTATGGGCTCGTTTGCTCCCGGGATCACCTGTGGGTTTGCGACGGCAACAGTTTTTTATGTCGCGGCGTGGGTCACGCATCTCCCGGTGCTTGATCTTGAGGCGCGACTCGCCGGTCCGGCGATTCTCGTTTCGTGGTTGCTGGGCGCGCTGGTCATGGGCCGAGGCGTGGCTCGGGGCCAGGCGGCTCTCGCGGGTCTCGTGGCAGGTGTGACGACTTCGCTGCTCATCCTGATTCCCCTCGGGTCGGCGCTGGTGGAAACCCCGGAGGGCGATATCCCACTCCCCGGAACAAGTGGCCTTGCGTCGAACGCGGCGATGCGTGCGGGCGGCTTCATGGCGGTCGCGATCGCTGTTGGCTTCATCGGGACATTCGTCGGATCGAGAGTATCCGGCGCGCCGACCAGGCCCGGGCGGGCGTGGCTGTCGCGCTTTGCTGCGGTTGCTTGCGTCGCCACGCTCCCGCTGATCGCCATCGGCGGGATCGTGACGACAACGGATGCGGGCATGGCGTTCCCTGATTGGCCGACATCCGACGGCGCGAACATGTTCTTGTACCCGCTCTCGCTGATGGCCCGTCCTGACCGGTACTTCGAGCACACGCACCGGTTGTTCGGCGCGTTTGTCGGCCTCACGGTGCTCTCCCTGGCCATTTTCACGTTCGCAACGGAGCGGGCGAGGGGATTCCGGATCGCCGCTGCGATTCTCTTCGTTGCGGTCTGTGTTCAGGGGCTGATGGGCGCGGTTCGGGTCACGGAAGACAGCATGTCACTGCGATTCGTGCATGGATTCGCGGCCCAGGTCTTCTTCGGCAGTCTTGTGGGTTTCTCGGTCGCAGTCTCGGGCGCGTGGGCTCCAGTTGGGATATTGCAGCGCGATCCGCTTCTTCGACGGTTGAAGCTCTTCTCGACCATTTCTCTGCATTCGTGCCTGCTGCAGCACCTCTTAGGGGCGATGTACAGGCACATGAAGTACGGGGGCTCGAAGGGCGTTTCGCACATCCTCTACACCCATGCCGCACTCGCGTTCGTGGTATTCGTTGCCTCGATCATCGCGGTGATTGTCGGGAGCAGTGCGGCGGGCGTGGCCGGCCCGCTCGGGAGGCCGATCAAGCGTTGGACCACGATCCTGGGCGCAACGGTGTCGATCCAGTTCCTGCTGGGATGGGGCGCGTTCTTCGCCGTCATGCACGATAAAGGCGTCCTGACGAATCCCGCAGTGTCAACCGCGACCATCACAACCGCCCATCAGGCGAATGGCGCCCTCCTTCTGGGCTCGCTGGTGGTGGTCTGGCTCCTGTCGAGGCGGGCGTGGAAGGCGACTTCCGGCCCTGCACCCTCGGCCTGATGCCACACGCCAAACTTCTTGAAGTGCGGGACGTTCATTCCGATAGAGATCAAGGTCCGGATTCGGTATTCTGGCGCACGGGTCGACAGAGCCCGAGCGGCAGGTCTGTTTCGTCGAAGTTTGGGCAATGAAGGATCGGGCCCGGCGTTTGGCGAGTGCGTAGCAGAGTCGTCCGTGATCGCGCCCCGGTGCGAGTGAATCGAGAGGTCGAAGCGATGCTCCGATCCAGACAGATCAGCGATCCGCCGCCGGGCTCTGACGAGCCCCCGGTGGCGGCTCCAGATGGCCCCCCTGCGGATCTTCATGTTGAGCCGGAGCGGGCCGAAGAGAGGCCACGAGGTCCGAAACCAAGGATCGATCCATCCTCGCCGATTCCTGATGCTGATTTCACGCCCGAGCACGCCCGGCATCTGCTCTGGCGATCCGGGTTCGGGGGCACGCCCGAGCAGATCCAGACGCTCGCGGCATGGGGGCCGACGCGCTCGGTCGATTATCTGCTGAACGTCGGCGACATCCCGTTCGACGGGGTGGTCACCGACTTGTTCAAGAACGACATCATGCGTGCGCCGACAGCCGAGGAGCGTGCCGCGGCTCGAGTGGCGGCTCGGTCTCAGGACGAAGAGTCGTTGGCGCGGTTCCGAGTGATGCGTCAGCAGGCAGAACGAGCGGATCGGCTGCAGATTCGCGAGGTGCAGGAGTGGTGGCTGTCTCGGATGATCCAGACACCCCGTCCGCTTGAGGAGAAGATGACGCTGTTCTGGCACGGCCACTTTGCGACGAGTTACCGCACGATCGAGAACTCGTACCACATGTTCCGTCAGAACCAGCTCTTCCGGGCGAACGCGCTCGGGAACTACGGCAAGCTGATGTACGAGATCATCCGCGACCCGGCGATGCTCGCGTATCTGGACAACAACGACTCGCGCAAGGGGCGTCCGAATGAGAACCTGGCACGCGAGTTGATGGAGCTCTTCTCTCTCGGCGTGGGCAACTACACGGAGAATGACATCCGCGAGGGGGCTCGCGCACTGACCGGGTACACCTTCAATGAAAATGAGTTCGTCTTTCGGCGTCAGGACCATGACAACGGACGGAAGAACATCCTCGGTCGATCGGGGACTCTCGATGGGGACGGCTTCGTGACCGCGATCCTTGAGAAGCGAGCGACATCGCGGTTCATGGCCCGCAAGCTCTACCGCTACTTCGTCGCCGACCTCCCCGAGAGAGAGAAGGACATGGATCCGGCGACGAAGCGGTACGTCGACGGGATTGCGAGCACGCTCGCATCGCGTCGGTACGAGTTGAAGCCCGTGCTCCGTCAGCTCTTTCTCTCGCGCCGGTTCTACGAGAGCGAAGTGATGGGGCAGCAGATCAAGAGCCCGGTGCAACTGGTCGTCGGCGCGGTTCGCTCGCTCAGAACCCCGGTACGAGATCTCGGGACGCTGCTCGACGCGATGGACCTGATGGGGCAGTCGATCTTCTTCCCGCCGAGCGTGAAGGGCTGGGATGGCGGGCGGTCTTGGATCAACACGTCCACGATGTACGTGAGACAGAACGTGCTGACGTTCCTCCTGACGGGACGCAAACCCCGCGGCAGAGACGCCGGCGCTTCCATTGAGCAGTATGAACCGAGCCGCCTAGTGGCTGAGATCGCCGAGCGTGACCCCGCGATCCGCACCGATGTGGAGGCAATGCTCCGGGCCATGGCGCGGTTCGTCGTGGGACGCGACAGCGAATCTCTCATCGCGCCGCTGCGTGCATACGTCGCGGGCGCGACTTCCGGTGGAGCCGCGCCGACAGACCCGCGAGTGCTGACAGGCGTGCTGCTTCTGCTGACCGCGGCACCCGAGTACCAACTGAACTGATCGGCATCGTGTAGGACTAGTAGAGGAACGCGCCATGAGCAACGAGAACCGATCACCATTCACCAGGCGAGAGTTCCTCACGACATCTCTCACGTTCGCCAGCGCGTCGCTGACGGTCCCGTCGTTCCTGCAGCGGTCGGCGTTTGCAGTGGGGCAGCCCACACGATCGCTCACGTCGATACCGGGCGTGGATCAGGGCCGCATTCTCGTCGTCGTGCAGCTGTCGGGCGGCAACGACGGGCTGAACACCGTCGTTCCATACGGATTCGACGCCTACTACAGGATGCGCCCCGGCATCGGCGTCAGCGCGAATCAGGCCCTTCGTTTGTCGAAGGCGGATGGTGTGGGCTTGCATCCCGCGATGACGGGGCTCCACGATCTGCACGAGAACGGACTGCTCTCGATCGTGCAGGGTGTCGGGTACCCGAACCCCAATCGCTCACACTTCAAGTCCATGGACATCTGGCACACGGCGGACACGAACGCCACGGGCGACGGCTGGCTGGGCAAGTACGTCGACTCACAGTGCTGCGGTGAGGGCAAGGGCGAGAGCGGCACGCCGGAGTCTGCCGGCCCTGCGACCGAGCCGCCGATCGCGATCGGGCGGACCGCGCCGCTGGCGCTTCAGGCGCGGAAGGTGGTTCCGGTGTCGTTCGAGTCAGCAGACTTGTTCCGCTGGGTCGGGCAGGATGCGAGCAAGTCTCTGGCGCAGCCATACGACGCGATCGTAGAGAGAGGCGTCACCGACGAGGTCGATCCGGCGAGCAACGCCGCGTTTCTCATGCGGACCGCGCTCGACGCCAGAGTGTCGAGCGACCGCATCCGAAAGGCCGTCTCGGCCCGAGCGCTTGTCGAGTATCCGAGGACGGGGTTGGCCCGCGATCTTTCGATGGTCGCTTCGATGATCAGGGCCGAGCTGCCGACCCGTGTGTACTACGTCTCTTTCGGCGGGTTCGATACGCACGCCGGCCAGGGCGGCGCACAGGGCTCGCACGCGAATCTGCTCAGGCAATTCGGCGATGCGCTCAAGGCGTTCTACGCCGATCTTAAGGCACAGGAGAATGACCGGCGCGTGCTCACCATGTGCTTCTCGGAGTTCGGACGCAGAGCCGCCCAGAACGCATCAGGCGGCACCGACCACGGCACAGCAGCACCGATGTTCCTTGCGGGGCCCATGGTCAGGCCGGGCCTGATCGGAAACCACCCATCGCTCACGGACCTGGACAACGGGGATCTGAAGCACGGGCTGGATTTCCGATCGGTGTACGCGGGAATCCTCAAAGACTGGATGCAGACCGAGCCCGAGAAGGTGCTCGATCGATCGTTCCGTCCGGCGGTGCTGTTCAAGAAGGCATGACAATGAGGTGTCGTGTTCGCGTCTCACGGCTGGTCGACAAATGACCGCACGATCACGCGCGCACGACGGGCACCGTCAGCGTCTGGCGCGGCATCGACCGGGAGCGTTCGCCGCGGCATCGCGACGCCCGGACGCTCGGGATTGCTCTCGAACGAGAAGGGTGTGCCGCGTGTGATCGAGAACTCGAACGCCGCGCCCTCGGGGATCTCGGCTCGCCAGTACCAGATGCCCGACTCCCCCTCTGTCATCATCGCGCCGGGATGCGCGGGATCCCAATTCACGAGCGTGCTCGTGAGGTACAGCGGCTGATCCGCCGTGCCGAGGCCGGACCGATCATCGACGCTGATCTCCCAGAGTTGAGTCGCATCGCTCTCGCGGCTCGATCCGTCGGCGCGACGACCCGCCAAGCGTTCGCCGATGGCGTTTGCACCACCGGTCTGCCCCGCGCCCTGGCCTCTCGGGGCTGGCATCGCGATCGGCCCGTGCTGGAGGGATCTGGCGATCCAGACACACAGGAAGACGACAACCGCGAGGGGAAGTATCAGCCACGCGGTCAGCAGGATGTGCTTCTTTGTGACCAACGAGATTCTCGTTCACGACACACGGATCACAACGGTGCTCTGATCCGCGAGGCGTTCACTTCGCTTTGGCGAAGTTCTCTTGGACCTTCGCCCAGTTCACGATCGTCCAGAACGAAGCCACATAGTCGGCGCGTCGGTTCTGGTAGTTCAGGTAGTAGGCGTGCTCCCAGACATCGAGACCGAGGATCGGCGTACCGCCACAACCCGCCACGGACTCGCCCATCAGCGGGTTGTCCTGGTTGGCGGTCGAGCAGATCTCAAGCTTGCCATTCTTCACGCACAGCCAGGCCCAGCCGGAGCCAAATCGCCCCATCGCGGCGGCGGCGAACTTCTCTTTCATGGCATCGAGTGACCCGAAAGAGGCGTTGATCGCTTCGGCGAGAGGGCCGGTGGGCGTGCCGCCCGTGCCGGGGGCTGCAAGGATCGACCAGAACATGGAGTGATTGACGTGCCCGCCGGCGTTGTTGCGAACGGGGCCGCGTTTCTCGTCCGGAAGATCTTTAAGAGACTTGATCACCTCAACCGGGTCCATGTCTGCCCAGGGTGTTCCTTCGAGTGCCTTGTTCGCGTTGTCGACATACGCCTTGTGGTGCTTGCCGTGGTGGATCTCCATCGTCGCAGCGTCGATCGCAGGGACGAGTGTGTTTGTTGCATAAGGAAGTGCCGGGAGCGTAAAGGGCATTCGATGTACTCCTCAATTGCGGAGAAAGTGCCTGACTGTCGCTCTTTGATGTGCGAGCAAAGAGAAAGGTGTCTCGTTGATACCAAACAAAATACGAATTTATGAGCGAAACAGAGCCCCGCTTCGAACAAGCGGTGGAAAAGCCATGGATACAACTTGCCGTTTTGCGAAGCCAGTGTATTCTGGCAACCCGGAATTCAGCGGACGGCAAGGATGCCGCTTCGAGTACCGCTCCGTGGGGATTATTGGACGTTGAATGGCGTGGTCAAATCCGGGAGAGAACTTCCCGGAAGCGACCCAGATGGCAGACGGCCGGGAGACCCCGGACGAATGTCTGCATCTGAATTGAGTGGTTTGGATCCGTTTGCCGGTCGGTCACGAAGTTCGGCTGCGGGTTGCTGGGGTGGACGCCGGGGTTTCTAAGAGAAGTTCTCAAGTAGTGAAACAAAGTTGGACCAAAAACCGTAAGATGGAGAACAGGATCGCCGCGTGCGGAGTGGCATGTCGGCAGGGCAAGGGAAAGGGAACACATCACGTCGAACTGGTCCTCCGCCACCCTTGATCCTGGGTGTGGCACGGTTCGGCACGGCCCTCGTCTGAATGAAGACGTGGGCGCGAGAGCGTGATGGTGTTGAAACGGGCGCGAATGACTCGCGCCCTAGACACGAAGGGTTGGAACGGTCATGAGACAGATCATCAGCAAACGAAACCCGTCGCCTCTGGAGCAGGTGCGCCGTCGCCACCGGGTTGACATTGTCGAGTCGGCGGGCGCTTCCGATTCGAAGGCCGCGCGGAAGCGGCTTTCGGCAGAGGATGAGCGCCTTCTGAACCAGATCCTTGAGTCTGAGCAGGACTTCATCGACTCTCCGGTCTTTTACGAGCCCGGAGCGGAGAAGCAGATCTACGACCAGGCCCCGGATATCGCCAAGCCGGATACCTCGTGGTATCACCCGGTGATGGACGATCTCTCCGCGGCTCGCGGTCGCACCGTGAAGTCTGCGCAGCAGGTCATCCTGACCGGCGCGGAGGAGAAGGTCCTCTTCCACCAGTTCAATTACGCACGTTTCCGCGTGTACTCGCTCCAGAAAGATGTCTGGGCATCGCCTGCACGTCAGCCCAATCCGTCACAGGCGGAGGAGATCCTGCGCTGGTACCGCCTCTCCGAGCGGATCCGCGAGCAGATCGCCGAGACGAACCTCGCTCTCGTCCTGGCCATGGCCAAGCGGACCCGCATGAGCGAGGTGGACTTCGCCGATCTGGTCAGCGAAGGCAACATGGCTCTGCTTCGCGCTGTCGATAAGTTCGACGCGGGGCGCGGCTACAAGTTCTCGACCTACGCGTGTCGCGCGATCCTCAAGGCGTTCAGCCGCCAGGGGATGAAGCTCTCCAAGTATCGCCAGCGCTTCCCGACGGACTTCGATCCGAAGCTGGAGCGTTCGGACTTCCTGGAGACCAAGCGAGCGACGTTCGAGAAGGACGCCGCGGAAGAGGTGAAGCGGATCGTGCTGGACAACCGTGCAGACCTGACGGATGTCGAGCGCACTGTGATCGAGCACCGCTTCGGGCTTGAGTCAGGCGACAACGAGAAGCCGATGACACTTGAGCAGGTGGGTCAGATCATCGGCGTGACGAAGGAGCGTGTTCGCCAGATCCAGAACAAGGCGATGGAGAAGATCCGCCTGACGCTCGAGGCCTCCTTCCTCGGTACAAAGGAGGAGGAAGAGGGCGAGACTGAGCAGGGAGGACAGTCGGGCTCAGAGACCGGATCAACGCAGACCCCGCAGGGTCTCGTTGCACTGAACTGAGTTCCGGGAAAGCCCGGCCGAATCATCGAGTTGAACCCGTCAGAGCCCGGACAGCGTCGTCCGGGCTCTGTCTTTCTTAGCCACTAGAGGACGCTCTGCCTGATCCGTTCGGACTCTGGTGCGTACCCTACTGACCCTCCTGAATTGGTTCGGGAGGGCGGTGTTGTTGCTGCGCCGACGCCCCATCTGCGGGTGTCGGGCACTCCGGGTCTAGTGTGCGTTCTCAGTCGAGAAAGTGAGCGTTGAGGATGTCGATCGGGTCAGACAGTCAAACCGGCGAGTCGATCACTGGCCACGTTTCGCTCACACGGAAGAAGGCGACCGACCCCCACGCGACGCGCTGGGGCGACTTCCTGAAGGCCACGATCAAGTTCGAGGCCTCTGACCTGATCATGAAGTCCGAGCAGGCACCGAAACTCCGCATCCGTGGCTCGCTCAAGCCGCTCGACACCCCGCCGGTCGGGATTGATGAGTTCTGGAAGATCGCGGAGACCATTCTCTCCGAGGAGCAACTGGCGGATCTGGCCAAGTTCGGCTCTGTCGACTTCGCGTACGACTACGACGAGCGGTGCCGCTTCCGCGTCAACCTCTTCCAGGCACGAGGCAAGCTCTCGGTCGCAGCCCGGCGCATCACCAGCAACATCCTCCCGTTCGAGGGGCTGCACCTTCCCGAGGTCATGGGACAGATCGCTCTCCAGCCGCAGGGCATCGTGCTCCTCTGCGGCGTGACTGGATCCGGCAAGTCAACGACCATCGCGTCGATGCTCGACTATGTGAACGCACAGAAGCCGGTCCACATCGTCACGATCGAGGACCCGATCGAGTACATCTTCGAGGACAAGAAGGCAACGATCAACCAGCGCGAGATCGGCATCGACTGCCTCGATTTCAAGACCGCGATGCGTGCGCTCGTCCGCGAGAACCCGGACATCGTGCTCATCGGCGAGATGCGCGACGCCGAGACCTTCGAGACCGCGCTCCAGGCCGCCGAGACCGGCCACCTGGTGTACGGAACCATCCACGCCTCGAGCACGACGCAGACCTTCAGCCGTATCTACGGCCTTTTCGAGCAGGAAGAGATCGAGCAGGTGCGGAAGATCCTGGGCTACCAGATGCGCGCGTTCGTCTACCAGAAGCTCCTCCCCACCCTTCACAAGAACATCCACCGCATCCCTGCCCTTGAGATCCTGATCAACGACGCCGTGGTGCAGAAGCACATCCTCGACGGGCGAGAGGGCGAGTTGCGGTCGTACCTCAACTCGATCGAGGCCCGCCAGCGCGGTATGGTCGACTTCAACCAGTCGCTTGTGGAACTGGTCGAGAAGGAGTACATTCACGTCCGCGTCGCGATGGACTCCTCTCCCAACGTTGACGAACTGAATATGAAGCTGAAGAAGCTTGGCTGATCCGCGGCGAGTGCCGAATCTGTCCCGCGTTGCGAGGCCCGCGTCCCGCACCGCTTCTCCGAGGTGATCGACCCGTGAGCATGATGGCCGACACGATCTTTCTGATTCCCGGCGCTGGCCTGCCGACCCTGACGTTCGCCGAAGCGTTCGTCATGGTCTCGTGGTGGAAGGCGATTCTCTATCTGCTGCCCCTGGTCGGATGGGCCGCGATCATCACGCGGATCTACGACAAGCACGCCGCTCGATTCCACCTCAATCGCGAGCGATGGAACATCCTGCACATCGCGCTCGGCGTCGGCGCGTTCCTGCTCGGCTTCCTGATGCCGCTCCCCGGGATCGCAGGGTTCCTGGTCGGATTCGCGGCGATGCTCCTCGTGCTCGGGATCGACCTTGCCATCTACCCGATGATCGCCAATAAGGACGAACGCGTTCCCGAGGGGCACAAGGTCAAGATCGATTTCTCCGCCTTCACCGAGAAGAAGAAGGCAAAGGCGGAGGCCAAGCAACTGGGTTCTTCCGAGTTGCTCATCCGTGGCCCGGACAAAGTCGCGATCCAGCCCCCCAACAGGGAGACGCCCGAGTTTGCTCTGCGGCTCGCTGCGGAACAGGTCGTGCTGCGTGCCATGGCGGCGCGAGCGAGCCGTTTCGAACTCGCGCCCTCCGGCAAGGACAACGCATATCGCGTAGTCCACACGGTCGATTCCTTGCCCGTGCCTGCGGAGAGCATCGCAGGCCCCGAGGCGATCCAGATCATCGATTTCTGGAAGTCATCGGCGAAGATGGATATCCAGGATCGGCGGCGTCGCCAGATGGCGGACATCGCCATCGAGAAAGAAAGCGACAAGAAGAAGGTCCGTCTCACCGCGACGGGCGTGCAGGGTGGGATGCGTTTGCAGGGCACCTTCGATGCGGACCTTGCGGTTCGGCGCAAGAAGAATGAGATGGGCTTCCTCACCCCTCAGATCGAGGAATTCGATCGCATCGTCGGAGACACATCCGGGATCGTGATCCTCGCGACACCTCCCGGCCAGGGACGCACGACGCTGTTCTACACGACGATGCGCGGGCACGACGCGTACACCTCGAACGTCCAGACACTTGAGTTGGAAGTCCAGGATGCGTTGGAGGGTGTGCGTCAGAATGTCTTCGAGGCGACGAAGGACGGTGCCGAGTTCAGCACGACATTGCGATCCATCCTGCGTCGCGATCCCAGCGTAGTCGGCTCCGCCGAACTGCCTGATGCAGCGACAGCTCAAGAGGTCATTAAGGCGGACACCGAGCGCACGCGGATTTATGTGGCGCTCAAGTCCGACAGCGCGCTTGGCGCATTGATGACGTTCGTAAAGGCCACCGGCGACGCATCTGCCGCCGGTCCTCTGCTGAAGGGCGTAGTTGTCGGCAAGGTGATCCGGAAGTTGTGCCTCAACTGCCGCGTTGCGTACCAGCCGCCCGCGGACCTGCTGAAGAAACTCGGACTTCCCCCGGACAAGGTGACGCAGTTGTTCAAGAAGGGTGGCCAGGTGCTGATCAAGAACAAGCCCGAGGTCTGCCCGGTGTGCAACGGCGTCGGATATCACGGCCTTGAAGGCATCTTCGAGGTCTACGTGCTCGATGCGGGCGTGCGCTCGCGGATTGCAGCCCAGGACTGGAACGGCGTGAAGGCGGAACTCCGCAAGCGGGAGCTGCCGACGCTGCAACAGGCCGCCCTGCGTAAGGCCGTTGATGGCACCACGAGCATCGAGGAGGTCATGCGAGTAACGGCCGAGCAGCGTCCGGCACAACCGGCACAGAAGAAGCAAGAGCCCGCGCCCCAGCAGTCCTGATCCCGAACGACACCGGCCGGGGCGGTACAGAAGCCCCCGATCGCCCGGAGAGACGCATCATGATGAACATTTTGGCCATCCTCGTGATCGCCGGTATCGCGTACCTGTGGATGACTCGCGGGTTCTTCTCCGCGATGCTGCACATGGCGTGCACACTCGTTGCGGGTGCGATCGCGTTCGCCTTCTGGGAGCCGCTCTCACTGCTCATCCTTGAGAAGTCGCCGCAGTCCGGCTTCCTGTCGTTCCTCCGGGATTCGGCGTGGGGTATCGGTCTGATCGTTCCCTTCGCGGCCTCGCTCGCGCTGCTGCGTGCCGCCGTTGACAAGACACTCCCCCTCAACGCACAGACAGAGTCGATCGTCAACTATCTCGGAGGCGGTTTCTGCGGCGTGATCTCCGGCGGCATCACGGCCGGGATCGTCGTGCTCGGGCTCGGCATGCTCCGCATGGACTCGAATCTCTGGGGATACCAGTCCGTGAAAGTGGGCGACCGTGGGTCGATCGTAACTGGCGTCAAGCTGATCGTCCCCGTCGATCGTTTCGTTGCCGGTATGTACGGCAAACTCTCCGAAACCACGCTTTCGACGCCCGAGCCGCTCACGAAGTGGTACCCCGACCTTGCCGACGTGCCTGCTTCGATGCGTATGAGCAACGGCGACGGCAAGGATCGCAACACCCTGTCACCGAAGGACGTGACGGTCTATTCGCGCTACGCGCTCGGCAAGGAGCGTCAGGGCGGCTCGCTCACCGACCTGCTGCGTGACGCGTGGAACCCCGGATCAGTACAGATGGTATCTGACCCAAGCGGAGCTACTTTTGATGGCGATTCCCACATCGAAGGGTTCGTGATCCAGCTCTCCGCAGGCGCGAGAGAGAAGCACGGGCAGATCGTCGTCGGCAACGCGCAGGTCCGCCTGCTGGTCGAGGATGCACGCAATCCCGATGATGTGAAGCACAAGACGCTGTATCCGATCGCGGTCGCGACTCGTGCCGCGGCGAACGAGCTGCTCTTCGGGCGCTTCCGCCTGGACTCCCAGGTCTTCATCGCTCCATCCGGCGCGGGCGCCGACACCCGCATGGCCTTCGAGTTTGTGATCCCCTCGGGGTATGAGCCGCTCGCGCTGTACGTGAAGAACGCTCGCGTGAAGCCGACGCCGATCGTTCAGTCGTTCAAGTCTCCGGAAGAGCGTGACATGGCAGTCCAGAACGGCTCGGTCTTCGGCACAGAGGTGCAGCCCGCATTGGTCGCAAGGCCGACTATTCCGACCATCGGCCAGCCGACGCAGACACCACAGGATTTCGGCATCCAGTTGAACAACACCCTCGGACACACGATCCAGAAGGGCGGGGAGCGAGGGCTCCAGCTCGACGGGCTGGTGATCATCGACGGCGAGGCGAAGTTCGCTCCGAACGAGATGAGACGCAGCGGTGAGATCGCCCGCGAGCTCCGCGTTGATACCTTCATGACGACCCAGGACACGGCAATCGTGAAGATCGACGTGGGCGCGAGTTCGGCGTCGAGCATCCTCGGCATGACGCGTGCGCTGGCCGAGAGCGTGGTGCCGCCGTTTATTGTGGATACCAATGGAACGCGTTACGAGGCGGTCGGCTTCGTGTACGAGGACCGCGACATCGTGGTGATCCGGTTCACACCGGGACGCCCCATCCGAGGCCTGACGGAGCTGCCGACCCGCCTGAGCCGCAGCCGCACCGATCAGAAGTGCACGCTGATCTTCCGTGTCAACGCGGGCGTGAGTGTTGCGAAGTTCATGCTCGGCGAGGAGACGGTGACGGAGTTCGGCCCATTCGTTGTGCAGTCACAGAGACGGCGCTGATCCGGCGATACACCCCCCACTCCTGACCACATCATGCAGATAGCAAGCAAAGAACCCCGGGTGCTTCACCCGGGGTTCTCGTGTAACTGGGCTTCATGTAACTGCGCTTCGCTGAACCGGGCCGCCTCTTTGGCTGCGTTGCCGGCAGCGTTTCCGGCTTACCGCTCTCACTCCTTCGCGGTGGCCTTCTTGCCCGCCTTCTTCTTCTCGGGCTTCGCCTCTGCTTCGGGCTCAGCAGCGGGAGCGGCCTCTGCCGCCTGTCTGCGGCCTCGTCCGCCTCGCTCGCCCCGGGGTTCCTTGCCCTTCTCGATGAGGTTGCCCTCGTTGTCAAAGTCCATCTCTTCCTTCGCATCTTCCTCGATGTGGCGATCGGCCTTGACGTGCAGACGGACGGACGATTCAAGGTCAGAAGCGAGCTTGACGTGGATGTCGTAGCTGTCGATCCGCTTGATGGTCTGGCCGATGCGGACCTCGCGCGGCTTGACGTCGTAGCCGAGCTTCTTGAAGGCCACGGCGAGGTCGTTCTGCGTGATTGAGCCGTACAGAATACCCTGATCGTTGCAGGGCTTCTCGAGCGTGATCTCAAGTCCGGACATCTTGCCGATCATCGCTTCGCGCTGCTTGCGAACCTCTGCGAGATGCTTCTGGGCCTCTGCACGCTTGGCGGCCAGAGACTTGATGAGTTCCTCGGATGGCGTGGTCGCCATCTCGCGGGGGAGCAGGTAGTTGCGTGCGTATCCGAGACGAACGTTCACCACATCCCCGACGATGCCGAGGTTGTCGACGTTCTCTGTGAGCAGAAGCTGAATGTTCTTGGCCATGGGTCGCTGTCCTTTCGTGTGCGAAAGTTGAGGAGCCGTGTCGCGTGCATTCGGCACGCGTGACCGGCCCCAACGTATGTCTCGGCGTTTCCCCGCCGCGGGAGCCCCCGACAAGGGAGTGTGGATGCTAGGCGACTTCTTCGACGCCCGGATGCTGTTGGCCGGAGGAACGGATCAGAACGGGATGTCGTCGCCGATCGGGTCGTGATCCTGCTGCGGTGCGGAACGGGCACCCGCGGGGGCCCCTCCGGAGCGGCCCCCTCCCGTTGACGAGCGGCTGTATCCCCCGCCGCCGCCGCCACCACCCTCGCCGCCACCGGGCTTGGAGTCGATGAACTGGAAGTTCTCGACAACAACCTTCAATTTTGAGAACTTCTGGCCCTCTTTCTCCCACTGGTCGAGCTTGAGGCGGCCCTCGATGAAGACCGGGCGGCCCTTTGCAAGGAAGCGGCTCATGGTCTCGGCGGTCTTCCCCCATGCCTCGCAATCGACGAAGGTGACCTCTTCGCGGTCCTCGCCGTCTGGGGTGCGCCAACGCCGATTCACGGCCAGGCCGATGGTGGCAACCGCCTGGTTCGAGTTGGTGTGGCGGAGCTCGATATCACGGGTGAGATTGCCCATCAGAAACACGCGGTTGAAGTTGGCCATGGCGTACTCCGGTTCCGGGGGCGATGCGAGAGTCCAAGCGGCGGGGCATACGCCACGCCGACAGCAGAATGCTAACCGGCCTGAGGCCGCGATGCGTTCTGAGGTGCCTTGGCCACTGACAGACGTCTGTCAGTGGCAACCCAGAAAATCGTGCCAGATGGCCCGATCACTCTTCGTCCATGTCGTCGATTGCCGCGCCGGCGGGCTCGGGGATCTCCTGCTCGACGGGGGCGACGGCCCGCTCGGCACGGAGCTTCGCCTCGATCTCAAGGTCTTTGCGCCCGTCGGCGGCCTGCATCTCCTCGATCGTCAGGTGATCGCAGCGGACGATGAGGGCCCGCATAATCTTTTCCGAGAGATTGCAGTCGCGCTCGATGTGGGCGAAGCCCTCGCCGGTGGCCTTGAAGTAGGCAAGGATGAAGATCGCTCGCTTCTGTCCCTTGATCTCGTAGGCGAGGCGACGCTCGTCCCACTTCTTCATGGAGATCAGCTCGGCGTGGCCGCGTGAGAGGATCTCGTTGATATGGGCGATCGCGCCGGAGAAATCGGCGGCGACGGCTTGGGAGATCATGAACATCGCCTCGTAGGCATAGATCTTGGCGGGTGCGGTTGTCTGGGACATGTGGTTGCCTCTGTGTGTGCGCCGACTGTTCGTCGGCCGTGGGTGTTGTGAATCAGACTCTCGGTGGTGTGGGCGGATTCGGAGCGGGGGCCTCCGAGACAGTGGGTGACGGGCTGGGCTCCTGCCCGGGCCGGGGCTGCGAAACCTGCTTGGGCTGCGCAGCGGGTTCGCTGATACGGACATTGAAGCGATTCATCGCCGACTCAATGCCGCGCTCCGCGAAATGGATCGCAGCGAGCGATGCCTGCTCAACCGCCTTGTCGAGCAGGGGCTGCTCCTCGGGCAGGAAGCGGCTCAGAACCCAGTCGGACTGGATCATCTGAGGGGGCTTCGAGCCGACGCCGATGCGGCAGCGCGGATAGACCGATGTGCCAAGGGCACGCTCGATATCCGCAAGGCCGTTGTGGCCGCCCGCCGAGCCATCGGCCCGGAGACGGATCGCCCCGACTGGAAGAGCGACATCATCGACGAGTACGAGCAGATCGGAAGCGGGCTGGAGCTTGTAGAAGCGGACCGCTTCCGCGACGGCTCGGCCGGAGAGGTTCATGTAGGTCGTGGGCTTGAGAAGAATGCACTTCTCTCCGGCGATCTCGGCATCGAGGCACGCGCCGTTGAAGCGGGCCTTGGCGATCGAACCCTTGGCGCACACGTGCGCAAGGCGGTCGATCGCCATGAAGCCCGCGTTGTGGCGCGTCCTCTCGTATTGCATGCCGGGATTGCCGAGACCGACGATCACTTTCACTTCTTCCGTTCCTGTTCGAGCCGACACGGGCTCGCCACGCAGCGAGCGTGACGAGACGGGGATCACTTCTTCGGCGCGGGCTTTGCGGCTCCCTTCGCGGCGTCGCCCTCGCCGGGCTTCTTGGCGGTGAGAACCTCGGGCTGCGCAGCAGCGGTCGCGGCTCCGGCCTCGGCCGTGGCCGCAACGACCTCCTCCTTCTGGAGGACGATGTGGGCAACCGATGCGTGCGAATCGGTCAGGAGCTTCATGGACGCCGTCGGCAGCTTGACCTGTCCGGCCGTGATCTCCGCACCGACTTCAAGGCCCGTGATGTCGAGGTCGATGTGCTCGGGCAGTTCGCTGACCATGCACTCGATCTCGAGCTCGGTGGTCGGGTGGATGAGGACCGCGCCGACGGTCTTGAGGCCGATCGCATCGCCCACGAAGCGGACGTGGACGCGGGTGCGGACGCGCTCGGTCAGATCGACGCGGGCAAAGTCGGCGTGGATGATGCGCGTGCCGAGATAGTCGAACTGCACGTCCTTCAGCAGGACGGTCTGGTCCTTGGCCTGGCCCTCGATCTTGAGGGTGTAGACCTTCTCGCCCTTGTGGATGTGCTCAAGGGTGGCCTTGGTCTCAAGGAGGATCGGAAGGGGCTGCTGCCCGTGGCCGTAGAGAATGGCCGGGAGCTTGCCGCCGTCGCGCATGCGCTTGGCGTAGCGTGAGCCGATCTTGGGGCGTGACGTTGCCTGAAGGACTGGTGCGTTCTCGTGCATGTCTTGGACCTTTTCTAGACGTGAGCTGTGTGCTCGGGTTTGACTCGATGGGTGCTGACGGTGTTCGTGCTATTCCGGCTAACGCTTGGGTCCCGCGCTCGTCCGGAAGAGCTCGCTGATGGACCTGTCGTGGTGGATTCTGTGGATGGCCTCACCGATCAGTGGGCCGACGCAGAGCTCGACGAGCTTGTCGCGGATCGGATCGACGCGCGGACCGAGCGGGATCGTGTTGGTCACGACGACCTGCGAGATCGGGCTCTCGCGGAGGCGCTGCATCGCCATCCCGACAAGCACGGGGTGCGTCGCTGCCGAGATGATCCGGCGAGCCCCCTTGTCCATGACCAGTCTGGCCGCCTCGCAGACCGTGCCGGCCGTCGAGATCATGTCGTCGAACATCAGCACGGTCTTGTCCTTCACCGTGCCGATGAGGTTGCCGACGGTCACTTGGCTGCCGCTGATGCGCTGCTTGTGGATGATCGCAAGATCCGCGGAGAGGAGATTGGCCATGCCCTCGGCGACCTTCACGTTGCCGACATCGGGGCTGACAAGGCAGAGGTCGCCGAGCTCGTCCCGGCGCTTCAGGAAGTGCTCAAGGAAGACCGGCGTTGCGGAGAGGTGGTCGAAGGGGATGTCGAAGAAGCCCTGGATCTGCGCGGCGTGCAGATCGACGGCAAGGATGCGGTCGGCGTGGGCCGCGGTGATCATGTTCGCCACGAGCTTGGCGGTGATGGGGACGCGTCCCTCGTCCTTGCGATCCTGGCGCCCGTAGCCGAAGTAAGGCATGACGACGGTGACGCGCTTCGCGCTCGCACGCCGGAGGCAGTCGAGAAAGATCAGGAGTTCAACGAGGTTCTCGTTGACCGGCGAGCACGTCGAGATCACGACGAAGCAGTCTCGCCCGCGCACGTCCTCGTCGAGCTTCACGAACAGCTCCCCGTCGGGGAAGATGCTCGTGCGGACCGCGCCGATCGGAAGGTCCAGATGGGCGCAGATCTGTTCGGTGAGATCGCGGCTGTTGCGCCCCGCGAAGACCTTCAGATTGTTCGCGTCGCTCTTGCTCATGCGCGGGCTCCGCTTGTGTTCGTCGCGCCGCTCCTGGCGCGGAAGATCGAGTCAACGTTGGCCAGATCTTCGAGCGTGTTGATCGAGAGAACGTCCGATGGGGGCACGGCGTCGATGACCTCGACACGCCTGCCGTCGGCCATCAGCAGCGATGGCGTGTCGGTGATGTAGTACTCGCCGGTGAGTTCGTTCCGTTCGACGCGGGCGAGAGCGCCGAAGAGTGACTGAACGTCGAAGCAGTAGTAACTCGGGTTGACCTCGCGGATGGCGAGCTGGTCGCTCGTCGCGTTCTTCTGCTCAACGATCGCGACGAATCGCCCGCTGGCATCGCGGACGATGCGACCATAGCCGCTCGGGTCATCGATCACCGACGTCGCCAGGGTCGCCGACGCGCCGGTCGTGCGATGTCTGGAGAGAACCGTGCGGAGCGTCGACGCGCGGATCAGAGGACCATCGCCACAGAGGACGAACGCATCGTGGCCGGGCTCAAGCTTCTCGCGGCTGAACAGATGCTCAGACGCACGGACCGCGTGTCCGGTGCCGAGCTGCTCGGTCTGCACGGCGAACTCGATCCCGGTGTACGACGCGAGCGACTCCCGGACGAGTTCCTGCTTGTAGCCCACGATCACAACCACTCGCTCGCAACCGGCCTCGAGACAGGCGTCGACAACCGCGCACACCATCGCCCGCCCGCCGACGGGATGCACCACTTTCGGCAAGTCGGATCTCATCCGCGTGCCCTTGCCGGCTGCGAGGATGATCGCCGCCGGGGCGTGCCGAACGGGATGTGTGGTTGGGGTTGCCGCCATGGAAGGCGGTCGAACGACAACGAGCGGTGCTCGTCTGGGCTCTACGGTGTGTAATCGAGGGGAACTACCCGGCCTGGACTCGAACCAGGACTAACAGAACCAAAATCTGCTGTGCTGCCGATTACACCACCGGGTATTCACGATGCCCCGGTTGTCGCTCGCCGCGGACTCCTTCTGATCGCTGTGACGCGAAGAACTCGCGGCACCGGACGGTGGACCGAGATCGCGGTCCGCAGTCCCCCGGTCACATCCCGGGGCGAAGAAGCGGCCGCGGCATTGAGTGCCCAGCGGGGCCGGGCGGAAGCTGCACCCCCCATCGCCGCGATGGGGAGCACATGGATACGCCTCGGCGGGAATGGCCGCGTCCGTCGTATCCGGCTCCGAACCGTCAATGGTAGAAACCCTGCCTGTCGGGTCAAACGGTCGGCGGGTCGTTCTGCTCACCCCCTGGGGGGAGTTCAAAACCCTGGTTCTGACCAAGAGAATCCGCGTCTTGGGCCTCTGGAATGGCGTTCTGATTCACAGCTTCGTGCGAGATGACCTCGCAGCATGTCGCCAACAGGCCGACCAGCGGAAATGAAGCCCCCTGGAAGGGGCTCGGGCCGAGTCGACGCAGCAGAGGGTGAGAGACCGCAGGGGGCTCGATCGGCAGATCCAGAAGACCCGGCTCAGACTGCCCATCCCAGAAGGTGCGGAGCGACTCGTGCAGCGGACCACCGGTATCCGCAGCGGCACGAGGCGCGCTCGGGTTGTACACCGGAAGCGGCGCGGCGTGGACCGAGTCGGGCCGGGCACGGAGCTGCCGAAGCCGCTCGACCAGCTCATCCATCGGAACGCCGCGCAGAGTGAGCATCAGTGTGGGGTCGCCGGCAAGCCGATCGGCCATCAGTTCAGCGACGCAACACGCGTGCTTGCACCACCCGGAATGGCCGCAGGTGCAGGTGACACGGATGTCCTCTGGCAGAACCGGAAAGAGCTTCAGGCCCAAGGGGCCGAAGGCGTCCTCGATCGTGGGCGGCAATTCCCTTGAGAGGAGTTTCGCGGCGTACACGGCCGAATCAGCCATCGCAGCGACGACGCTGTTGATCTCATCATCGGAGAACGTGCTGACGGTCAGACGCGCCTGGTACGCACGGGGCATGCGCCCTTGTACAAGCCCCTCGACGTAGCCGGTGAAAATGTCGAGCCGGCGGGTCTGGCCGAGGCGTGCGTACTCGACGCCCTCCAACTGGGCCTCCTGCGACGCGTTCTGCTCTTTGACACGCAGCCAACGCAAAGAGGCCCACGCTTCTGCGGCACGCTCGCGCGCGAGGCGCACGCCCCCGCGAACTTTGCGTGGGTTCTTGGTGGGCTGGGGCTCTGGTCTACCGGGCAATCGCATCGTCCGTCATTCCCTTTCAGTCGGACCCAAAGGGTAGGACGACGGCCGATTCTGGTCGCGGGGAAGGTGGGATCAGCCCCGTTGGAGCCCTTCTCGCGTGAGCATGAGTTCGAGCGTCTGTGCGACGAGATCGATCTCTCGCTCGGTGAGCCGGTTGTGGAACGGAAGGGCGATCGTGCGCTGGCTGACAGACTCCGCGATCGGGAACGCGCCGGGCTGGAAGCCGAATCGCTCGCGATAGAAGGGCTGCAGATGGATGCAAGGGAAGTAATCGGCAGCACCGACATCGTGGTTCCGCATGGAGCGGATGAGCCGGTCTCTCTCTTCCATGGTGTAGCCGGCCGAGAGGCGGACCACAAAGACGAACCACGACATCGCGACATCCGGGTCGATGGTCGGCATGATGAGTTCCGGATTCCCCGCCAGCCGTCGCATGTAGAGATCCGCGACCCGATTGCGCTGACGGACGATCTCTCCGAAACGCTTCATCTGGGCAACACCGAGGGCCGCCTGGATCTCACTCATCCGGGCGTTGTACCCGAGCCGCTGATGCCTCAGCCACGAACCGGCCGATCCGTGCACAGCGCCATCCGCGCGCCCCGTCGGACGCCCCTGGTTGCGAAGCGAGCGGCAGAGATCGGCCAGACGCTCATCGTCGGTGACGATCATCCCACCTTCGCCGGTAGTAATCTGCTTGTTCGGGTAGAACCCGAAGACGCCCACACGCCCGAATGATCCGGCCGGACGCCCGCGCAGCGAGCACCCCAGCGCCTCGCAGCAATCCTCGATCAGCGGGATCTCGTGTCGTGCCGCGATCGAAGCGTACTGGTCCATCATCGATGGATTGCCGAAAGTCTCGACCGCAAGGATCGCGCGCGTCCGAGGCGTGATCGCACGCTCCACCAGCGCGGGATCCATGTTGAGCGAACGCGGATCGATGTCAACAAAGACCGGGGTCGCGCCGACGTAGAGAATGCAATTCGCGGACGCGATGAACGAGAAGGGCGTCGTGATGACCTCGTCCCCGGGCTTTACGCCCAGGGCCTGCAGTACCAGGTGGAGCCCGGTGGTTCCCGAGGAGACACCGACGGCGAACTGCGTGCCGCACGTCTCGGCAACCAGCGACTCGAACTGCTCGAGCATCGGTCCGATCGACAGCCGCTCTGACCTGAGCACCGAGAGCACGAGTTGCTCTTCGAGTTCGGTGATGTCCGGGCGACTGAGTGGGATCTCCTGGTCTGACATCGCCGCTCCTCATCGTTCGATCTGCGTGAGAGCCCAGAGCGTACGCCGCAGCCGAAACCACCGCCGCGCAGCGACCCTCTGCCGATCAGGCACGCTTCGGTTGGGATGCTGCGCCTGAACGGACCAGGTCGTCGGCCACGCGTGCGCAGACGGCTCGAACAGAGAGCCCGCCGAGATCGTCTCTGAGCGACAGACCATGCGGCGCATCGAGCCGCGACCGGAGTTTTTTGTCCGCTGCCACGATCGTCGAATGGGTCGGGCGGCCGATGGCTCGAGCGATCTCCGGATAGCTCGCGGTCGTGAGTTCTCGCGAGAGATACGCCGCGACCGCCCTGGCGAAGACGACTCGCGGGTGCCTCCCCTTCGAGGCCATCTGCGAAGCCGTCACGTCGAGCAGATCGCACACCGCGCCGACGACACGATCCGGCGTGACGGCGCGGCGTGATGCGAACCTGGGACCGACCCCTCCCGCACCGAGAGCGCGATCGACTATGAGCATCCCGACGCCTCCGATCGGGGATCGGATCTCCGGCATGGTGCGCCACACCGCCTCGATGTGGGCCATGACACCCTCAATGTCTCTGGCCGATCTTCCGGGCGTTGCTGCGATGCGGGACGCGATGGCCTCGGATGCTGCGGGCTCGATCGCCAATCCGCGCCTGGACGCGTGCAGGGTGACGAGCCGTGCACAGAGTTCGGCGTCCGGCGGATCGATCCGGATCACCGCGCCGGCCATGAACCTCGACGCCAGCGCCTGCCCGAGCGACGCGGTCTGCCTTGGGTGGCAGTCCGAGGCGAGGATGATCCTCGCGCCCTCGAGATTGAGCGTGTCGAATGTGTGCAGCAACTCTGTCTGCGTCGCGCTCTTTCCGGCGATGAGATGCACATCGTCGATGCAGAGCAGATGCAGACCCCGGTGGGCACGCCGGAACTGGTCGATGGTGCCGCCTCGCAACGCAGAGATGAAAGACTGTGTGAATGCCTCTCCGGTCGTGAGGCAGACCTTTGCACCGGGATTCAGACGCCGGAACTGGTGAGAGACGCCGTGCAGAAGATGGGTCTTGCCCACCCCGCACGGTCCGTGCAGGAAGAGCGGTGCGTGGCGTCTCTCCGTCGATTCGACGAGGTGCGAGGCAGCGCCGTGAGCCACTCGATTGCTCTCAGAGACCAGGAACGTCTCGAAGCGATAGCCGTCGCGTCGATCCTCGCCACGAGGGGATTCGCGACGCGTCGTGACCTGCCTGGTCGGAGCTGCTGCGTGGCTCGAACCGGACTCGGACTCCGCCTGACGGCGACCGGGCACCGATCCGGCAACGCTCGGCAGCGAGGCGTCCGAAGAGCCGGAGAAGACGCTCTGATCAACTCTGAAGCGAACGCCGCCGGCCGTCTCGTCGCCCAGGGTCTCTCGCACCGCCTCGCGGAGCGAACTGCCGAATCGCTTGTCGAGATAGCCCGCTGCAAACTCGGTCGGGACCGTGACCTCAACGCCCGCGTCGTCGGCAACGATCCGCGTCTGATCGGCGAAGTAGCGTCCGATGTCGCGCTCGCCGTGATCGCGTCCCATGCGACCGAGGATCCGCTCAACGGTGGCAACGCCGTCTCGCGCCGCACCACGGCGCGTTCCTGCCCTGTCTCTCTCCGTGCCGGCAGCGTGAGCAGTCTCCACTCTCACACCTCATCCCTGAGCGCGAACACGCCCCTGATCAGGCCACGCATGAATCCGGCAGACACCGGTCGCCGCGTATCCTCGCGGACGATCCGACATGCATCCGGGACCCTCGACGCACCGCGGCGATCCATGCCCCCGAGAACCTCCACCCCGTGCGTTGCGAGAGAGACCGCGCCCGGCTTGCCCATTGGCTTGCCGGTGAGCCGTAACTGCCCGCCTCACATGCGGTGTGGATGCCGATCGAGTCCGTGACCGGCGGGGCGAAAGATAGTGCGAATCACGCTCGTCAGCAAGGCATCATCGCACGTCGAAATCGCTCGGACTCGCGTTCGCGCTTCACGCGGCGTGACTTGCGCGAATCGAAAAAGTTGTCCACTCCCGAGCACTCCGGCTTTACACAACCTGTGCAAAACCTTCACACATGCGCTCAAGTTCTCGCCAACACTCAACTTCCCATCGAGGCCGGTGCGTGCTGCGATCGCGTTGATCGGACGAGCGCGACGCGCCTGCCTGTCTCACGCATCCCGAACCGCGCATACAGCGCGAGCGCCGGCTCGTTTCGTACGTCAACCGCGCAGGTCAGCTCCTTGATTCTGCGCTTTCTGGCCGCGCTGAATCCCATTTGCATGAGGGCACGCCCGAGCCCGCGGTTTCTGGCTTCCTGAGCGACTCCGAGATAGATCAACTCCATGCTGTCCTTCCCCTTCGCGAGCGAGTAGAGCCCGCACGCTACGGCCCTGCCTCGCTCCATCGCGATGAACCAGAGGGAGGGATCGAACTCTCCGGCAAGGCGATGCGACTCGAGCACATCCGATGTCTCACGCATGCCGCAGAGTTCGGGGCAGTCAAGCGTCTGCTCGTAGGTCCTGTCGAGCAGTTCGATGAGGAGCTCGCGCTCGCTCTCCCACGAGCCGGGGGCATCGCTGATCGATCGGAACTCGATGCCCGGGCTCGGCTCGATCGCGTGCGGCTCGGCGCGATCATCAACATCTGCACCGAGATAGAGCAGCTCGCCGAGCAGCGTAAACCCCGACATGCGGCACGCCTCAATCGCCCAGTCGTCGTCGGGGAACGGCAATGCCTGGATCAGTTGGATTCGCTGGCCCTGCTCGCCAGCAACCGTGTCGCATGCGATCTTGACACAGGCCCCGAGCTCACGCACCTGGCCGTCGTGGTCTCCCAAGATGCCGGACTCCTCGGGAGTGCTCAGAAAGACCATCGCTGTACGCCCGGAACCGGGGACAATCAGACACGCGTGCCGCACCCGGACGCGGCCGTGTCCGGGCGTGTCGTATGTTCCCCACATCAGATCAAGCGGGATGCCGAGTCGGCTGAACGCGTCGAGCGTTCGACGATCCCCGGCCCGCTCCCGAGGGGGAACACCGGCGAGGCGTGCGGCCCCATCGACCCGATGGTGCCCTTCCAACCGCTCCGGACCACGAAACGTCGGGTGTGGACTCTGACTCTCACTCGCCACGCAGCTCTCCGAACCTGTTCTCGGCGGACTTGCAGGATCCGATTGACGCTCCGCCGTCGTACACTAGACTAACCGCCCTCAGCCCTGGAGCGTCGCCGATGATGAATCACGCTTTCCGCGTCCTTTGCACGATCCTGCTCGCCACCACGCTCGCGGCTCTGGTGGGCTTCGCACCCGAGCCGGACCCGATTCCGACCCGGTGGCAGCTCGATCTTCGACCCGGCTCGCTCCGTCTGGTCTCTGTGGCCGCGACCCCTGGGGATCCCCGAGCGTACGCGTTCATGACCTACCGGGTCACCAACAACACGGGGCAGGATCTCCCGTTCGTCCCCGCGTTCGATCTCGCGACGGACGAGGGTCTTGTGCTCCGCTCCGGACAGAACGTCCCGGCCACGGTCACAGCACACGTCCTCGCCTTGCTCAACAACGAGTTCATCGAGGACCAGATCGGCATCCTCGGCACACTGCAGCAGGGCCCGGAGAACGCGAAGGACGGGGTGGTGATCTGGCCTCTCCCCGATCTCCTGACCGACCGGCTGACCGTCTACGCCGCGGGTTTCAGCGGCGAGAGCAAGCCCGTGATGGTGAACGATCCGGCAACGGGCGAGCGGGTCAGGAAGACGCTCCGGAAGGTCCGTGCGTTCCGTTTCGCCACCCCCGGGAACCTGGTCCTCGACCCGAGCATCGCGATCCAACTCCAGAGCGACGAGTGGATCATGCGCTGAGCGGTGGCCCTCCTCGCCCGGGGATGCCGGGAGGCGGCTATCTAGACGACGGGAGATGCGGTGCCTAACGTTTCGGCCCGGCAGATCGTGCCGGGACGTGTTATCCGCCGGTCGAGGCCGGCGGCTCATTTCCGAGTGATTGCTTTACCAGGAGTTCCGCCATGGCGCACAAAAAGGGCCAGGGCTCGACCAAGAACGGCCGCGACTCGAACCCCCAGTACCTGGGCGTGAAGTTGTACGGCGGTGAGATCGCGAAGCCCGGCGCCATCATCGTGCGTCAACGTGGCACGCCGATCAAGCCCGGTTTCCTTGTTCGCAAGGGATCGGACGACACCCTGTACTCCGTCGGCCTGGGCACGGTCACGTTCCGCGGACGCACGGTCCACGTCAATCCGCTCGACGAATCCACGCCTCGGCCTGCTTATCTGAAGGCCTCAGCCAACTGATTCCGCACGTCGATTAGCCGACTCGGTCGCTCACGGTTTGACAATTGAAACACCATCCAGCACCGGATTGAGCCCTTCGGCTTCGTCCGGTGTTTCTGTTTGGCGATTCCATGTCGAGAGACCTCATTCACCCACGGTCAACGCATCGCGGATTCGAGCAACGCCGGCGAGCAACTCCGGAATCTCTGACAGCGAGAGCACTGTCGCAGCATCGCTCAGCGATCGCGACGGTTCCGGGTGGCACTCGATGAACAACGCGTCGACGCCCGCCGCGACCGCGGCCCGCGCGAGCATCGGCGAGTGCTCACGCCTTCCTCCGGATTGCTCGCCGAGTCCAGGAAGCTGGGTTGAGTGCGTGCAATCGAAGCAGACGGGCGGCGACCCCCCCGGCGTGTCAAGCCGCATCATGTCGCCCAATCCGATGAAGTCGTTGACGAGCCGGTGATAGCCGAAGAAGGTGCCGCGATCGGTCAGCATGACGTTGTCGCAGCCGCTCTCCGCGAGCTTTTTGACCGGGCCTCGCATCTCCGCTGGAGAGAGGAACTGCCCCTTCTTGACGTTGACACCTCGCCCGTGACGAGCCGCCGCCTCGCCCGCAGCGGCGATCAGATCCGTCTGGCGGCAGAGAAACGCCGGAATCTGGATGAGGTCGACCGCCATCGCCGCGGGCTCTGCGTGCTCGGGGAGGTGGATATCCGTCGTGACGGGGACGTCGGCATCTGCCGCGATCTTCGCGAGCCACTCAAGTCCCTTGGACAGCCCTGGCCCGCGAGGCGAGTTGACGTTCGAACGATTCGCCTTGTCGAACGACGCCTTGAAGATGTAGGGAAGCCCCACCTCTTCGCACGCGTTGGAGAGCAATTCCGCGATGGCCATTCCCATCTCAAGGGACTCAAGGACACACGGCCCCGCGATGATCGCAAGAGACTCTCCGTGCCCGATCCGAACATCTCGAACAGTGCATACTCGTTGCATGGGTACGCTAGGGTACGCCCGTGAGCATCACGGATACGCGAGCCGCGCTCACGCCTTGTTGTCCGTCGATCGTTCGAGGTATCCGCGCCGGATCATGGCCCGCACGATTCCCACTGCGACCGGCGCGACCTCTGAGAGCGGACGTCCAAGCCCCGAGGCGATCTCCGCCACGATCGAACGCAGCGTCGTCGAGCCGTCAGACCGCATCAGAATCCTCGCGCCCGCCTCGTCGATCGTTGTCTCGTACGCCATGCCCTGTATAAGACGGGCCGACGCCTGTTCCATGGCCCAGTCCCGCTCGTCGGGTCGGAGCGTGTGGTCGATTCTCACGGCGGTAGCAACACGCAGACGCGCATCGAGCAGTTCCTCGTTGCGAACACGCGCCAGCCACGTTTCGGCATCGATCCGACGGAGCACATCATGCCCCGCACCCCCGAGCATCTTGCGAGGGGCATCGTCGAACGATGTCCACGTCTGATCACGATCGCTCGGCCGATGGAGGAGGATCATGCCGATGCTCGCTGCCTCGATCCCCTGCTGCTCGTAAGAGGAACGCCATCGCGCGGCTCTTGCCGCGACCGGCTCAGTCGATTCCTCTCTCGTGTGACCCACCCAGTACTCCGCGTAGTCCGAGGCATCGAGCGTCTCGGATCGGAGCACCAGCATGTCGCACCCGCTCCCTTCGACCCACGTAGCGAGCCGCTCTCGCCAGTCGATGCCCCGCATGTGGGCCCAGTTGCAGAGAAACTGGGCGATGCCTCCTCGGGCGAGGAACCCGGCGGCACCCCTGACGACGTGCTCCGTGACGCCATCGCCGGGCATCCCCGCGCTGCGATAAACATGGTCCTGCTCAGGAGAGATCACAAACGGCGGGTTGCTCACGATGAGATCGAACGACTCACCCGCGACCGGCTCAAAGAAGCTCCCGATACGCCACTCGATGTCGGGCTGTGCATTGAGCGCGGCGTTCAGGCGGGCCATCGCGATCGCACGCTCGTTGATGTCGGTTCCGACGACGAATGGCGCGTGCGAACGTGCGAGCAGGGCGTGGAAACCGCACCCGGTCCCGAGATCGAGCACTCGCCCCACCGATCGCCTGACCGTGAGCGATTCGAGCGTCAGCGTGCTCGAGCCGATCCCCATCACGAAGTCCGACGCGCGGGTCTCGCCCGCCCGAGGGATGTCGCTCGCGATCCAGAGCCCACGAACCGGGTTGATACACACCGTCGATCGCTCGCCGCTCGGGCCGGTCCGTACCATCCCCATCGCCCGAAGACCGGCACAAAGCTCAGAGCCCAGGATCGCATCGAGGGCACCAGCCGAGAACGGAGCGTTCATACAGAAGAGCCGAGTCAGCGTGTCGATGCTCGAACCGCTCGCGGTGCGAGCCATGAGCTCTTCCAGCGACTTCGTCCCGATCGCTACGATGCTCGGGATGTCGAGTCGCGCAGCCACCACGTCGTGAGTGAAGTCGGCATCCGACATGGTCTCACGGAGCAACTCAATCGTCGTGCTTGCTGGACCAGAGCCGACGCTCGGAACGGGCACGGGGTGAGGGCTCGGGGGGTGCATGCGCCGCTCCATCCTTCCGGATCGTGCTTCAGGATCTTGGCAAACCGCGTGGCGACGGCCCGCACGCCGCCCAGAGAGTAGATACTGTAACGCAATCGGATAATGGGGCGGGTAGCTCAGTTGGCCAGAGCATTCGCCTTACACGCGAAGGGTCCAGGGTTCGAGTCCCTGCCCGCCCATTCTCCTCGGTGGCCAGGCAGACTCCGATTCAACGTCCGACAGTGGACTCCGATGCCCAATCTTCTCGATCCGATCTATCTCATCGTGGCCGCCATCACCGCGCCGTGGTGGGCGAGAAAGGCGCGGGGCGGCTGGCCTGAGCGATTCGGGAAGATCGAGCCGCTCCGAGACGGCGCCCGCAAGCGACTGATGCTCCACGCGGTCTCGGTCGGCGAGGTGAACGCCCTTCGCCATCTTGTGCCGCTCCTGACGCCACACTGCGACGTCCTCATCACCGCATCGACCGACACCGGGCTGAAGCGGGCGACCGCGCTCTATTCGTCGACGTGCGATGTCAGGCGCTACCCCCTTGACGCGAGCTGGGCGGTCCGACGTTTCCTGGATGCGACGAGGCCCGATGCAGTCGCGCTCGTCGAACTCGAGCTCTGGCCGAACTTCGTCGGTGCGTGCCGCACAAGGGGAATCCCGATCGGCGTCATCAACGGACGCCTCTCCGAGCGTTCGTTCAAGGGATACCGAAAGATCAAGCGGTTCATCGGGCGTTCGTTTTCAACGCTCGACTTCGCGGCTGTCCAAGACACCGACTACGCCCTGAGATTCGAGGCTATGGGCGTCCATCCCGGGCGATGCCTGATCACCGGATCGATGAAGTGGGATTCGGCGCGGATCGAGGACTCCGTCGCCGGCGCGGACACGCTCGCTGCGGAGATGGGCATCGACCGCGCTCGTCCACTGATCGTCGCGGGAAGCACGGGACCCGACGAGGAGTCTCTGCTCCACAGTGTGTGCCCCCCTGGCGCGCAGCTCCTGTGCGCGCCGCGCCGGACCGAGCGATTTGACGAAGCGGCCCGAGCCATGCCCGGATGCGTGCGACGCTCCGACAAGCGTGCAAGGCCCGGGGCCGATCGCTTCCTGCTCGACTCGATCGGCGAGCTGCGTATGGCCTACTCCCTGGCGGATGTTGTGGTGGTGGGGCGCTCCTTCGGCGACCTGCACGGCTCCGATCCGATCGAGCCCGTCGCGCTCGGCAAGGCGACAGTCATCGGCCCGGCAGTCAGCGACTTCGCACGGGTCGTCCATGAACTGGAATCGGCGGGGGGGCTCGTCCGCGCGTCGCGTGAATCGCTCGGCCAGACCCTGCAACGCCTGCTGACGGACACCGAAGCACGGACCGCACTCGCGAATCTGGGGAGAATCGCGATCCGATCCAACCAGGGTTCGAGCGCGAGACACGCCTCGTTGCTGCTCTCGCTCTTTGACGGCGAATCCCGTCGCGGAGGGGAATCGAATGCTCCTCGCCGGGTCGGTTCATCGCCTGAGAATGTCGGCGGGACAGAGCGGCGGGTGGCCACCTAAACTTCGCTCTGCGCGAAGCGCGGGAGTGTAGCTCAGTCGGTAGAGCAGCGGCCTTTTAAGCCGTAGGTCCAGGGTTCGAGTCCCTGCGCTCCCATTCAACAGGCACGGTCCGGACGGCGGCAGCGATGCCCGTCTCGCGTGCGGATCGTCGGCCCTGCCGATCGGAGCAATGGATGGTGCCGATGCTGGTCCTGCATGCGACCTTCTGCGATGGTGAGATCCGCTTGTGGGCCGAGGACGTCTCTCGCTGGCCAGTGGCCACTCGCGAAACCACCGGCGAAATCGCTGAGCACCCGTTCTGCGCAAGCGTGCAGGACCTCCATGCAGCCCTGGGACCGATCCTCCAGCGCGCGGCGATCGAGCCGACGCCCGGCACGCTCAGATTGCGACTGCCCCTTGTTCCGGGCACCGACTCACTCCCGGTGCCGAGCCCTCGCTTCGCGCACGAGATCGCATCCCCGGAGCACGAGCCGGAAGGACTCGGTGAGTTCCACGCCTCGTGCCTCTCGATCGCACCCGGCTCCGTCCGCCTCGCACTCGAAGGACTTCTCGACGCGGGCGAGAGCGCGTCGACGGGCGTGAACGCCATGGGGCTCTCCAGGCCCATCTTCCCCGGGCGCAGTGTCGAGTTCTGGCTGCTCGCCGATCGTCTTGCGAGGCACCTGCTCGCCCAGCAGCGCGTGGTTCCGATGCTCGCCCAGAACGCGCAGGGCGACCTGACCGCGCTCTGGCTCCCCTGGATGGCCGATGAGGCAACTGTCGTGCGCTGCGAGTCCGTGCTCCGCGCCATGCCGCCGATCGCCAGGGCGGGTGTTGACGCCCTCATCCACGATCCGTGGAAGACGCTCGAGTCGTTCGTCGTTGCGGTTGTCGACTCCGGGGCACGCAACGCGCTGATCCGAGAGACGATGTCCGACACGATCGAGGGACGCGATGCGGTGGACCCGCACGTCGGCTGGCTCCGGGGCCTGCTCAGCACCCAGCGAGATGTCCCCGGCACGCCGGCCCAGCGTCAGGAGATGGTCCGGCGCGTGCGGACCTGGATCGGACGACTCGACGAGCGGGGCATGTCCGCCGCGTGGCGCCTCTGCCTTCGACTCAACGAGCCGAGCACGAGCGCGAAGCTCGCGGACCTCGCGGCTCCGCCCGACGACCTGGCCTGGACACTCTCATTCCACCTCCAGTCCGTTGATCGTCCCGACATCATGGTCGATGCAGAGGACATCTGGATGCTCTCGAGCGAGAGTGTCTCGATTGAGGGGCTGAGACTCGAGTCTCCGCAAGAGCTTCTGCTGGCCGAACTCGGGCGTGCGTCCCGCATCTACGACCGGCTTGAGAAGGCCCTCGACGACTCCGAGCCCGCGGAGATGTCACTCTCCACGCGCCAGGCGTACCAATACCTGCGTGAGATCCAGCCCGTCCTCCGTGAGCAGGGCTTCGGCTCGATCGTGCCCGACTGGTGGGATTCTCCGAGCGCGCGCATCGGCGCCAGACTCAAGGTCTCCACGCCCGAATCGGTCGAGTCCGGCGACGCTTCGGGCGCAGTCACGCCCAACTCGCCACGCCTCGGCATGGCCGCACTCGTCAACTACAAGTGGGAGATCGCGCTCGGCGACACCACACTCTCGATCGAAGAGTTCGAGCAGCTCGCGGCTCGCAAGAGCCCCCTCATCCGCGTCAACGGGCGATGGGTCGAGGTCCGGCCCGAAGACGTGCAGGCCGCGATGAAGTTCATCAAAGAGAACACCTCCGGCACCATGACCGTCGCCGAGGCGCTCCGCGTCGCGTACGGCACAGATCCGGGAGAGACCGGTGTCCCTGTTGTCGGCATGGAACTCGACGGCTGGATCAAATCCGCGCTCGGCGGAGCCACCGAGCAGGTGCCGACGATCGAAGCCCCACCCTCGTTCCGAGGCACCCTGCGGCCCTATCAGGCCCGAGGCCTCGCGTGGATGTCGTTCCTCGAGCGATTCGGATTCGGCATGTGCCTCGCCGATGACATGGGACTCGGCAAGACGATCCAGATGCTCGCCCTGCTCCTGCATGAACGCTTGAACGGAGCAAAGCCCGGTCCGACACTCCTGGTCGTCCCGATGTCCGTTGTCAGCAACTGGATGCGCGAGAGCAAGCGTTTCGCGCCCGAGCTCCGCGTGCTCATCCATCACGGCGTCGAGCGAAAGACCGGCGAAGACTTCCTGCTCGCGGTTGAGCAGTCCGATCTCGTCATCACAACCTACGCCCTGATCCACAGGGATCTCGGGACGCTCGAACGCGTCCACTGGGGCCGAATCGTTCTCGACGAGGCCCAGTGCATCAAGAACCCGGTCGCGAAGCAGGCGCAAGCCGTCCGTGCGATGATCGCCGATCGCCGCACTGCCCTCACAGGCACCCCGGTCGAGAACCGCCTCAGCGAGTTGTGGTCGATCATGGACTTCCTGAACCCCGGGCTGCTCGGCTCCGCCCCCTCATTCCGAAGAAGGTTCGCCGTACCAGTCGAACGCTACCGCGACCGCGTCCGGACCGACCAGCTCCGGCGGCTCGTCCAGCCCTTCGTGCTCCGCCGGCTTAAGACCGATCCGACCGTCGTCGCCGACCTCCCCCCCAAGCTGGAGACCAAGGAGTACAGCCACCTCACCGCAGAGCAGGCGCAGCTGTACGACGCCTGCGTCAAGCGTGTCCTCGGCGAGGTCGATCGCGCCGAAGGGATGCAGCGCAGAGGGCTGGTCCTCGCGGCACTCATCAAGCTCAAGCAGATCTGCAACCACCCCTCACAGTTGCTCAAGGACACAGAAGGAGTCCGCCCCGCGGACCCGGCCCGATCCGGCAAGACCACGCGTCTGCTCGAAATGCTCGACGAGATCCTCGCAGAGGGAGACCAGTCCCTCATCTTCACGCAGTTCCGCCAGATGGGCCATCTCCTGCAATTGATGATCCAGCACGAGATCAACAGGCCCGTCCTCTTCCTGCACGGCGGCACACCCCAGACCGAGCGTCAACGCATCATCGACACCTTCCAGCGTGCCGACGGTCAGCATCCGATCCTCATCCTGTCCCTCAAAGCGGGCGGCGTCGGCCTCAACCTCACAGCCGCGACCCACGTCTTCCACTTCGACCGCTGGTGGAACCCCGCAGTCGAGAACCAGGCGACCGACCGCGCGTATCGCATCGGACAGACCAGGACCGTCCACGTTCACAAGTTCGTTGTCGCCGGCACCCTCGAAGACCGCATCGACGAGATGATCGAACAGAAGACCGAACTCGCCTCGAACATCATCGGCTCCGGCGAGCGCTGGCTCACCGAGCTCTCCACCGACCAGCTCCGCGACATCCTGACCCTGCGTCCGGACGCCGTGAGCGACGAGTGAGCCCACCCGACCGGAACCCTTTCGCGGCATCGCATCGGGCGCTTCACGCCTCTGGATTGCCGCACGCAGAGCATCGGCCTATCGTCTTGGCCCTACGTAAGAGGTGATCCCATGCCCGCCAAATGCCACTTTACCGGTAAGAAAGTCTCCTTCGGAATGAAGCGCGCCTGGCGCGGTCAGGCCATCAAGAAGGGCGGCTTCGGTCTCAAGCCGACCGGCATCACACGCCGCAAGTTCCGTCCGAATCTTCAGGCCGTTGACGCCATCGTCGATGGTCGTCGCCAGCGGATCACCGTGTCCGCCAAGGCCATCCGCACCGGGCTTGTCGTCAAGGCGCTCAAGCGCAAGTACGGCTACACCCGCCAGCAGAAGCAGGGCACGCACGCCTGAGTGCGAGTCTTCATCCTCATGAACCATCTGTGCGGGCCGACGCGAGCGTCGGCCCGCTTCTCATTGCGGCCCGTTCACGCGCGCTAGACTGAACCGAGCGAGGGCCGTTCCATGCTGTGTCAGTGTGGCGAGCGCGAAGCCACGATCCACGAGGTCGTGATCAAAGCAGGTCGTAAGGTGGAGCGACACCTGTGTGAAGTCTGCGCACGTCAGGCGGGCATGGATGTCGGCACGCCCGCAACGCCGGTCGTCGCGAAGGTCACGGTCGTCCAGGGCCCGACCTGCGAGGCGTGCGGCACTTCCATCTCTGAGTTCCGCCACACCGGTCTGCTCGGCTGCCCCGCGTGCTATCGACGATTCGAGACCCAACTCACTCCGCTGCTGGAGCGAGCCCACGAAGGGGGCACCCACCATGTCGGCAAAGTGCCCCTGCGACTGCTCCAATCCACTTCGGGCACATCGGCGGGCGAGTCTTTGCTGGGCGACGCCGTCGAGCGTGCCGCCCGGCTCGGGCTCCTCCGGCAACAGTTGGAAGAGGCCGTCCACGCCGAGCAGTACGAGCGTGCCGCGATGATCCGCGATGAGATCGCCAAGGCCACAGACTCACGGCCCGCCAGCCGGGAGCAGAAGCCATGAGCGCGGGGCGAGGGGGCGAGATCCCGTTCCACGAGGCCAACACCGAGTGGCTGCGTGCCACCGGACAGGCGTGCGATGTAGTGCTTTCGTCGCGGGTGCGACTAGCGCGAAACCTTGCCGGGTTCCCCTTCATGCCCAAGGCAAGCCGCGCCGATCGACGCCAGATCCTCGACGTCTGCCGACGCAGAATCGTCGAGATCCCCACCCAGGAACGAATCGTCTGGGTCGACCTCCACACCGCCTCAACTGAACAACGCACCATCCTCGTCGAAAGACACCTCATCTCAAAGCAGCACGCACGTGGCAAGCTCAACAGCGGGCAGGGGGGCATCGAAGAGCCGCGCGGCGTCGCCATCGCCCAGCAATCCGAGCAACTGGCCATCATGGTCAACGAAGAGGACCACCTTCGGATCCAATCGCTCCGATGCGGATTGTCTCTCACCGAGGCGCTGACACTCGCGAACGAGATCGACGATGCGTTGGAGCGATCACTCGATTACGCCTTCGATCGCCGGTTCGGATACCTGACCGCCTGCCCCACCAATGTCGGCACGGGAATCCGCTTCTCCGTCATGCTCCATCTTCCGGGACTCCGGCTGAGAAACGAGCTCGAGAAAGTCAAACGCGCCGCCGCCGCGATGTCGCTCGCCGTCCGCGGCTTCTACGGAGAGGGATCAAACGCCGTCGGCGACCTGTACCAGATCTCGAATCAGACAACGCTCGGAAAGTCTGAACAGATGCTCTTGCACGAACTGCAGAACGAGATCATCCCGCAGGTGATCGAGTACGAACGCGCCAGCCGGCGAATGCTCGTCACGCGGGGCGGGCCCGTACTCCGAGATCGGGTCCATAGGGCTCTGGGCATCCTCACCCACGCCCGCCTTCTCGCCGCCGAAGAAGCCATGGACCTGCTCAGCACGCTCCGACTCGGCATCGTGCTCGGCCTCGTCGAAGGCGTCCCGGAACGCATCGCCCATGCCCTGCTCCTCCTCGTACAACCCGGCCATCTGCAACGAGCCACCGGCCGCCCGATGGACCAAGAGCACAGACGTGGCGCGCGAGCAGATCTGGTCCGAACCGCGCTCGCACCCTATCGAACCTGAGCCGGAACATGGCCGCCGACCCGCCCAATGCCCGTAACCGCATCGGCACCGCGCTCCTTGAGATCGAGCGAACGTGGCTCGGATTCTCCTCTCCCCCACTGTCAGTCCGCCTGCGCGACGCGGGGTGGAGTCCCGAGCCACTCTCCGCGGCATGCAGCCGCTGCGGCGCAAGCCGAGGGCCGAACACCGCCACAACTGAAAGCTGCTCGGAATGCCAAGATGCACGCCTTCCATGGCAGCGATTCGTGCGACTCGGCACCTACCACGGCGTGCTTGGCGAGATCGCCAGAGACATCAAATTCAACCGGTTCCGATCGCTCGGTGTGGCTGCTGGGCGTCTGCTCGGGGAGCAGTTGCGACAAGCGATGGACGAATCCAAACTGGATCCAAACGCTGTGTGGATCGTTCCAATACCTATGAGTCGGCTCCGGTACCTTGAACGCGGGATCGACCATACACGGGCGATCGCACTGGGTGCCGCGGCTGTGTCTGGAGCCACATGCGTCCGCCTGCTGGCCAGAGCACACGGTCCAACGCAGCTTGCAGTGGTGCCGAGCGAGCGTGCGGGGAACGTCAGGGGTGTCTTTCGAGTTCGGAAACGGGGATTGCGTGGCGATCTGCCGCAGGTGCTCGTGGTCATGGACGACGTGCGGACATCGGGGGCCACACTGGTCTCAGCCTGCCGCACGATCCGTAAGTCTCTGTCCCGGAATACACTGGGTGGCCGTCGTCGCCCTGATCTCTGGGGGATGTCGCTGGCGGTCTCTGATCGGACGTCGTCATCGCGTGCGGCACCTTGAGAATTCCGTCAAAGATTGCGTTTGAAAAGCGCCTTGGACGCTTGACCACATCGGAGTATGCCCTACTATCCCCCTCGCCGATTCGCTGAGAGCCGGCACGGGACGAATCCGGTCAAACGGCTAGTTCCGACATCCTTGACAAGTGAACAGTCGGTCGATCGCGAGAATGTGCGGCGTCGTATACCCATGCACGCGGGTAGGCCTGGCAGGCCAACACGACGCCGGATCCTTGCTGTCGAAGGTCCTCACAGCCCTTCGACGCATGACATTCTCGTGCGATAGCCCTAATAAAGCTAGCAAAGGAATGTCTGCAAGAAATCGTTGACGTTTGCCGCGTTGACGTTGGAATGGTCTTCGGACCATTTCAAGACCGGCCATCACGCAAGTGATGGTTGTTTCGGATCAGCTTCTACTGAAGTCAACTCGCCCTCGGGTGAGTTCAATGGCATTCAAGTGAAGAGTTTGATCATGGCTCAGATTGAACGCTGGCGGCATGGCTAAAACATGCAAGTCGCACGAACCAGCAATGGTGAGTGGCGAAAGGGTCAGTAATACGATCGAACGTACCCCGAGGTGGAGGATAGGCATGGGAAACTGTGCGTAATACTCCATGTGATCTACGGAGGAAAGCCGCAAGGCGCCTTGGGAGCGGCGATCGTCCTATCAGGTAGTTGGTGAGGTAACGGCTCACCAAGCCGAAGACGGGTAGCAGGTGTGAGAGCACGACCTGCGACATCGGGACTGAGACACTGCCCGGACTCCTACGGGAGGCTGCAGTAACGAATCTTCCGCAATGGGCGAAAGCCTGACGGAGCAATGCCGCGTGCGGGATGAAGCGGCTTCGCCGTGTAAACCGCTGTCAGGAAGCAGAAACACTGATCGCTTCCAGAGGAAGGGGCGACTAACTCTGTGCCAGCAGTCGCGGTAATACAGAGGCCCCGAGCGTTAATCGGAATCACTGGGCTTAAAGGGTGCGCAGGCGGATCGGATAGTGCTTTGTGAAATCCCTCGGCTCAACCGGGGAACAGCAGGGCATACTACCGATCTTGAGACAGGTAGGGGTCGATGGAACCATGGGTGGAGCGGTGAAATGCGTAGATATCCATGGGAACGCCAATGGCGAAGGCAGTCGACTGGGCCTGTTCTGACGCTCAGGCACGAAAGCGTGGGGAGCAAACAGGATTAGATACCCTGGTAGTCCACGCCGTAAACGATGCACACTAGATCGGAGTCGCTCTGACGCGCCTCTGGTCGACGTAAAAACATTAAGTGTGCCGCCTGGGGAGTACGGTCGCAAGGCTAAAACTCAAATGAATTGACGGGGGCTCACACAAGCGGTGGAGCATGTTGCTTAATTCGAGGCAACGCGAAGAACCTTACCTGGGTTTGACATGCATGGATTAACTCCTGGAAACAGGAGCCACACCCTCTGGGTGGAACATGCACAGGTGCTGCATGGCTGTCGTCAGCTCGTGCTGTGAAGTGTCGGGTTAAGTCCTCTAACGAGCGCAACCCCTGTCGTTAGTTGCTCACGGGTAATGCCGAGCACTCTAGCGAGACTGCCGGTGTCAAACCGGAGGAAGGTGGGGATGACGTCAAGTCCTCATGGCCCTTACATCCAGGGATGCAAACGTGCTACAATGGCGCGTACAGAGCGAAGCAAGGCCGCAAGGCGGAGCAAATCGCAAAAAGCGCGCCCCAGTTCGGATTGCAGGCTGCAACTCGCCTGCATGAAGTCGGAATCGCTAGTAATCGGAGATCAGCTACGCTCCGGTGAATGAGTTCCTGAGCCTTGTACACACCGCCCGTCACGTCATGGGAGCCGGGAGTGCCCGAAGCCGCCATATTTCAGTGGTGTCTACGGCAAGACTGGTGACTGGGACGAAGTCGTAACAAGGTAGCCGTAGGAGAACCTGCGGCTGGATCACCTCCTTTCTAAGGGATTTCCTTGGACCTGCCTTGCCCCTCGCTCAAAGAGCGGCGGGATCGAAGAGCAATCTTCAGCAGGACAAGTCAGCACACTCTCGTTCGCCTCTGGCGAATATCCGCACGGTGACGTGCGAACAAGATCGACCGACTGACACGCACACGCAACACCCGGGCACTCGTGTCCGGGTGTTGTCATTTTTTCCATTCCACACCCACCGGAGTATGCGCACGTGCCGCACGGACACTCCGCAGGCGCGGCAATGCACGCCGCAGTCATTCGCCGCGTCGATTCACAACCATCTCACAACGTACCGTCCTGCCGATCCAACGAAGCACCCCGACCCGCAGGGTGGCGTCCCCTCAAGGTGACGTCACGGCGTCGGCCCCGCTGGCTTCAGACGCTTCGCGTGGCGAATGATCTGGCCCGTTCTCAGATACACAACATCCTCGGCGATCGCGGCCATCAGGTCGCCCACACGCTCGAGTTCACGACCGATCCGATAGACCAGAAGCCCGTTCGCCGACGAGTCCGAGGAGCCGTCCATCGTCTCGACGATCTCATCGAAGAGCCGCCTGTGGATCTCGTCGAGGATCTTGTCCCCGGCAACGATCTCCTTCGCCTTGTCGGTGTCCTCGTCCACAACCGCCCTGAGCAGCACATGGCACTGGGCCGGCACGCGATGGGCCAGCTCCTCAAGCGCCGTCGGCCAGCGAGGCGGACTATCGCCACGGAAGGCCAGGATGCTCTTGGCGATCGAACTGGCATGGTCCGCGACCCGCTCGATGTCCTGGTTCACCTTGAGCACAAACGCGATCATGCGGAAGTCCTTCGCCACCGGGTGCTGCATCGTCAGCAGCCGATAGCAGTCCGACTCGATCGCCACTTCCTCACGATCGACGCGCGTGTCCTTCGATCGGACAATCGCGGCCTCCTCGCGGTCGAGCGTCCAGAGCGCGTCGATGGCCCGTTCGAGCATCCCGACAGCAACGACCGCCTCTCGGACCAGTCGCCGACGGATCCGCTCGATCTGGCTGTCGAAATCCGTTCGCGGGTTGTGGCCGCCCGGCTCGGGAAGACTGGCTTCAAACTTCATGCGACGCTCCGATGCAAAGTGCCTGACCCCGCACGCGCCAGGATCAAGCCCGAATCGTGATGGTAGCGCAAAGATCACTCCCATCGCCAGGCACCGACGGCACGGTCCCCAGACTTTACCGAAGGTTCATAGAGATTCATCGCCACGATCTATCATTCTGGTGCACTCTCCACCCCGAAGGGCTCCCAGACGGCCTCGCCTCCGCACCATGAAGCAGCTCATCAGGAACATCATCGTTCGACTCTCGCGTCCCGCACTCGCGGCGACCACCGAAGCGATCGAGCGACAGACCGCGGCACTCAACGACCTGCGGAAGGACCTGAGCGTCGAGCATGGGCCTCCCCCACCATCGCTCCCCACCGGCCCGGCGATCTGGAAGGGGGGCCTTTCCGGCCGGGCCGAGCTGCCCGACGGCTCTCCCTCGCCCTCGCTGAGCCGAAAGTACCTCGAAGAGCTCCGCTTCTGGGTTCGCATCGCACGCGATCCCGAGCAGTTCCCCAGTTGGACAGGCACATTCCCCCACGTCTACGGCGGCTGGCAGCAGGATCGCAACGACGAGCTCGCCTCGTGGCTCGACATGACCCCCGACGCCTACGCCTCGTGGTGCCAGTCCACGCGGGCGGTCGAGATCGGCTCCGGACCCTACCCCTTCCTCGGGCGGAATCGCTGGAAATGGGCCGCGGCCGTCGATCCCCTCGCAAACGGCTACCAAGCCGAGGGGCTGGTGCCCACAGAGTGCGCCCACGTCGTCATGATCCCCGCGACGGGTGAGCACGTGCCCCTGGCGGACGCCTGCTGCGACCTCGTCGTCATCGAGAACTGCCTCGACCACGTGGACGACCCCGACGCCGTGCTCCGCGAGCTGCACCGATTGCTGCGCCCCGGCGGCCTCGTCTGGCTGCTTGTCGATCTCATGGAGTATCGCGACGAGATGCACCCAAACCCCTTCAGCGAGCAGCGGCTGAAGGACTGCGTCGCTGCCGCGGGTTTCACGACCGTCAAGATGCGGATCTCAAAGGAGAACGCCTCGCACCCGAAAGCCGAGGCCGAATGCCGGGCATTGCTCGTCCGCGACCACGCCGATGGCCCGCGGCGTCAACCCAAGCGATGGGGCTCAGAAGTGATCCCTGCGGTCGTACACACGCCGATCGGGGCGGGCTCGTCTACTTCGGCTTCCTGAGCGAGCCCCGCACAGGTGCCTTGGGCTTGGAAACCGCCGCAAACCCCTTCACCTTGACGGGCGGCTTCGCAGGCAGCCCCGCCGCAGCATCATCACTCGCTGCCTGCGTGGTCTCTCCGGCCGGTGCCGGACACAAGCGCTTACGAAGCACGGCAAGCAGCGTCTCCGGCTCCATATACGCGGGTGGCGGCCGGTAATACACCTCGGCGAGCGAATCGGTGGACTTCGGGGGCAGGGGCGTCACAGTCCCTTGAATCCCTTGGAGACGTAGCGCGAGCGTGCCCGGCTCCGGCGTCCTGAAGATCACATCCTTATCCCTGATCGTGAGCGTGCGCACGCCAAGCCCAGCGAGGGCGAGGCGCAGCGATGCAAGATCGAGAAGCCGCTCGACAGCCCTGGGCGGCTCGCCATATGCCGTGACCAGATCGCCCCGCACCTTGGTGAGTTCCGCGTGTGTCGCGACGGTCGCAACGCGTCGATAGATCTCAAGCCGCCTCTGGTCGGAGGGCACATACGGCTTGGGGATCACACCAGCGATGCCGATCTCGATCGAGGTCGCACTCACCGGCTCCGGCACCTTCTCGTTCTTGAGACGCTTCACGGCCTCGTCCAGCAGGCGGCAGTATGTGTCATACCCCACCGCCGCGATGTGGCCCGACTGCTCCGGCCCCAGCAGGTTGCCCGCGCCGCGGATCTCGAGGTCCCGCATCGCGATCTTGAACCCGGCCCCGAGCATCGAGTACTGCTCGATCGCCCGAAGCCGCTTCTGGGCCTTTTCCTTCACCGGACGATCGACCGGCAGCATCAGATAGCAGTACGCCCTGTGCTTGTACCGGCCGACGCGCCCTCGCAACTGGTGAAGATCCGCGAGCCCGAAGCGATCCGCATCGAGGATGACCATCGTGTTTGCGGTCGGGATATCGATGCCCGACTCGATGATCGTCGTGCTCACCAGGATGTCCGCCTCGCGGCGCATGAAGGTGAGCATCACCTCTTCCAGCTCGTGGGGCTGCATCTGCCCGTGCCCCACCACGATCCTCGCCTCAGGCACCAGCCGCCGGATGTCGTCCGCGACCGACCGGATGTTGTGCACCCGATTGTGCACGATGTAGACCTGGCCCTCACGCCCCAGTTCCCTCGCGATCGCCTGCGTGATACGACGCTCGTTGTACGGAATGACCTCGGTCACGATCGCCCTTCGATCCGCCGGGGGCGTCGTCAGACTGGAGATATCACGGATCCCGAGCATCGCCATGTGCAGCGTTCGCGGGATCGGTGTTGCCGAGAGCGAAAGCACATCGGCCGTCAGGCGCAGACGCAGCAGCCCCTCCTTGTGCTCCACGCCGAACCGCTGCTCCTCATCGACAACAACCAGCCCCAGATCCGAGAACGCAACGTCCTTGGAGAGCAGCCGATGCGTGCCGATGATGACATCGACCTGCCCCTTCCGCAGCGCATCAAGCGTTATCTTCTGCTCAGCATCGGTCTTGAACCGCGACAACGACTCCACGCGGAAGGGATACCCCGCGAACCTCGACTTGAACGTCCGCTCGTGCTGCTCGGCCAACACCGTCGTCGGCACGAGGATCGCCACCTGCTTGCCGAACTCACACGCCTTGAACGCCGCGCGGATCGCCAGCTCGGTCTTCCCAAATCCCACGTCGCCGCACACAAGACGATCCATCGGACGCTCGGACTGCATGTCGCGTTTGATCCCCGCCAGCGCGGCCAACTGATCCTCCGTCTCCTCGTACGGGAACTCCTCCTCGAACTCATGCTGCCACTGCGTGTCCGCCGGATACGCGATGCCCGGCATGTGCTCCCGTGCCGCACGCACACGCAGCAACTCCGCCGCCAGGTCCTTCACGGACTCCGCAACCCGCTCCTTCTGGGCCTTCCAGCGGCTGCCTCCGAGCGTCGAGAGCTTCGGCTTCCCGCCGAACCCGCCGATGTATCGCTGCACCAGATCGATCTGCGTCGCCGGCACGTGCAGCTTCGCCGAGCCGGCGAACTCCAGCGTCAGATACTCCTCGTGCTCTGTCGGCTGAAAGACATCCCGCCCCGGCAGTGCCCGGGGCTTCATCAATTTCAATCCCGCGTAGCGGGCGATGCCGTGCTCGGCATGCACCACGAAGTCGCCGGGCGCGAAATCCAGGAACGTGTCCATCGCGCGCGTCGAGCGCACTCGCCCGCCGGACCCTCGCCTCACGCCGAACCGATGGAGCAGCTCGTGGTAAGGAACCACAGCCAGACGAACGCCCGGATCATCTACGACAAATCCGCGATGGACGTATCCGGAATGAGGCCGTATCGCCGCTCCGGGTGCGTGCTGCTCGATCAACTCTCCGAGTCGCGACAGCTCTCCCTCGTTCTGACACGCGACGAGCACGCGCGTTCCATCCCGCGACATGCCCGCCAGTTCCGCCAGCCCCTGATCGACCTCGCGCGCCAAGGTCTGGAGTGGCGAGATCGGCAGCTCGACCCGCGCGTCCGCAGAGGCCGCGCCGGCCGAGAACTGGTTCACTTCCGCGACCGCGAACCGGCGCTCCAGCGATTTCAACACGGCGGGCGGCCCGAAGATGCCCTTGGAATCCGTCACGCGCTCGAAGTACCCACGCCCCTGCTCGACCACCTCCAGCGTCTCAGCGATGATCGCGACACACCGCTCGGGGAGCAGATCGAGGAACTGCATAGTCCCCTCGTCGGACCGGAGCGCATCCATCGACGCACACACAAGCTCGACCGACTCGATCGACCGATCCGAGCCCATGGTCTCCAGATCGACCTCTGTAATCCGCTCCAACTCATCTCCGAAGAAATCGAACCTGACGCCCCCCCCTGTCGCGCTCCCCCCACCCCCAATGCCACTCCCGCGTGCGCCGAGCGCGGGCACGAAGACGTCAACAATCCCGCCCCTGACCGCGTAATCACCCGGCTCCTCGATCGCGTCGACGCGCGAGTACCCCGCGCCCTCGAGCCAGTTCGCAAGCGCGTGAGGTCCGACACGATCCCCCCGCGACACCTGACGGATAAGACCGGGCAGAGACTCGGGTGTCGGCACCGCCTGCATCAGGCCCTGGATCGGGCACACAACAACGCACCCACGCTCGCCGAACGCAGGAGCATTCACGATCTCGCGCACCACGCTCAGCCGATCCGCGAGCAGGTCGATCGCCGCGCCCGACTCACCGGGCAGGGCCTGGAGCGGCACAAGCCGCATCGCCTCAACACCGGCCTCCGCCAGCTCGTCCGCCGCTTCATCGGCGTCGTCGGCATGCGCCACCACAAGCACAACCGGGCGTGAGAGCAGCCCCGCGATCGCGCCCGCAACATACGCGGTCGATGACCCCGCGCTGCCGATCGCCACCGAACGCCGCCCGCCGCCGAGCGCGTGCGCCAACCCCCGAACCGAGTCGAGAGACGCAAACGCCTCGATGAGTGTCCGTTCGGCCACGACCGCTCCGCGCATGGATTCGCCCCGCGGACGCAACGTGCGCCCGTGGTCAACCTTGCAAGCTTGCTGCATCGTATCGGCCCGCTCGGAGGGGGGTGACGTGTCGAGGTTCGAGATGATCAGTCGCCCGGCGGACGTTGGTCCGTGGGTCCCGGTGTGACCACCACCCGCTCGCGCAGCCGCTCCATCGTCCGAGGCCCGATCCCACGCACGCCCGAGAGCTCATCGACCGTGCGGAATCCGCCGATCTGCTCTCGGTATGCGACGATCCGAGCCGCAGTCGCGAGTCCAACGCCCGGCAACAACTCCAGTTGGGCGAGGTCGGCTCGATTCAAGTCAAGACGCCCGTCGACGATCGGTCCCGAGGCAGCACCCCGCGCGATCCGCTCCCCAACACCATCAGATTCGAGCACAGAGACCGCCTGCCCAACACCGGCCCACGCCGAGGTGCCGCGGCTCTGGCGCCAGGCCTGCCACGATGCAAATCCAACCAGAAAGAGCAGCACCGATGCGCCGAAGATCCGGGCCGCCCCGGTTGTCCAGCACCCGGTCTGTTCCGAGCGTTGGGCCGATTCCATCTCGTCTCATCCTCAGTCAAACGACATAGAACCCGGCGCCACTCTGCCATCGCGGAGCGACCGCCGAGTCTCCATCAGAGCCCGAGCCGCGGGCTTTGGCTCACCCGCAGAGTTCACCAACCCACCGTAAGGCATCTCGCGGGCCTTCCGCGTCCCGTCGGCCAGATCCTGCCACGCCACACTGTGCACAAACGGGCGCGACAGCGCGATCGTCGCGAACTTCCTGGCAAAGTCCGCCTGAGTTGTCGGGGACCACGGCGCCCTCCACCACCCCGCATCGCGGAACTGCTCCTCCCGTGACTCGTCCGTCAGCGGCTGGCTCGGCGCGCCCGTCGCCGTCACGAACACGGGCCTCTCGAGCATCGCATAACGATCGAGCATCAGCGCCAATGCCATCAGGTCCCGGGCGGAACCGCCCACGCCCGGCTGCCCCACCTGCACGCGAAGACCAACGCCGTCGATCGCCACGCCCGCCTGGTTCAGCAACTCGATATACGCCAGCGGCGGCACCGCCCTGCGGCTGTACGCGAGATACTCCCCGAAGGGCTGATTGATCTCGACAACGACCTTCGCCGCGGGATGCAGCTTCCGCGTCACAAGCACACAGATCCGCGTGAGTTCGAGCATCTGCTCGAGCGTCATGGGGAAGTGGCGGTTGATGTGCAAACCGGAGACGACAGTCCACCGCGTCACAGTGCGACGATACCGAGTCACGATCTGCCTGACATGCTCGGCCACGAGGTCGCGCAGCGTCTCGTAGTCATTCTCCCAGATGTACAGCCACTCGGGCACGATCCCGGGGCGGAAATCGATGAGCGGCCCGCCGACGACCGGCATCTTCGCCGCGCGGATCGCCCACTCGATCCATCGATCGGTCGCTGCGAACGCGTACTCCCCCTCCTCCGGCTCCATGTCGATCCACCGCATCGGCATGACCATAAAGTCCGCAACCGCCTGCGTCGTCTTCTGGAGCGACTCCGAGAACTGCGAGGGGTCCACCGCCACGCCCAGCATCGGCCTCGTCGGCAGCGTCACACCCAGCGTACCCGGCATCAGGATCGACGCGCTCGCGGGGGGCGTCTCCTGATGTACGGCCTTGTAGACGTCGACCGCCTGCGCGTAACGCTCACCCGTCACTCGTTTGGGCAACTCGCGTTCGGCGTGCGCGAGCGCCAGACGCTCCGAAGCATCCACCGCGAGCCCCAGGGCCTCTCGAGAAAGCCGGTCCGCCTCGGCAGACATCGTCACCTTCGTCCGGTCGGATGGATCGTCATGCTTCTGCGCCACAAGCGCGGCCGTGAACCTCCGACGTGCCGCCTCAAACTGCTGCAGGATCGGATCGGTCGACGCAAGGTCGAACATCCCCCAGTCTTCAAGCCGGTTCAGAAACTGCATGATCTGCCGGCGCGCAAGCTCCAACGAGAGCAGATACGGATCCTTCCGCGGCCTGAGCAGGCACGTCTCAAGCGTGAGCATCCCCAAGGGGCGAGGCCCCGATTCCCCAGGCAACTCCACCGGGAACTGGATCATCAGCCCGCACGACTCCGGCGTCTGCCGCTCCGCGACAATCCGCCCATCCTCGAATCGAATGTCACCATTGCAGGGAACATCGCCCGCCAGGAAGAGGCAGACGTGCTTCAGCGCCCACGTACTGGCCGGCGCATCGCCCTCAAAGACTGCGAACGTCAGCATCGGCCCTTCCAACCTCCGGTCGGCCCTCTGCCGACTCTGCCTCGACACCCGGACACCCGGGAGCCACTCAACCGGCGCTCCACGCGGCCCGGCCTCCCCCCACCGTTCCGGGCATCGTAGCGTCCGCGATGCGTGCCGATCGGCTTCCGACCTCGATTGTCACGCTTACGATCCCGGCCCATGCCGACCTCAGAAAGATCGTTGGGAAACGAGCAGCCCCTCTTTGAATCTCGCCTGAGACTCGCTTCCCGACGCCAGGGAAAGGTGCGTGACGTCTATCGCATCCCCGGGTCCGGGCGAGACCCGGCGCGCGTGCTGATGGTCGCCTCGGACCGCCTCTCGGCGTTCGATGTCGTCCTGCCGACGCCCATCCCCGGCAAGGGGCGACTCTTGTCTGAGATGGCCGGCTTCTGGCTCCGCTTCATCGAGTCCAAAGGCCTGGCAAGAACCCACCTTCTCTCCACCGATCCGGCCGACATTCCCGATGAGGCGTTCGGCTCTGATACAACCCAGAGAGACCAACTGGCCGGGCGCATCACCATCGGGAGGTTGTGCCGCGTCATACCCGTCGAGTGCGTCGTCCGCGGCTACATCGAGGGCTCCGGCCTGAAGGACTATCAGGCAACTGGTGCGATCTGTGGCATCAACCTCCCGCCGGGGCTCCGCCAGTGCGAGCGACTCCCCTCGCCGATCTTCACCCCCGCAACCAAGGAAGAGCAGGGCAAACACGACGAGAACATCTCCTTCGAGCAGGCCTCGATGATTGTCGGTCACGTCATGATGGAACGCCTCCGCGAAACGTCGCTCGCGATCTACGCCGCGGCATCCGCCCACGCACTCTCACGCGGCATCATCATCGCGGATACCAAGTTCGAGTTCGGCATCCCGATCGACGAACACGGGAACGACATCGGGCGCGAACCGATCGTGATCGACGAGGCCCTGACCCCCGACAGCTCGCGGTTCTGGCCCGCCGACCGCTACGAACCGGGCCGCCCGCAGCCGAGTTTCGACAAGCAGTTCGTCCGCGAGTATCTCGAGACGCTCGTCGCCTCCGGCTCGTGGAACAAGCAGGCACCCGGCCCCGCACTCCCGCCCGAGATCGTCGAAGGCACGCTCGAACGGTACCGCGAGGCCCGTGACCGGCTTCTCGGCTGAACGACAAAGCTCAAACCGCACCTCGAACAGATCCGCTTACTTCGGAGAGACGTTCCTCTCGGCCGTGCGCCGGCGCTCCTCGAGTTCCCGCGCCAGCGTCGTGCGGAACGATGCCATGTTCGACGGCTCGGGGAAGATGCTGTCGAACGCACGCCCGCCGTTGCGGACCTCGGCGTCAAGGGCCTCTCGGAATCGCCTCGTGAAGGCGTCATACGCGTAGCGACGCAGGTCCTCGGGCGCGTTGTCGTAGACCGTCTCCGCGTCGTCGAGCGAGAGCTGCCCGACGAGATTCGCAAATCGCAGACCGGCAACGATCCCGAAGTCGCGGTCGAGCATCTCAAGGCGTCCGTAGACATTCCCCGTCGGCGTCATACGCAACTGCTCTTGCAGGAAGTACCTGTGGAACCGCTTCGCATACTCGAACTGTGAGCGGAAGAGCTCGCCGTCGCCCGCCAGAAGCCCGCTCGTGTACGCGCCGTCCAGCGCGCCGTACACCTCGGCAATCGCAACACTCGGCGACTTGAAACGATCGGTCAGCTCCTTCTCGACAAACTCGTCCAATGGCATCGAGAACAGCTCGATTCGCTCGGGATCGTGCATGTTCGCACCCTCCCAGTTCGCCGCGATCCGATACCACTTCTCCGCCTCGCGACGCTGCCCGCGCCGATAGAAGAAGCAGACCGCGTCCTTGAGGAAATTCTCGTACCCCGCCGCGATCACGCGATACGGCCGCTTCGCCGTCCTCTCATACGGATTGCGATCCAGCAACTCCCCGCTCGTCACCAACTGGTGGTACGGCTCGATGAAGTGCGGATTCGGCACGGAGATGTACGTCGCGAACTGGCCCGCCTCCCACTCCAGATAATCAAAGTACAGCTCGCCCGTGCGGTAGAGCTCCTGCAGGGACTGCATCACCACGCGGTCCGTGTTGATGAAGTCGTAGTCCCGCATCGTCTCCTCGGTTGCGCGGCTCAGCCCCTGCTCTACCCCGCGTGCGGACCAGTACAGACCGTGCGCGCAAGGGTGCCGCCAGTCGATCGGTCCGTACTTCTGCGTGAACCGGACCATCCGGTCCGGCTCCATCTTGTAGACGTCGATGAGCACGCGTCGGCGCAGCTGCGCGACGTACTTCTGCCACGCCTCCGCCCGGCTGGTGTCGGAGAGAAGGTCCGCGAATGCCGCACTCCGAGCACCCATCTGGCTCCGGATGATCTCGCGCTGCCCGGATCGCTCGAGCGCCTGGTGCAGCGCGTATCGACGGAGCAACTCGGCGTCCGTCCACGCCCCGGCGACGTGCGCCTGCACCGCCTGGACCAGCGATGCCACCGCAGGATCGCTCTTCACGAGCACATCAAGCGAATCGGGCGCCTCGACGATCGGACGAAGCCACTCGACATACTTCGCAATAGCCGCCTCGCGCGAGCGATCCGAAGGATCCGCCCGTGGGGGCTCGCCGAGCACCGCGGTCCACTCCGCGGCGAGTGCCCGCTTGTAGTGGTTGTTCGCGTCGTCGGTGTATCCCTGGATCTTGTGCAGGTAGATCCAACCCAGCTCCTTGTGGAGGAGCATCGCGTTCGGATTCGCTGGAATCCCCTTGTCGCGCAGGAGCTGGATCCCGGCCTGCACCCACTGCCAACGCTCGTCGGCCGTGCTCGTCGTCACCGAGATGTTGTACGCCATGTTCCAGGCATGGAACGCCCACACCGCCGGGAAACGTGGCTGAAGCCGCGTGATCGCGCCCGAGAGTTCGATCGCCTCGTAGTAACGTCCCGCCTCCTTGAGCGAGTTCGCGCGGATCCACAGCATGTTCACGAACAACCCGCGGAAGGCACCCATCGCGATGCCGAGCGCGACCTCGGGCGGGTCACCATCTTCGGCTCGCTCGGTGTACGCCAACTGGTTACGACCGACAGAGGCCGTCAGCTCCATCGACAGCGCGCCGGAAACGACAAGACAGACCAGCATCACCCCCGCCGCGATGCACTGGATGATTCGATCTCTTGACATCCCGGAACTCCTCGATCATGCGTCTGGCCACCGACGCCGCCCACCACTTACTGGCCCGAGTACGTCGCGAGTTCGCGCCGCCTGAAGATCAGCACGGAGATCCCGTACAGCGCGAGCGTCCAGACGGTGAGCACGAACACCCCGCCGATCATCGAAGTGAACGAGAGCAACCGGCCATCCACGAGGCGCGTCGTCGGCTTGAGCTCCGCGTAGATCGCAAAGACCCGCTGGACGCCCGTCGCGATCCACGTCGCGACCGTCTGGAGGTAGAGCGTGTTCCCCTTCACGTCCGTCGTCCCGTAGCTGTCGAGCGCTTCCTTCAGGTATCCGGCACCCTCGGCCATGAAGAACGTTCCCATCGCGACGATGCACGCCACCGGGAAACTCACGAACGTCGACGCGCAGATCGTCAGCATCGACAGAAACGCGATCTTCACCATCAGCACGAGCATCACGCGCACGAAGTTCGAGCGATAGCTCCCGACAGAGTACGAGATCTCCAGGCCGTCCCGCGGGAAGCTGATCGTGTTCGGGTTCATATACCCGGTCTCACCATCGGCGTTGAGCACGATGAGTTCCAGCGTCCCGTCCGGCGTGATCGCGTTCGAAGTAAGCGAGACAGTGTGCCACGTCCCCAGCCCGGACTCTCTCACGATCTGCCCCGTCTGGTTGACGACGAACGTGATGCGCGCCGTCTGATCGGGTCGGTTCGATCCCATGTCGACGCGGTACCGGAGCGTCAGCGCCGCGCCACGCGACCGAGCGCGGTCCAGCCCCTCGAACCTATACGTCTCCCAACGCCCCGGCTCGATCGCGCGATACGCGTCGAGAAGACTCTTGTAGAGATCGCTCTCAACCTGATCGCGACGCTCGGGATCTTTCGCAAAGTCCGGCTCGCGCACTCGCTCGTTGTCGATATAGGTCTGCACCGCCCGCTGGAAGTCCGGATCGGACCTGCTCACCGGCATCGTCGGACCGATCGCGATCCTCGCCGCAAGAACCTGGGTCTCCAGCACCAGCCGGTCCTCGCTGATCACATCACCGCCGGATGCCACATAGGGCGCATCCTCGCCTCGCGCGGGCTGAGAGCGAAGATACTCGGTGAACAGAAAGATCGTTGTGCCGCACACGGACATCAGCACCACGCCCAGCGTCACGACGCCCAGCCACTTCCCGAGGATGTACTGCCACGCCGCGACCGGCTTCGTCACCGTCTGCCAGATCACCTTGTCGCGCTGCTCCCCGGTCACCGTCGATGCCGAGAAGAAGAGCGTCAGCAACGCCACAACCCAGAACGATCCGCCCGTCGCGTACTGAAGAAACGCCTGGACGCGGTACCGCAGCGGCTGGTTCTCATTCAACAACAGCGGCAGCGTGGCCAGCAGCAGCAAGAGCAGCACGATGAAGATCAGCGAGACCTTCATCCTCACCGCTTCGGCCAGCACGTTCCTCGCGATCGCCAGCACCGGGCCCGGACCCGAGAGCACGATCCGCGCGCCCTGCATCAACGCCGTGAAGCTCGCGGCCAGAACCGTCAACCCGATCGTCAGCTGCGCCAGATCGGGCATCCCCAGGAATCGCTGCAACGGCCATGCGATCAGAACCGCCGCCGCTCCCAGCCCGAGGTACGTCAGCCCGAGCCCGAGCCAGATGATCACGATCGCAAGCCCTGTCGCCGACGCCGCCCCGACCGCGACACCCGTCACCACCGATCCGCCCCGGAGCACGCGCTCAACCGCGCGCAGCCCCGTGTCTACCACGCTCGCATCGCCGCGCGGCCCGTCCGGATCCGCGCCCCTCTGCTCCGAAGCCCGCTGCTCCAGCATCGCGATCTGCTCGGCGATCTCCGAGCCGGGCGCGTTCCGCGCGATCATGTACGTCACGAAGAGCGCGACCGCGACCCCGACCACGCACAACGACGCGACCACCTTGAACACCCGGGATTTCTGCAGCGTGTCCGCACGCCTCAAGAAGTCGCGGATGCTCACGTTGACCGCCTCCGATTCTCGTCGTCATCCTCGTCATACGCCGAGAGCAGCGAATCGATCACCGAACTGTCCACGTTCGCGTCAGGGGCAGGTGCCTCTGCGCGGGCGTCACGAACCACCGGCTCGACCGCCGGCTCAGACCCCTCCGGCGGCTTCGCGCCGTGCCGGCTGACCAGTTGCTCGATCACGCCCCCATCCGGGCCGTGCTCTTGGCCCGTCGCGACACCCCGGGCCGGCTCCTCCACGATCGAGGCCGCGGGCTGCTCATCGCCCGCGCCGGAGACCAGCCGATCAATGAGCCCGCCATCATCATCGCCGCGCAGGAACGCCGCGGTCTGTCCGCCGTGCGTCGCGCCGCTCGTGCCCAATCGCTCCTGCTGCGCACGCGCGACGATGTCGAGGAAGAGCTCCTCGAGTCGCTGGCGCGGCTTCGCGACTCTGATCACCCCGCTGCCCGAACGCCGACGCAGCATCGTGTCGATCTCGGAGACCGTCGCGTCATCCAGCGGCTCTGACTCGATCGTCATCCGATCCGTCGCCGAGAGCAGCGAGTCGCAGGTGCCCTCGGCACGGATCTTCCCGCCGTACAGGATCACCATCCGGTCCACACAGTCCTCGACATCGGCCAGAAGATGGCTGGAGAGCAGCACGGTCTTGCCGCGCCTTCCCAGCTCGATGATCAAATCCTTGACCTGCCTCGTTCCGATCGGATCAAGCCCGGTCGTCGGCTCGTCAAGGATGAGAAAGTCGGGGTCGTTGATCAGGGCCTGCGCGATGCCGATACGGCGCTGCATGCCCTTCGAATACTCACGCACCTGGCGGAACTGCGCGCCCGAGAGGCCGACCATGTCCAGCAACTCGTCGATGCGCCGCACCCGCGCCCTGCGCTCGATGCTGAACAGCCGCCCGTAGTAATCGAGCGTCTCCCGCGCGTTCAGGAACGGATAGAGGTACGACTCTTCCGGCAGGTAGCCGATCCGGCGCTTGGTCTCGACATCGGTCGGCGGCCGGCCGAGCACCGCGAGCCGACCCGAGGTGGGGCGCAGCAGCCCCAGCATCAGTTTGATCGTCGTGCTCTTCCCCGAACCGTTCGGACCCAGAAGCCCGAAGATCTCGTGCGGCCGGATCTCGAATGAGATCGAGTCCACCGCGCGGGCACGATCCCGCATCCAGAAGTCCTTGAAGATCTTCGTCAGGCCCTGGCACGCGACGACAACGGGAGCGTTCTCGCCCCGCCCGCCGGCTCTCGCGCCGCCCGCTTCAGCCCCAATGGCCGTGCCGATCGCCATGCTTCGCTCCACAACGGACCCGAACGCCCGCTTCCAATCCGTCACGTCGTCGGACGAACACCGGTCTCCGTGCGATACTTGTCGCGCTGCTGCTGCAACCTGCGCTGCTCCGCCGCTCGCTCCGTCGAGGTACGCTTGTACGCGCGGTCCAGGTCCTTGATGATCTGCGGGTCCTGGTTGATGATGAGCTCCACGCCCCGCGCGCCCGACGGCAGAACCAGCGTCTGCACCATGTCCCGCGACTGCAGACTCGTGTAAGCGTCCAGCCACGCCTGACGCAGCGTCAGATCCGGATTCTGCGCAAACTGGTCGGCCCGCGCCTTGAACATCGAGTACTCCGCGCGACGCGCGCTGACCTCGCGCGACGCGTACAGACGCGCCTCGCTCATGATCGCGCTCACCTCGCCCGCGATCCGATACTGACGCATCTCGCCGTCAACCTCGACCGGCTCGCCGTCGAGCACGGCGTGGATCTTCGAGAGAATCCGATCCGCCTCCGCAGCGTCGCCCGTGCTGAGCGCCACCTCGTAAGACGTGATCATCCCGAGCAGGGGCACCGCCGCCTCACCCGCCATCGCGCTCAGCGTCTCCGAGGCCTGCCCTTCAGCGTCCGCTCGCTCCTTGGCGGACTTCGACGCCGCCGACTCAACCTCGATGAAGTTCGGCCTGACACGCAGCGGCGGCACCTTGTCATCGAGATACAGCCGCTCGATCTCGATCCCCAGCCCCATATCGTCGATCATCGACTGCGCGAGCTCCTTCGCCATCGATGCGACCGAGCCCTGATCGTCGGAAGACTGCTTCAGCAGACGCTCGATCGGCGTCTGCGCAACCGCATGGATCACCCCTCGCGAGATGATCGAACGCAGCATCCGATCTTCCTGCTCCGGGTGGACGTTCTCCGCCCACTTCAGCGCATCGGCGCGCCGATACGTCGCCCGCCACCTCGTGTGGGCGATATTGCTGTCACCCGTGATCAACGAGCCATCGATCCCCGGCCTCAGCACGTTCGTCGCCGGCAGCCGATCGATCGGAAGATCGCGGCTCTTCTCCTGCACATAAGGCCAGAACTCCGAGTCAAGGAGCATCGGCCTCCCCGCTCGCTGCACCTTCACCATGTCGCCGAACGGATACGGCGCGCTCGGCTGGAAGCCCGGCGGCAATTCTCCGCCGGATGCCCGCCCGAAGAGCAGGCGGATCCCCACCTCGCCCTCACGCACAGACCGGAACCCCGACAGCAGGAACAACGCGGCAATCACCACCATCGCGCCCTGCAACAGATGGAACGTGATGCGCAGCGCCTCGGCCAGCGATTGATTCGCCGGATCCATCAGCGCGTTCGTCGATGCGGCCCCATCCTCACCATCGCGACGCAGCGTGACGGATGCCGCCCGCCGCGAGGATGTCGGCACACCAGCATCCGAAACCGGCCCGAGGCCCTCTGGAAGCTGATCGCTCATCGTGACTCTCCCGCTGAGCTCACCGGCTCGGAGGCCTGCTCCTCGACCACGGCCCTCAGCCACTCGGGGCTGAATCCGGACGAAGGAATCTCGCCCCGCTTGAGGCCGTTGAAGAGGTCAGGACGGAAGACATCGAACCCCGGCATCGTGGTCGGGAACACAAGCGTGATGCGCCGGCTCATCACCGTCGCCATGAACTCCATGTTCCGAAGGAATGTCGCAAGCTCCGGGTACTGGCTCATCATCCCGAGATACCGAGCGCCCTCGATATCGCCCTGCGTGCGGATCTCCTCGGCTCGCGCGCTCGCGAACGCGCGGATGGTTTCCGCCTGGGCCCGCGCCGAGCTGCGAATCGCCTCCGCAGAGCTGAAGCCCTGCGCCTCGATCTCCTTCACCAGACGATCCCGGTCCGCCGCCATGCGATCAAAGACCGCCGTCGTGGTCTCCTCAGGGAGCACCACGCGATTGATGCCGACCGCCTCGACCGAGATGCCGGCGCTCGCCAGCGACTGACCGCCCGATCCCGTCCCCGTCATCGTCGCCAGCACGCGCGACTCAAGCTCGGGAAGCTTCGAGCGCCCCTCGCTCGTGAACAACTCCTCCATCCGGTAGCGGCTCGTCTCCGACAGCCCGCTCCGCAGGGCCGAACGCAGGATCTCCTCGGCGCGCCGGTAGTGGTCCGCCTCACGCTCGCCCGCGTTCGAGAATCTCTGGAAGAACGCCAGAGGATCACGGACCCTCCACGTCACGAACGCCTCGACCACGATCTGCCGGTCGTCGGCCGTCTGCTGCGTCTCGCTCCGCGTCTGCATGAACCGCACGCGCGTGTCATACTTCGTCACGGACTGGATCGGGTACGGCGCCTTGAAGTGAAGCCCCGGACTCGTGATCGTAGAGTTCTCGCCCGCCTCGCCGAAGGTGGTCACAACCGCCACCTCCGTGAAACGCAGCGAATACGTCACCATCCGCGACACAAGCGCGACCAAGACGACAGCCGCAACGACGATCATCAACTGAACCTTCACCTTCGGCTCCTGTCTGCCGCGCCGGCCGACCTCGTCCGACGCCGCGAATCGTTCAACACACTCCCGCCACGATCAATCCTCAGAGTCCGCCCTGTCACGAGGATCGAACACGTCAACACCCGTGTCCTTGTCCTCCAACTGCATCCTCGCAACAACGTCCGGAGACGTGATGTACGTCCGTGCGTCCAGCATCGCACGCTTCAACGCATCAAAGTACAAACCCGCCTGATAAATCGACGGAGCAGCGGCATACGCCACCGACTGCCCCGTGTACCGCGCCGCACGCCCACGCTCGGCCATGTGCTTCGTCCAGCGTGCGGCCCTTGCCTCGTGGATCGAGGCGGCCGCGCTCCCGCCGGCACGATCGAGCAGCCGCTCGATCTCCGCTTCCTGCAGCGCAATCTCCTCGGGCTTGGCTCCTGCACGCCTCATGCGATCAAGCTGGTCGAGAGCCGCAGTGATCGCGTCGGCAAGCTCAACCCCGCCGACAACCTGCGTCAGCACCTGGATCGCCTCCGCACGCGCAGAATCCATACGCGTCAGCATCCGCTGCTCGGCCTTGACGACGCCCTCGTAGTTCGCCGCCACACGCCGAGGCGGGTGCACACCCTCGATACCGACGAACGTCACCTCGACCCCCGCATCCATCGCCTTGAACGCGTCCATGATCTCAACACGAAGCGACTCAGAAATCTCCACCCTGCGCGGTCCGAGCAAATCCTCGAGCGCCATCCCCGCCAGATACCTCATCGCCTCACGCTGACCGACCGCCTTGAGCAGCTGCTCACGGGTCTCGGGGGTCGCAAAGCGGTCGAACTTCTCTACGTCGGAGATCACGTAATGCATGGGCATCTCGGCCGCGATGATCGCCACATCCCGGCTCTCCGAGGCCCCGGCGCGGGGCGAGGCCTGCACGATCGTGTAAATCTCTTCAACCGCGTGGTCGTTGGTCCAAAGGATCGGACCCTCTCCGCCAGGAGGAGGCGTGCCGAGATTGATCACTCGCGTGCCGGTTGTCGTACGCCCCCGCGCGATCACCTTGCCGTCGGGTCCACGCTCCTCATAGATCGGAATCTCAACCCGATCGATCGGCCACGGCAACTTGAAGTGGATCCCCGGCCCGACGTCCGCCCTCGCGACACTCCCGAAACGGAGCACCATCCCGCGCTGATGGGGCTGCAGCACCACAACAGCCGACAAGCCCCACACGATCAACGCCGTCAGCACGATCAAACGCCAGAACGAGCGGCTCAGCAGCTGGTAGAACCAGCCGCGCTGAACGTTGAAACCAAGCTGATAATCGAGCGCCTCACCGATCGATCGCACCACGCGATCAGGAGCCGCCACAAAGCGAAGCGTCAGCGAGTCGAGCGCAAGCCGGGGCGGCTCTCCCGCACGCCTCGGCCTATACAACTCGAGCAGGAACGACACACCCGCCTCGGCCCCGAAGAAAATCATCGCGATCGGAAACGCCAGAACCAGAAGACGCAGACCCGTGTCAGGACCCGCCTTGTCCACAAACAACCCGATCGCGATCGCAAGACCCGAGAGTGCGGCACACACCGCGTACGCCGCACCCGCCCTCAAGTAGGCCCAGGCCGGCTGCTTCGCCATGCCCGAGACGAATCGCGCAAAGATGAACCCCACAAACGCCACGCCGAGCCCGATCGCCGTGCCCCAGCCCGCCAGCTTCGACAGAGGAGAAGCCGCAGGATCTGCAACTCTCGCGACCCTCTCCATGAAGCTGTCGATGCCCGCGAATCTCCACAACCCGAGGCCGACCAGCAACAGCGCGATGATCAAACACCACGCCGGCATCACAACCCGGAGCACCATCGCCAGACGCTTCGACGCGACGCGAAGGTCCGCCGCAGACTCCTGGAAAACGCTCGACGCTCCAGCACCAGATTGCTCGAACTGCTCGGCCTCGATCGCCTCGATCCGCTCCCGAACGTGCTGGTCATAGACCACGATCAGGAAAAGCCAGACCGGGATGCCGAGCGCGACAAGCAGAGCCGCAGACAAGCCGAAGTGGTTGCCCGACAACCCGCCGTAGACCGCAAGAGTCACCGCCATGAATGTCTGAAGCACAATGCCTAAGACACTGACGTTCCTTGCCTTGCGATAAGAGAGGTAATCCGCTCTGCTCATGGACGCCTCACAATGACAGAGAAAGCGGGGAGCGAGGACGACATCATCCGCCCGACAACGCTCCGACGCCCTCTGGAAGGGGGTCTATTCTGGCAGTACGCACACGGGGTGTCCACCCCAATCCATCCCCGAGCTCGAACTTGGTGCCGCTTCTTGGCCGTCTCAGTCCGGACCGAGACCACGGCGCGCACCTTCTGCGCTTGGCATCCCCCTCCAGGGGCACAATGGCGCGAACCCGCGTGCACGGTTTGAAGTACGACGCTCGATTCCCTATGTTCGACTCCCCTCGCAGACAATCTCGGAAGACCCCGCCAGCCCAAATCAACCACCCAGCAGCCAGACCCCGCGAGTTCTGACGAATACCGAACACCATGATCGCCTCAGTCCCCATCATCGCGCGGAACGCCTTCGTCGAGAGCATCCGCCAACCGATCTTCCTCATCATCGTGCTCGGCGTCGGCATCCTCGAGATGCTCAACGTCTGGAGTGCGGCCTATTCCATGGGCTATTCCGATACCGCCGAGGTCTCCGGCGACAACAAGGTCATGCTCGACATCGGCCTCTCCACGATCTTTGTCGCCGGCATGCTCCTCGCCGCGTTCACGGCAACCGCTGTCATCTCGAAGGAAATCGACGCCAAAACCGTCCTCACGGTCGTCAGCAAGCCGGTCCCGAGGGTCTCCGTCATCATCGGCAAGTTCCTCGGCGTTGCCGCTGCCATCACGCTCGCGACCGCCTGCATGGTCATCTTCCTGCTGCTCTGCGTGCGGCACGGTGTGATGTCAACCGTGGCCGAAAAACTCGATCAACCCGTCCTCACATTCACGCTCAGCGCGGTCTTCCTGTCCCTCGCGATCGGTGCGATCTGCAACTTCCTCTACGGGTGGTCCTTCCCCCAAACCTCTTTCCTGGTCCTGACCCCCGCACTCGTTGTGGCGTACATCGCCGTGCTCTTCGTCAGCAAGACATGGGAGTTCCAGCCCCCCACAAAGGACTTCAAACCTCAGGTCACCCTCGCCTGTGCCGCCATGCTCTTCGCGGTGCTCGTGCTCACCTCGGTCGCAGTCGCAGCATCCACACGGCTCGGACAAGTCATGACCATCGCCGCCTGCGCCAGCGTCTTTCTCTTCGGTCTTCTCGCCAACCACCTGATCGGCCGCCACGCCTTCAGGAACGAACCCGTCGCCCGCATCGCATCCGCATTCTCGGCGACCCCCTCAGAAGATGACTTCACCAAGCCCGGCGACACCTACAACCTCACGCTCGACACGCCACCTATACGCCAGATCAAGCCCGGCGATTCCATCTATTACGGCGACAACCCCAACGGCTTCCGGCTCGCTGTTGGCGTCTCGCAACCCTTCGAAGGCGACCCCACTTCGCGAGCCGACGCCACCAGCCCCCGCGCCAACCCCGGCATCATCCTGGTCTCTGTCGAGAACAGCATCATGACCATCCGCCACGCGGGACGAACCCCATTGCGGGTGGACAGGCCCCCACGAGTCAACGATTTCATCTTCCTCAAGCCCACCGAAACCAACCCGGTTGCCGTCGCCGCTTGGGCCGTCGTCCCGAACATGCACTCATTCTGGCTTCTGGATGCCATCACCCAGAACCACAAGATCCCCGCGCGTCATGTCGGGCTCATCGCCTTGTATTCCCTGACGCAGATCGGCACCATGCTGGCCCTCGCAACGCTGCTCTTCCAGCGTCGAGACGTCGGATAACCCAACCTCCACCGCATTCCCCGCCCTGTGTGGAATAGTTGTCGAATCCGCCCTCAGTCTGGTATAATCCACTCTGCTACAAGCGCCTCGGCGCGCATCAACAGGGGTTTACGCATGTCGCAGGGCAGGTCCTCACTTCTCTCAGGCACAGGATTGGAAGAGTCCGCTTCCTCAAAGGGTGGCAAGGCCCCCAAGGGATCTGGCGGCGGCCTCGACGGTGCCGGAATGGTGAAGCTCGCAATCGGCGGCGTCGCACTCGTCGCCGGCGTCTTCCTCATCCTCCGCAGTCTCGGCGTCTTTGAGCCGAATCAATACGGCCCGGCAATCCCCGAGGCACAAGCCCAGCAGATCGAGGAAGAGCGTAAGGCCGAGGAAAAGAAGTTCCTCGAACTCAACAAGAACGTCCAGATCGGTGGCGCATAAAAGCCCTGTCCGAATCGCTCACCATCACACCCATTCCATGCACCCGAGCAGCCGCCACGTGCGGCTGCGTTTGTTAGAGCGGTTGAAGTTCAGGCGTAGCGGCTGGAGCGTCGGCGAGACAAGCGTGGCGCGGAGGCCGAAGCAGGCGTATCCCCAGTGATACGCCGATACAGGCCGACAATGCCACGCGAAGTCGCAGCCAGCTCCGGACGCTACGAATGGACTGAAACTGCTCTAGCCGCACGCCGCCCCGGAGTTCAGCCCTTCCGAACTCAACATGCAGAGAGCCATCTCGCTCAATTCGGAGCGGCCACAGACTTGTAGATCTGTGTGCAACGCTCGGCCGCGCCATCCCACGTAAGACGCCGCACCTCGAACCGTCCGTGCTCGCGCAGCGTCTGGCTCAGCGGCGGGTACTTCAGCACGGCCACGATCTTGTTGGCCATCTCGTCGATATCCCAGAAATCAACCTTCAGCGCGTGCGTCAGCACCTCCGACACGCCCGACTGCTTCGAGATGATCACCGGCGTGTCGTGGCTCATCGCCTCCAGGGGAGCAATGCCGAACGGCTCCGACACGCTCGGCATCACGTAGCAATCCGCCATCTTGAACACACGCTCCACATCCGCGCCGCGCAGGAAGCCCGTGAACAACACCTTGTTCCCGATCCCCATCCCCGCGGCCAGCTCGATCATCCGCAGCGCCATGTCACCCGACCCGGCCACCACGAACTTCACGTTGTCCACCTTCTCAAGCACCCGCTTCGCCGCCGCGATGAAATACTCCGGCCCCTTCTGCATGGTGATCCGGCCGAGGAACAGCACGATCTTGTCCCGCGCCTCGATCGTCTGCTGAGGGACGGGCTGCCCCGACTCCTGATCGACGCCGTTGTACACGACCTCGATCTTCTCCGCCGGAACCCCGTACCGCCTCGTGCAGATCCCCTTGGTCAGCATCGACACGGCGATCACCTTCGCCGCCGCGTGCATCCCCTCGCGCTCGATGTCGTACACACGCTGATTCACATGCTCGCCCGAGCGATCAAACTCCGTCGCATGCACGTGCACCACCAGCGGCTTACCCGTCACATACGACAAGGCGATCCCCGCCGGATAGGTCAGCCAGTCGTGCGCGTGGATGACATCGAAACTCTCGCGGTACCCGAGCGCGACGACCATCCTTGAATAGCGCTCGGCATCCGCGACCAGATCGCCCCCATACTGAGAATCACCCTGCTGCATCGGCTTCATCGCCGCGATCGCGGCACCGATCGCCGCCGCACCGACGCCGCCCCCGACGCTCCCGCCGAACCACGCCATCGCGTCCGACGCGCTCGTCATCGAACCCATCGAACGCATCGCGTCCATCATCCGATCGACCGCGTGCGGCGCACGGGGATACGGGCTCACAAACGTCGATTCGACCGCGTGAACGCTCGACCCCGTCATCTCGATCGGGCGGCCATCCGGTGCGGTCAGCGCACCCTGCCGGCCCGCAGAAGCCCCCGCAGGACCACCCCCGATGCCCGCATCAGACTGATGAGCCGCCGCGCCGCTCGCGGTTGCCGCCAGCGACGCAACGCTCGCGGGGCTGAGCAATCGCACATGCGTGCGATGCGTGTCCGCGATCGGGCGAGGCAACACGAAAATGACCTGGTGACCCTGCCGATCCAGCGCGCGCGTCAACCCGTAGCAAGCCACACCGAGCCCGCCCGCAATAAACGGCGGAAACTCCCAGCCCAGCATCAGGATCCGCATCGGACGCTCCGCCATCGCTCACGCGATCCCTTCATTCGAATCCGACCCGCACACACCCGGAGCACGCCGCACACCGGCGCTGCACTCACTCGTCCCCATCCGCTTCCATATCACCGAGATTGCGGAAGCAGGCCTCGTACGCGAGCAGAACCCCCGAGACCTCATCCGCGTTGCGCTCAGACGCCCGCCCGGGCAGCCGCGTCCGAAACGTGAACAGCTTGTCCTCAGATCGATAGTGCTCAACCGCAAGACCCGAGGCATCGCGACCGCCGATACGGACCCCGAGATCCGCGAGTTCGTCGTCCAGCAACTCCGAAATCTTGTCCCCTGTGTTCAAGAGATCCGCCTCGATCGAGTGGCTCAACCAGCGATCGGCCATCACCAGCGACACGCTCACCACATCGCCATCGACCTCAACGCGATACGACGCAGGCGCCGCCGCACCTTTCGCCTCACACTCCAGACGCGCCGCACCCTCGATCGAAACACGTCCGAAGACGCCCGCACCCGTCGCACGAGCCAACACCCCGCCCAGCAGCCCGGAATGTGATACCGCTCCGTTCACGCCATACTCCGACTGTTACCCAAGATCACCATCACCACACCACGACCAAACACCGATACCGGGGCTTCCACGAACGAATCGCTCGCGGCGGCCTGTTCCAAGACTCCATGCCGAATCGGGCCACACGATAGGCCCCTCCGATCTCAGAATCCCCCTCAACACCCTCTCTCAACACACGCAACTCGACACCCAGATTCCTCTGGCCTATTCTCAATGCTCGCCGGTCGTTCAGCGACCAGGCCATCACGCCCAGATGGCGGAACTGGCAGACGCGCTACCTTGAGGTGGTAGTCCTGGCAACAGGGTGGAGGTTCGAGTCCTCTTCTGGGCATTTCTGCTCGGACGCAAAGGCGTCCGCTGCGCATACGTCGCTCCGACCCCTGCGCTCCCCCGCATAGGGTCTTTCCCTCGCAAGCCCTTTGTCGCTGGACACATCCGTCCGGTTCCATCACAATGCAAGCGCGATGAAACCCAGACGCCGTTCGATGTCTCTCGTGGGGACCGCTCGCACGCTCCTCCTGAGCGGCACGCTCTGCATCATCAGCGTCGCTATCGCCGACCAGCCCGCATCCAACACCATCACCGCGCCCTCGCGCGACGCAGAGCCCGAGTGCATCCTCCACCTCGTCGGCGGGAGGCAACTCCAGGCACGCCTGATCTCACGATCAGACGCCGAAATCGTCGTACGCGTCGGACCCATCCCCACCACCTACAAGCGATCAGAAGTCGATCGACTCGAGATCCTCCCCCCGGTCCTCGATCGCTACCGCTCCATGCGGGCGGCCATCGACGACTCCGATGTCCCCTCCCTCATGGTGCTCGTCGACTGGCTCCGCTCGCGCGACCAATACGCCGAAGCAGTCGCAGAGCTCGATCACATCCTCAGGATCGAACCCGGAAACATCCGCGCCCGGCAAATCAAGACACTCATCGAGCAGCACCTGGTCCTCCAGCAGAATCCGGCCCCACCTGCCGATCCCGCAGCGGCCACCGCAACGCCTCGTGCTCCCAGGACCAACCGTCCCGAGTTCCCACTCCTGAACGCCGACGAGATCAACCTCATCAAGGTCTACGAGATCGACCTCGCCAAGCCCCCGAGGATGCGCGTCGATCGCCAGACCATCGAAGACCTCATCCGGGCCTACCCCCACTCCGATCTGATCCCAACCTCCAGAGAGGGGCGAGACGCGCTCCTCCGACAGAGCCCCGACCGCATCCTCGACCTCATGTTCCGACTCCGCGCCAGAGAGTTCTACTCCCGTGTCCAGGTCCTCGACCAGCCCGAATCGCTCAAGGCCTTCCGCGACAAGGTCCACTCCACCTGGATCATGAACTCCTGCGCCACCGACCGTTGCCACGGCGGAACCGACGCAGGCAGACTCGTCCTCTACAACCGCTCGCGAAACGCCGAAGCCGCGGTCTACACCAACTTCCTCATCCTCGATCGCTCCACGCTCACCGATGGAACGCCCCTGATCAACTACGACCAGCCCCAGCGCTCGCCCCTCCTTCACATGGCACTCCCCAGGGAGCGATCCCTCTTCCCCCACCCCGAAACCCTCGCCGCACGCGCCTGGAAACCCGTCTTCACCTCCCAGCGAGACCGCCGCTTCGAGGACGCGCTCGACTGGATCAGAACCATGTACCGTCCACGTCCTGAATATCCCATCACGTTCGTCCCCCCCACCGGTGAGACACTGCTCCGCCGGGCTGCCGACCAGCCGCGGGACGCCGATCCGCCCGAGCCCGACCCACAGGAACTCCCCGATGAGACCCCTTCAATCGAACCGCCACGATGAGCGATGCGGATTGTGCTAAAGTCTCCCACGGGGTCGCCCGGGCCCTCTCTGGCCCCAAAGCCACCCCAGCATCTACTCCCGAGAGCCACCCACACATGCGTCACACAAGACCCAACAAAGCCATCACAAACCACCGCGCGGCCATCGTCCTGACCGTGCTCCTCGCGGGGCTCGCATCCGGATGCGACCGCGATGCCGAAGCACGCAAGGCCATCGACGCCGCGAACGTCCAACTCGCGACGCTCAACTCCGGCCTCGGCAGCTCTCCGACCGCCGCGACACGCGACAAGGTCTACACCAGCGTCACGACCTCGCTCACAGCCGCCGCCGGCTCCGATCGCGCCGCATACGCCGCTTCCGCGAACATCCTCCTCGCCAAGGCCCACGCCGGCCTTGCCGAGACACCCGCGGCCACCGCCGCATCCATCGAGTCTGATTCTCTGAATCGCTCGCGCGTCATCCGCGCCGACCTCGCCCAGTGGCTCGAAATGTCCGCCATCGCCCAGGCCGCAGAGCGATACGACCCCTCCGGCGAGATCGCCCAACTCGATTCACAGATCAAGCAGATCGCCGACGCCATCGCCGGGCTCACCAGGGCTCGCGAGCAGGTCTCCGCTCGCCACGCGGCCCTCACATCCGAGGCATCCGATCTCAACGCCCAGGCAGGCACGATCCGAAACGCCATCGGCGAACTCCGAATCCGCTCAACAACCGTCACCGCCACCGAAGCCGCGGCCATCTCCGAGCGCATCCGCGAACAGAGCCGAAACGCCGACGCCCTCGAACGCCGCGCCTCCGAGATCCTCGCCGAGGCATCCCCGATCGTTCCGCAGATCGAAGAGATCGACCTCAATATCGCCGGCCTCAACAACCAGACGAACTCGCTCCGCGCCGCCCAGGCCGCCGCCCTCCAACGAGGCAAAGACGCCAAGACCGAAGCCGCAGAGGCCCGCGCCCTCGCATCCGCCGCCGCACAGCGTCTCGACACCGCCGTCAACGAACTCGTCTCTCTTCGCGAAGGCGATCTCACAAGGGCCTATGAGCAGGCGCTCCGTTCACTCTCGACATCCTCCGCGGCCGCACGCAAGGCCGCGAACGACAACCGCACCGGCGCCAAGCTCGCCGAGGGCACCGCACTCCAGATCTCCGGCGACCTTCTCTGGCAGCAGGCACACGGCCTCGCCGAGCACCACGCCCTGATGTCCTCGCTCGCCTCCGCTTCTCCCGACCTCCCGCGCAGCGGCGCGTACGCCGGCATCGCCGCCTCCGCCTCGACCGCTCGCTCCGAGGCCCTGCTCCGCGCCGCCGAGGCCTATGAGCAGGCCAAGAACGCCCTCACCTCCGCCGGCGCGAAGGGCGAAACCAGCACGCGCCTCGAACGCGTCGGCCGCATGCTCGATCTCATCATCCAGGCCACCCAGGGCCAGGAAGTCGACTGGGCCGCTGCCGGTCGCGCTCCCGCCCCGATGAGCGAATCGTTCGACGAGTCTTCGGGCTCGCTCTCCGGCGAAACGCCCGACCTCGCCTCGACGATCCAGGGGTGGCTCGATCGCCTGAACGCCGGCGACGGTGCCTTCATCTCAAGCATCGTCTATTCCGACATCCCCGCGCTCAATGCCATGATGTCCTCGATGGGCGATCTCATCGTCAAGGGCCAGCGACTCGACGCGCTCTGCACCGAACGCTTCGGACAGTCCCTCACCGAGTTCGCCTCGTCACAGGCACAGGGAATGCCCGGCGTCTCCGGGCTGCCGGATCTCGGCTCGTTCTCCGCGCAAGACCTCGACATACAGACCGTCGGCGATCGGGCCGAACTCACACTCGAAGACGGCACCACACTCCGTTTCCGCATGTTCAACGACGGCTGGAAGCTCGACCTGTCGAAGAACTCACTCCCCGAAGAACTCGCGATGGTCGTCCCCATGCTCGACCAGCTCGCCCCCATCTTCCCCGCCATCGCATCCATCACCGACGAACTCATCGCCGAAACACAGGCCGGCGCATACGTCTCCACCCAGGCCGTCTACATCGCACAGCAGCAGAAAATGATGCCCATCATGCTCCAGATCATGGGCTCCATGCAGCCCCCCGGCGGCGGCTGAACCCCTACCAATTCGCCCGATGACCGCACCCGAATCAATCGCAGAGCATCGCAGAGAAGACGGCCCACCTCTTCTCGATGTCTCCATGCACCTCCACACACCCGCTTCCCCTGCCGTCGGCACCGTCGTCGGCTCCCAACGCTGCACCCGCCCCAAATCCCACGCCTTCGTTCGCCATATCTCGATCGACGTCTCAGGAACTTCTCTCGCAGGCGTCATCCGCCCCGGACAGTCCTTCGGAATCATCCCGCCCGGAACCGACGAGAAAGGACGCCCCCACAAGCTCCGGCTCTACTCCATCGCCTCACCCTCGCGTGGCGAGGATGGCGCAGGCAACGTCATCGCCACCACGGTCAAACGCACCATCGACGAGCACTGGGAATCGCACCGACTCTTCCTCGGTGTCGCCTCAAACTACCTCTGCGACCTCCAGATCGGCGACAAGGTCTCGCTCACCGGGCCGAACGGCAAGCGCTTCGTCCTCCCCAAAGACCCCTCCTCCCACGACTTCACCTTCTTCGCAACAGGCACCGGCATCGCCCCCTTCAGAGGCATGATCATCGATCTGCTCGAATCCGGCGCACACTCCAAGGTCACCCTCGTGATGGGCGTTCCGAATGCCAACGACCTCCTCTACCACGACGACCTGACCAACCTCGCCGCACGACATCCGAACTTTACCTACATCCCCACCCTCAGCCGCGAGCGTCAGCCCGACGGCTCTCCCCCCGCTTACGTCCAGCAACGCCTCTCCACCCATCGCGAGATCCTCGAGCCCGGGCTCTGCTCAGACCGAGGCCTGATCTACATCTGCGGCCTCGCGGGCATGGAAATCGGCATCTTCCAGCAACTCGCCCGCATCCTCCCGCCCCAGCACCTCGACACCTACCTCAAGCTCGATCCCGAGGCCCGATCCTCCATCGACACGTGGGAGCGTCGCATGATCCACAAGCAAGTCCGCCCCACTCGCCGCATCTTTACAGAGGTCTACTGAGGCCCGTTCGAGCCAAGCCCCGGTCCTATTGTTGAGGCCCGGTTCGCGTCCCCCCAAAGCCGCATCCGGCCATTCTGTGAAGGTCCACGTCCGACCCGGACGAATCGGAGCACCCACTTGGCGATTCTCACACCCAACACACGCGCCCGATCGCTGGCCCTCTTGCTGGCTCTCACGCTCGCGCTCTTCATCTCCCCGTGGGCCAGAGCACAGAACGAACTCCCGGCCGCTGTCGTCCAGTCCACAACGCTCAACGACGCACAACGCCAGGAAGCCGCACGCTACGCCCAGTCGGGGCTCGCCCTTCTGAGGAGCGCACAATGGTCCGAGGCCCGGCGCGGCCGCGACCAACTCCTCCGCCCCCTCGAAGACTCCCAGACCGCCTCATCCGTCTCCGTCGCCTTCCGCCTCGAGTACGCCCGCGAACTCGTCCCCACCCTCTCGACCCTCGCCGGCCGCGACCAGTCCGACCTGACCCGCCTCAACGCGATCCGCCTCCTCGGCGCGATCGCTACCGCTCAGTCCGCCGCCGCGATCGAGCCCCTGCTCACCGACGCCTCCCCCGCCATTCGGTTCATGGCATGCCAGGCCGCAGGCACGACCTTCCGCGCTCTTGCGAGCTCCAGCCCCGCGCTCCCCTCCGGCGAGGCCGTCCGACTTGTCAACCGTCTTGCCTCACTCGCAACCTCCGAGAAGGACCCCACAGTCGTTGACAGCGCGGTCACCGCCCTCGTCGACGCCTCGAAGGTCGATATCGCGAACTACACCGAAGTCCGCGAGGGCGCGTTCCAGCAGATCGCCCGCTCCATGTCCGCACGCATCCAGGCACTCCCCACAGATTCGCTCGACGAGGCAACCCTCGCCACCATGCTCCGCGCGGGCGTCGCCGCACGCGACGGGCTGATCGGGCGCACGAAGCTCAGCGCATCGCTCAACCGCGAACTCGCCGCCTTCGGAGGCGATCTCGTCGCCTATGTACGCACCCGACTCAAGGCCGGGCACATGCCCGCGCCCGGCTCCGGCATGCTCCGCTCCGCGCTCGAACAGCTCGCATCCACCGGCGAAGCGAACGTCTTCTACGCGCTGCTCGCTCTCGACGTCTCGCGAGATCCCACGTCTGTCTCTTCCGTGCTGCAGGATGGCAACGCCCAGACCGATGCCCAGTTCATCCAGCAGGCCGAGACATTCATCAGAGACACGCTCGTCGCGAGGCCGCTCTCATTCCCCGCAGATCGATTCATCAAGTAATCCGCTGCGGCAACGCCGGTCCCGCCAGATCCGACGCCAGATCGCCAACCAGAAGAGCCGCCCGCCGGTACCCTTTGGAGCACGATGCTCCGGGCCTTCGTACCCATCCTCCTCCTGATCGTTGCGCTGGCGATCTCCCTCGCGGGCGACCGCCCCACGCCACGCGCCGACTTCACGTTCATCAACAGGGGTGAGGTCAACACCCTCGACCTGCAACGCATGTCCTGGATGCAGGACCTCCGCGTCGGACGACTGCTCTTCGAAGGGCTCGTCCAGCAGGACGTCTTCGATCCCGACTACGCGATCATCCCCGCCGCCGCCGAGTCCTGGCGCGTCACCGAAGACGGCCTCGTCTACACCTTCCATCTCCGCGACAACCTCAAATGGTCCAACGGCAAGCCCGTCCGCGCCTCAGATTTCCTCTTCGCGTGGCGACGCCTCCTTCTCCCTGACACCGGCGGCGACTACGTCCGCCAACTCCAACTCATCCGCGGCGCAGAAGACTTCACGAACTGGCGGCTCGAAGCCCTCGCGCAAGCCGCCCGGGGAGATGGTCCCACCGGATCCGAACTCTGGGCCGACACACTCGCAAAGTTCGACGAACTCGTCCACGCCCGCGCCCCCGACGATCGCACGCTCATCGTCACGCTCGATCACCCCGCCCCCTACTTCCTCGACCTGCTCGCGATGCCCCCCTTCTTCCCCGTCTACCCGCCGCTCGTCTCGCAATACGAGCGCGTCGATCCCATCACCGGCCGTCTGATCATCGAGTCCGGCTGGACCAAGCCAGGCCACATCGTCACCAACGGCCCCTTCCTCCTGAAGACATGGCGTTTCAAACGCGACATGCGCCTCCGAGCCAACCCCCTCCACCGGCTCTATGACACGCTCGCCATCCGCACCATCGCGATCCCAACCGTCGACGATGCCAACGCCATGGTGCTCGCCTATCGCTCCGGAGCCGCCGACTGGGTGACTGACGTCGTCGCCCCGTACCGGGGTGATATGTACCAGCAGAAACTCGCGTTCATCCGCGAGCATCAGGCCGAGTACGACGCGCTCAAGTCACAGGGCCTCGACGAGATCGAGATCGCCCGGCGCCTCCCCGACGATCCGCGCAACCACCTCCACGTCCTCCCCGTCTTCGGCACCTATTTCTACAACTTCAACTGCTCCCCGCGCCTGGCCGACGGCCGTCCCAACCCCCTCGCCGACGCCCGCGTGCGCCGCGCCCTGGCCATGATGATCGACAAGCGTGCCATCGCCGAGGGTGTCCGTCGCGTCGGCGAGCCCGTCGCACGCACGCTCATTCCCCCCGACTCTCTCGCCGGATACACCGCACCCGCCGGACTCCCCTGCATCTCCGACATGCACACGCAGGCCGATCGCGACACTCTCATCGCTCAGGCCCGCTCCCTCCTCGCAGAAGCCGGGTTCCCCGATCCCTCGAAAATGCCGGCCATCTCCATCCTCTTCAACAAGGACGGGGGGCACGACCTCATCGGCCAGTCCATCGCCTCCGATTGGCAACGCCACCTCGGCATCCCCGTCAACATCGATCAGAAAGAACTCAAGATCTTCCGCGAAGACCTCAAGAACAAAAACTACATGGTCGCCCGCGCCGGCTGGTACGGCGACTACGGCGACGCCACGACCTTCCTCGACATCAACCGCATCGGCGACGAGAACAACGACCGCAACTACCAGAACCCCGCCTACGACGATCTCCTGCGGCGTGCCTCCCTCGAGCCGGATCCGCGTGCCCGCCTCGATCTCCTCCAGAGAGCCGAAGCCATGCTCGTCGAAGTCGAACTCCCCTTCGTCCCACTCTTCCACTACTGCAACATCTTCCTCTTCAACGCCCACAAGGTCAGCGGCATCAACGCCCACCCGCGCCAGACCCAGAACGTCTACCTCATCGACATCCTCGGCGATGGCAAAGGCCCCGACACGCCTCGCTCCACCCCGCCCCGTCGCAACGGAGACGCCAAATGACCGGCGTGATCCTCCGTCGCCTCATCCAACTCCCGATCATCGTCGGCGCCGTCTTCCTCATCACCCTCGCCCTCGCATGGGGCATCCCGGGCAACCCCCTTGAGAACCCCGAGGGACGCCGCCCACCTCCCGAGATCGCCGAAGCCATGAAGGCCCAGTACAACATGGACTCCTTCTGGTCCTTCGCCACCTCCTACGTCGATCGCGCCACCGGTGCCCGCTGGCTCCGCGCCCGCCTCTCAGGCGAGCACGAACGCCGCGATGCCGAGGCCATCGCCGCAGGACTCGCCCCACCCGATCGCTACGTCTTCGATCTCGGCCCCTCACTCCAATACCGCGACCGCACCGTCAACGAAATCATCGGCTCCTCACTCCCCGTCTCCGCCACCCTCGGCCTCGCGGCCATCCTCATCGCTCTCGTCATCGGCCTCGCCGCCGGCGTCATCGGCGCGATCAGACCGAACTCACCCGCCGATGTCGCCACTCTGACGCTCGCCCTCATCGGCATCTCCACACCCACCTTCGTCGCGGGCACTCTTCTCCTCCTGCTCTTCTCTGTCCTCATCCCCATCTTCCCCGTCGCCTCCTGGGGCTCTCCGCGCGACATCATCCTCCCGGCCATCACGCTCTCCCTCCCCTTCGCGGCGTACATCGCCCGCCTCTCACGCGTCGGCATGATCGAGGCCCTCTCCTCCGACTACATCCGCACCGCCCGCGCCAAAGGGCTCCCCGAGCGCACCGTCATCCTCAAGCACGCCCTGAAGAACGCCTTCCTCCCCGTCCTCTCCTACCTCGGCCCCGCGACCGCGCTCGCCATGACCGGCTCCTTCGTCGTCGAGCGCGTCTTCACCGTCCCCGGCCTCGGCCAGCACTTCGTGAGCGCGGTCCAGAACAAGGACCTCTTCCTCATCATGGGCATCGTCGTCGTCTTCTCGACGATGCTCATCCTCTTCAACCTCGCTGTCGATGTCCTCTACCGCTGGGTCGATCCGCGGATCTCATGACCACCGCGTGACTTCGCGCTCATGCCATGTCGAGGCTGCCATCTCGAGGGTGCCATCAGTTCCCGTCGCGTCTCGCGACGGAACTGATGCTCTTCTCGTCCACCCGCCCGATCGCCCTCTTCAACCTCCGCCCGTGCCGGTACCCCGTCACAAGCTTCACCAGTCCGATGAGCCCATAGCACCATCCCCCCGCGGCAATCAGTCCCGGCACATTCGTCGCGAGCAACCCCAGCGACACCACCGGGATCCCGCCCAGCGCCGCCCAGTTCACAACCTCGTCCCACACCACCATCCGCTCGATCTCATCCAGCCCCAGCCGCTCACGGAGCCGCCACCCCCGCGCGTACAGCGCGACAAACACCAGGCACACCGCCAGAAACCCGATGCTGAACAGCGCCATCAGCAGCCGCGCATACCCCACCCTACTCGCCGCACCACCCGTCCCCACGAGCATCCTCCGGCCTCAGTGCCTCGCGCCGCTCACGAATGCCCAATGCCGAATGCCCAATGCCCCCTTCCCTTTGCCGCCTCTGCCCCTACTTCATCGCTCCTCAAACCTCGCGTGCTCAGGCATATCAAACGTCACCATCTCACCCACCGCAAAGTCCTCGGCCCGCTGCCGATGATCACCGATCTCGCACACCAGCGGGAACCCCGCGTTCACCGTGATCGTGTTCGCTCGCGCGTCAGTCGCCACCACCGTCCCCTGCACCCTGCGCGGCCGTCCGAACACCGGCTCCACATACCGCCCGCCAGTCTGGACCGAATCCACCCGCCTCGTGCTCCCACGCACCACCCCCACGATCCGCTTCCCGACCTGCGCCGTCACCGGCCCGGTCGGAATCAGGTGCGTCTGGTACGACGTGTTCGGAAACGAGACCACGATGTACCCCGGCTTGGTCGCCGTCGGAGCAACGACCTGCTCCAGCGTGCCGCGGGCTGTATCGATCGCAACAGGAGTCGTCGGAGAAGGGTGAATCATGCGACCAGCGTAGGCGATTTCGGCCTCCGCGGGCGATCGCCCATCTTGAGGAAGTTCGCCAGCAACTGCGGCCCCGCATCCGTCAGAAAGCTCTCCGGGTGGTACTGCACACCCTCCCAGTTCTGCCTCCCCGCATCCTTCCACACCCGCCGAATACCCATGATCACCCGATTCTCCGCCCTCTCCTCACCGTCATACGTCCACGCCGAAACCTTCCATCCATCTTCGCCCGGCTCGCCGTTCTCATCAAGCCAGGGCTCCCGAGGCATCGTCTCCGGCACAATCACCAGCGAGTGATACCGCGTCGCCGTAAACGGATTCGGCAACCCCTCGTACACACCCTTCCCATCGTGCCAGATCGGGCTCGTCTTCCCGTGCATCTGAATCCGGTGCCTCGCCACCGTCATCCCGTGCATGTCACCCATGCACTGATGCCCGAGGCACACACCCAACACCGGCACACGCCCCGCAAACCGCCTCATCACCTCGCTCGAAACGCCCGCCTCACGCGGCGTACACGGACCCGGAGAAATAATCACATGGCTCGGACCACGCCCGCCATCCAACGCCGCCGCCTCATCCGGCGTGATCCGATCGTTCCGCACCACCACCAGGTCGCGATCCGGCTCCAGCGTGGGATCAAGCTCCCCGAGGCGCTGCACCAGGTTCCATGTGAAACTGTCGTAGTTGTCGATGAGCAGGATCACGGCGGATGCTAGTCCCTCCACGTCCAACCCGTCCGAATCACCCCGGCATCGGGGCGATCCGCGGCACCACCCACTCGATCAGCACATAGATCGCCGCACCCATCAGGATGATCCCCAGCACGATCGACGCGCTCATGCCCAGCACGTGCCGCCAGTACCGATCGAGCGATCGCATGCGTACGGCCTTGTACACGACCGAAACGCCGAACGCCATCGGAATCAGCAGCAGAAACCACCACCGATGCGCATCGATCGGGTCAACGAAGGGAATATACGCGAGCGCGATCGCCCGCTCGATCAGCATCACGCGCCCCCTCCCCGCTCGGCACCGTGCTCTGCTCCCACACCCTCGCGGCGACCACTCCCACTCGGGCGTACACCCCGATCCGAAGGAAAGAGGGCATCCAGCACCGCGATCAGATTCAGCATCCCCGCCACGGCACAGAACAACATCCCGAGTTCATTCACCTTCGCGACACTTCTCACCTTCGGTGGCCGCCCGTCTCCATTCCCCGGCTCAATCCACCCCCCGGGTCCTACTCGTTCATCCGGCAGCGCGCTCCGACGAACTCCGGTCGTTCGATCCACCCCCTTGAATCCGTTCTGGTGGATCCAATCCACGCCAAACGCGACCGGCCCCGTCCCCGCCTGGGCGAAGAACCACACAGGACTCTCCCGCCGATCGACCACGTCGATCCCACCCACGAACACCCCCATCGCGAACAGCCCGAGAACACCCCCGCAGATCAACCTCCCCCGTCGCCGCTCGCCCCGGATCCAGTGACCAAACCCGGGCAGCAAAATGGCTAGAACACCACCAAGAAAGTCCACCTTCGGGGTGTTCCGAGGCGGCTGCGCGTGTTGTGGATCGGCGGTGGACACTGGTCGCAGACTGACCTCTCGGCAAGGCACACCCGATACGCCGGACAGAGAAGCGCCGGAACCTCCGGCCCCCGGTTTGACAGGTTGCGCGATCAGGGTACTGTACCGCCGTTCCGGAGACCGGCTGGCAAGCCGCGTCCTTCGGGCATAAGAATCGTCGCAACGGGGAGCGTCCGGGTTACGGGCTCTGCCCGAATCGAACGCTCGGAGAGTGCAGCGCAATCGCCCGCGCTGGCAAGGAACTCTGGTCCCCATCGAAGGAAACCGAACAAGGACGCTCGCGATGCCTCTGGACACACTGCTCATGCCGCCCGCGACTGCTTTCTCTGACGACCGCGCCACCGGCTACTCCGCCGACGAGATCTGGAAGAACGATCTCACCGCGCCCGCAGCCCCATGGACCGTTCTCGCCGCCGATGAGGAGGACGAGGACGAGGAAGACCCCTTCGCCGACGACGAAGATGAGGGTGGTGACGTTGATGAGTTCGAGGACGACGACGATTTCCTCGAAGAAGACGAGGAGGAGTTCGAGGAGGAGTCCGACTTTGACGATGACGACGACCTCTGAGTCGTCCGTCTGACTCGTTCTCGCGAGCCGGCGGGCAGAAGGAAGACCCGCCATGCCGAGCCGCACGCGCCAAGCAAAGTCCGAGAACTCCGATCCGTCCACGCCACCAGAGCCGCACACCGGACAGCAACCCGGAACGCCCGGCTACGGTTCCGTGGTCGATCGCCGCTCAGGGCTCGACCGGCGCGAGATCGCCGCCGCTCTCGAAAGAGCCCGTCGGCTCAACGCCGCCGAAGAACCCGGCGATCAAGACTCACCGCCAACACAGACCAACACACCCCCCACAGGCCTCGAACGCCGCCGAGGCCCGGGCCGCCGCCTCTCCGACTTCACCCGCTCAGCCGAAGAAGGAGAACTCACCAGCGAGCAGTTCCTCTTCGTCATGGCCATCGAGGCCTTCAAGCGCTCCAACGACCGCATGTTCCCCACCTGGTGCGACGTGCTCGAAGTCGTCCGCCTCCTCGGCTACCGCAAGACCATGCCCAGCGAACTCAACCTCCGCAACGCCGAAGACTGGCGAGAATCACCCCTCACGCCCTCCAACGTCCGCGCACCACGCTGGAACGAGAACGGCAAGGTCGATGCCGAACGCGCCAAGTCCTCAACCAGTGGACAGCACCGCCGCGAGAGCGATCGTCGCGCGGCGTGAAATCGCTCGTCTCCTCTGCCCGAAATCAGACGGTTGTGGGGAGAGAACTATCCACAAACTCGAGCACCTCGGAGGGCACCGGATCCGCGGGATCGCTCGCATCCGCTACGACCCACGTCCACGCCGCGGCCATGACCGGGTCGCTCGGCTGAGACCCCTGCGCAAAGGTGTCAACCATCGCATCCAGCGCGTTCGCGTACGCAATCGCGTTCGTCGGCGTCAGTGTCACCACCTGCGAACCCATCGCGTCCTCGGTGAACGTCCGGCGCATCCACGTGTTGACAGCCGATGGCATGCTGCCGCTGGAAGCGCCAAGCCAGTCGCGGGCCGACGCCTTCATCGTCCCGGTCGGCGGCGCTGGGTTCATATCCAGCAGCGTCTTCACCAGACGGCGCAACGTTCGCTTGAGCGCGATGGCATTGGTATAAGGAATCGGCTGGGACACTTCCACGGCCTTGACAGTGCTTTCAGCTTTCATAAGGACCTCCCGCGAATGTGAGCGGACCAGACACGCGAACGCCGCAGCCGAAGGCCGCTCTCAACAACCTCATTCTAGTCCTTTGGACTCTCAGACGCTGAACGGCGCCTGTCACGCTCCGCGATCCACCGATCGCGCTCGACCGTGTTCCCTGTTGCCTCGTAGAGCTTGATAAGACGCCCATGCGTCAGCTCAAGGGGCCGCACCGCGAGCTTGCTCTCACGCAAGCCCCGTTCGGCCTCAAGCAACTCGATCTCCGCTTCCTCAAACCGCTTGAGGTCAACAAGAATCTCCGCATGCATCGAATGAACGTTCAACGTGCGCCACGATTCCGATCCAAGAAGCGCCTCGTAAATCGCGATGACGCGCTCAAGCAACCCGAGAGCTTCCGCGTGCCGACCCTGCTGTCGAACCGCCGCGGCCAAGATCGAAAGCGTCGCCGCACTCGTCTCGCTGTTCGGCCCCGTTCGATCTTCATAGATCTCAAGAGCTCGCCTCGCCGCATCCTCGGCCTCTACGAAACGGCCGATGCTCCGATACGACGTGGAGAGTGCCGTGAACAGCACCGCGATGTCCACCGTATCCGACCCTCGGATCCGTGTCTCAATCTCGATCGCTCTTTCAATCGCCGCAAACGCCTCGTCGTGTCGGCCGACCTGGCTCGCGGCTTCCCCGTACCAACCAAGATACCTCGCCTTATCAAGCTCCGGAATGTCAAGTCGATCCGCAGACTCTATCACCCGAGTCATCAGGTCATATCGCTCTTGCCTGCGGCCCTGCGGCGCAAGAACCTGCGTTGCATACGTCGTCATGACCACAAGATGTTCCAATGTCTCTTGTTTCAGGGCCATGGCTTCTTGAGCCCGGCGTTCCGCGTCCTCGATCAGAGCGACGCTCTCCGGCGACCTCTTGTTCTGCGCAAGCACGCCGGACAGAAGCTGCGCGGCATACAGCGTGCGATGATGATCCGCGCCCAGTTCCTGGGTCAGGATCTGGTATGCCTCGCTCGCGTAAGAGAGCCCGAAGGAATCCTCAGGACGAAAGCGGCACACAATGGTCAGATTCACTAATACTTCGGCCAGTCGCGTCCGAGGCGTTTCCGGATCATCACGCATCAGCGATATCGCGCTCGTGAAATGGTCGTACGCCGCGCCGCTACGCCCGAGCGCGCGATAAATCTCTCCGATCTGCTGCTCGACGGCCGCCCGAACCGAACCATCCTCTATCTGGTCCAATTGTTGAACGAGCCCATCCAGCACCTCCGCGACAGTGAGATCCTTTCCCTCTGACTTGCGAACATTCGCTGATCCCAGCACGTCTTCAACAAACAACTTCGAGAACGCCCCCGAACGCGCCGCCTCACGCGTCGCCTTCTTCTCCTGGCGCCTCGTCTCTTCGATCGCCTCGCTCAACCTCGTGTTCGTCCTCGTCAACTCATTGTTCGCCAAAGTCGCCTGATACAGCCCGTACCCCGCGCTCGCAAGCCCGCCCACCAACGCCAGCACAATCGCCGTCGCCGACACAACCAGCGCACGGTGACGCCTCACATACTTTCTGGCCCTGTACCCAAGCGTCGGAGGCACCGCCTCCACCGCCTCACCCGACAGATACCGCTGAATGTCCTGCTCCAGCTCCGCCGGCGACTGGTAACGACGCGACGGCTCCTTCTCCAGGCACTTCATCACCACCCAGTCCAACTCGCCCTTCAACTCCCGCGCCAGACCCATCCCGTCCGTCCCGCGAACCATCGCCAGACGATCACGGAACACCCCGGAACGCGACACACGCATCGACGGCCGCGCCGGCTCCGATTCCGAGATGATCCGCTCCGTCTCCGCAGCCGTCTTGTACTTGAACAACGCCGGATCGAGCGGCATCGCCCCCGCCAAAAGCTCGTACAGCATCACGCCGATCGAGTACACATCCGTCCGCGTGTCAATGTCCAGCAGCCCACGCACCTGCTCCGGAGACATGTAACCCGGCGTCCCCACGATCTGGTGCAACTGCGTGTACACCGTCTGCTCGCCCTCATGATGCTCCACCGGCTTGGCAATCCCGAAGTCGATGATCTTCACCACCGCCTTCCCGTCCGACACCGTCACAAGCACGTTCGACGGCTTCAGATCCCGGTGGATCATCCCCTTCGTGTGCGCGTGCTGCACCGCGCGGCACACCTGCCCCACCAGCTCCAGCCGCTCACGCAGCGTCAGCTTCCCCTCATCGCAGAACGTCGTGATCGGCAGCCCCCTCACCAACTCCATCACGATGTACGGGCGCCCGTCCGGCAGCTCAGCCGTCTCGAACACACGCGCAATCCCAGGATGCTCCATCCGCACCAGCGATTGCCGCTCGCGCTGGAACCTCGCGATGACCTGGTCGTTCTCACGCCCCGCACGCAGCAGCTTGATCGCCACCTGCCGGCGCACCGGCTTCTCCTGATCCGCAAGATAGACAACGCCGAACCCGCCCTCGCCCAACACGCCCCGCACCCGATACGGCCCGATCGTCTCCGGCGCGGGCCTGCGTGGCTGTGAGATCCCCGAGGGCGTCTCACCCATATGCCTCGAACCGATCATGCTCGGCTCAGGCGCGCCGCCTCCACCCCTCTCATCAGGACCCGCGCCGCCCGGATTCGTCCGTTCATCGTCAGAGTGCAACGCCGAACCCTCCAGTTGTCACAAGTGTAAGAGTTTCTTCTCCCCGAAGGAACACGGCTCCCAGGCCGCGCCGCCCCGTACTTCGCATATGGTTCGGCAATCATCAGGGCCTCGCTGGGGCACCTCACGCCACACACCGACGGAGGACAACCATGCGCAACGCCACACCCATCGCCCTCTCGCTCCTCCTCGCGCCCTCCTTGCTCGTCGGCTGCTCCGCCCTTGACGCCGACGAACGCCATTCCCAGGTCCAGAAGATCCAACGCCGCCTCCCCGAGTCCATGCGTGCCGCCCGCACCACCGCGCCCGGCGAGACCGACTGGTACATCCTCGCATACTTCAGAGACCCGAAGTTCAACAAAGCGGGCGAGTTCGGCCTCTATCTCGCCACCTCGCGCGATGGATACACCTGGCAACCCGCGAACCTCGACCGACCGCTCTTCGTGCCGCGCGTCGGCGTCTCAAGCGGCATGCGCGACCCATGCATCGCACAAGGCCCCGACGGCGTCTTCCACTGTGTCTGGACCTGGGAAACCGGCGACCGACGCAGCATCGGCTACGCACGCTCCACCGATCTCATCACATGGACCGACATCCGCTCACTCAAGGTCATGCCCGACACCGTCAGCATCGATTACTGCTGGGCGCCCGAAATCATCTGGGATTCCGCCTCAACCCACTGGGTCCTCGCCTGGTCGTGCGCGATCGAGGGCCTCAATCCCGCGACCGAGAAGCAGGCCGAGTGGAACCACCGGATGTACTACTCCACTACGCGCGACTTCCGCACCCTCTCGCCCTACCAATCGCTCTTCGATCCCGGCTACCCCTCCATCGACCCCGCGTGGATCGAACTCCCGCCAGATTGGATCCCCAAAGGCCTCACCCGCCCCGCCGACTCCGAGAGCATCTTCGACGCCCCCGCCGCCGGACCCGCCACACCCAGCGACCCCGGACGCTGGCTCCTGCTCTACAAAGACGAGCGCCAATGGCCTGAGAAAAAACAGATCCGCGCCGTCCGAGGGCTCACACCAGTCGGCCCCTTCGGCACTCCCTCCGCCTCCCTCACCATCCACTGGGTCGAAGCCCCAAGCGCACAGATCATCGACGGCAACCTCGTCATCTACTACGACGAATACCGCGAAGGACGCTACGGCGCGATCCGCTCCGCCGATCTCTTCAAGTGGGAAGATGTCCAGAACCTCATGTCCTTCCCACCCCTCACCCGCCACGGTTCCGTCATCCGCGTCACGCCCGCACAGTGGCAACGTGTCCACGATCGGCGATGACCCCCGCCGATGACTGGCTCATCCCCAAAAACCGCCAGAACCAAACGCCCCCAGCCCGGTATCCTGTAAGCCCCAAAGGAGATCCTCACATGCCGAGCACAACGCCCGTCCATCACGCGGCTGTCCTCCTCGCCCTCTCTCTCTCAACCCCACTCGCCCTCGCGCAGCACGCCGGCGCACCAGTGCCGCTCGCCGGCACGGCCGCCGCCGCCTCGATCTCCACCACCGAGCCCCTCGCCTCCATCTCCCTCGAACGCTTCCTCAAGATCCGCGCCCCCGGCTCACCCCAGATCGCGCCCGACGGCACCCTCTACGTCCGCGACTGGCCCGATGGCATCTGGCAGCTCTACCGCGTCCAGGGCAACGCCGCCGGTCCCGACTCCAAAATGACCAAGCTCACCAACTACGCCGACGGACTCTCCGGATACTCCATCTCCCCCGACGGATCCAGGATCCTCCTCCTCCACGCCGTGGGCGGCAACGAGAACACCCAGATCTCACTCCTCGATCCCAAGGCCGCGCCCGGCGATCCCAACGCCATCAAGCCCATCGTCAGCGATCCCAAAGTCCAGTTCGCCGCGAACAAGTGGCTCGCCGATTCATCCGGCTTCCTCTACAGCGGCAACGCCGAAAGCCCCCGCGACTTCTACCTCTACCTCTTCGACTTCGCCACAGGCAAGAGCACCCGCATCCTCAACCGCCCCGGTTCATGGAGCTCTTCCGACATCACCGCCGACAAGTCCCGCGCCCTCGTCTCCGAGTATCGCTCCATCTCCGACACCTCCATCTACGAACTCACGCTCTCCGACGGATCACTCAAAGACCTCGGCCTCACAAGCCCCGACGGCTCCACCGTCTCGCAGGGCCTCGTCGGCTACCTCCCCGGCGAAAAGAGCGTCCTCATCGTCGCCGACATCGAAGACGGCATGCGCAAGCTCTACCAGAAAGATCTCGCCACCGGCGCAACCTCAAAGCCGATCTCCGAGATCAACGACTACGAGATCGACTCCGCCTCCATGAACACCGAACGCACGCTCCTGGCCGTCGTCACCAACCGCGACGGATACGGCGCGCTCCAGCTCTACCGCCTCCCCGGCTACGACAAGGTCACGCTCCCACCCATCGAAGAGGGCGTCATCTCCCTCAACGAACTCAAGGCCGACCGCATCACCTGGTCCGTCTCCAACGCCCGCACCCCCGGGCTCGCTTACACCTGGAACGTCCCGCCCATCGGCCGCGCCGCCGACAAAATCCGCCAGGTCACCCTCGCCGACACCCAGGGCATCGACCTCGCTCGATTCACCCTCCCGAAACTCATCCGCTACAAGGCCGTCGACGGGCTCGACATCCCCGCCTTCCTCTTCCTCCCGCCCGGCTACGTCGAAGGCACACGAATCCCCTTCATCGCCAACTACCACGGCGGCCCAGAAAGCCAGTTCCGCCCGGTCTTCAGCGCCCAGAACCAGTACCTCCTCGCTCAGGGCTTCGGCATCATCCAGCCAAACGTCCGAGGCAGCACCGGCTACGGACGCGCCTTCCACATGATGGACGATTACAAAGGCCGATGGATGTCCGTCAGCGACGGCGTCGACGCCGCACAGTGGCTCGTTGACAACAACCTCGCCAGGCCCGGACGCATCGCCACCTACGGCGGCTCCTACGGCGGCTTCATGTCCGTCGCCACACTCGTCGAAGACGGCATGCGCGTCGAAAGAGGACAGCAGAAAGAACCCCTCTTCGGCGCAGGCATCAACGTCGTCGGCATCGTCAACATGAAGACCTTCCTCGAGCAGACCAGCGGCTACCGCCAGAAACTCCGCGAGGTCGAGTACGGCCCGCTCTCCGATTCAGAGTTCCTCGAGTCCGTCTCACCGATCAACCACATCGACAAGATCAGAGTCCCCATGCTCATCGCCCACGGACTCAACGACCCGCGCGTCCCCGTCGGCGAAGCCATGCAGCTCGCCGTCGGACTCATGCAACGCGGCTACGAACCCGAGCAGATCTACTTCCCCGACGAAGGACACGGCTTCGCCAAACTCTCCAACCGCCTCATCTTCTCGCAACGCATGGTCGATTTCCTGCGGAAATCCATCGGCACCGACGCGGAATGACACTGGGACCACTCCTTCCTCTCGGGACAAAGCACTCCGACCACTTCCTCCGCGCACTTCGCCGTGCTCCTCCTTGACGCGCGTCCCTCTTTCTTTCCCCCCTCTGCCCATCTGCCCCAACTCTCTTCTCCGTGCCCTCCGTGTTCTCTGTGGTGAATGCCTCTCTGCTCTGCCGTCGCCTCTCCCCGAGGAACCCGCGCCCCCTCGTCCCGGCCCCACTGCGCGCCAACAATCCCCGTTCCGCCCGGCCCAGCCATAGACTGGCCCGCGCACGCTCGCATAGCTATGCTTGTGATGAATAAAGATGCTTGAAGCCCCCGCCCTCCCCATCGTCGTCCGCCGGGTTCGCTCCTCCGATTCCATGGAAGAGCTGACCTCGCTCCTGCACCGCGCCTACGCCGAGCAGGTCGCCATGGGGCTCAAGCCGCTGGCAGGACGCCAGACCGTCGATGTCACCCGCGCCCGCTCCGCCACCGGCGAGAACTACGTCGCCACGCTCGGAGAAGGCGGCCCCCTCGTCGGCACCATCCTCTTCCAGGAGAGAGAATCCGCCGCCTTCCCCGAGTGGTTCCTCCGCCCCGAAGTCGCCCACTTCTCCCTCTTCGGCGTCGATCCCCTCCATCAGGGCCGAGGCATAGGCGGCATGCTCCTCCGCGCCGTCGAGCAGCGCGCCGTCGAACTCGCAAAGACCGAGATCGCGCTCTCCTACGCCGAGCCCGACACCAAACTCGCCGGCTTCTACGCCCACCGCGCCTACCGCTTCATCCAGCACTGGCAGTGGCCCTACACCAACTACCGCAGTGTCATCCTCAGCAAGTCACTCGTCTGAGCAGTGCCGAGGCCCGCACAAAGCAAGCAACGGGTGAGCAGGCGGCCGGCGTTTGCTGTTCGGCACCCTACCTGCTCGACTCTTTCCATCACTTCCTTCGTCCTGTCTTCCTCGCTTGACGGCCCCGCGGGCTGCGCCGCGGTCGCTGCCGCGACTTCATGGAGTTGTCGCTCTTCGCTGCGAAGCAGCGTGCGGCGGTTGCCAGCGGGCTGTGCCGCGGTTGCCAGTGTGCGGCAGTTCCCAGCCGGAACTCCACGGAGTTGTCGCTCTCCCGCTGCGGAGCAGTGTGCGGCGGTTGCCAGCGGGCCGTGCCGCGGTTGCCAGTGTGCGGCAGTTCCCAGCCGGAACTCCACGGAGTTGTCGCTCTTCCGCTGCGGAGCAGTGTGCGGCAGTTCCCAGCCGGAACTCCACGGAGTTGTCGCTCTTCCGCTGCGGAGCAGTGTGCGGCAGTTCCCAGCCGGAACTCCACGGAGTTGTCGCTCTTCCGCTGCGGAGCAGTGTGCGGCAGTTCCCAGCCGGGACTCCACGGAGTTGACGCTCTTCCGCTGCGGAGCAGCGTGCCGCGGTTGCCAGCGGCTGTGCTGCGGTCGCTGCCACGACTTCGTAGAGTTGGCGCTCTCCCGCTGCGGAGCAGCGTGCTGCGGTAGCCAGGGGTGCCGCGCAGTCCCGAAGGCACCGCGCAACCTCTGGAAAGCGACCCATCACACACCCCTCTTCCTTCTTCTCCTCGCCCCGGCAGGGGCACGCTGAACCCTCAAACCGCAGTCAACATACTGCTCTTCAAACTCCACGCCATGCGCCTTCAGCAGCGCAACCAGCTCCTCCCGGAATGACCACTTCGCATGGTGCTCCGCCTGACTCTTGATGTACGCCTTCACCACGCCCGCCTGCGACTGGCTCACCGAGAACACGCCGTACCCCACCTGCCACGCAAACGGCTTCACGCCGCGCGACTCATGCATCCAACGCGACGACCGCGTCTTCACATGGCGAACCAGAACAGAGATCGACTCCTCCGTCCCCCACCGCACCAACATGTGGATGTGATCCGGCATGCCGCCGATCGCGAGCAGCGTGCCGCCCTCATCACGCACAATCCCGCCGATAAAGCCATACAGATCATCCGCGCCCTCCGCCCCGATCCACGGCGTGCGGCTCTTGGTCGAAAAAACAATGTGCAGCAGAACCTGTGACCATGTGCTCGGCATGAGATCCTCCCGCGCCACAGCATACCCGATCCCAAGGCGCTCACCGCGTGCCCCTGCCGGGGCGATCAATGAAGAGCGAACAACTGTGAGTCGTCTCCGCTCTCCAGGGGTTGCGCTCGGGGCTTCGCCCCTCACTGACCCCTGGCTACCACAACTCGCCGCTCCGCGGCGGAACGCCTCCGCCTTGATCGCTCCACCCCTCACCCCTCCCACATTCCCAAAAATCTGCACCTCTCACTGACAAACGTCTGTCAGTGAGAGCCCGATTTCGCGCACGCGCCACCTTGCATCCGCTCGCGCACCGCGTATCTTCGACGCATGGTCGCTCACACCGCGATATCTCGCTCCGATCACGCCGGCCCTGCGGGCAGCCCTCCCGGTGGCGCCGTTCTCCAGAGCGGTGATGCCTGCTCTTCTCCATCGCCCATTTCCCATTCCCTCTCCGCGTCCTCTTCCTCCACTCCGTCACTCAGTCACTCCGTCACTGAGTCACTCCTCATCGCCCTCGCCGATCCCGACGCCTCCTTGAACTCCGTCGCGCGTCAGTTCAACATCTCCCTCGCCGCGCTCACGATCTGGCTCGCGCGCCCGGAGATCCAGGCCCGCGTCCGCGAGATGGAGACCGGCGCAAGCACGCACACGCGCCTCGCCTCATCCCTCAACCTCTCCTCCGCCGTGCGCGTGCTTGTCCGCATCCTCGACGACTTCCACGCCCTCGCGCGCTCCAAGCCCGATCCCACAACCCACCTGAGCGACCTCGACTACATCCGCGCCTCCGAGCGCGCCCGCAAGGCCGCGTACCACCTCTACCGACTCTCACGCATCGTCCCCATCGACGCCGCTCACCTCGCCCTCGCGCGCGTCCACTTCGTTCGGGTGCCACTGGTTCCCGGTCAGCACAGCGAACCGGAACCAGTGCTCGATGAATCGCGCTCACCTTCCCGAACCACGAACACACGTGAGCGGACCGCCTCTACGCCCGGTTCCCAACTCCCAAGCCAGCCGGTTCACCCGGCGGGCGCTCTCCATGACCTCCCCACCGCATCGTCCCTCAAGGAAGATGCGGACTCCCGCGTAGAGACCTCCTCCTCTCCCCCTGCCCCTTTGCCCCTCCGTCCCTCTGACCCTTCTCCCTCCCCTCCGCGTTCCTCTGATCCCTCCGCGTCCTCTGCGTTCTCTTCCCGATCCATCCGTCCCGCAGACCTCATCCGCGCGGCATCCTCCTCCACCCCACTCCGCCGCGTCACAATACTGCCCAGACTCGCCAGACTATCCACCGATTCCGGGTAGAACGAGCACGCCAACCTGCCTATCCTGCCGGGATCGCTTCGACGAACAACCCCGGGAGGGCTGGTCATGAAGTCATCGTTCAACACCGCACGCCTCAATCTCCTGATCGCCGCGGCAATCCTCATCCCGATCAATCCATCGCTCGCCGATCCGCCCGTCGAGATCGAGGCCGCTGCCATCGCGCCCGATGAGACGATCGACCAGTCCCCGCTGCCGAAGGCCGCGCCGCGAGTCGAAACACTCCAGACCATCATCACCCGTGCAAACGGCACGATCCGACGCGCCGGCGACGCACCCATCCACGAGAGCGATGTCCTCGCCGCGATGCAGAGCCCGATCAGACTCAAACTCAGCGGCGTCACCTTCGCCGAGAATCCCGATGGCTCCCTCAACGCACTGTCGGCGACCTTTGTCAATCGCAACGTCTCCTTCAACAACTCAGCGAGCGAACGCGAGATCCGCGAGAAATCCCGTCAACTCGGCAGCACCGAAGCCGCCGCTAACAAACGTGTCCGCGACTTCAAATCAAAGTGGACCCGCACCATCAAGAGCAACAAGTCCGGCGAGCCCACCGTCATGTGGGTCCACCCCGGCTGCCAGAAGCGGTTCAAGCCCAAAACCGATGCAAACTACCAGCAGACGCTCGGTAACATCATCGCCGAGGGCCAACGCTCCATCGACTCCGCCCGCGCATCTCTCGCAAGCGCCCGCGAGCGTTCCGCAACGCTCCGCGAGTCCACGCTGAAAAAGGCACGCACCGTCGACACATCGATCCGACTCCCCGCCGATTCCCAAGCCGTTGCCGATCTCCGGCTCGGCAGGGCAGTCACACTCGAACTCGAAGTCACGGGCATCACCATCGGGCGAGACCACGAGAACGTCATCGGCGGCGGCCGCTACGTCAGCGCAATCCACCTCGCGCCCACAACCTCGCTCACCGCGAAGTAATCGAACGCACTCCATCCTCGCAGCAGATCGCCCCGAGGCCCTACTCCCTCGCCTTGCTCGGGGGCGTCGCCTCGATCGGACCCTCGCGCACCACCGTGTCCCCACCCATCAGACGTGCCAGCCGCACGAATCCGATCGACCCCGCGATCGCAAACACCAGGCACACGACGAATACCCACGAACCGCCGCCTACACCGAGCCATCCCTTGAAGGTCTCGTACAGCCACACCGCGGCGAACGGCCCGATGATCCCGCGCACGCCCGTCAGCGTCACGTGCACGCCCATGTACTGCGAGACCTTGTGGGCCGGCGCGAAGTCCAAATGCCCGAGGTTCCAAGCAAGCACGCCACCGCCGAAGGCGATCCCCTCGATCAGCACGCCCACGATCACCAGCGGCCACAAATGAAACCGGAACGCGACCACCAGACACAACGTCGCCGCCACAAAGAACCACGCGTGGATCGCGCGGAACTTCACCACATGCCCCTTGTCAAGCAATCTCGCCCAAAACGGGATCGCCAGCGGCATCATCGCCTGGGGCAAGGTCGCCATCACCAGAATCCCCGCAGCGTACCCGCCCCCGAACTCCTCGCGCACCGCGATCACCAGCGGCGCATCCACCATCAGGTTCCCGATCCCCAGGAGGAACATACAGAGCATGAACCACGCGAACTTCCGGTCCGTGCGCAGCACCTCCACGATGCTCATCGGGTTGAAACTCGGGCGGTCCTTCCCCGTGTCCATCCGCTCCACGCGCTTGAACGCCTCGCGCCCGCGCACACGAACCCGCGACCACATATAGATCCCGCCGCACCCGATCACCGCGCCGAGCGGCAGCATCACATGCCGCGCATCCGGGCTCCACTCCATCATCGCGCCCAGCCCCAGCCCCAGCAGCGCAACGATCGAGACCTGCACCGTCGAGAGCTTCCCCGTCAATCGCCCGCGCTCGGCCCTCGGATAGTTCCTCCCCCACACCGTCGAGCGCATCGTCAGGAACCCCGCCCAGCAGACCCGCGCCAGCACCGTCGCCCCCGCCGTCAGATACAACCCCATCACGCTCCGCGGCATCAGCCCGATCATGATGACGAGCACAGCCATCGTCACCAGCGCGCCGACGAGAAACTGGATCTTGTCCCGCCCGTGGCTCGCCCGCACCCACACGAAACTTGTGATGTTCGCGAACGCCGCCGACGCAGTCACCACCGCCACGATGTAGTTGAGCATCCCCTCCGAGATCTTCCCCTCGGTCACCAGCCCCTCGAACCCCGTCCGCACCAGCACCCCCGCGATCCCGCCCTCAACCGGCGCGAGCACGAACGGAAGCATCGACGTCGCCGCGATCTCTCGCCTGTAGTTCGCCCGCGCCATCCGCGGCATCGTCCGTGGATGAAACGACCCCAGCGCCCGCGCCACCAGACGCATCGGCGTCCGTGCCGCCAACCCATCCCCGTCCGTGTCATCCGTGCCAGTTGTCGCCACGTCCAAGCGTTGACGCCCCGATCACCCCGGACAAGCCCTTATTCCTCCGCTCTTCTTTGGCTCTTTGGCCCTTTGGCAATTTGGCCCTTTCCTTGCCGCTACCCTCCTCCTCCATGTCTACCACGACCACACCCGAATACATCCTCGGCACCGACGCTGCGGAACTCTGGCGCCTCGGTTTCCAGCACCGGCTCTGGTCCGCCGCGGCCCACGAGGCATGGGCCAAAGCCCGCATCGCGCCCGGCCAGTCGATCCTCGATGTCGGCTGCGGCCCCGGTTACGCGGCCTTCGACCTCGCCCACATCGCCGGGCCGGGCGGGCGTGTCGTCGGCGTCGATGAGTCCGCGCCCTTCATCGCCCACCTCAACGCCGCGGCACAGGCCCGCCACGTCCCCACCATCACCGCGCATGTCGGCGATGTCCAACACATCGACGAGGTCCTCTGCCGCGCCGCCGCGGCAGCAAGCCAGCCCAGCCCCATCGCCTCCTTCGACCTCGCCTACGCGCGCTGGGTCCTCTGCTTCGTGAAAGATCCCGAGGCCGTCGTCCGAGCCGTGGCCCGCCTGCTCAAGCCCGGCGGCCGCTTCGTCGTGCAGGACTACTTCGACTATGAGCACATGACCCTCGCCCCCAAGCGTCCCGAGTTCTCCAAGATCATCGACGCCGTCGCCCGCTCCTGGCGCGCCCGAGGCGGCAACCCCGACCTCGTCGGCAACCTCCCCGGCATCATGTCCCGCGCGGGCCTCACCGTCACCCACCTCGATTCTCACAACCGCCTCGCCCGCCCGGGCTCCACCATCTGGAACTGGCCGACGACGTTCTGGAAGTCATTCGTCCCGCGCCTCGTCCAGATGAACGAGATCACCCAGGGCGACGCGGACGACTTCTTCGCCTGCTGGACCGAGGCCTCGAACGACCCCAACGCCTTCATGCTCCTGCCGCCCGTCTTTGATGTGATCGCCGAGAAGTCTCCCGGCTAGTCCGGCTCAGCCGACCGATTCTGGCTCTGGCAGCAACACTCGCCAAAGCCGTGTTCCCTTGCTCCCCCGCATACCATCCCACCCCCGCGGCTGGAGCACGCTCTCCGTGCGCACATCCCGTGAGCCAAGCCGCGACCCCACAGATACTTACGCCCGATCGCCGACCACCCCCTCCTCAGCCACCCATGAACATCCGCAACTTCTCCATCATCGCCCACATCGACCACGGCAAGTCCACGCTCGCCGACCGCCTCCTCCAGGCGACAAACGCCGTCTCCGCGCGTGAGGCCAGAGAGCAGCTCCTGGACTCCATGGATCTCGAACGCGAACGCGGCATCACCATCAAGGCCTCCGCCGTCACCGTCATGCATCGCCACAAGCCCGGCGCGACCAGCGACGAGCTGGAGACCGACTACGAGGCCCCCGTCGATGAGGCCGGCACCCACAAGGCCAAGAACGCCGCCGACAAAGCTGACTCGCACGGCGAGCTCTACATGCTCAACTTCATCGATACGCCCGGCCACGTCGACTTCACCTATGAGGTCTCTCGCGCCCTCAAGGCGTGCGAGGGCGCGCTGCTCGTCGTTGACTCGACGCAGGGCGTGCAGGCCCAGACCGTCGTCAACGCCTACCTTGCGATCAACGAGAACCTCACGATCATCCCCGTCATCAACAAGATCGACCTCCCCTCGGCGCAACCGGACAAGGTCGCGCAGGAACTCGAGCAAGTCCTCGGCTTCCCCGCCGAAGAGTGCATCTACGTCTCCGCGAAGACCGGACAGGGTTTGCCCGAACTCCTCGCCACGATCTGCGACAAACTCCCCGCGCCGCGCCCGAGCACGATGCAGCAGGCCCGCGGCCTCATCTTCGATGCCGTCTACGACGACTACCGGGGCGTCATCGTCTATATCCGGATGTTCGACGGCTCCATCAAGGTCGGCGACAAGATCCGCATGATGGGCCTCGGCCGCACGTTCCAGATCACCGACCTCGGCAAGTACACGCCCAAGCCCAACCGTGTGCCGTCGCTCAGCGCGGGCGAGACCGGGTACATGGTCGCCGCGATCCGCACGCTCGCCGATGTCCGCGTCGGCGACACCGTGACGCTCGATCTGCACCCGGCGACGGAGCCGCTGGAGGGGTACCAGCCGCCGCGCCAGATGGTCTTCTGCGACTTCTACCCCGCCACCGACGAAGAACAACGCGGCAACTCCTTCGAGGAACTCCGCGAAGCCATCGAGAAACTCTCCCTCAACGACTCGGCCTTCACCTTCCAGGCCGTCCACTCCGAGGCCCTCGGCTTCGGATTCCGCTGCGGCTTCCTTGGGCTGCTGCACATGGACATCGTGCAGGAGCGCCTCGAGCGCGAGGGCGGCGTGCAGGTCGTCCAGACCGCGCCGACCGTGTCGTACCTCGTCACCACGAAGGGCAAGGGCGGCGAGCTGGTCGAGCAGGAGATCCACAACCCGGCGGACCTGCCGGATGCGGGCGTGATCGAGGAGATCAAGGAGCCGATCTGCCGCGTGGATTTGATTCTGCCGAAGGACAAGATCGGCGACATCATGAAGCTCTGCATGGAACGGCGGGGCATCTACAAGTCGCAGACCTTCGTCTCCGACACGCGCGAGATGCTGTCGTTCCACATCCCGCTCGCTGAGATCATCTACGACTTCTACGACAAGCTGAAGGGCATCACCAGCGGCTACGGCACCATGGACTACGAGATCATCGGCTATGAGCCCGATCGCCTCGTCAAGGTCGACATCCTCATCAACGGCGACCCGGTGCAGGCCCTCGCGCTGATCACGCACAAGGACAAGTCCGAGCAGCGCGGCCGCCAGATCCTCTCAAAGCTCCGGGGCCAGATCCCCCGCCACCAGTTCGAGATCCCGCTCCAGGCCGCGATCGGCGGCAAGATCATCGCCCGCGAGACCATCAAGGCCTTCCGCAAGGACGTCACCGCCAAGTGCTACGGCGGCGACGTCTCTCGTAAGCGCAAGCTGCTCGAGAAGCAGAAGGAAGGCAAGAAGCGGATGAAGAACGTGGGCTCCGTGAACATCCCGCAGGAGGCGTTCATGGCGGTGCTGGATACGAGTGAGGATTAATCGTGACGACTCCTCGTGATGTCGCTCAGCAATACATCGCGATGCCGCGAGACTGCTTCATTATGGGATTCGACAAGGTTCATGGTCGCCAACGCTGGCGCGGCCCCGATGGACGGCTCTACGAATGGGATCGGCGTCACGGCCATGTCGAAATGTACAATGCGAATGGCCGCCACCTCGGTGTTCTCGACTCCTCTGGCAAGTCTATCAAGCACGCCGTGAAAGGCAGGGTCATCGATGTCTGATCATAACTCTTTTATTGAGAAATGTCTCAGTGGCGATGCCTTACTTACGGACATTGATCATTACGTTAACGAATGGCACGCATCGGACTCGTCAAGCACGCTCGCGGAGTATCTAGGAATGAGCTTCGACGAGTACACTGCTTGGATTGAGAACTCTGAAGTACTGCGATCAATTCTATTTGCACGGATGAAACGCATAGCATTCGATGACTACAAGACAGATGCTCGCTCGGTGTTGAACAAGCTCGCCGCGCGGGGGCTGCAGCCTGCTGAGGTACATACACTTGAAGAATGGCTCAAGAGGACGAATAGATTATAAGCCGATCGATATTGAACTGAGGTCGGAAGAGCGGCTAGCCAGACTAGTGCGACTTCGCGCGTCAAGTATCGTTCCGATAGAACTGGAGCGTTTGGCGGCGGAATATGCAGACGTTATCATTGACGATATTCCGATACAATGCGACGGACTTCTATACTTTCCTGAACATCGTCGCAGGCCATTGATTATTCTTCAACGAATGTCGAATGCAGAGCGTCGTAGATTCACTCTGGCCCATGAGCTTGGACATCTCCTAATACCCTGGCACATTGGCGAACGAATTCATACACATCGACAGTCCCTTGAGTATGTATCGGAGTATAACGACCCGTATCGACGACAAGAGGCCGAAGCCAATCGATTCGCATCAGAGCTGCTTATGCCGAGTGATTGGCTAGCTGAAAAGATGGGGTCGCTCTCGTTTGCAGCGCTATTGGATCAAACATCACGATGTCTTGTGTCATACGACGTTCAGGCGTACGCCATGGGACGACTGCTGCCGACTGATGCATTTGTGGCACTCTGCGGCGCCACGGGACGAATTATTCGTACAGCCAGCTCGCGCATGGATAAACTGACCATACCTGAAACGAATTCGTCAATCGTTGAGTATGTTCAAGTTAATGCTTGCAGCTACGAATGCGTCAATGTTCGGCACGATCGATCCATGTATATTGTGCAGTATGATTTGTCGTCACTTAGGCGTCCAGTCCTGAGTGGACGGCCATCGGAACAGATCCTGCGGGCAATGGTGGCGGATATCGACGATACACTTTCATTTCCGGTAGTTCAGAAGAGCATGGCAGGGGTTGTAGGTGCTGCCTGGGCTAAGTGGCGTATGGCGCCTCACGAAGAATTCGTGGCGTGCCTAGTGGATTTCTGTGCACGGCATCAAGTACTGAGGCCGCTCGCGGCTCACCCCGCCTTTCTTGATTATGTTTGGACGCGAGTTGGTGAACTGGCGTCCCGCCGATAACCTCACTCGGCATGTAGGCAGAAGAGATCAAGATATCTCGCGGCCTCCCTCATGCCACCTCGCACGTCGGCTTCGCGGCATCCTCGGTACTCTTCAGCCCGACAGGGCTGACAGTTGACAGCCGGGGTCAAAGGAGCACCGAAGGTGCGACCGCGACCCCCGGTAAACCCGCCGCGCAGCGACATCCCCGCCGCCCGAAGGACGCGTTCGTCGTGGTGCTGGGCGGACGCCCGCGCCTCGGTTCAATTCTCAGCCAACCCGCGCCTGCGACGCATTCCGATGCCGAGTCCCAAGGCCACGAGAGCGGGAGAAGCAGGAGTGGGAACGAGCACGATCGAGACGTTGTCGATCACGGGTCCGTACCCATCAGAATCGAGCACTTGAAATTCGAGCGTAGATACCGGGCCGGTTGCAACGAATATGTATGTGAGCCGGTCAAACGACGCTGGCTCTAACGTGCCCGGCCAGCCGCCTGTGAAGTGTTGATTTACCAGTGTTCCGATGGACACATGCGCAACGTTCGGCAAGTCGCCAGCGAATGCGTCGAACGACAACTCGTACGTGAGTCCCGGGACCGTGGGGATTGATTGCGACAGTGTTGGGAATAGGCCGGGCGGATTCTCGCCGATCAGATCGACCGCGTAGATCCCGTCCGTCGTTGTTCCCGGCGGCAGCAACTGCCAATGAACGCCCTTGTCACCCACGACACTCCAGCCGGTGATGTTCGTCATGCCGGTCGAGACGATCATGTAATTCGGGCGCGGGTCAGCATCGGTGTTGTTGTAGTCGCCAAGCTCAAAGCTGCCGTTTACCACGAGGTTGATGGATGCCTGAGCGCTCAACGCGCAGCAGCACCCTGAAAGAACAGTTATTGCAAGCAGACGCATCTGAACTCCTCCCATTCGTTGCCAAACCAGTGCCTCGAATCTCTCGTGGAAGCATACCAGATCCAGAAGGTGGCACAAGTCTCGTCATTGAATTCTCCGTCCGTCAAAGGCCGCATCCCTCCTCCACAGCGCAGCCCAGCGGGCCGCACGCGTGGAGCCGCGGGTACGCTGCGGTCGCCGTGTGGGAGGCAACAAGCGGAACCCGTGGAAGCCAGGCCACGCAGCGGCTTCCTTGGCGGAGCGGGGCGGACGCCCCCGACTCTGCTCTCCTGCTTCTCTCCTGTTTCTGGGTGGCCCGGCGGGCCGCGCGTGTGTAGCCACGGGTGGAGCGCCACCCGCTTCGGGCAAGCGGAACCCGTGGAAGTCGGACACACACAACCCCTCTTCTTCCTTCCTCCCGAGCCCCGGAGGGGCGACAGACGCCTTTGCGGACTCGCGCTGATTTGGCCTCGCGTTGATTGGTCTCGCCCTGAGACATCCTGCGCCCCGCCGAGGCGCGGGAGGATTGGGGCACGCCTTCCACGGGTTTCGGTCACTCGACGCTCGCGCGTCTCGCTCCCTCCACCCGCGGCTACACACCCCGGCTCCTTCGGAGCCGAGAGAGCGAAATCGGCGGGTGACGGATTCGCCCTTGCGCCGATCGGAGACATTCGTCGTGGAGCGGGGCGCATCGTGCCTGATGCCGCCGGCCTTTTTGCGATTGGTGCGCGCGAACACGACTTGGCAGTCGACTCGGTATGCTGTCGGCGCATGGACCTGCTCCTCGGTTTCGCTGATCCCACTCCGTCCGCTGCTCCCTCGTGGCTCACGATCAGCCCGCCCGTGCTGTTCTTCTTTCTCGGGGCAATCGCAACGCTCGCGGGCTCGAGGATCTCGATTCCCCGCGCGGTCACGAAGATGCTCTCGATCTATCTGCTGTGGGCGATCGGGTTCAAGGGCGGGGTGGAACTGGCGGCATCGGGGCTGACCGTCGAGGGCGGGCGCGCCATCGGCCTCGCCCTGGCACTGTCGCTCCTTACGCCGGTGCTGTCGTACGTGGTGTGTCGGCGACTCGTGAGCTCATTGAATGCCGCGGCGCTTGCGGCGTGCTACGGATCGGTGAGCGTGGTGACATTTCTGACGGCCTGCTCGGTGCTTGATCAGCGCGGCACGGCGTACGGCGGGCACATGGTCGCGGCGATGGCGCTGATGGAGGCGCCGGGGATCGTCGTGGCGCTCGTGCTGCTGCGTTTCGACCGGCGGGCCAGAGAGGCGGCGGGCGCGGGTCGCGGGCCGGGCGGATGGAAGACGGTGCTGCATGAGGCGTTGCTCAACGGGCCGGTGGTGGTTCTGCTGGGAAGTCTGGTGATCGGCATCGTCACGGGCGAGCGCGGCTACGGCGTGTTCAAGCCGCTGTGCACCGACGTGTTTCCCGGGGTGCTGGCGTTCTTCCTGCTCGACCTTGGCGTGCTGGCGGCGAGGCGACTGCCGGCGATCCGGCGCACGCCTTTGGCGGTGCCGGTCTTTGCGATCGTGGCGCCGGTGTTCTTTGCGGCACTGGCGATCGGGTCCGCGAGGATGCTGGGAGTCTCATCGGGTGATGCGGTGCTGCTCGCGGTTCTGGCGGCATCGGCCTCGTACATCGCGGCGCCGGCCGCGCTGCGCCTGGCGGTGCCGGGGGCGGATCCGGGCCTCTACGTTTCGATGTCTCTCGGGGTGACGTTCCCGTTCAACATTCTTGCGGGGATCCCGCTGTACTCGGCAGCGGTGGATGTTCTCTGGAAGTGAGGTCGCGCGGGTGGAGTGTGCCGCGGAAGGGGCAGGGGCGCGGGGTGTGGGACTCGGAGGCGTGCAGTAGTTTGGAGGGGGGAGGTGAGGGGGAGAAATGGCCAAAGGGCAAAGGGAGAAATGGCAAACGGAGTCGGGGGCGTCCGCCCCGCTGAGCGTTCGCGATCGCGTCGAGGCGATCGCGAGGGGTAGAAGCGGGAGGGCGCCCGGCGGGTGAACCGTCGGGCGGCGGAGAGCAAGGCAGAGTCGGGGGCGTCCGGGCCGCTCCAACTGAGGAAGCCGCTGCGCGGCGGGTTTACCGGGGGTGTCGCTCATCGCTTCGCGATGTCGCTCCACGCCCCGGCTATCAACTTCCAGCCCTGCGGGCTGAAGAGGCGCGAAGCGCGGCGCGGACGGCAGGTGGATTGGGCGTTTGCGGTGTGCCGCAGGTGGGACAGGGGCGCGGGGTGTGGGATTCGGAGGCGGCGCGCGTGGCACGGGCGACGGCGGCCTCGATCGCACGCCTGTCGCGGAAGACCTCCATGATGTCAACGGACTCGTGCGGCTTGGGCTTCTTTGGCTTTGGGGACATGCGGGATTCTTGGGTGGTGGGGGCGATGCGGTGGCACGTCGGTGCGCGAATCTCACGCGAAGGTCGGTACGGGGGCGACACCTCTATTCCTACTGCCAATAGCGAGAAGCCATCTCACTAAATATATCACGGGTGCGAACTGCATGTTGTGTGTACTCTGTTATGCGATTAGCGCCAAAGAATGGCTGCCGTGAAGCATCGATTAACGAGTATCCCTTTGGCGTCTTCTTGCCCATAAGCGTGCTTGCTATATCTTCAAGTTCTGCTGTCGTCGAAGAGTATATTAGTCTATTCGCACAAGCTGCTGAGAATGAATTCATGACACTAACACTAAAATCACACGACAGTGCTATTAGACCTTCGTCATCGCCGCCAACAATAAGCCGTCGTTTTGTGATGGGAACAAACAGCAGGAAGCCCCATTCGGTTTCGTGTCCCGTGGCACACACCGGATGGTCGGTCAGTACGAAGCAATTATCGTGCTTGCGTGAAATATCAACGCACTGCCATCGCCATCGTCTCCCGCTGCAAATATGTCTGTATCGTTGGTATAGTCTGTATCTGACTTCGTTTATGAAGCCGGTGCGATCGATGGCATAAATATCTCGATCTATGTCTTCCATTGTATCTAGAGATGCGATAGTAATAGCCGGTACTTGCTCGGTGCGGCAGTACAGAGACAAGGCCCAATCTCGTAGCAGAGTGCTGTCGCGGGAGATTTCCTTGTTGAGCGAGGTTGCGTCCATATCTGCATATGTCCGATACGCCTTACCAAATGCTGTCTCTATAGGCTTAAGCCAAATGTCATCCGCATCTCTTGATAGGCCTTTATAATAATGCTTTCGCTTTAATATGTCATGCGGCAAGTTGCCGTGATCACGATTCGTAATCTCGAGCGTGTCTTTGCGCAAGCAATATAAGCGACCATGCTCATTCGCGAAACGCCGAATGAGCTGCTGAGGTACGAAATGCTGTTCAACGTTTGTGCCCATTGGTGGTGGCGGAGCGATTCACCCCCCCGCGCTTCCCTCGCCACCGGGCAGCGTCATCGACCACGGGTCAAGGTACTTGTCGAGGTCGGCGGCGGTGAGTGTGCCGCCGGGGCCGGAGCCGAAGGACTTGCCATCGGGGCCGGTGTTGGCGGGTTGGCCCACGACGGTTTCGAGGGCGAGCTGGCGGACGGTCTTGCCCTGGGCGTACGCGTTCTTCGCGAGCGCGGCCGACTTGTCGTAGCCGATCACGGGCACCAGCGAAGTACACATCGCGAGCGAGCCCTCGATGAGTTCCTTGCAGCGGTCGGTGTCGGGGATGAGTCCCTCGCCGGGGCCGTTGAGCAGGTTCTCCGTCATGACGTGGCAGGTGCGTGCGAGGAGGTGGATGGAGTCAAGCACGTTCGCGGCCATCATGGGCATGGCGACGTTGAGGTCGAGCATGGAGCCGACGCCGCCCAAGCCGCCCATGGTGACGGCGTGGTCGTTGCCGATGACCTGGCAGCAGGCCATGATGGCGGCCTCGCAGATGACGGGGTTGACCTTGCCGGGCATGATGGAGGAGCCGGGCTGGACGGCGGGGAGTTTGAGTTCGCCGATGCCGCAGCGCGGGCCCATGCCGAGGAGGCGGATGTCGCCGGCGATCTTGCTGATGCTGACGGCGATGGTGCGGAGGTGGCCGCTGGTCTCGACGATGGCGTCCTTGGCGTGCTGGGCCTCGAAGTGGTTGGCGGCTTCGCGGAAGTGGACGCCGGTCTGCTTGGTGAGTTCCGCGGCGACGAGTGAGCCGAACTGTTCGTGGGTGTTGATGCCGGTGCCGACGGCGGTTCCTCCGATGGCGAGTTCGGAGAGGGTGTGGAGGGCGCGGTGGAGGCGTTCCTCGGCGTGGCGCATCTGGGAGGTGTAGCCGCTGAACTCCTGGCCGAGGCGGATGGGCGTCGCGTCTTGAAGGTGGGTGCGTCCGATCTTGACGAGGGTGTCCCACTTGGCGGCTTTGGATTCGAGCGCGGAGGCGATGGTCTTGATGGCGGGGAGGAGCGTGTGCTCGATCTCGATGGCGGCGGCGAGGTGCATCGCGGTGGGGAAGGTGTCGTTGGAGGACTGGCCCATGTTGACGTGGTCGTTGGGGTGCACGCCGCCGGAGGAGAGGTAGGAGGCGTCCTTTGAGGAGCCGATGGGCTTGTGCTTTCGGAGGCAGATGATGTTGGCGATCACCTCGTTGACGTTCATGTTGGTGGAGGTGCCGGAGCCGGTCTGGAAGATGTCGACGGGGAAGTGCTTGGCGATGCCTCCGAGGGCGGGGAGGCCGTCTTTGATCTCGTGGCAGGCCTCGATGATGGACTTGGTGCGATCGCTGTCGAGGCGGCTCAGGGAGTGGTTGACGGTGGCGCAGGCGGCCTTGAGGATGGCGTAGGCCTTGATGATCTGCTCCGGAACGGGGCGTCCGGACATGGGGAAGTTGAGGACGGCGCGCTGGGTGGATGCGCCGTAGAGGACGTCGGCGGGGACTTCCATCGCGCCCATGGTGTCCTTCTCGGTGCGGAAGACGGGGGCGGGTGCGGATGGGGTGGTGATGGGGGCGGGCATAGGGGGAACTCCTGTGGGGGAGGAATGGTAGAAGAGGAGGGAAAGGGGCAGAGGGGCGGAAGAAATCGCCACATGGCAAAGGGCCAGATGGCAAACAGAGGGAGGGGACGAGGGGAAAGCGGACAACGTACACCGTACAGCGAAGAGTGAAGAGCGATGGCGCGGTTTGGCGGGGGCGTAGGATTGTGACGGGGCAGTGTGTCTCGGAAGCGATGTGGGGCAGAACGGGAAAGGGATTCACATGCGGAATCGCGTGAACGGCGGCTGGCGGAACGGAGTCGGCATTGCTGCGACGGCCGGCTTGATCATGGGATTGAGCGTGGGCGTGTGGAGCGCGGGCCCGGCGAGCGGGCAAAGCGGGGCGGCTCGCGGGGGTGGACAGCCATCCGGGCCGGATACGAACCCGTATCTGAGGCGTTACGACCCGAAGGAGTGGGTGCTGGATATTCGCGTGGATGTGGCGAGTTCGCAGGAGGTGTTGTACTCGCCTCAGGGGCAGTTCCCGACGCAGGAGATGTGGAAGTTTGATTCCGCGGTGATCGTGTTCCCGATTCTGCCGCCAACGTCGGGATGGACCCCGCTCGAGCGTGACGGGTTTCTGGGCTCAGTGACGTTCAACGACCGTGTGCGTGTGGAGACGTTCGAGGTTCTGGAGGGGTATCCCTCGGGGACGAAGCTTGCGAAGTGGACGCTCGAGCAGGGCGGCTATCAGGGCAAGCACATGAACCTGAACGTGAAGGTCTCGGGAACGGGATACAAGGTTCAGTTCAATGAGCAGGAAGCGATGAAGCTCGGCTGGCCGACGACGTGGCCCGCGGAGGCGCTGAACGCGACGAAGCCGGAGGCGTACATTGATCGCTCACCTTCCGGCGAGGTGCTGGACATGTCTCCGGTGAAAGACCTGGTGGCGAAGTGGACGAACGGGAAGCCGCAGAGCCAGCCCCCCGTCGTGACGGCGAAGTGGATCACGGGTCAGGTCGCAGAGCTCGTGCAGGTCTCGGGTTCCGGGTATGGGTACTCGCGAACGGGGAAGATCCAGGGTGTGGACGGGAAGGGCGCGCCGCAGACGGCTCTGGATCGGCGCGGGTCGCAGTTTGACGCGACGACCCTGCTTGTCGCGTGCCTGCGTGAGGCGGGGATTCCGACGCGGATGGTTGTCGGGTACGACGTGGCGCAGGACAAGGAAGAGCGGACGTTTCTGAAGGTGAAGCGCGGCTCGACGGATGAGATCCGGTGCTGGGCCGAGTTTGCGTTGTACGACGAGCAACGGGACATCCTGACGTGGGTTCCTGTCGATGTGGTGGCGCAGCGGAAGAAGAGCTCACGGATGCCGGACCTCAAGAAGCCGTGGGACTATTTCGGGAACAACGAGGACCTGCAGATGCTGGTGCCGTTCGCGTTCCAGCTGCAGCCGCCGACGACGGTTCGGTACTACGGGACGCCGGGGTTCTGGGGTTGGATCGTGATGCCGACGCTTCCGGAGCGTGCGGAGCAGTGGCTGACGCTCGATGTGACGAGCCCGTCGCGCCGGGGCGGCCAGCCGCGAAGGAACTGAGCGGGAGCGAGGGCATCGGTTGTGACGCGTGTGGCGGCTCGCACCTCAGAAGCGATCGAGCCATCTGGTTGAGGGGAGAAAGGTGTAGTCGTCGGTGGTGTGTGTCTGACCGGGGGCGACGCGGATGCCGAGTCGGACGTGGCCATCGATGAAGACGAGGTTGGCGCGGATCTCGTTCGATCCGAACCAGTCTTGTTTGCGATTGCCACCGTCGTCGTAGTTGTAGATGGTGTGCGTTCCGATGACCCAGGTCTTCGTGGGTTGCTCGATGTAGGGCATGCGCCCGCCGCCCGAGGGGACGAGTGTGGGGAACTCATCGCCGTAGGGATTGGCATCGGGCGCGTGATCGTTCAGGACGTACGACGCGCCGAGGAAGTCGTACATGCGTTCGGCGCGTTCGAGGCCCGGGATGGGGAGCCCGGTGTTGTCGAGGCCTCGATCGATGGGTGAGCGGAACTGCTCAAGCTCGAAGGGGGTTGCTGCAGGATCGTGGGGCTCGTCGGGGGGGATGTCCTGCGATGTGACGTAGCGATTGAGCGGGCGTCGCTCGGCACCGATGGTGTTGATGCCGTAGAAGGGGAGCGTGCCCTTCTTGCCGCCGAAGAGGGAGCCGATGACAGACTCGCCCCCTCCCGGGAGAGGCCCGAGGGCCTGCGGAAGGTGAGCTGGGAAATCGTTCTGATAGAGGGTGAGCCCGACGGAGAGCTGCTGCAGGCGGGCGCCGCAGACGGTGATCCGTGCCTGCCTGCGCGCGGAGCCGAGGGTGGGGAGAAGGATGCCGATGAGGAGCGCGATGATCGCGATGACGACGAGGAGTTCGATGAGGGTGAAGGCGCGCGAGGGGGCCACGGAGAGAACGCGGTGCGAGTGAGGCAAAGAATATGTTGCAGCATCTTGCATTCGGTGATGAGGATAGTGGTGTGCGAGCGGCTTGGTTGCGTCTTGGATCTCTTCGTCTGGGCGGCTATTCGCTCTCGTCGTCGGCATCGTCCGGCTCGTTGAGCGTGTCGGGTATCGCGAGGTCGGGCACGGATTGGAAGGCGATGCCGCCCTTGCCGCTGGTACGGGCGTCGTGCATCGAAGCAGGGTAGACGGTGTGGCGTCCGTACTTGGCGTCGAGCCGATCGACGGCCTTCGCGAGAGCCATGCGGCGTTGCTCTCCCTGGAAGAGCGCGGCGGCGATGTCGGCCTGGGGCGCGAGTTCGTGGAGGGTGACGCCGACGCACAGGGGCGTGCGCCCGTCGCGCGGGCGCGTCTCCCAGACGCGAGCGAATGCTTCGAGCAGCGTGAGCGTGTCGGCGGAGCCGGGGGGCAGGGAGATGTCGTTTGCCCAGGCGTTGCGCCGGCGTGGCCCGCTGAGTGAGGCGCCGAGGGGGCCGGCCGATCGAGCATTCTGATCAAGGGTCGGCATCGTGCGGTGGGTTGGTCGGAAGCCATCGCCGGAAGCGCGTTCGCGATCGGCGGAAGGGCGATAGGCGCGATCGGGATCCATGTAGCGGAGCCAGACACTGAGTTTCGCGGCACCGTACCCGATGTGTCGGAGGCGCGAGCCGGCCTTGTTGAGCAGGCGCACGAGGATGGCGCGGGCGCGATCGTCGGTGCGGTCCTTCGGAGGGAGAACGTGCTGATGGCCGATGCTTCGGCGACGGGTCGGGGGCTCGGGGACGTCGTGGCCCCGGACCCAGTGCCACCAGGTGCGTCCGATGATGCTCTCCCACGCGGCTTCCATCTCGCGTTCGCTGAGGGTGCAGAGCTCTTCGATCGTTCGGATGCCCTTGCGGTCGAGACGCTCTCGCATCCTGCGTCCGATGCCGGGGAGGTCGATCAGCTCCAGCGAGAAGAGACGCTGGGGGAGCTCGTGGGTGTCGATGATGACGAGCCCATCGGGCTTCATCATGTCCGAGGCAACTTTGCCGAGAAAGCGATTGGGGGCGATGCCGATGGAGCAGCGGACAACATTGCCGATGCGCTCGCGGATGGATTGCTTGATGGAGAGCGCCAGTTCGCGGGCGGCGGGCTCGTTGCGTTCGCTCGGCTGCAGGCGGCACGACACCTCGTCGATCGAATGGACGCCGCGGATGGGGATGCAGCGCTCGATCGCCTCGATGATGCGGTGGTGGTACTCGACATAGAGACGCGGACGCGACTCGACGAAGATCATGGATGGGCAGATGCGCCTGGCATCGCGGACGGAGGTGCCGGTCTTGATGCCTAGCCGTTTGGCCTCGACACTCGCCGCGAGGAGGGATGTGGTATCGGTGAGGACGGCGACGACGCCGATCGGGCGACTCCGCAGGTCGGGCCGCTCCTGCTGCTCGACAGAAGCGAAGTAGCTGTTGAGGTCGAGATAGAGTGTGGTGAGGGCCATGGTCGCAAACCAATCATAGCCCTAACAAATAAACCCCGCCGAATGTGCGTGCTGCGAAGTGTCTGGCTGTTCAGAAATCGACCTGCACGCGCAGGAGCCCCACGACGGCATCGTTGATCTGGCTGTCGCCCCCCGGATTGACGATGAATTGCAGGCCTGGTTTCACGCTCAGGAATGGTGTGAGCTGGGCCTTGTAGAAGCACTCGATCGCGGTCTCATCATCGTCGTAACCGGCGCGTTGGACCAGATCGACCCACGTGGCCTGGATGCCGAAGGCGTCGTCGTCGCGTCCCGCGAAAGAGCCGACGTGAGAGGCACCGGCCGCGACGTGCCACTGGACTTCCGACACATCGTCGTCGGCCCATCCGGCCCGTATGAACGCTCGCCATCCGCGCCCCTCGTCGTCGGCTCCATCCCCTGAGAGTCGCTGCTCAAGCATGAGGTAGGCCCCTTGGGCACCGGATGTTCCGGTTTCGTCGAGGGTCTCGAAGTCGCCTGTGTGCCGCCAGATTCCGGCGGCGGCGCGTCCGGGCAGACCGGCGATGGGTGTGCCGCGAAGATCGAGTTCGAAGATGAGGAAGAGATCGTCCGATTGCCGGTCGCTGAAGAACGACGCGGGACCGTTCGCGCCGGTGCGCACGCCATCGGCGGCGGATGCGCCATCGAAGAGTGCCGCACGGATGGCGATGTGCTGGCTCGGGGCGACTTCGATGATGAATCCCATGGCGGGATCCGGGTACGACGGGAGCGCGAAGACGGTGGGGCTGAGCGCGACAGATGTGTTGACGAAGTCGGAGGCGGAAACAAGAAAGCCGAACTCGGCGTTGGCCTCGATCTTTCCGAACTTCAGACGGAGCGTGTCGTCGAGGAGCATCTGCTGGAACCAGAGTTCGCCGATCTGATCAAGCGAACGGTCGGAAGCGATGTTGCTGACGCCCTGGTAGTCGCCGACATCCTCCGATGGGTCGCGCCCGCCGTACCAGTATGCATCCATGAAAGCCGTCGCGCCCTTCCAGCCGAGAAGCGGATCGAATGAGAGCGTGACATTGATGTCGGTCAGCATGCGCGATGATGCACGTCGGCTGAGCCCGCCATCCCAGACGCCGGACCATTCGAAGAGGTGGAACCCCTCGATGGAGATGCCGCGTGTTTCGAGAGCGGCGCGTGCGCCGCCCCAGTCGCCGGTGGCTCTATCCCACGCCCACCACGGGCGATGCCCGAACCATGAGCGGGGCGTCTCGGGTTCTTCGCCGGAGGGTGTGTCGGTCGCATCATCGATGCGTCGCGCCGCGGCTTCGGGCCTTTGCGTGAGTTCCGGCGGCGCGAGCGAGACCTCGCCCTCGTTGAACCGTTCCTCCGCGCCGGCGAGCGCGACACCCGGCGGCTCGGCAGGTGCCAGTGCCGCGGGTAATCCGGACAGGAAGAGGACGACTGCCGATCCCGCGCGAGTGTGTGTGCGACCGAGGCCCATTCGTCTGCTCCGCGAGGGAATCAGCAGGAATGGGATCGACAGACACAACCCTTGAGTTGATCCAGAGCCGGTGAGACTCCGTAAGGGGATGCGCGGATACCGGCACCTGATCAGGTGTGCAGCGACCCGCGCGTGTGGGGACTACGCGGGGCTTCGCTCACTCGTGGACCATCGAAGTGGTCAGCACGGGGAGCGAGACGACATTCCCGAGATTTGTGCGCACAAGGATGCGGCTCATCGGGTCGATCCCTTCGACTGTGCCGGTCACAGAGCGGCCGTTGTGGACAAACGTGCGACGGGTTCCGAGGAGCACATCACGCTTGGTCCACGCGCTTCGGAGATCAGCGGTCGAGAGCAACAACGATCGCTCCACCTCTTGGAGCAGCGTGCACGCGGCATCGAGTCGTGAGACGGGCTCGGCTCCTTCGGGCGTGAGCATCCGCAGCGATGCGGCGTGATCGCGCAACGCGAGAGGGAAGTCGGCGCGTGTCTGAGCGACATTGATGCCGATGCCAACCAGCAGGACCTCGCTTCCGCCGGGCCGGGATTCTCGCTCAATGAGCACACCAGCGACTTTCCTCCCGCCCCCACCATTGGCGGCACGGCCTCGCTCGACGACATCGTTCGGCCAGCGGAGTCCCAGCGCGTGCTTGCGGCCGATGAGCGTTTCGCAGGCGCGGCACGCGGCCAGACCGACGGCGAGCGGGAGGGTCTCGCTCGCGCTGCCGGGCAACCAAGCCGGGTCGATGGCGAGAGTCATGGCCAGACCGAGGCCGTGCTCATCTGACCAGGTGCGGCCAAGCCGCCCTCGTCCGGCGGTTTGCACGCCCGCGAGCACGCAGACACCCGGTCCGAGATGCGTCGGACCTGACGCGTACTGGCGTGCGGCGTCCTGCGTCGAAGCGGTGCTGGCGAGCACCTGCACGCGATCGATCAGCGCAATCTTGCGAGAAGCGATCATCGCCTCGATGCGGGTTGCCCAGGTGTGCAGGGGCGCATCGCCATCCGCTCCGGCGGCTCGATCGTGGCGAATATCGGCCTCTCTCTCGCGTCCCATGGTCACAACGCATCCAGCCCGAAATCAAGTACCGTTGCCCCGTGCGTGATGGAACCGACGCTGATCCGCTCCACACCCGTCAAGGCGATCGCACGGATCGTCTCCAGCGTCACGCCGCCCGACGCCTCAAGCTCAATCCGCGATCCCGCTCCGTCGCGCATCGCAACGGCCCGCTCCAGTTTCTCCGTCCCCATGTTGTCCAGCAGCACAATGTCCACCAAGCCCGGCTCAACGCTCAGGATCTCCGCAAACTGCTCCAGCGTGTCCACCTCAACCTCAACAAACGGCCGAAGCAGCGGCGTCGGCCCACTCGCCCATATCGCGCGGGCCTTCCGCGACGCCTCCGCAACAAACGCCCCCAGCTCCCCGAGCGGCACGTGCGCGATGTGGTTGTCCTTGAGCAGCACCGCATCGTGCAGACCGAACCGGTGGCACCGCCCGCCGCCGCAGCGTACCGCGTACTTCTCCAGCACGCGCAAGCCCGGCGTGGTCTTCCGTGTGTCATACAGATGGGCCCGATGCCCCGTCCCCATCGCCTCGACGAACTGCCTCGTGCGCGTCGCGATCCCCGAGAGCCGCCCGAGGAGATTCAGGTACACCCGCTCGATGCCGAGAATCTCCCGCGTCGGCCCCGCGATCCGCGCCACCGTCTGTCCCGCCGCGACCGCGTCCCCATCTCGCACCGTCGGCGCATACGCGATCTCCGGCCACCGATTCGTCAACTCGTAGAGTGGAATCAGGCCCGCCGCGACGCCCGCCTTCCGCGCGACCACGTGGAATCGGGAGCGATGCTCCGCCGGGATCGACACAACGCTCGTGATGTCCGTGCGCCCGGCGCCACCGAGATCCTCGTCGAGCGCCAGATCGAGCAACCGCTCCACCAGCCCCGTATCGCACAAGACATCCGAGAGCTCGTGCAGCGCCAAGGCGTTGAGATCCCCCAACGCGTTGACCTCCGTAGCTTTGAGCCCACCGGGCCGGGTCTCTGCCATCACCGCATCGTACCCGCCGCACGAAGCATCTCAGGATCCGCCCCGGTCGGCTTCCGCTCCCGGGCTAAACTCGCAGGCACTTGCGCGGCGTCCCGCCGCGCACCCGGAGATACTCCCCTATGGGCATCATGACAGGCAAGATCGGCCTCATCGTCGGCATCGCCAACGACCGCTCCTACGCGTGGCACATCGCCAAGTCGATCATCGAGCACGGCGGCACCTGCGTCTTTACCCATCTTCCCGGCGAGAAGAACGAGCGGCGCACGCGGAAGGCCGTTGAGGCCCTCGGTCTCACCAACCCCTGGCTCCGCCCCCTCGACGCCGGCAAGGATGAGGACATCGACGCCGTCTTCGCCCAGTACGCCGAGTCTTATGACAAGATGCACTTCCTTGTCCACTCCATCGCCTTCGCCGACCGCGACTGGCTGCAGGTGGGCAAGTTCTGCGACACGCCCCGACAGGCCTACCTCTCCGCCATCGATATCTCTGCGTACACCCTGCTCGCCATGGGCCGGCGCGCCAAGCCCCTGATGGCCAAGTCGGGCGGCGGGAGCATCATGTGCATGTCCTACTACGGCGCGGAGAAGGTCGTCCCCGGCTACAACGTCATGGGCGTCGCCAAGGCCGCCCTTGAGTGCACGGCCCGCTACATGGCCCTTGAGATGGGCTCGGACAACATCCGCGTCAACTCCATCTCCGGCGGCTATCTCCGCACCCTTGCCTCCTCTGCCGTCGGCGGCACCGACAGCATGGAGGAGCGTTCGGCACAGCGTTCGCCGCTCCGGCGTGCGGTCGATGGCGCGGACGTGGGCAACACTGCGGTCTACCTCGCCAGCGACCTCTCAGCGGGCGTGACCGGCGAGACCATCTACGTCGACTGCGGCGTGAGCACGATCGGGGTGTGACTCTGGGCGGAACTCGCGTCCGGATAAGCGGTATGGCGGGTGCCGCGTGGCTTTCACAGCACCCGCCGGGGATAACCACAGCAAAGTGCGTGAACTTTCTCAAGCCCCCGGCACCGAACATGCCGACGCAGGTTCTATGAGCATCCTCGGCTCCAGCATTGCCCAGTCCGTGGCCGGATCCGCCCAGGCGGAGCGGGTGGCTGCGCGGGATGCGGAGAAGGCCAAGGAGCAACGCCCCCGCGCTTGCCGTACCGGCAAAGACGAGTTCGAGCGGCACGTGACAGAGGTCGAGACGGTGGATGCCGTGGAGAGCCAGCACGACCAGGAGCGGCGAGAGCAGCCCGGGGAACGCGGTTCACGAGATCCACGAACCGCGCACGCCTACGACGCGACCGGACATGGGCGGCGTGAGGACGCGGCCCCTTCGATCGATCTGCGCGGGTGAGCGCAGGCGCCGGGAATCAAGCTGCGGCAGCGAGACCGAGTTCCTGGCTCCGGCGCAGGCGTTCGATGTTCCTGAACACATCGAGAATGAGTGCCTGGTCCTGCTCGCGATCGACGAGCCAAGCGTTGTGGCGCATGTCGTCGATGAGGTCGTCGCGCATGCACGCGATGCCGTGTGCATCTCGTGTCGCGCACGCGAGGCAGACGCCCGCAGCGAGACGCCCGATGGCCTGATCGCTCGATTCGCCGTGCTCGATCTCCCATTCGAGAAGGGCGGTGTGGTCGATCTGCTCCGGGTTGTCCCTGAGACGGAGGGAGGCATCGGCCCGGATGAGGGCGGCGTGTCCGCCGGCGTCGTCCAGAAGAACGAACCTCGACGCGGCCTCACGCAGGGCGACTTCGGGCTCGTCGCCCGCGACCCGAGCGATGAGATCCCACAGGTCGGTCGTCGCCCATGAGCGGCCGGCACCCGCGCAGAGATCCGCGCTCAGCACGCGGGCGCAGACGCGGGCGAGGGATGAATCGGCACGTTCCGCGGCTTGTTCGAAGGCGCGAGCCAGCCGGAGCATCGATCGATCGATCGATTCGGGCGATCTCGCCGTCGCTGAGGCGAGCGCCATCGGTCGGCCTGCGCCCGATCAGTCGATCGGCCAGACCGATGCGATGCGTGGCGCGAGAGAGGGCTGAAGCGGCTTCGATGAGCGCACGCGCGAGCTCCGCCTCGGGGCCGGAAGCAACAGACCTGATGCCGAGCGTCGCGTGGGTCGGATCGACGAGGAACGGGAAGACCGAGGCGTAGGTCAGGGGGCGAGGCGAGGACCAGTCGTGCCATGCGGCATCGCGTCCGGAGCGCTCCAGGGTTGTGACCCTCAGCCCCTCGCCGGGCTCGGTGTGCAGCACGGCGTCGAGCGCCATGGACTTGCAGGCGTTGAGCGGTGTCACGCCTCCGGCGAGTTGCACCCACCTCACGGCGGACGAGCCGGGCGCGGCTCGGAGCGTGTCGCTGACCTCCGGGCCGACGGCCAGACCAACCCGCAGGGGACGCTCAGGCCAGGCGATCCGGTCGTGCCACGCGGACAACCTGCTGGCGGCTCGTTCTCCAGAGCCGCTGAGTATCTCGAAGCGATCCTGCAGAGGCCGCGCGAGGCGTGTCGCTGCCTCGAACGCGCGGCAGGCGGCTCCGCTCACAACCCAGACGAACGCGCGCGGTTCTGATGACTCTGAGACACCTGTGAAACGGCGTGCGGCACGTCTGGCGTCGAGTCTGAAGATGCCGACCGCGACGACGATGAGCCAGAGCCCAAGGGGCACACCGAGCGTCGGCTGCGTGAGCCACGTCGCGCCGAGCAGGTACGCCGTGGCGACGAGCGCGCACGCGCCGATGAGCAGCGGCACCGCGGACGGCTCGGCAGAACTACCTGGGAACCGGGCGCGGGGATCGCCCGACTGATCTGGGTGCTGTGGCATCGTCGGATATCGATCGGCGAGCGAGGCCGCTCCGTTGAGCGGGTCATGCAAGCCCGCTCGACCATTCATCGAGCCGTGCCGTCGGCAGAAGTTATCGGGCCGGATGGCGGACGTCAGTGTGCACGCGGCTTCAACGACCGGAGAACCACCGTGAGAAGGCGTGGATCGTGACGGCCCTGCCGATCACGGCGATGGATTCGGTGAGGGGAATCAGCTTGGGGCAGACCTTCACGCAGTTCTGGGCGTTGCCGCAGTCGCTGACGCCGCCCGCCGCGGCGAGCGCGTCGAGACGATCAGACTTGAGCCGCTTGCCTGTCTCGTGCTCGTTGAAGAGGCGTGCCTGATTGATGGCGTGGGCCCCGATGAACGAGGTGTCCCAAGCCGATTCATCGGGCTCGAGATTGAACTGGGGGCAGGCCTCGAGGCAGCAGCCGCACGACATGCAGGTGGACATGACATATCGCTGCTCCTGGCACTCGGGCGACTCGGTCGGTCCTGATCCGAGTGAGTAGGTGCCGTCGATAGGGACCCAGGCCTTCACGCGCTTGAGGTTGTGGAAGAGGCGGGAGCGATCGACCCAGAGGTCGCGGACCACGGGGAACTTGCTCATCGGTTCGAGCGTGATCGTGTCGCCCTCGCCCGGCGCGTAGTCGTCGATCAGGCAGGAGCATGATTGGCGTGCCTTGCCGTTGATGACCATCGTGCACGCGCCGCAGACTTCTTCGAGACAGCCGGAGTCCCAGACGACCGGGGTGGTCTTCTTGCCGTCGGCAGTGACAGGATTGGCGGCGATCTGCTGAAGAATCGAGATCACGTTCGAGCCGCGCTCGACCGTAACCTGGAATGTCTCCCAGCGTGAGGGCTTGCCGGGCCCGTCGCAACGGTTCACCTTTACGTAGACCTTCCGGCCTGGAACGGCTCGTGCGCGATTCGCGGCGGCGATGCGGGCGGCTTCGGCGGCGTGCTTCGGGAGTGTGGTCGTCATGATGCGTATCTCTTTCGGAACGCGGCGGGTGGGATCGATGTGCGACGCGGCTCATGGACCTGATCGACGAGCGTCTTGAAGGGCGCTCTGAGCGGGGTCGGGAGCTTTGCTGCGAACGACTTGTCGAGGGGTACGGCTTCGATGAGGTCGATCACGTGCGCGATGTCCTTTGATCGCTTGATGTCCTTCAGCCCGACGATCAGTTTGCCCCGAACAAGGTCGGCGAGCCCGATCACGCTGACGCCTTTGATCGTGCTCGCACGCTTCGGCGGGCCGCCGAGAGACTCCGGCCCGACCATGCGTACCGCAACGCCATCCACGCGGTGCTCTCGTGACGAGGCATCCCACATGATGCCCGCGGCTTCGAGACGCTGGTGCGTCTCCCAGAAATCATCGGAGTAAACGTCGATGTCGCTGGTGTTCCGTCCGCCACCGTGGAGCATGACCGCAACGCCGCCCACGATCGGCGAGTCCGCTGCGCGGCTGACGCGCCGAGCAAGCGGGAGCAGTTGATCCTCGCCGAGCGGCTTGCCTCGGGAGCGCGGGTGCTCGGGTTTGGAGCGCGGTGATGCCATAGCTCATGCGATCAGGAAGCGGCTCCCGCCATCGCGGGCTTCTTGGTGCCGGAATCAACGTCCTTCTTGCCGTACGTGCGTGCCGTGGGCAGGATCAGTGAGGCGTCGATCGGCTCGAACGTGACGGTGGTGGAGTTCGACGCGGCGTCGAACCGGGCGACGCTGGACTTCATGAAGTTGGGGTCGTCGCGTTCGGGGAAGTCCGTGCGATAGTGGGCTCCGCGCGACTCTTTGCGTCCCTTCGCGCCGAGGGCCACCGCGTCGGCGATCGCGAGCATGTCCCCCACTGCTCTCGCGTATGTGAACGACTGGTTGCTCCAGGGCGCATCGTCCGGCAGACGCACGCGAGCGTAGCGGCCCTTGAGTTCGGCGAGCTTCTTCAGGCACTGTTCCAGGCGCGGCTCCGTGCGGACAACCGTGCAGGCCGCGGTCATCTCGTCGCCGAGTTCCTTGCCGATGAGGTAGGGATTCGTCGCGGCATCCGCGCTTCCCTGGCCGACGGTGGCGAGAAGCTGCTTGGCTTTCTGATTCTCCTGCTCGACGACGCGATCGAATGCCGACGCCGGCATGTCCGATGCGGGGTTCTTCGCTGGTGCATCCTCGCGTACATAGTTCACGACGGAGACGCCGCAGAACAGCCCGTCGAAGATACACGACAGCAGCGCGTTGGCACCGAGACGATTCGCACCGTGGTACGCGAAGTTGACCTCGCCGAAGGCGTAGAGCCCCTTCACGTTGGTCATCATGTTGTTGATTGCGCCGAGCTGCATACCCAGGCCGACCTCGGCACCGAGCGGCGCGGGGGAGCCGGACTTGTGCTTCGGGCGCGGCTGCGCGGGGTTGTACGAGCCCTTCGTGAACTGTGTCCAGAGGCCGCCCATGCTGTAGTGGACTGCGGGAAAGATCTTCATGGGCTCGTGGCGTGGATCAACGCCGACGAACTTCTCATAGATCTCCAGGATGCCGCCGAGTTTCTTGGTCAGGTAGTCGGGGTCCTTGTGCGTCAGGTCGAGATAGACCTGATTCTCGCCGGAGACGCCCATCCCCTGATTGACGCAGATGTCGAAGATCTCGCGCGTGGCGATATCGCGCGGCACGATGTTGCCGTAGGCGGGATACTTCTCTTCGAGGAAGTAGAACCGCTCGGTCTCGGGGATGTCCTTGGGGCTCCGCGTGTCGCCGGGCTTCCGAGGCACCCAGACACGACCGCCCTCGCCTCGAGCGGACTCGGACATCAGTCGGAGCTTGTCCGCTCCGGGGATCGCGGTCGGATGGACCTGGATCATCTCGGGATTGCCGTACCAGACGCCTGCCTGATAGCAGCGTGCCGCGGCGGCTCCGTTGCAGATGATCGAGTTCGTACTCTTGCCGAAGACCAGTCCGCACCCGCCTGTGGCCATGATGACGGCATCGGCACGGAACGCGCGGACCTGCATCGTCCGCATGTCCTGCGCGACGATGCCGACGCAGCGGCCATCCTCGATGATCGGCCAGAGGAACTCCCAGTACTCGTACTTGGTGACCTTCCCCTCGGACTCGTATCGCCGGGTCTGCTCGTCGAGGGCGTAGATCAACTGCTGGCCGGTTGTCGCGCCCGCGAAGTGCGTGCGCTTGAAGAGCGAGCCGCCGAAGAGGCGCAGATCGCGCATGCCCTCGGCCGTGCGATTGAAGGGGACGCCCATGCGGTCGAGCAGATCGATGATCTTCGGTGCCCAGTTGGCCATCTCAAGCACGGGGTGCTGATCGGCGAGGAAGTCGCCTCCGTAGATGGTCTCGTCGAAGTGCTCGTACTCGGAGTATCCCTGCTGGCGGGCGACCTCGTTGCAGGCGTTGATGCCGCCCTGGGCACAGACGCTGTGGGACCGCTTCACGGGCACGAGCGAGAAGAGATCAACCGGCAGCCCGGCCTCGGCCACTCGGACGCTCGCCGCGAGACCCGCAAGACCACCACCGACGACGATGACGCGATGCTGTGACATATTTCAGTGCCCCCCGCCGATTGAGGTGCTTGCGGTCGGAGCGCTCTCCGCGATCTGGGGCGGCGCCGCGTGCCCGCTCCGAATGGATTGCTCGGTAGCACGCGCTTCTTTGACATTGAGCGTGGCAAAGCCGATGACCGCGCTCCACGCCAGGAGCATGAGTCCCACGCCCAGCCCGGCGCACACCTGTCCCCAACGCCTCTGGGCCGGAGCGGAGAGTGTGATGCCCCAGGTGATTGCCGCGGTCCAGAGCCCATTCGCCAGATGGAAGACCAGCAGCGACACGCCGACCATGTACGCCAGAGAGACGACGATGCCGGCAGCGGTCAAACCGGAGTCGCCACCTTGCAGAACCATGGCCATGGTGGAAGCAGCGGCTTCGGCGCTCCACTTTGTTCCTCCCGGGACGAGGAACGTCCATCCCCAGCGAAGTGTGGCGACGTGATAGAAGACAAAGAGGACGCCGACGTACCCGCTGATTCGCTGGAGCGTGTACCGCCAGTTGCCCTGATAGGCGTAGCTGGAGGTGTTGGAGCGACCGGTTCTCGCGTAGTAGATCCCGAGGATCGAGTGGAACGCGATCGGGAGCCAAAGCCCGAAGACCTCGATGATGATGAGGAAGGGCAAGGAGTGGATGAAGTCCACCTCATGCAGGAACGTTGCCACGCCGGCGTGGCCGTGTTCCGCCTTGCTCTTGTTGAGCAAACCCCACACGATGGAGGCGTTGGTAAGCAGGTGCACACACAGAAAGACCCCGATCGGGGCGACGCCGGTCAGAGAGTGCAGCCGCCTGAGCAGAAAGTGATGACGCTCAAAGAGTGATGTCGAGGCCACGTGTCCGGCTCCATGCGCGGGTCCTGAACCGAGAGGCGGTTCGGGACTGGTGAACAATCGGACGTTCTGTGAATCGTAGCGAGAGCGGGGTTGGATTCTCGTCAGACAGCATGGGGTCCGGTCACGCCGGAAACCTGCTCGAATCGTCACATCATGGATGGATTTTGCGGGATCCCACCCGGGCCTGCGACGCTCACGCCGCCTTGGCCGCTCCCGGGGCGGATCTTCCCTTCTTTGATCAGCCGAGCGATCTCGCGGCTGACCTCTACGTACTGCATGCGCAACTCGTACAGGTATGACGTGAGTGTCTTTGATTCGTGTTCGCTCAGGTTCCCCTTGGTCTTGGCTTCGAGTTCGCCCAGCATGTCGATGTGCAGTTTCGCCATTTCAGGGGAGAGCACGGCCTGGCCGGTCGAAGGGTCAGGAAAGGCCCCCATATAGAGCAGGGCCTGTGTCGCGAGCATGCGGAGAAGCTCCTCGAAGAGCGTGGGCTCGGCCTCTTCGGCGGCGGCCGGTGGTGAGCCGGGGGAGCCACCCGGAGAGGCGGCAGCGGGCTTCGCCGCGGCCTCTTTGGCGGCGAGTCGCTCCTTCTCGGCCTGGGCTTGCGCCTTCCAGTCACTATCCACGATAATCTTGGGCTGCTCGTCCGCCATGTGGTTCTCCTGTCGTTCGGTGTAGTCTAGGTCTGTGGCGGATGGGTTCGGGTCTCCAGCACGCGAGGTTCAACTGATGAACAAGGTCCTGACGAGTGCGGCGGTCTTGGCATCTTGCGGCCTGCTTCTCTCCACGCAGAGCGGGTGCAAGAGCCAGACCAGAGACGCCAGCGTCTCCGCACGGAAGACCATTGAGCCCGAGGACTTTGCGCGGCCCGGCGTGCCCTTGCCCACGGCCTCGGCAAGGCCCGATCCGCTGCTCTCTCGAGCCACGGTGACGGGGCCGGTCTCCGCGATGCAGGGCTTTGACATTGTGACATCACCGGATGAACCGGTGCTCGCCCCATCGGCACAGCCCGTCTCGGCACCGGCGTTCATCGATGCCAAAATCGGCGACGTGAACGGCAGGCCGGTATTCGCTTCGGCGTTCTTCGATCGCGGCACACCGACATCTCCGCCGCTTGGCCCTCGCCTCTCGGCGGAGGCGAGGTCGCTCGGGCGCGCGGAGTGGCTCGCGTTCGCGCGGGGCCAGATCTCTCAGGCGTTGCAGGGCTTTGTCGTGGACGAGCTTCTGGAGGCCGAGGCGAGGTCGAAGCTGACCGAGGAGCAGCGTCAAGGTCTGCGATTCTTTGTGGACTCGTTGCAGCGCGATCTGATCAGCGCGAATCGCGGCAGCCGCTCGCTGGCCGAAGAAACCCTCGGCGGCAGGAGCGTGTCCGACTACAAGCGCGAGCAGGAGCAGACGCTCTTGATCCGGCGAGAGCTGGCGAGCATCGAGAACCGGGTTGTGATCAGCCCCCGCGATATCGAGCTGGAGTTCGAGCGCCGACCCGATCTCTACGACCCTCCATCCCGGGCCGTCTTTCAACTGATCAGCGTGAGCGCCAGAGACGAGCAAGCCGCCGAGAAGATCCGGACACTGCTGGCATCGGGCACTCCATTCGCCGAGGTCGCGGCCGATCCCGCGAATGACCTCACCGTCCTCCCCGAGGGGGGGCGTGAGCGTCGCGACTTCCGCGGCGCGTTCTCCGATGCGAGGTTTTTCGATCTTGACCCGCTGAACGATGCGGCCCACACGCTGCGCCCGGGGTCATGGACCGGACCGATCCGCATCGAGGGCGCCTCGGCATCCAGTCTCTACTGGGTCGGCCTGGAATCGCTCGTCATCGAGCAGCGCACACTGGCAGACAACCAGCTCGTGATCTACAACGCGCTGCAGCAGCAGAGGTCGCGGCGCGAGCGAGAGCGCTACATCAACCGACTGGCCGAACGAGCGAGCTTTACCAGCGTGGAAGACATGACAAATCGGCTGCTGGTCATTGCTGCCCAGCGCTATCTCCCTGAGCGTTGAATGCCGGGTGCGTGGATCAACTCGCTGCTGGAACGTCTCGGGCTGAAACGGACGAACCTCGGTGGTCCTTCGCGTCGCGCGGGGCATGCCGCGAACATCGGTGCCTGGGGCGAGCGCGAGGCAGAGAAGATGCTGCGCCAGAAGGGGTACGCGATCATCGGGCGGAACGTGGTCACGCCACACGGCGAGGCGGATCTGGTCTGCCGCGATCCCGATGGTCGCACGATGGTGATCGTCGAGGTCAAGTCGCGGGTTGTGCGCGGCGAGGGAATCCACCATCGCCCCGAGCGATCGGTGGATCGCTCAAAGTCGGCGCGTCTGCGTCGGATCGCCCGAGGCCTGCGCGGCTCGAACGGGTGGTGGGACCGCCAGGTGCGTGTCGACGTGGTCGCTGTCGAACGCGTCGGCGACGAGATGAATGCTCAGGTCCAGACCCGACACCATGAGGGCTTGGTGCGCCTCTCCGCTCGGCGCACGTGACTGTTCAGGACCACTCGCGACGCCCGGCGAGTGTGCCGCGGAGAGCGGCCTCGAGCTTCTGCTCTGCGGCGTGGGACTGGTCGATCGCGAGCGGGAGGATGATGCTGAACATCGACCCGCGTCCGACCTCGCTGTCAACGTGGACCTCGCCCTGGAGCAGGTCGGCGAGTTCCTTGCAGATCGCCAGCCCGAGCCCGGTGCCGGTGTGTCCCCGCGTGTGGCTGCCGTCGAGCTGGACGAACTTGTCGAAGATGCGTTCCTGATCCTCGCGAGGGATGCCGGGTCCGTTGTCGATCACGCTGATCCGGACACGGTCTTGCGCGCGGGAATCGGAGTGAGAATCGGTCGCGGGGAGTCGCTCAACGCGGAGCACGATCAGTCCGGGTCTGCCGGTTCGTGATTCCGGCTCGATGAACTTCACGGCATTCGAGAGGAAGTTGAAGATGATCTGGTGAAGCTTCTTGCCGTCGGTCTCGATCGCCGGGACATCCGCCCCGAGATCGAGTCTGAGCGTGATGCCCTTCTTGTCCGCCAATGGAGAGACCAGCCCGAGCAGCGCATCGCAGGTCGGCCCGAGCAGCAACGGCTCGACCCGCAGATCCGTCTTCCCCGCCTCGATCTTGGCCATCTCGAGCAGGGTGTTGATCATCTCCAGCAGGTTCCGACCGCTGGAATGGATGTTCTCCAGGTAGCGAAGCCGCTTCGAGACGCTCGGATCGCTGCGCCCATCGCGTGAAGCAGTCTCGGACTCTGATCGCGCGATGTCGAGCAACAGCTCGGTGAACCCGATGATGGAGTTGAGCGGCGTGCGGAGCTCATGGCTCACGCTTGCGAGGAACTCGCCCTTCACGCGCGCGGCCTCAAAGAGCGCGGAGTTGCTCGCGGCCAGTTCGTTGAGCTTGAGATCGAGCGCGGCGTTGATCGAGCGGAGCTGCTCCTGCGATCGCTGGACCTCTCCGACCATCAGGTTGAACGTCTCGGCCAGATCCTCGAACTCGTCGCCGGTCGAGATATCCGATCGCACTGAGAGATCCCCGTCTCGGACGTGCTCGGCGGTCTCCTTCAACGCACGCACCGGCCCGAGGATGATCTTGTGCGTGATCAGATAGAAGACGAGCACCGCGAGCCCGAGAACGAGAAAGCCGGCGGAAAGAAGGTACACGCTGTTGATGATGATGAGCCACGCCGCTCCATCGGAGCGCCTCTGAAGCGTGTAGAGTGCGGCAAGGGTCTCGGGTGGGTCATTCGGTTCCGGCGTCCGCTCGGCGCGGGCGAAGCGGAGCACACGTGTGCCGCCGTCCCACGCAGATGTCCAGTGCTCCTGCTCGTCGGCATCTACCGAGAGGCGCCGGATCGCTTCGGCGATGAACGGGTCCGTCAAGGCCAGACGCGAGGCATCCTCAGGAGCAATCCGTCTCACGCCCAGGCGCGCAACGTCCGCGGCACCGCTCCGCCCCGCGGCGTGCAGCCGCTCGTAGGCATCGACGGTGAGGCGGGCGATCTCGATCTCACCCTGCCGGACCAGCGCGTGCATACGAAGAAACGGCACTGCGAGCGCCATCACGACGATGAGAACGATCGCTCCGCCGAACATGAGAAGGCACTTGTTGGCTAGAGAGATGCCTCGCCACATGGCGGGAGTCTATGGGGGGCGGACGGAGGCAAACCCGAGGGCCTCCACGGCGTGGAATGACCGAGAATGGCTTTGGAACGCGATGCTCAGTCTGTACACTGGGCAGACGGCCGCATTCTGTGGCATGAAGGAGTGTGGGTATGTTTCGGATGTTTTCTGCTTCGAGCCGGTTGTGCATCTTCCGGTCAATGTCGCTCTCTCGTTGGATTCCCTGCGTTCGATCTCGGGTTGGAGCAGGCCTGATGGCATGCTCGCTGGCATCCGCGCTCATCATCTCCAACGCCGCGGCACAGCCGGTCGGCAACGGCTTTACCTACCAAGGCGAGCTCCGCAACGCCGGCATCGTCGCCAACGGCACTTACGACCTTCGCTTCCGTCTCTACGACGCGCTCGCAAGCGGTGCCCAGGTCGGACCCTCGCTCTGCGTCGACAACGTCCCCATCGCCGACGGCAAGTTCACCGTCGAGCTCGACTTCGGCACCGTCTTCGCCGGTTCCACCCGTTACCTCGAGATCGATGTCAGGCAGGACACCGGCCTCGGTTGTGGAAGCGGCACGGGGTTCGTCACCCTCGCCCCACGCCAGCGGATCGCGACGACGCCCTACGCCGCGTACGCGCTGACCGCCGCGAGCGCGACCACCGCCACCAGCGCCGCGAGCGCGACGACGGCGCTGAGCGCGGGCAACTCCACCAACCTGAACGGCCAGCCCGCCAGTTTCTACACCAACGCGACCAACCTCACGGCGGGGACGCTCCCCGATACGCGCCTGAGCTCCAACGTGACGACGCTCAGCGGCACACAGACCTTCAGCGGCGTGAAGACCTTCTCTGCAACACCACTGTTCAACGCGGGTGGAGCACCCTTCGCGGTCTCGTCTTCGGCTCGCGTAGCCAATCTCAATGCCGACCTCCTCGACAACCTCGATAGTTCGGCCTTTTCAATGGTCGGACATCTGCATGATGCCTCCGCGATCGCGAGCGGCACGCTCTCGGACGCGAGAATCAGCGCGAACATCGCACGGAGGAACGAGAGCAACACATTCAGCGGAGCACAGGTCTTTCAGGGGGTCGTGGGTGTTGCCGCGGCCTCACCGCTGGCAGACCTTCATGTCGCGAACGTCTCTGGGAACGCCGACTTGCTGATCAAGCGGAATGACGCGGCACAGGGGTTCAACCTCGGGGTGAACACGGCCCCGATTCTCTTTATCTCAAGAAGCGACGGATCGAGTTTCACCGACATTCTGGCGATCAACGGAACAACCGATCGCGTGGGGATCGGAACGAGTGCGCCGGATGCTCGCCTCGATGTGCGTGGTCCGGCGGGCGATGATCCTCTGCGGGTGCGCGTGGACGGATCAACCAAGTTCCGTCTCTATGCCAACGGCGGTGCCTCGATCGGCTCAAACCCGGCTTCGGTCCCTGCGGATGGGTTGTACGTGCATGGGAGCGTCGGCATCGGGACGACCTCGCCTTCTGCGTTGGTCCATGCTGTCAGCGACCAGAGCGGGCCGGTGATGTTTGCTGATTCGTCAGCTCTCACCGGAACATCAGCCGCTGGCGTGCTCGGGCGGAGCGCCAGCACGTCAGGAACCGGCATCCGGGGCGAGGCCACAGCTACCTCGGGAGTGACCTACGGCGTGTACGGGCAAACCTCGAGCTTTCAGGGCCGCGCGGTCTACGGGCGGGCCACTTCGTCGAGCGGTGGCACAACAGGTATCTATGGAGTCAGCGACAGCGTGTCTGGTAAAGGCGTGGCCGGCTACGCCAACTCGACAAGCGGCGCGACCACAGGGACCTGGGGTGAATCAGCAAGCACTGGCGGAACTGGAGTTTTTGGCTACGCGAGCGCGACCAGCGGTACAACGTATGGGGTTCGAGGTCAATCGACCAGTCCGGAAGGACGAGGCGTTGAAGGGGTGAACACCTCCGAGACCGGCGACGCGATCGGAGTGCGCGGCTACACCGACGGCGCTACAGGACGAGGGGTTTACGGCATCGCGTTCCGCTCCACTGGTACCAACTTCGGCGTGTACGGCGCGAGCAACAGCGCCGCAGGTTTCGACTTCTACGCCGCGGGCGCAGGGCTGAACTACGGCTCGGCATCATCCCGCAGGTGGAAGTCCGATATCACACCGATCGGCGATCCCCTTGAGAAGATCTCCCGCTTGCGGGGCGTGTACTACACGTGGGACGAGGCGCACGGCGGCAAGCGTGACGTCGGCTTCATCGCGGAGGAGATGGGCGAGGTGCTCCCCGAGATCGTTCAGTATGAACAGAATGGCGTAGACGCGATCGGCATGGACTACTCGATGGTCTCGCCCCTCCTGGTTGAGGCCATCAAGGCGCTACAGGCCGAGAACCAGCGGCTCCGCGAGGACCACGCATCACTTGAGGCCCGGCTGGAGGCGATCGAGGGTCTGCTTCGAGATCTGGGGCTGCCGGAGTAAGAAAGGCCTCTTCCATGCCAATGATCCTTGACAGCGTCCAATATACTTAACCACCCCCTCATTTCGCTTTGACGGCCGCCCATCTTGCATTACAGTGCTGGCCAGACCCACCACGTGCGGGAGACATCCATGCTTCGTCGATTCCGTTCACTCTGCCTGTTCTCACTGGCATCCGCGCTCATCATCTCCAACGCCGCGGCACAGCCGGTCGGCAACGGCTTTACCTACCAAGGCGAGCTCCGCAACGCCGGCATCGTCGCCAACGGCACTTACGACCTTCGCTTCCGTCTCTACGACGCGCTCGCAAGCGGCGCCCAGGTCGGACCCTCGCTCTGCGTCGACAACGTCCCCATCGCCGACGGCAAGTTCACCGTCGAGCTCGACTTCGGCACCGTCTTCGCCGGATCCACACGCTACCTCGAGATCGATGTCAGGCAGGACACCGGCCTCGGTTGTGGAAGCGGCACGGGGTTCGTCACCCTCGCCCCACGCCAGCGGATCGCGACGACGCCCTACGCCGCGTACGCGCTGACCGCCGCGAGCGCGACCACCGCCACCAGCGCCGCGAGCGCGACGACGGCGCTGAGCGCGGGCAACTCCACCAACCTGAACGGCCAGCCCGCCAGTTTCTACACCAACGCCACCAACCTCACGGCGGGGACGCTCCCCGATGCGCGGCTGAGCTCCAACGTGACGACGCTCAGCGGCACGCAGACCTTCAGCGGCGCGAAGTCGTTCTCCACCTCTCCATCCTTCACGGCGGCGGGCTCGCCCTTCAGCGTGACCAGCAGCACCAAGGTCACGAACCTGAATGCCGACCTGCTGGACGGGCTGGACAGCGGCGCGTTCGCCGCGGCATCGCACGCCCACGACGCCGGCGCCATCGTCAGCGGCACCCTTGCAGACGCCCGGATCCCATCCTCGATCCCGCGGGTCGGTATCACCAATGTCTTCTCTGACACCCAGGTTGTCAGTGTGTCAGCCCAGACGCCCCTCACACTGGTCGGATCGAACACGGGGGGGACGTGGGTCAACCTCCAGAACACGGGCGGCGGGCGGACGTGGAACATGATCGCCACGGGCACCACCAACGGCGAGGGGCCCGGCAGACTCATGATCCGCGATCAGTCCAGCAACGCGGTACGCATGGCCATCGATTCAACGGGCCGCGTCGGCATCGGCACGACCTCCCCCTCATCGCTCTTCGAGATCGCGCAGGCGGACGTCACGATGCGAGTCCGCAACACGAACGATGTCGGCGGCGGTTTCGTGCTGAACACCTTCAGCACGCTCCAGCTCGGCCTCTACAACCCGACCGCGAGCACGTGGGGCGTCATCCCTGCGGGCGTGCAGCGGTCGATGTTCGGCATGCAGAACACCGGACGCGTCGGCACACTCACCAACACCTCCGGCTCGCCCACGTGGCGCAACACCATCGACGATGGGAGCGGCAACGCGAGCTTCGCGGGGAATATCGCCGCGAACAACACGCCCCGCATCAAGCACTTCTCGGGCTCGGAGTTCCTGGGCGTCATCACCAACGACTCGCGAACGCTGATCGAGAACATCACCGTGACGATCCCCGCCTCCGGCTTCCTGCACATCCACTGCCATTCGGTCCTCAACGTCTACACCACGACGCCCACGGCTTCCACGGTCTTCCTTGAGCTCAAAGAGACCACCGGCGGCACGGAGGTCTTGCTGCGGGAGTCGCCGCTCCGCCTGAGCCCGCCGCTGTCCGGACCCGACGCGGCCATCGAATCGTCGCAGGTGATCAACCACGTCATCCCCGTCAACGCGGGCACCCGCTCATTCAAGGTCCGCGTCAGGCACAGCGGCGGCGGCGGCAGCGGCGGCGGCACGCTCCGCGGCGCCGACATCACCATCACGTACTACCCCAGCGGACTCTGAGTCGGGAAAGGGAACGCCGCGGCATAGACTTGCTCCGTGGCCCAGCGCACCGTCTATCTCGAGACCTTCGGCTGCCAGATGAACGAGCTCGACTCGGAGCTGGTGGCGGGGCAGTTGCGCGCACTGGGGTACGCGTTCACGACAGATGCCGCGGGCGCGGATGTGGTGCTGTACAACACCTGCTCGGTGCGTGAGCAGGCGGAGCAGAAGGTGTGGAGCCGCCTGGGCGAACTCAAGAGCCGCAAGCAGGAGCAGCCGGGGCTGGTGGTCGGGGTGCTCGGGTGCCTCGCGGAGCGGGACGGCACCGATCTGATCAAACGAATGCCGGTCGTGGATGTCATGTGCGGCCCCGGCGAGCTGGACAAGTTGCCATCGCTCCTGGACAACGCGGTGAGAACCAAGCTCGAAGGCACGGAGACGGAGACAGGGAAGAAGAAGGAGCCGGTGTCGGCGAAGCAGGTTGCGCTGCAGGGGAATACCAGCCGCAGGTCGGCGACTCTCGCGGCGGCGGAGGACTCGCTGGAGCTCCTGGATCTTTCTCGGTCTGTCTCCCCCACTGACCACGGTGGCACGGCGTATGTGCGGATCACGCGCGGGTGCAACAAGTTCTGCACGTACTGCGTGGTGCCGTTCACGCGCGGGGCTGAGATCCACAGGCCTCCCGAGCACATCATCGATGAGTGCAAGCGGCTTGCGGATGCGGGCGTGATCGAGGTCACGCTGCTCGGGCAGACGGTGAACCACTATCGTTTCGAGCACGGAGCGGCGGTCACGCTGGGCGGCGTCGTTCAGCCCCAGAAGGGCCGCGCCTACACGGGCGGGCACCGCGCCGACCCCTTCAGGGGCGCGGGCGTCACGACGTTCGCGGACCTTCTCGCGCGGATCCACGACGAGGTGCCGGGGATCAAGCGGCTCCGGTTCGTGACGAGCTACCCGAGAGACTTCGGCGACGATGTGCTTCATGTGATCCGCGATCATCCGCGCATCTGCCGCTACCTGCACGTGCCGGCACAATCGGGCTCGGACCGGATGCTGAAGATGATGAACCGCGGGTACGAGTCGTCCGAGTACCTGGAGTTCATCGATCGGGCGAGAAGCGCCCTCGATCAGCCGGAGATCGGCCGCCCCCTCATGATCTCGGGCGATTTCATCGTCGGCTTCCCGACCGAGACCGAAGAAGACTTCGAGCGGACGATCCAACTGGTCGAGCGGGTGAGGTACAAGAACTCGTTCATCTTCAAGTACTCTCCGCGTCCGGGCACGGTGGCGTTCGACAAGATCCCGGACGATGTGCCCGAGGATGTGAAGCGCCGACGGAACAACACGCTTCTCGCGGTGCAGGCCCGCATCAGCGACGAGATCGCCAGAGAGCAGGTCGGACGCACGTTCGACCTGATGATCGAAGGCGTGAGCAAGCAGGAACAGAAGCGTCGCGGCGCTACGCACGGCCAGATCCGAAAGAACAACGCCGTCATGCTCACGGTCGGCGGCAAAGGAATGAATCCGGACGATCCTGATTCCGGGTGCGGCAGCGGATGCCGCCACGTCCACGGCGCTTCCGATGCGGAATCGGGCATCGGATCCCACGATGAGACGGTGCAACTGGCCGGACGCACGGATGGCGATCTGATCGTGTTCGTCGAGACCCGGAGCGAGACAGCCCCGGCGATGATCGGACGCATCTTGCCCGTGCGCGTGTCGAGCGCGGACAAGCTCGTCCTCCGGGGCGAGGTTGTGTGAGCGATCGACGGCCCGCCTCTCTCAACGTCAAGACGAAGCAGATGCGAATAGACCGGTAACCACGCCGGGGACGCGCGTCCAGCTTGACCAGATTGCCCGACTGTTCCATTCGGCGAACGACTCACTGAGCGCGGGCCCTCTCACTGGCCTGCCCGCGAATGCGTGGCATGTTGTACCCAGTCGGGCGAATGCTCGACGCTCCGGAGCGGAGCCACACGAGAGAGGGCCCCGGCGATATCCGCCGCGAGGACGCTGGCCCAACGACAACGCAAGAGGTGATGTATGTCCGGTCGACTTCGCGTCTGGGCGTCGGCGATGGCTGCGCCCCTGCTTCTTGGCTCTGTGGCTCACGCGGACCTGATCTATTCGAACAACTTCGAGAGCGGCACGCTCGGCACCGAGTGGTCGGCGAGCGCGAGGATCGACGCCACAAACACGACCTTCACGAAGTTCATGGGGCGAAAGACGAATGAGCCCGTCCGACTTACCCTCAGGATTCCGCCTGAGTTCAGGAGCACAAGCGGATCGAGCAGCGATGACAACGACGGTGGCGGCTCCGGTGGGGGCTCTGATGGTGGAGGCGGTGGAGGCGGTGGTGGTGGCGGCGGAGGTGGCGGCGGAGGTGGCGGAGGTGGCGGAGCGACATACCGCATCTACACGCTGACGTTCGACCTCTACACGATCGATTCCTGGGACGGCAACAACGGCCCGCAAGGACCCGATTTCTTCCGGGTCTATGTGAACGACGCGCTCAAGCTCAACGAGACGTTCGCGACCGGCGATGGACTTACCCAGTCGTTCCGGCCCGCGGATATCGGACCGGTCCACCTCGGGTTCTCACCCTCATGGAAGGACGCGATCTACCGGAACATCTCGATCGACTTCACGCTTCCGAGCGGCACACGCTGGATGTGGTTCGACTTCGTGGGCGTGAACCTCCAGCCGATGCACGACGAATCGTGGGGCATCGACAACGTGCGCGTGACGACCACGCTCGTCCCGGCACCGGGTCCTCTCGCACTCGCCTTCGGCGGGCTCGTGATCGCCGGTCGCCGCCGCCGCTGATCTGACACTCCATCTGCCCCTTGTCCCCGCGCCGGGAGCCCTCGCAATGCGGGAGGGCTCCCGCGCGATCTTGCGCGTCACGAGCGTTGCGATCCTCACAGAGCGTCGGGCTCCTCGCCTCTAAGGCCTCCATCACTGGTACATCCACGAGGTGGATCGCATACTTCATTCGTGCGACGTTCAGGCCTGCGAGTCGCGATCGATGTCACCGAGTGACCTGAACGTTTCCTGCAATCCCGCGTGCAGCCCGGCGAACGCCTCCCGCGCCGGGCTGTATCTTTGCGCTCGAGCAGATTCGGGTTCGATGCGCTCGCTCTCATGCACGCAGACCGACGCGGCCGACGCCACATCGGGCCAGACGCCGATGCCCACCCCGGCGAGCATCGCCGCACCGAATGCGGGGCCTTGCTCGGTGTTGGTCGTTGCGACGGGCACGCCGTAGAGATCGGCCTGTAACTCCCGCCAGAATCGCGAGCGAGCCCCCCCACCGCCGAGCCGGACCGATCGGACCTCAACCCCCGCACCTCTCACGATGTCGAGGATCTGTGCCATGGTCATGGTGATCCCCTCGATCACAGCACGGATCAGGTGTGCGCGTGTGTGGCGAGCCGTCAGCCCGATCCACGCGCCCCGCGCGGCAGGGTCCGGATACGGACATCGCTCGCCCGCGAGGTGGGGCATGAAGAGCAATCCTCTCGAACCCGGCTCGACACTCGACGCCTCTTCAATCAGTCTGTCGAATGGAACACCAGGCGCAATCGTGTCCCGCGCCCACTGGAGCGAACCCGCAGCAGAGAGCATGCAACCGGTGAGAGACCAGTTGCCCCGCTGCGACTTCGTGCCGTCCGCGGCACACATGGTGTGCAGGCGACCTGTCGATGCTGGCGTCTCACCCGCGTCTCGCCGTGGATGATCGGCGTGGGCATAGATCACGCCGCTGGTTCCGAGGGTTGCCAGAACCTGCCCCGTTCCGACGATTCCCGCGCCGAGAGCGCCGGCCTGATTGTCGCCCGAACCAGCGATCACTGGCGTGTCCTGATTGAGGCCGAGCTGCTCCGCCGCCCAGCGGGTGACACCGCCGATGACCTGAGCGGACTCATGGAGCGTGGGGAGCATCTCACGGTCCACACCGAAGAGCCCGAGCACACGATCGCTCCACGCCCGGGCCTCAGGATCGAGCAGGAGTGTGCCGGAAGCATCGCCGACATCCGTCGCGCACACGCCCGTGAGCCGGAAACCGATGTAGTCCTTCGGCAGCATGAACGATGCGATGCGCGATGCCGTCTCGGGCTCGTGCTCCCGCACCCAGAGGAGTTTGGGGAGCGTGAAACCGGTGAGAGCCGCGTTGCCGACCAGATCGACCAGCGCGCGCCGACCACCGACGAGGGATTCGATGCGCTCGCACTGCGACGCCGTGCGCTGATCGTTCCAGAGCAGCGCGGGCCTGATCGCTGCCCCATGCACGCCCCGGGATTCAACGGTCTCGCGACTCAGCAGCACCGATCCGTGCATCTGCCCGCTGAGACCGACGGCGCGGATGTCAGAAGCACGCACCGAAGCCGCGGCGATCGCCTGGGGCAGCGCGAGAAGAAGAGCCCCCCACCACAGCTCCGGATCCTGCTCCGACCAGCCAGGGCGAGGGCGTGAGACGGGATACTCCGACGCACCCTCACCGAGAATCTCGCCCGACTCTGAGGCGATGATCACCTTGAGCGATGAGGTCCCGACATCGATTCCGAGGAGCGGCATCAGCGCGAGTCTATGCGGGCGGGCGTCTGCTCGTGTTGGTCGGCTTCGGAAAGGAACTCGATCGACGCCTGCCCACGCATCAGCCCATCGGGGTGAATCGTCCCACGCCACTCGATCGCCCGCGTGAAACGGAAGGGTGCAAGCAGCGGCGTGAGCGCTCTCATCACAGGAGGGAGCGTGCGATAGAGAGCATCGGGACGGATCACGCCTGCGGTGGCGAGGTGCGAGATGGCCGGAGCGTCCGGCTCAGGGGCGAGGGAGGCCGCGACAGTGCGAAGCACCGAGCCGTCGGCGTTCGGCGTGCGGGCAGCGATCTGTGCCAGCCACCAAGGGGATTCCGGGGCATCAGGGACAAAGCACCACCGCGCGACAGGCGATGCGCCGATCACCGGCGCGAGAATCGAGAGCGCCCGGGGCGAGAGATCGGCCTCACGCACCGATCCGGGGAAGAGCCCTCGGAAGTCTTGCGCCTCGTCGGCGAGCGGCTCGACACGCGAGAGGCGGTTGATCAGCGTCGCCATGCCCGCGTCGAAACGGGCCGGCGCATCCGGTGCGGGCACGAGCGCGGATCCGACGATGATCTCGGCCGCACGATCGCCCGCCCCCGTCGGACGCTCTCGAAAGGAGACCAACGCGTTCCCGTCGAAGAGCGGCGCCACATCGGACATGAATCGATACAGGATCCGGGAGAAGCCCGAGCCGGAATCACGGGAGTTCGAGACCGGCGCAGCGAACGCGAGGATTGCGTGCTCAGAGGCAGCCCGGAACAACGGCTCAGGCACACCGATGCCGGTTGAGGCGTCGCCGAGGAACGCAGGATCACACGCGACGGTCGCGACCCATCCGATAGCGGGCTGAGGCGCGGGGGATGCCGCAAGGGCCAGAAGCGTGCGAGGCGCGTTGTGCTCCTCGCCGGTGCGAGGCCGATACAGGATGAATGCATCGGTGGGCAGGGCCTGACCTCGCGGGTGCTGCGTCTTGCTCGCGAGCGCGGCGCGCCGATCCGCAGAGATGGGCGTGCCCGCCGGCCTCTCGGAGAGAAGCGGCAGGGTCGCGTCAAAGAGCTCAGAGGCATGGGCGGGCGCGATCAGCAGCGCGGCATCCTGCGACTTGTCCCTCGCCCCCTTCGGGGCTCGTGTTGCCATCAGGAAGCGACCGTTCTCAAGCATCAGGACCGGTTGTCCGTTCGCGATACGCCTGGGAACGGGCTTGAGCCGCTCACGGATCAGCCGCTCCGTGCGCGGCTCGACGTGCGTGAGCAACGCCCATGACGCCGGCTGCTGAGACGTCTGCGTCGTGGCAACGAGCATGACCCGCCGGCCGGCGACCGCGCGGATCGCCTCTTCCGGACGCATGCCGAGCGTCGTCGCCAACTCGGTCCATGCGATCGCGGTGTCTGCGAAGAGACCGAGTTCCTGCAGGATCGCGATGGCACCGCGCCCACGAGGGGTCTGCGCGATCTCGGCGACGCCGTCAATCACGATCACAACGTCCGCGGCCTCGGGCGCCATCAACGCCGCGTCCTCGGGCGGCACCGGCGAACAGACGCCCCCCGCCATGACCCGTGGAGCCAGAGCAGAGCAGATCGCAAGCAAACTCACGACAATGCACACGCGACACACCAGGAACTCTCTGGCTCGGAGCGACGTGATCGACATACAACGCATCACGGCAGATCGCGGAGCGTGCTGGATCGAACGCTCGGCAGCTGCACGCGTGCGCGGAACGTCACGGGCGCGAGCATCGCCCGGGGCGGCTCAAAGTCGGATGTGTCGCCGATGTGCACAATCCGCCCGCCCACAAGCAGCAACGCGTGGCGCGGCATGGAGTCGTCCTCGACCCGCGACGCACCGTGTGGCAACGACCAGGTGACGACAGACTGAGACTCCGCATCGAGCGTGCGCGGCCCCCACATCGCTCGTTCCGCAGCAAGATCCGCGAGAACCTCGCGATTGACGATCCGAACGGGGGCCGTGAGCCGCGCAAGCCCATCTGCGTCACGCTGGGCGGCACGGGCGATGTCGCGAACGGGAGTCGGCGGGCCTGCGAGTTCGACCACCTGGGGAGCACGACGCTGCACAACCACCGCGCCGGCAATCACACCGAAGAGCATCGCTGCGACCGCAAGTCGTCCGAAGCGGATCAGGCGACGCTCGGCGGGGGGTACGAAGCCACGGACGGAATCCACACGTTCCAGGATGGACTCGCTAAGATCGGGCGTGCGCACGCCGCGCCGAAGGAGCGTAAGGAACCGATTGGTCTTGGCGACATGCTCACACGCCTTCGGGTCGGCGTCGAGCCGGCGGATGAAGCCCGTGCGATCCTCGCCATCGAGTTCGCGATCAAAGAAGCGATCGACCAGTTCCTCGGGGATCGGCCCCTCCGGTATCTCGGGGTTGAGCGGATTGGATTCGTCGCTGGGAATCACGAAACCCACACCTCCGACACGGTCTGACGCCCTTGCTCTGTTCCCTCAAGAAGCTCACGCATGCGCCGACGCCCTCTGTGGAGGTGGCTCTTCACGGTGCCCTCGGGCATGCGAAGGTGCTGAGCGATGATGGAGATGGGCCAGTCCAACTGATGGAACAGCACGAGCACCTCGCGCTGCTCAGGAGTCAGTTCGAGAAGAGCGACCTGCAGCGCATCCTTCGCGTTGTTGTGGACCTCGTCCTCGATTACAGACGCCTCGGGGCGCTGACGCTCGGCATGGATCGCGCCGACGATCTCGGTGTCGTACGTCGGCTTGTGCTTCATGCAGGCGTTCAGGTACAGACGCCGCGCGATCGTGAACAGCCACGTCGAGAATCGGAAGCGGCTGTCGAAGCGGTCGAGATTGGCCAGCACACGGACGAACGCCTCCTGCACGATGTCCTCGGCAACATCGGGCCGCCCCGACATGCGCAGGAGATAGGCGAACAACGCGGGCTGATGGGCCTTGATGAACACACCGGCAGCATCGCGGTCGCCTGCGGCGGCGAGCTGGATCAGGCGCAGTTCCTCGGATCGTGTCATGCGAGTGTCCTTCCGCGTGAGAGTCTACATGGTCATTCGGAGAATCGTTGCTTGAGGGTTCACGAAGTGACACACCATTGACATTCCGATCAGAGTCCTTACACGCACTCCCCTCAGCCGCTCTCTCCGCACAAGAAACGGAAGAGCCGATGGCGCAAGCACTTGCGCCATCGGCCCGTGAGAGAGTGTGAGACGAGAGTGCAGGTTCCGATCGGTTACGCAGCGTCCCGCAGTTTCTTCTTCTGACCGACCGTGCGCTGTTCGGGAATTGCCCTGCGATCCGCATCATGGATCAAGGAGTCAACCAGATCGAGGGGGTTCGACGCCCAGAGGTCGGCACCGATCTCTTCAGCCAGGCCATCGGCACGATTAAAGACTCCACCACCCACGACGAGCTGCGTCTTCCGAGCGGCCCCGATCTCGTCGAGCGCATCGATGACGGCGCGGATCTCGGGCAGGTCGCTCGGTGCGCTGGCGAACATCAGGAGCACATCGGGCTGGTTGTTGTTGACGTACGACATCACCTCGTCTGTGGGCACGCCGCCCCCCGCGAAGGTGATCTGGAACCCCGCGGCTTCCAGGAGATCAACGGCCATCTGCGCACCGAGGTCGTCGGCATCCGAAGGGCCGCTGAGCGCGAGGACCGTGCGCCCGTTCCCATTGCCAACGAGCCGGAGCTTCTGAGAGGTCTGATCTGTGAGGACCCTGAGAAGGCGGGTCGCGAAGTGGTACGAGAGTTTCGTGAGCTGATCGTTGCGATGCAGACGCTCGATCATCTCATAGGTCGGCCAGAAGAGATCCGTGATCAGCGTCTGGGCGGTCGCTCCGCCCTTGCCGGCCTCCGCGACGATCGCACGCGCCGTGGGTCGATCGCCGCTGATGAGGCACTCGAAGAACCGTTCGATGAGAACTTCCTGATTGTTCATGGCTCGTCTGCTCCGGCGCGCCCGGGACTCCCGCCCGGATGCACCCCAGTGGGTTTGGAGAGGTTCGGCCCGGTCCCCGGACACGGCGTGGCACGCAACACGCACGCTGTCTATCGAGAGCCATGAGCGATTCCAACCAGTCGGCAGACACAAGGACACATGGCATGGCGAAGGTTGCGCGATCCGCAGCGCGTCCGATAAAGAACAAGACCCCGATGTGGTTCTCGGGCGTTCTTGCTTGCCGCTTGGGTACAAAACACCCCTCAGCCAACCTTTGCCAAGGAACTTCTTGCGCTGAACTCACCCTCGCGACGGGTCAGACCCCGGCACATAGCCCCGATAACAAACAGCAACGCCGAATGTCAGAGGTGTGGCACTCACGTCCGAGAACCCGGCGGCACGGATCCCATCGATCATCTCTTCGCGCCGCATGAATGTTCCGACCGACCGCGGCAGGTAGCGGTACGCGCCGGAGCGATCGCGGGAGATAAGCGTCGCGGTTCGAGGCATGATCTGATTGGTGTAGAAGTCGTTCAACGCACGAACCAGGACGTTCCGGGGGCGATCAAACTCAAGCACGATCAGACGCCCACCCGGACGGAGCACCCTCCGGAACTCCGCCAGGGCAACGCCCGGAGACGCGACGTTCCGGATGCCGAACGCGATGGAAAGAACGTCGAAAGAGGCATCGGCAAAGGGCAGGGACATCGCGTCCGCCTCGACGTAGGTCACCTTTGCCGCACCGGAACCGATGCCGACCTGCTTGGTACGGGCGATATCGAGCATCTCGGGCGTGAAGTCCCCTCCCACCACCCGCGAGGCGGCTGTTCGGGCAAAGAGCGCGGTGAGATCGCCTGTGCCGCACGCCATGTCGAGCACATGATCACCCGCCTTGACGCCGGCAAGCCGGACTGCCCTGCGGCGCCAGGCCTGATCGATTCCGAAGGAGTGGAGCCGGTTGTTGAGGTCGTACGAACCGGCAATGGCCGCGAACATGCGCCGAACTCGCTCCGGCTTGTCCGCGCGAGCGTGAGGGTCGATAAGTTCACGATCTCCCCATGCCTCCGTGCCTTGTTGCATCGCGGGGGCGGTCGGGCTGATACTGTTTTGTCCGAGCGCGTCTTCGCCTTTGGTCGCGGGCATGTGTGCAGCATGGTATGTCGACCCGTGCGGATTCCGTTTCCGGAGGGATTCGATGGAACGTCTTGAGAAACGATCGAGTCGGACGCTTCGGGGAGCGATCGCCGGCACTCTCGTCTGGGCGGCCCTCGCCCTCGGCGGATGCTCGGTGAACCCCACCACCGGCCGAAGCCAGTTCAACATGCTCTCGATGCAGGAAGAAATCTCGCTCGGTGAGAGCGCCAAGGCCTCCCTCACGGATGAGTACGGCGGCTCGATCAAGGACCCCCGGCTCAACGCCTACATGTCGGGGATCGGGCGCGCCCTCGCGGCCCAGACCGAGGGCGATTATCCCAACCTGCCCTGGGAGTTCACGCTCCTCGATTCGGATGTCATCAACGCCTTCGCCCTCCCCGGCGGCAAGGTCTTCATGTCGCGCGGGCTCGCGGAGAAGTTCACCACCGAGGCGGAACTCGCGGCGGTGCTCGGGCACGAGGTCGGGCATGTCACGGCTCGCCACTCCGGCCAACGCGTCAGCCAGAGCATGGTCGTCAGCGGGATTGTGATCGGTGCAGGTGTAGCTGCGGGACAATCTGACAGCGATCTCGTGAAGATCGGTGTGCCGCTCTTGGTCGGTGCCGGAGGCGGGGGCTATCTCCTCAAGTTCAACCGGACGCAAGAGCTCGAAGCCGACGCCCTCGGCGTGAGGTACATGGTCAGGTGCGGGTACGACCCGCTCGGCGCACGCATGGTGCAAGAGGTGCTCGCCCGAGAGGGCGGCAAGGCGAGCCAGCCCGAGTTTCTCCTGACCCACCCATATCCGGAGTCGCGTATCGCCGCCATCAACAAGATGCTCGCCGGCGAGTACGCGTACACCCAGAACAATCCCGACTACGGGCTCTTTGCGGATCGATACAGAACCGAGTTCCTTGAACCGATGGCGAAACTGAGGTCTGCTCGGACGCAGCAATCCGAGAGCGAGGCCCGGCTCGCGGCCGCGGCATTGAACCAGCGGATCGCTGCGGTCTCGCGACTCGCGCCGAGGGCACCAGGTGGGCGACTGATGCTGACCCCTGACGCCTTGCATGACAGCGCGTCGTGGTGCGCCCATTGCGCGGGGACGATGCCGGAGCCGGGTGTGGGACCGTGAGACTCGCCGCGTCCTGTCGTATCGCCGCTGGCCGATGCTGCATTCAGGCCGGCGTGATCGCGAACACCCGCGCCCAGTTACCCCACTCGAAGCCCCTCACTTCGGCATCGCTCCAACCCCGACGCCGCAACGCATCGCTGATAAGCGTCATCTCCTCGTGGCTGCTGAGCCCCGCCGGGATCTCGTTGCGAGTAATGCCGCCGTCGAGGTCAGAACCGAGACCCACGCCTCGCCGATGGCCCATGATGGCGCAGACGTGCTCGATGTGATCGGCCGCTTCGTCGATCGAGGGACGATCGTTCGGGTCGTCTCGACGAAGGCCGGAGCGGATGAAAGATCGTACGAGATTAAGGCCCACGACACCGCCGCGGCGTCCGATCTCCTTGATGTGCGCGTCGAGAAGGTGGCGCTGATTCGGAGCGGCACCCTGTATCGTGCCGTGTGCGGGCCACTCGAGCAGAGCCGAGCAGTTGGAATGCGAGGCGATGACGAGCGACTCTGTCAGCTCGAAGAGGTCGTCCATGGCGCGCCACGAAAGGTGCGAGAGATCGTGAACAACACCCTCCGCGTCCATCGCCAGAGCGAGGTCTCGTCCCGCTGGTGCGAGCCCCGGCGCATCGGTCGGTCCGCGCTCGGCGTTCCCGGCCGTGTAACGCGAGCCCCGCCCCCAGGCCATGCCGATGACCGACACACCCCGCTCGACCCACCAGCCCAGCTCGTCGGGTGATCGGATCGGGTCGGCACACTCCATCAGAATCCCGAGCGAGAGCGACGAGACCGTTGCCGGGTCCCGATCTGTGGCGATCGGCAGGTTCATCCTCCGAACACCGCTTCGGGCACGATCCGGCCTCATGTCGGCGAGCGTGAAGACGCCCTCCCTGTGCCAGGCGTGATATCTCTCGAGCTGGGTAACCCCGCGCCGGTGCGCCGCCTCGGCGTCTGCAGCAGGATACCCGACCTCGTCCGTGCCGCCCGACTCAGTGAAGATGGTGCCAAGACACGCTCGCACGCCACCGGAGATCATCGTGGGCCACGACAGGGCGGCGGGCTGGAAGGGGCCGCCTCCTTCGAGTGGCGGTTTGGAAAGGTCCCTCCCGCACTCCGCGAGGCAGGCAAGGTCAAGATGGGCATCGAACCAGATCGCCATACCTTGATGGTACAGGGTGCGGGACGAGGCCGCCGGTTTGTATACTGGGCGCATGGACCAGCACGACGACGACATCAAAGGGCAGATGGTCGAGTGCCCGAAGTGCGCCTCTCGCATGGCTCGGTACACGCACGGCGGCATCAGCGTCGATCGATGCCCCACCTGCGCCGGTCTCTGGCTGGACGCGCTCGAGCTCGAGCGTCTGCTGGATGCACCGGCAGAGGCGAGCGAGTTCGACAGGGACTCCAGCGCGAGACAGCACAGAGCCGATACACGCCAGAGCATCTCGTGTCCGCGTGACAAGAGCCCGATGGTCGCGATGAGCGACGTGCGCCAGCCCCACGTTTCGTACGAGAAGTGCACGGTCTGTGGAGGCGTCTTCCTTGACGCGGGAGAGCTGCGTGATCTGGCGGAGTTCACGCTCGTTGAGCGGATTCGATCGATGCTCGGATGAATCGAGCAAGGCAACCGACGCCGGGTGAGAGAAGCCCGGAGCAGGAATAAGAGGTGTGCGCGTGGCTTCACATCATGGGGGAACCGACGATCCCAAACTGAACTGTCCCCACGACGGGCAGGTCATGGAGAAGATCTGCCTGCAGGGCAACCTGTACGTCGATCGCTGCGCCGCGTGCGGCAGCATGTGGTTCGACGCCCATGAGATGGAGCGGGTCGTCAAGATCGAGGGCGCGGTCGACGTCGTGGATCGAAAGGTCGACACACCTGGACGCCAGACGTGGGTGACCGGCGAACTCTGCTGCCCGAGGGACAAATCGCCGCTGATCCATGTGGTGGATCCTCAGCAGCAGCACGTCGAGATGCACACCTGCGGGAAATGCAGCGGGATCCTGCTCGACAGAGGCGAGTTGCAGGACCTGGCCGATTTCACGATCAAAGAGCGGGTGATCCACATCTTCCGGAAGATCGCGAAGAAGTAGTTCCTCCGCCAAGCAAACAATTCCTCGCTCGTTCATTCCTGCCGGAACGCAAGGAAACTGGATCAGCACGAAACCGTCGGCACAGAGTCCGGGATGATGATCTCGGCCTCTGTCTTCGCGCGCACGTCCTGAGGGGTTACGCCCGGAGCAACCTCTTTCAGCACAAACCGCCGTCTCGCATGGTCCATCTCCAGCACGCAGAGATCGGTGATGACCATGTCGATGCAGGCCTGCCCCGTGAGAGGCAGCGAGCACTTACGGACAAGCTTCGCTGCTCCGTCCTTGGCGTTGTGCTCCATCGTCACGACAACCCGCTTGACGCCCGCAACGAGATCCATCGCGCCGCCCATGCCCTTGACCATCTTGCCGGGAATCATCCAGTTGGCGATATCGCCCTCCTCGGAGACCTGCATCGCTCCGAGGATGCACATATCGATGTGGCCGCCGCGGATCATCGCGAAGGAATCCGAAGACGAGAAGTACGATGCCCCGAGCCGCGCCGTGATGGTCTGCTTTCCGGCGTTGATGAGGTCCGGATCGACATCCGCCTCGGTGGGAAAGGGGCCGATGCCGAGCAATCCGTTCTCAGACTGAAGCCAGACATCCATGCCCGGAGGAATGTGGTTGGCGACCAGCGTGGGCATGCCGATTCCGAGGTTAACGACATAGCCGTCCTTCAACTCTCGGGCGGCACGGATCGTGATCTGGTCTCTGCTCAGGGGCATGATCGGGGCTCCAATGCGAGCGAAGGGCACTCTCTCGTCGTTTACGTAGCGCACGGAAGAATAGTCGCGAGCGTTGCCCGGCGCGGACAGGCAAGCGACGCGATACGCTCCTGAGCCCCGCACCGAGGAGGAGGCCAGCTATGACCGCGTCACGCAGACACTGGACCGAGGAACTGGAGATCGTCGATCGGCTCATGCGGAGCGTCTCAGACATCACCGACCCTGAAGAGATGGTCAGCGTCTACTGGGACGGAGTCCACGATCTCTTCCCCATCGAGGACTTTCTTGCGATCTCTCGCCGGGGCGTCGAGCCCCCGGGATATCTCGTCACACGCTCCTCGCGCTTCGAAGAGCACCTGAACCCGTGGAAGCAACGCCACCGGCTCCCGCGCCTCGAAGGCGGGCTGCTGGGCGAGATCGCCTACGCGAATCGGCCGATCGTCATCGATGATCTTCCCGACCGACTCAGGCCCGACGATCCCGCACACTTCTTCCTCGAAGGATTCCAGTCTCTGATCGCGCTCCCCAACTACGAGAACGAGCAATCGTTGAACGTCGGCATGATGCTCTTCAAGCCGGGCGTCGAGTACGACCGAGCCATGGTTCCCATGATGCACTGGCAGTCGTCCCTCTTCGGGCGAGGCACGCAGAATCTCGTGCTCCGAAACCAACTGACCGACGCGCTCGCGGCTCTCGATCGTGAGCTGCAGACCGTCGCCCAGATTCAACGCTCGCTGCTCCCCGTTGAACTTCCGAGCATTCCGGGATTCGAGATCGCGACGTCTTACGAAACGAGTGCCCGCGCGGGCGGTGATTACTACGACTTCTTCCCTCTCGGCGAGCGCGGATGGGGTGTCTTCATCGCGGATGTCTCCGGCCACGGAACACCCGCAGCGGTGCTGATGGCGGTCACGCACGCGATCGCCCACACCAGGCCGGGCTCCGCCCAGCCCCCTTGCGAGGTCCTCGCTCACATTAACCACCATCTGGCCAGGTCATACACGACATCGGGCACGTTCGTGACCGCGTTCTACGCCGCGATCGACCCGCAGACCCGCCGCGTGTCTTACTCGAACGCGGGCCACAACCCGCCCCGGCTCGTCCGTGGCGACCGAGTGCTCGCCCTCGACGAGAACGCCTCAATCCCGCTCGGCATCATGCACGATGCGACATTCCAGGATGGAGCCGTGACACTCGAAAGGGGAGACGTGCTCGTCATGTACACCGACGGAATCACGGAGTCCATGGCTCCGACGGATGCCGCGGGTTCTCGCTCGCTGTTCGGCGAGGGCCGTCTCGATCGTCTGCTGATCGAGTCCCGCCACAGAACCGCAACAGAGATCGCCGAGAGCATCGTGAACACGACACGCGCGTTCTCACGGGGCGAGCCGGCAACCGACGACAGGACACTCATCGTCATGCGAGTGATCGATTGAAACCGACTCAGGCCGCGGCACGCGTCTGATCAGCATGGAGCGTCTTGAGCATCTGTGCAATCGCCACCGGATGATGGGCATTGGCGATGCCCGCGCTCACTACCGACTTCGGCATGCCGTAAACGACGCAGGTTTCCTCGTTCTGCGCGAGCACGAGCCCGCCGGCTGCGTGCAACGCGCGGCACCCTTCGAGCCCGTCGGCACCGATACCGCTCAGAATGATCGCAGCGGCCCGCGACCGATAGATCGCAGAAACCGAGGCCACGAGCGCGTCCGCGCTCGGACGATAGAGCGCGTCGGCCGGCTCCTCGGTGGCATATGCCTCCGCACGGCGTGACGGCAACTGACGGACCTGCATGTGGCTGCCGCCCTTGGCGATGTAGATCGTGCCGGGCGCGATGATTGCCGATCGATCGACGTGGAGAACAGGCAGAGAGCACACCTCGCCAAGCCGCTGGGCCATGGAGGCCGTGAACATGGCGGGCATGTGCTGCGCGACCACAACGCTCGGACGGAATCCCGCGGGAATCGACTTGAGGATGGACTCGAGCACGGCAGGTCCTCCCGTGCTCGAACCGATGCAGATGATCTCTGTTGAGCGCGAGAGCCGCTTGGCCGTCTGATCCGGGGCAACACTCTGACCAGCAGAGGCACTCTTGGTTGGGCCCGGTCGGTACCTGGACCCCGCGAGCGCTCGCACCTTCGCGAGCAGCAGCCCGGGCGCAGAGAGATCGTCCTTCGGCATGACATCCGCCGCGCCGAGCGAGAGCGCACGGATCGCAGCATCCGAGCCGGAGGACGTCAGCGAAGAGATCATCAGCACCCGTGTGGGCTTGCTCTTCATGATCCGTTCGAGCGCACCGAGACCGTCGAGACTCGGCATCTCAACGTCAAGGGTCACGACATCAGGGGCATGCCGCTCATTGAGCTCAACGGCATCAAGACCGTTGCGACCTGTGGCGACCACCTCGATGTCCTTCTCTGACGAGAGGGCCCGTGAGATCGCCATACGCATAAAGGCAGAGTCATCAACAACAAGAACACGGATCACGTGGTGGGTCTCCAGCAGTCATGCTCAGGCCGCGCGTGCGGCACGAAGAAAGGACTCAAGCAGACAGGACGTCTCACCGCTCTTGATGATCGGCAGGCCCGCCTGATCGATGGTGAGCGTGACCGGGCCGCGGATGCCCCGGGTCAGTTCGTACTTCTTGCCGTCGAGAACAATCACGCAGCGCGGGTAGATCATGCGGCTCACGCTGACATCGACCGTCCGCTGCACACTGAGCTTCTCTTCGAGCTGGCTCACGACAGACTGTGCCTTCATCGCCTCGGCCCGCGCCTCCGCGATCTCGAACATCAACTCCGTCAGCCGCTCCTTCTGCTGAGGAGTGAGCCCCTTGCCGAACGTGGTCAGGGAGGCATGCTCATCAACGAGTTTCCGTGCGCTCGCGTTCGCGCCGGCAAACGCCGCTCTCGCCTGCTCCAGCTCGGCCTGCCCGAGCGGCACAGATCCGAGCACGATAGCGGTACGACGCTCTGCCTCGTTCCCGAGGTCTTTGAGGCGTACCACGCCGGTCACGGTGGTCACGCCACCCACGAGCGATGCACTCGGAGCGAGCAGCGAGCCGCCGATGGTCAGCGTGCAGTTGATGATCTCTCGATCCACCGAGACATCACCCGCGATCGCGCCGCTCACACCGTCGAGGTACTTGGCGTTCAATGAACCGCCGACCATCAACCGCTGCGACTCCCGCGCGACGATGCCTGATTGAGCGTGGAGCGAACCCGCACACTCGATGCTGCACGAGTCGACCATCGGGACGATCTCAAGATCGCCGGTCACACGGAACTGCAGACCCGCATGTGGCTGCACAACGACGCGCACGCCACCATCAAAGTCGATAAGACGCGCAGCGGGATCGATCCTTTCAGCGATCTCGAGGTACGGTCGCACGGAGACCGCGCCGTCGTCATTCCGCAGAATGCCATCGCATACCGCGCGGATCACGCCGTCGGAGCCGGCCTGCACACCGTCGAGCAGGCGCAGGCACAGCGGCTTGCCCCCGCGTGCGGCCACACGTCCACCCAGCACATCACGCCCGTCCTCACCTTGGGTCTCCTGGTGTATCCTCGCCAGAACATCCCCCGCAGAGACCCGGATGAGCCCCTTGGTGCGCAGATGGAGCGTATCGTGGTTGTCCTGCGCTTCATCTCTGGCAAGCCACTCGACTCGTGCGTCCTCGCCGTTGATCGGAGGCGTCCCAATGGCAAGAACGAACTCACCACCCTTCGCCAGCACGGTGGGATCGAGACCGTCGATCCGGGCGTGGACATCACGCGTCAACTCGACCTTTGCGTCCGAGATGATGGCGAGCAACGCGGGCTTGCTCAGGGCCTCGGGGTCGCACGACGCGGGCACGCTGAGATCGGCGCGCATGCGTGCATCCGCTATCACGATGCGTGGCTCGTTCTCACGTCCCATGCTGTGCTCCTTCGGCGCGGGCGACCCGCAACACACGACAACTTCGCTCAGGCGGCCTTGGTCTTCTCGAGCGTCTCCTTGATCCGCTGCGAGAGCAGATCCGGAGAGAACGGCTTGATCAGGTAGTTGTTGACACCCGCCTTGATGGCCTCGATCACGCGGTTCTTCTCCGCTTCCGTGGTGACCATCATGATGGGGGCCTTGCCGCCCTGGGCTCGGTACTTTTTCACGAATGACAGCCCGTCCATGTTGGGCATGTTCCAGTCGACAAGCATGAGATCGGGATTGACGCTGCCGACCTTGGTCAGCGCATCGAGTCCGTCGCATGCCTCTTCAATATCCGTGTAGCCGAGCTGGCCGAGCACGCCCTTCTGCACGTTGCGGATCGTTCGTGAATCATCGACGAGTAGAATCTTCATTGATCATTCCTCCTGTGTGTGGCGTGGTAGTTCAGGCGGCGATGCGTGGACGGAGTCCGAATTGCTGCGCGCTCCGCTCGTTGAGGAGGACGTCGACGGCGAAGGAGCCGCACTCGCACTCGCACGGGATGCTGACACAGACCGCGTCCCGAGAGCCGACCACAAGATGGTTCTGGCCGACGATGATCGACGGGCACGAGATCGAGATGTTCTTTCCCTTGAACTTCGCCTTCGCGCCGCCAACGACCATGTTGGCAAGCTCGCCGACTGCGTCGGCAAAGTCGGGTGTCGAGGTGTCGATCTCAATGCCCGCAAAGAGACTCGCCACGCGGACCGCCGTGTCCGCCGGGAACCGCAGCGCGACTGTTCCCTCGATGTCGCCGGACATGGCGATGATGCCGGACACATCGTGGGCCGATTCACGGACCACCGGCACCTCTGCGGGCTGGCCGACCTGCACCTGCAGGTTCAGCATGGTCGAGAACACGTTCTCGGCCGAGGACACAAACGGAAGTGACAACTCATCAAGCATCGGACTCTCCCTTGTACTCAGGCGACCCTTCGGTCCTGTGCGGACGCGGCGCCTGCCTGCCAACGCCGCAGAACTTCGCTCACATCCACGATCAGACTCACATCTCCCTCTTCGCGGATCGTGGCGCCTGCGAAGGGCCCGCCCTGGACGCACTCGTCGTCGAGCGGGCGGATAACGATCTCCTGCTGGCCCACGAGCTTGTCCACGAGAAGCCCGGCGCGTCTCCCCGCGGCGTCGATGACAACCGCGAAACGCCTCTGCGACGGAGTGTCGCAGTCTCCCAGCGTGTGGCCAAGATCAATCAGCGGCAGCACCTCGTCGCGCAGCTTCATGACCGCCTGCCCGACAAGACTGTGCGACACATCCTGCTGCGGACGGACGATCTCAACAATCGTCTGGAGCGGGATGCAGAAATAGTGACGCTGCACGCCCACGACCATCGCGGGCATGATGGCAACCGTCAGCGGGATGATGATCTCAACACGCGAGCCCTGTCCGACGACCGACGAGACGTTCACCGCGCCGCCCATCCTCGCGACGCTGGTGCGCACAACGTCCATGCCGACCCCGCGCCCCGAGAGATCCGTGATCTTCTCGGCCGTGCTGAAGCCGGGCGCAAAGATCATCTGGATGATCTGGTCGTCGGGCATCGTGGCAAGCTCCGCCTCAGTGATGATGCCCTTCTCCACCGCCTTCGGGCCGATCACCCTCGGATCGATGCCCTTGCCGTCGTCGCGAACAATCACACGCACGTGGCTGCCGCAGTGCTCGGCTTCGACATGGATGGTGCCCTCTTCGGGCTTCCCCGCGGCGCGGCGCGTCGCCGCGGACTCGATGCCGTGATCCGCGCTGTTTCGCAGCATGTGCACGAGCGGATCCCCGAGCAGCTCAAGCACGCTCTTGTCAACCTCCGTCTCACGCCCGGTGATCTCAAGCCGGATCTGCTTCCCTGTCGAACGCGCGATGTCGCGAATAACGCGAGGATACCGGTCAAACAGCTTCGAGAGCGGCTGCATCCGCGTGCGCATCACGCCCATCTGCAACTGCCCCGTGATGCGATCCAACTCACCCGCCGCAGCCAGTGTGTCCGAGTTCAGTTGGGCCGGCAGTTCGTGCTCGCGCAGCCGTCTGCTGAGCGCAAGGAACCTGTTCTTCGTCAGCACAAGCTGCCCGACCAGGTTCATCAGCGACTCAAGTCGCCCAACCTCAACCCTGATGGTCTGCCCGGCGATGCCCGCATCCTCTTTCGGTGCAGACTCCTTCGGAGCCGCACCCTTCGCTGGCACGCGGGCGTTCGATGCCTCATTCTGAGATGCAGCAACGCTCTCGACCACTGCCTGATCCGCCGTGCCCGCATCCGCTCCGGACGCTTCATCCTCGTCAGAAGAGGACACGAGCCGTGCCCGCACACGAGCCCAGCCCGGATCGACCACCGAACGACGCGAGAGTGCCTCGGCCAGACGACCGAATGCGTCCCACGCCTGCGCAATTGCCGCAACCATCGGAGTCAATGATGTCTCGTCACCATCGGCAAGTCGCGACACCGCCTCAGACGCAGCGGTCGCTGTCGCGACCGCCTCTGGAAGCTCGAAGAACTCCAGCGTCCGCACCAGCCCGCTCAGCAACTCCTCCATCTGAGCGAGCGACGCGGCCCGTGCGTCAGGATCAGACAACCCGCTCGTGATCCGACGCGCCTGCTCCACCGTTTCGCTGAGATCCGATGCCATCAGGTCGAGCAGGCCCTCCTTTGCAGGCGAGAGCACGATCGGGCTCTCCCCAGCCGTCGGAGCTGCAACAGCACCCGTCGGGGCCGGGGCGTCGCTGTGCTCGTCTGCGCCCGCCACACAATGCAGCCCGTCGAGCACATCCTGCGGGCAGGGCTCGGGATCGCGTCCCTCACCCAGCGCGCCGTGCATCTCTCGTAGCACATCGACGCTCTTGAGCAGCACGTCGAGCGTCGTCGCCGTCACCTCCGCCTCGCCGGTCCGGAGCTTGTTGAGCGCATCCTCCGCGGCATGCGCGAACCGCGTCAGTTCGTCGAGATTCAGAAAGCCCGCTGCCCCTTTCACGGTATGGAGCGCGCGAAAGATGCCGTTCAGCAGGTCCCGCGACTGATCGCCAGACGCTGACTCAAGCCGCACGAGATCAGAGTCGAGCCCCTCGATGAGCTCGCTCGTCTCCGTCAGAAAGTCGTTAAGCAGACTCGGATCGATGCCGCCCGACATGGATTACCTCCCACCGCGCTTGGTGAAGGCGAACGCGTACGGAATCGGCACGCTCTCGAACGACGGGGGCAGGTTCTGGAACGACTCGCTGTGCCCGACGAACAGCGTCCCGTCGCCGGCGAGCTGATCGCTGAACATCTGCAGACACCTCGACTTCATCGTGTCGTCGAAGTAGATCATCACGTTGCGACAGAAGATCACGTCGAACGTGCCGAACCGCTTCGCCCCCATCGTGTCTTTCAGGTTGAGGTGCTCGAAACGCACCATCGACTGGATGGTCGGGTCGACTTGCTGCTCACTTCCGACCGGCTTGAAGTACCTGGTGAGGATCAGCGGCGGCAGCGACCTTGTCGCAAATGTGTTGTACCGACCCGCCTGCGCCACCTCGAGCACCTTCTCGGAGATGTCCGTCGCGAGGATCTCGACCCGCCAGTCGGCGAGCCGGATGCCCAGAGATCGATGCACCTGCATCGCAAGCGTGTAGGGCTCCTCGCCCGTCGAGCACGCCGCGGACCAGATCCGCAGCCGCTTCGTCGCCGCCCTCGCTTCGAGGAGCGCGGCAAGCGTCACGGTCTCGAAGTGCTTGAGCTGCGGCTCGTTCCTGAAGAACGAGGTCTCGTTGATGGTGATCCTGTTGAACATCTCCTGGAACTCATCGTCGCGGTACGGGCCGACGGTGAGAAAGGTGACGTACTGGTCGAAGTCCTCGAGAGAGAGCTCATCGAGCCGACGCCCGAGCCGGCTCTCGAGGACATACTTCTTGTTGGACGGAAAGTGGATCCCGCTGCGCTCGTAGATGATCTTGGAAAGCCGCTCGTACTGCGATTCGGTAAGGGTCTTCACGCCGACAGTCATCGCCAACTCCCTTCAAACACACGTGCTCAAGCGACGGCGGCAAGGTCCTCGATCGCCGCGACGGAGAAGAGCCGGTCCAGGTCCAGCAACATGACAAGGCGCGCATCAAGCTTTGCGACACCCCTGACGAAATCGCTCTCGACGCCTTTGGCCAGCGCGGGGGTCGGATCGACAACCGCGGTGTCCACGCGAAGCACCTCGTTCACACGATCAACAATGAAGCCGAGCGTCCGCTTGTGAACCTCCACGACCACGATCCGCGACTCCTCCGCATCCTGCGAGGGCGCGATCCCGAAACGCTTCCGCAGATCGATCACAGGGATGATCCGGCCACGCAGATTGATCACGCCCTCAAGCGAATCCGGGCTGTGCGGCACACGCGTGATCTGCATCATCCGGTTGATCTCCTGAACCGTCAGGATGTCAACCGCGAAGTGCTCGGCCCCGACCTCGAACGTCACGAGCTGCAACTGGTCCGACCCCTCGTTGGCACGGAGATCATCGCTCGCGATGGCTGTCTGCTCGGTTGTGCTTGCTGGTACGCTCATCATCCATCTCCTCAGGCGTCAGGCGTTGCGGTGCTCCGGTCGAGATGCCCTCGGTCTCGCTCGGCGTCAGGTTCATCTGTCCCCGATCACCCGAGCGGGCGAGTCCATCGACGACTCGGCGGGGCGGTATGAGCCGTGACGTGGGCTGGGTGCTGTGACACGCTCATTTGGGTACCGTCCACCATCCCAATAACCTTCACTTCAAACCACGTCGATCGAGACCGTGATACGAAACGCCAGACCAAGCGTGAAGCTCCTTCCATGCGCTCGACATGGCGTGATCCGTGAACGTGAGCCCGTGCCCGGATCACCCGGGCACGGGGCTGGCGATTGCATCACCGCTCGTTTCGAGCGAGCTTGAACTTCCCGACAAGCGCCTGCAACTGCTCGGCCTTCGACGAGAGCTGCGATGCCGCGGCCGAGGCCTGGGCAGCGCCCTCACTCGTCTGGCGCGTCACGCTCGTGATCGCCTCGACGTTGCGGCTCACTTCCGCACCGGCCGCGGACTGCTGCTCCGCAGCCGCCGCGATCGACTGGATCATCGTGGCGACCTCGCGGGCGCTGGAGACGATCTTCTGAAGACTGTTGCCCGCCTCGGTGGCGCGAGCGACGCCCGCAGTCACCTGGTCGGTGCCGGTCTTCATGCGCGAGACCGCGTCCGTGGTCTCAGACTGGATCGCCGTGATCGACTGCGCGATCTCCTCGGTCGCCTTGGTCGTGCGATCCGCGAGCTTGCGCACCTCGTCCGCAACCACCGCGAACCCGCGCCCATGCTCGCCCGCACGAGCCGCCTCGATCGCGGCGTTCAACGCCAGCAGATTCGTCTGATCCGCGATGTCGTTGATCACCTCGATGATCTGCCCGATCTGCTCGCCGCGCTTGCCGAGCTCCTGCACGCTCGACGCACCCGCCGAGACGGCCTCGCTGATCGACTCCATATCACCGATCGTCTGCTGCACAACTCGCCCGCCATCTTCGGCGATGGTGCCGGACTCGCTGGCGGACGCCGCGGCCTCACCGCTCTTGCGGGCGACCTCGACGACCGACGCGCTCATCTCCTCGATCGCAGACGAGATCTGCGTCACCTGCTGCGTCTGCTGCTTCATGCCGCCGGCCATCTGCTCGCTGGAGGCCGCGATCTCCGTCGCTGCACCGGCGACGTCACGCGTCGCGCTCGACACCTCATAGATGACGTCGTGGATCTTCTCGACGAAGGCGTTGAACCAGCGCCCGAGCTGTCCGATCTCGTCCTCGCTCTTCACCTCGACGCGCTGCGTGAGGTCGCCCTCGCCCTGGGCGATGTCCTTGATGCGCTCGATCAGCGCGTTGACAGGACGCTGGAACATGCGTCGGAGAACCCACACAAAGAAGATGCCCGCGCCGACGACCATCGGAGCGGTCCACATCAGGCCGCCCGACACGAAACCGGCAACCTGCTTGTCCATCGGAGCAAGGGGCATCTCGACGTGGTACGCGCCGTGCATGTACCCGACCGTCCAGCCCTCCATCTCAAAGCCCAGCGGGTCACGCCCGTCCTTGTCGGTGTCCCACTCGTTCCCCTTGTTTCCATGGCACATCAGGCAGTCGTTCGTCAGCTTGATCGCCCGCATGTAGTGCAGCACGTTGGTCTTCGTGTCCACGCCGTGGATGATTTCCGATCCGCCCGCCTTGACCTGCGTCGTCAGTTGCTGCAGCAGGCCCTCAGAGAACGAGCCCTTGTCCGGCTCGTTCTTCGGGTTTCGCGCCTCAAACGCGCTCACGTGGAAGTTGATGTTCTCGCGCTCCGCCGCCTTCTGCGCGGACTGCCACCCCGCGACCACGGGGATCGTGCCGAAGATCCGCGACTGCGTGTAGTGCCTCCCCTGCTCGCGGTCCTTGCGAAGGTCCTCCAGGAGAGTCTCCGTATCGAAGGCCTCTCGCTTGTTCAGCTCCGCGGCGTGGTTCTTCGCCTCATCCGCCACAGCGGTGAACGCGCCCGCCTTCTCCACCAGCGAAGCCAGCGAAGTCTGTCGGAAGCCCTTCACGAAGACCACGTTGTTGGCCGCCACGATGATCAGAAGAATCGCGATGCACATCCCGAGGATGCGTGTGCCGAGGCCGAGCGAGTTGAACCACTTCAACATGATGGATACCTCCACGGACGCCTGTCTGACCAACACGCACCGCGCGCTCGGCCGCGACGAACGAATCCATCGACCCCGGCCGGGGGATCCGACATGCGTACGATACCGGATGTTGTGAACGTTTCCAGATCGAATCGTTCAACGCCGCGCCCGGATGGCTATCTCTGGCCACTGCTGCGAGCGTCAACGCGGGCACGCGATTTTGCGGGTCGAACTCATAGCAACAGAGCATCCACCATTTCAGGTGATGATGGTTCTGAATCAGTCATAATGATTGTTATAGAGACGACCACGTGAACGTTTACGTCAGCATTGTCAGCAGCAAATGAGCGAACTCAGCGATGCTGTCGACGCCGAGCTTGTGGAGAACTCGTGAGCGATGCGTCTCAACCGTCTTGACGCTCAGCCCGAGTTCCGCCGCGATCTGCTTGTTGCAGTTCCCACGAAGCATCAGCGCCAGCACCTCGTGCTCGCGCGGCGTGAGCTTGCGTATCGAGTTCCGAGCATCCTCGGACAACGCCGCCTTCTGACGCTGTTCCGCGTCCTTCCGGTGTGCCGCACGAATCTGCGCTGGAAGACGCCTGATCGCGTCCGGTCCGATCAAGAACGCCACCCCGGTTGCGGATATACACGCAATCACGGTCTCAGCGTCCGCTCGCTCGGCGACCACGATCATCGGACGCTGGAAACCGCTCTCACGAAGTGCCGCTAATTCAGGCACAATCGCGCCGTCCGCCGACCTGCGGCAGACAACCAGGCACGCCGCGGACTCGCTCTCACCCGCCATGCGTGCCGCATGGCCGAGGTCCGAGGCCGCGCGCAACACGACGCCCGATCCGGTACATGCCGCCTCGATCGCAGAGACTTCATCCGAATCAGACGATGCGATCGCGACGACCGCCGGCTTACCGGCTACTCGGGATTCCCCCGGCGTCGGCTCGACAAGCGTGCGAACAAAGCACCTTGCGTCGGTCTCAACATCACGACTCAGATACTCACCCATGAGTTCACCTCGCGCCAGCATACCACACATCGTTCGATTCGCACGTTCGCCTCAACAATTCCGGATGAGGCACGCTGGATAGGCGGGCGCTACGCAACAGCGTTGTTCGTCCTGATTCCGCATTGTGAGAATGGATGCTGTCCGGCAAGAACAACGAGGCGGGCACCATGTGAGTGCCCGCCTCGTCACTGTTGTGCAAGATGTGTGTGTGCGTCCGTCGGAGGTCCGCACGCTTACTGAACGTCCTTGCCCTCCGCCACATCGGTGATGCTCGGGTAGGCATGGCCCTTGAACTCGCCGCTCTTGAGCTGCTTCATGTACTGGTGGTACGCGCGCATCGCCATCGGGCCGAAGATCAGCATGATGGGGATGTTCGCCCAGAGCATCACACCTGTGCCGAGGGCTGTGAGCGCATCCAACTGCACGTCGCTCTTGATCAGGTTCGGTGCCGACGCAATCAGGATGGCGACGCAGTAGAGCAGCTTGTAGGGCAGGATCGCCCACTTTCCGAGCAGGAAGACCGTCGCCTGCTCGCCGTAATACGACCATGAGATCATGGTCGAGATCGCAAACAGCCAGGCCGCGAGCGTCACGATCCACATCCCCATTCCGGGGACTGTTCTGTCGAAGGCATAACCAGTCAGCGAGGAACCGACCAGATCGAGATAGATGCCCCCCTCGTGGGCTGTCGGCGCCGTCGATGCCGCGTACGGGAACCAGGAAACCTTCAGATCGGTCGCCGACTCGCCGCTGATCACGCGTCCTCTGAGGCGGTGGAGATCGCGTCCAGTCTTGCTGTCCGTCTCCGCCTTCACGATGATGAACAGCTCGTCGTTCACACGCCAGACGTTGCTGATCTTCCGCTCGGCCTCGGGCTTGGCGGGCAGATCAATCCGATCGGGCACCCACTGGCCCGAGATCGGGTTCCCCGAACTATCCGTCGCCGCAACGATGCCGGGTGTGGCGTCATAGGTCGCCGCCGCACCGCGATTCCACGCCCCGCTCGAGAGCACCACAAGCGCGGTCAGCGTGCAGACCACCAGCGTATCGATGAACGGCTCAAGACCGGCGACCACGCCCTCGCGGACCGGCTCCTTCGTCTTCGCCGCGGCGTGTGCCATCGGTGCCGACCCCTGCCCCGCCTCGTTCGAGAACAGAGCTCGCTTCATGCCCCAGAGGAACGCGTACCCGAATGTGCCCCCAAGGAAAGCCCCGGTCGGATTGGCGTTCTCGCCCCCGAGGAAGGGAGGCAGACCGGAGACGACAATCAGCCGCAGCATCGACGGCACGGCCCCGATGTTCATCGCCAGCACGACGATCGCACCAAGCAGATACAGCAGACACATAAAGGGCACCAGCCGCCCCGTCACCGCACCGATGCGCTTGATACCACCGATGATCGTGAGGCCGACGACCACCGACATCACGACGCCCGCGACAAGCGGATTGATGCTGGGGAAGTAGGCAGTCGTGATCTTGGCGACGTTCCAGGCCTGGAACATGTTGCCGCCCGTGATCGCCGAGATGAGCACGGTGATGCAGAAAATACCGCCGACAACGATCCCGACCGGCGCGAGCGCAGGGTGGATCTTGGCAAAGCCCTTCTTGCAGACCCACATCGCGCCGCCGTGCGGATTGTCCGGATCCTCGGTGTTGCGGAAGAGCATCGCCTGCGTCACTTCCGTCAGCTTGAGAGCCATGCCGACGAAGCCGACAACCCACATCCACAGCACCGCCCCCGGGCCACCGAGCGACACCGCGACCGCGACGCCCGCGATGTTGCCGAGCCCGACCGTTCCCGAGAGGGCCGTCGAAAGGGCCTGGAAGTGGTTGATCGCGCCCGGATCGTCACGCTCGTCGAACTTGCCCCTGACAACCGCGAGACCGTGCGTGAGCGCCCGGTACTGGCTGAAACCGCTCCAGACTGTGAAGAGGAGGCCGACGAGGAGGAGAACATAGAGAACGTAGTCGTGCCAGAGCACCCCGTTCAACTGGTCCATGAAGTGCCAGAAACTGTCCATTCGGTGCGAACTCCTTGTTGTGCGCCACCCGTCTCAGGGGGCCGGAACCGGCAGTGTGCGTCTGCATGATGGCGACAAGACGCCCGAACTTCAACTGCGAGCCCTCAAACCGCGGCACGTAGGACGCGCCCTCCCCACCCATCCTGCCTCAACGCCGAACAACCGGAAGCACCACATGCGACGGCCGCGCCGCGTCGTGGTAGATCGTCTGCCGAGCAGGGCGGAACTCGGTATCCATCCCTAAGTCGCTTCCAGTATTCGGGTTACGATCCCACTGCGGAAAGCTCGCCGACATCACTTCCACCCGTATCGCGTGCCCCGGAAGAATCGTCTGGCAGGTCGTCCAGACGTCTATCTCGTACTGATAGACCTGCCCCGGTGTGATCAGCGACGGTTTGTCCATCCCCTCACGGAAGCGGGCCCGGACGACACCATCCGAGAGTCGCTGCGAGAACCCGCTCGGGTGAACGGTGAGAACGCGAACCATGAAATCCGTATCGGGCGCGTCCGATGAGGCCCAGAGTGTCGCCTTGATCGGCCCACAGATCTCGATCGGCGCAGTCAGCATCGGCGTCGTGAAGACGAGCAAGTCGCCGCGAAGCTCTATCCCCGAGTAATCATCCGGCCCTCCGATCTGGCTGAACATCGGATCGGTCAGGAACGGCGTGGCATCCCCGGGGTCATACACATACGAATCCGGCGTCTCCCCCGACGCCGGCATCTCCGTCGAAAGATACCCGTCACCCAATCGAGAGTTGGCGTTCCCCTCGCTCCGCAGGTAGTACGGCGTGAACGTGGTGCCGGGGATGGGCCAGGTCGCCGCGTCCTTCCACACATTCTCGCCCATGACAAAGTGACGCACGGGCGGCTCGTGCTCCACACCGTTCTCGATCCCCTTCAGCCAGCGATCGAACCAACGCAGCACATACGCATCCATGTCGATCTTGGCGCTCGGGCCGAACTCGATCTCCCCCACCTTCGTTCCGCTGTTCACGCTATGGGGCCACGGCCCCATGAGCAGCGCGTGGTGCGCACCATCAGTGCCAGGGTTCCCGTCGGCGATCACGCCCGCGAAGTTGGTGATCGTGCTGATCTGCTCGTCGTCGTACCACCCGGAGATGTTCAGCGTCGGAATCGTGACCTCGCCAAGCCGGTGCTGATAGCGAGCCGGCTCCCAATAAGGACCGAGCCGGCTGTTACGCACGAACTCGTCCCAGATCGGCATCGCCCTTCCCGCTCGATCATCCAGTTCGATGATCGGCAGATGCTCGAACACCCGCGCCCACTCGACGGCGTGCGACTGCTGATTCAGGCGGCCCGACGTGTAGAAATACCAACTCACGCAGATCGGCGAGGGCAGACCCGTCGGACCGTTGATCAGCCCGTCAACAAACGGATCGGGACACGCCACCGTCGGCGCAATCGCAGCAAGATGGCGCGGCTGCCGGATCGCCGCCACCCACTGGACATATCCCCCGTACGACCCGCCGATCATCCCCACCTTGCCGCTCGACCACGGCTGTGTGCCGCACCATTCGATCGTGTCGTATCCGTCGTCGCCCTCTTGGAGAAACGGCGTGAACTGCCCCTCGGAGTCGCCTCGCCCCCGCACGTCCTGCACCACCACGACGTAGCCGCGCTCGACGTACATGCGATAGCGATCGATCGACGCCTTCCCCGCCCCCGCCTTGTTGTAAGGCGTTCGCGAGAGGATGACGGGATACCGACCCTCACCCTCGGGTCGGTACACATCCGCCGACAGCCGCACGCCGTCCCGCATCGGAATCCAGACGCCATACTCGACGCGCAGCGCGTGCTTCTTCGCAGGATCAACCGGCTCGAGCGTGGGCCACCGGACGTCCTGCGCCGCTGCCGGGCGCGCATCCGTGGTGCGCGATGCACTGCATGAGGCAAGCACAAGGGAAGCGAACACCACGCCCGCCATGCCCAGCACGCGGGGAAGAGTGAGTGACGAGGTGTGTCTCATCTCATGAGTCTCCGATCGGGTGAGCATCGATGCCAGGCACCGAGTGTACTGTCAGCCGCCTCCGGCGTCGCACGCGTCACCCTTCAGACCTTCCATCTCGCTCCATGCGCTCTCTGGCGCGGCGCTTCGCCGCCATGAGCGAGGACTCACCCGACTCAGATAGTGCCCGATCCGGTTCCGATCGGGGCGGAGTTGATGTGCCTGCACCGGGCGTGCCGGGCTCTGATCCCTGACCGACGCCGCGGCTGGGCGCCGCGATCCGGGCGCGGGCGTCGGCGATGCGCGATGCAAGCCGGTCGGAGGCCTGCTGCTGCCGGATGCGCTGCGCATCCGCATCACTGAGCGTCCCCGATTGCTCGCGCCCCATCGTCGGGCGAGACGCGCGAAGCGCACCGAGCGTCGATGCCGATTCCGAGCCACGATGACGCGTCGCGTCCCTCGCGCGAGACCCGAGACCATCGCCGAATCGATCGCTTACCAGACGATCCCACGCGATGCGACGCGTCGCGATGTCCATCAGCAGCACCGCCATGATCCACGGAAGAAGGTCCCGCCACAGCGGGCGCAGCACCCGACGCGGCACAAGCGTCGAGCGATCGAACACCTCCCGCGTCGAGAGCGAGGCCTCGCTCCGCATCACACCCCCCGACACCTCAACAATCCGAGCGAGGAGCGGCATCGGATCCTCACCCGGCGTGAACTCGACACCGGGCGGCGAGACCGCGACGGCAAGCGCAGAGGGAAGCGTCCGCTCCACGGGCTCCCCACCCTCGCCGATGCTCGTCTGACGAGCCCTCGCCAGCGCCACATACGACGCGCCGACCACAACCGGTGCCTGCCCCTCGTACCGACCCGGCCCGATCTGCTTCAGCGCGATCTCGCTCGGCTCCTCGCCCGAGTCCCGCCGATAGAGCATCACCCGCGCATCAATCCCATCAAGCGGATCTCCCTCGGGCGACACCGCCTCCAGAACAAGCCGGACACGCGACCCCTCGACTCGGGCAGCAAGCTCGAGCGGACCCGACGAGAGAGACCGACCGATCACACGCGCAACCCGCGTCCAGAACGGCGCGTACCCCTCCCACTCCAGCCACTCCGAGGCCCAGTCGTGCGCGTCCGACGTGAACGCCAGCACACGCCCCAGATCAACCGGCCAATGCGCCAGCAGCGGCTCTCCCTCGGGCGCGACCATCGCCAGCGTCACCAAGGGATCCTCCTTCGCGCGAGTCATCACATAACCGAACAGATCGGGCGGCGAAGGAAGATCCTGCACGATCGGCGATCCCGTCGCCAGCACACGCGGCGAGAACCGCCCCTCACGCACCATCGGGCTGCGCACAACCTCGATGATCTTCAGGAACACGCGGGGAAGACGCGTCGGATTGATCACGTTGTGGAACACACCCTCCCCGAGATCCGCCATCGCACGCATCGTCTGCACGTCGGCATCATCGCCGACAGCGATCGTCGTGACCTTTACACCTTCCGCAGCAAGTCCCGCCGCCATCGGCGGCAGATCCTCAGCCCTGATGCTCCGGCCGTCCGAGAGCAAGACGACATGCTTCACCTTCGCCTCAACGCCGCGTAACTCCTGCGCCGCAGCGATCAACCCCGCCCTCGCATCCGTGCCGCCATCGGGCCGGATCCCGAGCACCCGCCCGACCGACAGATCCGGATCGGAATTCGGGCCGAGCGGCACCACCACCTCGGCGTTGTTGCTGAACCGCACCACGCCGACAAGATCCGTGCGATCAAGCGAGCGGATCGCAACCGCAACAGACTCGTTGGCGACCTGCTGCTGAGTCCTGGAAGAACCGAGCACAGGACGACGCATCGATCCCGAGCAGTCGAGCACAAAGACGATCGCGACCTCCGGCACAACGATCCGATCGGGCAGATCGAGCAGCACCGGCAGGATCGGCTCAAGCTCACTCCCCTTCCACCCGCCCGCACCGAACGACGCGTGCCCGCCGATCATCGCAAGCCCGCCCCCGAGGTCGCGAACATACGACACCAACGCCCGTTGCGACTCCTCTGCCACCGCCGAAGCCGGCACATTCTGAAGGATCACCAGATCGAACGGCTCGAAGCCGATCAGATCCGTCGGCAAGGCCTCCGGCACGACCACCCGCACACCCAGCCCCGATCGCGCGAGCGGCCCCACAAGCGCATAGCCCGCCGAAGCGGGATCCGCGTTGCCCACTCCATCAACGATCAGGATCTCGCCCGTACCCGGGCTCAGAATCTCCGCCAGACCGATGTTGTTGACGAGTATCGAATCGCCCACAAGCTCACCCGCCTCGCTCCGATCGGGCTCGAAGATCGCTTGCACAGAGTGAACTCGCCCCTCGCCAAGCGGGAACTCGACCAGATGGATGGACCGGCCGCGCGGCGTCTCGATCACACGCGACCCCGTGCCGTCCGCGTCGATCCGCACGGCCTGCCCATTGAGAAGAACCCGCAGCGTCCCGCGCGAGCCCTCGGTCGAATAGAGATGAATGCGGGCCGCGACAGTCCCGCCCGCTGCCGCACGAGGCGGAACATCCACACGCTCGACAAACGTCTCGCCACCCGTCGGCGGCGCGATCGCGACCACGTCCACGGGAATCGACCGCGCACCCAGATCCGCCGCCGCCGCGAGCGCATCGCCCACTGTCTGGTGCCCGTCGGTCACGAGGACGACACGCCCGTCGGCATCCGGCGGAATGATCGCGCCCGCCAGTCGGATCGCCGACTCAATGCCCGTGCCGTCCGTCGGCAACAGATCCCACGACCGCTCACCGATCTTCCCCAGCGTCGGCGTCGCGAGCGCGGCCGCACGACCGTCAAACAGCACCACGCCGAGCAGATCATCCGGCCCGCGCGAGCGATCCAACCGCTCGATCGCCGCGCGGATCGATGCAACCGCGACCCCGGGATCCTCCGAACGAGAGACCACCGAGCCGGAGACATCCACCGCAAACACAACGGCAAGCCGATCCGACTTCCCGACCACGCTCGCGCCCGACAACGCGAGCACAACCAGCAGCAACAGCGCACACCGCGCCAGAACCGCAGAGACGCGCCGCGCCGGGCTCATCGTCGAGAGCCACCTCAGCCCCGTCCACGCGATCGGTATCGCCAGCGCCAGAAGCACGAGCCACATCGGCTCCTCGAAATGAAGGGGAGGCGTCCAGCGCGGATTCGCAAACTCTGGCGATGTCATTGGCGATCCGACGAGGGAACAACTCCGGGCTGCGTCTCCGCACGATCGCGATAACGCTGAAACACTCTTCTCACAAGGTCGCTCCGTCGGTCAGGAACCGACTGCTGCTCGATCGCTCGCTCGATCCCCGAAGCCGCCTCGCGCAGAGCGCCCGGCGTGATCGGCGCGATCTCGCGCGGACCCGACAACTCCGACGGACGCTCCCCCGCAACGCGCCCACCCCTGTTGGAAACATCATCACGCGGCCCCTGCACCTCTTCTATCGATGTCGGACCCGAGCCGGGCCGTTGAGGCACGCCCGGCGGCCCCTCCCGCCCCTCACCAGCGAACTGCTCAAGCCCCGATCCCGCACGCGGCTCCTCTCTCTCCCCGCGGCGTGATGCCCCACGCTCGCCCTGCTCCGGTTCACCACCGCTTGCAAGACGCTCCGATACCTCCCGCAGACGCTCTGCCGCCTCCTGCTGCCGGCGGGCATCGGCTTTCCGCTCCGCGGCATTCCGCAACGCCTGCTGAAAGCGCTCAAGCCCCGACGGTGCTCCCCGAGAAGGATCCCCCTGCTCATCACCATGTCGATCCGATTGCTGCGGAGAGCGCTCGCCCTGCTCACCCTGTTCCCCCCGCTGATCTTGCTCCCCACTCTGATCCTGCTCGCCCTCCTCACCCTGCTCACTCTGCTCACCTTCACGTGCGGCACCCTCCGCGCCCTGTTGACGCTGCCCCTCTTCGCCGCGTTCCCGTTGTTCACTCCGCCCCTGATTCCCAGATCCCTGGCCCGGCCGCTCCGACTGCTCACCATCCTGCTCACTACCCTGCTCGCGCGATCCGGTCTGCTGATTGCCCTGCCGCGCCCGCTCGTCACTACCCTGCACCCCCTGCTCTTGGCCACCCTTTTCTTGACCACCCTGCTCTTGACCACCCTGCTCTTGACCACCCTGCTCTTGACCACCCTGCTCGGTCTGGCCCTGCTCCTGCGCGCCTTGCTCCTCGCGCCCTGCCGCCTGATCGCGGCCTTTCTGCTGCTCGCCGCTCTCTCCGGCACCACTCTCGCGCTCTCTCGCTTGTTCCCCGGCAGAGCGCTGCGCCTCCCCCTCCGCGCCGCCTTCCTTCTTCTCCGCTGCCTGGTCTCGCTGACCCTTCCCCTGATCCTCCCGTGCTCCTGATTGCGACCGCGAATCGCCCTGCGCATCAGAGGCCTTCTTCTCCGCCCCACTCCTCGCATCCTGTTCCGAACCGCGCTCGGGCTTTCGCTCACTCTCCGGTGAACGCTCGCCCGCTTCACGCTGCTCCTGCGTCCTCGCATCCTCAGACGCGGGCTTGCGCAACTCATCCGCTGCCTGTCTCGCGGCCTCGGCGATCGACTTCGCGTCACGCTCCGCAGCCCGGCTCCCTTCTTCCTCTACTTCCCGCTCACGCGCCCGCTGCTCCAGCTCCGACGCATCAGCCGCGGCATCGATCGGATCTGCTTCCTCAACACCCCGATCAGGATTCGTCTGGCCCGGCTCATCTCCGGACTGTGCCTCCTGCTCTCGCGCGGATGCCTCGGTCCCACGCTCGGCATCAGCGTTCTCGCCCATCGCCTGCGCCGAACGTGCCGCCTCAGACTCGATCGCCTTGGCCAGCGCATCGAGTTGCTCCGCCATGCGAGAACGCTCCTCCGGCGACAACGACTCAGCATGCTCCGCGAGTTCGCGCGCAAGGTCAGCCGCCCTACCGACATCTCCCTCCGCGAGCGAACGCAGCAGAGCATCAAGCCGCGGATCAAGTGCCTCCCGCATCTGCGCGTCCGCTTCGGCCTCGTCCCCCTGTTCAGACTCCCGCCCCGCGTCGAGCGCGGCGCGAGACGCCGCCGATGCAAGATCCCGCAGCCGCTCCGACGCAACACGGTTCTGATCCGCCTCACGCTCGGCTCGCTCGGCGAGCGATGCGGTCGTCGAGGCCGCCTCCGCGCGCGCATCCTCGCTGCGCATTCCCCCCTCGCGCAGCTCACGCTCAATATCCGCAAGACGCTCGGCATCGCGCTTCGAGATGGCAGGACCCGTCGCCTCAGAGACCGCCCGCACCTCCTGTGCGGCACGCGCCACCTCAGAAGCAACCCTGGCCGCCGCAGGATCCGCCCGTGCCACCGTTCGATCGCGATCGATCGACCTCGCGGGCAGCCAGAGAACCGCGCAGCACGCCGCCACCATCAGCATGCCGCCCACGGCCCACGATCGCCCGAGCGTGATTGGCACCACTCGCGCCGGCCCACTCTCGCTCGCCGCCCTCTCAGCATCGCGGAGCAGGATCGCGACAAAGGCATCACTCCCCTCGCGCGGCGCAAGCTCGAGCGCGGATCTGATGTGATCGCTCCTGCCGAGCGTCCTGTCCGCCATGGACGCCGCCGCAAGCACGCTGGGCATCCTCGCCATGCCGAACACGATCCCGACGACCCACGCGATACCCACGATCGCAACGAAGACGGGCCAAGCCCCAGCGAGCGACACAAGCAGCGGCCACGCCATGTACTTGCCCAGTAGCGTCCCGCCCAATGCGACACCACCCCCGATGGCCAACGCGAGCCCCGTCGCTCTCAGGCACAGAGCGATCGCCGCTCGCGACCTGACTCGCGAGACGAGCCGACGGGTTTCTGGAATGTCTCTCGACGCCACGCCCCAATCATACGAAGCGATCCGGCCCGCCACCCTTCCCACGCCATCCAGCCCGTAGAGCCGCTATCGTGAGCCCATGGACACTCGCGCGACGATCAGCCGCTTGATTGGAGGTGAAACCCTCTCCGAGCACGAATCGGACACGCTCTTTGAGCAGATCCTCAGGGGCGACACCGATGCCGCTCAGCTCGGCGCGATCCTCGCCATCATCCAATCTCGCGGCGCAACCGTCGACGAGATTGTCGGCGCTGCACGCGCCATGAGAAGGCACGTCTCCCGCGTTCCGGTCGATGGGCTGCAACCCGGCACCGTGGTCCTCGACACCTGCGGCACAGGCGGCGCGGCCAAGACCTTCAACATCTCGACCTGCGCCGCGATCGTCGCGGCGTCAGCAAGCCCCGGCCGGCTCGCCATCGCCAAGCACGGCAACCGCAGCCGCTCCGGCAGAGGGTCCGCCGAAGCACTCGCCCACCTCGGCGTGAATGTCGACGCCAGCCCGGCGACTCAAGCGGCATGTCTCCACCGGGTGGGCGTCTGCTTCTGCTTCGCCATCCACCACCACCCGGCGATGAAACACGCCGCCGGTCCTCGCGCCTCCCTCGGTGTGCCGACGATCTTCAATCTGCTCGGTCCGCTGACCAATCCCGCAGGCGCGACGCACCAGTTGATGGGCGTCTATCGCTCCGAACTCGTCCGCCCGATCGGCGAAACCCTCGCACGCCTCGGTTCGGCTCGCGCGCTCGTGGTTCATTCAGACGACGGACTCGATGAGATCTCACCCAGTGCACCTACAAGAGCAGCCCTCGTCGACGGCGCCAGCATCACAGAGATCACGATCACACCTGAAGACGCCGGCCTCGAACGCAGTCCCATCGACGAGATCCGTGCCGCATCGCTCGACGAAGCAGGCGCCATGTTCAGAGGCGTTCTCGAAGGACGCACGGGCGGGCCCCGGAACGCGGTCGCACTCAACGCTGCGGCCGCGCTCCTCGTCGCGCGCCTCGCACCATCACTCAAAGAAGGCGTCTCACTCGCGCTCCGAGCGATCGACGCCGGCGATGCCGCAAGAACGCTCGACGCGCTCGCACGCGTCTCGCACGAGGCATGACGAGAGCGGTTGAAGTTCGGGCGTAGCGTCCGAAGCGTCGGCGAGACAAGTGTGGCGAGGAGGCCGAAGCAGGCGTATCCCCAGCGATACGCCGATGCAGGCCGACAACGCCACGCGAAGTCGCAGCCAGTTCCGGACGCGACGAACGGACTGAAACCGCTCCAGATCAGAACTGCGACCCGCGATGCTCGATCGCCGTCCGGAGCGCCTGGCGGATCCGCTCGGCCCGAACCGTCGATCCGGACTCATCGCCCCGAACAACCAGGTAGAAGGTCGGCTCGTCTCTGTCATCACCCGGGGCGACCCATACAACCGCATCACCTGCTTCCGGATTCGAAGCGAGGAACTGCTGGATCGTGCGCGTCGCGTCGGCAGAGCCCAGTGGGATCTGCCCCCGCATCGCCCGCAGCCGCGCCAGCAGATCATTCTGCCTGTCCACCTCGTCACCCTCGACATCGATCCCCGGCACATTGCCGAGCAATCTGAAGCCGAACGCCATCATGCGCGCCGAGGCACCCTCGATCGCGGCCCGCGCCCCGCGCGACATCGGAGGCAGAACATCCGTCACGATCAGCACCGAGCCGCCCGGGGACTGCGCCGCCGCGCTCGCCAGCTCGCTCGCCTCGCGGAACATCTCCTGCATCTCAACGATCCGCGTCGATGCGGTCTGCATCGCCTCCGCGATGCGTGCGTTCACGATCTCATTCGGGCGCGCAACCGCATTCACTGCCGACACCCCCTGCGCAGACGTGCCGGAAACCTGCGCCGCATCAGGCACGAGAATCAGACCCGGCCCGGGATCGGCAACAACCACACGCGGCCCCGATTCGGCACCGGACCTCGTGTTCATCAGCGAGTAGCCGACAACGCCGCCCCCGAGCAGCACCGCGATCCCGATGAACCCGAAGACCGCGGCCACGACGCCGGCGTTCACACCGGAGACGCCGTCCGTTCGTGTCGCTCGACGATGCCGACCGGACATCCGTGCGTGCGCACGCTCACGAGCCGCCGCCGCGCGATCGCGGGCCGCTCGCAGTTGCTCCTGCGCCGAACGACGCGCGGGATCAGGAATCGCACGCACACGCTCGTTCCGAACCGCCTGACGCGCCGCCGGCGCGTCCCCGCGATCCGGAGCCGGCGAGCCAGCAGGGACAGGCCCCTGGCGTGGCGAACCGAACCGCTCCGCAGCTCGATTCATCGCGTTCGCTGCATTCGCCATCGCCGCCGCTGCCGCAGCCCGCGCGCTCGCGCCAGACGCACCTGACGCCTTTGCCACCACCGAATCCTCGCCCGCCACCCGGTAACTCCCTCTCCACCAGTTCGTGATCAACAGTCTCGGACGCTGACGCAGCCGCTCACCCGCGGGCACCCGGACGTCCGGACCCCTCGCGGCACCCGCATCGTCTCTCGGCGGCACCGCCGCGCCCGCGTGCGCCACACGCGCGGCATCGACGAACGGCGCGGCATCATGGTGAGGCAACTCCGGCTCGTGCGAGTCGCCCCCTCGAACGCTCGGCAGATCAGCCGGACGCAGCGAGAAGGGATCGGCCGCAGCACGAACAGCCGCGAGATCGGCCAGCATGTCCGCCGCCGTCGCGTATCGCTTGTCATAGTCAGCCATCGCACGGCGCACGATCCATCGCAGCGCCTCCGGGCAACGCTTGGTGATCTGGCTCAGCCCGCCGTGCGCGGGGAACGAGTTCTCGATCACCGAATACAGCACCGCGCCGACCGCGAACACATCGAACCTCGCACCGTCCACCTGGTGCACCTTCGCGCCCTTCAACGCCATCCGCACCATCTCCGGATCACGGAAATACTCCGTGCCGTGCGTCGTCAGGGTCATCGCCGAGCGGAGCGGCGTCACCAGCCCGAGATCCACCAGGTGCGCCGTGTCATCGTGCACGATGATGTTGTCGGGCTTCACGTCCTTGTGCCACAGCCCGCCCCGGTGGTAAGAGTCCAGCGTCGCCAGAAGATCGGCGACATACTTCATCCCCTTCGACAGCTCCTTGCCCGAGAGGCCGGCCCCGCTCGAGGCGTGCAGCTGCTGCGTCACAAGCCCGAGCGACTCGCCCGGCACGTACCGCGTGATATAGAAGAATCGCTCCGCCGTCAGATCGTGGTCCAGCACGAACCCGAGCCGGCGCGCCGCGTCGAGTGCGCGGCTCTCGCGAACGATCTGAGGAAGCGTGCTCCCGTCACGGATCGAGAACGACTTGATCACCACACGCCCGACGTTGCCGAAGCCCTGTCGCTCGAACGTCGCCCGCTTGATCGCATCCGGCTCGGCGATGTACAACTTCGCGCCCGAGCCCCCGCCCATCAGCGATCCAAGGATCTTGTACCCCTCGAACTGCGCCGTCCGTCCCGACGGCTTGTCCGCGCCGGGCGCGGCCCGCACAACCTCGGGAATTCGATGCTCGAAACCCTCCGTCAGCGGCGTCAGCCCGAACAGCCGCGCGGGATGCCCGAGAAAGATCCGGTAGAGGCAACCGCCGATCGTCGCCGTCTCGCGCTGCATCGCCCGCCCGAAATGCGCAGACGCCGACCAGCGCCCGACCACGACCGTGCCCAGAATGATCGGCACAAACACCAGCGTGGTGATGAGAGAGCCGATCAGACGCGCAACGTCAGCGATCTCGCCGCCGATGAAACCAAAGATCCTCGCGAACACCCACCCGATCGCCTTGAACAGCGGCACAATCAGATACATCACCACCGCCGCCGCGACCACCACGCCGACGAGCACCCCCAGAGTCACCAATATGAATCCCACGGCGCTGGTCATGAGTCATGCTCCAGGTCGGACGCGCGTGCATGCTGCCGCGCCCTCCCGCACTCAGCCGCCCAGACGGGCGGCCTCCTCGTCACGACGCCGCAACTCCATCTGCCGGTGATAGATCTCGGCGATGCTCTCATCGAAGAGGGCGTCGTCGGCCTTAGTCGGATTGAGGTCCAGTCCGTTTCGCTCCGCCTCCGACGCCTCGTCCTGCGTGAAGGAATACATGGCCACGACCTGCGACAGACGCCGACGAAGCATGTCCCGGATTTTGGCCAGCCGGCGGCTGATCGTCGGCTCAGAAAGCCCGAGCGAACTCGCAACGTCCTTGCCGCTCGTGCCGTCAAGCACACGCATCCTGTAGATCGCAAAGTCGGTGAAATCCGACTCTCTTTCGACCATCCGGATCGCCGCCTCGACCTTGGCGCGAAAGACCGCCGCCTCATACGCCTCGTCCACGCCCTCGAAACGGCCCGCCATCCAACGCTCATCGATCTCGGTCGCGCGCCGATTCCCGCCCCGCTTCTGCGCGTTCCGCCGGTCCATCTCGTCGCCGAGCACGTGCTTCGCGATCGCGAGCAGCCAGGTTGAGAACCTCGCCCCGCGCGTCGGATCGAATCGATCGATCGAGTCCGAAAGCGCCGCAAGCGTCTCCTGCGAGAGGTCCTGCACCGTCTGCGAACCGATCTGCCCCTTCCCCCACTTGGAGAGCTGGGCACGGATCACCGGCCCGAAGGTCTGCCACAACTCGAACCACGCCGCCTGGTCGTTCGCACGCAGGCGCGCCACAAATCCGGTTGTCAGCGAACTGAGCATCTCCGATCACCTCCGCGATCGCGCACGAACAGCGTCCCCGAATCGACGCGCGACCGACGCCATCATTCGGGAGACGATCCCTCTCATTTCGCCCTCGTTGCACACTCGGAAGCCGTCCCGCACACGCAAATGAAGGATATGGGCCCCCGCCCACACAGGCGCGAAAGAACTCGAAGCCCACTCCCAATCACCCATCCCGTCAGGCCACACACCGCACTCCCGTCCTGCCAAGGGCGGATTCCCATTGGAGGCCCAGCCATGCCTTGCATCACTCGTTGCATCGTTCGTAGTGCTCTCGTTCTCACGCTCGTGGGCGGCGCGGCAGTCGCCGTTGCCGGTCCGCAGCGGGTCGCCGCGGCTTTCCAGCAGACCAAGCAGAAGATCAACTCGAGCATCGATCAGCACATCGCAGACCCCGTCGCCCTCCGCGCCCAACTCCGCGACCTCGAGGGCAAGTATCCCCAGCGGATCGCCGATGTCCGAGGCGACCTCGCCGAAGTCGACGCCCAGCTCTCCCAACTCACCAGAGAACTGGCCGTGAGCCAGCGGGTCGTCGCCCTCGCCGACGACGATCTCGTCAAGGTCCAAGGGCTCCTCGCCCGCGCCGAAGAGGCACGCGCCCAGAACGTCGGCCACGTCATCCGTGTCCGCATGGAGCACGAGTCGCTCGACCTCGAGCAGGCCTATGCCAAAGCCAACGCCATCAGCCAGTCCCGCTCGGCATACGCCGCGCGAGCCGCTGATATCGAGCGTGACCTCGGCTACCTCTCTCAGCAGCGCGACCGCCTCACCTCGTTCCTCTCACAGCTCGAAACCGAGCGTGCCGACTTCCAGTCCCAGCTCTGGTCGCTCGACCGTCAGGTCGACGCGATCGCACGCAACGACCGCATGATCGAGCTCATGTCCAAGCGCCAGCAGACCCTCGACAAGATCAGCCGATACGAGGTCGCCTCGCTCGACCAGTTCAATGTCAAGGTCGCCGACATCCGCGCCCGTCAGGAAGCCGAGCTCCAGTCGCTCTCTCTCCGCTCCGGCACCACCAGCTACGAGCAGCGCGCCAAGCACCAGCTCGACGTTGAGGCCTCGCGCCCGGGACTCCTCCAGCCCAGCCGGATCGAGATCCAGCCCCCGGTGCTCGAGATCCGTCCCGAGCCCTCAAACCAGCCCAAGGTCGATTCCAACCAGATCGCCCGCAGAGACTGAATGGGCCGTCCCGGGCCTCAACCTGAAGGCCGCGGAACAACCTCCGCTTGCCGCACGTGCCACCCCGATGGCACGTGCGGCTTTGTCTTTCCCAGCGACCCGCACCCCAATACAGTTGTCGGGATATGGAAGGGATATGTGGCCAAACGCCCGAATGGCCGATAATCTGAGGGCCAGCGGGATCGGGCGGCAGGACGGCTGCCCGGCCGTTCGGTAGGACTTTGCTCCGGACGATGCTCCGGCGACTGGAAGATCAGCCCATGTGGATGGACCGAATCATGGGACTGTTCAGTGTCGATATGGGCATCGACCTGGGCACGTGCAACACGCTCGTCTCCGTCAGGGGACAGGGCATCGTTCTCAATGAACCCTCCGTCGTCGCCGTCAAGAAGGGCACCAACCAGGTGCTCAAGGACGGCCAGGCCGTCGGCTGGATGGCCAAGGAGATGCTGGGCAAGACCCCCGGCTCCATCACCGCCATCCGTCCCCTGAAAGACGGCGTGATCTCCGACTTCGAGATCACCGAGGCGATGCTCAAGTACTTCATCAACAAGGTCAACGGAAAGTCGCGCATCTTCGGACCACGCGTCGTCATCTCCATCCCCTCCGGTATCACAGCCGTCGAGAAACGCGCCGTCTTCGATTCCTCCATGCGCGCCGGCGCCCGAATGACATACCTCATCGAAGAGCCCCTCGCCGCCGCCATCGGGGCCGCGCTCCCAGTCGCCGAAGCCACCGCCTCCATGATCGTCGATATCGGGGGAGGCACCACCGAGGTCGCCATCCTCTCGCTCGCCGACATCGCCGTCTGCGAGTCCGTACGCGTCGCCGGCGACGACCTCGACGAGGCCATCATCAACCACATGAAACGCGCGTACAACATGATGATCGGCGAGCAGTCCGCCGAACGCATCAAGATCGAGATCGGCTCCGCCGCACCGGCAGGCGAGCCCGCCTCCATGGAAGTCCGCGGCCGCGACATGATCTCCGGCCTCCCGCGCAAAACCGTCATCACCTCCGACGAAGTCCGCGAAGCCCTCAGCGAACCCGTCGCCGCAATCACCGAAGCCGTCACACGCACACTCGAACGGGCCGAGCCCGAACTCGCCGCAGACCTCGTCGAGAACGGCATCGCCCTCGCCGGAGGCGGCGCGCTCCTCCGCGGGCTCGACAAGGTCCTCTCAAAGGCCACAGGCCTCGGTGTACGACTCGCCGACGACCCGCTTACATGCGTCGCTCGCGGCACATGCATCTTCCTCGAAAACTTCGAGGAGTGGAAGGACACTCTCGAAAACGACGTCTCAATCTAACCTCACACCGATACCCCACGCCCACCTCCCAACCCACTCATCCGCATGGCGCACATGACGCACCAGACCAAACCGTCGAGGCGCCTGCTCGCCGGGTCGATCCTGGTCCTGCTCGTCATGGGCCTCCTCCCCATCCGTCTCACCGCATGGGCCGGCTGGTTCGGCGACCTCCTCACAACACTCACCGCCCCGGTCAGCGACCCCGCCGCACGCATCTCACGCTGGCTCTCACCCGCCGCCCCGCGCACCGCGCAGCCAGAGCAGATCCGCCTCCTCGAACGCGAACGCGAGGAACTCCTCCGGCTCTACCGCCTCGAACGCGAAGAAGTCACCCGGCTCAGAACCCTCATCGCCGACCTCCAGGCAGGCGCCGCGCTCTACCCCGAAGCCAAGGTCAGGCAAATCCTCGCACCGGTCATCGCCTCATCGAGCGATCGCTCCAGCACCGTCATCCGCGTCCGCGCGGGGCGATCCTCCGGCGTCGATCGCGGCAGCGTCGCCACCACCGCCGGCGTGCAACTCGTCGGGCGAGTACAAAGCGTCTCCGAACGCATCTGCGACATCGTCCCCATCACCGACGCCGGTGCCGGCCCGATCACCGGCATGATCCTTCTTGACGCAACCAGCGCCGGCCCCACCTGCCTTCTCAAACCCACCGGCACGGGAACGCTCTCAGGACCCGTCGAGGACATGACGGGCATCGCGCCGCGCCGCGGGATCGAACCCGGCATGCGGATCCTCCTGCAGGATCCCACCTGGCCGAGAGCCGCTCAGATGCTGCTCATCGGCGTCGTCGAATCCGCCGAGCCCGCGCCCAACCAACCCCTCAGAACCGTCGTGACCGTCCGCCCGACCCTGCGACTCGATCGCGTCGGCGAGATCGTGCTCAGAACCTCTCCCGGCGGGGAGGACACCCCATGAGATGGCTCATGTTCGTCCTGGTCGCGTGGGTCATGCTCGGGCTTGAAACAGGCCTGAAGCCCGCCCTCCAACTCGGACCCACACCCATCGCACCAAGCTTCGTTCTCCCCCTCGCCGTCGTCATCGCCATGTTCGCGTCCTCGTCAGCATCCCTCTGGGCATGCCTCCTCCTCGGGCTCATGGTCGATCTCACCTGGAAAATCCCCCGCACCGACTACGGCACCGCCACCATGATCGGCCCATACGCACTCGGATACCTGCTCGCAGGACAACTCGTCCTCACGCTCCGCGGCATCATGATGCGCCGAAACCCGCTCAGCGTCGCGTTCCTCTCCGCATGCGCCGCCGCCGTCGCCAACGTCGTGGTCGTCGCCATCATCACCCTGCACACCGCGTTCTACACCGAACCCATCGAGTGGAGCGCGCCCCAGCAGCTCCTCGCTCGCCTCTCCTCCGCGCTCTACACCGGTGTCATCGGCCTCGTGCTCGCACCCGTCTTGCTCTTCGTCGCGCCCTTCATGGGGCTCCAGACGCCAGGAACACGCCGATACGTCAAACGTGGCTGACCGGCCGACGGCCCGCTCGCCACCCGTTTCCGTACAACCCGCATACCGATACTGACGCTTCCGGCGCAGCACTCAACCGCCGTGGGTCAGCGCATCTCCGTCTCGCGCCGGAGAACCGACCTCAACAACTCCTCATCCACATCCCGCAGCCGCGGCACAACAACCGTCGCTCTCGCAAGCCGCACAGCGCTCACCGTCTGCGCCACCCCGATCACGGCCATCCCCGCGCCGATCGCCGCCTCAACCCCTCGGGGCGTGTCCTCGATCGCCACGCAACCCGCCGGCTCAACCCCCAGCCGCGCAGCCGTAAGCAGATACCCCTCAGGATCCGGCTTCGATCGCGCCACATCCTCCACCGCAACGATCGTCCGAACCCGCTGCAACAAGTCGTGCTTCGCAAGCGCCGCCTCGATCTCGACACGCCGCGCCGCGCTGCACACCGCCAGCGGCACCACGCCGCACAGCCGATGAATGAGCGTCACCGCCCCCGCCACAAGGGGAACCTCGCCCGCAAGCGCCAGCCGCTCATACACCTCGTTCTTCGTGCGCCGCACACGCTCGAGCGCATCCCCATCGAGCACCACACCCCGGTCCGCCGCGACCTGCACATAACAGTCAACATCCGGCAAACCCACCCACCTGGCAAGAAACTCCTCCACGGGAAGATCGATCCCCGCCGCCGCCAGCCCCTCGCGCGTGGCAAACCCGTGGATCGGCTCGGAATCAACGAGCGTCCCGTCAAAGTCAAAGATCACGGCCCTGAGAGCATGGGGGTGGATCACATCCAAGCGTAGCGGCAGCGCAGAGCCCGAATCCCGTACACTCACGCACGATGAGACACGCCATCCTCTTCGATCTCGACCTCACGACCGACGGCTCACCCGTGCCCTTCGCGGGACCGGCGATCCTCTCTCCCCTTACCGACCTTCGCGCCGCCTTCGACGTGCGCACCGGCGCGCTCACGACGCTGGAACGCCTCTCCACATCCCTCCACATCGCCGGCGCGATCGTCCCGGAACCCATCGCACCCCTCACGCGCGAGCGCCACGCGTTCCCCGTCAACACCGGATTCGCGCTGCCTCATGGCTCCCCCGACGACATCCTCCTCCTCAGCGCCCGATGCCCACTCCCCATCTCCGAGGCGACGCATCTCGCCCCGGGCACCGCCATCGTCGAGCTCGCAACGGGACACCTCATCGCGTGGCGCACCACCATCGACAAGGCCCGCGCCGTCGCGAGCAACCACACCATCAGTCCCGACGCCGTCGGCCTTGTCGAAAAGCGAGTCCTTCTCACGAGGCCGTGGCACGTCCGAACCCTCCGCGACGCCTGCATCGCCGCGGATCTCAGCATCCTCGCCGGCTCCCCGACCGCCATCCCCGCCGGCGTCACACCCATCGGTGCCCACCCGATCCACATCGATCCCTCCGCCCGCGTCTATCCGACCGTTGTTCTCGATGCCGAGCACGGCCCCATCTGGATCGGTCCGCATGCCGTTGTCCGCCCCGGCTCCATCCTCATCGGCCCGTGCGCCATCGGCGAGCATTCGACCTTGCTCGACCGCGCGCTCATCAAGGGACAGACCGCCATCGGACCACACTGCAAAGTCGCCGGCGAAGTGGGCGGCACCATCATCCAGGGATTCTCAAACAAAGCCCACGATGGGCACCTCGGCGATTCGTGGCTCGGCGAGTGGGTCAACCTCGGCGCGGGCACGACCAACTCCAACCTCCTCAACACCTACGGCGAAGTCATCGCCAAGCCCACGCCCGGCGCGTCCAACGAACGCACCGGCGAGACCTTCCTGGGCGCGATCATCGGCGACCATGTCAAAGCAGCGATCTGCACACGCATCATGACCGGCGCGATCATCGGCACCGGCACCATGTGGGCCGCCACCAAACCAATCAGCGGCACTATCCCCCCCTTCACCTGGGCCACCGACGCGGGCGAACGCCCCTATCGCTTCGACAAGTTCATGGATGTAGCGAAGGCGGCAATGTCAAGGCGAAAAGCAGCACCGTCGGAAACATACGCAAGACGACTCGAAGAGATCACCACTGAGGGCCACGGAGAGCCACGGAGGGGAGCGCGTTAGACTCGTCAGTCAACGGAGGAACCACTCGTGCTGCTACATGAAGCCCTGACAGAGAAGATCATCGGAGCGGCCATAGAGGTGCATAAGAACCTGGGGCCGGGGCTGCTCGAATCGGCGTACGAAGCGTGCCTTGCACACGAGTTGGTTGCAATGGGACTCTCATTCACACGACAGAAGCCATTGCCACTCGAGTACAAGGGCATGGTACTGGAGGCTGGCTATCGACTCGATCTGGTTGTCGAGGAGAGCGTGCTATTGGAGTTGAAATCCGTTGAGAAAATCGAACCCATCCACGAGGCACAACTCATGACTTACATGCGGCTGTCCGGCCTTCGCGTCGGACTGCTCATCAACTTCAACGTTCTTGCGCTCCACACGGGTATCAAACGCCGTGTACGCTGATCCTGTCCCCGTATCCAATCTCCTCCGTGGCACTCCGTGGCCCTCCGTGGTGAATGCTCTTTGGATCGACGCATGAAAACCCTCTACCTCATCGACGGCTACGCCCAGTTCTTCCGCGCCTACCACGCCATCCGCACGCCCATGACCAGCCCCGTCACCAAAGAGCCCACGAACATGACGTTCGGCTTCATCGGCATGCTCTTCAGGCTGCTGCGGGGTGAGGGCAATCTCGGCGGCACACCCGACTACATCGCGCTCACCCTCGACGTCTCCGGCGACCGAGGCACCTTCCGCTCACAGCTCTATCCCGACTACAAAGCCCATCGCCCGGATCCGCCCGAAGACCTCTTTCCGCAGGTGGACCGCTGCCTGGCGCTGCTCGAAGCGATCGGCATGCCGATCATCGGCGCGCCCGAGTTCGAGGCCGACGATGTCATCGCGACCCTCGTCGCCAAACTCAGGAAAGCCCACCCCGACCTCAAGATCCGCATCATCTCCAAGGACAAAGACCTCAAGCAGCTCCTCCGCGACGCAGGGCCGAACGAGCCGGGCGTCGAGCTCTACGACGTCCACACAGACCTTGCCATCACCGCTTCATCGCTCAAGGCCGAGACCGGCATCACCCCCGAGCAGGTCATCGACATGCTCACGCTCATGGGCGACACGGTCGACAACGTGCCAGGCGTTGACGGCGTCGGCCCCAAGACCGCAGCACAACTCATCGCCCAGTACGGCACCCTCGACGCGCTCATCGCCGATGCCGCCAACATCAAAGGCAAACGCGGCGAGAACATCCGCGCCGCGATCCCGATGCTCCCCCTCTCCAAGCAACTCGTCACACTGCGCACCGATGCACCGGCTGACCTCGATCTCAACGCGGCACGAAGCCAGACCCTGCGCCTGGCCAACCTCAACCCCATCCTCAAAGAACTCGGCTTCAACCGCTACCAGACCGACCTCGCAAACCTCATGGGCGTCCCGCCGCCCATCATGATCCCCTCACCGGATGTCCCGAACCCCGCAACAGATCGCATTGCCCCCAAGCAGACGAAGCAGGACGATGGTGGCGGCCTCTTCGGTGGCACCCCATCAACGCCGGACGACGCACCAAAGCAGACAAAGGCACCCTCGAAAGCCGCGGCCGATGCCCCGCCCCCTGTCGGCGGCCTCTTCGACTTCCCCGCCGCCGCCCCCACACTCTCCCGCCCCCCCACCGCCGGCTACGCGTGCGTCCGCACCAAGAAAGACCTGGACGCAGTTGTCAAAGCACTCCAAGCCGCGCCCATCTTCGCGATCGACACCGAAACCACCTCGCTCTCCCCTCGCCAAGCCAAGCTCTGCGGCATCTCCATCGCCATCGAGCCGGGCGCGGCGTGGTACATCCCCGTCCGCTCGCCGACACCATCGGATCATCTCGACGAGGCAACCGTCCTCGCCGCGCTCCGCCCCATCCTCGAAGATCCATCGAAGCCGAAGCTCGGCCACAACCTGAAGTACGACCTGCTTGTGCTGCGAGCGGCGGGTGTCGAACTCCGCGGCCTGACACATCCCGGATCGTGTGATTCGATGGTCGCGAGTTATCTGATCGATGCATCGCGATCGTCGCACTCACTCGATGCGCTGTCGCTCGCCCTTCTTAATCACACGAACATCTCGATCAGCGAGTTGATTGGCACGGGGAAAGATCAGCGGACGTTTGACACGGTACCGGTGGATCTGGCGACGGAGTACGCCGCGGAAGATGCGGACGTTTCCCTTCGCCTCGCCCACACCATGCAGCCGCAGTTGAAGGCGATGGGTCTGACGGACCTGATGCAGAAGCTGGAGTTGCCGCTCGTCGAAGTCCTCGCCGAACTGGAGTGGAACGGAATCACGGTGGATGGCAACGAGCTTGAGCGCCAGCGCGGCCGCCTCCAGACACGCATCGATGAACTCGCCAAGGCGATCCAGAAAGCCGCAATGGACACCATCGGCCGAGGCTTCAACCCCGACTCACCCAAGCAGCTCGCCGGTGTCCTCTTCAACAAGCCGGACGATGAAGAGCCGGGACTGGGCCTGAAGGTGGTGAAGCGCACCAAGACCGGCGCATCCACCGACATCGAGGTGCTGGAGAAGCTCGCGGCCGATCCCGACATCACAACAACGATCCCCTCCCTCATCGTCGAGTATCGCCAACTCACGAAGCTGGTAAGCACGTATCTCGTCGCGCTCAAGGAGGCGATCTTGCCGGAAACAGGGCGCGTCCACGCGAGTTTCCACCAGACGGTCGCCGCGACGGGGCGGCTGGCCTCCAGCGATCCGAACCTTCAGAACATCCCGATCCGCACCGATGTCGGCCGCGAGATCCGCAAGGCCTTCGTCGCCCCGCCGGGACGTCTCCTCCTCACCGCGGACTACTCGCAGATCGAGCTCCGCCTCCTCGCACACCTCTCACAGGATCCCGGCCTGATCGAGGCCTTCACACGCGGCGAGGACATCCACACGCAGGTCGCGGCCCAGATCCACAACATCCCGATCAAGGATGTCACCAAGGACCAGCGCTCCGGCGCGAAGATGGTCAACTTCGGCATCGTCTACGGCATCACGGCGTTCGGGCTGGCCCGCCGCCTGAACATCGGCAACACGGAAGCCGCCCAGATCATCGACGGGTACAAGCGGCGCTTCGCGGGGATCACGACATTCCTCGAAGAGTGCATCGCCCAGGCACGCACGCACGGATATGTCGAGACGATGATGAAGCGCCGCCGCCCCATCCCCGACATCGACTCCACCAACCCTTCGCGAAAGGCCTTCGCGGAGCGGACGGCGATCAACTCCGTCGTGCAGGGCTCCGCGGCGGACCTCATCAAGCTCGCGATGGTCGACTTGCACGCGCGGCTCAGCCCCCACGCCTCGCACCTGCGAGGCGGCAAGCCACCGGAAGTGCCCGGCACGCTCATGCTCCTCCAGATCCACGACGAACTGGTCTTCGAGGTGCCGCGTGAAGAGGGCGAGCGTGCCCGCGCATGCATCAAGCAGCGAATGGAATCAGCGATGACCCTGTCTGTACCACTTGTCGCGGATGCGTCGCTGTCGGAGAACTGGTTCGAGGGGAAGTGATGGGCGAGCGCGACACATGCACCCCGCTCGACACAAGAGCGTTGCCTGTGCGCTTGGTGATCGTCGTCTGCTGCGCCATCTTTCTCATCGTTGATGTGCTCTGGCTCGCATCGGAGTATCCACAGAACTCACGTGTCGGCCACGCTGTTGCGGATGTACTCGGGTGGGAGAACCGGCATGCGGGCACTCACCCATGGGTTGACGCGTGGATCGAGAGCACAACAGACGGTCCGCAGATCTCAACCGGAAGAGTGCCATTCTCGAATGCGGATACACGAACTCCATCTGCCACCTTCACGCTCTGGCCACCACTCCCACCGTCCGGCTTCTGGGCTCCGACACGAAGAGAATGCGTTCGTGGGACATTCTCATACACCACGGGTAACTTCAATATTCAGATCATCCCGCCCACCGAGCTGCGCGAGCCGATTCGGGGCTTCATCGCCTCCACGTACCAACCATGGCTCCTTGAGAAGTACGACGAGCTCATCGCGACCGGCGGCACGGGCAGTCGGCCAAGATGGGCAGGTTACCTCCACAATGCCGTGTCCGCCCTCGCAGCGACGGCCTTGCTCATCTGCGTGGGCTCGCTTTCCCTCGACTTCATCCGTCACCTGCGAGACACCCGCTTCCCCCACGGGCACTGCGGGCGGTGCGGGTACGATCTATGCGGCTTGGCGCCCGATTCCGCTTGCCCCGAGTGCAGCGAGGTCCGGCGTGGTGAATCGTGAATATCTTGGCACCGAGCATCCGAGGCCCGAGGGACATATGAAGAAGCCGCTCGCGATCGTCCTTTCACTCATCGGATTCGCTGTCTCCACCTCCGCCTCCCCTCCCGACACCATCCTCCGCAACGCCACCTTCCACACGCTGGATGAGAAGGCGCCGATCGCGCGGGCCGTCGCGATCACCGATGGCAAGATCGCCGCACTCGGCACCGAGACCGACATCCTCCCCCTCGCGGGTCCCGAGACCCAGGTCTTCGATCTCGGCGCGCGCACCGTCATCCCCGGCCTGATCGATGCCCACGGCCACCTGGCCGGGCTCGGCCAGTTGTCGCTCGGCGTCATCGATCTCGCGGGCACAAAGACCTATCAGGAAGTTCTCGACCGCGTCGGGGCACGCATCAAGGAATCCCAGCCCGGCGCGTGGATCATCGGGCGGGGATGGGACCACGAGTCCTGGCCCGACCGCCTGCTGCCGACCCACGACGCGCTCTCCGCGATCTCGCCCGACAACCCCGTCTGGCTCTCGCGCGTCGACGGCCACGCCGCCCTCGCCAACAAAGCCGCGATGGATCTCGCCGGGATCGACGACCACATCTCGAACCCCGCAGGCGGCGAGATCATCCGCGATGCACAAGGCCGCCCCACCGGCGTCTTCATCGATAACGCCGAGACCCTCATCGAGCGCGTGATCCCACCCTCCGTCTCCGGCGATCCCCGCGCCATCATCCTCGAAGCCCAGCAACGCTGCTTCGAGGTCGGACTCACCGGCGTCCACGACATGGGCGTCCACCCCGAAACCGCCCGCATGTACCGCCAGATGGCCGATGCCGGTGAACTCAAGCTCCGCATCAGCGCCATGATCCCCGCCAACTACGCGCTCCGGTACATGTCAGAACACGCACCGATCGACCACCCCGTCGTCACCGTCCGCGGCTGCAAGCTCTACATGGACGGCGCGATGGGCTCGCGCGGCGCATGGCTCCTCGCGCCCTACGCCGATCGCCCCCTCGGACCCGACGGCGAGCCATACATCGGCCTCGCCGTCAGCGATCCCGACTTCATCGAGGCCGTCGCGAAACTCGCCCTCGAACGCGGGTTCCAGGTCGCCACCCACGCCATCGGCGACCGCGCCAACCGCGAAGTCCTGAACGCCTACGAGCGGGCGGCACACAACCGCGCCCCAACCAGCGTCTCCGAACTCGGCGAACTCGGCAGCATCCGCTTCCTCACCGAGGCCCGCTTCCGCATCGAGCACGCCCAGCTCCTGCATCCAGCCGACATCCCGCGCTTCGCCAGACTCGGCATCATCGCCTCCATGCAGCCGACGCACTGCACAAGCGACATGCGCTGGGTCGAAGATCGCGTCGGCCCGGAACGCTCGAAGGGCGCCTATGCCTGGAAGTCCCTCCAGCGATCGGGCGCACGCATCGCCGGAGGAAGCGACTTCCCCGTCGAAAGCCACAACCCCTTCCTCGGCATCTACGCCGCCATCACACGCCAGAACCTCGAAGGCGAGCCCGCCGGCGGCTGGTATCCTCGCGAACGCCTCAGCCGCACAGACGCACTCCGCTCCATGACCATCGACGCCGCATACGCCTCCTTCCACGAGACCTCGCGCGGCTCGCTCTCTCCCGGAAAGTTCGCGGACCTGATCGTGCTGGACCGCGATGTACTGACATGCCGCGCGTCGGACATTCCCTCGACCCGCGTGCTGATGACGATGGTCGGGGGCGAATGGGTCTTCAAGGATCACGAGAAGCCCATGGATCTAGAGTAAGGGCACTGCTTCGAACGGGATTTCCGCTTTACAGTGCAATAATCCACGGCATGACCACACCTATGCAACCATCGTCCGAACAGACGTGGACCACACGAAACCTCATACGGTGGATGCGTGATACCTTCGCCAGGAAGGGCTTAGATTCTCCCGATCAGTTCGCGGACATGTTGATGATGCATGTATTGGGCTGCGAGCGTGTTAAGTTGTACCTTGATCACGACCGACCTGCGAGCGCCGAAGAGCGAGCCCGGCTCCGTGATCTCGTTATTCGCGCGATGAATCACGAGCCCGTACAGTACTTGGTGGGCATGGTCATGTTTTTCGGACTTCCGATAGACGTTGACAAGCGTGTGCTGATCCCACGTCCATCCACTGAAACAATCGTCGAAGAGGTCCTGCAGCACGCGCGTGCAACACACGGCATAAGCATCCCTCCGCTCGCAACGCATGCCGACTATCTCTCGGCTGCGCGAATTCGCAGCAGCGCTTCCTCCATCCCTCTATTGATCGCAGACGTCTGCACCGGCTCGGGATGCATCGCCATCGCACTCGCCAAGCGTCTGCCCGGCGCGCGGGTCGTCGCGACCGACATTTCGGCCGATGCGCTCGATGTGGCGAAGGCCAACGCGGAGAAGCACGGAGTTGCCGATCGCGTGGACTTCGCCCAGGGCGACCTGTTGACGCCGGTGCTCGCGCATCCGGTGGCGGGGGCGAAGGGCTCGCTCAACTACCTCGTGTCGAATCCGCCCTATATCCCGGATCACGAGTGGGAGACGGTGGAGCCGAACGTGAAGAACCATGAGCCGCACGGCGCGCTGCGGGGCGGCGCCGACGGCATGGACTTCGTCAAGCGCGTGCTCGCCGAAGGCCCCGCACTCCTGGCTCCCGGCGGGCAGATCCTGGTTGAAATAGCCGCGTGCACCGCGCCGGACGTGTTGACGATGGCCAAGGCGCATCCGCTGCTGGCCGATGCCCGCATCATCCACGATCACGAGGGCCTCGCTCGGGTGATCGTCGCGCGCCGAGCAGATCAGGCCTGAGCCGGCGGAGCTGGGTCTGAGCCGCCGCCCCGCTGCGGCAGCGAAGCCCGCACCTCTTCCAGCAGCTTCTCGATCTGGAACGGCTTGAACAGCACCGCCCGCTGCCCCTCCTGCGAAGCACGAACGATCGAGTGGTGCGGGTCATACCCGAACCCCGTCATCAAAATCACCGGCACCGCCCCGAGGCACCGACGCGCCGCGCTGAACACCTCATACCCGTTCCGGTCAGGCATCTTGATATCGCTGATCACCAGCTCAAACGGCGGATACTCGCCCCGATGGCACGCCTCCAGATACTCGATCGCCGCGCCGCCGTTATCCACAACCACAACCTTCGCCCCGCGATTCCGCAGCACATCGCCGATCACCCGCCGGATCTTCGGCTCGTCGTCCGCGATCAGAATCCATCTGTCCACCAGCAACGGATCCGGTGCCCTGTGCGCCAGCGCCTCCTCCACGCCCAGCAGCGTCTGCGGTCCGCTCGTCACGTCCTGCATCCGCCTGCGGATCGCATCGCAGTCCGTCTTGATCCGGTCGATGTGGTTCCGCACCTCAGGGTCCGTCGACACAATCTTGTCCAGCCACTCCGCCTCACGCAGAATGTCCTGAAGCGGCTCCGCAACCTCGCTGTCCACACGCCGGCTCACCGCCTCGTTCGTCGTCGAACGCTCCGCCACAAGCAGGTCGAGCATGTGCAGCGCGATCGCGATATGCCTCGCAAAGATCTCCGCCGACTGCCGATCCTCCTCGCTGAACGCCGCAGGAGTGCAGGACTCCACATCCATGATCCCAAGCACCCTGTCGTGCAGACGCAGCGGAACCGTCAACGAACTCTTCGCGCCAGACAAGCCCGGGAGAAACTTCTCGTCCGAGCCCACATCGCGGCAGATATAGCTCTGCCCCGTCGCCGCCACCCAACCGCTGATCCCGTTGTTCTCCGGCTCCGGAAAGATGTCCAGATCCTCGATCTCCGACGGCAGACCAACCGAGAACACGATCTCGAGCTTCCCCGACTTCTCGTTGAGCAGACGGATCACAAAGTGGTCAAAGTGCAGCAAATCCCGGTTGTACCCGATGATCTTCGACTCAAGCAGCTTCAAACGCTCGTGCGCGTTCATCTTCCGGATCGCCTCACGATCCAGACGCACCAACTCCTCGCCAGCCCGTGCCAGCGTCTCCCGCTGCATGCGAACCCGACGCGCCGCCGTGATATCCCGTGCCACAGCCACCGCGCGGCTGCCCGGACCCGTCCTCACAACCCCGGGATCAACCGTCGCCGTCAGCTCATACCACACAGTTTGGTCGTTGCTCGAAATCTCGATCGGACCCCACGACGCCGGCGGCTGATCCTCAGGACCCAGCACACGACGCCCCGCACACGACGCACGCTTATCCAGAAACGCGCGGCACTCCGACGCGATCCGGGTCCGAGCCCCCTCGTCCAGCGTCTGGAACTTCGCGTTGCTCCACGTCGTCACACCCTGAAAGTCGACAACGCAAACGGCAACGTCCAACGCCGCAAGGATCAGCGTCGCATCAAGCGCCTCGTCGGTCCGTTCGGTCACGCCCCGGTTTCCTCCGCTCCCACGTTCACCTTCACTCACTCAGATGAGTCTATCCGGCCCGGGGTGACGGCGGGGCCGAGTTCTGCCCGACGCGACAGAACGCCCGCCGCACGGTACCCTCATCATCGGCATGGTTGCTCTTGATCGCGTGCATAAATGGTACGGACGCGTGCACGCCCTTCGTGGCGTCTCCTTCGAACTCCACCCGGGGCAGGTCGCCGGACTGCTCGGACCCAACGGCGCAGGCAAGTCCACCACCATCCGAATCCTCACCGGCATGATCCCCCCGGACGCCGGACACGCCAGCATCCGCGCCCTCGACACCCTCAACCAATCCCTCGCCGCACGCGCCAAACTGGGATATCTCCCCGAATCCGCCCCTCTTTATCCTGAAATGCGCGTGGCAGACTACCTCGCCTTCCGAGCCCGGCTCTACCCCCTCGACAGATCCAGACGCCCCGCCGCCATCGACAGAGCCATCGAACGCTGCTGGCTCCGCGATGTCCGAACCCGCCGCATCGGACACCTCAGCAAGGGCTACAGGCAACGCGTCGGCCTCGCCGCGGCGATCCTGCACGATCCCGAGGTCCTCATCCTCGACGAGCCCACCAACGGACTCGACCCCACCCAGATCGCCCAGATGCGCACGCTCGTCCGCGAACTCGGCTCCGACCGCACCATGCTCATCTCCTCCCACATCCTCCCCGAGATCGAGCAGATCTGCTCGCGCATCCTCATCGTCGCCTCCGGCGAACTCAAGGCCGACGGCACGCCCGCCGAACTCATCGCCAAGCACGGCGGCCCTTCGCGCCTCATCGTCGAAGCCCGCTGCACACCCGAGAAAGCCGGGCTGATCCTCGGGCTCCCTCAGCAGAGCCCCCGGCTCACCGAACTCTCCGAGGGCTGGACCCGCATCGAATCGCCGTGCGCGCCGCACGAACCCGATCCCCGCGAACGCATCGCCCACGCCTTCGCAGCATCCGGCACGCCCGTCCGCGAACTCCGACTCACAACCGCCACCGTCGAGGATGTCTTCCTCGCTCTCGCCCACGGCCGAGAGGGCACGCCATGAGCGTCATCGCCGCGATCGCCGGACGCGAGTTCCGATCGTTCTTCCGGCTCCCCGTCGGGTGGATCGTCATCGCGCTCTTCCTCCTCCTGACAGGCGCCGTCTTCGCAACCGCCATCCTCGCGCCCGGACAGCCCGCCACCCTCAGGCCCTTCTTCGCGATCGCCGGGTGGCTCCTCCTCCCCGTCGTACCGGCCATCTCGATGCGCCTCTTCAGCGACGAGATACGAACCGGGACGATCGAGCCCCTCCTCACATCCCCGATCCGCGACGGCTCGCTCGTCGTCGGAAAGTTCCTCGGCGCAACCCTCTTCCTCCTCGCGATGTTCCTCCCGACGCTCGCCTACCCGATCACGCTCTGGTCACTCTCCGACCCCGCCCCAGATCTCGGGCCGATCCTCGCCGGCTACTTCTCGCTCGCCCTCCTCGGCATGCTCAACCTCGCGATCGGCACCCTCGCTTCCGCCTGCACCTCCAGCCAGACCCTCTCATTCCTCGCCGCCCTCTTCGTGTTGCTCGGCATGCTCCTCATCCCCTCCTTCCCCGCCCACACACTCCCGATCCCCGCGCAGCGCGCCATCGAGTTCGTCTCCCTTACCCCGCGCATGAGCGACTTCGCCAGAGGGGTCATCGACACGCGCCACATCGCCTGGTTCGTCGCGCTCACGGGCTGGCTGCTCGTGCTCTCCACACTCGCCCTCCAATCAAGGAGATGGCGATGACCAGAGAGACATCAGGCCCTTCCACACCGCCAACCCGGTCACGCCGCGCCAGATTCGCCGCCCTCGCCGCCGCGATCCTCCTCTCCGCCACGGTCTGCTCTCTCTCGCTCGTCCGCATCGGCAACTCAACCGCCATCCGCTTCGACGCGACCGCGACCGGCGAGCACCGCCTCTCACCCCGAACGCACCAGATCGCCGAGGCGCTCCCCGCCGGCGCGCGCATCATCCTCGCACTCGACAAACGCACCATCGAGCCGGGCGCACGCCAGACGCTCGAAGACGCAATCTCAACCTTCAACCGATCCGGCACACGCATCCAGGCCGATTGGATCGACACCTCAGGCCAGACCGGTCGCCTCACCTTCGCACGAACGCTCAACGCACTCACCACCGAGCAGCAGGCCTCTATCGACTCCTACGCAACCATCATCCGTCAGGCCGCCGAATCCCTCCAGACCGCGGCACAATCGATCGATCCCGCCCTCGTCTCCCAACTCGAAAGCATCCGCGACGCCCTCGGCCCCGACGATCCCGGCCGTCGCGCCTTCGACGAGCGTGCCGCACTCTTCCGCGTCCTCTCCAGAGACGCCATCGCGATCGCGAGCGCCGCCTTCGCCCCGATCCACGAGTGGGACTCACGCACATCTGAGCCCGACGACGCACCCGGCCCTCCCCTTCTCGACGAATCCTGGCAGCGCATCCGCTCCCCCGGTGAGAACCTCGATGCACAGCTCGACGCGCTCGCCCGCGAACTCGGCGAGTACGCCCGCTCCGCCCTCGGAACGCCCGAGGCCCGCGATCTGGCACGCGGCCTCGCAGGCAGAGTCGCAAACCTCAGAGCCCCGCTCGCCCGCGCCATCGATGCCGCCCGCGTCGCAAAGGCACCGGCGGTCATCCGCGTCGCGCGCCTGATCGAGGCCGATCGCGCCGCCATCGTGGTCGGAGACACAGGGCCGGGCATCGTCGCCATCGATCCAGACGCGCTCATCGAAGCGGCCGCATCCTCCACCGCCGAGGCAAGGGCACGCGTCGAATCGCTCTTCGCCACCGCGCTCGGCACCCTGCTCGCCTCCAGACCCCCGATCGTCGTCCTGCTCCACGCCGAGAATCCGCTCGTCCTCGCCCGCGCGAACCTCTATCAGAAACTCATCGAACGCCTCTCCTCACGAGGCATCGACACCGTTCTCTGGTCGCTCCTCTCAAGCGCGGAGCCACCGTCACTGCGCGAACTCAACCCGGACGGTCTCCGCCGCGTCGTCTACATCGCCCTCTCAACCGATTCCAGCAGCCGCAGCCCGGGACCCGGCCAGCCCACCGGCATTGAGAGAGCCCAGCGTCTCGGGGCCGCACTCCGCGACCTCCACCAACGAGGCGAGCCCCTGCTGATCTCCCTCAGCCCATCCATATTCCCCTCAACCGGCTCGCCCGATCCGACCTCCGACTTCCTGCTCGAACTCGGCCTCACCGCCGAGACCGCGCGCCCCCTCGTCCGCGAGCGCACCACCCCCACCGCCCGCATCGTCACCACTCCCCTCACCGGCGCGGACCGCATCACCGCCGCAAGCGATCATCCCATCGCCGGCGCGATCAGCGGCCTCCCCCTCTTCATGGCCTGGCCGATCCACATCGCTCGATCCGGCGATCCTCTCCCCGGCGTCCGCGCCGAGCCGCTCCTCAATCTCCTCAGCGACGCCACCTGGGGCGAGTCGCAGTGGATCACCCTCTGGCAGATCGGGCTCGAATCGCAGTCAACACTCCCCGCTCCCCCCTCGCGCGATGCACGCGATCTCCCCCCACCCGCGAACAACGAGTTCACGCTCGCATGGGCGGTCGAGCGACGCCCGCCGGACAACCCGATGTCCGTGCAGCGTCTGGTCATCGTCGGCACACACAGCTACGGCCAGTTCGGCTGGTTCGCCGACGGCATCACCCACGAGCAGACCTCAATCGACGGCCGAGCCGTCAGAACCCACCCGGGCAACACCGAACTCCTCGACGCGTCGATCGCCTACCTCGCCGAACTCGACGAGCTCATCGCCCGAAGCCCCGAGGCCGGATCGACCCCCGTGATCCGCCCCATCGATCCCGATCGACTCCGCATCATCCGCCTTGCGCTCGCGCTCGGCATGCCCGGCGCGATCCTGCTCATCGGTGCCGCCGCGTGGCTCATCCGCAGATAAACGCCCAACCCGCGCCCCAACCCCAGCCCCAGCACCCACATCCCGCGCCGGAATCGCCGTCCCGCACTCCGGACACAAGGTCGATCGAATCGCCCGAACGTCATACCCGCACGCGTAGCACCGTGGCCCATGCTCGACACGCCGCGGCAGACACGCGATATACACCCCCATCCCCGTCACCACCAGCCCATACCCATACAGAATCGGCTGCAACACCTCCATGTAGATCCGACCCTGCGTCACCACGCCCAGCGTGTAGTGCCCCAGAATCACCATCGCCATGAACGCCGCGCCGAGCCCCACCCACACAAATCCGAGCAGCGTCCGCCGGTGCCTCCCCGCGAGCCACCACACGATCACCGCATAACCCGTGAAGAACGGAATCAACGCTCGGCCCTCTGCGTCACGATTCGCCGCGCACGCCCCCTCAGTTTCGCAGGTCCGTCCCCCCGCGTCGAGCCCTTCCGCACATTCCCCCCCGAAACGGCCCCGGCGATCGTTCATCGCCCCTGCTTGAAGAACGTCCGCAGCGACTCGTAGATGTCGTCCTTCCCGTTCACCCTGCTCGTCACCAGCCGTGGACCATCCCCGATATCCGCCCCGTTGGGAAACGCCTCATGCAGCACGTTGATGAACGATCCTGAACCATACGAAGACGCGACCTGGCAGTAGCCGAACATGTTCGACACGGGCAGCAGGTGCTGATCCAGGATCTTCACGCACTCGCGATTGTCCGAATCGCTCGAGTTGTCACCATCCGAAAAATGGAACAGGTAGATGTTCCAGTCCGACGGGTCGTAATGTCCCTCAAGGATCGACCTCGCGCACTGCAACGCACTCGATATCTTCGTCCCGCCGTCCTCACGCACCGAGAAAAACGTCTTCTTGTCAACCTCCGACGCCCGCACATCATGAACGATGTAGCGGCTCTCAATCCCCTCGTAATTCCGCCTCAGCCACGTGTCGATCCAGAACGCCTCCAACCTCACCAGCTCCTTCTGCTCATCGCCCATCGAGCCCGACACGTCCATCATGTACACGATCACCGCGTTCGACTGCGGCTTCTTCACCTCGTTCCACGATCGGAACCGAAGGTCACGCTTGATCGGAATGATCACCGGGTTGTCAGGGTCATACGTCCCCAGAGAAACCTGACGCTTCAACGCCTCGCGATATGTCCGCTTGAAGTGACGCAGACTCGCCGGGCCGATCGGACGGATCCCCGTGAACTTGTCGCGAACCGTCGTGATCCGATGCTCGCCGCGCGGCTTGATCCGCGGCAGTTTCAGCTCCTCCGCCAGAATGTCCGCCAACTCCTCCATGCTCACATCCACCTCAAGGATGTGCTTCCCCTCCTGCTCGCCGCCCTGCCCCGGCTTGCCGCCCTGTCCGACCGAATCACCCTCATCGCCCTCCCCCATCCCCACTCCCGACGAGTTGTCGCCGTAGCGAAACGTCGGAATATCGATGTCATGCACTGGGATCGAGACAAACCGCTTCCCCTCGCGCCCGATCAACTCGCCGCGAGACAGAAACTTCTTCAGATCACGCCGGATCCGACCACGCACGATCTGCCTGAAACGCTGATGGTCTTGTTCGATCTTGCTGAGCATCGTGCTCACCCACCCCCCCGACACGCCACACACCCAGGCGGTCCGCAACCGTGCGCCGCCAACCTCATCAACCGATACGAGACACTTCATCGGCCGGATCGAACCCTCGAACGAATGCCATTCGATTCACGCCGACGCCGCACCCTCAGAAGCACGAACACGTACCGATCGCCCCCGCACCAGCCGAGCAATCCCCACGATCCCAAGCACCCCGAGCGGGATCGCCACCATCACCTCCGCCGCGCGGTTCACAAGATCCGCAGTCAACCCGATCCCCGCGCCCGAATCCTCCCCCATCGCGTACCACCCGGGCAGTGCCGCCGCCAGCAGCCCCACCGCCCACTCACGCAGACCTAGCCCATTCCCCGCCAGCGGAATCAGCAACGCAACCTGGCTCACAACCGCCACCGCCACCGCCTCGCGCGCCCCGATCTCACGACCGATCAGCGCGAACACCGCCCAGTAGCGAAACGCCCAGAGAGCCACATCCGCATATTTCATCGCCATCGCGCCGGCATACGCGCGCACCGTCCGATCAGACGATCCGCGCCACACCGCGATCCCCCCAACCAACGGAGCCGACGCAACCGCCCACCACACCGGACCGCCACCAACACCGATCCAGTCCATCCCCAGCACGATCGACGACAGCATCGCCATCGCGATCCCCGCCATCGCCACCGTCTCCGCGAGCACCCGCGCAGACGCCTTGATCCCGATCCCGTTGTACTTCTTGTGGTACGCGATCCGGCCGAACATCCCAGGCCTCAGCGGCAGATAGTTCAGCAGCCACGCGCTCGCGATCAGCCCCGCCATCTCATCCAGCCGCACACTCCCGTGTCGGTTGTTCAGCAGCCAGAACGCCACGCTCACGACAAACAGATTCGCGATCGGTAGCACGATCGCCATCGCGACCAGCCACCACTCCGCCGACCGCATCGCCCGCAACCCGTCCGCCAGCGAACCGCCCTGTAACGATGCCGTCCACACCGCCGCGACCAGCAGCGCGCCCCCCACGATCGAGCCGACAATCGCCCGCGTCGCGCGCCCGCCGCGAGGCGTTGTTCCATCAGGGTTCGCCGGCTCCATGCTGCCCCTCGCTATCGCGACTGGGGAGCAGGCGCCATGCCACCTCCCGCGCCAAGCCCGGGGCCCGCGAGCGCTCGAATCCCCGGACCGACAGTTCCAAACGACACATCGCCATCATCAAACCGCTCAGCAAGCAGCGAAGCGATCCGCACCAGATCGGCCACGCCCGACTCCCGCGCCGTCGCCAGCAGCGGCGATGAAGACTCCCGTGCCCGCGCCAGCATCGCCATCCCCAGAACCTCGGGATCACGCTCAAGCTCGATCGCTCGGTCTAACGGCTCCATCGCGCCGTGCTGCCCGGCGTGCGGCGCGCCCGCGATCAACACAATCCGAGACTCAGCCGACAGCGACGCGTACCGCGCCCCCAAGGCCGCGGCATACGCACGCAACTCACCCTCAGACGATCCGCCCTCGCTCGCCGCCAAGAACACCGCGGCACGAAGACGCATCGTCGCCCGATGCACATCGTTCACATCACGCCCGTCCTGCCCGCCCATAGAACCGAACCACGCGACCAGCCCATCGTGCGTCGCGTCAGACATCACCGGCCCTCGCACCACCTGCTCAGACTGTGTCATCAGGCACAACGGACCAGGCACATACGTCTGATTCACGCCCGACTGGAAACCCTGGATCACGCCCCAACGCGCACGCACCGTCTGCAGCGACTGCGTCTCCATCAGCCAGCCCGCATACCCGATGTCCGGCCAGATCTCGATCTCCACCGCCTCGCCCTGCAGCAGACGGATCCGACGCTCCGCCAGCACAACCTCCGGCAACGCATCAAGACTCGTCTTCTGAATCCCTACATCGACCTTCGGAGAAATCAGCAGGCGGCTGTTGATCGGACGCTCCGGACCAACCGCAAGAGGCAGCGGAGAGAGATTCCGGATCGTCACGCGCAGCGTGTTCCTTCCCGCCACCGCAGAAGCGTCCGCCGTCAGACTCATGTAAGAACGCGGCTGCGTGATCATCTCATCAACCCACTTGGGCACACTCGCCGCGATCTCGCGGCACTCAATCGCCTCATCCGTCCGCGCATCTCCCCACACCCCGTCCGTACCCATCGCCTTGGCCCGCGCCCAGGCGCCGAGCACCGTCGAGCGAGAGACCGATGCGATCTCCTCCAGCAAACGCTTCGCCTCGGCATGGTTGCCCAGCTCCTCCTCGCACATGGCAACGCCCATGCGCATAGTCGGATTGTCCGCGCCCAGCGCGAGGAACTTGTCCCGCGCACTCGACGCGCTCCCCGATCTGAGCTCAACCCACGGCGTCAGCTGCTCGCGATACTCGATATCAACATCGTCGCGCGAGAGAAACGCCCTCATCGCCGTCCGAATCTGCTCGTTCTGCTCGTTCGAGATCGCCGTCACCACCAGGTACTCAGAAATCGCCGTGGCCGCCGCCTCCATCGCAAAGCCAACACCGATCAATCCCGCCGATCCCTGCGCCGAAACCGTGGCAACCAGCTTGTCGACGCTCGCGCTCAGATCAATCGCCGAAGCCGCCCGAGTCTCAAGGTCCCCCGCCGCATCCGCAGCCAACAGACGCACCTGCTCGAGCGCAATCGGAAGCCGCAACTCCGCCGGGGGCGTCACACCCGTCGATGGAATCCCCTGGCGATCCAGCTCCTGGATCGTCCGCCTCGCCGTGTCCCGCTGAGAGAGAATCGCGGTGTTCAGCTCCTTCACAACCGCCTCGGGCCCCTCCTCCTGCCACCTCAACACCAGCTGGTCAACACCAACAGATGTCTCCGGCGACATCCCGCTCGCGTACATGATCGCCACGGCGTTCACATAAAAACGCCGAGACTGCGAGTACGCCCCCACGCGCCCCAGCAGCAGCGCAATCGAACGATGAACCTCCACATCCAGCGGATCCGCGTACAACAGATTGCACAGCATCTCCAGACGCCCGGGAGCGTCCGACATCTTCGACGCGTAGAACGCCTCCGCAAGCGCCGCCGCCTCCTTGTTCGTCGGATCAAGTCCCGTCGCCATCGAGAGATAGTCAATGAACCCGTCCAGATCCCCACGCTCACGATGCAGCAGGGCCGCGTCGAGCGCAAGCCGGCTCCGCACCGAGGGATCCAGCCCGGCACCCCCGGGACCAAGGAAACGCGCATAGATCGCAAGTCGCTCACCCACCGTCTGCTGACGCGATATCTGCGACGTGATCAGACGAAGCTGCGCCACCGTGTCGCCGGGATCGTTCACCAGAATCTGGCGGCACGCATCGATCACCCGATCCAACTCACCCGCCTGAAACCACGCCTCCACACGCTCACGCGCCAACTCGGTGTCGTGCGGCGCAAACCCCTGCGCACGATCAAGCAACAAACCCACAAGCCGGTAATCACGCTCCAATGGCTCGTGCCGCAGGCGAAGATCCAGCACCGATGTCCGCCAGATCGCGTCCGCGACAAGTCTCGGGCCGATCTCCCGCTCACCCTGCGCCATCGCCACGAGCGGAACAAAAGCCCACGCACCAAGCACCACCGCCGCCAACGCACGCGCCAGTGTCGAACGCACGATCGCCCAACGCAGGTGAGACCTCAAGTCGCAACTCCCATCATCGCCATCAGGATCCGCCCCGACAGCACCGCCGTTGCTCCGAGCATCACGGCGCACGTCAGGATCTCGATCCAGCCGACCAGACGCCGATTCGCACCAGGAAACCACTTATCGGCCACAAGGCAGCAAAAAACCAGTTGTCCCGCCGCGATCGACGCGATACCCCCGGCGCGGCACGCATCGCGCACCCCCGCCCACGCCTCTGAGCCGATCAGCAACAGCCATAATCCGCCCACGGAGAGCAGCAACCCCCACGGCGTCGCAGACGCCGCCAGGAGAACCAGGGTGTACCTGCGAGCCAGTCTCACGCCGGGGCATTCCAAGAGGGCCGCCGCCCGAACGGGCGACCCCCCACAGGATACCTCAACTCAGGACAAGATGTTCGCGCCCGCGGACGAATCAACGATCATCCCATCGCCATCGTCATCAGGAACTCGGCGTTGGTCTTCACCTTCTTCAGACGGGTCTTGATCAACTCCATCCCCTCGACAACGTTCATGTCGCTCAGCACCTTCCGCAGACGGTGCACCAGCTCCAGCTCCTTCCGGTCGAGCAGCAACTCCTCGCGACGGGTGCCCGAGGCCGGGATGTCGATGCACGGATAGATGCGCTTGTCCATCAGCTTCCGGTCAAGGTGCAACTCGGCGTTGCCGGTCCCCTTGAACTCCTCGAAGATCACTTCGTCCATCTTCGAGCCAGTGTCCACCAGCGCGGTTCCGATGATCGTCAGCGAGCCGCCCCGCTCGATCGCGCGGGCCGCACCGAAGAACTTCTTCGGACGCTGCAACGCGTTCGAGTCCAGACCGCCCGACATGATCTTGCCCGAGTGCGGCTGCTCCGAGTTGTACGCACGCGCCAGACGCGTGATCGAGTCCAGCAGAATCACCACGTCATCCCCGAACTCGACCATCCGCTTCGCCTTCTCGATCACAACCTCCGCCACCGCGACGTGACGCGAAGACTGCTCGTCGAACGTGCTCGCCACAACCTCAACATTCTGCGCGACGTGCCTGCGGAAGTCCGTCACCTCCTCGGGACGCTCATCCACGAGCAGCACGATGATCTTCACGTCGGGGTTGTTCGTGCTGATCGCCTTCGTGATCTTCTGCAACAACACCGTCTTGCCCGTGCGGGGCGGCGCAACGATCAGCATCCGCTGACCGAAGCCGATCGGCGTCACAAGGTCCACGATGCGGCACTCAATCTCGTCGGGCGACGTCTCAAGGATGAAGCGCCGCTCTGGATGCAGCGGGGTCAGATCCTCGAAGTTCACCAGCGAGTGGATCTTCGACGGCTCACGCCCGTTCACCTTGTCAACACGCAGCAACGCGAAGTAACGCTCGCTCTCCTTCGGCGGACGGATCGCGCCCCGCACCACCATCCCGCGACGCAGCCCGAACCGACGGATCTGCGACGGGCTCACATAGATGTCATCCGGTCCCGGCAGGTAACTCTGCTCCGCGGCGCGAAGGAATCCAAACCCGTCGGACATCACCTCGAGCGTCCCCTCACCGAACATCAGACCCTGCTTGGCCGCACGCGCCTTCAGAATCTTGAAAACAAGATCCTGCTTCGGCGTCGACTGGAAGTCCGCCAGCCCCTCCTTGGTCGCGACCTTGAACAACTCGTCAAGCTCCATCCGTTGGAGCTGGCCGATCGAGATCGCGTCCTTCAGATCCTCCGGCTTCGCGTTCGCGAGCGTCCGCTCGAGTTCCGCCAGTTCGCGCTCAAGCTCCTCGTCGCTCGGAAGCGAGTGATCGAAGTGATGCCCGCTGTGCATCCCACCGCCGCCCCCGCCGCCGCCACTCCCACCGCCGCCGGGCCCGTACATCCCGCCACCCTTGCGCTTCTTCCGCTTCCGACGGTTCCGGCCGCCGTCGAATCCGTACCCGTACTGCTGACCGGATCCGTACGACTGCTGGCCACCTCCCCCACCACCTCCCCCACCGCCGCCCTGCCCACCACCCTGTTGGCCCCCACCATGTTGTCCAGAACCCTGATGGCCAGAACCCTGATGGCCAGAACCCTGCGACCCTTGACGCTGGTCGCGCTGCCCATCCTGCCTCTGCTCCCCGCGCTGCTGGTCATGCCCACGCTGCTGATGCTGCTGATGCTCCGGACGGGCCTGCTCCGAACGGGCCTGTTCCGGACGGGCGTGCTCCGGGCGTGCCTGCTCAGGTCGCGCCTGCCCGCTCGGGCGGCTCTCCCCACTCGGGCGATCTCCCCCGCGCTCCTGCCCGCGCCCCTCGGCACGAGACTCCGGCTCTGGCTTCGGCGTCGGCCGTGGCTCCGAACGGGCCTCCACCGCCTTCGAGGGCTTCGACTCCTCCCGGACAGCAGAACCCTCAGAAGACTTTGCTCCCTTTCGCTTCGACGCCTTCGCTGCGCCGGTCTCGGAAGCATCCGTGTCGATCACGTTCGTCGATTTGGCCATGGCCGTCCTGTCCTATGCACGAACACCCGCCGCAGACACGCGGCAAGATGCAAGCAACTCAATGTGACTGCTGAGATGTGGTCCAGAGTGACGCCCCCGAGGGGCGAATCCTCGAACCGCTGTTTAATGATCCCTAGAGAACACCCGATCCCGACGAGTGACCGAGGCCACATGCCAGTCTGATCAGCGAGTCAGAAACGGGTCGAACGGCCCGAGGCCGGTGAAGAGACGAATCACTGCTCATCCCCACCCGCAAGTATAGGAACCTACGGACGCCGAGGCCACAGGGTTGCCTCACCCCCCAACCCCGTCGCCCGAACCCACCGAAGCACCCCCGAACCCCGAAAGAGCACGCGAAAGCACCGATTCGACGGCCGACCGAAGGTCCCCATCCGAATCATTCAGGATCTCGTATCGGCACTTCGCGCGCTTGCGCTCAATCGGCCACTGCGCTTTCTCTCTTCTCTCCAGCTCAAACTCAGACCATCCCCGGTTCTTCGCCACACGCGCCAGCCGCGTCGCTCGCGACGCCTCCACCCATATCACCGCATCACACTCCGAATCGACCCCCGCCTCAAACAACAACGGCGCATCCAGCACCACCGCGCGCCGCCCCGCCTCTCTCGCGCGCGCGATCACATCCGCCCGCCTCGAACGCACAAGCGGGTGCACAAGCCCCTCAAGCCGCGCCCGCTCCCCCTCATCCTTGAACACGATCTCCGCGATCCGCTTCCGATCGATCCGACCATCCGCGCCGATCACGCCCTCGCCCCACCACCCAATCAGCGTCCGACGCACCTCAGGGCTCTCCATCGCCGCCCTTGCCTCGACATCCGAATCCACCACAAGGCACCCCATCTCACCAAGCAGTCGCGCAACCTCCGACTTTCCCGCGCCGATCCCGCCCGCGAGCCCGAGCACGATCACGCCCCTCCCCGCATCACGCCCCGCGCCCGCCACACGACCGCCCCCCGCGCCGCCCCCCTCGCCGCGCCCCTCGCCGCGCCCCCGCGACCCTCGGATCAACTCCACAATCTCGCTCGCGCCCCGCACCATCAGCATCCTGATCGCAGGACCATCCGACCCCGCCGTCGCGATCCCCACCGTTCCGAGCCCGAGCACCCGCTCAACCAGCGACTTCGTCACCGTCACGTGCTGCACGCGATCCAGCCCCAGATCCGCGGCCGCCTGGCTCAGCGGGCCCGCCACAATCACCACCCGCCGCTCCGTGATCACATACAACCGAGACCACCACCGAAGCGCACCCGCCGCCAGATACACCCCCACACCGACCCCGCCCATCCTCGCCAGCACAACCCCGATCCCACGCTCCCCCGGCCCGAACTCCGCCCACACCACACCCAGTCCGATCAGCACAACACACAACCCGAGCACCCCCGCGGCGTGCAACACAACAAACCACACGCTCGGACGCAGCGCACGCACAACCCGCTCATTACGGGGCACAAACCTCGCCGCGCCCCACAACACCGCCCCCCGAGGCAGCCCCGCGCTCACGCCCCCGCTCCCGAACCGCCCCCCGGCGCACGCAGCACCGCGATCTCCGGGTGATTCCGATAGTGCCCGTCATAGTCCAGCCCATACCCCACCACAAACTCGTTCGGGATATCGAACCCGATGTAATCCGCCTCCACCTCTACAACCCGCTCCACGAGCTTCCGCAGCAGCACGCAGATCCGCACGCTCGCCGGCCCCTGCTCCTCCACCAGACGCTTCACAAGATCCAGCGTCTGCCCCGAATCAAGGATGTCATCCACGATCAGCACATGCTTGCCCAAGAGGTCCTTCGGCAGCACGCTCCGCATCGCCGCCCCCTTGCTCATCGTCGACGCGCCCGGATAACTCGACACCGTCACCAACTCAAGACTCAGCTTCATCGGCATCTCGCGCACCAGATCCGCCGTGAAGATCAACGCGCCCGTCATCACCGCGATGATCGCGACCCGCCCGCTCTCATCCGCGCCCGAGCCCTCCGCCGAAAGATCACGCTCAAGGTCCGAAGCAATCCGACGCCCAAGCTCGCGCACCCGCGCCGCTATCGCGTCCCGTCCGATCAGCGTGCGTTCGATGTCGAGCATCATCCAGGTCCTCCACCGCCGCAAACCGCGGCTCCCCTCACCCTCTCAACCCCTTCATCGCTCCCTCAGCGCACGCACGCCCGTACCGCGCCAGCGAATCCTCAACGATCGCCTGCGCCGCCTCCGCGGGCAGAATGTCGTCAACCTCCACTTCCTTGTTCTCCAGCAGCTTGTAATCCGTGAAGAACCGCATCAGCATCTTGAAGATGTGCTTCGGAAAGTCGCTCGCCTTCTCGAACTCCGAGTAGATCGGATCGCTCGTCAGCACCGAGATGATCTTGTGGTCCGGCTGCCCGTTGTCGATCATCGTCATCATCCCGACCGCCCGCGCATCGCACAGGCACATCGGCGGAATCTCCTCCGTCGAATACACCAGCACGTCCAGCGGGTCATCATCCTCCGCAAGCGTCTTCGGGATGAACCCGTAGTTCGCCGGGTAATACACCGCGCTCGACAGCACTCGATCGAGCTTCAAGAGACCCGTCAGCTTGTCCAGCTCGTACTTGTTGCTCGATCCCTTCGGAATCTCGATCACCGCGCGGAAATGCGACGGAAGCTCCCCGTACTCCGCAACCGGTGCCACTTCATGCCACGGATGAACCATCGATCCAGACCTCGCTCTCGCTCAAAGCCCCCCGCTCACGCCCCCGCCCGCGCCGGCACGCCCGACAAACATCGTCCCCCGATCCACAAAGCACAATCGGTTCCCCCACGGGTCAGACGCATACACCGTCCGCTCACCCCACGGCTGATCCTCGATCGCGCTCACCCCCCGCGCCCCAAGCTCCGCGCACAGCCGGCGCCACACCCCCGAAAGATCATCCGTCGCCAGGTACACATGCCCCCGGTTCGGCCCCACCGGCTCCCCATCCCCATCCCTCATCGCGTCGTAGCACGCCAGAATCGTCCCCTCGCAGTCAAAGTAGTGCCGCCCCCGCGAAACCCGCTCCCCACCCCGCCCCAGAACCCGCCCATAGAACGACGCCGCCGCCTCGATGTCTCCCACAGGCACAATCACGCGGAACAGGCGCATCTGGATCCCATCGACGGACTTCTTCCGGCCCGCTTCGCCCTCGCGACGCGTCGACGCTATCTTACGCCCATGCTCCGCATCGACTTTGCAAACTGTCTCTCCTCCCGCGTCGGCGACCACGGGCTCGAACCGGACCTCCTCGTCCCCGGCTCCGAACTCCACGCCGCCGCCGCCGCGCTCACACGCAAACTCGCCGCCACCAAAGGCACCGGCTGGGAGCGATGGCGCCTCCTCCACGAGAATCCCGCCCGCGCCGCACACACAGACGCCGTCGAAAGCGTCGCCTCGCGCTGCAGAGGCGAGTTCGACAACCTCGTCGTCCTCGGCATCGGCGGCTCCGCACTCGGAAACATCGCCCTCCAGGCCGCCCTCAACCCGCCCACCTACAACCTCCTCCCCCGCGGCCTCCGCCCCGGACCCCGCATGTTCGTCGTCGACAACGTCGATCCCTCATGCTTCGGCGCCGTCCTCCGATACTGCGAGTCCTCCGAAGGCGGCCTCAAACGAACCCTCTTCAACGTCATCTCGAAGTCCGGCGAAACCGCCGAGACCGCCTCGCAGTTCATGGTCATCCGCGACATCCTCAAGAAAGCCCTCGGAGCCGGCTACAAGTCCAACATCGTCGCCATCACCGATCCCGCAAAGGGAACCATGCGTCAGATCTGCGACGCAGAGGGATTCACAACGCTCCCGGTCCCCGACGGCGTCGGTGGAAGATTCTCCGTCCTCTCGCCCGTCGGTCTCTTCTCCGCCTCCATGTGCGGCATCGACATCGACGAACTCCTCAGCGGCGCGGCCGACATGGACACGCTCTGCTCAAGGCCCGAACTCCACCAGAATCCCGCCTCACTCATCGCCACCCTGCTCGTCACGCTCGGCACCCGTAAGGGCAAGACCAACCACGTCATGATGCCCTACGCAAACGCCCTCTACCTCCTCGCCGATTGGTACCGCCAACTCTGGGCCGAATCCCTCGGAAAGAAGTTCGACACCTCCGGCAACACCGTCTACGCCGGCTTCACACCCATCAAAGCCCTCGGCACCACCGACCAGCACTCCCAGGTCCAGCTCTACAGAGAAGGACCAAACGACAAGGCCTTCGCACTCATCGAGGTCGAGTCCTTCGACTCATCAAACCCCGCTGTCCCCGGCGATCTCACCATCCCCAGCGGCCTCGGCGTCGAAGCAATCTCGTACCTCGAAGGCAAGTCCATGACCGCCCTCCTCAACGCCGAGAAACGCGCCACCGAGTACGCGCTCCTCGAATCCCAGCGCCCCAACTTCACCATCACCTTCCCGAAAATCGACGCACGCCACGTCGGACAATTCATCTACCTCTGGGAGATGGTCACGGCCTACGCGGGCCTCATGCTCGGCATCGACGCATACGACCAGCCCGCCGTCGAGACCGGCAAGGTCGCGACATTCGGGCTCATGGGCCGCGCCGGCTACCAGAAACACAAAGACGCCGTCGAACGCGCCCTCACCCCGACCCCCCACGTCTGGAACGGCTGAACCTTCCACTCAGTACCGCGACGCGCTCAGCACCGGGGCAACCCCGTCCGGCGTCGCTCTCACCACGCCCGTCGCCAGCAGCACACCGATCAGAGCCGACACCACCACGAACGAGTGCGCGAAGATCGTCGCATCGAAGTACCACATCGAAGGATCGATCGTCAGCGGAAACGCCACGAGAAGGTGATACACCATCGCCGCGATCGTCGCCGAGAGCAGCCCGTACCGAACCACGACCACCGCCAGCGCGCCCGCGACCACACCCAACAGTGGCCACGTCGCCATCGTTCCCGACCCGGACAACAGCCCCCAGAACAACGCGGTCAGGATCGCGAACACACCCGCCGCCATCCACGTCCGCTTCACCATGAACCGCACGATCACCAGCACCAACACCAGCGCCATCCCCTCGCGCACCGACGCCACCGCCATGTGCAGCACCGCGCCGAAGCCCGATCTCGCGCTCATCATTGCGTCCATCCCGTATCGGCCGTCCATAAACGGCGCAGGAGGCGGCTTCCCCACCATCGACGGAATCAGCAGCGTCGCATAGAACGCCGCCGCGGACGCTACGCCCAGCAGCACACCCACCAAGGCGTGCTTCCCGACCAACGCATCCCTCACCCGCCCCGAAAGCAACCGCTCCCACGAGATAAGCATCTGAGGCCACTGCCGACGCACGTAGGGCTCCATCGCCATGTAGAACACAACCAGCGCGGCACCAACCAGCAGCGACTGCCCCGCCGCACGACCAAGCAGATCCGTCTCCCCCTGCAGCGTCCACACATGGCTCGCCCGCAGCCACCACCCGACAGCCCAGAGACCCGTACCACCCAGTCCAACCTTGAACGCGCCCATGTAATCCACGCGCCGCCCGAACACATTCCCCGGCACCAACACCAGCGACGCGATCACAAGCAGACCCGTCATCATCGTCGTCGCCCAAAGGCCCGGGCCATGCCGAAACAGCTCCTCCGGCACACCCACCTGGCTCGCCTTCGGCCAACGCTTCTCGATCAATCGAAACGCCACCGCCTGCCCTCGATACGTCGCCGCCTCCACACGGACCTCAATCTCAGGGCTCTCCGGATACACACCCTCCCACGCCGCACGCGTATCCGCGAACACCGGCGGCACACGCATCGGCTCAACCGACACAAAGTCGTCGTAAGGCAGATCCGCCAACTCGAACAGCAAACGCCACGTCCGCTCCAGATCCGTCGGAACCGAAGGCGGACGCCACCCATCAGGCGTCGTTATGTCGTCCGCATCCCGATAGCGCACGTACAACTCGCGCAACTGCCCCGCAGGCGAGAGACGCAGCGAGATCATCCCCGGCTCCGTCGGAGCAGGATCAGTCATCGACACCTTGCCGAGCGAGTTCTGAGGCCGCAGCGGCATCGGGCTCGCCCGATACCAGAAATCAATCGCCGCCGGACGTGGCCTCCCCAGCCGATCCCATCGATCAGGCCCCTTGTCGTTCCGCTCGATCTCGCTCACCAACTCCTCGTAGTAATCGAGCGCAGACGCCGTGTGCTGTCCCTGCAACGAATACCCGAGACGCGCAAAGCAGTTCTCCGCGATGCTCGCCAGCACCGCCGGCCCCTTGTTCAAATACGCCTTGTCCTGCATCGCCACGTATGGCGCGAGCCACGCCACCACCGCCAGCAGCCCTAGAACAGAACCCATCAACACAACCCCATGCGCAGGACGCAACACCCCACGCCCACCCGCCTGCGCCACCAACTGAGGCGATGGCGTCTCACCCGCCGCCAATGCCGCAGCCAGCGGATCGCCCCCCGGCAGCATCGCCGCAACCGCCATCGCCGACTTCGGACGCTCCTCCGGATCCCGCGCAAGACACGCCATGATCGTCCGCGCGATCCGCTCATCAAGCCCCGGAACCAACTCCCGCGGATCAGGCGGCAACTGCTTCCGATGCATGTGCATCAACTCGGGAATGCTCGACGCCTCCCACGCCTTCTTCCCCGTGAACAACTCATACAACAACAACCCCAAGCCGTACACATCGCTCCGAACCGTCACCGCCTCGCCACGCAACTGCTCCGGTGCCATGTACGTCGGCGTACCCGCCTTCACCTCGATCCCGCTGATTCCCGCCGCCATCCCCGCAAGACCGAAATCCAGGATCTTCGCGTTCCCGTCGTCGTCCACCATCACGTTCGCCGGCTTCAGATCACGGTGCAGCACGCCCTTCTCGTGCGCCGCATGCAGCCCGCGGCACATCTGCTGCGCCAACCCGATCGCACGCTCAACGTGCGGACGCCCCACACGCTTCAACAGCGAACCAAGATCCTCGCCCCCCACATACTCCATCGACAGGAACTGCCTGCCCTCAACCTCGACGATGTCATGCACGCGGCACACATTCGGATGCGTGATCTGCAACGAAACCCGCGCCTCGTTCAGAAACCGCGCCTTCCGCGACGGATGCTCCGCGAACGCCTCCGGCAGAAACTTCAGCGCGACCGGCTGGTTCAGCGTCAGGTCATCCGCTCGATACACAACCCCCATCCCGCCGCGACCGATCCGCTCCACAATCCTGTAACGCCCCTGGATCAGATGCCCCGGCGGAAACGGCCCGTGATCGATCGTCGCCGGCATCGCGCCGTACTTCGCCTCCGTCACGGGCACCCCGCCGCCACCCCCTCCGCCGCCCCCTCCGACCCCCTCATCCGCGGGCGACCGACTCGGCATCGGCAACTTCGACGGCTCCTTCAAGCCCGAAGATGAAGAACCTCGCCCCGCACCATCAGAGCCGCCAATCCCCACACCGACGGTCTCAGATGCACCAACACCAGGAGCACCCGAACCGCCCGACGCCACACCGCTCCCTCGATCGAGCAGATCCAGATCCGCCGCAGCCGCCGCAAGAGCTCCACCCTCCTTCAATCGCACATCCAACTTGCCCGACGGCGCGGGCTCCTCCGGGTGATACCGCAGAAGATCCAGCACTTCCTTCAGCAACGCCTTGTCCGACCCGCACACACGCTCGAGAAACGCCTGGCGCTGCGCGCGCGGCAACACCGCAGCTCGCAGAAAGAGGTCTCTCACCGTGTCGCGCCGCTCACCGGCTATGGCTCGGCTCCTTCAGCAAGTTCCCGACGAAGCCAGGCCCGAGCGATCGTCCAGTCCCCCTCAACCGTTCGCTTGGAGACGCCCAACGCCTCGGCCACCTCGTCGACATTCAACCCGCCGAAGAACCGTAGCTCCACCACCCGCGCCTGACGCTCGTCGATCTGGGCCAGCTTCTCCATCGCATCGTCGAGCGCGAGCAGATCAACCTCGGAAGGACCCGTCGCAGCGATCCCCGACGAGAGATCCACACGCTGCCGCGCTCCCCCACGCTTCAGCCGCTTCCGAGCCCGCGCATGATCCACCAGAATCCGACGCATCGCCTGCGCCGCCACCGCCATGAAGTGGCTCTTCCCCCGCCAATCCACCCGTGACTGGTCCACCAGACGCATAAACGTCTCATGGGCCAGTGCCGTCGGCTCCAGGGAGATCATCCCCGGCTCCCGGTTCATCTTCGCCTGTGCCAGCCGACGCAGATCGTCATATACCAAAGGAAGGAGCTGGCTTGCCAACTCCCTCGCCGAGGTATCCGAAGCATCCGCCATGTCCTGAAGCAGCCGCGTCACCTCATGACGCAGCCCGGCGGGAAGGCCCCCCCGCCAGCATCACCGTCTCGTGGATCTCGGTCGCCCATTGAAATCCCCGATTCAAGGTAAGCAACTTGAGTAAGTGTACCACACAAGCCACCTCTCCGCCCGCCGCATCACCCAAACCTCCTCACATGGCCGTTGCAGCGCATCAAATCCCCTGTTCAGGCATCCCGCCCCACCGCCACTCCACTTCACTTCCCGATCTGACCGGCCGACAATTTCACTATGCCCCTCTACGAATACGTCAGCCAGTCCGACGGAGCCGTCATCGAACTCCTCCGCCCGATCTCACAGGCCGACGATCCCGTCAAGGACCCCGAAGGCAAGGGCAGGACCTTCACCCGACGCCACTCAACCTTCGCCACCGGAGCCGCCGCCGCCGGCACACAAGCAAGCGCGGCCCCTTGCTGCCCGTGCGGCAAGAACCGTGGCGCGTGCGGCTCAGGCAACTGATCCCGCGCCGCACTCCACGCCCCTCCGCCGCGCACACTCCGCGCCACACACGCACACCCTGCGCTGACCTCGTGGCACCGCCACCCGCCACAACGCCCATCTCCACTCTGAATCGCACAACTTGCGATCAGACCACGCGCCATCCGCTCCCTGCCCTCTGACTGGCACGCCCTTTGTGGTACGCCGGACGGCGCCCCGCGCCCAGGGACACTGCGCATGAACTACGGAACCCAGCTCTCACTCAGCGGCGTCCTCACCTCGCTCCACAAGCAGGACGTCGCCACCAACAACCTCGCGAACCTCAACACCGTCGGCTTCAAGACCGAGATCGCCCTCACTCGCCAGCGCGCCGCCGTCCGCATCGAAGACGGACTCGGCTCCATGCCCTCCGACTCCCTCATCGAGCGTCTCGGCGCAGGCGTCATGCTCGCCCCCACCATGACCAGCCACAAACAGGGCTCGGTCATGCCCACCGGCAACGACCTCGACATCGCCATCGAGGGCGATGGCTTCCTCGTCGTTCGCGATGCCTCCGACGCATCCTCCGATCGTGTCCGCCTCACCCGTGACGGCCGACTCGCCCGCAGCGCATCCGGCCTCCTCGTGCAGGCCGCGACAGGTTTGCCCGTCCTCGACACGACCAACCGCACCATCTCCCTCGGCGACGGACCCGTCCAGATCGACGATCAGGGCCTCGTCACCCAGAATGGCGAAGAACGCGGACGCATCGCCCTCGTCGATGTCCCCGATCGAAGAGCCCTCCACAAGTCCGGAGACGGCCTCTATGTCCCCGATGCCGCGTCCATCGCAGGACGCACCGCCGCCGCCGGACGCATCCGCCAGCGCGCCCTTGAAGCGTCAACCGTTGACGAGATCGACGCCCTCACCAAGGTCACGTCCGCCGCCAGAGAAGTCTCCGCAAACCTCGGCATGATCCAGTACCAGGATCGATTCATGGATCGAGCGATCAACGTCCTCGGACGCGTCTCCTGACACGCCTTCCCCGCGAATTCGGCCCCGCGAACTCGTCTTGGAGTGATACATGGCCATCCTCGCCCTTCAGTCCGCATCCTCCGGCCTCTCCGCACTCAACACCCAGCTCGACGTGATCGCGAACAACCTCGCCAACGTCAACACCGTCGGCTTCAAGTCCAGCCGCGCAAACTTCCAGGACCTCATCTACGTCGAACGCATGCAGCCAGGCGTCGAGAACGCCCTCGGCGACCAGCGACCCACAGGTCTCTACGTCGGCCTCGGCGTCCGTGTCAGCGGCACCCAACTCAACTTCGAGCAAGGCGCGCCGCTCACCACCAACGAGAAGAAGGACCTCATGATCGAGGGCATCGGCTTCTTCCAGGTCACCGTCGAAGACGCCCTCGGAGGCATCGGCTACACCCGCGCAGGCAACTTCGCCATCAACTCCGACGGCGAGCTCGTCCTCGCCAACGACGTCGGCCGACGCCTCGAACCCAGCATCACCATCCCCGAAGACGCCACCGACATCCAGGTCACCAACGACGGAAGAGTCCTCGTCCTCCAGCCCGGAGAGGTCGAGCCCACCGAGGTCGGACAGATCCAGATCGCCGCCTTCGTCAACCCGCAGGGGCTCAAGCAGATCGGCGAGAACCTCTACGTCCAGACCGAGGCCTCAGGAGACCCCATCGTCGGCAACCCGGGCGATGACAACCTCGGCTCCATCCGACAGGGACTGCTCGAATCCTCGAACGTCGATCCCACCAGAGAACTCGTCGAACTCATCCGCACCCAACGCGCCTTCGAGATGAACAGCCAGTCCATCAGAGCCGCAGACGACGTCCTCCAGCAGGTCGCCCAGCTCCGCCGCGGCTGATCCCCACACCAACCATGATCTCGCGCCCGGCCATCCCGAGACAACGACGCGCAAGGCGGCTCACGCGCCGGGCCGTCTCAGTCGCGCTCGCCGCCGCGATCGCCACGACCGCCCTCGCCGACGGGTCCATCACGCTCCGCCCCGTCGCACGCCTGCAAGCCGACGCCCCGGTCCGCATCACCGACATCGCCGACCTCCGGGGCTCTCTCCCCGACACGCTCGCTCACGTCGTCCTTCACCCATCGTCCCTCCGCGACGGACGCGTCTCGGTCCACGAGGTCCGCGACGCCATCGAAGCCGCGGGAAACGTCAACTGGGGACGCATCGCCCTCTCGGGCGCAGACTGCCGCATCGTGCGGCTCGACACGCCGCCCGGTCCCGTCCACGACCGGGCACCAGAGCCCGACGCCTCGCCCCGCCCCGATCACACGAGCGAGCCCATCGTCCGCGACCTCATCGCACCCCGCCTCGCGCAGTCGCTCGGCATCGATGAGCGTCGCCTGCGTCTCACGTTCGACAGCGCCGATGCCGCCGACACGATCCTCACCATGCCGACGCGCGGCCGCACCGTCGAGATCCGACCCATCGGACGCTCCGACACCGCGCCCATCGCCATCACGGTCTACGAACGCGGCGCCATCGTCGCGCGTGCGAGCGTGCGAGCCCGCGTCGAGGTCCTCCGCGAGGTCGCGGTCTCTCGCGTGGAGATCGAGCGCGGCGCGCCCATCGACGAGACCCTCGTCGATCGCCGCCCCGAGTGGCTCCCGCTCAGCGAACGCCCCGCCGATCCCGACGCTCTGGCAGACGCCGTCGCGCGCTCCAAGATCCCGCCCGGCAGGATCCTCACCGAGCAGAGCGTGCAGGGCGCGATCGCCGTCAAGCGAGGCGACCCCGTCGTCATCCACTGCATCAGCGGCGACTTCGTCATGAAGCTCCGCGCCCGCGCCACGACCGATGCCCGCATCGGGCAGACGATCCCCTTCTCCCCGCTCGACGGACGCAAGGGCCGCACCATCCTCGCCCGCGTCGAGCGGCCCGGCATCGCGATCGCCGCCGACGACCACTCGCAAGCAGACCAGGAGCCGACTCCATGAGCGACCGATCCATGCAAACTACGCGCCTCGCCGCAACGATCTTCCTTGCGGGCACGCTGGCAACGCCGGCTCTGGCCCAGTCTCTCTTCGTGACGCAGGTGAACGTGCCGATCGACGCCAAGGGCGAGCCCGACCCCGGCGCGCACCTCCGCGGCGCGAGTCTCATGTTCATCGAGCCGCCCAAGCCGCGCGAGTTCGCCATCCACGACCTCGTCACCATCATCATCGAGGAGACGACCAAGTCCGAGGCGTCCCAGACGCTCGAGACCGAGAAGAAGTACGACATGAACGGCGCGCTGACGGACTTCATCTCCCTCCGTCACCTGCTCGAGCTCCAGGTCCAGAACGACAAGCAGGATCCCGCCCAGATCGGCCTGAACTACAAGAACAAGTACAAGGGCGATGGCGACTACGAGCGCACCGACAGGTTCGTCGCCCGCATCACAGCTACCGTCATCGACGTCAAGCCCAACGGCACCGTTGTCCTCGAAGCACGCAAGCGCATCGACAAGGACGGCGAGGTCCAGACCATCATCCTGAGCGGCACGTGCCGGCGCGACGACGTTACCGCCCAGAACACTGTTCTCTCGTCGCAACTGGCCGCGCTCACCGTCACGATGTCCACCGAGGGACAGGTCACCAAGGCCGGCAAGAAGGGCCTCATCCCCCGCGCTCTGGAAGGTCTCTTCAACTTCTGAGTGCCTCAGCGGCGGCATTCGCGATTGGTGATTCGGCATTCGCGGAGGCGGAGCGATTGTCGGTCGTTGGTTTACGAATGCCACGTGGCGAATGCCGAACGCCGGGTTCTCGGTGCTGGGTGCCTTCCGGGGTCAGGGCCTTTATGCTTCCCGCATGCGCATTGTCATCGCCACCGGCAACCCGCACAAAGTCGACGAGATGCGCCGCATCTTCGCCGATCCCGCGCTCGGGCTCGCGCCCCTCGCGATCGAGTTCGTTGGTCTTGCCGATCTCCCCGGCGCGCCCTTCCCCGAACCGACCGAGTCCGGCACGACCTTCGAGCAGAACGCCACCATCAAGGCGCTGGCGTATGCCTCAGCGACGAACATGCTGTGCCTCGCCGATGACTCCGGCTTGGAGATCGACGCACTCGACGGACGCCCCGGCGTCATTAGCAGCCACTACTGCACCGATGGCGAGGAACGCGGCATGTCCCGCCCCGAACGCGACCAGCGCAACATCGAACGCGTCCTTGCAGAACTGACCGGCGTCCCAGCGCTCGCCCGCACCGCGCGGTTCGTCTGCGTCATGGCCCTGGCCGCACGGGGCGAGACACTCATCCGCGTCCGCGGCACATTCGAAGGCCGCATCGGATTCCCGGCGGCCACCGGCCCCCATGCCGAATGCCGCGATCCGAACAACGCCGATGTCAGCGGCACGTTCGGAGCCCCCGTCCCCCGCGGCTCGCACGGCTTCGGCTACGACCCCATCTTCCTTCTCCCCGCACCCGACACACGCACCAGCGCGGAACTCGCGCCCGCCGACAAGGACGCGCGCAGCCATCGCGGCGCGGCGGCGACACTCATGGCCGCGCGGATGCGTGCGCTCTTCGAACGCAGGAGATAAGTGGACGCGACATCACGCGGCTGGATCGCGGGCGCGTTGCTCTGGAGAAGGCGGCGGAACCACAGAGGCCGCGGAGAGCGCGGAGTGACGCGGAGGGGAAGGGGCAGAGGGGGATGGGGAAGGGGCACAGGGGCAAAGGGACTGAGGGGCTGGGGTCCGCTCGCTGACGCTAGCGGCTCGTTTCGAGTCGGATGCCTCGGCCTGGAGCACTGGTACCGTCTCGCTGGGCACTGGTTCCGTCTCGCTGCGCTTTGCGGGAACCAGTGGCACCCGAACAGAGTTTGCGTGTGCGAGGGCGAGTGTGGAATCGTCGATCGGGACGATGCGTGAGAGGCGGTAGAGGTGGTGGCAGGCGCGGCGTGCGCCCTCGGCTCTGCGGAGTTCGAGGCGCTGGGCTTGCAGCGATGTGTCGGCGAGGATCGCTTCACCGGGGAGGAAGGCGCGGTGGGGCGCGGCGTTGAGGTGCGAGGGTGGGAGCGGGTCGTGGCGGGACGCGCCGGGCGCGAGGTGTTCGTGCTGAGCGCGGAGTTCGCGGGCGTGGGCGCGGGCCTCGGTGTAGTCGTCGATGATGGTTTGCAGGACGCCGACGGTTGAGGCGAGAGAGACGGAGGCGGCCATGCGCGTGTGGGCGCAGCCGCTTTTCTCGATGGAAAGCATCTTTTCGCGCGTGTCGGGCTCGGTGAGCCACATCGCAAGGATGTCGACGGCGATGCGGAAGTCGCGCGCGACGGAACAGAGCGATGAGCCGGGGTGGCAGAGGGCGGAGAGGATGGGGCTGTGGAGGTGGGCGGGGATGAGGGAGTCGTCGGAAGAGGAGGACTCAACGCGGAGGGCCGCGGAGTGCCGCGGAGGAGAGGGCAGAGGAGAAGATGCAGAGGGGCAAAGGGACGGAGGGGCAGAGGGAGGTGGAGCACTCGCCATCGGGCGAGTGGCACGAGGAGGTGCAGAGCCACCGCTCTGGAGAGCGGTGCCACCAAGAGAGGAGTCATCAAGAGTTGCCGCGGCGTGGGCGACCATGCGACGACGATACAGCGCGGCGAGCGCGATGCAAGAGCGTGTTGCGAAGAAATCTCGGAGTGTGGGTGTTTGGGCGCGCAGATGGCGTGACTGCGCGCGGTGTCACTGACAACAGCATGTCAGTGAGGTGGAGTCAAGGGGGAAAATGGCAGATCGCAAATGGCCAGATGGCAGACAGAGGGAGGAGTGGGCGGGTGTGCAGTGATGTGGTGATGAGCCCTGTAGGGGCTGCTGAGTGTGTTGGTGTTGTGCGTGAGTGTTGAGCGATGCGGGGAGAGATTCGGGTCTCCGTTGGGGACCCTCCGCTGAGGAAGCCGCGGCGCGGGGACTTGAACCCAGCCCTCACGGGCTGGGCTGGATTCTGTCGGCACTGCGTGCCTCTGGAGGATCGCGGTGGGTGATTGCGATGCTGAGCGCACCGAAGCACGCGCGTGCAACCGTGCGGCGACGACGCACCCCGGGCTCGCGAGCATTTTGCGCCATGTGTTCCAAGTGTTTCCATTGTGGAGACTTGCGCGATCTGATGGCTCATGCCATGCTCGGTCCCACTGGTGGAGCTGCCAGACAGGAGACCGAGCATGGACAACGCGAGTTGGAGGGTGTTGGCGGCGAGCGTGCGGAAGCTGGATCGGAGCCCGCGTGGCGGTCGCTTCACCTTCACCGATGCGGACATCGTGCTGACCTTTCTCTGGGCCGTCTTGCACCGACGACCCACCTCCTGGGCGTGCCGACGCGATGCATGGCCGTTGTGGCGGCGTGGTCGATTGCCCTCGCCAAGCAGGATGAGCCGGCGGCTGAGAACCACCAGCGTCCAGGCGTTACTTGCCGCGGCGGAGGCGGAGAATCTGGTCTCTGCATCGGGAGCGTTGGTGCTGGCTCTTGACGGCAAGGCCCTGCGCGTCGCCTCGCACTCCGGAGACCGGACCGCGACCTTCGGCGCATGGGGACTGCGCGGCTACAAGCTCCATGCGATCTGCGATCTCGCGGGCTCGATCGTCTCCTGGCGTCTCACGCCCATGCACTGCCATGAAGCAGTGATGGCCAAGCGGATGATGCGAGACATGGAGTTGAACGGGTATGTGCTGGCCGACTCGAACTACGACAGCGTGAAGCTCTATGAACTCTGCGCGTGCAAGGGCGGACAACTGGTGGTTCCGCGGAAGGACTGCCGCGTGGGTCGCGGCGTGCGGCGGTCCGGAACGCATCCGGACCGCCGTCGAGCCATCGACATGCTGGAGCAGAGCATGACGGGCTTCGGCAGGGGCCTGCTGTCACTCCGGCGCGTGATCGAGCGTGTGTTTGCACGCCTGGAAATGACCCACCATGTGGGGCTTATCCCGCCGCACGTGCGCGGCATCGAGCGGGTCCGTCGATGGATCCAAGCCATCATCATCCTTGATCGACACACACAGGCAATGAAGCGATGACGCAAAAAGCTCTCGCGCCCGGGGCTCCCTTTTGCGGCATTCGAGTTGAGGTATTCAACGGGAACGAGTGGCGTTTGAGGGGAGTACGCGGCACCTGCCGCTGGCTGGCTTGTCGCCCCCCCCCCACACACACATTGCGCGACGACGCTGCGCCACCGGCTCTCAACCGTCAGCACTTCGTGCTGAAGCGCGCGGACAGGACTTCATGCCGCGCGGCGTGAGATTATCGAACATGTGCAAAGAAGTGTGCGCGTGTGATCGTGCGGGGACGAAGCACCCCGGGCTCGCGCCCGGGGCTCCCTTTTGCGGCATTCGAGTTGAGGTGTTCAACGGGAACGAGTGGCGTTTGAGGGGAGTACGCGGCACTGGCACAGTGAGTCATGCACCACCGGCTGAAGAACCGGCGATTGTCCACTTCTTCCCATCGCGCACGACGGGCCGATACAGCGTGTCGCGTTCGACGGGCATGAAGCCGGCTTCGCGGCAGGCCTTCTGGAGCGTGCCGACGTTGACTTCCTGGTGGGTGTTGCTGCCGCCGACGTGCGTGATGTCGTACCAGACCACGGTGCCGTCGATGTCGTCCGCGCCGTTCTGGAGCATGAGCTGGGCCATGGGGAGCGTCTGCATGATCCAGAAGGCCTTCACGTGCGGGAAGTTGTCGAGCATGAGACGCGCGATGGCGAGCGTGCGCAGGTTCTCGAGCCCGGTGGGACCGGGGAGATGCTCAAGCTCGCAGCCGTCGGGGAAGAAGGGGAGGGGGATGATGGTTTGGTAGTAGCCGTGGGGAAGGCACGAAGGCACGGAGGCACGAAGGCACGAAGGCGAAGACAAAGAGGAAGAGGGAGAGCCGAAGGCGACGTGTTCGGGGAGGGGTGTGCCGGGACGGGTCAGCGTCACGATCGGCGCGTCGGTTTCGGAAGCGCCGTGGTATCCGAGGTGGCCGGATTCGGTCGCTTCGTGACTATGTGACTTCGTGACTCCGTGACTTTCTTGCTCCGTGCCTTCGTACCCCATTCTGCCCAGCGCCTCATCCTGTGCGCGGCGGAGCATGTCCATGTGAACAAGGCGCTCGCGGCGCTGCTCGATGTGGCCATAGAGGAGCGTCGCGTTGGTATTGAGCCCGATCTCGTGGGCGACGCGATGCACATCGAGCCAGACATCGGAGCGGATCTTGCCCTTGTACGCCTCGTCGTGGACGCGATCGTCGAAGACCTCTGCGCCGCCTCCGGGGAGGGAGCCGAGGCCCGCGTTCTTGAGTTCGGTGAGGACCCAGCGGATGCCTTCACGCCGCGCGGCGCGGCCCTCTTCGCCGGGCGCACTCGCGCCCTTGTACATCTTTGCGATGCGGGCGAGGTGGACGACTTCGACGGCGGTGAAGGCCTTGACGTGCAGGTCGGAGCCCTGGTTCTTTGCTTCGTCGCGGATGGTGGAGACGAGATCGGTGTAGTAACTGAACGGGAGTTGTGGGTGGAGCCCACCGACGGAGTGCATCTCGGTCGCGCCGGACTCGACGGCCTTGCGGACTTCCTCGCGGACGTAGTCCATGTCGCGGGTGTAGGCCTTGGCATCGCCGGCCTTGGCGTAGAACTCGCAGAACTTGCAGGAGAGGGCGCAGACGTTGGAGTAGTTGAGGTGGCGGTTGATGTTGTAGTAGGCGACATCGCCGTGGAGCCGGCGGCGGACCAGGTCGGCCAGTTCGCAGACGGACCAGATGTCGCGTGTGGTGAAGAGAAGGTCGCCATCGTCGAGCGAGAGGCGTTCGCCCCGTTCGACCTTGGCGCGGATGTGATCGAAGCGCGGATCGCGCATCGTGGAGCGGGCGGGGCCGGGCATGCTCTCCAGCATGGTCGTCATGTTGGATGCTACGGGGGCGGGGGCGAACTTTCAATATTTCTTGAAACCTGCCCGTTGCACGACCCAGATGGCGGGCCGGAGTTGCTTCCCGAGGAGGCGGTTGGCGTGGCGCTGGTTGTCGAGGAACGTGGAGAGTGCGGGTCGGAGCGAGGGTCGGTCGCGGGCGATGGCGGAGGCGTTGGCGGCGAGTTTGCGGTAGAGCGCGGCGTTGAGGGCGCGGGTGTGCGATGGCGTGGGGATGTGGAGTTCGAGGACGCGATCGCCGCGCTGTTCGAGGAGTGCGCGCGATTCGTCCCGGGTGGGGATCTCGTGGAACTCCGGCGCGCGGCGGGTCAGGCGTTCATCGCGGAAGGCGTCGTCGATGATGTAGATCCCTCCGGGCTTCACGAGGGGGCGGAGTGCACTGCGGGCTTCGACGATGCCCCAGAGACCGAGCATGAGCGCGGCATCGAAGGGGCGGTGCTTTCGATTGGAGTGGTGGGCGAACGCGCGGGCATCGTCGTGGATGAACGTGGCACGGGTTGTGAGGTTGGCGCGGGCTGCGGCGGCGAGGGCTTCGTGGATGAACGCCTCGCAGGCATCGACTGCGACGACGGAGCAGCGGAGGCGACGGGCGGCGGAGATGGCGTTGGTGCCCTTGCCGCACGCGAGATCGAGGATGCGCGAGCGGGGCCCGATGCCGGCACGCTGGAGCATGTTGACGACGATGCGGGGGCTGCTGCCGAGACTGGGCATGTCTTTGAAGAGGAGATTGAAGACGGGAAGGAGGGAGGCCGGTGCATCGACGGAGCGTGCGACCTCGCGGCGGAGTGTGGAGGCGTGCCGGGGCGAGGAGGGTGTGCGGTTCATCCGGGTTCCGTGGATGCTGAGTGTGTGTGTGGTGCGGGGGAGCGTGTGGCGGAGAAGCCCGCGGGTTGTTCGGGCGCGTACCCTAGTCACTTCGAGTCCGGACCGGAGCACTTGGCCTTTGTCATCCACCCCCACCGCCCATTCCACGACATCCGCGGCGTCCTCGTCGGCATCACCTTCGGCGCGGAGGGGTGTGTCGGGGGGGGACGGAGGTCCGAGGTCGCGTGGTTCTGGCGGGTCGCTGTTGCGGAAGATGATTCCGGTGCCTCACTACATGGCGCTGGCATCGCTGGACGTGTGGGCGCGGTTGTTGGTTTCGAGGCGTCCGGGGGTGGAGCCCGCGTATCTGGCGCGGCTTGCGCTGAATCTGGCGACGTCGTACTTCGGGACGATCGTGGCGTTGCCGGAGCGTCTGCTGCTGTGGCCGGTGTTGTTCTTCAAGTTCCGATCGAAGACGCCTCGTGTGGATCACGGTCCGGGGACGGTTGTGGTTCTGGGGTATTTCCGATCCGGGACGACGCATCTTCAGTATCTTCTGTCGTGTGATCGGCGGTTCAAGACGCCGGTGTGGGCGCAGTCGATCCTGCCTCACGGGTGGGGGTTGTCATGGATTGTGGCGCGGTTCGTGCTGACGCCGTTCATCACGAACAGTCGCCCGCAGGATGATGTTGCGCTGGGTCCGGCGTGGCCGGCGGAGGACGACTTCGGCGTGTCGAACATGTCGTTGTGCTCGGCGATGCCGGGGCGTTTCATGCTTCCGCAGCAGCACGGGCACTACTCGCGCTTTCACGCGCTGGAGGGCTTGACGGAGCGGGAGCTGGTGCGGTGGAGGCGGGCGCAGGCGTCGCTGCTCTGGAAGATCACGCGGCTGAGGCCTCGGCAGGTGCTGCTGCTCAAGAGCCCGAGCCACACGGCCCGCGTGGCGGAGTTGCGTGCGATGCTGGGTGAGAACGTGAGGTTCATCCACATCACGCGCGAGCCGGCGGACGTGGTGCGTTCGAACGTGTCGATGTACGAGCGGCTCTCGATCTATCACCTGCAGGATGGGCCGCCGATCGAGGAATCGCGCGAGGCGATCGTGCGGGAGTATCTGCGGACGGAGGAGAAGTTCCTGGAGGAGTCGGCGGATCTGCCGCCCGATCGGCTGTGCAGGATCAGGTATCAGGATCTGATCGCGGACCCCGAGGGGACGGTGCGGAGGATCTACGGGCAGTTCGGCATGACGCTGGACGAGGGTGCGCTGGAGTCGATGCGTTCGTACCTGTATCGCGTGCGCGCGTATCGGACGGCATCGCAGAAGGCACCGAAGGCGGAGACGCGCGAGGAGCCGGACCCGCGGCTGGATGCGATGGCGGAGCGGTTCGGACACCGGGCGCCGACGTGTGCGCGGGTGTTGCCTCAGGATCCGAAGGACCTGGGCACGTCGGACCGGCGGAGGCGGCTGGCGTGGTATGTCGCGCCGATCACGACGGCGACGATCGCGGGGTTGTGGATGCTCTCGGCGTGGCTGGTGGGGAAGAAGTTTGATAACGCGATCTGGCCGGTCGGCGCGGTGATCGGGTGGGTGACGATCAAGACGGCGGGGATCGGTTCGCGGGGTCTGGGGATTCTGTGCGCGGTGCTGACGCTGTTGATCATGTTCGGCGTGGCGGGTCCCAACGCGATCCTGGCGTTCGGGTGGCGCGGTCGGGATTTCTGGCGGAACGTGGCGCAGTCATTCGATGATCCGACGACCTGGATCTACATGACGCTGGGGATGCTGACGGCGTATCGGTTTGCTTCGCGGGTGCAGGTGAAGCCGCCGGGGCTGTGATGCGTGCTGCCACTTTGGCAGCCCAGAGCGTGTGCGGGGCGTGGTGTGCGCCTTTGTGGGGTGTCGGGAGGGCTTCGGGCGCGTCGGCGAGCGATCGCTGACTGGCACACGGGTTGCAATTGGTGTGTTGCAGGGAAGTGGGTTTCCAAACGAACACAGAACGTCAGGGCCGGAGAGTGCCGGCCAGACGGGAGATGAACATGTCGAAGATCATCGGAATCGACCTTGGCACGACGAACTCATGCGTGGCGATCATGGAGGGCGGTAGCCCGAAGGTGCTGATCAACTCTTCGGGCAGCCGCATCACGCCGTCGGTGGTGGGCTTTACGGATAAGGGTGAGCGGCTGGTCGGTCAGCCGGCGAAGCACCAGCAGGTGACGAACCCGAAGAACACGATCTTCTCGATCAAGCGTTTCATGGGTCGTCGTCACTCGGAGGTTGAGTCCGAGGAGAAGCTGGTTCCTTACACGGTCATGGGGAACGGGGACGCGTTCGTGAGTGTGAAGGTGAACCAGGGTGAGTTCACGCCCCAGCAGGTTTCGGCGTTCATTCTGCAGGACCTGAAGAAGACGGCCGAGGACTATCTCGGTGAGAAGGTGGATCGCGCGGTGATCACGGTTCCCGCGTACTTCAACGATGCGCAGCGTCAGGCGACGAAGGACGCGGGCGAGATCGCGGGGCTGAAGGTGGAGCGCATCATCAACGAGCCGACCGCGGCCGCGCTCGCGTATGGCATGGACAAGAAGAAGAACCAGAAGATCGCGGTCTTTGACCTGGGCGGCGGCACGTTCGACGTGTCGATCCTGGACATCGGGGATGGCGTCTTTGAGGTGCTGAGCACGAACGGCGACACGCACCTGGGCGGCGACGACTGGGACCAGAAGCTGATCGACTTCATCGCGGAGGAGTTCCGGAAGAAGGAGGGGATCGACCTGCGCAAGGACGCGATGGCCCTTCAGCGTCTGAAGGAGGCGGCGGAGAAGGCGAAGATCGAGCTCTCGACGATGCAGGAGACGACCGTGAACCTGCCGTTCATCACGGCGGATCAGAACGGTCCGAAGCACCTGCAGGTCTCGATCACGCGTGCGAAGTTCGAGTCGCTGACGGACGATCTGTTCCAGCGTCTGCGCGAGCCGTGCGTGAAAGCGCTCAAGGACGCCAAGCTGGACACGAGCAAGATCGACGAGGTCGTGCTGGTGGGCGGCTCGACGCGCATGCCCAAGGCGCAGCAGATCGCCAAGGAAGTTTTCGGGAAGGAGCCGAACCGGTCGGTCAATCCCGACGAGGTGGTGGCGATCGGCGCGGCGATCCAGGGGGGCGTCTTGGTCGGCGATGTGAAGGACGTGCTGCTGCTCGATGTGACGCCGCTGTCGCTGGGCGTTGAGACGCTGGGCGGCGTGATGACGAAGCTGATCGAGCGGAACACGACGATTCCGACGTCGAAGAAGGAGACCTTCTCGACCGCGGCGGACGGGCAGACGAGCGTGCAGATCCATGTGCTGCAGGGGGAGCGTGAGTTCGCGAGGGACAACCGGACGCTCGGCCAGTTCGAGTTGTCGGGGATCGCGGCGGCTCCGCGGGGCACGCCGCAGATCGAGGTCGAATTCGCGATCGATGCCAACGGCATCCTGACGGTGACCGCGACGGACACGAAGGCGGGGAAGAAGGCGGACATCAAGATCACGAACTCGGGCGGGCTTGACAAGGCGGAGATCGAGCGGATGAAGCGGGATGCGGAGGCGCATGCCGCGGAAGACAAGAAGCGTCGCGAGGTGGTGGACCTGAAGAACCGTGCGGACGCGATGGTGCTTCAGACGAAGAAGGCGCTGGAGGAGCACGGCGGGAAGATCTCGCCCGAGGGTCGGTCGAAGGTCGAGAACGCGATCTCTGGTCTGGAGACGGCGATCAAGGGCGAGGAGAAGGAGCCGATCGAGCGCGCGATGAAGGAACTCGAGAGCGCGTCGATGGAGCTTGGCAAGGCGGTGTACGAGTCGGCAGCGCAGACGGCCGGCGCGACGGCGGGCGCGGAGAGTGGTCAGGGTTCGGGCAAGGATGACGATGTGATCGATGCGGAGTTCAAGGTGAAGGAGTAAGCGGGGGCTTTGGAGAGCGCCGACAGCCGCTCGCCTCAGAATCCGCACAACCTTTGAGATTGACTCACGCCCCCGGACGAGTGCCGGGGGCGTGTTGGTTGATGGAGCTTCCGAGAAGTCACTCCATGTGCGTGGCGTGAGAGAGCCAGCTCTCGATGTCGGTGGAGATAGCGTGATTGCCGTTGCGCAGATCGAAGCGCCTGGCGTCAACCCGCGCTGACGCGGCGTAGTGTGAGGCGAGTGCGAGGGGGTCTTCAAGACTCAGTCCCGCTCGGGAGGTCGCGCTGGGCGCGGCCACATGATCGAGGCCCGTCTGCGCCAGGCGGGTGAGGAGCACGGCGGACGCGGCATGGAACTCCATGCGGGCGGTATCGGTCGCGTGCTCGTCGGCGTCCAGTCTCCATCGTTTCCACCAGCGCGTGGCACGATCAATGTCGCCCGTGACGGTCGCGTGGATCATGTACCTGGACAAAGATGACAGCTGGCCGACCTCGTCTCGGAGCTTCGAGTGTCCTTCTCGGTACAGGCGGGCGGCGAGATCGGTCTCCCCACGGGAACGCAGGTGCACGAGAAGCGCGGCGAACGTGGAGGCGGGGACACCCATGCAGCTGAGACGTCCGGCGATGATCGCTCTTGCTTCGAAAAGGGCTTGATCGACATCGCCGAGGCGCAGCAGCGCTTCCACCTTTCGATCCTGTTCGCAGGCGCGGCAGTCGTCGCCGAGGCCTCGTGTCTGGCGCTGGAGTTCATCGAGCCCCGCGCGGATGTGATCGAGCCGTCCCATCGAGGTGTCAACGCCCAGCCGTTGCTGAACGTAGCCGCGCCGGCTCATGCCTGCGCGGACGAATCTCGACTCGAGATCGTTGAGGAGCCCATCGATAGCGGGTGCCGGGAGTGAGGCAAAGAGAGGTGCGGAACTGACGATCCACTTCATGTACCAGAGGATCGAGAACGACGGGAACCTGATGGGCTCTCGGTCGTGCATCGCCAGGCACCAGGCGAGTGCCGGGAAGAGGCGCGGCACGGGTGTGGCGAACTCGCTGGTGGAGAAGAGTGACAGGCGAGCCTGCCACCCAGAATCCAAGTCGCCGATCGAGTCGGCGATATCCGCGGCCTGCTCCAGGAGGGCGACACGCTCTCTTCCGGCGGGCGCCCGTTGGGCGGCTTTCAGGAGCGAATCAAGACGTGGATCGATGGGTCGCTGCCTCATAGCGACTCCGAGCCGGAGATTGCACGACCGATCAGCGCGAGGAGCCCGTCGGCGAGTGCGCCAGACTCGACGGTGGAGAGCGGATGAGAGCCGCTGATGAGGGACTGCACGTAGAGAAGACGGACGACTTCGCGGAGGATCTCGTCGCTGGCGGTTGCGGCCAGTCGTCGGATGACGGGGTGGCGGGCGTTCAGGCACAGCACCGGACGCGTGGACGCGACGGTCTCTTCCACGGCCTGTAGGGCTTGCACCCAGAATGGTGAGGAGAGATTCTTCGCTCGCTCTATGGAGCGTTTGAACGCCTCGTCGCTTGCCAGCCCGTACAGGGCGGGGATCTCCGGTGGAGCGAATTCACGCACGATCGCGTCGCATCCGAAATCGGCGATCGCGTGTGACGCGCGCTCGGCCAAGGTCCGGAACGTGTGCGTGTCGACGGGCTCGGCGAGCGAAGCGATGAGGTCTATGGAGTCAAAGGACTGCAGAGCGAGCTGGCCGAAGGTCGAGGCCGCCTTCTTGAGCAGTTCCTCGTGATGTGTATAACCCCCATTGAAGACGCAGATTCCCTCGCCCGCAGCGACATCGCGGATACGTTGGAACTGATCGGACGTCGGCGATACGCGAACGATCTCGTTCTCTTGGCGAAATCGGCCGAACTGCATGGTGCCGAAGGTGGTTTCGAATGAGAGGAAGTCGGCGATTAGGTCGAAGAACTCGTCGTCCTCTCGTGCGAGAGCCCGGAGGGCGGTGTCATGCACGGCGAGGACGGCTTCGAGTTGCTCGGGATCCTCGCGAGCCATTCGGACCAGTGCGGCGCGGAGCTGCGCACCGATCTCCTCGGAGGCCTGCGAGAGTTGCTCGTCGTGGTAGAGCGACTCGCGCGACGCCGTGGGATTCAGGGACTCGGCATTGAAGATGCACTTGACGAAAAAGGCCCATCGCGGCACGAGACCATGGGCTTGTTCCGAGAGGAACATACGGCGCAGATACACTCGATGCCCGCTGGAATCGCTGGGGTGACCGCTCTCGGGCTTGATGAACGCGTGTCCAGAGACTCCTCCTGCTGTTGTTCGGATAGGGATGATGCCGATCGGTCGGAAGCCGAGAGCGTCCTGGCAGAGATCCACGGCGCGATCGTGATCGATCGAGACCGTCTCGCCGGTGCATTCATCCCACGGGGTCCACTCGCGATTCACGTCTCGCTCATCACCGCCGAGAACGACTTGGACCCTGATCGGGAGCATCTCGCAGTATCGCTTGGCGAGCTCGTCGATCCTCTCGTGATCGAAGTAGTACTCGCCCTGCTCGTTGGCCTTCACATAGATCCGGGTTCCCACGGTGATACTGCTGGCATCAAGCTCCCGGACCTCGTAGCGGCCGTCGGCGTGCCCGCGCCACTCGACCGCCGGGCTCCCCGGCCGGGCGGAGCGCGAGATGGCCACGATCTCGTCGCTCACCATGAAGCACGAGAGCAACCCGATTCCGAAGCGTCCGATGAAGTCGCCCCGTCCGACTTCTTCGATCTGGTCACGCTTGGTTGATGCTCCGATGGTCGACATGAACGCGTGCATCTCGTCGGGTGTCAGGCCGATGCCGTCGTCTTCAATGATGAGCGTGGCAGGGGTGTCCTCCGAACGGTGCAGCTCGATACGGACCGTTCCGCGGTGCTCGGGTTCCAGCGCGCGGCGCGCGGTGATCGCATCGGCCCCGTTCTGCACCAGCTCTCGTATGAACACCTCGGGTGATTCGTACAAGTGGTGCGCGAGGAGATCGATGATGCCGCGTAAATCTACTTGAAAGCGCTGAGACACAACACACCTCCCGGTCGCAACAGACTCTCTTGGAATCATACTCGGTTATGTCGGAGTTGCTTGGCCCGCGATCTGGCGTCTGATAGACTTTCGTGATGAGCCTTAGAGGGTGTCGATGCCAAACTGCGACAAGTGCAACGCGGAGATCAGGCGATTGCCCCGTGCGCCGCGGACCGCTTTGCAGGAACTCGACGGATTTACGCTGCTCGGCAATCTGCTGTACTGGGGACAGCGGACGAGGTTTGAGTGCTCTGCTTGCGGCAATGTCCAGCCCGCGAGAGACGGCTATGCGATGCGGCTGCTCAAGCGGCTTCTGATCGCTGGTGCGATTGTTGGGTCGTTTGCGGGCATAGGCCTTGTGCTCCCAACACTCACGGACCGCGAGTCGCTTGGATCGCTCGGCGAGAGTCTCGCCAAGTTCACTCAGGGTTATTCGATTGTCGTGTTGTTCGTGTGCGCAGGTGCTGTCACGGCCATCTTGGTTCTGGCCGTGGATGCGGCGCGATCTCGCGGGTGAAGTCAAACCCCTTCGTGAGCAGCGGATGAGACTTGCACCCCTCCGGGGTGCGGCGTGATGTGGGCGAGCGACCATCGGCGGGGCGGTGTGGCGGGGTTTCAGACGCGGCGCAGCACGACCATTGTCATGTCGTCGCCCTGGGGCGAGCCGGTGCCGAACCTGGAGACCTCGCTGTCGATCGCGGCGATGGTCTCGCGGAGCATCTTGCGACCGGGTCTTGGGTTACGTCGGACGATTGGACGCGTCGGGTCTGCGTGCGGCTTCACGCCGGCAGCGATCGGAGCAGTAGAGGACGTGCGGCCAGTCTCTTTCCCACTTCTTTCGCCATTGGAAGGGGCGTTTGCAGACGGGGCAGTGCTTTTCCTGGCGCGGGGTGTCGTGTCTGCGTTTCATGGGGCCGGCGTGTGTGGGTCTCGGGCGCGTCACGGACTCGTCGAATGGCGCGGGGCGGATTCATTCGATTGGGCGATCAGTGCGACGGCGGGGTCTACGGGGAGATCGTCGAACTCGTCGATGGGATCGACCGGGGTGTGGGCGGCGGGAGCATGAGCGAGCGAGCCGCCTGCGAGCGCCGCGCGCGAGGCGCGTGACATCATGCGGTGCTGGGTGTAGAGCATGATGCCCGCGCCGGTGATGGCGACGATGCCGGAGGCCCATTGGATGGGAGTGAGTCTCTCGCCGAAGACGAAGAGGGAGGCGATGGAGACGGTGATGGGTTGGAGCTGCACGACGCCGGTTGAGACGGCAAGACCGAGGCGGCCGATCGAGTAGAAGTAGAGCGTGTGGCCGAGCCCGATGCCGATGAGGGAGGAGAGGGCGAGGAGGACGATCGATCTGGTGTCGAGGTCGAGGACGACGCCGCCGGATCGTGTGCCGAAGGGGAGCATGAGTGCGACCATGCCGATGGCGGTGTAGATGGAGATGGCGGCGAACGCGGTGATGGGGTTGACGCCGTGGAGGCACTTGCGGACGGAGAGGGCGTATGCGCCGTAGAGGAGTCCCGCGCCGATGGCGAGGGCGACGCCGGTGGCGGTGCCGCCACCGAGGCCGTTGGGGTTGGCGAGGAGCGTGATGCAGGTTCCGACGACGACGAGTCCGATGCCGGTGAGGTAGCCGCCGGATTTGATGACTCTTCGTTCGGCGGGGAACATGAGGAGCGCGCCGATGGTGACGAAGACGATCTGGAGGCGGAGGGAGAAGGTCATGAGCCCTGGGTCTATGTAGTACGGCGCGAGGCCGAAGCAGACCTGTGCGGCGGTGTTGAAGGCGGCGGGGATGAGGGCCATTTTCCAGATGCCGCGTGGGAGGCGTCTGCGGCTGAGTCCGAGGATGATGGCGGGGAGCCAGATGAGCGCGGAGAAGCCGTAGCGCCAGCCGTTGGCGGTCCATCCGTCGATGAGGGGGTTGCCGCCGTCGGAGGTGGCGAAGTGTCGGAGCATGAGTGGGACGGCGGTCCACGAGGCCAGTGTGAGGACGATGGTGGCGAGACCATCGGCCTTCATCCCCGTCGCGCCCGAACCTGACGACATCGCTCCTGCTCGCTCTCTCGCTTTGCCCGCGGTGGTCTTCTGCTTGTCTCGCGCCGGAGCGTCTGCGACTGCGGTCGCTCACGGGCTGCGAGGAAGCGGCAACTGTAGTTCGACGCCGGGGGCGGGCGTGGAGTCACTCGAATCGGACCATGTGCGGCGGAATTGTGTGTGAGCGGCTCCCAAGAACTGGCGACTTATGTCCCCTGCGGCTCAGGAGGGCCGTGCCACCAAGCGCGGTTGACACCCCGGGTAAACGCCCCGCGCTCGGGTGGGTCGGTTCCGGGTAGACTGGTCTTTATGCCCGTTGCGCACGCGTGCATCACCTGCGGGAATTCTCTCAGCCGCGTGCGCGCGCTGCGGGATCCGCATTATGGACTGCCGCTGGTGGTGTGCCCGGCGTGCGGGACGCCTTGCGTGAGGCGGCGTCATCCGTTGCAGTCGGGGTGGCGGCGGTGGCGGGCGGTGCAGAGGGCGATCCGTCAGATGGTCTTTCTGACGATCGGGACAGCGGCGATGCTGGCCGGTTCGATCGGCGGCGCGGCGCTGACGCAGGATTACTTTCGTGCGATCGGTACGAGATGGACGCGGCTGCACAGCGATGTGTTGACGGGGCGGGTCTCGCAGTGGCGCGCGCCGGAGTGGATGCAGGGATCGGGGGAGCCGTTCAGCCCGATCATGCTGGTGATGTTCTCGGTGCTGGGCGGGGTGGTGCTCTCGGCAGGGCTGACGCATTGGAAGAGGTGGATGCTGATTCCGGCGTGGGTGGGGTTGTGGAATGTGGTCGTGTTCATGCCGCTGGTGACGCATAGGAGCGTCGTGCTGGTCGAGCGTGTGTGGGCGTGGGTTCTCGGCGCGGGTCCGGTGTATGTGCCGCGGGGGAGCGGGCCGGACTTCACGGCGACGTTTGACCTTGCGGCGGCGTCGTTGTATTCGGTCGCGCCGTTCGCGTTCGGGATGCTCGGGGGGGCGCTTGCGAGGCGGCTCTCGGCGAAGAACGCGCGGCGGAGGTGGATCAAGCGGAGGCGCTGGCTGCGGCGCAGACGGGAGTCCAGATGAGCGATGTGGCGAGTGAGCGCGATGCGCGGGCCGGGGCGTCGGGCGGCATATCGGGGGGCGGGGCTGGCGTTGACGAGCGGGTGTCGGTGCTTGTCGGAGATCGGCTGTGTGTGTCGTGCGGGTTCAACCTGGCGGGGCAGACGGTGGTGCGCGAGCCGCATTACAGGATGCTCATCGTGCGTTGCCCGGAGTGTGCGACGGCTGCTTCGCTGCAGGAGTATCCGGTGCTTGGGAAGTGGGCGAATCGCTGGGGGGGTGTGCTGGCGGCTGTGATGATCCTTGTGACGTTGCTGCTGGCGCTCGGGACCGCGGGGACGATCTTCGGGATGTCGTATGCGGTGTCGCGGGTTGCATCGAAGCCGCTGACGGATCTGATCGCGAAGGAGCACAGCGCGTGGGCGAAGGCGTCGCGTGAGACGCAGAATGTGCAACAGGTGGAGAAGGCGAGGGAGGCGCTTGCAGTCGCGAAGGCGGAGGAGGTGGAGGCAATTCTGGCTGCGGAGGCCGCGCCGGATTCGGAGACGCTGCGGGCGAGAGCGGATGCTTCGGTGCATGCGACGAGCCAGGCGGAGCAGCGTCTGGTGAACGTCCAGGCGACGATCGATCAGCAGGTGCAGTGGCAGACGTATTACGACACGAGCTGGGTGTCGGTTGTCTGGCTCGATCAGCAGGACACGGGCGATCTGATCGCGAGGGCGCGTGCCGAGGGATCGAAGCACCTCGCGACGGCGTTCTCGTTGTGGACACTGCTCGCGATCATCGTGTTCGCGCTGGGCGTCTTGTGGGGGGTTGTGATGTTGCACGCGCGGGCGAAGCGGATGGCGTTGGTGTGCGTGGTGATTCTGGCGATTGCGGCGGTGTTTGCGGCGATCCAGCGTGCGGGGGGCGGGATGAGTACCACGATCATGGGGGCGACACAGATGGAGTTGACGTCGGATGTTGCCACGCGGATGCTGGGCGTGCTTCCTCTGGCGCTGTCGGCGGGATTGGCGGGGATCCCGCTGTTTTTCGGGATGATCTCGGGGCGACCGCTTGCACGGTTGTATGTGCGGCTGGTGCTGCCGCCTCGGCTGCGGGGTCCGCTGGCGACGTTGTGGATTGCGGATGGGCTTTCGCCGCCCTCAGCGCGATGAGTGCGAGGTGGCGGAAGCGAAGGCGCGGATGCGCGCGATCCGTCGGCCCGCCACTCAGAGGGCCGATGCGGATCGTTGCCGCGTGATGCGGCGTTCGCGATGCACTGGGGGACAGGACCCCTCCGGCTCCTGTCCCCCGCTGGGACATCCACACCCGCAGGCGTGGACGGCGGTGCCAACCCTCAAACGAGTCCTCGCACGAGAACGACGCGGAATCGCTGGGCGATGCACGCGACGACAATCTCGGTTCACTTAAGAAAGATGTCGGGTCGAGCACCGAGCGCGCGAGGATGGGAAAAGTTTCGAGATCGCCCACATTGCCCCTCCAGCCCGCCTTCTCAGGGGGAGTCGGCCGTGTGTAGATGTGTTGTCAGGGAGGGGTATGTGAGGGGGTTCGGGGGGGTGGTGCGTGGGGGATGTGGGTCGAGGTGACAAGTCGGCGTGGTTGTGCGAGACTGGAGGCATGGGAACACACAGAAACGGGATTGGTCGGCGTCGCTTTCTTGCGGGGTCGGGGCTTGCGGCGGCGGGGTTGTTGTCGGTGCGAGGAGAGGCACGCGCGGGATCGCGTCAGCCCCCGGTCTCGCCTGAGGAGCCGGCGGCGAGGCGTGCGGCATCGGTGGGCGATTCGCACCGCGGGCCGTGCGTGATCGCGAGCGGGAACGGACCGAACGCGACGGAGCGTGCGTTCAAGGTGATGTCGGCGGGCGTTGATCCCGCCGAGGCGGTGGTGGCGGGCGTGAAGCTGGTGGAGGATGATCCCAAGGACAACTCGGTTGGGTACGGGGGATTACCCAACGAGGAGGGTGTGGTGGAACTGGATGCGTCGGTGATGCATGGTCCGACGCACAAGGCGGGGGCGGTGGCGGGCCTTCGGAACATCAAGAACCCGGCGGCGGTCGCGTTGAAGGTTCTGCAGCGGACGGATCATGTGCTGCTCGTGGGGGAGGGCGCGCTGCGGTTTGCGCGGGCGCACGGGTTCAAGGAGGAGAACCTGCTGACGCCGGAGTCGCACGCGGCGTGGCTTCGGTGGCGGGAGGCGATGGGCGCGGACGACTGGTTGAATCCGGAGGAGCGGGATTGGCCGCGGCCGGGGAAGAAGACGCTGGAGGAGTTTCTTGCGGAGGAGGCGAAGCAGTCGCGCGGTCGTGACGCGGGGCCGATCCCGTTCACGTGGGGGACGATCCATTGTTCGGCGGTGAACAGGGACGGGGATGTGGGCTCGTGCACGACGACGAGCGGGCTTTCGTGGAAGATCCCGGGGCGGGTGGGTGATTCGCCGATCGTTGGGGCGGGGATGTACTGCGAGAACGAGGTGGGCGCGGCGGGATCGACGGGGCGGGGTGAGTCGTTGATCGTGAACTGCGGCTCGTTCTCGATCGTGCAGTACATGGCGGCGGGATTGACGCCGACTGATGCGTGCCTCGCGACGCTGAAGCGGATCGTGGATCGCACGCGCGAGAAGCGGCTGCTCAACTCGAAGGGGAGGCCGAACTTCAACGCGTCGGTGTATGCGCTGCGGAAGGACGGGGCGTACGGCGGGGCGTGCATCTATCCCGGGGGATCTTTCGCGGTGACGACGAGCGACGGGGAGACACGGGTTCATCCGTGCGCACCGCTGTTTGAGGCGGAGTGAGGGGCGCGATCAGACTCGGATGCGGTGCGCGGCGAGCGCGTCGTAGAGCGTGCGGCACTGGGCGTGGACGCCGGCGAGGTGGTCGGGGACGGGCTCGTTCTTGGGCTTGTAGGGCTCGAAGCCGGTGGACCTCTCGACGCTGGCGTACCAGTGCTTGGCCCACATGCCGTCGCTGGCGCGGGGGCCCGCGGGCCACGTGAGCATGCGATCGGTGAAGGGGATGGAGAGGGCATCGCAGAGCGCGGCGAGCGCGGCGCGGGGATTTCGGAGGACGTCCGCGCCGTCGATGACGGGGGGTGTGCGGCCGGTTCGTCTGCGTTCGGCCTCGAAGAGTTCGACCTGCTGGGGGAGACCGAGGTCGTGCGCGGTGGGGTTGGGCACGATCTTGATGAAACTGGTGATGACCTCGGCGGGATCGCGGATGAGGAAGCAGTTGGTGAGCCCGGCGACCCACTCGCGCCCCATGGTGGGGAGGAGATGGTGGGCCATGTGCTTCTGGTACCAGATGGGGTGGGCTCCGGGGATGGGGCCGAGGAGCGAGGAGACGACCCTGGTCCAGTCGGGCTCGTGGGTGGCGATGATCTCGTCGCGGCCGGGGTGATCGACGCCGGTGGCGCGGAGGTAGTGGGCGTAGAGGGGCTCGTCGATGACGGCGCAGTCGGAGCGGTTCTCGAAGGAGCGCATCATGGCGGTCGAGATGTTGCGCGGGCCGGACCACATGGCGATGCGGACGGGCGGGCGTGGATCGTGCGGCATGGCGGGAGTGTACCTGCGTATGTTTGCTGCGCATGGAACGGATCGAGGCGATCATTTTCGACTTTGACGGCGTGCTCGTGGATTCCGAGCCGCTGCACGAGTGGGCGATCCGGGAGGCGGTCTCGGAGCTCGGGTGGGCGTTCTCGCACGAGCAGTTCGTGGAGGGGATCGTGGGGCGCGGGGATGAGCGGGCGTTCGTGACGATCGCGGGGTGGAACGGGGGCGACCTGACGCAGGAGCGTGCGGCGGCGTTGCTGGCGCGGAAGCGTGCGCTGATGGGGGAGGGAATTGCGGCGGGGCGGTACGAGGTGCAGGAGGGCGCGGCGGAGATCGTTGCGCTCGCGGCGGAGCGGTATCCGTTGGCGGTCTGCTCGGGGTCTCGGGCTTCGGTGGTGTGCGGGATGCTGGATGCGACGGGGCTGGCCCCCCACTTCCGACACGTTGTGACGGCGGATGATGTGACGCGGGCGAAGCCGGCGCCGGACGGGTATCTGCTCGCGGCGAGTCGTGTTGGTGTTGAGCCGGCGGGGTGCCTTGCGATCGAGGACACGCCGACGGGGATCGAAGCGGCGAAGGGCGCGGGGATGCGGGTGATCGGTGTGTGCCACACGTGTCCGGCGGCGGCGCTCCAGGAAGCGGACGAGGTGCTTCATCGGATCGGGGATCTGCGTTCACGGCTGAGTTAGACGCGTTCGACCATGTGGTCTTGAGTGGGGCTCCACCAAGAGCGGTGCCATGGAAGAGCAGATCAAACAGGCCACGGCTCTGGAGAGCCGTGCCACCAAAGCAAAGGATGAGAAACGGGCTCCGGAACATACCGGAGCCCGTTCGCACAGAAGGAGGTCGCGTTTGGTGGGGCTCAGCGGCGGCGGCGTCCCGCGATGACGCCGGCGAGGCCGAGGGCGGCGAGTGCGCCGGGTGTGGGGACCATGCCGGTCATGGCGACGACGCCGAAGTCGTTGTAGTCCTTGTCGCCGAGGTTCCAGAGGTCTTCCCAGGAGAGGATTCTGCCGCAGGAACGCAGGGTGCCGTTCTCATCGCGGATCATGAGTGAGACCATGTGGTCTTTGCCATCGGGGTTCATGCTGGTGACGCTGCGGTAGACGGTGCTGTTCACGCCGCCGTTGTCGCCGGAGTAGAAGGCGAGCCCGAAGAGTCCGCTGATGGAGAGGTCGGCGGCGTTCGGGAGGCCTGAGCTGGAGCCGCCGATGACCCAGGTGATGTCGGCGGGGTTGTCGGGCATGAAGTATCCGAGTTTGTGGTGGGGCGCGTGGCCGGCGCGCTGCCAGGAGACTTCCCAGTGCATGGACTCGGCGCCTCTGCACATCTTGAACCATTCGTCGGAGGTCTGATCGCCGGCGGACTCGAGGAAGCCGACGCTGCTGGTGTAGCCGGCGTCGTAGATGAGTTGCTGGAGGTTGGCGTTGGGGCCATCGGGGCTTGTGATGAGCTGGGCGGGATTGATGATGTCGGCGGAGGCGGAGACGGAGGCCAGGGCTCCGACAAGGCAGGCGAGCGTGTGGGTGGAGCGCATCTTTGATTCTCCTTCGAGCGTGTGTGCGGTGTGTCTCGTGTGCTGGAGAAGAGTGCCACACGACGGGGCGGTTGCCAGCCGGAGGAGGGGGAGGAGGGGTCGAGAGGCGTGATCGGACCGTCGCGGGCGATGCGGGCGGCGCAGACGGACGGGGCGGGGGTCGTTATGCTGACGTGCATGGCTACCTCGCTGCTTGCACGGCTGGCGTTGCGCTTTGACCGCGAGCGGGTGATGAGTCGGCGCGAGGTGCTGCGCGACTCGGTCGCGGCGGCATCGGCGGTGTTGCTGGGGGCGGGTATTGCGCGCGGGTCGATCGGCGGGCGGTCGGCGGGTCGGCGCGTGGTCGTGATCGGGGCGGGATTCGCGGGGCTCGCGGCGGCGCACGAGTTGTTGAGCGCGGGGCACGAGGTGACGGTTCTGGAGGCGCGGGCGCGTGTGGGCGGGCGTGTGCTGACGTTCCGCGACATGGTGCCGGGCAAGATCGTTGAGGGGGGCGGTGAGTTGATCGGCGCGAACCATCCCGCGTGGCTGGGGTATGCGAAGAGGTTCGGGCTGACGATGCGGGATGTCACGGAGGAGGATGGAGAGTTCCCGATTGTGCTGGGCGGGCGGATGCTTGACGCCCGTGAAGCGGAGGCGTTGTGGGAGGAGATGGATGGCGTGCTCTCGGCTCTGAATGACGCGGCGCGGGCGGTTGATCCCGTGCGTCCGTGGGAGAGCCCGGATGCCGAGGGGCTGGATGCGCGTTCGATCGGCGAGTGGATCGACGGGTGTGGGTGCGGAGCGGAGTGCAGGAGCGCGCTGCACGCGCTGATCACGGCGGACAACGGCGTCGATTCGCAGGAGCAGAGCATGCTCGCGAATCTCGCGATGATCGCGGCGGGCGGGTTCGAGAGTTTCTGGACGGACTCGGAGGTGTATCGGTGTGCGGAGGGGAACCAGACGCTTGCGCACCGACTTGCGGGAGCGGTCGGTGCGGAACGGATCCGACTGAAGGCGGCGGTTGCGCGTGTGGAGCGGGGAGAGGCGGGCGTGCGCGTGATGGTTGGTGAAGAGGTGATCGAGGCGGACGACGTGGTGCTTGCGACGACGCCGAGCGTGTGGGACGGGATAGCGTTTGATCCCCCGCTGCCGGACGCGCTTCGCGTGCAGATGGGGAGGAACACGAAGCACCTGACCGTGCTGTCGGGGCCGGTGTGGCGCGAGAGTGGACGCGGGCCGGACTCATTGTCTGATGGGCACGTGCAACTGACGTGGCACGAGACGGACAATCAGGATTCCGCTGATGAGCGGCGCGTGGTGATGACGTCGTTCGCGGGAGGATCCGCGACGGATGCGCTGCGGGGGATGGAGCGATCGGCGCGGGAACGGGCGATTCTTGATCATCTTGAGCGCGTCTACCCGGGGGCGGGACGCGCGGCGTTGCTCTCTCGGGATATGGACTGGCCCGGTGATGCGCTCACGGGGGGCAGTTACTCGTTCCCGGGGCTCGGGCAGTTGACACATTCCGGGCGAACGCTCGCGACCGGGATTGGGCGGCTGCACTTTGCGGGCGAGCATTGCTGCCCGGGATTCGTGGGGTATATGGAGGGCGCGCTGGAGAGCGGGATCGCTGTGGCGCGGAGGATTGGGATGTAGGCAATGGGCAATGGGCGGGGATGATGCCGCTGCTTAGGCGGCGGCGGATGCGGTCTTGGCGCAGCCGGTGATGATGGAGATGGCGTGATCGACGTCTGTCTTTGCGACGTCGAGGTGGAGCACGGCGCGGATGCGTTGGGGGCCGTTGGCAAGGACCAGGAGGCCTGCTGCTTTGAGCCGGTCGCAGAACTGCGCAGCGGTTCCGAGCGAGGGATCGACGTCGAAGAAGACCATGTTGGTCTGCACGGCCTCCATGTCGACCGAGAGTCCGGGGGTGTTGGCAAGGGCCGCGGCGAGCTTTCTGGCTGCGGCGTGGTCTTCGGCGAGGCGGTCGACGTGATGATCGAGAGCGTGGAGCGCGGCGGCGGCGAGGATGCCGGACTGGCGCATGGTGCCTCCGAACATCTTGCGGAAGCGATGGACGCGGGTGATGAGTTCCTTGCTTCCGGCGACGGCGGAGCCGACGGGCGCGCCGAGTCCCTTGCTGAAGCAGCATGAGATGGTGTCGAAGGAGCGTGCCCAGGTTCCGACGGGGATGCCTGTGGCGACGGAGGCGTTCCAGATGCGTGCGCCGTCGAGGTGGGCCCTCATGCCAAGTTCGTGCGTCTTCTTGGCGACGGCTTCGGCCTGCGCGAGGGGCCAGATGGTGCCGCCGCCCCGGTTGTTGGTGTTCTCCACGATGACGAGCTTGGACCATGAGAAGTGGTGGCTGCGGGGGCGGAAGGCGGCCTCGACGTCGTGGGCGGTGAAGAGGCCGTGGCGGCCGCTGAGTCCCTTGACCATGACGCCGGAGAGCGCCGCGGGTGAGCCGGTCTCGTAGTGGATGATGTGCCCGTTCTCGTGGCAGATGACCTCGTCGCCGGATTCGCAGTGGGCGCGGATGGCGGTTTGGTTGGCCATGGTGCCGCTGGGGACGAAGACGGCGGCTTCCTTGCCCATCATGGCGGCGATGCGCTCTTGGAGTTTGATCACGGTGGGGTCGTCGCCGAGCACATCGTCGCCGACCTCGGCATCTGCCATGGCCTGACGCATCGCCTTGGTGGGGCGGGTGACGGTGTCGGAGCGCATGTCGATGGGGCGGTCGGCGTGGGTGCTCATGGATGGCTCGTGTGTGGGGAGATGGATGCGAATGGGCGTTCGGACGAACGGATGTTCGGCGGATCCGGGTATGGACTGACGAGTTTATGCGGTCTGCCAACGTGGCATCCCCGTGTGCGGGGCGTCGCAAGAGTTGCAGCGGATCGGCGGGAGTTTCGTTGGTCCGGCGGCGTTATTGGCGGCCGCGGGGTGTGGCACATCGGTTGCAAGAGTGGGTGTGTGAAGTGAGCCACCCGGTTCGGGCACGGGTCCGAGCGTGGAGATGAAGGTGTGGCGACCGACCAGTCAGAGCATCACCAGCACATTCGATAAGGAGGCATGACCATGCGAACCCTGATTCGACGCACCCCTGTTGAGGTTCCCCAGTTCTCTTCGCTGCTGAACCATGTGTTCAGCGATCCCTTCTTCGGCGGCGTGGCGACGATCACGGACGACGAGGGGACACTGGCGATCGACGTGTCGGAGGACGAACAGCACGTCTTTGTGCGCGCGTCGCTGCCGGGCTTTGCGAAGGAGGACGTGAGCATCGAGGTGCATGACAGCGTGCTCTCGATCAGGGCGGAGCGCAGCGAGGAGAAGGAAGAGAAGAACGAGAAGTTCTACCGGCGTGAGCGGCGATTCGGCTCGATGAGCCGCTCGGTCGCGTTGCCGAGTCCGGTGCGAGAGGGAGAGGCGACTGCGGAGTTGAAGGATGGCGTGCTGACGGTTCAGATCCCGCGTGTCGCGGAGAAGACGCCGAAGCGGATCGCCATCAACTGATTGATCGGGCGTATGCCCTCAGAAGTGATCGCGTGAGTGGCGGCCCGGTTCAGGTGAGCCGGGCCGCTTGTGCGCGCGGAGCGGGCTGGGTGTTGAGAAGGGCGGCGAACTGGGCCCCGGTGAGGACGGGGAACTCGGTGCGTCCGGTTTTGAGCATGAGTTGGATGTAGGGGACGCAGGTGCCGCAGCCCGTGCCGCAGCCGGTGCGCTTGGAGAGCGTGTCGAGATCCGGCCCGACCTGCTGGGCGAGGTCTTTGAGTTCGGCGAAGGTCACGTCGTGGCAGACGCAGCGTGTGACGGGCATCGCGTGTTGCTCCTGTTCGTTCCTGACAGAGACGCGAACGGGCCGTGTGGTGCTTGGTGCCGGGGCGAACTCTTCGGGTGGATTCGTGCCAATGGGGTGATCGGACGCATTATCGCCAGCGCTTCCAGTCCGGGATGTAGGCGGGGTCGTTGGCCGCGCCGACCGAGCCGACGCGGTGCGAGGGTTGGATGATCCAGTCGGGCTGGGCGTTGTGCGTTCGGGCCGAGCCGTCCGCCATTGCGGTGGCGGCGTTCCCGGTGTAGCCGGGGCGGGCTCCGGCGGCGACGCCGTGGCGGAAGGCCGTCGTCGGGTGTGGATTCGGCTCCCAGAGCCCGGAGCCCCTGTAGAGCATGGGAGGATCGAGGAGCGCGGTGCTTCGGCCGGGTCTTGTGGCGTTTGTGACGAGGAGTGTGTCGGCGAAGACGAGCAGGTCTGCGGGGCGTTCGATGTCGTGGAGTCGCTTCCAGGGCTGCCGGCAGATCGTGCCGGACCAGCCGGGGGTCTTGTCGGGCGTGAGGTAGTAGCCGTTGTAGCCGTAGGTGCTCGTGATGCGTTCGACTTCGGGAATGGACGAGCTTCCCTGGGGGATGTAGGTGCCGATCGGCTGCGAGGGGCACTCGAAGACGGAGCGTTCTCCGAGCCATCCGGCGAGATAGGGGGAGATCAGTCCGGCGGCGTGGTCGATCGTGCCGGTTGATGCGCCGTCGGTTCCCCACCAGAAGATGCCGTCTCCGCTGCCGACATCGCGTTCGTCGGTGTATGCGAGTGGCATCGCGTGCTCGCGATGGTCGTGCGCGTACATCATCCAGGCGAGGCCGAGCTGTCGCTGATTGGAGAGGCAGACGACGGTTCGCGCGGCTTCTCTGGAGGAGCCGAGGCCGGGGAGGATGATGCCGAGGAGGAGCGCGATCACGGCGACGGAGACGAGCGCCTCGACGAGCGTGAATGCGCGCGGGCGGATGGTGAGGCGCGGTACGGGGCGTCGGTTCATCGGTGTCCCCTGACGCCGAGCGGGCCGGCCATGTCGCGATGCTCATCGCGTCTGATCTCTTCGATGAGCAGGCGTCGATCGGCATCGTTGGTGATGCCGTTGCGATCGATATCGCGCGTGCCGGGGACAGGACCGGACGCTTCCCAGGCGTGGAGGTCTTCGGCGTCGATCCATCCGTCGCGGTTGACATCCAGATCCGGCCCGAAGGCGTGGAGCCCTCCGGCGCCGATGGTGTAGACGGATGCTCCGACGAGCGCGGGTGTGCTGCCCGCGCCGATGAACGTCTGCACAATGAACGAAGGGGAGCTGGGTGCGACGGAGAGATCGATGAGGCGGAGGTTGGTGCAGGGCGCTGCGGTGCCGGTGCCCGTCGGAAGCGTGCCGACGAGGAGGTGTGCGGAGGTCGTGGTGGTGATGGCGACTGGCTGATGGGTCCAGCCGCCGACCGAGAGGTACTCGCCGGTATCTCGGAGCCCGTTCGAGTTTGCGTCGATCCATGTGGCGATTGCGCTGTCCCAGAGTTGGGTTGCGTCGGAGCCGTTGTCCTGGAAGAGTTGGATGGAGGGTGATGCGCCGAAGCCGGCGATGCCGCCGGAGAGGATGATGCGACCGTTGTCGAGGATGATGGGGATCGCGTCGGTGCGGTTGCAAGGCACGCTCCAGAGGAGCGAGCCGGAAGCGGCGTCGAGTTTGACGAGGTTGGCGGCGTTCTGCCCGCCGCCGAAGGCGTAGGAGGCGGCAAAGGCGTTGCCTTCTTTGATCGAGAGACCGCCGAAGAAGCCGAACGGCTCGGTGTTCTGGTATACCCAGAGCGGCGCGTGTGGAGCGGTCGCGCGGGCGTCGAAGGCGAGGATGGAGCCGGCGGAGAATCCGAACTCGCCGACAGTGGCGACGAAGATTCTGCCGCCCGCGTATGCGGGTGAGTTGCCGGATGTGCCCCCGATGACCGTTGACCAGAGGATCTGTCCGGGTGCGTGGGGGTTGCGTGCGGCGTCGAAGGGGTCGGCGTTGATGCAGTAGAGACGGCCGGACATGCCGAAGCCGTCGGCGTCGGTGATGAAGATGCGGCGCGGGGCTTCGGGGGTGAGCAGAGGAGAGGCGTTGACGATGTTCCGAGAGAGCGTGGCGGACCAGTTCTGCGTGCCGGAATCGGCATCGAACGAGAGCACGCGGTTTCCGGCGGCGACGATGATGTTGTTCGACCCCTCGTCGATCGCGGGCGAAGACCATGAGTCGGTCACGGGGTTGGGGACGGGGGAACTCCAGAGGCATGCGCCGTCGGCGCGACGAAATGCGAAGAGACGGCTGATGCCGCCTGAGCGGCCGAGTGCGTAGAGACGCTGGCGATCGACGACCGGGCCGGACTGGCCGTTGAAGGTGATGGGTCGATCGGCCTCATCGACGGAAGCGATCCAAAGGGGCGCGGCAACGTTTACCGCTGCCACGCCCCACTCTCCAACGAGGCCCGGGCGGGCCTCGCTCCTCGCGTAGTGTGTCCAGAACGTCTGCGCTGACGCGACGGGCGCGTGGAGCGCGAGCAACAAGGCGCACGCGCGTGCGGCGCGGCGGCGAGTTGCCAAGACTCTTCCGGACGAGGGATTCACGAGCGGCGTCTCCGCGGCGCGACGAATGATGCGGCGAGGATGAGCGTGAGCGAACCTGGCGCGGGGATTGCGGCGACGCGTGAGAGGGCGTCGATCTCGATGGCGGAGGTGCCGAAGGGGTTGCTGATGCGGACGTAGTTGACGACAGAGAGGCCGTACGCGCCGATATCGATGCCGGTGCCTCCTCCGGAGCCGTTGTACGCGTCGAGGACCTGTGTGTAGTTCATTCCGGTGAAGTCGATGGATGGATCGACGGGGAGGCGGAAGTTGGAGGGGACTGAGCCGCGTGTGAGGGCGAAGGGGTCGGTGAGATCGCTGTATCCGATGGTCGGGATCGTGCCATCGGGGACGACTCCTGTGGCGGTGACCCAGTGGAGACCGTCGGCGCTGAGTTCGACAACGCCGCCCTCGGAGAAGATTCCACCGACGATGCCGTTGGGGTAATCGGCATCGATGAAGGATGTGTTGCCGAAGATGAGGATGTCGATGCCGAAGGGGTTGTTCGGGTTGTCGCGGACGGGCGTGTCGAAGCCGAGGACGATGTGGCCGCCCGTGCCGATGGAGACGACCTGGTCGTAGTTGAACGCGCCGTTGAAGGCGGTGACTGCGGATGGGTAGAGGAACTCGGCGTTGTCTCCTGTGAAGCGAGAGGGGCGTCCGAGCGCGGAGGCGGGGTCTGTGTAGTTGAGCGCGGGATTCGATCCGGCGTTGTAGGTGAGCCATTGGGTGGCGTATGGAGAGGAGGCGTGTGCCGACCCTGTGAGTGCGGAGAGCGCGACGATGGATGAGACGATGGTGAGACGACGATTCATTGCGTGACCGGTCCTGCGCCAGCGGCGCGTTTGCACGGTGATTCGCGCACCGTGACTCCCGACGGGGACAACCCGTGGCGTCTCGCGGGGGACCGGTTCTCAACGGGAATATCGGCGCGGGAGCGAACGCCGATGACCGCCGAGGCCCCAGTCGCGAGGGCCACACGACAAACAGTCGTCGGCAGGTCTTCCGGCTCGGGGCTTGCTCTGGTCCTGCCTTCCCGGCGTTTCCGCCAGTGGCTGCTCCGGATGGCTGTCCGGAGCGGTGGACCCGAGGATCATGCCCATTACGGCGGCGCGTCCGCGGTGGAATCTCACCACACTTCCCATTTTCACCCGTGCGGCACGTGTGTGACGCGAGGGCACCGACAACGAGGGCAGCGTAGCGGAACCCGCGAAGTCGGTCAATATGAACCTTCGAGATTGGGGTGACTCTCACCCACGCATCGACTGGATGTCGCTCAGGACGTCGGCCTGATGGTCTGCGTGGTAACTGGAGCGGACGAGCGGGCCGGACTCGACGACTTTGAGTCCTCGGCGGAGCCCCTCGGCTTTGAACATGGCGAACTGGTCGGGGGTGACCCAGCGATCGATGGGGAGGTGGTTGCGTGTGGGCTGGAGATACTGCCCGATGGTGAGGATGTCACAGGCGTCGGTCGAGCCGTCGGCGCGGGTGACGCGGGTCTTGGCGAGCACATCGTCGATGAGCGCGAGGACTTCATCATCGCGCTCGCCGATGCCGACCATGATGCCGGTCTTGGCGACCCCCCCCTGCTCCTTCACGCGCCGGAGGAGTTCGAGCGAGCGGTCGAACTTCGCGCTCGGGCGGACGGCGGGGTACATGCGCCGGATCGTCTCGAGGTTGTGGTTGATGATGTGGGGCTTGGCGTCGATGACCATCTGCAGCGCGGGCCAGTTGCCCTCGAAGTCCGGGATCAGGACCTCGATCGACATCTCGGGACAGGACTCGCGGGTGCGGATGATCGTCTCGGCCCAGATGCCCGCGCCGCCGTCGGCCAGTTCGTCGCGATTGACGCTGGTGATGACGACGTGCTTGAGCCCCATGAGGGCGAGTGAGTCGGCGACGCGCCGGGGTTCGTCTTTGTCGAGGGTGTTGGGGCGTCCGGTTTTGACGTTGCAGAAGCCGCACGCGCGGGTGCAGGTGTCGCCGAGGATCATGATGGTGGCGACGCCGCGGGACCAGCACTCGCCCATGTTGGGGCATCCGGCCTCTTCGCAGACGGTGTGGAGCCGATTGTCGTCCATGATCTGGCGGAGCCGCTGGTAGCCGGGACCACCGGGGACCTTGGCCTTGAGCCAGGAGGGCTTTTTCTTGAGAGCGAGCTGTTCCGGGGTGCCTGCTCTGTTGTTGAGCACCATACCGGTCAGACTTAGAACGGGAGGGTCAACAGTGCGGAGCGGGTCGCCGCCGAGGGGCCTTGTGTGGCGTGCGGCGTGCGGGGCGGTTGTTTGCGAGGGTGGTGTGGGTGTGTGGTCCACGGTGTGATGCTAGGTTCGAAGTGGCGCGGATCATCGACGCAGTTTTTGCGCTGGCCAATGCGAGCCAGTGCGGACGGTGTCGTTCTTTGCGCTTTTCTGTGGTGTTGAAAGGTGCGGATTATGCCGTTGGGTTCAATCTGGGAAGTCCGGGTAAACAGGCAGGTCCGAGAGAGACGATCTCGATGGGCTCAGGATTGGGTGAGGATTGTGACTATGTCCGAACAACACCCCGATTCCGGACGTTTGACACGTTGCAGGCGCCTGCTACGTTCATGGTCCTTCGCGCTTGCCCCATGGAGGGGTCTGCCGACCGCATCCCGCTCCGTCGCGACCGCCCGGTCCGAGGGGATGGTGCGTCTCGGGGCGTGCCGCACGGACAGGACCAGTACTTTCTTTGAAGGAGCCAGGGCGTGAGCCGACTCCGTGGACGCGAATCCGACAGTTCGAGAGCCCATTCCTCTCTGTTGCGCTGCGTGATTGCGGCGGCAGGCGGAGTTGTGCTGCTCGGTGGCATGTCCGGGTGTGAGACAGATTCTTTCATTGACCCGAGTGTTGTGGGTCGGTGGGAGCACACGCCGACGACGGTGCCGATCCTTGAGCGGATCGCCGCGATCGAGGACCCGCGCACGGAGTTGGTCGAGTACACGGAGCCGACGGGGGACGACCTGCGTGTCGACGCCGAGGACTACCGGGTCGGCCCTGGCGATGCGTTGGATCTTGTGATCTATGACATGATCGTGCCTCGTCAGCCGGACGGGTATCAGCGGATCGTGGATTCGCGCGGGAATATTGACCTGCCGCAGTTGGGCTCGATCAGCGTGAACGGGATGACTGCCGACGAGGTCGTGCAGGCGATCCAGGAGCGGATGCGTCCGTTCGTCGGGAACCCGCTCGCGATGGTGAACGTCGCGAACCCGAGGCAGATGACCTTCAACGTGATCGGGGCGGTTCGGAACCCTGCTCCGTACTTCATGCCATCGCGTGACTATCGCGTGCTCGAGGCGTTGACGGCGGCGGGCGGCTTCCCTGAGACGACGCCTTATGTGTATGTGATCCGCCAGGTGCCGCTCTCGGCATCGGCGAGCGCGGGCGCTCGGGCGGGATCTTCCAACGCTCCGATGCGGACGAGCACGCCCACCTTTCAGACTGGTGAGGATCTGCTGCGTGTGATCGATGATCTGGCGGGCGCTGACGTTCCTTCAGGGAGCGTTGCCGCTCCGCGTCAGCCGGTTTCGGCCGGCGAGGATGCGCCTCCGATCGACCTTGTGGATGCGAGGGCATCGCAACCGACCGGCGGCTCGCCCGCGACGACTCCGCCCCCGACGGGAACGGGCGGTAACTGGGTGTATCTGAATGATCGCTGGGTGCAGGTGCAGGCGTTGCAGCCGGAGGGCGGCCTCCAGGGCGAGAGTGTGCCGCGTCTTGTGACGCAGCGTGTGATTCGTGTGCCGGTCAAGCCGCTGCTTGCGGGTGATGCGCGGTACAACATCGTGATCCGCCCCGGCGACATTCTGCGTGTGCCTTCTCCTGACACGGGGATCGTGTATGCCGCGGGGCAGGTTGCCCGTCCGGGTGTGTATCAGCTTCCTGATGCGGGGCGATTGACGCTGACGCGTCTGATCGACGCGGCGGGCGGGCTTGGCGCACTGGCGATTCCGGACCGTGTCGATCTGACGCGAATGGTTGGCCAGGACCGTCAGGCGACGATCAGACTGAACCTGCGTGCGATCGCGGAGGGGACGCAGCCGGATGTGTTCCTTCGTGCTGACGACCGAGTGAACGTCGGCACGAACTTCTGGGCCTTCCCGCTGGCGGTTGCACGGGGCGGTTTCCGAGTCACGTACGGCTTTGGTTTCCTGCTCGATCGCAACTTCGGCAACGATGTTTTCGGCCCCCCTCCCACGAGCGGCAGAGGGTTCTGATCGCCTGACAAAGGTCTTCCACGGAGGGTCGCCGGAGGTTTATACAGAAGCTTGCGCGTCGGGCCGGACGAACCCGGCGAGCGTGCGAGCGTAGGAGGTCGGTGCCGGTTCTGTTCGGCAGCATGAGCGCGGTATGTCAACACTCCAGGCCAAAGTCGCGCCGGCCCTGAACTCGGATCGTCGGATCCTCGGGATTCTTACGCCCACGGGTGCCGCGATGCTGCTGGTCGTTGCGGCGGCGTTTGTTGCGTTGTTCTTCCGGTGGTTCCTCGTGCAGAATCGGCACAGCTCGAAGTCGATCGAGGACTGGGGGCACGCGTACATCATCCCGCTGATCTGTCTGTATCTGATCCGGATGCGTGAGAAGGATCTTGCTCGTCTGAAGCCCGCGCCGTTCTGGCCTGGGATGGTGCCGATGCTGCTGGGGGTCATGTCCTACTTCTACTGCATGGTGGCGGTGAAGAACCACATGCTGCAGGGGTTCTCGCTGGTGCTGACGGTGTACGGTGCGGCGTTGCTGCTGCTGGGGCCTGCGATCGCGCGGCTGCTGTTTGTGCCCATCGGGTATCTCGCCTTCGGGATCACGATCTCCGAGGCGATCATGAACAACATCACGTTCCGTCTGCAGCTTGTGGCGTCGCAGATGTCGGAGGTGACGCTCGGGGTGCTCGCGCCGCTGTTCGGATTCTCCGTGCAGGCGGAGGGGAACTCGATCGAGTTGATCACCGCGAACGGGAAGTCGCACCCGCTGACGATCGCCGAGGCGTGTGCGGGCCTGCGGATGCTGATCGCGTTTCTCGCGCTGGGCGTGGCTGTGGCGTTGGTGGCGTGCCGCGAGTGGTGGCAGCGGATCGCGCTGGTGCTGCTTGCGGTGCCGGTGGCGTTGCTGATGAACGCGGTGCGTGTGACGGTGCTCGGGCTGCTGACCCTGGTGAACCCGGATCTGGCGGCGGGCGAGGCGCACACGCTGATCGGGACGTTGCTGCTGATTCCTGCCCTCGGCTTGTACATGGGCGTGGTGTGGATTCTCAATCGGATCGTGCGCAGCGGCGCGGGCGGGGGTGAGTGATGGCCAAGAACCCCTTCCTCATGCCCCAGTTCATCGCGGCGGTTGCGTTGCTGGGCCTGTCGTCGATCGGGATCAGCGCGGGGATCCGGGCGTACGGGATCTACCTGTCGAAGCTGCCGATCGAGGCGCCGGACGGGAGGACGCTCAACAGTCTGCCTCCCGAGACAGCGAATTGGATCAAGCTCGGGAACGATCGCATCGAGTCGGCGGATATCGTGGCGACGCTGGGGACTGACAACTATCTCTCGAGGACCTATATCGAGAAGAACCCGGCGGATCCGACGCGTCCGCGTGTGGTTGAGCTGCATCTGGCGTACTACACGGGGATGATCGACACGGTGCCGCACGTGCCGGACCGCTGCTTCATCGGCGGTGGGATGACGCAGGGAACGAACGCACAGGTGCTGCCCCTGCGGATGGATCGATCGAGGTGGTTCCAGGATCCGGATGTTCCCGAGGAGATGCGGGGCACGATCTGGCGGGCACGGCTCGCGGATGATTCGAGATTCACGTCTCGTCCCGGGCAGTCTGTGCGGCTGCCTCGCGAGCCCGACGCGATGCGGATGCGGATCATGGGGTTCGACATTCCGGGCGGGCCTCGCATTTATGCGGGGTACTTCTTCATCGCGAACGGCGGGCATGTGCCGACGGCGCAGGATGTCCGCCTGCTGGCGTTCAATCTGACAGATGATTATGCGTATTACATGAAGGTGCAGTGCACGAGTTCCACGGCCTCTTCGGCGGAGGATCTGGCGGCGATGTCGTCGGAGCTTCTCTCCGAGCTGATCGGCGAGATCATGCTCTGCGTGCCCGACTGGGTGGACGTGCAGACCGGGCGCTATCCCGCAGACAACCCCAAGAGAAACCAGGCGGCGGGCGGTCGTTCCTGACGACGCACGCATTCCCTCGAGGATCGAAACATGGCTTCGCGCGTTAACGTCAAGTTTGTCGTCATCCTCTCTGCGGCACTCACGCTTGTGTGCGGCGTGGTGGCGTATGTGGGCATCTCGATCGTGCTCAAGTCGGGTGATGACCTGGTGCGAATGGGAGACGCGAAGCTCAAGGAGGCGGAGAGCGCCGAGAGCGCGGGGAACAACGCCCTGGCGCAGGAGGCGTACGGCGCGTCTGCGTTCCTGTACTCGAAGGCCGTGGCGAAGGACCGATCGAACGTCGAGTTCCTGGATCGCTGGGCGACAGCGCTCTCTCGATGGACGCCCGACACGCAGACTGCGTATCGCTCGGCGTTCGAGCGGTCGATGGCGATCAAGCGTCAGAGGGCGATTCTGCTTCGCACCAATCTCGAGGCGTACCACGACTATCTCGGGACGCTGGAGCGGCAGATCCTGCTTGGAGAGCTCTCGCGTCAGAGTCTTGATTATCTGATCTCGGAGACCGCGGCCGCGTTGCAGTACTTTGAGAACGATGCGGGCGATGCGTTGCGTCGGTATCGCGGTCGGGCGTTGGTTGAGATCATGGATTCGAATCTTGAGTTGACCGAGCAGCAGCGCGAGCAGGCGCGGGCGGACCTGTTGTCGGCACTGAAAGTGGAGCCGACGAACGCGACGGCGGCGGTCGCGCTCGCCCGTTGGGGGCGAGCCGAGTCGAAGCGCGTCGCGGCACTCGGTGAGGCGGCGCGTGCTGCGGAGATCGAGCGTGAGGCCGTGGGCACGCTCCGTTCCTTCGTTGAGCAGAACAGGACCAATACGACGGGGCTTCTCGGGCTTCTGACGATCGATACCGAGGTCGCGCTGTCGGGCGCGGGGTCTCAGGAGAGCGCGCGGCGGGCGTTGCTCGCGTCGCTGCGTCCGCGTCTTGACGCGGTGCGTGAGGCGATGATGGCGGATGATCCGGCGAAGCTGGACATCCTGACGATCGCGCGATTCCGTCTGCTTGAGTCTTTGCTGGATCCGGAGTCGGGCAGTGAGTCGACGCGCGAGATTCTTGCGCGGGCGATCGCTGCGAACCCGACGGACCCGGATCTGCTAGCGATGAACGCGCGTCTGAGCTTCGATCTGAGGCAGTTCGCGCGGGCGATCGACGAGTACCAGGCGGTCGCGGATCTGAAGCCGCGCCCGGTGAGTCTTGAGGGGATGCGTCGGTACCTGAGGCGGGTGGAGGCGATCTCGCAGCAGGCCGAGTCGGTGCTCGGCATGTGGGAGCAGACCACCGGCGCCGAGGAGCGGACCGCGCTGGTGGAGCGGGCGAACAAGTATCGCCAGGCGCTGGCGGCCGAGTTGCCGACGGACGCACCTGCGCTGCTCCTGCTCGATGCAAAGATCGCGATCGCCTCCGGGCGTGAGTCTGATGCGCAGCGTCTCTTGTTCACGTACAACGAGCGCACGCTGAGCAACGACGTGCAGGGCGTGTGGCTGCTCGGGCAGGTGACGATGCGGACGCAACCGGGGATCGCGCGGCGGCAGTTCGAGCGCGTGCTCCAGATGCAGCCGGGCAACGCCGCGGCGATGATCGCGCTGGCGAGCATGGAGTCGCAGCTTCAGAACCATACGCGGGCGATCGAGTTGTACCGTCAGGCGCTGGCGATCAACCCCGGGAATGAGCAGGCGCAGCGCGGGCTGGACACGTCGCTGATCGCAACGAACCAGAAGTCTTCGGACGATCCTGTGATTCAGATCATCATCGACGCCCGGCGGACCGAGGCGGGAACGATGGAGAATCCGGGCGATCCTGCGGGCGCGGTCGCGATGCTGGAGCGAGGCGTGGTTGAGCACGACCTGGACCTGCGTCTGGTGTCGGAACTCGTGCGTCTCTATCTGGACCGCGAAGAGGTCGCGAAGGCGAGACAGCTGGTGTCCCAGGCGTCGGCACGCCACCCACAGCATGACTCGTTGACGCGCCTTCAGAACGCGCTCTCCAAGGGCGATCCGGTCGAGGCCGCTATCGATCTGATCGATTCGTCAGATCTGGCGCCGGCGACGAAGGAGTTGAGCAAGTACCGGCTGTATCGCTCTCGCGGGCGGACGGCGGATGCCACGCGTGCGATCGCTGCGGCGCAGCGGCTTGCACCGGATGATGCCGGCGTGATCGAGATTGCGTTCAACGACGCGCTCGAGTCTCGCGACGTCGAGCGTGCCAAGTCGATCGTTGAGCGTGCGACACGATTGGATACCGATCGTGTGGGAGGACTGACCTATCGGGCGCGTGTCGAGATGCTCGAGGGCAAGACTGCGGAGTCCGCGCGGACGCTGCAGCAGGCGATCAACGCGGGCGCGCCGTCGGTCGGTATCCACAGGTTGCTGGGCCGCCAGCTGGTGAACCTCGGGCGTGAGCAGGAGGGCTTCGCCTCATACCGTCGCGCACTTGAGATGCGCCCGGACGATGTGCAGACGATCAACGAATTGATCGCAGTTCTGGTTCGCTCGAATCGGCTGCAGGAGGCGCTGGCGGTCGCTCGCGACTCTGAGAAGTATGCGCGCACGGATCGGACCTTCCAGAATCTCTGGATGGACCTTGAGGCCGCGGTGGGTGATAAGGCCCTTGCGCTGAGCCGCCGGATGCGGATGGTCGAGCTGGACCCCGAGAATCGCGAGAATCGCGTCGCGCTGGCGGCGATCCTCATCGAGACAGCCCGCTGGGCCGAGGCACGGAAGGTGATCGACGATCTTCGCTCGACGGGTGATTCGCTGCAGCTCGTGGAGCTGGATGCGAAGTGGCACGCCGATCAGAACGATGTTGACGGCGCGCGTGGCGTGTTCGTCGGCTACATCACGGAGCAGGATCCGGCGACGCTGACATCGGAGCCGTACATCGTGTTCGGGCGGTTCATGCTGAACCGGCGTCTGAACGACGTAGGGATTGCGGCACTGAACCAGGCGAGGACCCGGCAGGATCCGAAGGTGATGGAGGCGGACAAGGAGCTTGCGGACTCTCTCTTCCGGCTCCAGCAGTTCGCTGATGCGTCGGCGCTCTACAAGGGGGTGCTGGATGCGAACGCGGATTCGCCGGAACAGTTGTACCGGCTGCGTTACATCGAGACGCTGCTTCGCCTGCAGCAGTGGGACAGCGCGGAATCTCTGGTAGCGGGATTCGGCGATCGGGTCGAGAACGATCCGGTGGTGCTGATGCTTCGTGCGGACATCGCGAAGGGCCGGGGCGATATGCGTCGCTGCCGCGAGATCCTTGACAGGGCGGTGGCCGTCGCGCCCGAGGATGCGCTGGTGTATGTGGAGCGTGCGCAGGCGCGTGCACAGGACCCGCTGCTTGTCGGGCAGGCGATGCAGGACCTTGACCGTGCTCTGCAGCTGCGTCCGTCGCTGTGGCAGGCGCTCCGGATTCGCGCCGCGATCCGAGCCCAGCAGGGCGACATCGAGGGCGCGTTGGCGGATCTGCGCTCGGCCGTGACCGCGAATCCCGCCTTGAATGAGCTTCGATACGGTCTGATGCTCGAGCTGCTCAATCGTGGGCGTTCGACGGACGCGGCGGAAGTCGCCGAGCAGGGGCTTTCTCAGCGGCCGGGCGATCTGATGCTGATGCTCGGTACTGGTCAGATTTTCGCGGAGCGCGGGCAATGGCCTCGGGCGGCGGTCTTCTACCGGCGCGCGTGGATGCAGGCGCAGGACGTGGCGACGGCGCAGTTGTATGTCGAATCGCTGCTGAACATGACGCCCCCGGACCTGACCGAGGCGACGAACGTGCTCAACCGCATGGGTGAGCGTGTCGCGAACGACCCTTCGCTGATTCTGGCGAGGGCGGAGATCCTGGCGAAGCGGAACCGGCTGGACGATGCGCGTCGCGAGTTGACCGCGTCGTACACGAACGTGAGGAACGAGCCGCGCCAGATCATGGCGTGGTACGCCGCGGCTCGGCGGATTCTGACGCGTCCCGGCGAGCTGGCCTCGTATCTGGAGTTGCTTGAGCGTGAGATTCCGGATCCGTGGGTGACGTACCTGCGTGGTCGGACGCTGGCCGAGAGCAGCGCGACGCTGTCGCAGGGCGTTGAGCTGCTGCGTCGGGTGCAGGGGACCAACAACGTTGCGCTGGGCGTGAACGCGTTCCGCAGCGAGGGCGGCTCTTACTACGCTCTTGATCGGTACGAGGAGGCGGTCGAGGCGTGGAAGCGCGGGATCCAGAAGTACGCGGACGACTGGGAGATGAACAACAACCTGGGGTTTGTTCTGGCTAAGAAGCTCGGGCGTGCGGCCGAGGCGGTGCCGTTTGCCGAGCACGCGGCCCGGATGAACCCGAACGTCGCCGAGATCCAGGACACGCTGGGCGTCGCGTACACGATGACCAAGCAGTTCGACAAGGCCGATGCGGCCTTGCAGAAGGCGATGTCGCTCTCCCGTGCAGCGTCTGAGTCTCAGATCACGATCATGGTGCACCAGGGGGTGCTTGACCATGCGATGGGGAACATGGAGAGCGCCCGGACGCGTGCGAAGTCGGCGGATGACCTGCTCCGGGCCATGCCGACGGAGAACCCCTCGATCCGTGCGGAGGTTGATGCGTTGCTTCGGCTTGTCCAATAACTCACGCTCACGCCGGGTCTCGACCCGGCCGATACAGACGACGACACAGGACCAGACTGACCACGGGCCTGCCAACGGGCCGGCTTCTTCAGAAGAGATGTGAACCATGAGCACCGCTCCCGCTCCTCGCCCGCCCGTTCCTGCGCCCCCGCGTCCCGCGCCTGCCCCGCAGCAGGGGATGGCCATTCCGACGCTGGACCCGATCAAGCTGTTCAGGAAGTACCAGTGGATCCTGCTGATCGCGAGCTTCGTCGGGATCGGCGTGGGGATCGTGCTGCACGTGGGGATGTTGCGGTATTACCCGACGTTCCGTGCGACGGCGATCTTCCAGTGCTATGCGCCACAGGTGAGCGCGGGCTCTGTCGAGGGTGCGATCCGGGCCGACCGCGATGAGTTCGAGCGTTTCATGGCGACGCAGGCGCTGGTGATCAAGTCCGACGTTGTGCTGCAGCGGTTCGCCAACGACCCGCGTCTGGAGCGTGAGGCACCGAACTGGACACGGACGTTCTACGAGAACGGGCGTTACAACCCGTCGCTGGCGATCGAGAGCATCAAGAAGACGCTGAAGGTTCGCGCGGTCTCCGGCTCGCAGTTCATCGAGATGTCGATGGGGTGGCGGAAGCGTGAGGACGTGGCGGCGGTCGTCGGCTTGATGCGTCAGTCGTATCTCGAGGTGCTGCGGACGCAGACCGGCTCGGAATCGACGAAGAAGAAGGACTCGCTGGTCCGCACGATCCAGGATCTGGACCGCGAGCTGACCCGTCTCCAGGGCAGCAAGCGCCAGCTGATCGCGGACAGCCGGATCGATTCTCTCGACCAGCGGTTCAACGAGACACAGAACGCCCTGCAGCAGTTGCAAACGAAGGCCGTGCAGGTCCGCCTCGACCTTGAGTCGATCCGCACGACGCTCGCAAACTACGAGCAGGAACTGAACTCGCCGGCCGGCCCGAACTATCCGGACGAGCTGCGTGCGCAGGTTGATATGGACCCGGTGATGAACAACGCGCGGTCCGTGCTGAACAACATGGAGAGCCAGTTGAAGGCCCTCCAGCAGAACGGGTACGGCCCGATGCACCGCGAGGTGACGCTGCTCCGCGCCCAGATCGACGGGCAGAAGGCGCAGATCGAGCAGTTGCGTCAGTCGATCCTGGCGGATCGCTTCGCGGCGATCATCGACGGCGCACGACGCGCGAAGGCGAGTCTCGAGGCGCAGCAGCTCGACTCTGACACGCAGGTGCAGCAGTTCCAGGCGCGCCTGGTCGAGATCACGAACATCCAGGCGCAGATCCGGGATCTTGATCAGCAGATCGAGCGTGTGATCACGTCTCGCTCGGCACGTCAGGACGAGCTGAGCAACCTTCAGGCCGTTGACCGCCTCGAGACGAACACACGTGTTGTGACCTATCAGACCGAGACCGTGCCGGATCAGGTTGCGTTCCCGTTGATCTACATCACGGTCCCCCTCGGCTATATCGCGGTCGTGGGCATGGTCGGGCTCTGGATTCTTGTTCGCGAGATTCTTGATCAGCGCATCAAGGGCCCGAGCGACATCGCGCTCATCCCCCGGGCGAAGCTCCTCGGCATGATCGCGGCGACGAGCGAGGATCCTTCCGGGGTCAAGGCGGTCGAGACCGTCGTGCGAGATCAGCCGACGTCGGTGCTGACGGAGAACTTCCGCCAGTTGCGTGCGCCGCTCACAAAGCGTCTGCACGCGTCGGGGCACAAGTCGCTGGTCGTGATCGGCGGGATGCCGGGCTCGGGGGCGACCTCGGTCGTGACGAACATGGCGTTCGCGTTCTCCGGCGCCGAGATCAAGGTGCTTGTCGTTGACGCCAACTTCAGGCGTCCGTCGCTCCACAAGATCCTCGGGAAGAGCGAGGGGCCGGGGCTGGCGGATGTGCTCGCCAGATCGACGCCCTTTGAGACTGCGGTGCAGCCGGCATCCAAGCCGGGCGAGCCGGACCTGCTTTCGGTGGGCACGCCGGCGAACCGCATCTTCGAGCGTCTGGGCGCGAAGGCGATGTCGGATGTTCTCGAGCAGGCCTCCGCGGTGTATGACATGGTGATCATCGACACCGCGCCGGCGGTCGTCTCGGGCGACGGTCTGGCCATCGCCAACCGCGCGGACGCCTCGATCCTCGTGGTCAAGGCACTCTCCGAGAAGCGGGGCCTTGTCGCGCGGCTCCGGAACGAGTTGTCGGACACGCGTGCCGAGTTCCTCGGTGTGATCATCAACGGCGTGCGCTCGTCCGCGGGCGGCTACTTCCGACGCAACATCCGCGCCACGGCGGACTACCAGAAGCCCCAGACGAACACCTGAGAGACGTAGAACCCGTTCAACCTTTGGTACATCAAGCCGGCAACCGATCCGACAAGGGCAGACGTGGCGCAGACAGGAACCAAAGCCGAGATCACCGGCTCGCGCCGGCGGAGACGCGCCCTCGTCAGCGGCGGCAGCGGTTTCATCGGCTCGCACCTTGTGCCCTTGCTGCTTGAGCGAGGCGACCACGTCACCGTGGTTGATAATCTCTCGACCGGCAGGCGCGGGAACCTGCCCGAGGAGCACCCGTCGATTCGGTTCATCGAGGCAGACCTGCGCGAGGCGCTGCGCGTGCTGGGCCCGGGCGAGACGTTCGACGAGATCTATCACCTCGCGGCGGCGGTCGGCGTGACGCGGGTGCTTGAGGATCCGATCCTTGCGATCGAGACGAATGTCGAGCAGACGGCGGCGTTGTTGAGGTTTGCGGCGAACCGCGGGCCTGACGGCGGGCCGGTGCCGACGCTGGTGGCTTCGAGTTCCGAGGTGTACGGAAAGGCCGCGAAGTCGCCGTTCTCTGAGGAGGACGACGTTCTGTACGGTCCGACGACGGTTTCCCGGTGGTCGTACGCGTGCACGAAGGCGATCGATGAGTATCTGGCGATCGCGCACCATCGGATGCACGGGCTGCCGGCGGTGGTCGCGAGGTTCTTCAACACGGTCGGGCCGCGGCAGGTTGGTGACTACGGGATGGTGCTTCCGCGGTTTGTCGGCGCTGCGCTGAGGGGCGAGCCGCTGCACGTCTTCGGTGACGGTGGGCAGACCCGCTGCTTCTGCGACGTGCGCGACACAGCGGCTGCATTGCCCCGGCTGCTGGGCACGGCGCGGTGCTACGGGCGGGTGTTCAATGTCGGGTCGGATCGGCCGATCTCGATCCTTGAACTGGCGGAGACCGTGATCCGTGTGCTTTCTTCGCGCTCGACGATCCAACTCAGGCCGTACGCTGAGGCGTATCCTGACGGCTTCGAAGATCTGCGTCAGCGTCGTCCCGATCTTGCCCGCATTCGCGAGTCCATCGGCTTTGAGCCGACCATTCCGCTCGAAGCCACCATCCGAGACATCGCCCAGTCCATGCGTTCGACGGGGGTGGCGGAGGCCAACGCGTGATTCCTACAGCCGCCAAACTCGATCCGATCCGGGCCGAGAATCTCCCTCCCGGCGTGGTTGCGCGCATCGACCAGCTCGGGGTTCAGATCGGTCGCCTTGCGCAGGAGCAGCGTGATCTGGCGGCGGCGGCGGGGATCTCTCCTGAGGCGCCCTCTCGTCTGGACATCTTCCACGGCTACATCGCGGTGCTTGGCATCGCGTTCATCGTGACGCTGCTCGCGACACCCCTGATGCGTCGCATGGCGGTGCGGTACGGGATCGTTGATCGACCGAACGAGGCGAGGAAGATCCACCGGGCCCCGACGGCGTATCTCGGCGGCGCGGCGGTTTACCTGGGCATCATGGCGGGGATTCTGCTCTCGTACATCGCTGTGGCCGTGCCGGGTCTGGTCAACTTCCACGAGACGAACCATCTGGAGGGGTCTTCGCCGTTCCCGGTGCCGACGTCGATCCTGCTCGGGCTGACGGTCATCATGCTTGTCGGGCTTTTCGACGACATCGTGCACATCAGCCCGCAGGTCAAGGTAGCGGGGCAGTTGCTTGCGGCGGCTGCGTTGGCGATCGATGACGTGGGCGTGCGGGTAGCCAAGGGTGTGCTGGTGCCTCTTGCGAAGGCGGTGGGCATCCCGACGGCCACAATCGACGGGACTTCGATCGAGACGGTCCTGCTGAGGATCCCGATGCCTGTCGAGCTCTTCGGGACGGGCTCGATCCACATCGACCTTGTGTACTGGGCGGGGACAGCGATCATCGCGTTGTTCGTGCTGGGCGCGTGCAACGCGTCGAACCTGATCGACGGCTTGGATGGGTTGCTCTCGGGGGTGACGGCGATCGCGAACGTCGGCCTGCTGATCGTGGCCCTGAGCATGGCGGTGATGGACGACGGCCCGCGCGATGCGCAGCGCCTGGTCATCTGCATGGCGATTATCGGGGCGTGTCTCGGCTTCCTGCCTCACAACTTCAACCCGGCGACGATTTTTCTGGGGGACTGCGGCTCGCTCCTGCTGGGCTTCGCGACGATCGTGGTGATCCTGACGCTGGGCGACACGGGCAAGACGAACCTCGTGTTCGCGGGTCTGGTGATCTACTCCATCCCGATCATCGATACCTCGCTGGCGATTGTGAGACGCAAGCTGGCCAAGAAACGAATGTCCGACCCCGATTCGGACCACCTGCACCACATGCTGAAGCGGTCGCTCGGCGTGAAGGGGGCGGTCTTGACGCTGTACGGAATCGGCACGTCATTCGCGTTGATCGGGATCGGGATGTCGCTCTGGCGGGCCCGGGCGACGTATCTGCTCGCGTTCATCTACGCCTGCTTCATCGCTGTGATTGCGATCAAGATCGCGCGGAAGCGGATCATCGAAGAGCAGATTCAGAGGGTCGAGGCGGAACGCTCGGGAGCGTCGCTGCGTCAGCCAGTGCCGGCGGGAGACGCGGCATTGCCGCAGGGTGAGTCGCCGACGCCGTGAGGCAGCGGGAGAACGGCCGGGTGGGCGCGGTTTCGCGGGAAAATCCTGCCGTTCCTATACTCCGGCACCATGGATGGAGCCCGCCCGAAACCCACGCGTCTGATCGCCCTCATGAATCAGAAGGGGGGCGTGGGGAAGACCACGACCACCGTTACGCTGGCCGCGGCGTATGCCAGGGCCGGACGCTCCACGCTGGTCGTCGATCTTGATCCCCAGGCGCACGCGACGCTGCATCTCGGGGTCGATCCGGCAGCGATCGAGGCGTCTGTCTACGACGTGCTGCTGGATCCCGCGTCCGGGCTCGAGGGGCGTGTGCACGCGATCGCACCGAATCTGGACCTTCTGCCCGCGCAGACGGATCTGGCGGCGGCCGAGGTGGAGATCTCTCAGGCGCCGGATCGGAACCGACGCCTGTCGGACGCTCTGGCGGCGGCATCGGGCAAGTACGAGTTTGTGCTGTTTGATTGTCCCCCGTCGCTGGGGCTGCTGACGCTGAACGGCCTGGTGGCGGCGCGTGAGGTGATCATCCCGATGCAGGCGCACTTCCTTGCGCTGCAGGGCGTCGGGAAGTTGCTGGAGACGGTGCGGCTTGTGACCCAGTCGGTCAACCCCAAATTGCGCGTGACGGGCGTGGTGCTGTGCATGCACGACACATCGAGCACGCACACGCAGGAAGTTGTCGCTGATCTTGAGGCGTTCCTTGCCGAGCAGCGGGCGCTCGACGTGCCGTGGAAGCACGCGCGCGTGCTGCGCCCGGCGATCCGGCGGAACATCAAGCTCGCGGAGTGTCCCTCGTTCGGGCAGACGATCTTTGAGTACGCCCCCACCGCTCCCGGGGCGGCCGATTACAAGGCGCTCGCCGAAGGGATGCTGCGAGAATGGGACGCGATGCTGGAGCGCCGCGCCGAGACGAAACCCGAGACGAAGCCCGGGTCCGGTCCAGTCAGACAGCCAGAGGTGGGCACTCAGGCCACGGGCGACGCGCCCGTGGAGATCGTGACGAGGGCTGCGGAGATCGCACCGGTTTCCTCCGGGACCGGGGTGTGATCGCGGTGCCGCGTGCGGTCTATCTGGTTGGGTTCGGGGTGTACGCGCTCGCGTTGTTCATCGCGACCCACTGGCCCCGGCTGGCGATCGATTCGCCCATCTGCGGGACGGACAAGATCATCCACGTCGGGGTGTTCTTTGTGTGGACGCTGCTCCTGGCGGCGGCGGTGCGGCATCGTCGGCCGAGATTGCGGACGCTCGGGTTGATCGCGTGCGGGTATGCGGCACTCGACGAGGGGCTTCAGGCGATACCCGCGCTGGGCCGGACGTGCTCGTGGTGGGACCTGTTGGCGAATGTCGTGGGTGTGGGGCTCGGCCTTGTCGTGATCTGGCTGATTCGGCGGCGTTCCGGGAAGCGGGCGCTCGCCTAGCGTCGGACGTGATAATCTTGCATCCGTGCAGGACGCACCCTCACCCATGCCTCCACCCGACGAGCCCGGCCCCCCCCCACCCACCGCTCCCGACCGGAGCAGAACCGGCGACAGCGCCATGGGGCGGGCGGTTCGTGTCTTCTCGTCGCTGACGCTGGTCTCACGCATCGCGGGGCTCGGGCGCGACATTGCCACGGCTCGCGTCTTCGGCGACACCGCCATCGGCTCGGCGTTCATGGCGGCGTTCGCGATCCCGAACTTCTTCAGGCGGCTGCTCGGTGAGGGCGCGCTCACGGCGGCGTTCATTCCGCTCTACACGCAACTGGACCGTGACGATCCGGACGCGGCCCGGCGGTTCGGCGCGCTGGTCGTTCGCAGACTCGCGATCCTGACGGGGATCATCACTGTTCTGGTGGAGCTGGCGTTGCTTGCCGTGCTCTTTCTGGACGGGCGCGACGCGGAGCGGGCGTTCTCGGTGAAGTTGATCATGGTCATGTTCCCGTTCATGCCCATGGTGTGTATCGCGGCGATCCTGGGGGGGATGCTGCAGACGCACGGGCGGTTCGGCCCTTCGGCGGGGATGCCGATCCTGCTGAATCTCATCACGATCGCGGCCGCACTTCCGTATGCGCTGATGGCGAACCCGGACCGGGTCGGCGCGGCGTATGTGATCGGCATCGCCATCCTGGTTTCCGGCGTGGCGCAGGTCGCGTGGGGCGTGCGGGCGCTGGGTCCGCGGTTTGCGTTGAAGGCGTCGTCGGAGGGGGTGGCGGAGACGGTGCGGACGATGCTGCGCCGATTTGTCCCCGTGGTGATCGGGATGGGGACGCTGCAGATCAACTCGTTCTTTGACATGTTGATCGCGATGTGGCCGAACTGGGTCGGCCCGACGATTCTCGGGTTTGAGTACCCGCTCGATGAACGATCGAACGGGATCCTTGGATACTCGCAGCGTCTGTATCAGTTTCCGCTCGGTGTCTTCGGTGTTGCGGTCGCGACGGCGATTTTCCCGATGCTGGCTCGCGTGACGAACAGCACGGGCGAGTTCGCGACGACGCTCCGTCGGGGCCTGCGGCTCTCGCTTTTCATCGGCCTGCCGGCGAGCGCGGGGCTGATCCTTGTTCGTGACCCGCTGACGTTCGTGGTGTATTCCGGCGGCGGGAGGGGATTTTCTTCGGATGGGGTGGCGCGAGCCGCGGCGGTGCTCCTCGGGTATGCACCGGCGATCTGGGCGTTCTCGATCAATCAGGTGTGGACGCGGGCGTTCTATGCCGCGGGGCGAGTGCGGGCGCCGATGAACGTTGCGATGTGCATGGTGTTGGTGAACCTTGTGCTGAATCTGGTGCTGATCTGGCCGTTCCGTGAGGCCGGTCTTGCGTGGTCCACCAGCATCTGCGCGATCGTGCAGTGCGTGATTCTGGCGATGCTATCGAAGCGGCTGACGGGCGTGAACCCGATGGATCGCTCGACCACCATGGCGTTCGGGCGGATCTTGGCGATGACGCTCGGGATGATGGGGGCGGTGTGGGGCTTGGGTGAGGTCTTGCCGCGAGGCGCGTCGTGGAGCGGGCAGTTCGTCGCGCTGATCGTGCTCACGGCTGCCGGCGGCGGGAGTTATCTCGCGCTCTCGCTGGCGATGCGGGCCCCGGAACTTTGGTGGCTGCTGCATCGGGAGCGGACATCGGCGTCGTGATCCGGCTAGCATCTGCCGAGTGCGTCGGTCGGTCGTTCCGGCGTGAACGGACTCAGAAGGAGTGACAGCTCGATGAAGAAGGCGATGACTCGGATCTCTCTGCTCGCGGCGCTCGCGGCGGCGATTGCGATGACCGGTTGCAACACGGTGAAGGGCGTGGGGCGCGACATCGAGGCCGCGGGCGAGAAGACCCAGAAGGCGATCAACGACTGACGCGCCGGGTTCGGCGGTGAGGTCCATCCATGTCTCGTGTTGATCTTCGGGGCCGTGCGATCGCGATCACGGGAGCGAGCAGCGGGATCGGCGCGGCGACGGCTGTCGAGTGCGCGCGGGCCGGGATGCGCATCGCGATCAGCGCGCGAAGGACCGAGCGGCTCGAAGCGGTGGCGGAGAGGATCCGCGCGATCGGCGGGACGGCGGTTGCTCTCGCGTGTGATGTGTCGCGTGAGTCGGACTGCTTCGCGTTCATCGAGCGTGCATCGGCGGAGATCGGCCCGCTTCATGGCGTTTTCGCGAACGCCGGGTACGGGGTCGAGACGCCCTCGCTCGCCATGACCGACGGCGAGTGGGAGGCGATGCTGCGGACAAACTTCTGGGGGACGCTCTGGATCGTGAGGGCGGCGGTTGCCCGGATGCGTGAGGGGCCCGAGCCGCCGACGGGGGAGACTCGCGGACATGTGCTCGTCTGCTCGAGTTGCCTGTCGAAGATCGGGGCTCCGTACCACGCGGCGTACTCGGCGAGCAAGGCGTGCCAGGACCATCTCGCCCGCGCCTTGAGGCACGAGTTGGCGGGTGAGCGGATCGACGTCTCGAGCGTGCATCCGATCGGCACGAGCACGGAGTTCTTCGATGAGTTGGAGAGGAACTCGCCGCGTTCTCAGGGGCTTTCGAGCTCGAACACGTCGCTCCAGCCGCCGGAGCGTGTGGCTCGGGCGGTGGTGGCGTGCCTGAGGAAGCCGCGGGGCGAGGTGTGGACGAGCACGCCCACGCGGATCGCGCTGGGACTGGCGACGGCGTTTCCGGGACTCGCGGACTGGGGCGTGGCGCGGTACATGCGCTCGCACATGCGGAAGTGAGCGTCAGTGCTGTGTGAGGAGCGCGGCGACGTGGACTTCGACGGCGCGGCCCTCTCCGACGGCGTCCACACGCTCGTGGGTCTTACCCTTGACGTTGACGCAATCGACAGCGATGCCGAGCAGTTCGGCGATGCGTGTGCGCATGGCTTCCTTGTAGGGCCCGATCTTGGGGCGTTCGAGCACGACTGTGGCGTCGAGGTTGGCGATGCTCCAGCCGGCAGAGGCGGCGCGACGGACGGCCTCACGCAGATAGACAGAGGAGTCCTCACCGGCGTGGCGGGGATCGGTATCGGGGAAGAGTTGCCCGATGTCGGGCATCGCCAGGGCTCCGAGGATGGCGTCGGTGATGGCGTGGAGGAGGGCGTCTCCGTCGGAATGGGCGACGGGGACCCGGTCGGACTCGATCTGGATGCCGCCGAGGATCAGCCGGTCCCTGGCCCCGGCCTTGCCGAGCGGTTCGAGACGGTGCAGGTCATACCCATGACCGATCCGAACCCCAACATGGGGTCCGAACGTACGTGGGTTGGGAGGCGTGGCTTCAGGCACCTGCATGAGTCTACCGATAACCGATGGGCGGCCCTACCCTCCATGCCGGCTGTGCCGGACGATTCCTGAACGCGAGCGGAGAATCTCGATGAGCCAGTGTCGGATGGTCTGCAGCATTGTTGGCGCCCTGGGAATCATGGTCGGTGGCATGGGCTGCGAGGGCATGCCGGGACACTTCCCGGGCGGCTCTATGGCCTCGATCGACAAGTATGTGTACCAGTCCACCACGGACATCCCCCAGACGATTACGCTCGTGGATACGCGTACCGGGCACGCGGTGTGGTCGAAGGACGTTCCGGTCGGCCAGCAGCTTGTCATGCGGTTTTACGCTGACAAGAACGATGCCGACCCGGTCAACCCCGATCGGCTTGACTGGGCGATGATGCCGAGCGGGCAGCGAGGCGGCACGCTCAACAACCGTGTGTTTGTACCGGCTTCGCACAGCCGCCGGCTGGATGTGACGCTCCGCGCCCCGGGCGAGATGCCACCGATGGCAGAGGCCAGGCAGCCAGCACCCATCGAGTCTGCTCCTGCCCCGGCTCCGGCTCCGGCTGCGGCCCCAGAGCCGGCCCCCGCCCCGGCGGGATCGGACCCTGCGCCGATTGATCTGCCTGACAATCGCTGAAAGCCGCGTCTGCCGGGCCTGGCCCGTGGTATGCTGTTTGTATGCATGAGCGTCGGAAGCTATCCGCCGCCGGGCGCGGTTTCAGTCTCATCGAGGTGCTGGTCGCCATCTCGATTATTGCGCTTTTGATCTCGATCATGATCCCCGCGTTGAGCAAGGCCCGAGATGCCGGCCGGGCGGCGATGTGCCTCTCGAATCAGCGTCAGCTCGGGGTCGCGATGAACCTGTACGCGAACTCGAACAACGGATTCGTGCCTCGCGAGGGTGTTGACAACGTGACGCGCGAGCGTCCGCCGTGGGCTGTCGCGCTTCGTCCGTACATCGATTCGAACATCTCTCCCGACGAGGAGCCGAACGACCGCTTTGCGGGCGCGCCGTTTTTCCGGGACCCGAGCCGCAAGCCCGATGCGCACGTCATCCACTATGTGACGAACGCGATTCCGTTCCGCAAGGTCGGAACGGAGCGTGTGCCGGATGCGACTGCGGCGATCAACTGGCGGAAGCGTCGCGGTCCGACGATGATCGATCGAGTGATCAACCCATCGGGCGTGGTGTATCTGACCGATTATTTCGACGATCCGAACGGGTATCACGCCGCGTCGATCTACGTCGGTTCAGCGCCGACGGACATGCAGATCGCGCAGTGGTATGACCTGTGGCTTGCCGGGCACGTGAATGGAGGCCCGCTGGTCCGTCGCATGGAACCCCGCCGGCACGGCACGGGGTGCAACGCCCTGTTCTTCGACGGGCACGCCTCTACGGTGACGGCGACAGATGTGAAAGACCTCAAGCTCTGGGATGATGGGCTCACGCTGACGAAGTGAGCGCGGCTCACGGCAGCGGGCGTCGCCATGCCTGAGGCAGAGGCGTGCCCTTGGCCTTTGTTGTCTGGACCGAACCGTCGAGATTGCTGTGGTTCATGGACCCGGTCGCGTGCACCGGCGCAAGCCGCTGCTGCACGTGCAACGGCTGCCTGAAGTCGATCATGCTGGCGGTGCGCGTGGGCGGGGGAGAGCCGGGCTCCGGCGGCGCGATGCCTGAGTCGAAGAGCAGCGGACCGGACCGTGCCGGATCGGCAAGATCGAGCCGAATGTGGGCCTGCTCGGTGTCGTAGTGATCCGGGTCGGCGGCGCGGAGCGGATCTGAGGCGTCTCTGGCGTGGCCTGTCGCGTTGATCGCGTAGGTGCGGGTCATCTCCTGGCCGAGACGTGCGCGGCTCGAAGGACAGACGAGAATTGTCGGACCGCCGTACATCTCTGAGCCGGTGCCTGCGCGTCCAGAGCCCTCCAAGGCGACGAGTGCCCAGTTCGGGATCGAGGCGTAGGGCACGCCGATCGCTGGAGAGAGCCCTCGGTTCTCGTCGGCGTAGACGCGGCAGATGGCGGATGCCTGGCGGAGATTCGAGAGACAGACCGCGGCACGACCGGCCTCACGCGCGGCACTGAGCGTGGGGACGAGGATGCCGATGAGGATCGCCAGGATCGCGACGACGACCAGGGTCTCGATGAGTGTGAAGCCACGCGCGGCCATGTCCAAGGGTACCGGCGAGAGGGGTCGAGGCGGCGTTGGATCGAGAAACGAAACGGGGCGGACCTTGCGGCCCGCCCCGTGGGTTGCGAACTGGTGGGAACTGTTACGAGATGCGTGAGAGCGGCGTGAGCAGGCCGAGGGGCGCGCCCGACTGGGTGTAGCCGCCGCCGAGGAAGAGGTCGTAGTGGGTGAGCTCGACGCCGAACTGGGTGGGTGCGGAGAGCTCGATCGAGAAGAAGTTGGCGTTGGTGGGACGGTTGAGGATCTCGGGGCGCTCGTGGAGATTGATGGACGCGAACCCGCCCGCGCTGAGCGGGACGATGAACTGTGAGATCTCGCCGGTCGTGAAGATCAGGCGGACGGTCACGTTCGTGGACGCGCCCGCGGGGTTGAACATCGAGAGGGTCTCGAAGTAATTGACGCCCGCGGAGGCACGGTTGATGAACGCATCGCCGAAGAAGTAGCGTGTGCCGACCTCGGTGATCGCGGCGGTGGCGTTGGCCTCGCCTCGCTGGTATTCGGCGGCCATGACGACGACCGGCTGATTCGAGCGGTAGGTGAGCCCGATGGGCTGGTCGGCGACGAGGCCGAATGTCTCGCCGGAGAGGACCACCGTGCCGAAGGCCGGGAGGTCGATCGTGCGGTTGAGACTGGGGAGCGAGGCGTTGATGTAGCGGCCCGTGATGACGATGGTCGTGGGGAGGAAGCTGGGGTTGTAGAAGGCGATCTCGGAGGAGACACCCGCGCCCTGCGTGAGGGAGGGGATGGCTCCGGCGTTTGCGCCGCCACCCGGCTGACCGAGGATGGCGTACGCGCCGCCTCGCGCGATGTCGTAGTGGGTGAGCCCGGCGACGATGCCGACGAAGGCGGCCTGATTCGCGCTGTCCGCGGGTGCCGAGGTGAGTGTGACGCCGAAGATGCCCACGGGGAGGGCGTCTGTGGCACTGATGTTCCACCCGCCTCGGCGGTCGGCGGCGATGGTGCGTGTGAGAACGACCGGGCCGCCGGCGGTGTGGGCTGTCAGGGTGACGACGACATCGAAGGGATTGGGGTTGTAGATGGTGAGGGCGTCGGCGACGTTGCCGGGGTTTCGCTCGACCCTGGCGAAGGACCACGTGGCATTCGGGGCGTCGGTGAAGGAATCGCCGGTGCTCTGGTCGAAGTCGTAGTGCGCGAGGGTGGCGCCGAGCGGCCCGCTGGATTCGATGACGATCGAGTAGGGAACGCCTCTGCGGACGCCCGGGGCGGTGACCGCGCCGTTGCTGATGGTCACGCCGCCTCGGCGGCCGGCATCGATCGAGCCGGAGCGGACGACCGTCTCTGTGCCGTCGTTGTAGCGGAGCGTGACGGAGTAGGTGACGGCCTCGTTGCCGCCGTTTGAGATCGAGACGACCTCGCGGATCTTCGCGCTGGAGAAGCCCTCGGGGTAGTAGAGGTAGTAGGTTTCGGGCGCGGTGTCGATCTTGAGGGTGTAGGTCCCTGTGCCGACGCCGATGCCGTCCACGATGACCCAGAACTGCTGGCCTGCGGTGACCTGTGCACGGGGGATCGTGATGTTCGAGGCGACGCCGGGGAGACCGCTGGCGTCGAAGGCGACGATAGATGATGGGTTCTCGTTCGCGGCGTTGAGCACCGTGAGCGAGAGGGAGAGGCGTGAGCCGGTGGGCGTGATGAGCTGGATGTAGATGTCGCCCTTGGCCGGTGCGATGAACGTGTAGAGGTCGCGCTCGTTGGCGACGGAGATCGATGACGTGATGGTGGCATCGCCCCGGCTGTCAAGCGTTGCGACGTTGGGATTCGAGAAATCGATGATGCTCGGATCGGGCGGGGGCGGCGCGACGCCGGGAGGTCCGTCGAGTGCGACGGCGTACTCGCCGGTCGAGACGGTGAAGAAATCGGTGGGCGTGATCGCGGAGACGAGGATGTAGTAGCGCTCGCCCGCGGCTCCTGCGGGTATGGCGAGCGATACGGCTTCCATGCCGGTCGAGGCCGAGACGTCCAGGCCGGTGACGAGCACGCCTGCGGAATCGAAGATGCGGACGCGAGGCCCGATGCCGACGACGGATGAGCTGTACGGCGTGACCGTGACCTGCACGTTCCCTGAGGCGAGGGTAACGAATGTGAAGAGATCGGTGTCGTTGGCGGGTGAGATCCTCGGGTTTGAGGAATCGCCGAAGGAGAGGCCCCCGATGCCGCCGTCGCCGGTAGAGGCAACGAGCGTGATGAGCGTTGCGAGATCGAACTCGCCGATGTTGGGGTGATCGTCGATCGCGGGCGCGAGGAGATCGACGGTGTAGGTGCCGGTCGTGGCGTTCGGCCCTGCGCTGGGCGAGGCATCGACGAGGATGTAGTAGACCTGGCCGCGGACAACGTCGAAATCGACGTCGGTGGGATTGAGATCCTGATTGGAGGCGACCTGCGTGAACGAGGAGTCGAAGATCCTGACTCTCTGGAGGAGCGTGCTGGAGAGCGGGACGGTGATGTTGACGGTTGACACCCCGCTTGCGGGCGCGGTGAAGACGAAGAGATCGGAGTCGCCCGCGAGCTCGATGGTGCCGGACTCAGAGCCGGCGCCGGTCGCGGCATCGGCGATGATGAGCGTGGCGAGACCGAACTCGCCGGCATCGGCGTGGTCGTCGGAGGGCGGGAACTGGATATCGACGCGGTAGGCGCCGAAGTCGAGCGCGGGGCTGGCGCCGCGTACGACGAGGAAGTATGTGTTGTAGGTGTTGCCGGACGCGCCGCTCGTGCGCGGGTTGTTCACGCCGATGGTGAGCTGGGCGGTTGTGCCCAAGCCGGGTGCGTTGTCGTTGAAGCCGATCCTTGCGAGGTAGGGGTTGCCGACCGGATCCTCGGCGATCTCGTAGACCTCGAGCACGGGGTCGAGTGTGAAGTTGAGCGCGGTCACGCGGAAGGTGAAGTCCTGGCTCGTGAACGCCTCGAAGCGGAAGATATCGGTATCGCCGGGGACGTTGATGGAGCCGTTGAGCGACCCGCCACCGAGGAAGTCCTGGAGCGGGAAGGGCGTAGCGTTGGCGAAGTCGGGGCGATCGGCGTGATCGTCGATGTACTGGATGTTGGAGACGGTGACGGTGTACGCGCCGGTGCCGCTGCTGTCCTGGAAGACGCGGACGTCGTACTGCTCGCCGTTGCTGACGGGGAGCGTCACGGTGATCACACCCGTGCTGGTGGCGCGTCCCTCGACGAGGAGGAGCCCGTCAGGCCCGTAGACCTCGACGCGAGGCACGACGTTGTTGCCGATGGCACTGGTTCTGGCGACCGTGACTGTGGCCAGCCCTGTGCTGGTGGCGCGGAAGACGAAGAGATCGGCATCGTTGGCGGTCTCGATGACGCCGCCGATCGTGCCGGAGCCGGTGGTGGGATTGATGTCGATGACGGTGCTGTACACCGGGAGCCCGCCCGCGAGCGCGTTGGGGTGGTCGTCGGTAATTGATGAGAAGATACCGGGGAGGTTCTGCGGATTGCCGACGCCGTTGATCAGGAGTTCGTAGGTGCCCGCAACGCTCCGCCAGTCGATCTCGGACTCGGGAGCAAGGACACGGTCGGCGATGCTCTGGGGGGCACCGTTCTTGTACTTCTGTCCGTTCTCGACCTGGATGTAGTAGGTCTCGCCCGCGATGACGTTGAAGACAACGCGTGCGTCGCGCCTGTGGAACGTGAAGTTGGCGAATGGATTGTCGCCATCGCCGGCGAGGGGTGTCAGTGTGCCGACGTTGGGGACGTTGGGATCGAACTCGCCGTTGACGGCGACGTTGTCGTCGTTGTAGGCGATCTGCTCGAAATCGTTGTTGAAGATGCGGAGCGCGCTGTCGAGGAGACTGTTGTAGAACTCGAAGAAGAGCTCGCCATTGACGTCTGTGGGGGGATCGGCGGGATCGGGGAAGAACTCTTCCGAGTACCAGTCGGTCCACTCGACGTAGTGGGAATTTGCGAGCGAGGTGGTGTTGATGCGGATCTCGAAGGTGCCCGTGTACGGCGCGGTGAACTCGTAGATGTCCACATCGTCGAAGTCGTGCAGCGAGGGGAGGCGTGTCTGGCGGTATTCCGTGATCCAGAAGACGTCTTCGAGGTCGTCGGAGGCGACGATGCGATCCTGGTAGAGACTCAGTTCTGAGGCGACCACGAAGGGAAACGCGTTGAGCACGGCGTTCAGGAAACGCACATCTCCGGTGCCGTTGTTGGGGGGCACAAAGACGGTGCCGCCGAACTCTTCTTCGTCGCCGAACTCGAAGTCGCGTGTGAAGGGATAGACCGGGGTGACGGGTGCGAGGGGGTCCGGGAACGTGCTGTAGTCGTACTGCCTGGGTGTCTCGACGTGGGCATCGACCTGGACGACCAGCGAGTACGCGCCGACACCGTTGCCCGAGACGACGATGTAATACGGCTGACCGGCCCAGACGGGAATGCCTGTGACATTCTCGCCGAGCAAGCCGGAGAGAAAGTCGATCGCGCCCGGATCGGCCTGCGCGGGGTCGTACATGCCCGAAACGCCCTGATCCGGGATGGTCGCGTTGTTGTTCGCGTAGACCAGTTCGAAGCCGTCGTTGCCTTGGCCGGGATCGACGGCAGCGGGATTGAAGCGATAGACCTCGATCGATGTGTTGAGGAAGCCGAGACCGGGGCTGGCGAATAGCGTGAGACGCGACGAAGGGCGGAGTTCGATCGGATTGCCCGCAGAATCCTCGCCCGCGAACCAGATCGTGGGATCATCGGGATCGACCTCTCCCGGGTAGATGCCGAGCATGCTCTTGGGCGGGACGAAGACGAAGACATCGGTGTCGCCGGCGGTCGCGATGCGCCCGCCGCCGACGGCGGTGACCTTCCAGTCGATCGTGGGCAGCACCTCTGCGGGTGCGCCGAAACGGAGGGGCGTGGCGTTGGCCCAGTCGCCGATGTTGGCGTGGTCGTCGACACCATCCACGGGCTGCACCGTCGCGTTCGCGGCGACAATCACGCGATATGTCTTGCCGGCCACAGGGGGAGTTGACGAGAAGCCATCGAAGAGGACGAAGTACTGCTGGGAGCTGGAGAGGTTGAAGGTGATCTGCGAGTTGAGCCCCGCGAAGTTATCGTTGAACGCGAGCAGGTTGCCCGCGCTATCAAAGAGGCGGATCGCGGGATCGTCGACGCGATTAAGTCCGACGCCGAGTCCCTGGACGATACCGAGGCCGGATGCGGCGGGCGTGAACGAGTAGACCCGTGCCTGTGCGACGAGTGGGGCGGCGACCGTGCCGGTTCTGGTGACCGGGTCGATCGGGATGTTCACCGGGCTGGACTGGAGGCGCACGCTGTACGCGCCGGAGGCCGGGCGGCCGGAGAGGAACTCGTCGCTGCGGACGCGGATGAAGTACGTCTGGTTGGGATTGGCCTTGAACCACGCCGCAGCGTTGCTGTCGACGCCGGAGTTGCTGTCGGCGGTGATGAGCGTTCCCTGCGCGTTGTAGATCTCAACGCGTGTGTCGAGGATTGTCGGATCCGCCTCGGCTCCGATGAAGGTCAAGGCGTTGAACGCGTTGTTCGAGCCGTTCGAGACCCGGTAGATGAAGTCGGCGCCGCGACGCGGGAGCGAGCCCGCGGTGGTGACGATGTTGCCGGCGGCGTTGGGCGTGATGGAGCCGGACTCGCGATCGACGCGCAGGGTGTACGCACCGGTGGTCGAGCCCTCCTGGCGGACACGGACGAAGTATGTCTGGCCGGGCTCGGAGACGAAGCCGATCCAAGCATCGGTCGGCGTGCCGGAGCTGGTCGTGCCGTTGCCTGTCGCCGAGAGGATCACGTCGTTGGCACCGCGAGCGGGGACCGCGAAGCCCGGGGTCGCGCTGCTCTCGATGTAGAGGTCGATGCGTGTGTTCAGCGTGCTGCCGACGGATGTCGCGGCGTCTGCGAGAACGGTGATGAAGTCGGAGGTCGGGGTGGTGAAGCTGTACCACCCTTCGTCGGAGGTGGTGTCGATGGTGTCCACTTCGTTGGCGACGCCGCCCGCACCGAACGTCAGCGCGATCGCGGACGTGGTGTCCGGGAAGGCAAGGAGTTGGCGACGTTCGAGGGTGTCAAAGAAGGATGCGGTTCCCGCGCGTGCGGTGAGCTCGTGCGCGGTGGACCGCCGCTTCTTCTCTGAGGAGCGAAGACCAAGAACCGACCGGATTCTGCGAACGCTCATGCCCGGCTCCATCTGCCTCGCGGCGACCCGCACGCCCTGCCCGAAGGAAGCGACACACTGCGCGGTCCTACGCCCCCAGTGACCACACGTTGCGTCGTGCCCGGCTCTCCAAAGCTCCTGCGTGGCTCCCGTTGCGAGAGCCAGCTCCGGAGGCCACGCCGCTGACCCTGCCGCCAGCGGACCCCCCCAGCATAACACACCCCATGCCCCGGCGTCCAGCCGTTCCCGACCCCATTTCCCATCCAAAGTTCCTCACTCGTTCCGATGATGGGGAGTATCGAGGACCCGGACCTGGTACGGAGGGCGCGAACTGCGGACGCGGAGAGATTCGGCCCGAGACTTTCGGAGGTTGCTCGGTCGCACAAAATCCGGGCATTCACCCCGACATCGCGTATCGCACCGCGCCCTCGGCGAGGATGTCCGCGGCGTCGTAGACGGGGAGTCCTGCGTTCTCAGGCGTCACCAGCAAGGGGGCCTCGCTGCACCCGAGGATGACGCCCTCGCAGCCACGCTCGGCGAGGTGGCCGATGATCCCGAGCACGGCACGCTGCGATTCCAAACGGAACTTGCCGTAGATGAGTTCACCGAAAATGATCTCATCCAGAAGATCCGATTCGTTGGGTTCGGGCGGGAGGACCTGGATCCCTCGAATCGCCAGATGTGTCTGGTATGTCGAGCCATAGGTCACCATCTTGGTCCCGATCAGCCCGACCTTTTTGCGCCCGTCCCGCTCGACGTTGCGGGCGACCAGGTCGGTCATCGTGATCCATGGGATCCGCGACCCGACCTCGGCGAGGTGTACGCCGTGCTGGACAGCGTTGTCCGGGGTGAGCACGAACTGCGCACCACATCCAGCAAGAACATCCGCCGAACGCCTGAGGAGATACCCTACCGAATGCCAATCATCGGCGCGGATAGCGTCGATGTAATGAGCGAGGGGTTCATTGTGCATCGAGACGCGGGGGTGATCGTGGGGCGGGAGAAGCTTTGAGGCCTGGCGCGAGATGGCTCGCACGGCCAGAGCGGCGCCTTCCGGACTGACGGCCACGATTCCGATGTGCTTCGTCGCCACGTGCGATCCCCTTGGGCCCGATGCCGGGACTGGCTCTGGAGCCCGCGAGCTGGCAGTGGGCCTTCATAGAGCCGCGCCAAGCGTAGTCGATGTAGAGGGCGATCGGGCAGCCCACTCGGTACATTCTGATGCATGATGACTGGCTATGGTGTGCCGCGCGAGCCCGACGCAGACTCGCTTGGACACATCCCCTGCCTCGCCTGTTCCTACGACCTGCGGGGTCTTGCGTCGGACAGCATCTGTCCGGAGTGTACCTTCCCGGTTCACATCTCCCGCGCCGAAGCCCGACGATTGCCCGCGGCATACCTGCGCGCCCTGGCGATCTGCGTCTGGCTCACGCTCGCACCGCCATGCACTGCTCTGTGCGCTTTCGCGGTCAGCTTGATGAATGCCGCAGCTCTTCCGGGATTGACATACCCGATCCTCTCGACGTTTTCTCATCTGATGCCGCTGTCGCTGATCGTCTGGGCGAGCGGTGTTGTCTCGCTCGAATGCGTTCGCAGTCCGTCGGGAGCGGGAGCGGATCCCCAGGCCCCTTCGCGTGTTCGTATCGCGGCTGTTGCTCTCATGGCTCTGGGCTTCTCGGTCGGGGTGCTGCTGCTCCGCTACAGGCCGCACCTGGGCGCGCTGCTCCCGCTGCCGCACGCCCCGGGCGTCAACCCTGCATGGCTGCTGGTGCTTGTCGCTGCGGAAGGTCTCATTGTCTCCCAGATGCTCACGTCGCTGGATCTGGCCCGACGCTTGGAGAGCAAACGCCTGCGTGACTCGGCCAGAGCGCTCCTGCTCTGCTCGATCCCCTCATCGCTCGTTCTCATTGCGCCTATGCAGCGGGTGCTGGATCCATACGGCGGTCTTCTTGGCAGTCATCTTTTCGCCATCGGCATGGCCGGCTGCATCGCCTGCTGCATCGCCCTTTTTCTCGTGTGCTTCAATACCCGCGGCGCGCTCAATCGCTTGCGCACAATCCGAAAGAAACTCATCCGAGAACATGCACCAAGACCGACGACATGAGCACACCCCCCTCCATCCCATCGCTCCGCTGCCTCTCCTGCGGGTATGACCTGGCCGGGCTTCCTGAATCGGGCCACTGCCCGGAGTGCGGCACGCCGATCGCGAGGTCGCTGCGCGGAAATCTCTTTCGCTACGCATCGCCCGGGTATGTGCGGACCCTGCGCGGGGGTGCGACGCTCGCGCTGGTCGCGTCTCTGATCTACATCTTCGATTGGGTCCCGAAGATCCCGCTCGCGATGATGTTCGCGGCTCTCCAGATCGGGTCGATGAGCGTCATGGACGCGTTCTTCGACATCGCGACGCTTGCGACGATGCTCTTCGGGTGGTGGATGCTTTCGACGCCTGACCCGGCCTTTGTGGGCGTTGACAGCGCGCGGGACTGGCGGGTGCGCCTGCGCGTGCTCCTGCCCTTTGCCTCGGCCGTGATTCTGTTCAACGCGGTTGCGGGGTCGGTGTTCCGGGGCGTGCTGTCAGGGACCGTGGCGATCGGGTCCGGCGGGGCAATGATGTCGTTCTCATATGCCGAGATGCTCTCGTGGATCTCACGGTTCGTTCACGCGATCGTGATCTACTGCGGGCTCCGGTACATCCATGTGATCTCGATGCGGTTTCCGAGTCTCAAGCTGCGGAACGCCTCGTCGAACGCGTACGCAACGCTCGGCTTGATCATCACGCTGCTGGTGCTTGTTGTTGCGTGCGGCATCGGGGGACGTTTCGTCGGGTGGCTGATCGCGGGCGCCGTCTTCTTTGCGGCATGCGCCGGCATCGCCCTGCTCGTCTGGCTCTTCCAGTATTTCGGGCTGCTCGGCCGGCTTCGATCCGAGCTGACCAGGGCGATCATCACTGCGGAAGCGATCGCTCAGGCGGAGCAACACCTCGCGGCTCAGCCAACGGAGGCGATCCAGCCGCCGCCGATCACCCAGTCGGGCTCCGAAGAGTCGTAGAGCACGACCGCCTGGCCAGGCGCGACGGCGCGCTGCGGCTCTTCAAACACGACCTCGAACCGTTCATGGCGTCCGGAGGGGGATGGCTGATCGGCGCCGAGCGGGGCGAGCGTTCGCACGCTGGCGGGAACCGCACGACCGTTGGAGCGATACCGGGCCAGGCAGACTCGCGTCTGGCCGGGGGCGGGTGGATCGGTGAGCCAGTTCGCCTCGGACGCGATGAGCGAGCCGATGTCGAGGGCTTCGGGCGGGCCGATCCGCACCGTGTTCGTCGATGCGTCTCGCTCCAGCACATAAGCGGGCGTCCCCAGCGCGAGCTTCACGCCTCGGCGCTGCCCGACGGTAAACCTGTGCTGCCCGGCGTGGGTGCCGACCACTTCGCCCCGCTCGTTCACGATCGGACCGGGCCTTGCCTGCTCCGGCGCGACCCGCTCGACCAAGCCGGCGTAGTCGTTGTCAGGGACGAAGCAGATCTCCTGTGAATCCGGCTTGTCGAAGACGGGCAGCCCGAGTTCGCGCGCGAGGTCGCGCACGCGCGGCTTCTCCATCTCGCCGATCGGGAGCAGCATCGAGGCCAACCGCTCGCGCGGCGCGCCGAAGAGAACGTAGCTCTGGTCCTTGCCGTGATCGACGCCACGCATCAGCCGCGGGGAGGGGCCTTCGCGATCGATTCTCGCATAATGTCCCGAGGCGACGTGCGTCGCGCCGATCTGGACCGCGTAGTCGTGGAGCTTTCCGAACTTGAGCCAGTCGTTGCAACGCACGCAGGGATTCGGTGTGCGGCCCCTGACGTACTCGTCCACGAAGTACGAGATCACACGCCCGAAGTCGCGCTTGAAGTTCACGACGTAGAACGGGATGCCGAGTTCTGCTGCAACTTGACGCGCATCCGCGGCGTCGTTGATCGAGCAGCACCCCTGATGCCCGACCTTTACCCCCCCACCACTCGCCCCACTGACACCACCAGTACCTCTTGCACACGCCCCGCCCTCATCCCTCGTCATGGTCTCCAGGGTTTCGCCCGGGGAGCCGAGGCGCATGAAGCAGCCGACCACGTCGTAGCCCGTGCGGAGGAGCAGCGCGGCGGCGACGGAGGAATCCACGCCGCCGGACATGGCGAGCAGTACTTTGTCACGCGCCCGGGTCATGCCGAATCGTAGAGCATCGGCCGTCGATTCGGGGTGCTTGCCGATGCGTGCACGATTCGCTCACGCCGGGTCGGTCGGTCGCTTGTTCTTTCTCGGCAGCGTGCCCATGTATGGGCCGATGGGGCTCGATGCGGGCACCTTGAATCGCTCGCGCTCGCGGGCCTCACGTTCGAGACGACGCTGCTCGCGGTCGGCGGACTCGTCCGCGTATCTCACGGCCCAGAGCATCATCATGCCGACCTGGACGAGACCGATCATCAGCAGTGTCCACGCGCCGAGCAGAACGGCGGCGGCGATGACCACGAAGATCCCCGCGCCCACGCCGGTCGCGCCCTTCGACGCGAGCCACCAGGCGAAGATGCTCACGACGAACGAGACCACCATCGCAGCGGCGGCGGCTCGCGTCCGCCAGGCGATTCCTTCTTCCGCGCCCGAGAGCGCGAGAGTTGCGACCGTGAGGGCGAGGAAGATCGGAGAGATCTGGCCTCCCATGTGGATCCACGAGCCGGCGACCTCCAGTTGCGTGTTCGGTAGTCCACGATTGGCGATGACCGTGGCGGCGAGGAACGCGAGCGATGCCGCGGGAATCAGGAGTGCTGAGAGGCGTGCGGCCCAGCGGATCGCTCCTTCGGCGAGTGCGCCGGGTGTTGACTGTGATGCGCCCGGGCGCGGGAGCGTTGCGAGCCAGGCGAAGGAGGCCCACGCGATGCCGAAGCAGAGCGAGATGGCATGGATCCACAGGGCCGACGCGCCACCCCAGGCAAGGGTGATCGTGATGACAATCTGAGCCGCCTTGATCATCGCCAGCCCGAGGCATCCGTAGCCGATCGCCGTGACAAGGGAACGGGGAGCGTCGAGGAGCGGCGCGGCGATCTCGTTCGCTCCGGCGCGCGGGCGGATCACGGTGCCGCACTCGGGACACGGCCCGCCCGGGGTCAGACCTTTGAGGTTGTAGCCGCATGATGTGCAGGGACGATCGGTATCGATGGCGTTCAGGCCGATGCCGGCGCGTGCGGATCGCTGGAGTCGCGTGGCCGTCATGCGATGTGAGTGTATCGAGATGTCGGATGGGCTCGGGGGGCTGATCGCGTGCGGTTCAGACCATCTGCGGGCGGCCGGAGGGCCGGGCGGATGTCGAAGCGGCGGCGACGGCATTCTGGAAGATCCGTCGCCCGAGGGTTTCCTGGGACCTGAGCCGGCTGTCGAGTCGGGTGAAGTATGGGTGCCGGTTCCACTCCAGGTATCGCTCCGGGTGGGGCATCAGGCCGAAGACTCTCCCGCTGGTATCGCAGATGCCTGCGATGGCGTTCTCAGAGCCGTTGACATCGGTTGCGTAGCGAAGTGCGACGAGACCATCTTTCTCGAGCCGTTCGAGCGTCGCGGGGGAGTCTGTGACGAATCGCCCCTCTCCGTGGGCGATGGGGAGGCGCATCCCGTGCGCGCGATCGGCGTGATCGGCGTGGACCGAATCGATGCCCGCGGTCCAGACGCAACGGGAGGAGGGGACGGGGGCGATCTCGACCCAGCGATCGATGAAGCGTGCGCCGGCGTTCTCCGTCAGCGCGCAAGTCTGTTTCGGCGCGCGGTCGGTCGGCCAGACGCCGTCGAGCGGACCGGGGAGGAGACCGACCTGGACGAGCACCTGGAAGCCGTTGCAGATACCGATGATCGGGCAGCCGCGCCGCACGGCATCGCGGAGCGGGACGTAGAGGCGTTCGCGCACGAGTGCGGCCATGATGCGCCCGGAGGCGATGTCGTCGCCGTAGGAGAACCCGCCGGGGAAGCCAATGAGGTCGAACTCATCGATCTGCGAGGGGTCGCGGATCAGGGCATCGAGGTGGCGGAGCGATGGGGCGGCTCCGGCGCTCTCGAACGCGCGGCAGAGTTCCTTGTCGCAGTTCGTCCCCTGGGCGCGGATGACCAATGCTCGTGGCATGTGCCACTGTAGGTCTGCGCGCGGCTCTGACGCCCTGCGCAGGGTCGGGCGGGACTCATTGAAAAGTGTCGGCCAGTCTGTTCAGAGGACGGCTCAGATATCGTCGCCGTCCTTGTGCGTGCGCGTGGACTGGGGCATGCTCGTGAGGACCTTGTCGATGAGGCCGTACTCGATCATCTCCTTGTCGTCGAGCCATTTGTTGCGGTCGCAGTCGCGGGCGATCTGGTCGATCGACTTGCCGGTATTGGAGGCGTAGACCTGGTAGAGGCGGTCGCGGAGGCGGAGCATCTCGCGGGCCTCGATCTCGATGTCGGTGGCCTGACCCTCCATGACGCCGGAGAGCAGGGGCTGGTGCATCAGGTTGCGGGCGTTGGTGAGGGCGAATCGTTTGCCCTTGGCGCCGGAGCAGGCGAGGAGGGAGCCCATGGAGGCGGCCTGCCCGATGATGTAGGTGCAGACATCGGGCTGGATGAAGTTCATGGTGTCAAGGATGCCGAGCCCCGCGGTGACGCTGCCTCCGGGGGAGTTGATGTAGAGGTGGATGTCCTGCTTGGGGTCCTCGTTGGCGAGGAAGAGGAGCTGCGCGACGACGAGGGAGGCGATCTCATCGCCGATGGGGCTTCCGAGGAAGATGATGCGGTCTTTGAGGAGGCGGCTGTAGATGTCGTAGGAGCGCTCGCCGCGTGAGGATTTTTCGATGACGATGGGGACGAGGTAGCCGGACATGGGAAAGTTCCAAATGGCAAAGGGCCAAAGGGCCAAATGCTGGAGTGTGGGGGCTGGTGAGAGCTCCGATGCGGGTCGTGCGTCAGCGGACGCCAGGGATGACGCCGGCCTGGGCCTGGGCTTCGTTCAGGATCTCGTCGACGATGCCGTAGGCCTTGGCCTCTTCGGCGGTGAAGTACTTGTCGCGCTCGGCATCGCGCTGGATGGTCTCGACGGCCTGGCCGGTGTGGTGGCTGAGGATGCGGTTGAGCTCGGCCTTCATCTTGATGATCTGCTCGGCCTGGATCTTGATGTCCTCGGCCTGACCGGTCACGCCGCCGTAGGGCTGGTGGATCATGACCTTGGCGTGGGGGAGGATGAAGCGCTTGCCCTTGGCGCCCGCGGCGAGCAGGACGGCAGCGCCGGAGTAGGCGTAGCCGATGCAGTAGGTGGCGACGGGGGATGAGATGAGGCGCATGGTGTCGTAGATGGCGAGGGTGTCGTCGACGGAGCCGCCGGGCGACTTGATGTAGAGGGAGATCTCCTGGCCTCGCTTCTGGTTCTCCAGATAGTGGAGCTGCATCATGACGCGCGTGGCGGAGACGTTGTTGATGTCCTGCGCGAGGAAGCAGATGCGATTCTCGAGCAACAGCTCGTCGATGGTCATCTCGCGGGTCCGCTGGTAGGTGACGCTTGCGGCTGGCATGTCGTTCCTCGTGTGTGCCGTGGTGTTCTGATTGGTCGGGCGATACGTTACCGGACGTGGAGGGCCTCAGGAAGGCGCGGTTTGGCTTGCGTGAGGCGTGAGACCAAGTGATCTTATCTGTCGGTGTCGGAGAGTGAATCGGTGAACGGTCGGTTCATCGGCGATTGAGGGGTTTGAGGTGAACGCTGGGGGAATCTGGGGGCGAGGTTGCGGTCTGTGAGGGGCTTTGTCGCCTCTCTTTGATGACGGCGCGCTTCCTTTCGTTGCGATTGCCTGACTTTGCGGGATTCACTAGGATCGGCACCCCGAGGAGGGGCGATCTGGTTGGCGGGTCGTCGGCAACCCGGGACGAACGGGGCGTGCGTATCGCAGTATCTGGTCGGCGGTGTCCGGTTGAAGCGAGGAGTGCTTGTGTCGATCGCGATCATCAGCGACATCCACGGAAATGCCGAGGCGTTGCGCGCTGTGATGCGCGACATCGATTCCCGCAGCATTGACCGGATCATCTGTCTCGGGGACATCGTCGGCTACGGCCCGGAGCCCCTCGCGTGCGTCGACATCGTGCGCGAGCGGTGCATGTGGTCGCTGATGGGGAACCATGACTTCGGCGTGCTCTACGAGCCGACCAATTTCAACCCGGGCGCGGAAGCCGCGGCGTACTGGACGCGGGAGCAGTTCGATGCGGAGCCGGACGCGGGCCTGCGTGCGAAGCGGTACGAGTTTCTCGGGAAGCTTCGTGTGCGTGTCTTCGAGACGCTGAACGGGATGGGTTTCCCGGTGCTGGCCGTGCATGGCTCGCCCCGTCGGCCGATCAACGAGTACATCTTTCCGGATGATGTGATGAACTCTCCGGACAAGATCGAGTCGATCTTCGGGCGTGTCGAGCGGTTGTGCATTGTCGGGCACACGCACGTGCCCGGTGTGTTCACGAACGAGCCGGATTTCTACCCCCCGAACGAGCTCGGCGAGTCGAGTTACAAGTTCTCGGAAGACGAGAAGGCGATCATCAACGTGGGCTCGGTCGGACAGCCGCGGGACCACGATCCGCGGGCTTGCTACACGATCCTGCACCCTGATCGCGCGGAGTTTGTTCGCGTTGAGTACGACGTGGACGCGACAGCGCGGAAGATCAAGGCGGTGCCGACGCTGCACGACTGGCTGGCGGATCGTCTGTACGAGGGGCGTTGAGCTCAACCGTTCAAAGGTCGTGAGAACCGCGACGACCGCTGCGTGATCCGAGGTGCCTGCGATCAGGGTCGCCAGTGCGGTACGCCGAGGTCTGCGGGATCGACGATACGCCAGAGCTGCCAGTTGTCTGCGGCGGCGGAGAAGTCCTGCAGGTCCTCGAAATCGACGTGGTCGTCTCCGTTGATGTCCCCCATGAGATACGTGGGGTGTGGGTCAGAGGTGAAGAGGTTCGCGCTCCAGGCCTCCAGAAATGCGGCCTTGTCTTTACCCCCGATACCGACTTCGATCCGACCGTCGCAATCGAAATCCGCGACAGCGGTGATGCGTCCGAAGTCGTAGATCCTTTGGATCGCTTCGATGGAACGCCCGTTGGGCATGGTGTAATCGAAGGTGTAGGCATCAGAATCATTGGGATTGCCGAAGGTCGAGGTTCCGTAGGTGAGGAAGCCCCAGAGAACCCAGCCGTTCTCATGGAACCTGCGGGCATCCGCGAAGTCCCAGAGCTTGCCCTGAGGGCTGTTCTGGGGCGCGGGGCCGCAACCCGCGGGCGTGCGCAGGTTGTTGAGCATGAGCCCGACCTCGGTCGTCAGAGGATCGAACGAGACGAAGGCGTCGTCGTATGAATAGCGAGAGCGTGCGAAGCGATAGGCAGCGACCCACGGACCCGCGGCGAGCGCGGTGGGATGAGGGACTTTGAGTTTGTCGGGGCCTGTCGCGCAATTGCCCGTGGTCGCCGGCACGGCCTCTCCGCCGAGGATGATCCGGGGCGTGCCTTCTCGAGTCAGGTAATCGGGGCTTTGCTGGAGCGTGATGTACATCGGCCAGTACGGGCTGCTGTTGTCGAACCAGTATTCCGCGATGCCCAGGTCCATCCACGGCTTGATGTTCTGGTAGTACGCGCAGACGTCTCCTGCGCGTGAGAAATCGGGGAGGTACGAATCCTTCATGCCGAGCGTGCAGGGATCGGTCACCTTGTATCCGGCGTAGATGCTCAGGTTGACAGGGTCACCAATGGCGGCTTTGGACTTGATCCACGTCCCGACATAGTCGCGGAATCCGTCGCGGCGCCAGCCGGCCATCGGCCAGTACTGAGAAGAATCGGCGAAGCCGGACGCCTCGCTGACATTCCCTGCGGGGAGTCGGAGTTGGATGCGCCGGAAGCCGAGATTGTACAGATCGTTCATTCGACGCAGGAGTTCATCGAATGCATCCGGCACACTGTTGTTCGCGATGCCGCCCTGGATGCCGTCGTCCTTCGGCGTGTTGCCTGCGTGCCACCATGTCGCCATCCCCTCGCTGTTGAACTCGTAGTTCCCGTTCGAGAGGGTGATGACCGCGACAGGCCGACGATCGGGTATAAACGTCCAGTCTGCGGGAATCGTGAACGGCCCGACTGCTACACGCAAACAGGGGAGCGGCGTGCAGAGTGCAGGAGCGAGTTCCTGCGCCTGGGCTGTCATGCTTGCAATGACCGCCGCGCTGATGATCGGGAGACAGCGCGATCCACCGAAGGAATGAACACAAGGCATCAATCGTCCCCTTCCGCGGCCGCGCGGGCTCAGCAAGCCCTGCGCAGATCGAGCAGGCATTATGCACAATGTCGGACGTGATGCGAGGAATCCCTGAGATAATCTGCGGATTGCGTATCGCTCCCTGGCACTCGCTCCTTCAACTGGCCGACAACTGGCGGCTACTGGTCTGATGATCGGCCAGAGGTGTGAGGTTGCGGCCACGTCTAGCCACCCGCGCCGAACTCGACCACCTGCATCCAGTGAAGCCCCTTGCGAGGGTTGATCACGCGATACGACGTAGCGCGGAGCCACGGCGCGAGGAACGCCTGATCGATATGCCAGAGCGGCGTGCTGAGCGGCCATGTCGCGGCGTAGCCGATCCCGGCTTGTCTGAACGCATCGCGAGTCTGCCAACCCGGGCCGTTGGTGAGCGTGTCGAGCGAGCGGCTGCCACGCGGGATGTTGAAGTCTCCAATGATGAGATCGGGATCCGGGAATCCCTGTATGGCCAGTGAGGTGTCCGCGCGATAGCCGTTGCTCGGTGAACGCGTCTGCGTCGAGTCCGACTCTGCCGACACCCTTCGAAAGACCGTGCCCTGCCAAGTGAGAAGCTGCCGGCGCGTGCTCTCCGCGACCATGCGTCGTGAGAGCCGGATGTCGGAGGGAAGGTCCAGAATCCAGACGATGAAGGGCTTCGGTGCGTCGTCAACAGTCAGGCCGATGTCGAGGGCGATCCACATCGCGCGGCCGGGATCGATGCGCACGTCTTCCGGCTGACCCTCTGAGCGAAGACGCACGCCCTTGAAGCCGAGCGAGGTGATCCCCCATGCGGCAATGGTGGGCGTTGAGACGACGACGAACGGACCCGCTTCGAGCAACTCAGCACCAGATCCGATGCGTGCGCGGAGCTCCTCGCGATCGAGGTCGTACCCCGCGTTCGCGAGCAGAGCCAGCGTCGGCTTGTGGACTCGCACAAGATCGACCGCGCGTTCGGAGGGCCAGTTCGCCAGATTCCAGTAGACGGCTGTGAAGCGATCGACATTCCCGACCGGCGCGGCTGTGCGCGTGCGACGTGCGCCGAGGTTGAGATCGTGCATCAGCAGCGTCCAGGCCATGCAGGCGACGCCGAGCCAGCCGGCGGCACGGACGAAGGCCGCGATCCTGCGCTTTCGTCGGCGCCTGTCCAACGCGTACGGCGTGAGCCGGTCGGCCCCCTCGTCCAGAAGCGAGACCGCGCTCGAGAGAACGAGCGTGACAAACGACGCGGGGAGCGCTAGGACCGTCGGGATCCACGCGAGATACTGGGTCCAGAGGTAGCGGTCGCTGACCGTCCGGCCGATAGCCCATGCAACGACAATGGAGCATGCCGCGAGGGCGATGAGGATGCTGAGCCGGGAGATCCAGTGCTGGATGGCGCGATCGAGCTTCAGGCCTATTCTCCTCACCTGACGAATCTGATCGACCGAAACCCTACCGATGGACGGGCTTTCAGTCGCGACACACGAGGCACGCAGCTCAACATCGGACCGGAGAGAGACACATGGTCAACTGGCAGAGCACCAAGGTTATCGTCACGGGAGGAGCCGGGTTTCTCGGGCGCCATGTGCTCGGACAGCTGAAGGCCAGGGGCGTTCCGGACCAGAACATCTTTGTGCCGCGTCGGAAGGACTTTGACCTGACGGAGCAGGCCGACTGCCAACGGCTGTACCGCGAGGCGTTCCGGGGCGCGAAGGCGGACATGGTGATCCACTTGGCTGCGGAGGTCGGCGGGATCGGGGCCAATCGGGCCAACCCGGGGCGGTACTTCTACGCCAACATGGCGATGGCACTGCATCTGATCGAGCAGGCGCGGCTGGATGGGTTGATCGAGCGGGGTGGGAAGTTCGTGCAGACGGGAACGATCTGCGCGTACCCGAACCTGACGCCGATCCCGTTCAAGGAAGAGAACCTGTGGAACGGGTATCCGGAGGTGACGAACGCGCCGTACGGCGTCGCGAAGAAGGCGGCGTGGCAGATGCTGGACGCGTACAAGCTGCAGTACGGGATGAAGTCGACGTTTGTCTTGCCGGTGAACCTGTACGGGCCTCACGACAACTTTGACCTGAACTCAAGCCACGTGATCCCCGCGCTCATCAGGAAGCAGGTCGAGGCGATCGACAGCAAGGCGGGGCATATCGACTGTTGGGGGACTGGATCGGCCTCGCGCGAGTTCTTGTATGTGGACGATGCCGCGAGCGGGATCGTGACGGCTGCGGAGAAGATGGACGACCCGACGCCGATCAACCTGGGGACGAACTTCGAGATCACGATCAAGAACCTGGTGGAGCTGATCGCGAAGCTGACGGGGTTCAAGGGTGAGCTGCGGTGGGACCCGACGAAGCCGGACGGCCAGCCGCGCAGGTGCCTGGATACCGAGCGAGCGTTCGCGTTGATGGGGTGGCGGGCCCAGATGCCGTTCGAGGAAGGGCTGAAGCGGACGATTGAGTGGTATAGGGGGAATCGGGCGACGTAACGATTCGAGTTACGGTTTCTGCCCACCCTCCAAGAGACCTTCGAAGACGAAGGGAACCTCAAGGTACTCAATCTCGGTGATGAGGCGAACACGCAGCATGACCGGAGGCCCGGCGCCCGCGAGCGGCTTGAACGTGTGCTGTACGCGAATGTAGTCGCCGGTCCAGTGGTCTGTCTGGGGCGGGAGTTGCGTCTTGTAGTCGAGCACGCGACCATGTTCGTCGAGTGTCTCGATCGCGTAAAGAAAGGGAGGCAGGTACGAGTCATTTCCGTTGGGTTTGGGCTCTCCCAATCCCTCCCGAGGCGGGCTGCCCTGCGGCTTCGGGGATGGCTCTGCCGCCGTAACAAGCGGATAGACCGTACGAATGTCGATCGAGTTGTGAAGCCACAGGCAAAGATCAGTCTTCAGATTCTGGTGCTTGTCCAGTTCCGCCTTGAACACAGCCAGATGAGCCTCTGGTGTCAGTTGGCGGTATTCGCCCGAGGCGGCGCCTTCGGCAAGCGGAACATCGAAAGACTCCATCCGTTTCGCCCGCGTCGCACCCATTCGAAGCCGGATCGTCGCCACCCGGCGGTTCGGGTCCGGATCGATCATGGCGTGCCCTCCCATAGATGCCACAGATCCGTTGGGGGCCTTTCGGTAGAGACCGGTTTCAAACTGCAGGCGCGTGCCCGGAGTATCGATCGTCATCTTCGATCGCGCCTTTGACCCCTCGATCAGCATCGATCTGCCGCTTTGATCCAGCACATCGTCGATCGCGATCGCGTCGTCGAATGTGAAGACTGACACCCGTTCCGTCTCCAACTCGCCGACTACGTGAAGTCTTCCCTCAAGCGACTGCTTTGTGAAATCGATGTTCCTCGATATTCCCAGCCGCACGATACGACCTGTCATCGGCCCCGCTTGCTGTTCCGGAAGCTTCGTCAAAGGCCATTCTTGAACAGCTACAGGCGGAGGAGCAGCACAGCCAGAAACCAGCAGCAGCACCCACACAGCAAGGTATTTCAGCATGGGTGTATTCGAGCCGAAGGCCCGGTATTTGTCAATCACGGACGCTGCGTTCACCCACCCGTCGGCAGGTCGGGCGGATCTTTGTCGCTCACGCGGCCGCTGAAGTACCGGTTGTCGGGAACCAGAGAGCCCTCGGCCTGATCCACGAATCGGCCGTCGCCGTGTGCCGCGTACCCGAGCTCTGTGAGATCGATCGTTCTCGCATGGGTGTCCAGAAACACAACATTGGTGCGGCGCATATGGCGTGGATCAACGGCGGAACGATGCGTCGAGGTCTTGTCGCTCCTGTCGGTCAGGCGGGGAGGATCGAGGTTGAAGCCCTCGTTCCCAACCGCGCGTTCTTCTCGTCCGTCGTTGTCATAGGCCATGCGCTCAACGGCGGCGTATCCCGCGGCGGTGCCGAGGCAGTCCGCAGCCATCACCGTTTGTGAGAAGTCCTGAATCAACGAGCGCGGCACCGGGAAGTTGTGGTAGCGTTCGGCGGTGACGCGCGAGTTGCCGAGGAACTGGTAGTTGTACCCGTAGGAACCGTTCCGCTCGTCCCGCCACTCAGGAGTAACCGGGCAGACGTAGACGGGGTTGTCGAAGTCCTGGCGCCCGTCCTCGGGAGAGGGATCGGCGAAGGCGTAGACACCGACATAGCCGCCGATTCGGGCGATCCATGTCGGCCGGAACTTCTGTCCGTTCCCGATGTCGTAGACATTCGCCGGATTGGCCGCACCGCCCGGGAGGTTCGGCGCGCGGCCCGGGACCATGACATCTCGGTTGTCATCAGCGTACATGCTCCAGCCGAGGGAGAGCTGGCGGAGATTCGAAAGGCAGAGGAGGGAGCGAGAGGTCTGGCGCGCGCTGCCGAGAGAGGGGATCAGAATCCCGATCAGGATCGCGAGGATCGCGATGACGACCAGGAGTTCGATGAGCGTAAAGCCCGCGCGGCTCGTTGCTGGTCGTGATGCGGCACTGCTTGCCATCGCGGCTGGATGCTCCGATCGTGGACGCTCGCAAAGCGGTACCTGGCACCTCGATGCCGGTTCAAGCGAGCGGACATAGATTCGGCGATTCTGGGGGTTGAGTTCCGGGCGAGGGCCGAATACAACCCGCTCGCACATGCCGATATCGGTGGTTGTGGCATTGAACGCGTGATCGGAGCTGCGAGAGGAAGTCCGAACCCGGGATTCGACGGGGCCGTAGGGTGCTTGCGTGGGCAGATCGATCGAAGACACTCCGGACGTGGATGTACCAGTCGCCGCGGCTCGCGCCAGCGATGTGATGGGCGACGCAGGGAGGGGACAATCCGACGGGGCTACAGACGCCGGACGGGCACGGATGCTCCGCGAGTTTCTCGCGTCGAACGATGCCGCGTGCCCGGTGTGCGGCTACAACCTGCGCGGGCTGTTGCATCAGGCGTGTCCGGAGTGCAACGCGCCGCTGTCGCTTGGTGTGACATCTGAGAACCTGAGCATCGGTCCCTGGGTGCTGGCGATCGTGTCGTTCGCGATGGCGGCTGGTTTCGACGGTGTGGTGGCCACGGTTCTCACAGTGGTGATGATCGCGAATCCGCCCCCGATCTGGCTGCCATACGCGGTGGTGGGCATGTTCATGACGCTCGCGATCGCGAGTCTGGCGTGCGTGCTGCGCATCGTGCGATTGCGTCGGAGGTGGGCGTTCCAGACACGCCGGATCCAATGGCGGTGGGCTCTGATGTGCCTCGGCGGAGTGTTCACGCTGCACGCCTGCATCGGGATCGCGTTCGCGCTGCTTGCCAACTGACACCCGGTGAGTACCGACCGAGTCGCATCAAGGGCTGGGATGCGAGGGGGGCGGCGGCTCGAGCAGGTGCAAGAGCCCGGCATCGTCTGCGCCCAGAGCGATCGCCTCTTTGGTCCAGGCGATGTGGCGGGCGTCGGCGAGGCCCGCGGCCCATGCCATGGAAGCAAGGGCGAGCCGCACCGAGCCGTCGGCGTCCGTCTTGATCATGCCCGTCGCGATGCTCGCGGCCTCGCTCTGGTTTCCATCGCGGAGTGCGGCGAGATGCACACGACAGACCTCAATGAGAAGGATCTGCCGGCGGAGTTCGATGAGCGTCCCCCACTCTTCTGCGGTGGCCTGCCCCTGCACACGCTGCCCCATCAGCCCGGGGAGCCGCGCGACACGGCTTCTCTGCTCCGCGCCGACCTTTCGCAGATCGGTGATGGGGATGGAAACGGAGATGAGTTCTAGCCCGCGTTTCTGGTGCATGGGGATCAGCGAGCCCTCGTCGGGATCATTGATCGAGTAGTCGATCTCCATCAAGGACTGCTCGACCTCGCCGACGACCTCGTCCATGATGTATCGATCGAGCTGATCCGGAAGATCGGCCCACGCATCGCGTGCGACAAGGTCGTCGCGCATCGCGACGAAACGGGCGCGGCTTCCCGCGCGTCTGGGCGTGAGTTTCGCCATCTCCGCAGCGATGATGGTGCGACGGAGCGGCATGAGCCAGGGGCGACCCACGTCCAGATTCTCCCAGAGCCATGTGTACGTGCCGGTCGCCTCGTGGAGTTCGTCTCGGGCGACCTGGGCGCGGGCCTCGACAAGCATGGAGAGAACACTCTGGCCCTCTGCGGGCCCGTCACAGATTGAGGCGTTCGCGTCCTCCAGACGAGAGAACCAGACGCGTGACGGTGCGGGCGGGGGCGGGTTCTTTGTCTCGTGCCACATGTGCCAGACCGGGTTGGTCGATGCGAGCTTCTCGAGCACGAAGTTTGCCTGAAACAGCACCTCCGTTGGCTTTGTGCTCAAGCGACCCTCATCGGGATCGGGCATCCGCATCCTGAGCGGCTTGAACTGCGGTATGACCGCCTCGGTCTCCCCGTCTCGCAGCACGATGACGATCAACTCCTCGCGTGAGCTTCTGCCGCGCGATCGCAGGCCGCTCTCGAAGATGCTGAAGAGTTCGGGATTCTCGCTCGCAGACACGCGGCTGAGCACGGCGTGCCACTGGATCCAGTGTCCGAGCGTTCGGTTGCCCCAGAGCCGCTCCTCCGCCTTCTTCAACGCACCGATTTCGGCATCGAGGTAGACGAGGTGCAGACGCTTCTGTTCGCGTGCGAGCTGGTCTGCATCGGCGAAGGAACCCTTGAAGAACGGATCGGGTATGGACGGCTGTGCGAGTGCTTGCGTACAAGCCGCGAGGAGAAGAACCGCGATGGAGCAGAAGATGGCGACGGATCGCATCATCGGTTTCCTGTCGGCACTGAGCCAGGGCCCCCGGTCGGCACCACGATAAACGCTCTTAGACCATGGTCGTCGGCTCCGAGTGCGACTGCCTCGTTCACCCATGTGACGTGGCGGGTGTCTGCGAGGCCCGCGGCCCACGCCATGGAAGCAAGGGCGAGCCGCGCCGTGCCGTCGGCATCGGCTTTGATGAGATCGTTGGCGATGCGCATCGCCTGTGCATCATCGCGTTTGCGAAGCAACGCGACGTGTATACGACAGGCCTCGGAGAGCAGAACGGCGCGCCGGAACTCGACGAGGGCATCCCATTCTTCGGCCGTGGCGCGCGGCGCCCGCTTCTGTCGTTCCAGCGCACGGATGGCGTCGAGTCGCTTCACATCGTCCGGGTTGACGCTCCAGACGTCGAGCCAGGGAGAGCGTTGTCCGAGCAGACGGAGGCCGGACTGCTCGGTGGTGGACGCAACGGACCCCTCATCCGGATCGTTGAGCGAGTAGTCAAGCTCTGTGATCAGGTCGAAGACATTGTCGTTGATCTCTCCGAGAATGATCCAGTCCCAGCGTTCGATGAAGTCCGCCCATGCGTAGCGCTCCCCGGCGTGAATGTGCATGCGCTCGAACCGAGATCGCGAGCCGGCCCGCGCCAGCCCAAGATCTCGCATCTCCGACGCCACGATGGTGCGGCGCAGCGGGGCGAGCCATGGCGAGGATCGTGTGCCCGACTCCCAGAGCCACGTGTAGATACCCGTCGCCAGACGCTGGTCACCCGTTCTCGCCTCTTCCCTGGCCTGTATCAGAGACGACCAGAGCCCCGGATCGCTGCCCGCAGGTGGCCACGCGTCCCCGTCCGGGTCCGAGACCTTGGAGAAAAGAGCCTGGTTCGGTGCGGGGGGCGGCGGGTTCAGTCGGTCGTGGTGTCCGACCCACACGGGTTCTCTGGCGCGAAGCCGATCAAGGTAGATGTCTAATTGCAGCAACAGTTCCATCGGCTTGATGTACGCGCCGTCTGACAGCGGCTCGAGAGGCGGCGAGAGTCCCTGGATCCCGCGGATCCAGTGATACCGGCCACGGAGCGGGTCGCGCATGTCCTGATCGTACTTGTCCGGCACGGTCGAGCGTCTGTCCCGCGGCGTGAGAGCGATGTTCATCAGCAGGTACGGTCGAGGGAACGCCTCTTCGTACTTCCCATCGCGGAAGACGATGAAGTATGGATCCCGGCGCATGTCGAACTGGCCGCTGACGTTCTTCGCCGGGCCCGCCGGGGTGCCGACCCGTGACTCCAGCGCGTCGAAGAATCCCGGGTCTTCTTCGTATCGCACCTGCGTGAGCACGGCGTGCCACTGGATCCACTGTTGGAGAGAGCGATTCATCAGCGTGTGGTTCTCGACTTTGTCGAATGCGTCCTCACCGGCGCGATCGGGACCGCGCATGAAGACCACAAGCAGGCGCCGCTTCTGACGCGCCTCCGCCGCGGCTTCCTCGAACGTTCCGGGGTGCCACGGGATCGTCGTCGGGATCTGCGCGACGGTGGCACACGTGATCTGCGTGACCACCAAGAAACAGAGCCAAGCCCGTGCGATCGTGCTCATCCGGCATCCTCCGATGATCCCGCCCATTCGTGCGAGGATACCAGCGGTTGCCGGGAACGCGAATGCCGAAAGTCCTGATCAGATGAATGAGAGCTCTCTCCGGGGAACTTACCCCATGGTCAGAGGGACTCTCGGGGCGGGTTCTCGACCGGGGGATCGAAGACCATGGTGATCTGCGAGCCGTACACGGGAAAGTCAACGCGGCAGCGATAGCCGCGGAGGGCGGCTCCGTCGTACCCGAGGCGGGTACATGCGTGCCTGAGGAGCTCGATGTAGGCCGGCGCGTCGGACGATCGGAACCGCGAGACGCCGGCCCCGAGGGGCTCGATCGTCTCGGCCATGTCGAGGATGTCCGCATCGCGCGCAGGATCGTTGACGTTGGCGACACCCTCGAAAGCCGTGTCGTACAGGCGGAGCCACGGGCGCGACGTATCAAGAGACTCATGGATCAGCACGTCGAACTGCATCGCCTTCGCCGGCATCGACGCTTCGGCGAAGAAGTATCGCTTTCGACCCGAGCCCGCCGGAACGGCGCGTGGCAACTCGGCTCGATTCACCTCTGCGAAAAACAGATCCGCCGCGGTCGACGGCCCGAAGCCGTCATCGCAGAGCGCGTAATGAACGGCGTTGCCGGCCCGTGTCGCAGTCATCCGCGGCAGGGGCTCAGAACAGAATGCCGGAAGCAGCAGGCCCTCGGCGTTCTCGACAGCGATGCTGTCGAGCGAGACGGGGAGGCGCGCATCGGGCCCGCCGCTCAGTTTGCGGGTCGAGAGCTTGACCGGCGCGTTCGGCCTCACGCGATGCACGCCGACGAGCCCGTTGAGCCAAACGACATCCATGCGTGCGGCGTCATGGCTCGGCCACAGGATCACCGTCGCGACAATGGCCTCGCTCTGGACACCCTTCAACTGGCTCATGGCCTTGAACGCGGCCTGCTTGCGGCGAAGCTCGAACTCGCGGCGTGCCTCGGGGACCCACGCCGACACGATCGCGTCGAGGGTGCTGCGATCGCCTGCGCCCTGGCGGATCAGATGCTCGAACGCATCGATCGCGCGGTGGGCATCGGAGATGATCGATGCCCCGACGCCCTGGGCCTCCGCCGCCCTGACGAGCCGCCTCAGCGGCTCGGGACCGGGCATCCGGTGGGTCGCGGTGATCGGGTCGCGGCTGCGCGTGGCCTTGAGCACACGACTAGCGAGAACCTTGTCGAGCCCGAGCTGATCCGCAAGTGCCTGTGGCCCGGGCTTCCCCCGGGGTACGGACTCGATCACGCGCCCGATCGAAGCGAGGATGTCCTTTCCCACCAAAGTGATACGAGCTTCGAGCGCCTGTGGCTCGGGCTCATGTTCTTGGGCATTGATAGGATTTTGATTGGACATTATTTGGATAATCTGATCACATTGCTGGTCAGAAGGCCTTCCAGCACCCAGTATCACAGCGAACCGAGCAGAAAGCAACGTCTTTCAAAAGTTTCTGGGAAACTTCCTTGAAAACTGCAACACTTGGTGTACTTTCTCGGAAGGACGTACAAAACCGCGCTCTCGAAGGGCGCGGCCACGCGGATCGGATGGGATTCCGATCGCACACACATATCGCGGAAGACCACATTCCTGAAGGAGTTACGCGCATGAATCTGAGATTGATGGCGACGTTGGCGGCGGTTGGGACGTTCCCGGCTTTGGCACTTGCCGGACCTGTCCTGCACACCGAGAACTTCGAGGGTGCGGATTACCAAGGGTGGCTTGTCAACGGGAACGACATGATCTTCTCCGGCCTCGAGACCGGCCGCTACATGGGCATCCCCTTCGACACGTTCTGGGGCGCACACCTCTCGAACACCGACGCATCGAATCCGCTGATCGGCGACGTCTCGCGGCACGGCGGCGCGCTGCGTGTGCAGGTCGATGTCCGTACCTTCGCGCTCCGCAACTTCTTCGGGAACCGAATCTCTCCCTCGTACTTCCCGCTCGTGCTCCAGCTCACCGACATTGGCGATCCGAATGACTTCGAGGATGATGTGAGTGTCTACCTCATCGGCGGCAGTCTGCCGACCGAGGGCGCCGGGTGGCAGACCAGGACGTTCACGATCCCCGATCCGACTTCCGCGTTCCTGCCCCCGGGGTGGGCCGGCACGGGGTATGAGGATTCCGAGACCGGCGAGCTTCGCCTGCCGGACGGGCGCACCTATGCCGATGTTCTCGCGTCGGTTGACGATGTGCGCATCACGACCTTCGTGCCCGGGTACTTCTACGGGTTCAACTTCTGGGAGGTCGGATTCGACAACATCCGGATCGACCGAGTGCCCGCGCCCGGATCACTCGCTGTCCTTGGCGCTGCGGGCCTGCTCGGCGCACGTCGCCGTCGCGTGTGAGCCACTGGACTGAGAAACCACACACTGCCTCCCAAAGTGCAAGGGACCGTGCCGATCACTCGACACGGTCCCTTGTTTCTTGCTTTGCAACGCGTCGTGCACAGTGCCGTCACGAGAGCTCAGCTCGCGTTCGAGCGCTGCCGACGCAGATCGGCGCGTGGTTCATACCCGAACTTGTTGAGGAGCCAACTGAATCGCTCCTCGGCGAGCTCATCGAGCCCGGGAGCGATCTCGTCCAGCGACCTGCCGAGCGTCGCGGCGTTCATGAAGAGCCGACCCGTGCGAACGCTGGATGCGCCGCCCGCGAAGACGGTGGAAGAGACGCCGGAGACCTTCTCCTGGCACTCGAGAGAGCGCAGGCGGTCGAAGGAAGAGGCATCGACCGCGGCACTGACGCGCTCGGGATCCGGCGTGTGGCCGAGAAACTCAAGCATGGATGCGAGCTCTTGCCCGGCATCAAGGCGGAGGTCTTCGTATCGGACGACATGAACTCGGAGTGTCGGATGAGAGCACCAGGAGCCGGCGTGTTCCAGCAGAGAGCCGAAGCCGAACTGGAGGTACAACGGATCACCCCCGAGCCGGATGAAGTTTCGCATGTAGCCCTCCGGGCTGATGCGCTCCGCGACCTCAGAGGTTGAGATGAGCCGCGTGTAATTGAGCGCAGACCAGATCACATCGCACGGATGACGGACGATGTAGATGGCGCCGACGGTGCGATCCCTGTACGGCATCGTGGAAGTGAGCCGGTGGTGCGTCTTGGCGAGCATCATGTCGCCGATACGCTCGCCCTCGAACGTGGTCGCTCGAACGTGTACATCCGGTATTGATGCGTCGATGTCCGCGCTGGTGGAGATCTGACCGAAGAAGTACTGGTGGAGGAGAAATCTGACCCAGGTATTTCCCGATTTCGGGTATGACGCGATCCACGTGATCGGTGAGCTCATCTCGGCCATCCTTTCCGACTACCGCGCACGGCACAGCACCTTGCGTCGCCGCAGTAGAGCCCCACGAGATGAAAAACGAGACAGGCCGGGGTGAATCCCCCAGACCTCTGATTGACCCCTTGTTCGCCCATGCCCCCCCGCGGGTTGCAACGAATGCTGAGATCTGGTGCCAATGGCAAACCACCGGGCAGAACCCGGTGGTCTCACTGATCCAATATGCACTGGAGATGCCGCTCAGCGACGGCGGCGCGGGGCAGCGAGCATCGACAGAGAGAGGAGCCCGAGGGCGCCCGGTGCGGGAACGACCGAGAACACAAGCCCGAAGGATGCATCGTTGCCATCTGCGCCAGAGGCACCCGCGCTGGCACTGGCCTGTGCCATGGCGTACAAGGTGTATGCGCCCGAGGGGAGCGCACCTGAAGCGGTGCCGCTCATGGAACCGAAAGTGTCCATGGGCTGCGAGAAGACGAGTCCACCCGGACCGGAGAGGGTGATCATCGCGGTGCCGGGCACAAGCATGCCGCCGGAGGCGAGATCCCAATCGAGCGCGTAATCCGCGCCAGCTGTGAGAACAAAGGCGAAGGAGAACTGGACGATGGCGTCAGAGCCCGCACCGCCGTCGCTTGTGCTGAACGCGCTGGCGAGTGCGGAGCCGTGAGCTTCGACGGAGTTCATCGAACGAAAGCTCTGGAGCGTGGCCGACCCGGAGCCGGTGCCGGCGGTGGTGTCGGCGAGTGACGAGACAGCCAGAGGCATCTCTGCGAAGAGCGTTGCCGTGAGACCATCGGCGTCAGAGCTGGTTGTGTCAAGGTCAAACGAGAACGCGATTGACTGCACCATGCCGCCCAGGGATTCGCTTGAGAACAGGTCTGCGGCGAGTGCGGGCATGGTGAGTGTCGAGCAGGCAAGGGCGAGTACGGCGCGAAGCATGGTGAATCTCTCCGTGAGGTGTTCGTGTATGGGCGGGTCCGCTCGGATCCGCGTTCGTGCGGCGATACCGCACCCTCCTTGACGCATTCGCTGATCGGCGACCTTGGTCGATTGCTTCTTGAAACGCAAAATGAAACAGACCCCGGGTGTGCCGGGGTCTGCATCGATTATCAGACGAAGAAGATACAGCGATCAGCCGACGAAGAGATCGCCACGCTTCGCGGCGGCGATGAGCACATCGGCGACCTCGGGGCGGCTGAACTCCGCCGGGGGACGCTCGCCCTTGAAGAGCAGGTCGCGCACTGCGGTGCCCGACAGGTTGATGATGTCGCCCTCGATCTTCGGGAAGGACTTACCGGAGACCATGCCGCCGTACGACTTGCTGTAGCCGGTGTGCTCGAACTTCATGATCCCCATGCCGAAGCCGATCAGGTCGATCTCGTCGAAGATCTTCTGCGCGTCATAGGTGCCGTAGTAGGTGCCTACGCCGGCGTGGTCGCGCCCGACGATGAAGTGGGAGCAGCCGTAGTTCTTCCGCATCACGGCGTGATGGATCGCCTCACGCGGGCCTGCGTAACGCATGGCCGCGGGGAGGACAGAGACCATCGTGGTCGCGGGGTTGAAGTACTTCTGGACGAGAGCATCGATCGCCTGCATGCGGACGGAAGCCGTGATGTCGCCCTTCTTTGTCTCGCCGACGAGCGGGTGGATGAGAAGGCCGTCGCAGAGTTCCTGGGCGCACTTGCAGACATACTCATGGGCACGGTGGATCGGGTTGCGTGTCTGGAACGCGACGACCGTCTTCCAGCCGCGTTTCTCGAACTCGGCGCGGACCTGGGCTGGTGTGAGACGCTGGGTCATGAACGCCTCGGGGCCGTTGGGATCGACACAGAGGGTCAGGGCATCAACGGGACCCGCGAGGCAGTGGTCGCCCTCGGCCTGGACCTGGGCAACGCCGGGGTGCGCCGAGTCTTCGGTGCGGAAGACATTGGGGATCTCGAGCTTCTTGTCGTGAAGGAACGACTCCTTCACGGTCATCACGCCCTGGAGCACGCCGTTCGGGGCGTACAGCGCGACGCGAGAGCCGATCGCCGGGACCTGCTCCTTGGCGACGGAGAGAAGGATCGGGATCGACCAGACCTGCCCGTTCGCCAGCTTCATCGAGGTGCAGACGGAGCGGAAGTCGTCCGATCCCATGAAGCCCTCGAGCGGCGAGTAGCCGCCGTTGGCGATGAGCTCGAGGTCGCACGACTGCTTGGCGGTGAGGTTGATGCGGGGAAGCGTTGCGGCCTCCTTCGTCAACTCCGCAGCGCGGCCGGCATCAACGACACGATTCACAAGCTTGCCGCCGTGCGGCTGGATAAGACCGGACATCGGAACCTCCGTTGGGTGATGGACTTATGACGGCTTTCCCGTGCTCGCTTGAGCACCGGGACAAGGGGGACAGGAGGGTAGCGCGCCATTCTGAGTCTGACCACACGACGCACGCTTCAGTTCGACATCCGACGCGCCGCAGAGTGTGCCGCAACATGCGGTCTGGCCGAATGTTGCCACTCGTTCGCGATCTCTCTACAGTCCCGCCCCCCGCGTCCCGTTGGAGGCAATCGGGGATTGCCCACTTTCACATCGCATGCGGCCTTTCAGGCCCGCCGGAGGCGAGATTCCATGGCTCAGGTCAACACCACGACGAACATCCACTGGCACGAGGGCGACATCACCCGCGAGGAGCGCTGGAAGGCCCTCGGCTGCAAGGGCGCGACCCTCTGGTTCACGGGGCTCTCGGGCTCCGGCAAGTCCACCATCGCCAGCGCGCTGGAGCAGACGCTCGCCAACAACAAGATCTTCACCTACCGCCTCGACGGCGACAACATCCGTTTCGGTCTCAACACCGATCCCAAGTCGCTGATGGGCAAGGGCTTCCCCGAGGCCGCGGCGAAGCGGTTCGGCATCGGTTTCTCCGCCGAGGACCGCGCGGAGAACATCCGTCGCATCGGCGAGGTTGCCAAGCTCTTCGCTGACGCCGGCTGCGTCGCGTTGACGAGCTTCATCAGCCCGTACCGGAAGGACCGCGATCTGTGCCGCCAGCTGCACAACGAGGCGAAGCCCTCCGCGCTGCCATTCATCGAGATCTACGTTGATACGCCGCTCGATGTCTGCGAGAGCCGCGACCCGAAGGGTCTGTACAAGAAGGCCCGCGCCGGCGAGATCAAGGGCTTCACCGGTATCGATGATCCCTACGAGGCACCGAACGCCCCTGAGCTGGTGCTGAAGACGGCCGAACTCTCGGTGGACCAGTCCGTTGCCAAGTGCATGGAGCTGCTCAAGAGCAAGGGCATCATCGGCTGAGTAGACGCTTCAGCGAAGTGGCCAAAGATCCAAAGGTCCAGAACGCCACATAAGACCAGAAAGACGACGCGGTGGGACGACTTCAACCGGAGTTGCTCGACCGCGTCGTCTCTTTCGCGGATCGATCGGTTCGACTCGCCGAGAAGCTCGCGGACGACGGACGATCTCGCCGCGTAGTCGATCAGATCATCGTGGCTGGTACTTCGGTTGGTGCAAACACATACGAGGCCGACGAGGCCCTAAGTCGAGCCGACTTCGCGAAGTGCGTCGGCATCGTGATCAAGGAACTCAACGAGTGCCGCTTCTGGATCGCGATCGTCGAGCGGAGGTCCTGGGCCACATCGGCTCAGCTCTCAGAAATCGCGGCCGAGACCGCAGAACTCAAGCGCATCTTCGGAGCGATCCTCACCCGAACACGCAGGTCCGCCATCAAGTGACGATACAGCATCACGGCACATTCCACGGGCAGTGATCCGGCGCGCGTACCTGCCACATCATTCTGAGCGTGTATCTGGAGTTCGGCGCTTTGGAAGTTGGCCCTTTGGCCCTTTCACAACCGCTCGCTCGCGAGCAGTGCAGCCCCGAACACGCCCGCGTTGTCCTCGAGCGCGGAGCCCACGATATCCACATCGCGGCATCTGGCGGGGAACGCGTGGCGCTTCACCGACTGGGCGATCTTCTTCACGAACGGCTTGCCCATCGCTTCGGAGAGCCCGCCACCGAGAACGACTCGCTCAAGCGAGAGAAGCGTGACCGCCGACGCGATCGCAACGCCGACGCGCTCGCACACATCGTCGATCACCTCGCGCACGAGTTCGTCCTCGGCCTCATAGGCCTGGGCGATGACCTTCGACTTGATGTTGTCGAGATTGCCCTCCGTCAGTGTCGAGACGATCGAGGGGCGATTGGCACGGATGAGCCGCGCGATCCGGTCGGCAACAGCGGAGCGCGAGCAGTTGTTCTCAAGCGAGCGCGAGCCCGGCGGGCTTCCCGGCAGCAGCGTGGTGTGACCGATCTCACCGGCGGTGAGGAAGTGCCCGTAGTACAGCTTGCCGTCCAGAATGAGCCCCCCGCCCACGCCTGTGCCGAGCCAGACGCCGAGCAGGAACCGGGACTTGGCGCCCGCTCCCATCGCGTTCTCGCCGTAGACAGCGACGTTGACGTCGTTGTCAACGATGACGGCCTTGCCGAGGCGCTTGCCGAGATCCTTTGCCAGCGGCGCGTTGGTCCAGCGGAGATTGACGGCTTCGAGAACTACACCGGTGTTCGGATCGATCGGGCCAGGAGCCCCGATGCCGACCGCCCCGATGTCCGCGATGGAGACTTTGGCCTGTGTGCATGCATCGGCGATGCCGCCGGCGATGCGATCGAGCACGGCCTCATACCCCTGGTCGGCCTTGGTCTTGAGTTTGGATGCGCCGAGGATGGTCCGTTCCGGCGAGACGACACCGATCTGGATGTTCGTGCCTCCGAGATCGATGCCGATGATGGGGCTGGTGAAGGGCATGGACTCTTCCTTGAAGGAGATCGCTGGTGCTGGGCCGTGGGTCAGGCCGGTCTTATCACTGAGGTTATCGGCACTCTTCGGGCGAGGGTGAAGCCCGGCGCAACGCTTCAGCCCGGGCGGTCGCTGAGGTGGGTCGCGACCAGGGCACAATCGGCGAGGAGGGGGTCTCCGGCCAGATGAGAGGCAAGCGCGCGCGCACGCTCCGGGGGCGTGATGACGAACATGGCCGATCCCGACCCGGTCAGGTGGGCAGGAAATCCGGATGCTTCCGACGCGTGCGCCAGCAGCCGGGCAAGCTCGGGCCTCACCGCGCACGCAGCGGGGGCGAGATCGTTGAACAGCCGATCGGGATCGAGTGTGTGCGAAGCCGCCAGTTGACGAACCTCCGCCTCGCGGAGGGGGCGCGGAGGAAGCCGATCGAACGCGGCATAGACCTCGGGCGTTGCGCACGAGAACCCGGGAACAATCAGAAGGATCTCGGCATGCACCGGGGAGAGGCGTTCAATCACCTCGCCGAAGCGGCTCACCAGCGAGGGATGCGGGAGGGTGTGAGGGTCGGCATGCATGAAGAAAGGGACATCGCTCCCCAGCGTTTGGGCGATATCAGTGAGGGTTTCCACGGGAATCGAGAGCCCGTGCAGCGTGTTCAGGGCCATGAGTGCTGACGCGGCGTCGGACGAGCCCCCCCCGAGGCCCGCGCCGATGGGGATGCGTTTGGTCAGGGTCAGTCGCGTCGGTAACGTGCGCCCGACGTGTGATTCCAGGGCTCGAAGAGCGCGGAACGCAAGATCCCGCTCGACAGGCCAGTCAATCCGCGTCGGCCGGGGCGCATCGTCGGCATGCCGGACCACGAACACGGATGGGGAATCCTGACTCAGCGTCTCCGCGTGTACCTCATCACAGAGATCGACGGGGGCGATCCAGGAGGCGATCGGGTGCCACCCCGGGCGTGGAGAGTCCGGTGGCTCGGCCGGGCCGACCGAGAGTGCGAGATTGACCTTGGCCGGTGCGCGGAGCGCGATCGTGGGCATTCACAAGGGTAAGCGCGCGACAGTGCCGCTCGTGCAGGCGATCGGGGCGAGAGGCCGATACTGTGGTCCATGCTCCGCCTCGGCCATTTCATCGCGCTCGCCGTGATCGCGCTCCTCACGCTCGGTGTGGTCATGGTGAACTCGGCAGGGATGTCCGTCGCGCCCATCGGAGCCGAGGGGTGGACCGAAGAGGGGGTGACGCCGGAGTCGATCCTGCTCTCCCGCTCGACGGTCTACATGCTGCTCGCCCTCGCGGCCCTCATCGCCGGATCGATCCTCCCCGTGCGATCGTTCGCGGAGCGATTCGCACGCCCGGAACCCATGACACGAGGGGACTGGAAGCCCGACGCGATGGTGCTCTGTGCCGGAGGAATGGCGCTCGTGGCCGTCATGGCGATGGTCTACCTACCGGGTGTCGGCAAGAGCGTCAACGGCGCACAACGGTGGATAGCCGTGCCGGGCATGGGCGGCTTCTCGTTCCAACCCTCCGAGATCGCCAAATGGGGGATGTGCCTCCTCGTGGCGTGGTACGGCGCGAGACGCACGACCTCGCTCGGCTCATTCATCACCGGGCTGGTGCCCGCCCTCGCCGTCACCGGCCTCGTCGCCGGGTTCATCATCATCGAAGACCTCGGAACGGGCGTCCTGGTCGGCGCTGTCGCCTGCCTCGTGCTGATCGCGGCCGGCGCGAAGCTCTGGCACTTCATGACCATGGTGCCGCTCGCGGCCATGGGACTGCTCGCGGCAATCGCCACAAGCCCCTATCGCGTCAAACGCATCATGACCTTCATCAACCCCTACGAAGACCCGCAGGGCGCCGGGTATCACATGATCCAGTCCATGACGGCTGTCGCCGGCGGCGGCGGCTTCGGACGCGGACTCGGCCATGGACTCCAGAAGTTCGGATACCTGCCGGAGGACCAGACCGACTTCCTCTTCGCGATCATCTGCGAGGAACTCGGCATCGCCGGTGCCGCAATCGTCATCGGACTCTTCATCGTGCTCACGCTGACCGGCATGGCGATCGCCGTAAAAGAGCGTGAGCCGATGCTCAAGCTGCTCGCGCTCTCCGTCACGGCCACCGTCGGGCTGCAAGCGATCATCAACCTCTTTGTCGTCACCGGCCTCGGACCGACAAAGGGGATCGCGCTGCCACTCGTCTCGTCGGGCGGCACCGGCTGGATCCTCACGGCCTTCTCGCTCGGGCTCCTTGTCTCGATCAATCGCGGGCAAGAGGATCCCGATGTCGACGGATATCCATCGGCGGCGACGGCATGACCATCGAGCATCGCGCGTACCTCTTTGCCGGCGGCGGCACGGGCGGGCACCTCTTCCCGGGGCTGGCCGTGGCCGAACATGTCTTCAAGCTTGAGGCCGCGGCTGGACGGCCCGCGCCCGCGTGCGTCTTTCTATCCTCAGATCGCGCGATCGACCGCAGGATCCTCGGCGAGGCGCGCCTCGGAGGGCAGCCGGTTCGCTTTGAGCCCACGAGTGCCGCACCGTTTGTGGTCACGCCGCGCGGGATCGCGAAGTTCGCTGCGGGCTGGGGTCGCACGATTCGCCAGACGCGTGAGACGATCCGCGCACTGAGGGCCGAGGGGCGCGATGTCCGCGTTGTCGCGCTCGGCGGGTTCGTCGCAGCACCGGCTGTCCGGGGCGCTCGGGTAGAGCGTTCGCCTGTGACAATGCTGAATCTGGACGCGGCGCCCGGCCTTGCGAACAGGTGGATCTCAAGGAGGGTCTCAGAGGTCTTCACGAGCGCCGAGGTAGAAGATCCGATCGCGCACGGACGCCGTCCCTGGACACAAATCCCACCGATCGTGCGATCGGAGGCGATCGCACCCGGCGATGCGGAGTCGTGCCGCACGGCTCTCGGGCTCGACCCGCTCCTCCCGACGCTTGTCGTGACCGGCGCGAGCCAGGGGGCTCGATCGATCAACCGCCTGATGGGAGAGATCCTGACGAAGGAGCCGGATGCGCTGCGCGGCTGGCAGGTCTTCCATCAGACCGGGCAGGACGAAGTGGAACAGACTCGCGATGCCTATCGCACAGCTTGCGTTCCCGCACGAGTCGAATCGTTCATCGCGACGATGGGCGTTGTGTGGGGCGCGGCGGATCTCACCGTGAGCCGCGCAGGCGCGGGAAGTGTCGCCGAGGTGTGGGCGAATCGCGTGCCCTCCGTGCTCATGCCGTATCCATACCACAAAGACCAGCACCAGCGGCTCAACGCTCGGGTGCTCGAACGATCCGGGGGGGCGATCGTCGTCCAAGATCGAATCGACGCGACGCCAAACATGGAATCTGCCGGCGCGACGATTGTCGGGCTGCTCAGAGACTCGTCGAAGCGTGCGACGATGCGAGCCGCACTCGCAACACTCGGACCTGCAAACGGCGCGGAGCGCGTCGCTATGGCGTTGGTCGAGGGATGATCCGCTGATTCTCTGCATGAATCGTGCGGGATCCGCGCACGCTCTTGCGTGGGCATTATTCCTGCGTACCGATCTCACGCCAGCGGACGACCCTGAGCGAGCCCCCCCGTGGCGACGGTTCCGTGATTGTGAGCACGCGGGGCACTGAGACGCCGCCGAATTCGCTGGAGACATCCCCCGGCATCGCGATGGCCTCGATGATGCCAGAGCGGAAGTGGGCGCGCACGAGGTAGTTTGATTTCGGCTCAACGCCGCCGAAGTGTGCCCAGTGAGGATCCGAGCCACCCAGCCCGCGAGCTCCGCCGATCGTCCGCTTGCCAATGAGGCGCGATCCCGATTCGTCGTACAACTCAACGACGACGCCCACGGCGGAGGTGTTCGTCGCGCCAGGCCCCGCGCCGACGAGTCGCACATGGAACCCGCGCTCATCATCCAGGTTGTTCTTCAACAGGACCGAGCTTCCGTTCGCACGCGTGATCGCGATGTCGAGATCGCCGTCGTTGTCGAAGTCGACAAACGCGCAGTCGAGGTTGTCGCCCGGGGCCTCAGCGCCGATCCAGACCAGCACGAACGTTCCGGCATCGTTGCGGAAGAGGAGATTGCCCCCTGAGGCAGTGCAGACATAGAGATCGACATCGCCATCGTTGTCGAAGTCGCCCCAGGCGCACCCTCGCATCGCAACCTCTTCAGGATTATCCAGTCCGATCTCCTCGGCGATCTCTTCAAAGGTGAGGCCGTCGGCCTCGTAGAGACGGCCGACCGTCTTGGCCGATCCCGCAACGTAGAGATCGAAGTCGCCGTCGTTGTCAAAGTCACCCCATGTTGCCCCGACGGGCGCGCGTGAGGTCGCATCCGTGCCGAGCGTGATGATCGACTTGTGCGCACCGGCTTCACTCGACAGGAAGACCCTGCCGGAACCCGCGTTGAAGAGGTCGAGGAAGCCGTCGTTGTTGATGTCGGCCGATGCGACGTACCCGAGCGTCTCGCCTCGGAGCGTGAGCCCGACCGCAGTCGTGAAGGCGGGTGTAGAACCCGTCGCACGAACGGCGTGCCAGAGACTCGTCCCGGCGAGAATGAGGGCGTCGAGCCGACCGTCGCCGTCGATGTCGGAGGCAACCGCGGCGAAGTTCGTCTTCGGATCAACGATCCCCGCGTCGCCGAACTCCGTCATCCAGCCGCTCTGGTTCAGAAAGAGTGTTTCCGAGTTGGTGTCGGGGGTGCCGATGCTCAGCAGATCTGCAAGACCATCACCGTCGTAGTCGCCGATGGCGGCCTGACGAGTCGCGATGCCGATCGACTGCGCGACAAACTTGCCCCCCTTGTTGATGAGAAGTTTGGCGCGGGATCCGGTGATGATGCAGTCGAGGTCTCCATCCCCATCCACGTCGAGCCACGTCATTCCGCCGCCATCGAGCGAGTCGGATGAGGCCGGCACGCCGAAGCCGACATCGGAGGTGACATCCGTGAAGAGCAGCGAGGCGACACCCTCATACGCACCGATGTCGTAGCGACCACCCTCGGGCCGGACCGAACCCGCAAGATCGTCCGTCACACTCGGCTCAGGATTCTGACCTTTGTTGATAGCAGGTGACCCTGCCTTCAAGGAGTAGACAGACGAGGACAGGAAGAGCGGGTCAGCGGTTGTTTCGTTCTTCGCCAGAGCAAGGCCGCGCTTGTTCCCGGCCAGGTTTGAGAAGTAGAGATTGAAGTCGGTCTCCGCCTTCGCGCCGCTGAGATCGAATCCGAACCCTGTGTTGTGCGCGAGGATCGTGTTGTAGATCCGGGTGACGCCGGCGTCGGCGCTCACGCCGTCGCCCTTGTTCCGTGCGATGGTGCAGTGCCAGACCGTGAGCTCGGCATCTGACCCCTTCGATGCCGCGAGGCCCGCGCCCGTGTTGTTTCGCAGCAGAGAGTTCACAACCACAACCTTGCCCCCCCGCGTGTCGATCCCGTCCTTCCTGTTGGAGTAGACCTCGCAGTTCCAGCACTCCACGTCCGAGCCCGCCTCGGCCGCGATGCCGTCGTCATGGTTGCCGTAGATCCGCGTGTTCACGACGCGCAGCTCCGTGCCGGTCTCCGCGCTGATGCCGACGCCCTTCGAACCTCGAACGATGGAGTCTCTGATCTCGATCTCTGAAGCGGCAGCGACGAGATTGGTTGATGTCGCGTTGGCAAGGTCGCAGGCAACCAGCTTGCCACCACTCGACTTCGTCCACTCGATGCCGACCTTCGCTCTTGCGACCCGAACGTTCGAGATCTCGACATGGTCCATCCCCTTGATCGTCAAGGCGGTGCCGGGTGGGTTCCTGATGATGACCGTGCCCTTGGTACCGAACACCTCTCCGGCGATGTCGCCGACGATGCGGAGCGGCTTCCCGGGCGCGCCGGATCGCGACACGACATGGGCCGCCTGGTACGTGCCGGGACGGATGTAGATCGTGTCGCCAGCGCCGGCGAGCGAGAGCGCCTTTGTGATTGTCTTGAACGGCGCGGCAACGCTCGTGCCGCTGTTCGTGTCCTTGCCCGCTGTCGAGACGAAGTAGTCGGTTGCACGCGCCGAGAGGCCGACCATCGACACAAGGACCAGCAAGACAAGGCCGCGAAGACGTGTGTGAAACATGGCCGTTCCCCTGATGCGAGACAATGACGCTCTCACGGAGATATCGGCCGCTCGCAGGTGTGCTTTCGGCGCGGGAAGAAAAGCGGCGTCATCAGGGCAGAATCGCGATCAGAGGTCCGAGAATCTCATGTCTCATGGCCGCGCAGAGACTCAACGATCGAGAGCTCCTGCAGGCGCACGCTCGATCGATCGAGCGTCTCCTTGGCACGATGGATCTCGTCGGGATTCACCGACTGCCAATCGCTCGCGGCACGCTCGACCAGATCGCGGAGTCTGGAGACATGCCCTCGGAGCTCATCGCGATACCCGGGCTCGATGCGCTCCCCAAGACGAGCGAGACGATCCTCGATCCACCTGATATCCAATCGGGCGTTCACGATAAGGTCTGTCACGCGATGGCGCGTCATGTCCTCGCGCGCGTGCGCGATGGACTCACGCTCCATGCGATCCACCTCTTCACGCGTGAGGCCGTGGTTGGGGATGACCTGGATCGAGGCGCGGCGGCCGGTCCTGCGCTCCATCGCGCCCACGCGGAGCACGCCGTTCGCGTCGACCAGGAACTCGACCTCGACCTGCGGGATTCCCGCGGGCATCGGCGCAAGCCCGCCGAGGTGGAACTCACCAAGCAACCGGCAGTCCGAGGCCATCTCCCTCTCGCCCTGATACACAGCGAGTTTGATCGAAGTCTGTCCGTCAACGCTCGTGGAGAACATCTCGACCGCTCGGGCGGGGACGGGCGCGTTCCGCATGACGAGCTTCGCCACCGCGCCGCCGACGGTCTCGATCCCCAGCGAAAGTGGGACGACATCGAGCAGGAGGGACCCCCGGGATGCGCCCGAGAGCAGCGAGGCCTGCACCGCCGCTCCCAGCGCGACAACCTGATCCGGGTCGATTGCGGTGTACGGCTCGAGCCCGAAGAACTCGGCAACTCTTCTGCGAACGAGCGGCATCCGTGTTGCGCCGCCGACGAGCACGACGGCGTCGATCATCCGCCGCGCGTCCTCCGGCGTCCGCGCGCCCAGCTCCCTCGACGCGTCGCGAAGGGCGGTCACGCACGCACGCATCGCGCGATCGATGAGCCCGCCGGACATCGCCTCCAGCTCGGCGCGTGTGAGTCTCCGCTCGTAGATCCGCGATCCAGACCCGTCGCCCACGTCGATGCGGATGCGGGCCTCCTCCTGCGCACTGAGCCGGTGCTTGATCTCCTCGGCAAACTGCTTGAGCGCGCGCCTGACTTCGGGCGAAGGGTCGGCGCCTCGGTCCAACCAGCCACGCTCCCTCAGCTCGCGCGTGAAGAGCGCGACGAGCGCGTGGTCGATGTCGTCCCCGCCGAGGCGGGTGTCGCCGGCGGTCGAGATGACCTGGAAGAAGGACGTCTCGCCCTCGACCTGCGCCGGCGTGAGACGGAGGATGGAGACGTCAAAGGTGCCGCCACCGAGATCGAACACGGCGACAACAGAGTCCTGCTTGCGATTGCGGGAGGCGTCCCGATCGAGGCCGATGCCGTAGGCAAGTGCCGCGGCGGTCGGTTCGTTCACGATGCGAACAACCTCGAGCCCCGCCAAACGGCCCGCGTCGCGTGTCGCCTGGCGCTGGGCATCGTCGAAGTACGCAGGCACAGTCACGACAGCCCTGGAAACAGCGTGCCCGAGGACGGCCTCCGCGCGACGCTTGAGCGCACCGAGCACCGCACCCGAGACTTCCTGGGGAGAGACCACCCTGCTGCCTCCAGCCAACGGAAGCAGCACGCGGGCGGTCGCGTGCTCACCCTCGACGACCGTGTAAGGGAGATACGCCAAGTCCGGCGCGGCGTCGGCGATCGACCTGCCCATGAGCCGCTTCACACTCGTGATCGTGGTGCTCGGAAACTCAACGGCTCGATCCTTCGCATCGTCCCCCACCACCGTCGTCGGCTTGTCGGCCGAGCCCTCGTAGCGCACAGCACTCGGCAGAATCGCCCGCTCACCCGGCGGAACAAGCACCCGAGGACCTCGCTCATCGGCGATCGCGACGAGGGAGTTCGTCGTGCCGAGATCGATGCCGACGATCACGTCCTGGTTCGGTTTCGCAGCTTCGGTGCTGGACATGGCGTGTCGCTCGGTAGATTCTGCGATGGGCTTCACCAAGACCAGCCGGTCGAGAGCCACGCGTGCTCGCCGAGTGTGCGCACGAGCGACTTGGCCCACTCATCTTCCTCAAGATTCACGACGCGCGTGGTCCGGCGTCCATCGGCCGAGATATGGATGATCGCCGACGTGGAACTCGTGCGGATCACGGTGTCCTCACCAGGGTCGCCGATCTGCAGCTCGGGACGGATCCACGAGAGCCGACGCCAGAGATCCGCCATCTGGAGATCCGTCAGGTACTTGGTCCGAGGGGGATAGACGCGTGTCGTTGCGCCGGCCCCGACGGCGGACCGGAACAGCCCGTCCGGCTCCACGATGTAGCGAGCGGGGCGCTCTGCAAGATCCTTACCGAATGCAAGATCACGTCCGCGCTCGTCCGTCTCGCGACCAGGCGTCATGACCGTCACCGAAAGCGCAAAGTCCGTCGGATAGTCCGTACCCCGAACCGGCACGTGTGTGGGCTTCGTCTGGGATGCACACCCGGCGAGCAGCACGCTGGCGAGAAGAACGCAGATCACGGGCACAAGCCGCGGGATGGGGAGCATGTCAAAGTCTAGAGCGGTCGAGGTTCGGACGGATCGCGCGCCGCCTGCCGCGACGACTACGCTTTGTGCCCATGAATATCTCCCTCCAGTGGCTGAACCGCTACCTCTCCGAGCCCGTCACCGCGCCCGAGGCCGAGGAGATCCTGACGCACGTCGGATTCCCGCTCGAATCATCGGTCGAGAAGGGGCCTGGGGACTGGCTGATGGATGTCGAGGTGACATCAAACCGGGGGGATTGCCTGTCCCACCTGGGCGTGGCGCGGGAGATCGCCGCCAAGACCGGGCGCACGCTCGTCATGCCCAGTGCCCCCCCGCCGAAGCGAGCGGGGCGCGTCGGCGATGTCCTGACGCTGACCAACGAGACGCCCGATGCCTGCCCGAGATTCACCGCGCAGGTCGTCCGCAACGTCAAGGTCGGACCGAGCCCGGCATGGATCAGAGACGCGCTCGAAGCGGTCGGGCAGCGTTCGATCAGCAACATCGTCGATGTCACGAACTTCATCACGCTCGAACTCGGCAACCCCTGCCACGTCTTCGATCTCGACAAGCTGGAGGGACGCGCCCTTCGCGTGCGCTACGCGAGAAAGGGCGAGCCCCTCAAGACCCTTGACGGCAAGCAGCGCACGCTGGTCGAGACCGATCTCGTTGTCGCCGACACAATCCGGGCCCAGTCCCTTGCAGGCGTCATCGGCGGCGCAGACTCGGAGGTCTCCGCCTCGACCGTCAACGTCGTGCTTGAGATGGCTACGTGGGATCCGGCCACGATCCGCAGGGCCGCTCGGCGCCTGGGCATCCGCACCGACGCGGGATACAGGTTCGAGCGCGGCGTCCACCCCGCAACCCTGGACGATGCCGCGCGCCGGGCCGCGGAACTCATCGTGCAGGTCGCGGGCGGCGAGCTCGCCGAGGGGATCCTGAGCGAGGGCAAGCCCGTTCCCAAGCCGCAGATCGTCGAGCTGCGCCCGTCGCGGTGTGCCGCGATCATCGGGCAAGCGATCCCCGCCGGAGACATCATCGCCATGCTCCGGCGGCTCGACATCGATGTCTCACAGCGCGACGAGGACACACTGGCCTGCGAGATCCCCGCGTGGCGCATCGATCTTGAGCGTGAGATCGATCTGATCGAAGAGGTCGCGAGGATCCGCGGCCTGGACACCATCGAAGTCTCCGAGCGTCTGCCGATCGCGATCCGCCCGCCGCAACCGACCGAGCGTGCCGCCCGCGAGTTGACGGGCGTGCTGACGGGCATGGGGTTTTACGAGGCCGTCACGTTCACGTTCGTGACTCCGGCTCAGGCCGCACCATTCGCGGGGCCGGGCGTCGGTCTTGTGAAAGTCGATGATGAGCGTCGCGGCGCGGATGGCACACTGAGGCCGAGCGTGCTGCCGGGCCTGCTGCTCTGCCGGCGCTCGAACCGAATGGCCCAGGTGGAGCAGCCGGGAGGCGTGCGGCTCTTCGAGATCTCGGCAACATTCGGTCAGGATTCGAAGGGCGACTCTCTGGAAGCGCGACGCCTCGGGATGCTGCTCGACGCGCCCCTTTCCGGGAAGCGAGCGACACACGACGACCGACAGACCGCGGTGCGCCTGGCACGCGGCGCGGTCGAAGCGGTGGTGCTGGCGATGGCCGGGCCGCGTGCCCGCGTGTCGATAGAGCCGAAGGAGACGGGGATCCCCGCTTGGGAATCCGGCGCGTCCGGAACGGTCTGGATGGAGACCGAGAAGGGCCGCCGAGCCATCGGCACACTTGGTCTCATGTCGAAGCAGACGCTCGACCTCTTCGAACTCGAGCACCCTGTCGCCTGCGCCGAACTGGAGATCGAGCCCCTCCTCGCGGCATATCCCGGCGGCAGCGCGATCGAGCCGCTCCCCGCCTTCCCTTCCATCGAGCGCGATCTCTCGCTGGTCGTCGCCGAGAACGTCCCATGGGCAAGGTTCGAGGCGTTGCTCGCACGCATCGGCAAGGAACGCGAGATGGCGCTCCTGGAGTCGTCGCGATTCGTCGGTGTCTACCGGGGCGAGCAGGCCGGCAAGGGGAAGAAGAGCGTGACGCTCCGCATGCGATTCCGAGCCGCCGACCGGACACTTCGCCATGAAGAGGTCGATCCGCAGGTCGCACGCGTCATCGCGGAGGCAAAGTCTGAACTCAACGCGGAACTCCGCGCCTGAGCGGCTGGCCCGCAGAAGTACGGTCGGTGAACGGAAACAGATCGGTGCGAACATTTTGACTCGTGGGTGCGTCCTTTTACGGTCTCGCGAATAGGATTGGCACCGATAGGGAGGTGGCCTTTCCCACCCCGATCCGGGCACTCGGCATGAGCCGATTCGCAACTGGACAGATCCTCGCGGCACGGAAGGAGCAGCATCGATGACGACCGTTTCCACACGCCCAGCCACAGGAGCATCAGCCGTGCCATCTACTGACCGCCCTTTGATCTGGGTGAACGGCGAGTTGAAGCCCAAGAGCCAGGCCATGGTGAACGTGTACGACCACGGACTGCTGTACGGCGACGGCATCTTCGAGGGGATCAGGGTCTATCAGGGCAGGATCTTCCTCTGCAAGCAGCACATCGAACGCCTCTGGAAGTGCGCTTCCGACATCCGCATGACAATCCCCGTTTCGAAGGACGAGATGGTCTCGATCATGCGGAAGTGCATCGAGGCAAACGGGATCGTGGACGGGTACATCCGCCTGATCGTCACCAGGGGCGTCGGCACGCTCGGGCTCGACCCGAGGCGGTGCCCAGTCCCCGGGATCATCTGCATCGCCGACCAGATCTCCCTCTTCCCCTCGCAGATGTACGACGAGGGAATGCGCGTTGTCGTCGCCAACCGCCCGAAGACGCCGGTTGAGTGCCTCGATCCGCGGATCAAGAGTCTCAACTATCTGAACAACATCCTCGCCAAGTGCGAGGCCATCGACTATGGCTGCCACGAGGTGATCATGCTGAACCTCAACGGCGATGTCACCGAGGGCTCGGGCGACAACATCTTCATCATCAAGAACGGTGAGATCTTCACGCCTCCCTCAGGCGTCGGACTCCTCGAGGGAATCACCCGCAGATTCGTCATGGAGCGTCTTGCTCCGGACTGCGGCATGAAGGTCATTGAGAAGTCCTTCAAACTCGATGAACTCCTGAAGGCCGATGAGATTTTCCTCACAGGGTCCGCCGCCGAGATCATCTCGGTCACTCAGGTCGACCAGCACGACGGCAAGGCGATCACCAAGACGACCCGAATCTCCCAGGGCGAAGGCCCCATCACCAATCGGCTGCGTCAGCGATTCCGCCAGATCGTCACCTCCCCGGACGTGCCCGAGAACTGATCCGCCGACGTTTCCGGCCCCTTCACACCGGCCATGCCAGGCCAGATGATGCCTTATTGAACTGCGCAAACCGAGGCGCATCAGTTGTGTGCGTGGATGCGTTTCAGTACACTCAAACCGTGGTTGCGGTCCGTCGTGGGGATGAGACACAACCGCCTTGGAGTGCTGCTCAATGCTCGCGGTGCGTGTCTTGCGCGTCGTTTGCTCGTGCGCGCCTCTCGGACTTGTCTGCTGGACGCTCGCTTCTGCCCAGCCGGTCCCGGTGGTGTCGAAATCATCGGGCGTCAATCAGTCCTATGCGGTCGGTGCGGAGGCGCGGGAACGCACCTTCAGATTCGATGCCGGCGTCGAACTCGCGCCCGGACTCGAGTTCGGATTCACTCGGGGCGTGCCGAGCGTCGCGGCGGATGGCTCGCCCATCGCGCCGCACCAGCCACGCTTTGCACCGCCGATCACCATCGCGTCGGATGTCCGCGTCGAGAACGTCCGCCAGACCAGCACCTCGACGATCATCCTCGCGAGCGGCGTCGATGCCGATGGTGTCACCCCGATGCTGGTCGTGCGGGACTCCTCGCAGCAGGTCGTCGATGTCTTCTGGTGCGCGAATGACGATCTGCTGCTCGCCGAGCAGACGGGCGTCGGTCGAACCCGCACGAATCTGGCGAGCGTCTGGCCGATCGATATCCTCGGCGGCGCATCGCCGCTGAAGCGGTATGAGCCGAAATCGGGGGCCGTGTGCCACGGGCTCATCGTGCTGGTCTGCAGCGTCTCGGTCTACCAGGATTTCACGATCGGCGTCTGGCCCGTCGCTTCGACCGCGATCGTTGTCTCACAGGACAGAGGCGCAACGTGGACGCTCCTCTACGAGGACGAGCCGAGCCAGCACGGGCTCGCCCGAGTCCGCGCATGGTCGATGCAGAACTGGTGCCCGAGCGGCCCCGAATCCCGACCCACCGAAGCGTGGTTCATCGCGACCGATTATCGGTTCAAGCCCTTCTGCGAAGGGGGTGCCGCATACTTCCTCCGCGCCACCCGACAGTCGGCGGACGATCTCTGGACGCTCGACACCGGCACACGCATCTACCAGACACCCGCCCCGATCACTGGGCAGCACGCCCACGCCGCAGCGGTCGTGCCCGGACCAGATGGCCCGATCGCGATCGTGTCGATCGGCGATGGGCAGGCCCTCAACCGTGTCGTCAGACTCACTCCCTCGTCGCTGACAGGAACCGTGAGCCCGTGGGAGAGCCAGGAGAGTTTCCACGGCTCCGAGGGAACCCCGGGGAACCAGTTTGTCGGGTGCGCGCCGCTCGGTGCGACGGGCTTGGTCATACTCGGAAGCGATCTCGCGGATGAGCAGATCATGCTCATGGATCCAACCGGCGACTCGCCGCGGCACATGCGTCTCTTCGGCGGAACATGGTCCAACGGCATCACCTCGCAGGTCTTCATGATCCGTTCGCCACGCCCGGAAGTCCGCGGGCCATATTGCGCGACATACGACCCACAGCAGAACAGCACCCTCTTCCCGCCCCACGCCAGGCGCCTCCTCTATTCCGAAGATGGGCTGCGCTGGGCACACATGCTCGCCCCGGGCGCGACAACATCCTGGACCGCGTCGATCCACGGGGATCACGTCTACATCGATGGAGAGTTGTCCTCCGGCACGCGCCTGCGCCGCGCCACACTCCCGCGAATGCACACCGCCGCGCCGCTCGATGTCTCGTCCGGCATGATGCAGCGGCTCAGGCAATCGCCGACACACACAAGCGGTGGCGGCGGGACGCTTGTCGCACTGACTCGGAACGCCGAAGGGCTGTGGATGGACGAGGGTGTGGCCATCGATCCTCAGCCGCCCTGCGTCGGCCCGGTCTGGAAGGCGACCGGCATCGCCGGGACGACCGACACCCGCATCGGTGACATCTCGCTCATCGGCAGCGCCACGTTCGGGCAGACGGTCGGCGTGCAGCGGGTCGCGATGCGCTTCTGGACCATGGGCATCCAGAGCGATCGATCCACCACAACCCGTTTCGAGCTGAAGCCGAACGCGAGCCCGCCCCTCTACATCCGCACACTGAACAGCGTCGTGGAGCAAGAGTGGCAGGCGACCACCATCGTGGGCGAGTTGCCGATCCCCGCCGGCCAGACGCCAGTGCTCAGAATCAGATCCGGCAGCGGAGTCGGTACGGCACAATCCTTCTATCTGGCTCTCGATGCCTTCGCCGAGGGGCGCGGCTACGCCGGATACCCCGCAGGCCCCGACACGTCTCTGGATGGAATGGGCACGGCCATGCCCGACGAGCGTGCATGGATCTCCGGCTTCGATCTCGCGGAAAGATGGACCGTCACGATCGCGGGGCGTTTGCCCGACGATGGCTGGGACCTCGCCCTCCTGAGCAGAGAAGGTCTGATCTGGCCGCTCTTCTCGCTCTGGTGCTCGGACAGAGAACGACTCGTCTTTGTTGCCGATTCCGTCAACCACACACTCGAAGCACGGATCATCCGCGATAACCACATCGTCGCCACCTACACACTCAACGAAATGGTCTGGACTCGCGGATCGTCGCTGCAGGTCTCGGTCTCGCAGATCAGCCCGGACGCTCCCCTCGGCATCACCGTTGCCGGATGCGGCATGCCCGCCCGCGACATGGCCCTTGCTCCAAACACCCAGAACACACCCGCGCTCACACGCCCCGTCAGGCAGATCCGGTTCGACGACGGCTCTGGAATCGACGGCATCGGCATGGACGTGCGTTGCTCCCCGATGCTCTGGTTCGGCGGCAGCATCGTCGAGCACAGGTCTTGGTCCCCACAGCAAAGACGCGAGGCCTTGAGAACGCTGCACTACCTCGCTCCATGAGCCCCCCACCCACCCGTCGCTCCCCGGCAGTCCCCTCCCTCTGATGCAATCGGCGCGCCGAGCGCGTGGTCGATCAGATACGCTTGACTCCGCATGATCCAGACACTCCTCACGTCGCCGGTCTCGCGCTGGCTCGTCCCCGTGCTGCTCCTGATCGGCTCCAACGTCTTTATGACCTATGCGTGGTACTACCACCTCAAGGTCAAGACGTGGCCGCTCCTGGTGGCGATCGGCTTCTCGTGGGGGATCGCCCTCTTTGAGTACTGCCTTCAGGTTCCCGCCAATCGCATGGGGCATGTCTCCAACGGCGGCGCGTTCACGGCACCGCAACTCAAGATCATCCAGGAAGCGATCACATTGATCGTCTTCACCGCCTTCACGCTCCTCGTGCTCCGCGAGAAGCCGCGCATGCACGACTACATCGCGATGGGCCTCATCCTGCTCGCGGTGATTGTCTCGATGATGGGAAGGCGGAGCGGCGGGGGGCATTGAACACCCTCTTCCTTCCCCATCGATTCGTTCCCGCACATCTTCGGGGTGAACACCTCAGCCACCGACCACCGTGTCTCGTTTCCGATGGCGTACCCTTGTGACCCGACTGGCGCGTGGATACGCGGCACAGGGGACTGCGAGGGTGTATGGCCGGGCGTGCGTCCACGGGACGCGGAAGCATCTGGTTTCGATTATTCGTGGCGCTGGGCGCGATCGTGTGCGCCATCGCGCTCTTCGGCGTGCTGGTCGCGACAAAGCCCCGTCCAGCCAGATTGGATCGCGAGCCCCCCGTCCTCACCGTGCGGACCGTGACGCTGGCCGAGGTTGAGGCGCCACGCGTCTGGGTGGGCTACGGCACAGCAAAGGCGATGCGTGTTGCCGAGATCAGTGCCGAAGTCAGCGCGCAGGTTGTCGGGCGTGACAAATCCATCGAACCCGGCATGCCGATCGAAGCCGGTGCAACCATTCTCTCGCTGGAACGAGGAGATTTCGAGAAACGAGTCGCGTCTGCGGAAGCACGCGTGGCCGCGCTGCGAGCTCAGATCGACGGCCTGGACTCCAGCGAGCGTCGTTGGGTTGAGCAGTCGCGCGTGATCGAGAACGAGATCGAGATCGTCCAGGCGGAACTGGCACGCTACCTCGACGCGCGAGCCAGGGACGCCGCCAACGCCGCGGAGATCGACGCCCGCCTGCTGGTCGCCCGGCGCCTCGAGCGCGAGGCCGCGGCAATCGCCCAGCAGCTCGACGATGTGCCCTTCCAGCGTGCGTCCTTGAGGTCTCAATTGCTCGACCAGGAGGCGGCGCTCGGCATCGCTCGTCGCGAGCTCGAACGAACACAGATCCGCAGCCCGATCGCGGGCGTGCTCCAACGCGTCGATCCACGCCCGGGCGAGTATGTCTCCGCCGGCCAGAGCGTGGCGCGCGTCGTGGATCTGAGCGTCATCGAAGCCCCTCTGCTTGCCCCCATGTCCGCGGCATCCGACTTGCGTGTCGGCGACAAGGTCGAAGCGGCATCCGACTCTCCCTCATCACCCACGTGGCAGGGTCGTATCGCGCGGATCTCTCCAGAGGCGGACGCGCTGAGCCGCACGATCACGCTCTACGCCGAGATCGAGCAGGACACATCGGGCGACACGACCCAGCTCCTCCGTCCCGGCCAGTTTCTCGTGTCGCGTGTGCAGTCAGGAATCCGGTCGCGTCGCCTTGTAGTGCCGCGCCGAGCCATCGACGGCGATCGCGTGATGGTCGCGATCGAAGACGCGGAGACACCCGGCATCATGCGGGCACGCTCTCGCGAGATACGCACGCTGTACCACCTCGACGCGTCCTTCCCCGCCCTCGACCCGCTTGAGACCCAGTGGTCCGTCGTAGAGGGCGAGGTCGCGCCCGGCGACATTGTGATTGTGTCTAACCTCGACGCGATCACACCCGGAACTCGCGTGCGCACCGCGCAGGGCCGAGACACCTCAGATTCTGCCGCTCGCGATCCAGCCTCGCCTGATCGGAACACCCCTCACGCAGTGCGCGGCTCGCCCAGCCATACCGGGGGTGGATCGTGAGTCTCTCCTCGTTCGGCGTGAAGAGACCCGTCGTGGCAGATCTCGTGATGTGGGCCGTGATCGCGGCGGGCATCATCTTCGGATCCCAGCTCACGCGCGAGTTCTTCCCCGAGACCCGCCCGAACCGTGTCCAGGTCTCTGCCCCGTATCCGGGCGCATCGCCGGACGAGGTCGAGAACTCCATCGCCAAGAAGATCGAGGACGCGCTGACGTCACTCGACAACGTGAAAGAGATCACCAGCACCGTCGTCGAGGGCGGCGCGTCGGTCGTGGTCGAGTTCGAGGATCGCGTCCGAGTCAAAGAAGCCGTGGCGGAAGTCAAGCGGGAGATCGACGCTCTGCAGGACTTCCCCGCCGAGGCCGAACGCATCACCGTGCGAGAGCTCGAGCCGAATCTGCCCGTGATCGTTCTCTCGATTTTCGGCGACGCGCCCGAAGCAGAACTGAAGCACGCGATCCTTGAAGTCAGAGACGACCTTCGCTCCCTTCCGCGCATGGGCGACGTGCTGATCTCAGGCATCCGAACCAACGAGATCCGCGTCGAGGTCGAGCCCACCGAACTCGTCCGCCACGACCTCTCCATCGCGCAGGTCGCCGATCGCGTCCGTCAGTCGATGCTCGAACTCCCCGGCGGCTCCGTCCGTTCGAGCACCACCACCATCGCCGTGCGGACCCTCGGAGCGGAGGAACGCGCCGACGCCGTCCGAGAGATCCCGATCAAAGCGACCGACGGGGGCTTCGTGCTGCGGCTCGGCGACATCGCGACCGTGACGGAGGGCTTCGCCGATGTCGATCTCGCCGAGCGACTGAACGGCAAGCCCTCGGTGTCCGTCACCATCCTCAAGATCGGCCGCCAGGACGCCGTTCGCCTCGCGGAGATCGTCAAGGCCTACGCCGCGGGACTGCGGGGCGATCCGTTCGAGGCCACACGCGGCGAGTCCTTCCGCATGCTCCTCCGTCGGCCCGGCTCGACCGATCCCGTCTCGGACCGCCAGCGCGCGTGGGAACTCGGCTCCTCCCGTGCGATTCGCACGCCGCTTCCCGGCGATGTGGCTCTCACGACAGACCTCGCACGGTTCATCGTCGGCCGTCTCGATCTCCTGACACGCAACGCGATCACGGGCGGGTGTCTGGTCTTTCTCACGCTGATGCTTTTCCTCAACCTGCGTGTCTCGCTCTGGGTCACGGGCGGCATGGCGATCTCGATCATCGGAACGCTCGCCGTCATGCGATTCGCCGGGATCTCGCTCAACCTGCTGTCGATGTTCGGATTGATCATCGTGGTCGGCCTGCTCGTGGACGACGCGATCGTCGTTGCAGAGAACATCACCGCCAAGCACGAGGCAGGAGCCGCGCCCGACGAAGCCGCGATCGCCGGAGCGGAACAGGTCGCATGGCCGGTCGTCGGCACGGTCCTTACGACGATCTGTGCTTTCCTACCCCTCACGTTCCTCGACGGCCAGACCGGCGAGCTGCTCTCACAGCTCCCGATGGTCGCCGCCTGCGCGCTGGCGGTGTCGCTCCTGGAATCGCTCTTCATCCTCCCGAGGCACATGTCGCACGCGCTCCGCGCACAAGACAGAGCCGCCAGGAGCGGCCGCCAGACGCTGGTCGGCCGCCTCGAATCCGGCTTCGACCGCGCCCGCGAAGCGTTCCTCCACGAGCGGCTGATTCCCGCATACGCGCGCCTGCTCACATGGTGCCTC